>CAVSVZ010000038.1:0-122388 GCA_963731495.1 uncultured Alphaproteobacteria bacterium
TGGTTGTGTGGCACTTCGTTCAGTTCGGTCTTGCTAAAACGCAGCCACCGCCGGCAGGGCCGCGCGCAAGCACGTCAGCGCCGACAGCCGCCACGTGACAGCTTGCATGGTCGCCGAGCCATCCGCTTCGCGCTGAGGTGCGGGCACAGGCGAGCGTGGACTGTGGCTTGACGATCACCGTCACGGTCTTCGTGGTCGTCTATGTCGGCATGGTCCTGGGCACGCTGCCGGGCCTCAAGGTCAATCGTGCGGCGATCGCCCTGCTCGGCGCGATCGCGCTGCTGGCAACCGGCGAGATCGATCAGCAGGAGGCGATCGGCATCGGTCGGCTACGGCACGATCGCCCTGCTGTTCGGGCTGATGATCGTCGCCGCCAATTTCGATCTGTCCGGGCTGTACGATCTGCTGGCCACGCGCGTCGCCTCGCTCAGCATCGGGCCACGGCTCTTTCTGGCTGTGGTCGTCGTGCTGTGCGGGGTGACGTCGGCCCTGCTCGACCAACGACGTGATCGCGGTCGCACTGGCGCCGGTGATCCTCAACCTTTGCATCGTGCGGCGCCTGAATCCGGTCCCCTACCTCCTGGCGCTCGCCTGCAGCACCAACGCCGGCTCGATCGCGACCATCATCGGCAGCCCGCAGAACATGCTGATCGGTCAGCATTTCCATCTCTCGTTCGTCGGCTTCATGGCCTACACCGCGGTGCCCGCGATGACAGCGCTGGCGGTGGTCTGGGGCGTGATCGCGCTGCAATACCGGGACGCATGGCAGCTCTCGGCCGACCTCGGCAGCAAGCAGGCCAAGCACGCCAAGGAGCGGCCGATCGATCGCTGGGAAGCGATCAAGGGTCTGATCGTGGTCGCGGCGCTGGTCGCCGTGTTCGTGCTGACCGACTGGCCGCGCGGCCAGGTCGCGCTGGCCGCCGGCGGCATCGTGCTGGCCAACGCCCACTTCAAGTCGCGCAAGATGCTGCACAGCGTCGATTGGGAGCTGCTGGTGCTGTTCATCGGCCTGTTCATCGTCAACGGCGCCCTGCACCGGACCGGCCTGCCGGAGGTCTGGATCGATCAGCTCCGCGCGCACGGCTTTGCGCTCGACAGCCCGACCGTGCTGTTTCTGGTCACCGCCGTGTTTAGCGACGTGGTGTCGCAACGTGCCCAGCGTGATGCTGCTCCTGCCGTTTGCCAGCGACGCCTTCTCCGGGACCGGTCATGGCGGTCGCCAGCGGGCTGTCGAGCAATCTGATCGTGATCGGCAGCCTCGCCAGCATCATCGTGGTCGACGCCGCGGGCGCGCGCGGCCTGCGCATCTCGTTCTGGGACTTTGCCCGCAGCGGCATCCCCGTCACCTTGCTCTCGATGCTGTTGGCGGCGGGCTGGCTCTGGCTGATGCGGCCGTGAGCAGGTGTCATCAGGCCCACCGAAGCGCATTCCTGATCGATTCCGGCGGCGGGTGCGACCGATCCGCTGGTTGAAAGCTCACGGCCCAGCTGTCAAGCTGTCACCGGGCTGGGCCGGGCCAGCACGTCATGGCAGCGTCCGCGGGGATGCTGCCATTCCGGACGCGAAAGGGCATGCCGATGGACCTCGATCCTGTACTCCTGTCGCGCATCCAGTTCGCGTTCACGGTCACCTTCCACATCATCTTTCCCTCGTTCACGATCGGCCTCGCGGCCTGGCTCGCGTTGCTGGAGGGCCGCTGGCTGCTGACGGGCAACCCTTACTACCGCCAGCTGTTCGATTTCTGGCTGAAAGTGTTCGGCGTCTCGTTCGGCATGGGCGTCGTCTCGGGCATCGTCATGGCGTTTCAGTTCGGCACCAACTGGGCGGTGCTGGCCGAGCGCACCGGGCCGATCCAGGGCCCGCTGCTCGGCTATGAGGCGTTTACGGCGTTCCTGCTCGAGGCGACCTTCTTCGGCGTGCTGTTGTTCGGCCGCGAGCGGGTGGCACCCTGGTTCTATTGGTTCTCCTGCTGCATGGTCGCGCTCGGCACCACGTTCTCGGCCTACTGGATCCTGATGAACAACAGCTGGATGCAGGTGCCGCTCGGCTACGAGGTGATCGACGGCAAGTATGTGCCGAACGACTGGGCCGCGATCGCTTTCAGCAAGGTTGCCTGGATTCGCTTCGGACACATGCTCCTGGGCGCCTACCTGACCAGCGCCATGTGCATCGCCGCCGTCGGCGCGTGGCTCCTGCTGCGCGGTATGGCGATCGAGCCGGCGCGCATCATGATGCATTCAGGCCTGGGTCTGGTGGCAGTGTTGATCTGGCCGCAGATGATCCTGGGTCACTTCAACGGCGAGTATGTGCTCGAGCACCAGCCGGCCAAGTTCGCCGCAATCGAGGCCCGCTGGGAGACCCAGCAACCGGCGAGCGAGGTGCTGCTGGCGATCCCGGACCCGGACCAGGAACGCAATCTCTATGCGATCGAGATCCCCAGGCTCGGCAGCTTCGTTGCGTCCGGCAACTGGGATTCCGAGGAGGTCGGGCTGAAGTCCTTCCCGCCCGAGGACCGGCCGCCGGTGATCATCCCGTTCTTCAGCTTCCGCATCATGGTCGGCATGGCACTGATCATGCTGGCCCTGTCCTGGTTCGGCATGCTGCTGTGGTTCCGCGGCAAGCCGTACGAGGACATCCGATGGTATCTGTGGCTGGTGTTCGTGAGCTTTCCGACCGGCTTCATCGCGGTGTGGACCGGCTGGTTCGTGGCCGAGGTTGGCCGGCAGCCCTGGGTCGTGTACGGGCTGCTGCGCACGGTCGACGCGCATTCGCCGAACGTGGTCGCGGCCGAGGTCATGACCTCGCTCGTGCTGTTCGTCGCGGTCTACGCGCTGATCTTCCTGTCCGGCGCCTATTACATCTACCGGATCCTGCGTGCCGGCCCCGAGGAGGAGATCGCGACGCCGGCACCACGTGATCTGACCGGCAAGCGCCCTCTCGCCATCCCAGGCGGCAGTCCGAACGGCGTCCATCACGCCGGCGGTGGGGAGTGAGCCCGATGGATGCGATGCTGCCGATCATCTGGGCCGGAATCCTGGCGTTCGGAATCCTGGTCTATGTCGTTCTGGACGGCTTCGATCTCGGCATCGGGATCCTGTTCGGGACGACCGGCAACGAGGTCTATCGCCGCCAGATGATGGCGTCGGTAGCACCTGTCTGGGATGGCAACGAGACCTGGCTGCTGGTGATCGGCGCGGGCCTGTTCGGCGCCTTCCCGGTGGTCTACGCGATCTTCCTGTCGGCGTTCTATCTGCCGGTGATCCTGCTCCTGATCGGCCTGATCTTTCGCGGCGTGGCCTTCGAGTTCCGCTACAAGAGCGAAGCCATGCGCGGGCTGTGGGATACGGGCTTCTTCCTGGGCTCGCTGGTCGCGACCTTCGTGCAGGGCGCTGCGATCGGCGCCATGGTCAACGGCTTGCCGATCGAGGACGGCAGGTTCGTCGGCAGCACGTTCTTCTGGCTGACCCCGTTCGCAGTGTGCTGCGGCATCGGCCTGATCCTGGGCTTCTGCCTGCTCGGTGTGACCTGGCTGATCCTCAAGACCGAAGGCGAGGTGCGCGCCTGGGCCTATCGCCGCGCGCCCTGGCTGCTGGCCGCCGTGCTGCTGTTCCTGCTGGTGGTCTTCGTCTATGCGCTCGCCTTGAACCTCGAGGTGATGCAACGCTGGATCGACCGGCCGATTCTGTGGATCTTCCCGCTGGTCGGCGCGGCGGCGGCGGTGAGCTGCTATTTCGGCATCCAGGCCGAGCGCGACGCCCTGCCGTTCGTGATGACGGTCGTCATCTTCCTATGCGCGTTCGGCACGATGGCGGTCAGCTTCTGGCCCTACATGGTGCCGTTCTCGCTGACCATCGAGCAGGCGGCAGCGCCGACCTCGTCGCTCGAGTTTCTGTTCTGGGGCGCCGGACTGGTCGTGCTGCCGGTGATCCTGATCTACACGATCACGGTCTACTGGGTGTTCCGGGGCAAGGTCAGCGAGATGGCGGGCTACAGCTGAGGCCCAGCCGGCCTATTCGAGCGACAGCTCTGCGCGTTCGTCGGGGGTGAGGGATCGCTCCGGCAACGCGCGGGCAGCCTCGAGAAGCTCGGCGAAGCTCGCAAATCGCCGCGTCCACCAAAGTCGGGCCGTGCCGTCATTCGATGCGGTCGCGATGCGCTGGCCATCGGGACTGAACCTGGCCATGCGGACCGGGCCGTAATGTCCCGTCAGCACGGCAAGGCTGGTTCCGTCGGCAGCGTTCCAGACACCGGCGGTGCCATCTCCTGATGCCGTGACGACCAGCTGCCCATCGGGACTGAACTCGGCCGAAAAAACCTCGCCTTGGTGGCCGCGCAGCTCGACGAGACTGGCGCCGCCATCAGCATCCCAGATCCGCGCCGTACCGTCCGCGGACGCGGTCACGACGCGCTTGCCATCCGGGCTGAACCGTGCCGCGAGCACGTAGCCGCCATGCCCCTGCAGGAGACTGATCTCGGTCCCGGTGGTCACGTCCCAGATGCGCGCCGTGTCGTCGTCCGAGGCGGTGACCACCCTTTGGCCGTCCGCACTGAACCGGGCGCTGTTGACGGAATCCAGATGTCCGCGCAGCCTGAGCAACTCCGTGCCCTTTGCGGCGTCCCAGATGCGCGCCGTGTTGTCCGCGGACGCTGTGACCACAAGCGTGCCATCCGGACTGAACGCCGCATCGTTCAACCATTCATCATGACCTTCGAGCAGGATGCTCGTGCCCGCGGCAAGATCCCAGATGCGGGCGGTGCCATCGTCCGATGCGCTCACGATGTGTTGGCCGTCGGGGCTGAACGCGGCCACATAGACGTCACGCTGATGGTCGCTCAGCACGGTGACGCTCTTGCCCGTTTCGACATCCCAGACGCGCACCGTGCCGTCGCCGCCGCCGGTGACCACGCGCGTGCCGTCCGCACTGAACCTTGCCGTATAGATCAGGCCCTCATGACCTGTGAGATCCGTCAGCGGCTGCCCGCTGACGGTATCCCAGATGCGCGCGATGCCATCGGCCGAGGCCGTGGCCACGCGGCGGCCGTCCGGACTGAACTCGACCCAAAGCACAGCCTCGTCGCGTACGGGCAGCGTCACGGGCTGGTGCAGCCGAAACACGCCCTTCCCCAGCGCAGCCCTGGCCTCGTCGGTATCAGCGGTGGCCAGCGCCTCGAGCGCGATCAGGATGCCCAGCTCGGCCTCGCCGGCATCGGTCTGCTCGTCGGCAGCGGTCGCCAGACGGCGCGAATTGGCGGCCTTCTCCTTGGCCAGCGCGGCATCGGCCACGGCCAGCGCGGCCTCTGCAGCGCCCCATTGATGCCAGGCGAAGTAGCCGACGCCGGCCGCAATCACGAACAGCAGCGAGGTCACCGCGGCGAACAGACGGAGCCGACGCAGCTGCGCGCGCGCCGCCGCCTGCTCGCGCCGGCGCCGCTCGAGGCAGGCCTCGAGATAGGCGCGCTCGGTGGCGTCGGTCAGCTTGAACCGATCCTCGGCGACCAGGGTCTCGACCGCCTCCAGCCGGCTGCCGCGATGGTCCAGCCAGGCCTCGTCGCGACCCTGCTCCTGCCAGGCCTCGGCCGCCCGGCGCAGCAACTCGCGCAGCCGCAGCTTGTCCTGGTCCTCGTCCAGCCAGGCGCGCAGCCGCGGCCAGGCGCGCAGCAGCAATTCGTGCGCGACCTCGAGCGTCTCCTGGCCCTCGTTATCGCGATCGGCCACCAGCAGCCGCGCCTCGACGAACCGCTGCAACAGCGGCCCCGCGGCTTCCGGCAGCGCAGCGCGTAGCGCGCGTCGGCGGGTGTACTCGCCCTGCTCGTCGATCCGCACCATGGCCGGCACGAACGCACTGCGCAGCGCCGCCAGCTCGACCTCGCCGGGCTTTGCCGCCTCGATCACGCCATCGGCTGCGCGCCGCACCGAACCTTCGAGCCCGCCCAGCGCCCGGTAGTCGTCCAGGGTCAGGCGGCCGCCCTCACCGTAGCGCTCGTGCAGCTCGCGCAGCGTGAACGCCAGGAGCGGCAGCGCATCCTCGGTCTCGGCGTCGGCGATCATCGCGGCGACCAGCCCGGGGCCCAGCTCGATCGCGGCAACCCGCGCCGGGCCCTCGATGATCTCGGGCAGATGCCGGGTCGACAGCGGATCGACCGTGACCGCCTCGTAGTCCAGGTCACGCAGGCCGGGGTCGATCTGGAACCGGTCGAGGAAGTCAGAGCGCATGGTCGCCAGCGCCATCAGCCGCGCGCCGCCGGCCTCCAGCCCTGCGCGCAGCAGTCGGTTGAAGCGCTGCGCCTCACCGCTCGGCCCGTAGCCGAACAGCTCTTCTGCCTGATCGATCACAAGCAGCAGGCTGGCCTCGCGCTGGCCCGCCGCGATCTGCAGATCGCGCGCCAGGTCGACCAGCGCCGTGCCGTCGACCGGGTCGGCATCCGCGGCGCGCCGCAGGTCGCTGCGGATCTCCTGCCAGTCCCGGGCCCGATCGGTCTCTGCGAACCGATCGGCGAACGCCAGCGCCAGCTCGTCGAGCGGCCTTTCCTGCGGTCTGAACGGCGGCACCAGCAGCCAGTTGTCGGTATCGCGCCGCAGCCGCGGCAACAGGCCCGCACGCACCAGGGAGGATTTGCCGCTCCCCGAGGCGCCGAGGAACAGTGTCAGCCTGGCCCCGGCCATGCGGCGCAGGCGGTTGAGGGTGTCGAGGCCCCTGACGATGTCTTCGTCACGGCCGAAGAAGATCGCCGCGTCCTGCTCCTGCAGCGCCAGAAGGCCCGGGTAAGGCGGTCGATGGGGATGCCAGTCGAACATCTCCCGGGGATCGAGCCCGGCCTTGACCAGCCCGACCTCCAGACGGCGATAGCCGTCGTCCGGATCCCGCGTCAGGTCGATCTGCTGGACGTCGCCCAGCACGCCGGCATCACCACACTCGGCGACACGAACCGGAAAGACTGCCTTGCCCAGCGCACGCGCCTGGGTGACCTCGGCAAAACACCAGCGTGAGGCCAGCCAATGCTCGCTCAGCAGGACGATCACCGCGCGGCAGAGCCGCAGCCGGCGATACAGCTCCTGCTCCCAGTTGTGTCCGGCTGGAATGCCTTCTGCAGGATCGAAGTCGAGAAAGATCGACTGGTGGCTCTTGCTCTGCAGCCACGCCTGCATCGAGGAAGCCGCAGCATTGTCCCGGCTGCTGTGACTTAAAAAAATCGCACTCACGGCTCGAGCCGTATCATCCGCTAATGTGCAGGCCTGCCTGGTACCATCGCCCGCGACGTGCAAGCACGATCATGGACGCCAGAACACGAATTGGCGCCGCTTCACCCTCACGACGGTGGGGTGGAGAAGGTGCCTGATCCATGACGCTCCTCCCGCAACAATCTTCATTCATTCTTCTTCGAAACTAGACCCTATCATCGCGCCGTCTGATGTCCATGTACCTGCGACAAAAGTTCGCGCAGTGGATTGGTTCGAGATGCCCGGTTGCCGCGTAAGGTGAACCTGGCGCGCTCCTCGCCAAGTAACTCAGGCGGATTGAACAGAGGCACATGTCTGACGCCCCTCCCGTCCTGCTCTGGTTTCGCCAGGATCTGCAACTCGGTGACAATCCGGCGCTCAGCGCCGCGATTGCGACCGGCCTGCCGGTCATTCCGGTCTTCGTGCTCGACGAGCGAACCACGGACCGCTGGACACCGGGCGCTGCCAGCCGCTGGTGGCTGCACCACAGCCTGGCGGCGCTCGCGGAATCCCTGCAGCGGGCCGGCGCGCCGCTGGTGCTGCGGCGCGGCGCCGCGGTCGACCTGCTACCGAAGCTCGCGCAGGAGACGGGTGCCAAGGCGGTCTTCTGGACCCGCCGCTACGAGCCCCACGCCGCCGCCCTGGAAGCCGAGCTGGCCTCGGCGCTGGCGGCCCGGGGGGTGGATGGCCGGCGCTTTGGCGGACATCTGCTGTACGAGCCCGAGGCGATCTCGACCAAGCAAGAGCAGCCGTTTCGGGTGTTCACGCCGTTCTGGCGCGCCTGCCTGGGCCAGCCTGAGCCTAAAGCGCCACTGCCGGCGCCCGACCGCATCCCGAGCGTCGCGGACCAGCCCGAGAGCGAGCGCCTGGAAGACTGGCGGCTGCTGCCGACGCCCGATTGGGCGGGCGGGCTGCGCGACAGCTGGACCCCGGGCGAGGCTGGCGCACGAGCGCGCCTGCAAGCCTTCCTCGACGGGCCGATCGCCGGCTACAAGAAGCAGCGCGATCGGCTGGACCTGGCGGGCACCTCGAAGCTCTCGCCGCATCTGCATCACGGCGAGATCAGCCCGCGTCAGTGCTGGCATGCGGTAAGCGCATCGATCGCGCGTGGCAGACGCTTCGACAGGCGGCGACGCGTTCCTGCGCGAGCTGATCTGGCGCGAGTTCTCCTATCACCTGCTGCACCACTTCCCGACTTTGCCAGAAGAGCCGTTCCGGCCTGAGTTCGCGGCCTTTCCCTGGCTCGAGGATCGAGGCCGCCCTCGCGCCTGGCAGCGCGGGCCGGACCGGCTATCCGATCGTCGATGCCGCGATGCGCGAGCTCTGGCACACCGGCTGGATGCACAACCGGGCCCGCATGGTGGTCGCGTCCTTCCTGATCAAGGACCTGCTGATCCCCTGGCAGGACGGCGAGGCCTGGTTCTGGGACACGCTGGTCGATGCCGACCTCGCCAACAACGCGGCGAGCTGGCAATGGGTGGCCGGCTGCGGGGCCGATGCCGCGCCCTACTTCCGGATCTTCAACCCGGTGCTGCAGGGCCGCAAGTTCGACCCGAAGGGCGACTATGTCCGGCGCTGGCTGCCCGAGCTCGCCCAGCTGCCCACGGCCGAGATCCACGCGCCGTGGCAAGCGTCCGAGCTGGTCTTGAGCGATGCCGGGATTCGTCTGGGCGAGACCTATCCGCACCCGCTGGTCGACCATGGCGAGGCGCGCCAGCGAGCGCTCGCTGCCTATGACCAGATGAAACGGGAACGAGACTAGCTGTTCAGGATGCCGCTTCGGCAATCGCCCGCTCGGCGCGACGCCCGGATACGCCGGCATTGCCGAAACGGCGGTAGACGAACGCCGGCGGTGGAGCCGCCGCCGCCTCGCGCGCCGTCGCCACCATCTCCTCGTGCAGCGGCGACAGCGAGCAGGCGGGATCGGTGACCTCGGCGCGTCCCGCCATCGCGAACGCCTGGCAACGGCAGCCGCCGAAATCCACGGTACGGCGCTCGCAGCTGCGACAGGGCTCGGGCATCCAGTCGGTGCCGCGGAATGCATTGAAGGCTGCGGAGTGATACCAGATCTCGGCGAGCGGCCGCTCGGTCACCGAATCGAAGCTCAGCGAGGTGATGGTCTCGGCCGCGTGGCAGGGCAGCACCTTGCCGGCCGGCGTGATGTTCAGGTTCTGCCGGCCCCAGCCGCCCATGCAGGGCTTGGGGTAACGGGCGTAGTAGTCGGGCACCACATAATCGATCGCGAGCACGCCCTTCAATCGCTCGCGCGCCGCACGCACCTGGTCGATCGCACGCTCGGACTGCTCGCGCGTCGGCATCAGCGCGGCCCGGTTGACCAGGGCCCAGCCATAGTACTGGACATGGGCGACCTCGAGGCGCTGCGCGCCGAGCTCGACCGCCAGATCGATGATCTCGCCCAGATGGTCGAGGTTCTGGCGATGGACCACCGCGTTGATCGTGAGCGGCAGGCCGGCCGCCGTGACCATCGCGGCCAGCCTTCATCTTCTTGGCGTGGCCGTCACGATGGCCGCCGATCCGGTCGGCGCTGTCGGCGCGGCTGTCCTGGATGCTGAGCTGGAGATGATCGAGGCCCGCCTCGACCAGCGCCTCGAGCTTGGGCTGGTCGAGCAGAACGCCCGACGTGATCAGATTGCTGTACTGGCCGAGGCCGGCCGCATGGCGCACGAGCTCGACCAGATCACGCCGCGCCGTCGGCTCGCCACCCGAGAAATGGGTCTGCAGCACGCCCAGCGCGGTCGCTTCGTCGAGCACCCGCTGCCAGGTCGCGGTGTCCAGTTCCGTGCCCGCCCGGTCCAGCTCGACCGGGTTCGAGCAGTAAGGGCACTGCAGCGGACAGCGGTGGGTCAGCTCGGCAAGAAGCGAGACCGGCGGCGGAATCGACACGCGCTGATCGTCGACCATGGCAACCGTCCGCTGGTGGCAGGGATGGCTACGATGATGGAGAACGCCGACGCTGGCGGCCTGAACTGCGGCGCTTTGGCCCTCGGTTCGAGGGCCGCCAGCTAGGCTATGGGCTTAGAGCTCGGCCGGGAAGTAGGCGTTGATCTCGCCGCCGCAGGCAATCTCGACAATCTTAGGTGTATGCCACTTCATGTTGAGCCTCCTCGGATCAGTGCCATCCGGCACTTGGTTCCCCTGCGTTCGGACGCAGGGCTCCGCCAAGAGTGGCATCAACCGCCACTCCAGGTCAAACCGTAAGTTAGTTGTTCGACGCGCGTCGTCCAGTGCCAAAGCGCCGCCATCACAAGGTCAGCATCCCTTTGTCGGCGAGATCCTGGAGCAGGGCGCGAACGTCGCCCCCGACCTGGACCGGATCGGCCTCGAAGGTGCGGGCCAGATCGTCGACGATCACGCTCACCGGGGCCTTGCCGTCGCAGCGCTTGAGGATCTCGACCGCGATCTCATCCGGCATCAGGACCCGCTCGGGCGCCAGGAGAACCCAGGCGCTGCGCGCCTGGTCGAAGCGCAGCTTGACGCCGCGCGCGAGCGCCGGCGCGGAATCGTCCCTGACCACCGGACGGGTGCTCACGAGGCCTCCGGTCGAAACGCGCCTGGCGGCAATCATGCCCGGCTCGACATAGGCCGCGTGCAGGGCATCGAGCTGCGCCCACAGCACGTCGCATTTGAAGATCAGCGCATCGAGCACCGCCTGCTGCTGATCCGGGCGTCTGGCCTGGCGCTTGACGTAGTCGAGCGCGAAGTCGGCATCGCGCGGCGCCTGGCTGAGGCGCTTGTCGAAATAGGCCAGGGTCTCCTTGGTGACGAAGTCGTAGTTGGCGAGCATGCCTGCGACCCGGTCGGCAATGATCGTCGGCGCGAACATCTCGGTCAGCGACGACGCGATCGCCTCGAGCATCGAGCGCTCGCGCACGAAATGCACGTAGGCGTCGACCGCGAACCGGGTCGCCGGCAGGATGCCCGCGGTCGAGGCGACGTAGTCGCGCGGCAGCCCGAGGCCATCGGTCAGCTTGAGCCAGCGCTCGATACCGCCTTCGCCAGCATGCTCGCCGTCATGGTCGATGATCCGCTGGCGCCAGGCGCGGCGCAGTGCGGGATCCTCCATGCGGGCCAGGATCGTGGCGTCCTTGATCGGGATTCGCGCCTGATAGTAGTAGCGGTTCAGTGCCCAGGCCTGGACCTGCCCCTTGTTCAGCCGGCCGCCGTGCAGGAGCTTGTGGAACAGGTGATTGGAGTGGTAGCGCTCTGCACCGATCTGGCGCAGCGCGGCCTCGAGCTGGTCCGGGGTCATCAACGGGCTCACAAGCGCACCTCCATGCCGTCATGGGCGACTTCCCAACCCGCGCCCAGGGCCGCGGCGCGCTCGGGCAAATCGTCGAGCAGCATCGGGTTGGTGTTGTTGATGTGGATGTAGATTTTTCGCGCGACGCCCAGGGGCGCGAAGGCCGCGAGCGATCCGTCCGGGCCGGACACGCTGATGTGGCCCATGCGCGCGCCGGTCTTGCTGCCGGTGCCCGAGCGGACCATCTCGTCGTCGGTCCAAAGGGTGCCGTCGAAGAACACCAGGGGCGCCCCTTCGAGCCGCGCGCCCAGCGCATCGGTCATGCGGGCGCAGGCCGACAGGAAATAGAACCGCGCGTCGCCGGCGCGCACCTCGAGGCCGATGGTGTCCTCGCTCTCGCCGCCGATCACCGGCTCGCCGCGCTCCAGATAGAGCGCGACCTTGCCCGGCACAGCGAACGGCAGGATCGACAGCCCTGCGACCTCCATCGGCTCGTCCAGCACCATGCGATGGCGGGTCACATAGGCCGGGCCCAGCGCATCGAAGATCGGGTTGGCGGCGAGGACGCCCTGGATCGCGCTCGTGGCATAGAGCTCGAACGGCTGGCTCTCGCGCAGGGTAAGCAGCCCCGTGACATGATCGATGTCGCCATTGGTCAGCACCACAGCGGCGATCGGGCTGTGCCTGGGCGACGCTTTCGGGTGCAGCGCCGGCGTGGCAAGGATCTGCTGGCGCAGGTCGGGCGAGGCGTTGAGCAGGACCCAGCGCTCGCCGTCGGCGCTGACCGCCAGCGAGCACTGCGTGCGCCAGCGCGCCGCCGGATCCTCCTGCCAGGCGCGCCGGCCGACCGGACAGGCGCTGTTCCATTGCGGATAGCCGCCGCCCGCGGCCGAGCCCAAGACGATGATTCGCATGCGTGCTTGCCGATGCCGTCGATCGCCGTCGACGCTCAGGTCGCGGCGTCCTTCTCCCCGATCGCGCTAACGTAGCGCGACCCGGCCGCGGCGACCAGGGGGCGTGCGCTACAGCCGCACAGCAGCCCAGCTGGCGGCCGAGTTGGTGGTGATCTGATCGCAGCCGGCAGCGATCGCCGCACGCAGGTCCGCGATCGCGCCCGGGGTTCCGTGGTCGATCGTCCAGCAGTCGACCCGATGGCCATGCGCGTGCAGGCGCTCGACCAGTGGGTCGCCCTGCTCATGGGCGGCACGCACCAGATCGCGATGAAGGTAGATGGTATCGGCCTGCGGCGCTCTGGCCCGCACCTCGCGGAGTACCGCCACGGCATCGGCAGCGTCGTCGCTCGGATCATAGCCGAGCGCCAGGCCGGAAACGTCGCCGCCAAGGCGGATCACCGCATCCCAGTCGCAACCGCTCAGGATGAAGCGATGCGCGACCTCGCCAAGTGCCGCTGCCAGGGCCACACGGCTGGCATGGTCGATCTCGGCGGCCGTGGCCTTCAGGTCCAGCTGGATCAGCGCGTCCGGCGCGCACGACCCCGCGCGCACCAGATCGGCCAGCGCGTCGAGCAGAAGTGGTGGCTCATCGGCATGGCGCATCCGGAGCCGGACAACGGCCTCCCCATCGACTCCAGCAACCGGACCGGAGCCCGTGGTCTCGCCCTCGAGATCGGCATCGTGCAGGCAGACGAACCGACCGCAGGCCAGGCGCCGTAGGTCGACCTCGAGGCTGGCGCCGGCGGCGAGCCCAGCCCGCAGATTCGCGCACGAGAAAGGCGGATCGTCCGGGTTGCGCCGCAGCTTGTGCCACTTGAGGCGGACCGTGCGGCCGTTATGGCGAAGCGTCGTCGGCACGACAGCTACGTGGAGCAGTGCCATGTCGGATAGCTAGGCCGACCGCAACTCCCGCAACCCCTCCAGCACCGCCTCGCGCCACTCGCGCTTGACCGGCAGGATCGGCGGGTTGGGCGCGTGGACCGGTGCCGGCGTCGGCGCCGCGATCGGCTCCTCGACGCGCGGCCGGTCACCTCGCCGCGTCGGAAGAACAGGTTGTAGATGCCCCACTGCGTGCGGCTGCGCCCGCCGCGCAGCGGAAAGCGGCGCGCCATCGAGCCGCCCGAGTAGAATTTGCTGTAGGCATACATGTGGCCCGCGCGCAGCTGCTCGGTGGTCATGCCGTCCGGCTGATAGACGATGTGGCCCTGGTCATACAGGTCCCAGTCATACGAGACGATGCTCTTGCTCTTGCCCATCTGGTACCACATCAAGGTGCCCGGATAGGGCGTCAGCACCGAATAGGCGCACATGTCGTAGTTGGCATCGATGTTGAAGTTCACCGTCTCCTCGAACACCGACGGCTCGTCGCTGTCGAAGCCGAAGATGAACAGGCCGAACACCAGGATGCCGTAGCTGTGGATTTTTTCGACAAGCTCCTGGAAGGTTTCCGGCCGGTTGACGTGCTTGTGCACGCTGGTCAGCGTCTTGCGTGAGATCGATTCGAAGCCGATCGAGAGCATGTAGCAGCCGCTCTCGGCCGCGAGCTCCAGCATGTCGTCCTTGAGCGCCAGCTTGCTGGTGACGCCCGCCTGCCAGCGCACGCCACGGCCCTTGAGCGCGCGCATCACCTCCTTGGGCCGCTCCGGCGTGCCGAAGAAGTCGGCATCGTTCAGCGAGATGTAGCGCTGGCCGCAGGTCTCGACCTCGCGGATCACCTCGTCGACCGGTCGATAGCGGAACTTCAGCCCGTTCATCAGCGGCTCGGAGCAGAAGGTGCAGCCGTGATGGCAGCCGCGCGAGGTCTGGATGAAGGTGCGATTGACATACCGGTTGCGCTTGACCAGGTCGTAGCGCGGCATCGGCATGTCGACCATCGGATGCAGCGTGTTCGACTTGTAGATACCGCGCAGCTGGCCCTGCTCGAGGTCGTCGAGCACCTGCGGCATGACCAGCTCGGCCTCGCCGACGCACACGGCATCGCAATGCTCGAGCGCCTCGTCGGTCATGAAGCTCGGATGGACGCCACCCATGATCACCGGGATGCCGCGCGCGCGGAACGCATCCGCGATCTCGTAGCCGCGCTTGACGTAGCTGGTCATCGCCGAGATGCCGATCAGATCCGCCTTCAGGTCGAAGTCGATCGGCTCGATGTTCTCGTCGGTCAGCACGACCTCATACTTGTCGACAGGAATGGTCGCGGCCACCGCCAATAATCCGGCAATGGGCGAATAGAGCGCCCGGTTCATGTACAGCGGTCGGGTCGTGAACGACTTGGTCTGCGGATTGATCAGATGAATCCGTCGCGTGCGCATCAGGTCCCCCAGTGTATGCCCGTTCGAGCGTGTCGAACGGCAACCTCCCCGCAATCAATGCGGTCTTTTTGCACACCCTTTTATCGACGCTAGCATGAAAGCCACGCCGATGGCTCGCTGAAATCATCCGCCGGCCGAGCGGGACCGCCTGCCCGGGCAGATCCCCGCCACAACAACGGCCCGACATGACAGCCGGGCGGGGATCGCGTTAGATGGCGCAATTGGAGGCCACATGCCCCCTCGCCTGCGCCTTTGGCTGCTGTTCGCCGGACTGGCTCTGGCCACCACCGCCGTGCTGGCCTGCGCGCTGTGGCTGGCGGGCACTGGCGCATGGCTGCTGGCACCCGCGTGGCTGCTGATCGTCGCGCTGCAGGCACTGGTCTGGCTGTATCTCGACCAGCGCTGGGTCCAGCCGGGCACAGCGCTCGCCCGCGAGCTCGAGCTGCTGATCCATGCCAGGGCCGGGCGCGCCCTGGCACCGCTGGGCGCACACGGTCTCGGCCGGTTGCCCGACGCGATCGCCTCGCTCGTCGAGCGCTGGCGTGCCACCGAGCGTGAGCAGGATGGCGCGATCGGGCGCGCCTTGGCGCGCGCGGCCGAGCAGCAGAGCCGGTTGGAGGCGCTGCTGCGCGACCTCAGCGACGGCGTGATCGCCTGCTCGATCGACCGCCGCATCCTGTTGTTCAACGATGCGGCGCTGCGCATCCTGGCAGCCCCGGTCGAGCTCGGCCTGGACCGTCCGCTCGATCGTCTGCTGGCACGCGAGCCGATCGTCCACGCCCTCGAGCTGCTGCGCGAGCGCTACCCGGGACGGGCCGATGCGGATGCCGCGCTACGCCAAGAGTTCGTCTGCGCCAGTGCCGACGGCGCCCGGCTGCTGCGCTGCCGCATGGCGCTGATCGCCGGCCAGGATCGGGCGATCAACGGCTTCATCCTGGACTTCACCGACGCCACGGAGCAGCTCGGCCGGATCGAGCAGCTGGCGGAGGCGCTGGCGGGCCAGGTCGAGGCGCTGCGTCGCGAGCTGCGCCAGAGGAACCAGCACGACGTCGCCGTCGAGCAGCGGATCGATGCCTTGCACGCCGCCGCCGACCAGTTGGCACGCCATGTCTGGCCGATGGCGGATCTGTTCAGCGGCGACCTCGTGCGGGCGGTGAAATCGGCGTCTTTCCCCCGAGCCGGACAAGCCGGCTGCTGCGCCGTGCGTCCTGGTCGCAGTCGGCGCCGGCGCGTGGCTCCGGGGCGACGGCTACCATCTGAGCCTGCTGCTCGAGCGGCTCGCGCGCGGGCTTGCGGAACAGCAGGGCGTGCGCTCGCTCGATCTCGAAGCGCATCCGGACGGCGCCCAAATCGCCATCGATCTGGTCTGGTCGGGGGAGCCGCTGGCGCCGGCGGTGCTCGAGCGCTGGCTTGACGATCCGCTGGATTCAGGCGGCGCGACCCTGCGCGATGCATTGCGCCGGCATGGCAGCAGCGTCCAGGGCACCACCGGCGAGCGCGCCGGGTACAGCCGTTTGCGCATACCGCTGCCGCACCCGGCGCGCCGGCAGATCTCGGGCGAGATGGCAGCGCCTGCCGCCCTGCCGCCACGCCCCGAATTCTACGACTTCGAGATCCTGGCACGACAGGCCGAGCGTGCCGGCCCGCTGCTGGAGCGATCGCTCGGCGCCCTTAACTATGTGGTGTTCGACACCGAGACCACCGGCCTCGACCCGAACCGCGATCGGATCATCCAGATCGCCGGCGTGCGGATCGTCAATCGGCGCCTGCTCAGCGGTGAGGTGTTCGAGGCCCTGGTCAATCCGGGGCAGCCCATCAAGCAGGGCTCGATCCGCTTTCACGGCATCACCGATGCCATGGTTGCCGGCCGGCCGCCGATCGAGGTCGTCCTGCCGCTGTTCCACCGCTTTGCCCACGATGCCGTGCTGGTGGCGCACAACGCCGCGTTCGATATGGCGTTTCTGCGGCGCGCCGAGAGCGATGCCGGCGTGACCTTCGATCAGCCGGTGCTCGAACTCGCTTTTGCTCTCGGCCGTGCTGCACGATCACGAGCCGGGCCACGGCCTCGATACCATCGCGGCACGCTTCGGCATCACGCTGCTCGATCGGCATCAGGCGCTTGGCGATGCCATGGGCACGGCCGAGATCTTTTGCGCATGCTCGATCTGCTGGAGGCCAGGGGCATCGCGACACTGGGGGCCGCACTCGCCGCGAGCGAGCAGGCAACCGCTCTGCGCCGCCGGCAGCGCGCCCAGTTCGGCCCGGACGCCGGCACGCAGGAGGGACGCAAGCCCGCGCAATCGACGCCGTGACGTGCGCTAAGCCCGCTTGCGCAGCTCCGCCAGGAGGCCGTCCATGCCGCTGCGCTCGATCACCGAGGAGAATTCGGAGCGTTGGGTCACGACCAGGCTGATGCCTTCGACGATCACGTCGATCGCCACCAGATCGCCATCGCCGCGTTCGCGGACCCGCCAGTCGACCTTGAGCGGCTGCTGGCCGGCACCGGTCACGAGGGTCGCCACCACCGCATCCCGGTCGTTGACCGCCTGGGAGCCGACGATCTCGAAGTCCTGGCCGTCATAGACGTGCAACCGGTTCGCCAGGTTGTCGAGGGCAAAGGCGCGGAACAGCTCCAGATACTCCGCCTGCTGGGCTTCGCTGGCGGACCGCCAGTGACGCCCGAGGATCAGCCGCGCGATCAGCTCGAGATCGATCGGGCCGTCGAGCACCTTCACCAGCCGGTCGACCTTGTCCTGCTGGGAAAGGTCGCCGTTGCGCAGAATCGCCAGCACCTCGACGCCAACGTCTTGGATCATCTGCTCCGCGGCGTCGGGGTCGACCGCAGCATGCGCGCCGCGGCCCCCCACCAGGAATGCCACCAGCGCCAGCTGGAGACCGTTGAGCAATTGGCGCCGGTCGAGCGGCTCATTGAACATCGGTGTCCTCCGGATCGTCGAATTCGTATAGATCCTCGTCATAGATATCGTCCAGCGGCGGCGGTGCGCCATTACGTATCTCGGTGGCCCGCAGCTGACGTGCAAGCGTGCGCGTCGCGGCGTACAGATCGATGCTCGATCGCTTGACCTCATCGAAGGCCTCGATGTTCTGCTCGCGGAAGGCCAGCGTCTCGGTCCCAAACCGAGCGAGCGCGATATCCGTCGGCGCGACGAAGGTCAAGGGATCGAACGCGAAATCCACCACGAAGCCGAAGGCGTCGCGCGGATTGGACGGCCCGAGCAGTGGCAGCACCAGATAGGGCCCGTCACCGACCCCGTAGACGGCCAGGGTCTGCCCGAAATCCTCCTTGTGCCGATCGGGCATGCCGAGGATGCCGCCGACGTCGATCAAGCCGCCCAGTCCCATGATGGTATTCAACATGAAACGACCGAGGGTCTTTTCCGCGCGGTAGGGCTCGCCTTGCAGGACGTCGTTCGCGAGCACGACCGGCGTGTTCAGATTGTCCAAAAAATTGTTGACCGCGTCGCGAAAGAACTGCGGGGTCACGCCGCGATAAATGCGCGCAAACGGCTCCAGCAGCAGACCATCCAAGATCCGGTTGAACTCGAAGAAAACGCGGTTGACCGGTTCGAGGGGATCGTTCTCGCCGCCCTGGGCGCGCGCCGGTCCGCCCGACGCCAGGATGGCCAGCGCGAGCCCGGCACACGCCAGCGTGGCGCGCCACGGTCGACCGGAGCACGCGCCCCCGTCAACGGCTCGAGGGCACCCGTGTCGCCAGCCGGCCTCGAGAGGGTCGAGCCCTGTACCGGCGAACGATATCCCGCGACGACCCATCGAATCCTCATGCCCTTGGACAGAACCCAATCGGGCGCTAGCAAAAAACCTCGGCCAAGGCAATCGGAGGTGGACCGCCGGTCCCGGACCATACCTTGGTACAGGCTGCCGCGCGCCAACCCGGTTGCGCCGATCGGCCCTAAACAGCCAATGTAAACAAATCGTAAAGCTGCTCATCGCAACGGATCCAGAGCCAGGATGGCGCCCATGAGTGTCCAAATCATTACCCTGGAATGCCTGCTTCGTCGGCTGGCCGAACTGCTCGGCACCGACAATCTTCTGTACCGCCGTTTTGAGCAAGGGCTTCTCCAGGAGGACGAGCGCTCCCTCACGGACGCGATGAGCAGCCTCCGGTTGTATCCCGATGAGGTCAGGCGCGTCGTCGAGGACACCGTCATGAGCTGGTTGTTCGGTGTCCGCGGCGACCGGTTCGGCGGCGGCCAGCCGGTCGTCCCGCGCGCATAGCGGCCATCAGATCTCCCCGCGACCTGGGGCGGCCGGCGGCCGCCCCTTCTTTTTGTGTTGACCCATAGATATAAAGAAATCTACATATGTGCATGATGTTGAGCGAGGCGCCCTTTCAGCGAGGCATGATGACCCCACAGGATCAGAGCCTGGAGTCGCTGCTGACCGGCCTGCGCGCCGCAGCCGACCCCTCGCGCCTGCGTCTTCTGGTCGCCTGCGCCCAGGGCGAGTGGACCGTGACCGAGCTCACCCAGGTCCTGGCGCAAAGCCAGCCGCGCGTGTCGCGTCATCTCAAGCTGCTGGCCGACGCCGGTCTGCTCGAGCGCTTTCGCGAGGGCAGCTGGGTGTTCTATCGACGGGCGCAGACCGGCACCGGCGCCCGTCTGGCACGCAGTCTCTGCCGGCTGCTGCCCGGCGACCATCCGGACCTGGTGCTCGACCGCCAGCGCCTGACGGCCGTGCGCAATGCCCGCCAGGAGCTGGCTGCCGGCTACTTCGCGACCCAAGCCGCGAGCTGGGATCAAATTCGCTCGCTCTACGTCGACGAAGCCAAGGTCGAGGCGGCGCTCTTGGCCCTGTTCGCCCAGCAATCGCCTCGTAACCTGCTCGACATCGGCACCGGCACGGGCCGCATCCTGCAGCTGTTCGCCGCCCGGATCGGCTTCGGGCTGGGGGTCGATCTGTCGCGCGAGATGCTCGCCGTCGCGCGCGCCAATCTCGATCGGACCAGCCTGCGCAACTGCCAGGTCCGGCTCGCTGACATGTATCACCTGCCGCTGCCCGACGGCGGCTTCGAGGCGGCGACCCTGCACAACGTGCTGCACTATGCCGACGATCCGGCCGCCGTGCTGGCCGAGGCCGCACGCGTGCTGGCTCCGGGCGGCCGGCTGGCGGTGATCGATTTCGCGCCACACCAGCTCGATGTCCTGCGCCGCGAGCACGCCCATCGCCGACTCGGCTTTGCCGACGCCGAGATCAGGAAATGGTTCACCTTGGCCGGGTTAGACTTGGCGACGCCGATCCGGCTCGAAGGCGAGCCGCTGACCGTTGTGATCTGGTCCGGCCGCCGGGCCGGCGCGATCGAGCATCTGCCATCCCAAAGGCTTAGCGCGAGCGACGTCGCATGAACGCAAACCCCACCACCGGCTTCGCCGATCGCCGCTTTGCCTGGCTGAGCGAGTCCTTGCCGGACGTCGCGATCTCCTTCGAGTTCTTCCCGGCCAAGACCCCGGCCGGCGAGACCCGGCTGTGGCAGGCCGTGGACAGGCTGAAGGCGCTCCAACCGCTGTATGTCTCGGTGACCTGCGGTGCCGGCGGCAATCCGGCCGAAGGTACCCAGGCGCTGGTCAGCGCCCTGCGCGAGCGGGCCGGTCTGTTTGCCGTGCCCCACCTCACCTGCGCGAGCGCGCCCAGGCGCGCGATCGAGCAGATCGCGGGTCATTACGGTGCCACCGGCTTTCGCCACATCGTCGCGCTGCGCGGTGATCGGCCGAAGGACGGCAGCTACGACGACCCCGACCGTTACCGGTTCGCGGTCGAGCTGGTCGCGGCGCTGCGTCGAGCCGGCACGTTCGAGATCAGCGTCGCCGCCTATCCCGAGGCTCATCCCGAGGCGCACAGCGCCGTCGCCGATCTCGACAACCTCAAGCGCAAGATCGATGCCGGCGCCAGCCGTGCGATCACCCAGTACTGCTTCGATACCGAGACGATTCTGCGGTTTCGCGACCGGATGAGCGCCGCCGGCATCACGGTCCCGCTCGCGGTCGGCATCCTGCCGGTGCACGATTTCGACCAGGTCAAACGGTTCAGCGAGCGTTGCGGCGCGGGCGTGCCCGGCTGGCTCGGCGCCCTGTTCGACGGTCTCGAGGACGATCCTGCCCAGCAGGCCCTGGTCGCCTCCTGCGTGGCGGCCGAGCAGGCCCGCCGGCTGATCGTCGAGGGCATTCCGCAGCTGCACTTCTACACCTTGAACCGCGCCGAGCTGACCCTGGCCGCCTGTCGCCTGCTGGGCCTGCGCGCCCGGGCCGTGCGCGCCGCCGCCGCCTGATCGGGACTGCCCACGCATGGCCGACTTCCTAAAAACCCTCGAGCACAAGGTGCTGCTGTTCGATGGCGCCATGGGCACCCAGATCCAGGGTCGCGACCTGTCGATCGAGGACGATTTCTGGGGCAGGGAGAACTGCTCGGAGGTCCTCAATCTGAGCCGGCCCGACCTGGTGCGCGAGATCCATGGCGGCTATCTCGCGGCCGGCGCCGATGCGGTCGAGACCAACACCTTCGGCGGCTCGCCGATCACGCTCGGCGAGTTCGAGCTGGCCGACCAGGCCTTCGAGATCAACCGGATCGCCGGCATCCTCGCCCACGAGGCGATCGCCCAGGCTGGTGATGAGGCTGGCAGCGATCGTCCACGCTTCGTGATCGGCGCGATCGGCCCCGGCACCCGCCTGCCCTCGCTCGGCCATGTCACCTATCAGAGCCTGGAGCAGGCGTTCTCGGTCCAGGCCGCGGGCCTGATCGCGGGCGGTGCGGACGTGATCCTGTGCGAGACCTGCCAGGACCCGCTGCAGCTGAAAGCCGCGATCAACGGTGCCCGGATCGCCATGCGCGAGGCCGGCAAGAGCCTGCCGATCATGGCCCAGGTCACGGTCGAGACCACCGGCACCTTGCTGGTCGGCACCGACATCACGGCCGCGATGACCATCGTCGAGGCGCTGGACGTGCCGATCATGGGGCTGAACTGCGCGACCGGGCCGCAGGAGATGGCCGAGCATCTGGCGCAGCTCGCCGCCGGCTGGCGCGGCCCGATCTCGGTGCTGCCCAATGCCGGCCTGCCGGAGCTGGTCGACGGCCAGACCTGCTACCCGCTCGGGCCCGAGGCGCTGGCCGGCTGGCTCGAGCGCTTCGTCACCGAGGACGGCGTCGCGGTCGTCGGCGGCTGCTGCGGCACCACCGTCGAGCACATCCGCGAGCTCGATGCGATGCTGCGGCGCCTGGCCGAGGACGGCCTGCGCCCGCGCCCCAAGGCCCGCACCGTCGAGCCGGCCCCCCAGCTCGCCTCGCTCTACAGCGCCGTGCCGCTGCGCCAGGAGAACGCCTATCTGTCGATCGGCGAGCGCTGCAACGCCAACGGCTCCAAGCAATTTCGCGAGCGCCAGGCAGCCGAGGACTGGGACGCCTGCGTCGCGATCGGCCGCACCCAGGTCAAGGAGGGCTCGCACGCGCTGGACGTCTGCACGGCCTATGTCGGGCGCGACGAGACCGCCGACATGCTGGCGGTGGTCAGCCGCCTGCGCGGTGCCGCCGATGCGCCTTTGGTGTTCGATTCGACCGAGCTGAACGTGCTGGAGGCGGCGCTCGCGCTCTATGGCGGCAAGGGCGTGATCAACTCGATCAACTTCGAGGACGGCGAAGAGCCCGCCGCCAGGCGCCTGGCGCTCGCCAAGAAGTTCGGCTGCGCGGTGATCGCGCTGACGATCGACGAGACCGGCATGGCCAAGCCCGCCGCGCGCAAGCTCGAGGTCGCGCGCCGCCTGGTCGAGTTCGCCTGCGAGCAGCCATGGCCTGCCGCAACACGATCTGATGATCGACCCGCTGACCTTCACGATCTGCACCGGCAATGACGACGACCGCCGCCTCGGCCTCGAGACCCTGGATGCGATCGAGCAGCTTTCCGAGAAATTTCCGGACATCCAGATCATCCTCGGGCTGTCGAACATCTCCTTCGGCCTGAATCCGGCGGCCCGGCATGTGCTGAACTCGGTCTATCTGGACCATGCGATCAAGCGCGGGCTGACCGGCGCGATTGTGCATGCCTCCAAGATCATGCCGCTGCACAAGATCGCGCCCGAGGAGGTCGAGGTCGCCCTGGACCTGATCTACGACCGGCGGCGTGAGGGCTACGACCCGCTGCAGGCTTTCATGGCGCTGTTCGCCGACCGCAAGACCGCCGCGGTCAAGAAGGAGCGGCCGGCCGCGGTCGAGGAGCGGCTGAAGCTGCGGATCGTCGATGGCGACCGCCAGGGGCTCGAGGACGATCTCGACGAGGCGCTGACCAAGCATCCGGCGCTCGACATCATCAACATTCATCTGCTGGCCGGCATGAAGGTGGTCGGCGAGCTGTTCGGCTCGGGCCAGATGCAGCTGCCCTTCGTGCTGCAGAGCGCCGAGACCATGAAGGCGGCGGTCGCCCATCTCGAGCCGCACATGGAGAAGGTCGAGGGCCAGCACAAAGGCACCGTCGTGCTCGCCACGGTCAAGGGCGACGTCCACGACATCGGCAAGAACCTGGTCGACATCATCCTGACCAACAACGGCTACAAGGTGGTCAATCTCGGCATCAAGCAGCCGCTCGGCAACATCCTGGCGGCGGCCGAGGAGCACCGCGCCCATGCCATCGGCATGTCGGGCCTGCTGGTCAAATCGACCGTGGTCATGCGCGAGAACATGCTCGAGATGACCCGCCAGGGCCTGGATCTGCCGGTCATGCTGGGCGGCGCCGCGCTGACCCGGCAATATGTCGAGCAGGACTGCGTCGCGGCCTACGGCGCCGGCCGGGTCGCCTATGCGCGCGACGCGTTCGACGGCCTGCACCTGATGGACCGGATCGTGACCGGCAAGTTCGACGGCTACCTGGCCGAGCGCCAGGCGCAGAGCGCAGGCGCGCCCGGCCCGCAAGAAGCCGGCGCGCACGCTCGAGGCGGTCAACGGCAAGGACCAGGCCGCCGGCGTGATGCGCCCGGTCGACGCCGAGGAGACTCGCCTGCGCCGCAACGAGCTGTCCCGGGGCATCGAGATCCCGACGGCCGCCGTTCCTGGGCGCGCGCGTGATCGAGCAGGTCTCCGTCAAGGCGCTGCTGCCCTATCTCAATGAGAACATGCTCTACCAGTTCCACTGGGGCTACAAGAAGGACGGCCGCTCCCTGCCCGACTTCCTGGCGTGGGCCGGCAAGGAGCTGCGACCGATCCTGGTCGATCTGGTCGAGGAGACCGAAGTCGAGCGCGTGTTCGCGCCCAAGGCGATCTACGGCTATTTTCCTGCGGCCGGCGACGGCAACACCGTGGTGCTGTTCGATGCCGAGAATCCCGCGAAAGAGATCGCGCGCTTCCAGCTGCCGCGCCAGGACAAGACCAACGGCCTGTGCATCGCCGATTTCTTGCGCGACATCGCCGAGCCGGAGCGCGACGTGATCGGCCTGCAGGTCGTGACCGTCGGCCAGCGCGCCTCCGACGTCGCGCGCGAATGGTTCTCGGCGGATCGCTACAACGACTACGTCCGCCTGCACGGGCTGGGCGTCGAGCTGGCCGAGGCGCTGGCCGAATATGTCCACAAGCGCTTTCGCAGCGAGCTGGGCTTCGGCCATCTCGATGCGCGCGACCGGGCCGAGCTGATCAAGCAGGGCTATCGCGGCTCGCGCTACTCGTTCGGCTACCCCGCCTGCCCCAACCTCGCCGACCAGCGCCAGCTGCTGGCGCTTCTGGACGCCTCGCGGATCGGCATCGAGCTGTCCGACGAGGACCAGCTCTGGCCCGAGCAGACGCACCTCCGCGATCGTCCTGCACCACCCCCAGGCGCGCTACTTCAACGTGTAGGCGGCCGACGGCGGACCAGCGCCGGCGATGACGGCTTCGATCTGAGCGCTGGCGGCGTCGACGGGAACGGGATCGGGCCATGGTTAACCGTCCGTCAAGGTTTGTTGGGCTAGTCTGGAGGACGGTGGAGAAGGTGCCGCGCGGGCCTATCAAGAGACGCGAATCGCCGTCTCGCACGCTCTGTTGAGCGGTGGTGTCGGGACGTCATGACTGGCTGCTGGACACAAAAGCGAAAGAACGACCTATAGAATTCCGAGGGCGCTGTCGGCTGCGCCGGTCCGCACGCCGAGCAAACGCCAAATAGCGTTATTGCGGACCTACTGAGACCTTCGCATTGATCGGTCGGCGGTGGCGCATGTTATGCTTCGAGTGACGCATGATGTCGCAAAAATGCGTCGGCCTGCGCAAAGTCAAGCCCAAGAAATCGGATTTTCTCCATCGCCTCCACCCGATGGAGATTTGCCGACAGCGGTCTCGATCATTCTGGTCGATCTCCCGTAACGCATTGATCTGATGATCAAAAACAGCGGTCCTGGGCGAGCTCAGGCTGCTGTCCGCCCCCTCGCGCTCACGCCCCCAAAAGACCTCGATGGAGCCGATCTCCAGCAAAACTCCATGCGCCACCCCGACGCATTTCTGCGTCACCATGCGTCAGTACCGCCGCGCCCGCGCCGACGGTCGCGCGTCCACCCTTTGCCGCGCCGGTTGAGAACATAATGGATTTCGCGCAAAATTCATGGGAATTGCGGCTGAATCCTTGGAGGTCGAACCATTGGCCGGCCCGACTGAGACGACCTTCTGGACCGTTGTGGGTGGCATCGCCGGGGTGTTCGGGATCGGTACGTTGGTCGGCTGGTATTTTCGAGAGACTATGCAACGCCTCCTTCCCTCGCCGAGGCGCACCGCACGCCGCCTGCGGACCCGCAGACATCACTCCAAGTGCGGGCAGTGCATTTCACGATCCTGATCGCCGACCTCGACGGCGACGATGACGGTCTGAGCCAGACCAAGCACGTCGAGGCCGCGCTTCGCGAGCAGGAAGGTGTGGAAGTCGTGCTCGTCGGTCCAGGACCAACGCGGTTCGCAGCCGGCAGCCGAGCGGAGCATCAGATCCGAGCAGAGAACCTGGGTCGGGCGCTCCTTACCCGAAAGAACGGTGACCTTCTGATTTGGGGCGAGGTCGCCCAGGCGAACACGCGTGTGCGGTTGCGTTTTCTCCCGCGCGCAGAGGACGTCGAGGGTAAGTACGGTTCATACCAGCTCGAAGCCGCTGAGCTGCCGAGGGGCTTCGGCGAGGATTCGACGCGCAACTCATTGCTCTGGCGCTGGCCAGCGTGGCATCGGCCGCCGAACGACAGGGCCAGATATTCTGGTCGATTTGCTCAAGCCGCCTGCAGAGAAGCTAGAGCGACTCCTCGGGAGGGGGCACGACGCGACGCGATCCCGACCAGATTGCGGGACTTTGGTTCGCGCTGGGGAACGCGGCAAACAGCAATCGGCGAGCAATCCGGAGACAGCGACTGGGTCGTCGAAAGCGATCGCGGCCTATCGCGCCGCGCTGCAAGAGTGGACGCGCGAACGGGCGACGTCTTACTGGGCATCGATCCAGACGGCCTGGGTAGTACCTTGCATCTTCTCGGGCGGGAAACTAGCGCGGCCCGACTTGAAGGCGCCCTGACTGCCATTCGGGCGGCGCTCGAAGTGTGGACGCGCGAAAGCGCCCCGCTGGACTGGGCAGCGGCCAACAACAACCTGGGGAATGTGCTCCGGACACTAGGCGAGTGGGAGACCGGCACAGCACGCCTCGAGGAGGCTGTTGCGGCATATCGAGCCGCGCTTGACGTGCGCACTCGCGAGCGCATGCCGCTGCAATGGGCAACTACGCAAAGCAATCTCGGCAATGCCCTTGCGACGCTGGGCGAACAGGAGTCGGGCACTATCCGGCTGCAAGAAGCGGTCGACGCCTATCGTTCGGCGCTCAAGGGCGATCCGATCGCGGGCCATTGGACTGGGCGATGACCCCAGAACAATCTCGGCAACGCCCTTAGAGACTGGGGGAACGGGGGTCTCTAACACGGCACGCCTTGAACAGGCGGTCTCCGCCTATCGCTTGGCGCTTGAAGAGAACACCCATGAACGCTCTCCCTTGGATTGGGCGATGACGCAAAGCAACCTCGGCAATGCTATTGCGAGAAACTGGCGCACAGGAGACCGGCACGAGCCGCCTCGAAGAGGCTGTGTCGGCATATCGCTCAGCGCTTAAGGAATCCACGCAGGAGCAAGTCCCCTTGGACAGGACGTCGAGCCAGACCCTCGGCATCACCCTTACCACGCTCGGTAGCCATGTGGCTGGCACGACGCATCTGGAAGAGGCGGTCGTTGCCTATCGGAACGCGCTTGAGGAGACGACCCGCGAGCGCTACCCGCGCCTCTGGGCACTTACGCAAGAGAACCTGGGTCTCGCTCTTCAAGTCCTTGGCGAGCGTGAGAAGTCCGCAAATCGGCTCGAGCAAGCGGTTGCTGCAATTGGTGGGGCGCTCGAGGTGTTCGAGAAATCCGATGCGACCTACAATATCAAGAAGGCCAGGCGAACCCTCGCTTCTGCCGAGGCAGCGCTTACCAGGCTGCGATGACGAGCGGATGCCGGTGTTGCCTGGAAGCGTCTGTACAAATCCGAATTCGTCAGACGAGATCGCGGACCCACTGGTCGAAGGCTGACCGCTGCCACACAAACCACTGGCTGCACATCAGGAATCATGACTTCGGCGATGTTCGAGGGGATGCTTCCAGTAGCGTGAGTATCCGTTGCCGTCCTGCCTTTGCCTCGACACGTCTACTGGAGGATCGACCGACTTAAGGAACGGATGGCCCAGATTGAAGCGCTGCTTGGAGTACTGGGCGTTGGATAGCTGGCAACAATCTCGGGCGTGAGGCGGCCGGATGTCGCGAGCTTTACCATGGTAGCGCGGACGTGGGCGCCGATCCCCTCTCCTCGGTCTGTGGTAGCCCCATTCATGTGCGCGGCCGAGGCTGCCGCATGGGTTTTTCGCAAAGCGCGATCAGCTGCTGGGCCCGCATGAAGAGTTCGCTGGTGTCCGCCACCGTAGCGGCTGCTTCCAGCACCGGCTGAAGAATCGCATCGGAGAAAGCGCGGTTGGCGATCAGCCGAAAGCGCAGGCTTCGTCCCGCCGAGGCGTCCTCGGCAAACGCGGTTTCTAAGACTGGCCAGATGGCGCTCGATCGGTTCGAGGATCGGTTCGGCGACCTTTGGCGCTGCAAAGATGATCGTGGCCTCGCCGACCTCGAGGTAGCCCTCGATCGCGACCGCAGCCCGGATCATCTTCTTGAGGACCCGACCGACCGTCTCGTCCGCACTGCCGTAGTTCAAACCTGCCTCGTGGAACGCCGAGTCGACGGCGATCGCCTCCGAGGTGGACGGCATCTTGCGACGGCCGAAGCCCCAATACGTCGATCTCCGCCTGCCGGACGAACTGCGCGAACTCGCCCTGCTTGAAGATCGGAACAGCGATGCTCTCGCCGGCAAGCGTGCGGATGCGCTCGAACTTCTGTCGCAGCTCATCCTCGTTGGAGATCGGCCAGCGCGGGGACGGCTTCCAGTTCATCTGGGCCACGACGCAACCCTGCACATGCCGCAGCCATGAAAAGATGAGGGATTCGGCGATCTCGATCTTCATGACGACCAATCCAACGATACCAACGGTGAGCGAGGTCAGTTTGTCGCCGGTGGGTAAAGAAAATCGCTGCGAGATCCGGACCACGGCATGATCCTGCCGTCCGCTTTGGCTAGCCGGCCGCTTCGGCATCCGTCATCGCGCCGTTTCCGTGCGACCGCTCGGCTGCGCGGGCCGCACGCGCCGAGGCCGCCGCGGGCGCGCCTGCGCCAGACCGTCGCGAGCATGCGTCCGACCATCGCCACCATGCCTCGCCCGAATTGCCAATCAAGCTCGCAATCCGCACCGATCGTGGCGAACCGACAAGCCTCGACGCGCTCACACCGGCCGCTCGCCCAGAGTCATCAGGCGGTGCATGCGACGGCGGCCGTGGCCGGCGAAGCTCTCCCGGCGATGCATGGTGCAGCGATTGTCCCAGATCACCAGATCGCCGACCTGCCAGGACTGGGTCCAGGTCAGCTCGTCGCGGTCCGCCGCGGCCCAGAGCGCATCGAGCAGCGCCTCGCTGTCCTCGAGTGGCAGCGGCCTATCGCGCCCGGGAAGGTAGCCGCCAAGAGCAACCGTGAAGTCCCACCGAGACCAGCGCCCCATGCGCTGGAAGGAACAGGGCGAAGCACAGCCCGACCGTCCGTTCAGAGTGCCGCTCGAGGCCCCCCCGAGCGGGCGGCGTCGCTGCGCCCTTCGCCGACCGGGATAGTTGGCGATCGACAGCGCTTTCTGAGGGGACGTCGGCTTCACGAGACGGGCCGTCGGGCACTCACTCCTGCGACAAACCGACGCATGATCACCGTTCGAACGCGGGCGAAAGGGGACTGGCTTATAACCTCCCGGTTGATTTATCACAGCAGCGGAGAGCGTTTTATGGTTAGTCGTTGTCGATCAGCGCTCCACAGCGGTTGCGCGTTGAGGAGGTTGGAATTCCTCGCGATCTTCGCACCGCTCATCCTGACGTCTGGCGCCCACGCCGCGAACCTCAACATCAACGATGCCGTGGAAGGAGAGATAACGGTCACGCAAGACCCCAATTGGGAATTCGGGGTCAATAATAACGGCACTGTTTTTGCGGGCCACGTTGCCGGTAGTGTCACCGTTCCCGGGGAAATGGCTGCATTCACGGGCAAGTGGATCGTGAATAGTCCTGGTAATCCTGACCCTGGAGACGGGATCATCTACTTCGTGGACCCGGATTTCCCCAATGTTGTCAGAGCCATCGCAGACGCGTCCTGGGCTACCTCGAGCGGTATAGCGTCGATAACGGTTGAGATCGAGTCGAGTGCGTGCGGGAACGACCTGGGCTCCCTGCCGGCCCAGTTTGCTGGCTTTGGGATCGCTGTGCCCGACGGGGGGCTCGCCATACAGGGATCGTTCCGGGACCCCGCGACAGCCCTACTTGTCTCCATCCCCTCCAACCTCACCATCCAATACGTCGGCATGAGGGATGCGGACTGCGACGGTGTGGCCGACAGCGCCGACATCTGTCCCGACACCACGATACCGGAGGACGTCCCGACGGATCATCTCAGGATCAACCGTTTCGCGCTGACCGACGATGACGGCGACTTCGACACGACCTCGCCAAACGGTCGAGGTCCGAGGAAGTCGTATACGGTTCAGGACACCGCCGGATGTTCCTGCGAGCAGATCATCGCGGAACTCGGCTTGGGAGAGGGCCACACGAAATACGGCTGCAGCATCAGCGCCATGGAGGAGTGGGTGCGGTCTCTCAACCCGTAATGAGACACCTCACTCGCAGCACCGCAGCTTCCTGACGTTCAAGATACCCGGAAGCTGCATTTGAGGTTTGCCGCTGGCCTCTGGCCGGCGGCATTCCTTTCATTGATGTCCGGGCGGCGCGCTGCGACCCGACCGCATCAAGCTATGCCGCCGCTGCGGGACAACGCGCGGCCAGCGCAAGCGGTGCTGGCACTGGCGGCGCGGCTACCAGGACCCCAGGGCTGGCGAGCACGCGGCGAGCCCGCGCTCCTCGAGCAACTGCCGGGTTGTTGACGCCCCCTTGCATTGCGCCGAGAATCGTGGAGGGGTTCGTCCGAGATGGTTACGCACGAGCAAGTCTTCCGACCCGATCCCGGGCCGCTCCAGGCCGGGCAGAGCGCGCTCGGCGCGCTGTTTCGCGCCCGGGCCCGGATCGCGCCCGACGCGGTTGCGCTGGTCGAAGGCGAGCGCCGCTGGACCTATGCCGAGCTGAACGCGCGGGTCAATCAGCTGGCCCGTGCGCTCGCGGGCGAAGGTGTCCGGCGCGGCGATCGGATCGGCGTGCTGAGCCACAACTGCGCCGCCTATCTCGAGATCGAGCTGGCCGCCGCCAAGCTCGGCGCGATGGTCGCGGCGCTGAACTGGCGTCTCGCTGCACCGGAGCTGGCGCATTGCATCCGGCTCGCCGCGCCGCGCGCGCTGCTGGTCGCCGAGCGTCATGCAGAGGCGCTGGCCGGGCTCGATGTCGAGGTGCCCCGCACGATCACGCTGGGCGCAGAATACGAGGTGCTGCTTGCGCGGGCGCCCGCGGACGAGCCGCCGGAGGTGGCCGCGCCCGAGGACGGCCTGGTCATCCTCTACACCAGCGGCACCACCGGCCTGCCCAAGGGTGCGGTGATCAGCCACCGTGCGATGATCGCTCGCGCCCTGGTGTACACCCATGATCTGCGCCTGGCGCCGGACGACGGCTTCGTCGCCTGGGCGCCTTTGTTCCACATGGTCTCGACCGACCATGCGCTCGCCACGCTGCTATGCGGCGGCACGGTGGTGGTGGTCGACGGCTTCCAGCCCGAGCGGCTGATCGAGGTGGCCGAGCACATGCCGATCGGCTGGCTGGTGCTGATGCCCGGCATGATCGAGCCGCTGCTCGCCGCACTCCGCGGCCGACCGTTCCGACCGCGCGGCATCCGTGTGATCGGTGCCATGGCGGACCTGGTGCCGCCGCATCAGATCGCCGAGATCACCACGGTGCTTCAGGCGCCCTACGCCAACACCTTCGGTGCGACCGAGACCGGTCTGCCGCCGGGCACCGCCGATCTGGTGCCGATCGGGACAGCACCCACCGACCTCGCCAAGCGCCAGAGCTCGTTCTGCGAGGTCCGCCTGGTCGATGCCGACGATCACGAGGTGCCGGACGGCGAGCCCGGCGAGTGCGCGATCCGCGGCCCGACCGTGTTCAGCGGCTACTGGCAGGCAGCCGAGGTCAACGCCAGGGATTTTCGCGGCGGCTGGTTCCACATGGGCGACGTGTTCGCGCGCAGGCCCGATGGCCGCCTGGCGTTCGTCGATCGCGCCAAATACATGATCAAGTCGGGCGGCGAGAACATCTACCCGGCCGAGATCGAGCGCGTGCTGCTGGCCGACTCGCGGGTGCACGACGCGGTCGTGGTGCGCCGGCCCGATCCGAGATGGGGCGAGGTGCCGGTCGCGGTGGTCGCGCGCCGCGACGAGGCGCTCACCGCCGCCGATCTGCTCGCCCGCTGCCGCACCGAGCTCGCCGGCTACAAGCGGCCCAAGCACATCCACTTCGTCGCCTTCGAGCAGCTGCCGCGCAGCACCACCGGCAAGATCCAGCGTCACGAGGTCGAGGCCTGGTTGCGAGCGCTCGATGACGTGCCGTCAACCAACTGATCGAGAAGCCCGCGCCGGGGATACTTGGGCGCGTAAATGATCAGCCGGTGCACATCTTGTAGGCTCTACCCCTGGTCGAAATTTACCTCTTGGCAAGACCCGCAAGCTCGCTATGGTTAGGCTCCCCGCCGAAGCCAGGAGACGGCCCGTGAAGGTAAGGGTTGAGAGGGTGCGCCGCGGCCGCCGGACCCCCGAAGTCGAGTACGTCGAGGCCAAGACACCGCGCAACCGCTGGTCGTCAAAGCCCGATGACGCGCACGCGTTCGAGAACGCAGGTCCGGATCGCGATCGCAAGGGCGCGCGGCCATTGCGCCTGCCCTGGCGGATCAATTCCCGCCAGGACTGAGGCCCGGTTCGCCGCCGGTTCGCTGCGGCGTCTTCGATGCAGTCAAAACAGCCTGTGACCGTGCCCGGATCCACGCGGATCTGAGGGCGGTGTTGCGCCATCGGAAAGGGGGCTGGGCATACGCCTCGCCGCTTACCGGTAGCTGCTTGCGCCCGGCGAGAGGCTTGGCCCCTGCGGCTTGGCACGCGTCTTGCCCATGAAATCGCATCACAAGCGCGCCGAATGGCGCCGACCGTGCCTGTGGCCGGTTGTCGCATCGGTCGTGCCATCCTAGAAATTGAAGCTGGCTGAAAAAATCTGCGCTGGGCGGAGGCCAGTGTGCCGCCGCTCGAGCCAGAACGCGGGAAGGAGCGAGGGCGCGCCATGGCGGACGAACGCAAGGCCGACCAGGTCATCGAGGTCGCGGTCGACGGCTACAAGGTCGTCACCTACAGCTTCGGCAGCGGCGACGAGGTCGTGCTCTGCGTCAACGGCGGACCCGGCATTCCCTGCGACTATCTGCGCGAGCCGCACGCCTGCCTCGCCGATCACGGCTATCGGGTGGTGGCCTACGACCAGCTCGGCTGCGGCGCCTCCGACAAGCCGGACGACAAGTCGCTTGTGGACGATCGAGCGCTACGCCCGGGAGCTGGACACGGTCCGCGAGACGCTCGGCCTCGGCAAGGTCCACCTGCTCGGCCAGTCCTGGGGCGGCTGGCTCAGCGTCGAGTATGGTTGCACCTACCCGCAGCACCTGAAGACCATCATCCTCGAGAACACCTGCGGGGATATGCCGCATCTGGTGAGCGAGCTGAACCGGCTGCGCCAGGCGCTCGGCCCCGAGACCGAGGCGATGATGCAGCAGCACGAGGCCGAGGGCACCCTGGACCATCCCGAGTACCAGGCGGCGATCACCATCCTCAACTACCGCCACGTCTGCCGCCTGCCGAAGTGGCCGGCGCCCTTGCAGCGCTCGATCGACGTCATGAACATGGACATCTATGGCAGCATGCAGGGGCCCAACGAGTTCCTCTACACCGGCAATCTGAAGGACTGGAACCGGATCCCGGACATGCATCGGATCACGGCCCCGGCGCTGATCACGGTCGGCAAGTACGACGAGCTGCCGCCGGTCTGCGCGCTGCGCATGAAAAACGCTCTGCCGAACGCAGAGCTGGTGGTGTTTCCCAACAGCTCGCACCTGCCGTTCTACGAGGAGCCGGAGGCCTATTACCGGGTGCTGCTCGACTTCCTGAGCCGCCACCGCTCCGCCTGACCCGATCGAGGCGAGCGCGCGATGCACCGCTTCCGCTTCGTCCTCTATCGGCCCCTGCAGCTCCTGCCGGTGCTGTTCGGTATCAGCATCGTCAGCTTCGTCCTGGTCCACGCGATCCCAGGCGACCCGGTGCGCGCGATCATCGGCCCCAAGGCGACGCCCGAGGTGGTCGAGCGGGTGCGCGCGCAATACGGTCTCGATCAGCCGGTGGTCGTCCAGTATCTGCGCTTCCTCGAGAACCTCGCGCAGGGCGAGATGGGCCGCTCCGTGGTCTACAAGACGGACGTGGCCGGGGTGGTCGCCGAGCGATTCCAGGCGACCATCTTCCTGCTCGTCTATGCGGTCGTGCTGTCGCTCTGCCTCGCCGTCCCGCTCGCCGTCACCGCGACCTTCAATCGCGGCAGGCCACCCGATCACCTGATCCGCATGCTGTCGACCGCGGGCCTCGGTTTTCCCGCATTCTGGCTCGGCATCATGCTGATGATCGTGTTCAGCGTGCGGCTCGGCCTGTTCCCGGTCTCGGGCTACGGCGAGGGCTTTCTCGACCATCTGCACCACCTGTTCCTGCCGGCGCTGGCGATCGCGCTCGCGCTGTCCGCGATCCTGACCCGCAACCTGCGCGCCAGCCTGCTGGCCGAGCTCGACGCCGATTACATCGCGGCCGCGCGCGCCAAGGGCCTGCCGGGCGCGCTGGATCTTCGTCCATCACGTGTTCCGCAACGCGCTGATCCCGACCATCAACCTGCTCGGCGTCAATCTCGGCTGGCTGATCGGCGGCACCGTGGTGGTCGAGTCCGTGTTCTCGGTGCCGGGGCTCGGCTCGCTGATGGTGAAGTCGATCTTCGCCCGCGACTACATGGTGGTCCAGGCGATCACCCTGGCGTTCGCCTGCGCCACGGTGCTGGTCAACTTCGTGGTCGACGTCGTGACCGTCGCGCTCGACCCGAGGATCGAGCTGTGAGCGTCGCGCCCCGGCCCGCGCACCGCATCGTCCTCGGTCTGCCCGGGTGGATCGGGCTTCGAGGCCAACCAGCGGCGCTCTCTTTGGGCGTCGTCCTCGTGACCTTCTGGTTCCTGCTCGCGGTGTTCGCGCCGCTGATCGCGCCCTACGGTCCCGATGCGCAAGATCTGCAGGCAACCCTGCAGCCACCCAACCTCGCGCATCCGCTCGGCACCGACAATTTCGGCCGCGACATGCTGTCGCGGGTGGTCTACGGCACCCGGGTCGATCTCGAGCTCGGCATCATGGGGGTGCTCTGGCCGTTCCTGCTGGGCACGTTCCTGGGCTCGATCGCGGGCTATTTCGGCGGCATCGTCGACACCCTGCTGATGCGCCTCTTGGACATCACCCTGGCCTTCCCCTTCCTGGTGCTGATGATCGCGATCATCTCGGTCCTGGGCCCCGGGATTTCCAGCTTCTACATCGCGATCACCCTGGTCGGCTGGGTGTCCTATGCGCGTCTGGTGCGCGCCCAGGTGCTGGTGCTCAAGAGCAGCGAGTTCGTGCTCGCCGCGCACAGCCTCGGCTACAGCCATGCGCGCATCATGTTCCGCCACATCCTGCCGAACGCCCTGGTGCCCTCGATCGTGTTCTCGATGTCGGACGTGGTGCTGGTGATCCTGGCCGGCGCGTCGATCAGCTATCTCGGGCTCGGCATCCAGCCGCCGACCGCCGAGTGGGGCGTGATGATCGCCGAGGGCCAGAACTTCATGACCACGGCTTGGTGGATCACCGCCTTTCCCGGCTGTGCGATCGTGCTGCTGGCGCTCGGCTTCAGCCTGCTCGCCGACGGCATGGGCGAGAAGCTCGGGATCCGGGAATGAGGCGGCCCGCAAGGAGGCGGCGCCCGTGACCGCGCCCCTGCTGGAGGTCGATGGCCTCACGGTCGCGTTCGAGACCGCGGCAGGCGAGCTTCCTGGCGACCGACGACGTGTCGTTCTCGCTCGGCCCCGGTGAGGTCATGGGTCTGGTCGGCGAGAGCGGCTCGGGCAAGACGGTGACCTGCCGCGCGCTGATGCGCCTGTTGCCGAGCCGCCAGGCGCGCGTGATCGGCGGCAGCGTCCGGATCGACGGGGTCGACCTGATGACGCTGGACGAGGCCGCCATGATGCAGGTGCGCGGCGCCAGGATCGGCATGATCTTTCAGAACCCGATGACCCATCTGGACCCGGTGATGACGATCGGCGATCAGATCGCCGAGCCGCTGCGGGTCCATCAGGGGATGTCGCGCGCGGCGGCGCTCGAGCGCGCAGCCGATCTGCTCCGGCAGGTCGGCATTCCCGATCCGGGCCGCCGCATCCGCTCCTATCCGCACGAGTTCTCCGGCGGCATGCGCCAGCGCGCGATGATCGCCGCGGCACTCGCCGGCAGCCCTAAGCTCCTGATCGCCGACGAGCCGACCACCGCGCTCGACGTGACGGTGCAGGCGCAGATCCTGCGGCTTCTGCTCGAGCTGCGCGAGCGCACCGGACTGGCGATCATCCTGATCAGCCACGATCTCGGCGTGGTCGCTCAGATCTGCGATACCATCGCGGTGATGTATGCCGGCCGGATCGTGGAGCGGGCAGCCAAGCGCACGCTGCTGCGCCAGCCGCTGCATCCCTATACCCGTGGGCTGATCGGCTCGCAGCCGGGCACGGCACCGCCCCAGCAGGAGCTGCCCTCGATCGGCGGGCAGCCGCCGTCGCTGATCGATCTGCCGCGCGGCTGCAGCTTCCATCCGCGCTGCGCCTTTGCCGAGCCGGCCTGCCGTGCGCAGCGCCCGCCCTTGGTCGAGGCGGCGCGCCGCCACCAGACCGCCTGCCTGCGCTGGCAGGCGCTCGAGGACGCCGCGTGAGCGCGCTTTTGCAGATCCAGGACCTGACCGTCCATTTCCGCGTGCCCTACGGCCTGGTCGAGCTGGTCAGCCGGGCGCCGCGGCGCGTCGTGCGCGCGGTCAACGGTGTCGACCTCGAGCTGCGGCGCGGCGAGACCCTGGGCCTGGTCGGCGAGAGCGGCTGCGGCAAGAGCACGCTTGGCCGCGCCGTGCTGCGCTTGGTCAAGGCGACCGGCGGCCGTGTGCTGTTCGAGGGCAAGGACGTGCTGGGCCTGGACCGGGAAGCGTTGCTCGGCTTCCGGCGGCGCGCCCAGATGGTGTTCCAGGACCCGCATGCCTCGCTCAATCCCAAGCTGACCGTGGCCCAGGCGCTGGCGGAGGCGCTGCGCGTGCACAAGGTGTGCCCGCCGGCCGCGTTCGGGGATCGGATCGGCGCGCTGATGACCACGGTCGGCCTGTCATCCGAGTTCGCCGCGCGCCGGCCGGCGGCCCTGAGCGGTGGCCAGTGTCAGCGGGTCGGGATCGCGCGCGCGCTCGCGGTCGGCCCGGAGCTGCTGATTGCCGACGAGTCGGTCTCGGCGCTCGATGTCTCGATCCAGGCCCAGGTGCTGAACCTGTTCATGCGCCTGCAGGCCGAGCGACAGCTGACTATGATGTTCATCTCGCACGACCTCGGCGTCGTGCGCCACCTCTGCCACCGGATCGCGGTGATGTATCTCGGCCGGATCGTCGAGATCGGGCCGACCGAGCAGGTGTTTCGCGCGCCGCGCCACCCCTATACCCAGGCGCTGATCGCCGCGATCCCGCAGATGAGCGCCGACGCCACCGGGCCCACCGCGACCTTGACCGGCGAGCCGCCGAGCCCGATCGCGCTGCCTCCGGGTTGCGCGTTCCATCCCCGCTGTCCGCACGCCATGGACGTCTGCCGGCGCGATCCAGAGCCCGCACACCGAACCGTGAACGGCGTCCAGGTCCGCTGCCACCTGTACACCGAGGCTGGCATGCCGCTTGCAGCAACAGAAACCGGCGAAAAGCGCCCCCGTGTACGCGCCGGGTGATTCGGCGGACGCCTGGTCGGGAAGCGATTGACCCCTGTCCACGCTGACGCGACACTCGGCCCGGGAGTTCAAAGAACGAGAGGCATCAACCCATGAAACGGCTTACCGCGATCGGTATGACGGCCGCGCTTGCGGTCCTGTTTGCCATGCACACCGCTTTGGCAGGCGGTACCCTCAAGCTCGGACGCAACGACGACAGCACCACGTTCGACCCGATCAAGACGATCCAGAACGTCGACATCTGGGTGCTGAACAACACCAACGCGTTCCTGGTCCGGGCCAACAGGGAAGCCAACGAGATCATCCCCGATCTCGCCGAGAGTTGGGACATCTCCGACGACGGGCTGGTTTACACCTTCCATCTGCGCGACGCGAAGTTCTCGGACGGCAGCCCGGCGACCGCACAGGACGCGGTGTTCAGCCTGACCCGCGTCCGTGACGACCCCGAATCCGTCCAGTCGGCGGTCTATCAGATCATCAAGTCGGTCGAGGCACCGGACGACCATACGGTGGTCATCACCCTGTCCGAGCCTTCAGCGCCATTCCTCGCCACGCTCGCCATGTTCGCTGCGGCGATCGTGCCCGAAAAGGTGGTGACCGAGCGCGGCGAGAGCTTCAGCGAGAACCCGGTCGGCGCCGGCGCCTTCCGCCTGGCCGAGTGGCGGCGGGGCGACGTCGTGAAGCTCGAGCGCAACGAAGTACTACTGGGAGGAGGGCCTGCCCAAGCTCGACGCGGTCGAATGGTACGTCGTTAACGACGATAATACACGCATCCTCAAGGTCGAGGCCGGCGAGCTGGATGGCGCGATGTTCATCCCGTTCAACCGCGTCGCCGACCTCGAGGCAAATCCCGACATCAACGTCCACCTCGACCCGTCGACCCGGGAGGATATGCTGATTCTCAACAATGAGAAGGAGTGGCTGTCCGACAAGGACGTGCGCAAGGCACTCAACATGGCGATCGATATGCAGTCGATCGTCGACACCGTGACCTTCGGCCACGGAACGCCGGCGAACTCGTACGTCCCAGCGGGCGCGATGTACTACAACCCCGACAATCCGATGTATCCCTACGATCCGGAGCAGGCCAAGGCGATGCTCGAGGCAGCGGGCGCATCCGACATGAGCCTTTCGCTCATGGTCGGTGCCGGCGATGAGGTCGAGGAGCAGATCGCGATCCTGATGAAGGATCAGCTGGCTAAGGTCGGCGTCGACATGACAATCGAGAAGGTCGATCCCGGTCAGACATGGGATCTGATGGTCGCCGGCGACTATGACATGTCGATCTCCTACTGGACCAACGACATCATCGACCCGGACCAGAAGTCGACCTTCTCCCTAGGCATGGACGGCAACAACGACTTCCTGAGCCGCTACAAAGGCGAGAAGGCGGCCGAGCTGGTCAAGCAAGGCCGGATCGAGCTGGATCCCGACAAGCGGCGCGATATCTACTACGAGCTGCAGGCGATCGCCAAAGACGACGTGCCGTGGATCGACCTGTACTACTCACCCTATCGCAACATCTCGCGGACCAATGTGCACGACTTCGTCCAGGGCCCGCTGGGCAAGTTCCTGCTCGAGACCACCTGGGTCGACGAGTAGCATTCGAGGTTGGGGCGCCGCGTATGGCGCCCCTCAGCCCGCCTACACCAGCCCCTCGGCCACCAGCCAACGCCAGGAATCCTCGATGATCGCCTTGAGCGGCGCGGGCTGGTAGCCGAGTTCCTGCTCGACCCGCCTTGAGATCACGCGTGCCCGCGCGATCGCGACCTCGACGCCTTCGGGCGTGATCTCGGGCTCCTTGCCGGTGATCGCCGCCCAGCTGACGGCGAGCCGCGCGGGGACACGAAACAGGGCCGCCGGCAGCGCACGCAACGGGACCCGGCTGCCGGTGACCTCGTTGATCACCGCGAACAGCTCGACGAAGGTCGCATCGGCCCCACTCATCAGGTAGTTGGCACCGCAACGTCCCTGGTCGACCGCGCTGATCTGGGCCCTGGCAACGGCCTCCGCGTGGCAGAACGTGCCCGCACCCGGCGGCACCCCCGGCATCCGGCGCTGGTGCGCTGCGAGGATCAGCTTGGCCCAGCCCTTGCGGTCATAGCGCCCCATCACATGGGAGGGGTTGATGATCACCGCGTCCAGCCCGCGTGCGATACCTTTGCGGACCTCCTCCTCGCCCAGGAACTTGGTGCGATCGTAGTTGCTGCGCGAGCGCCCGCCGAGCTGCGGCAGCTCCTCGCTGATCTCACCGTACTCGAGCCCGTAGGCGTTCCAGGTCGAGGTGTGGATCAGGCGGCCAGCACCGGCTTCGAGCGCCGCTTCGACCACGTTGCGCGTGCCCTCGACATTGATCCGGGTCTGGCGGGCGGCATGGCCCGACCACATCGCGATGTCGGCAGCCAGGTGAAACACCGCGTCGACAGCTTGCGGAATCGCGCGGCGCAGGCTTTCCGGCTCGAGGATGTCGCCCTCGACCCGCCGCACCGGAAATGTCCGCAGCAGGCGGATGTCGGAGCTCGACCGGTGCAGCGCCGTCACCTGCCAGCCTTGTGCAACCAGCTGCTCGATCAGGTTGAGGCCCAAAAAGCCCGTGCCGCCGGTGACGAATGCGCTGCGCTCGGCCATCGCATTCGCCTAGCCGGGTCAGATCGTCGGGTCCGGCGCCACCCGCACCAGGAGCTTGCCGAAATTGCCGCCCTCGAGCAGGCCCATGAAGGCCTGCGGCGCGTATTCCAGCCCGTCGCGAATGTCCTCGCGATAGCGCATGCGGCCCTCGCGCAGCCACTCGCTGACATCACGCCGGAACTGCTCCTCGAGCGCCCGGAAATCCCACACGATGAAGCCGCGGATGGTCAGCCGCTTGGTCAGCACGTTGCGGAACAACAGCGGCATGCGGTCGGGGCCGGGCGGCAGCTCGGTCACGTTGTAGCGGGCGATCAGGCCGCAGACCGGGATCCGGGCGAACGGGTTGAGCAGCGGCAGCACGGCATCGAACACCGCCCCGCCGACGTTCTCCCAATAGACGTCGATGCCCTTCGGGCAGGCCTCGGCGAGCGCATCGGCAAAATCGGCAGCGCGATGATCGATGCAGGCGTCGAAACCCAGCTCGTTCACGACATAGTCGCACTTGGCCTCGGAGCCGGCGACGCCGACCACCCGGCAGCCTTTGATCTTGGCGATCTGGCCGACCACGGCGCCGACCGCGCCGGAGGCGGCAGCGACCACCAGCGTCTCGCCCGCCTGCGGCCTGCCGATCTCGTGCAGGCCGGTATAGGCGGTCATGCCGGGCATGCCGAGCACGCCCAGCGCGGTCGAGATCGGCGCCTGGTCCGGGTCGACCTTGCGCGCCTCGCCCGCCTTGAGCACCGAAAAATCCTGCCAGCCGCCCTGGCCGGCCACGAAGTCGCCGGGCGCGAAGCCGTCCAGGTTGGAGGTCACCACCTGGCCGACCGTGCCCGCGGTCATCACCTCGCCGATCGCGACCGGCGCCGTGTAGGAGGGCGCATCGCTCATCCGCCCGCGCATATAGGGATCGAGCGAGAGGTAGATGGTGCGGCTCAAAAGTTCGCCCTGACCGGGCTCCGGCACCGGCGCCTCCTCGAGCGAAAAATTCTGTGGTCCGGGACGGCCCTGCGGCCGCTCGGCCAGCACGATGCGACGGTTGACCTCGCTCATCTCGGTTCCTTCCCCAAAAGCGGCTGGTCTGTCAGCGCGGCAGCCTGCCGAGCGCATCCAGCTTCTGGTCACTCAGATAGCCGTAACGATTGACCCATATGTGACGATCCGACGCCTGCCAGGCGACTTTCATGCGGGCATCGACATCGTCCGGCGGACCGTAGCCGTGGGCGAACGCATAGACCGGCACGCTCGCCTCGGCCCGCGCCTGCGCGATCTTGCGCGCCTGGGCGCCAGCGCCCACCGGATGGGCCTCGTCGGGCTCAGGATAGGCGAAATCGGCGACCCGCGCAGGCCCGTCGTCGTCGCGCATATCCCACAGGCGGGCCAGACAGCGCGCAAGCAGGGCATCCGAGAGCCCCGGATTGGCCGCCAGCAGGGCGTCCCCGTAGCCGCGCAGCATCATCGGCCAGTGCATGGTGTAGAGCTTGACCCCGATGCCGTCGCAATGCGGCGAGGCGCCCGCATAGCCGAAGCCGGAGACCAGCGACCAGGGCGGCGGGAAGGCGTGCGGGATGAACCGGATGCGCCCGCCGCCGGCCTCGTTCAGGGTCTCGCGATAGGTGGCGAGCAGACGCAAGCTCAACGCAGTCTTGAAGCGCAGCCAGGCCAGGATGCCCGGCCGCTCGGCCAGATAGCGCAGCAGCGGGTAGCGGCCGCCATCGGGCGCCAGCCACGGCTCGAGATCCCGGTCTTGCAGCCCGCCGTTCAGCTCCGCATACAGCGCCAGCACGTCGCGGCGCATTGCGGAGAAATCGAAGCCGAGCCCGGCCGCCGCGGCCTCGGCATGGCCGGAAAAATCGGTGAACAGGCTGGCAAAGCTGTAGGGCGGGTATTCCGGCCAGTCGACCCGCAGCGCATCGATCGCCGGATAGGCGCGCACCAGGTCGCGGATCAGGGCGCAGCCATAGGCGAGGATGTGCGGGCTCGCCAGGCTGCCGTTCTTGTCGACCCGCGCGCCGAGCGGGCTGCCGTCGGGCAGGCATGCCAGATCCTCCTCGACCGGGCCGCCGAACTGGACCCGGTAGCCCGGCGGGATCGCGGCCTGGACCTGCAGATGAACCTCGAGGCCGCGCGCCTTGGCGGCAGTAATGAAAGCCTCGATGATGCCGCCCTCGGCGGTGCTGAGCTCATCCGGCTCGGCCGGCTGGTAGCGCAGGCCCCGGTACAGCGCAGTGTCGGGCGAAAAGCTCGGCGCGGTGCGCACGAACAGCTCGAGCCGACCCCACAGCGACCGGTCGAGCAGACGGACCTTGCCGGCCTCGGCGTCGGCCGGCGGCTCGCGCACGCCGTTGGCCTGGTCGGCGGGCGCCATGACATAGGGCGAGGTCGCCACGGCCGTGACCCCGGCGCGACGGGTCAGATTGTCGAGCAGCGCGTCGATGCCCTCGGTCTGGATGTATTCGGGCATCACCGTGATGCCGAGACAGGCCATGGGCTATTCCGCCGCCTGCTCGAGCCAGTTGTCCTCCATCTTGATCGGCCAGCGATAGCTGTCGGGCGGATTGACGGCACGCGCCCAGCTCTGCAGCAGGCGCTTGTTGGCGACGCGCCCGGCCATGTGGCGCCCGATCGCATCCGGGTCCCAATCGGCCAGCACGCGGGCGACCAGGGCATCGCACAGGCCGGCATGCCCTGGGTCCGTGGCCAGGTCGTTGAGCTCGGCCGGATCGTCCTCGAGGTCGAACAGCTGCGGCCGGTGGCCGTGATAATAGACCAGCTTCCAGCGATCCCGCCTAATCATGCGCTGCTGCACGGGCTGGGTGCCGGCCCAGGGCGCCATGCCGTCGGTGCAGTATTCGGAGAAAGTCTCGTCCAGCCACGGCGTCGCCGCGTCCTTGGCGACCTCGAGAAAGCTGCGGCCCTGGGCATTCGGCAGCGCCGGCGCGCCGAGCGCCTCGAGCATGGTCGGACCGAGGTCGATCAGGTTCACCACCCGGGAGCGCCGCTCGCCCTCGGGCAGGACGCCTGGCCAGGCCATGATCAGCGGCACCTTGACCGATTCCTCGTAAAAAGTCTGCTTCCACCACAGGCCGCGCTCGCCGATCTGATCGCCGTGGTCCGAGACGTAGATCACCAGGGTGCTGTCGGCGAGGCCGCACGCCGCCAGCCGGTCGAGGATCGCGCCGACCATGCGATCGAAGCTGGTGACCAGGCCGTAATAGGCGGTTCTCGCGCGGATCACGTCCTCATCCGACAGGTCGAGCGAGCCGGTGTGCTCGCGCCACCAGTGCAGATAGGGATGCTCGTCGTTGGGCACCGGCAGCGCCGGCAGTCCGACCTTGCCCTGGTAGCGCCGAAAGTCCTCGGCCGCGCAGACATAGGGCTGATGCGGCAGCAGGTAGCCGACCGACAGGCAGAACGGCTCGCCGGGGCGCTGCTGGTCCAGCCAGTCGAGCGTCGCCTCGGTGACCTGCCGGTCCTTCACCTCGTAGGAGGACTGGCCCGGGCCCGAGCGCTCGATGCTGACCCGGAACGGATCGTTGGTCTTGTCCAGCACGCCGAGCGAGTGGGCATGGCCGCCGACCCAGTTGGTGCTGTGGTCGCCGACCAGGCGTTCGGCATAGCCGCGGATCTGATCCGGCCCGATCGAGTGCAGGCGGCCGATCAGCGTGGGCCCGCAGCCGCCCGCGCCCATCGCATGCGCGAAGGTCGGGATGTCGGAGGCAAGCGAATCCGAGTTGGTCCAGCAGCTCTGGCGCGACGGGTAGCGGCCGGTCAGCAGCGCCATGCGCGCCGGTGTGCACAGCGGCGATGGCGTGTAGGCGTGATCGAAGGTCACGCCGCGCGCCGCCAGGCGGTCGAGGTTCGGCGTGGGTGTCAGCGCATCGCCGTAGCAGCCGGCGACCTTCTGGGTGTGCTGGTCGGACAGGATGTAGAGCAGGTTGGGCCGTGACATGTGTCTCCTGGTGCCGCCTGGGCTTGCTTGTTGGGCGCTTTGCAGCTTGGATCGGCACCATAGCGAGGGCCCCTGCCCCATGCCAGCCGCAACCAGCCAAGAAGATCGCCCGCAAAGGTCAGCCGATGAAAATCACCAACGTCACGCCCCGCCTGATCGAGCGCGAGATGGCCGGCGATCTGTGGAACCCGCGCACGCGCTGGACCAAAAAGCGCATGGTGCTGGTGTTCATCGAGACCGATACGGGGCTGTTCGGCGTCGGCGAGGGCTGGACCAGCGGCGGCTCGGCGCGCGCGCTGGTCGATACCATCGAGGACGACCTGGCACCGCTGCTGCTGGGCCAGGACCCGTATTTCGTCACGCGTTTCGGCAAGCTGGCGTTCGACACCACCGAGAACTCGAACCGCTCCGGCATCATGGGCGCGGCGTTCGGCGCGGTCGACACGGCCTTGTGGGACCTGATCGGCAAGGCTGCGGGGCTGCCGCTCTACAAGCTGCTCGGCGCCTGTGAGGAGCAGGTGTTCACGTACGCCAGCGCCGGGCTGTACGGCGAGGGCAAGAAGCCGGACGATCTGGGCGCGGAGCTCGCCGGCTACGTCGAGCAGGGTTTTACCGCGGTCAAGATGAAGGTCGGCGGCGCGCCGCTCCAGGAGGACGTCGCGCGGGTCGCCGCGGCGCGCGAGGCGATCGGCCCGGACACCAGGCTGATGATCGATGCGCTCTACAATCTCTCCGTGCCCGAGGCGCTGGCCCTGGCCCGCGCGGTCGAGCGCTACGACATCCATTTCCTCGAGGCGCCGGTCTCGGCGCACGACGTCAGGGGCCAGGCCGAGGTGCACGCCAAAAGCCCGATCCCGGTCTGCGGCAACGAGACCCTGGCCTGGACCGGCCCCTTCCGCGAGCTGATCACCCAGCGCGCCGTCCACTTCGTGCAGTTCGACCCGGCGGCGTGCGGCGGCATCACCGAAGGCCGGCGGATCGCCGATCTGGCCCGGGCCTTCAACCTGCCCTGCACCCTGCACGCCTCGTCGACCTCGGTGCTGTTTTCGGCGTGCCTGCATCTGGGCGCGGCCTTGGCCAACTGCGCCAGCGTCGAGTACCACATGCTGCACCAATGGTTCTGGGACCTCGAGCCCGAGGGCACCTTCGTTGCCCGCCACGGCTACGTGCGCCCGCCCGAAGGCCCGGGTCTCGGCCTCCAGATCACACCGGACGACGTCTAAACCCCGTCCCGGCCCTCGCAACCTTGCGTCTCGCGCGGGAACGACGCATGGTTGGCCCTTGAGAGCCAGCATCTGGACGAGCCCGGTTGGGCGGGTGGTGGCTCTAGTTTCATTGCATGATTAAATTGGTTTTGTGACGGGATGGAGACAACCGCAACTCTCGCTGGGGCGGTGGCTGACGAGACGTGGGTGCGCGGCTCGGTGCGGCGGTTCTCGCGCGCCACGCAGCGCAACGACAAGTCCGTTGCGGACTATGTCGGCGACTTTGAGGGCATCGGCCTGGATTACGCTGGCCGGCTCTCGGTCGTCGAAACCAAGGGCGGCATCCGGACGAGCGCGTCCCGGGAGCGAGGTGGCCTCCGGCTGCGGGCGCGTTGGGCCGACGATGCCCTGGGCGCTGTCTTCCTCTGGGGCAACTCCTTGACGGTCGACGTGACCCGGCATGCCGCGCCGCGCCTCTTGATCGCCGGGCCCGGCACGGAAGTGGTCGCCCGTCATCAGGGGACCTGGCGCAATCTGAGAGTGGGCATCCACGGCGCCGGCCGTCGAGCCTTGGTCGCGGCCGGGCATTCACCGCCCTGCCGTGCCGCCGTCACTGGAATGGCGGCTGCAGTGGCAGATCTGCCTTGCGGCCTCGTTCGTGGAGCAGGCCAGGCTGGCCGGCGCCCGTCCCGACGCCGCCCTGGAGGTCGCCGCCGACGAGGTCGTGGGCGCCCTCGTGGAAGCGCTGCGCGGCGTGGAGCCGGGCCGTCCCGACGGCGGCATGGTGTCGCCGGCGCGACACCGTCTGGCACGAGCGGCCATCGAGCTGATCAAGTCGTCGCCCGACGAGCCGGTCTCGGTGTCGGCCGTCTGCCGCCGCCTCCAGGTCAGCGAGCGCGCTTTGCAAAGAGCCTTCCAGGAGAGCATCGGCGTCGGGCCGAGGGCGTTCGAGCGCGAGCGGCGCCTGCGTGCCGTCCATGGCACGATCCTCATGGAGGGCGACCGGCGCAGCATCACCGACATCGCGATGAGCTTTGGGTTCTGGCATCTCGGCCGCTTCGCCGGCGCGTACAGCGACCTGTTCGGCTGCACGCCGAGCGAGACCCGACGACGCGTCTGGGACCATCGCACGACATCCACGGTGGTGCGGGATGAGCGCTGACCAGGTCGGGGTTGCGGACGACCACCCCTTGCCAGAAGCCACCGGCGACGAGAAGCGCGTTCTGAGGGAATAGCGACCGAGCGCCCGCGCACTTTGTACAGAACATGAGCAACCTGGCCCCGCCCGCACGGCCACGCCGCCTTGTCCGCCCCCGTCTCGCCGTGTAGCTTCGATCTGCCGAGAAACACAAACGGGAGGCAGAATCGTGAGAAGGTTGCTCGCAGCGGGCGCCGTGGTCGGCGCGCTGACGTTGGGTGGTGGCGCCGAGGCCGCATGGCCGGAGAAGCCGGTCACCGTGGTCGTACCGTTCCAGGCCGGCGGTACCTCGGACCAGGTCGCGCGTGCGTTCCAGGCTGCGATCCAGGAAAACGACATCCTCGACCAGCCGATCACCATCATCAATGTCGGCGGCCACTACTCGATCGGCTCACGGCGCGTGCTCGAAGCCGAGCCCGACGGCTACGAGTTCCTGATCATTCACGTCGCCCTGATGGGTGGCGAAGGCACCGGCGTGCTCGACTTCAGCTGGCGCGACTTCGCGCCGGTGGCCGCCACCGGCCAGTTCTGCGTCCTGCCGATGGTGCGCAAGGACTCCGGCATCGATTCGGTCGACCAGCTGCTCGAGAAAGCGGCGGCCGAGCCGGACACCCTGATTTTCGGGGCCAATCTCGGCGCGATCAACCACATGGCCGGGATCATGCTCCAGAACACCGAGCCCGGCGCCAAGTTCCGCTTCGTGCAGATCGGCGGCGGCACCGCCAACTTCACCGCCCTGACCGGCAGCCAGACCAACACCACCGTGCTCTCGGGCGCCGAGGTGATCAACTTCACCAAGCTGCCGGACGGCTCCGACAACCCGGAATCGCAGATCAAGCCGCTCGCCTATACCGGTCCCGAGCGCAACCCGAAGCTGCCGGACATGCCGACCATGCTCGAGCTCGGCCGCGACATGGTGTTCTGCATCGACAGCTGGTGGTTCGCGCCCAAGGACACGCCGGCCGAGGCGGTCGAGGGCATGGCCAACGCACTCGAACAAGCGTCGAACACCCAGCGCATCAAGGACTTCTACGACTCCCAGGCGTTCGCGCCGGTGTTCCTCAAGGGCGAGGAGCTGCAGCAGAGCCTGGACGACACCTGGGCGCGCATCGAACCGGTTGCCAAACAGGCAGCGCAGAAGTAGAGCGCACATCGACCAAAGCGTGATCCGCCGGCACCGGTCGGCGGATCGCGTTCGCCTCGAGACTGCCAGTCCTTAGACCAAGGCCAGTCACTAGTACCTACTAGCATCGAATTCTTGCCGCAAGGTGTTTACCGACGACGACGGCGCAGCGATCGCGCCAAAGCGACGCGCAGGATCGGCGACTGCGCTGGTGCCGTCGCGAGAGCGCACGGGCGAACCGTGGCCGGGCGCCCGGTTGCCGGTCCGCGAGCGAGCGGGCGTAATCAATAATTTGACGCGGCTTTTAAAAAATGTTGATTGAATACAAGGACATGACAAAGAAAAATACAAATAGACGATGAAAACGTCGCAACGACGATCCCACGATCCCATATAAAGTACTAAGGAAGTTGGGCATTGTTTGCCCGACCAGAGCGCCAGGGGGTTGGCATGGCTCAATCAAACCAGGGATCGAAGGCACGGGGTTGGAGCACGAAGCAGTTGGGCTGGGCATGCGTCGTCTCGCTTGCGGTCGGCGCGATCGTCACCTACCAGGCCGGGTTCAACTGGGTCGGCGCCTGGGAGACCGGCAAAGAGGTGCAGCAAAAGATGGCGGTCTCGGCGTGCGTCCAGGAATTCCTGCTGCAGCCCAACCGCGGCGTGATCTACGCCACGCTCAAGGACACGACCAGCTCGTACCAGCGGGGCAAGCTGATCCAGGAGCACAAGCTGGCGTCGGGCTCGAGCGTGGCCCAGGACTGCAGCGACCAGATCAGCACCTTCGACGCCGCGATGTTCCCAGCGGCCTGAGCCGGCGAGCACAGCAAGCACCGCAGGTACGATATCCTGTGGCGGCGTGAGCGACCGGCGCGCCGGTGGCTCACGCCGACCGTTGGCACCGTCGTCGTCCTTGGGATGCGAGGCCGGTCTTCCGGCCCTTCGGCGGTGCATGGCCCGCCGCGAGCACGATGCTCCCGTTTGCGTCCTTACCGAAAAGGCGAGAACCACATGAGAGCCCTCCTTCAGCGACCGGACGTCGGCACGATCGTTCTCTCGGCCACCGTGGCGGTCCTGCTCGGGACGATCCTGCTCGCCGTCGCCGTGTTCTGATGCGCACATACCCCTGATGGCGCCTGCAAGCAGCGGCGATCGTGCCTGGCAACCGTACATCCGCCTGATGCGGCAGGAGGGGAGGCTCAAGGCGATGACGACCACCGACGAGCCGATCGTCCTCGACCAACGCCGCGACATCGCGGCGCAGGAGGCCACCGAGATCCGGCGGCGGCTGATCGAGGTCGAGGCCGACCAGCGGGCGCTGCGCGAGCGCCGCACCAAGCTCGAAACGTTCCTGGCTGCCGCGCCGGCGCAGACCTGGCAGCAGGCCGCCGAGAAGGCGCGCTACCTGATCGGGCTGTTCGCCCTGACCTCACCAGGACGCGATCCGCGCCGCCAGAAGCTGATCGCGAGTGTCCTGGACGACTTCGCCAGGCTGGCGGACGAACAGGCTGTACCATCGGATGGTGGCCCGGCCCCAATAAACGGGTCCGACACCGACGCCCAGGGCGACGCCTAGTCCAGGTCTAGATTTCGCCGCTCGGCGGCGACGCGCAGCAAGGCATGAGACGGACTTCGCCATCCGGCGCGGCAGCGCTCGAGGCTACCTCGCTTGCGACGTGATGCTGGCGGCCGGATCATCATTGCTGCGCGACCGGTGTGACCTTTGAAGAGGTCTCCCCGGGGGGCTCGGCCGATCGTTCCCTGACCATCTCCTCGCGACAGGTGCCATTGGCCTTCAACGCCTCTTGCCCGAACGGCGGGAGGATCTGTGCCCGGTTGATCAGCGTCCGGCTGCCCTCGCTGGTCCACACCGTGACCGGCACATTCCTGAGTGTTCCCCCGGTCCACTCCGACGGCACGTGCACGCCATCGAACTTGGCGATGATGCCGCGCATGTTGGGCAGCACCTGGATCTCGTCCGCGATCTGCGCGCCCAGGGTCACCACGGCACTGCGCCACAGGCGCCGACCGGGGAGCAGGATCTCGGCCGGCCGGCAGACCGTGACCACGATCGGCACCATCTTGTCTTCCTCGATCTCGGGGCCTGCGCCCCGGCTGAGCAGGAGCGAGCTGATGCTCTCGAGATCGCGTGGCAGGTCGATCGTGATCGAGCTGTCTTTGGTCGACCCCGAGTCGTCGGGCCAGGAGATCGGAATCTTGGTGTCGTCGTGACCCAGCCAGTAGCTTTCCCAGCTGAGATCGATCTTGTCCCACCAGGCCGGGACCGACACCAAGGCGGTCAGGGCATATTGCACGGCAACGTGCGCCTTGCGTTCCTCTCCACCCTGTGTGCCCACCACCGGCGGGCTGATGAACCAGCCGAACTCGATCTTCTGTGCGCCCTCGTGGCCGCCGTTCAGCGCATTGCCGTAACCGACCACCAGCGGCTGATCACGGAATCCCCTGAAACCGGCATCACGGGCACCGGACAGGCGGGCACCGATGCCAGCTCCTGCCGCCGAGACTCCTGCCTGGCGACCCAACTCCTCGTCCACGCCCAGCGACTGCACCGTCTGCTTCGGCGTGACCGCATAGCTGAACACGCTGCCCGAGCTCTGGAGCTTGCGAATGAACGAGAACAGGCCGGTCTCGATCGGAATATAGGCGACCGCCCACTTCTCACGTGCCAAATCCGCAAGCGTCTCCTTCACCTCGCGACTCTCGGACAAGAGACCGACCAGCTCACCGGCGCTGACGTCCATCGCCGTGAGGAAGCCCGTCAAAGGCTCGATCTTCAGGGTGGCCTGGCCCGTCTCCTTTTCTTCGCCCTTCGGGCTCTCGTCGAGCTTCTCCGGAGCGAGCGCAACGCAAAATCCTCCGCTCTCGTCCGCCGGCAGCGATGGGAAAGTCCCGGAATGCCAGGGGACCAAGGTGTAGGGCTGCACGCAAGAGTGACCGCCGGCCTGGTCGGGGAGGACGAGCCGGAGCGTGGTCTTCTTGGCTCTCGGCACGAACGGGTGCTCTTCGTCAGGATAGTTGGCGACCAAGTCTGCGTAAGGATGAAAAAACGTCCAAGACTTGATACTTTCTTGGAAAGTTCCAATGATTCCGCTGCCGAATGTCAACCGCAACAGCTTTGGCGCAGCAAATCGATTGATGATCTCGCCGGTTCTCAAATCTTCTTTTTTCTTGCCGACCCGACGAATTTTGTCAGGGCTCTTGGCGACAAGCTGGGCCTTGTCGGACGCGGGGTCGGCTGTTTGGGACATAAACGTCCTCTGTCCGCTACCGGTGTCGCATTTGCGCAGCTCTTGGAAATTATCCTCGAACGAGGTCAAGACCCCGTCGCTTTCGCTTCCCAATTTGACGTTTTCTACGAGAGTATCAATGTCGTCACAGCCTTTGAGTTGACGCAGTGAAATTGCTACATTGACCATTTCTTTCTGATACTCAGGCGAGAATCGGCCATGCTCATAGTCATGTTTCAGATCGCTGAGCGCCTGGTTGATGTTGGCATCGACATCATCGATCCAATCGGCAAAAAGCGTGCGCCATCTCTTCAGCTCGTCTGGTGCTTTTTGGGCAAAATCGGTGAACAACAGATCCTTGGGAGAGAGGGTGTCATGCTTCCGCTCCTTGAGGGTAATGCTGATCAGCGCGCTGGCACGGGTGTTGTCGCCGGGCAGCACGCTCGCATCGAACTTGAGCCGATAAAGCGAGTTGCCGAGAAGGTCGTGGCGATCGTCCAGTTGGTTCTCGATGATCAGGTTGCGGATCTCGCCGCGATAGCTCAGCTGACTCCGGAACAACGCCATGGGGCTGCGCTGCGGTGCGCTCCCGGCCGGCCCGGAACCGGCAGGCTCGGACGCGGCCGGGTCGGACCCGGGGGCGGCGGGTGCCGTCTCGGCGCTCACGGCAGCCTGCATGGCGGCCAAATCACGCCGCGACAGCATCCCCTCGGGGACAAAGTCGCTCTGGTCGGATTCCTTCAACCGCCGACGCAGCCACGCGTCCTCGACGAAACGGTCGTTGACCAGACGCTCCCGGGTGTAGATCTCCGGTAAGTCCACGACCACCTGCCCGTAGGTCTCGTCCGGCGGCTTGACGAAGTCGAGATAGATCCAAACCCCGGCGGCGACCACCAGAATCCAGCCAAGTGCACCGACGACCATCCGCAGTTTTGTGCCGGTCGATTTATCAGATTCGCTCTCTGCCATGGTTCAAGGATCCAAGACCGTTAAACAATCGCGCGCGCTCCACTTCGATCATCTGTCCGACGCGCATATCATTGGATACCGACGATGCCCGGAAAGCCTTCGCATTCGCAGTCGAGCCCGATCCCGCTCGGAGCGATAAAACACTGACCTGCGCTGGTGTAGCAGATATCACCTTCTGTGGAGCTGTCGACATAGCCCTCCGCGTCGACCGTCACGGCGACCCCGGTCTCGCCCGCGCAAGGACAGGGCAGTCCCTCCGTATCCGGGGCCATTTCGCACCAGCTGCTCGGCGTGACGCACAGCCACCGCGACAATTCGTCGGCTTTAGCGACCGCGCAGCAAAGCGGGACCAACAAGGCGGCCACGATCCATCGCGTCATCAGGGCTCCCGCTCCGGTCGGCATCGTCGATTGGCGCAATCATAGGTCGTCAGGACGGATACACAAGACGCGCCCCGAGTGACCCGCACGAGCCCCGACGATCGCTATTGCATCGGGTCGGCGCCTGCGACCAGACCGCCAAAATATGCGGTCGACTGGTTGACGATCCGAAGCATGTCGGCCGCGATCTCTCCGATCACCGCGGCTTGCGCACGCGCAGCTGCTCGATCAAGCGCCGCCAGCTGCACAGCAGCAAACGGCGCCGCGAGCGGCGCATCCCGCGACATTGCTCTCGTGCTCGGCGTGTCGTTCGAGGCCACCCTGGGCGCCGGTGCGCCGGCGCCCAGGCCTTCATCAAGGGCCGCACCGGGCCGCGCGCCGGCCCGCGGCCCGGCTCAGGGGCTGAAGTGGACATAGCGCGGCTCGACGTGACGCCGCTGCGTGCCGCCCTGCAAGGTGTAGCCCGATGCCGCCCAGCTGCCCGCCCGCGTAGGGTGCAGACCACACGAGAGGTAGTCGCCCGCCATGCCCGGACTGTGGGTCGAGGTCGCAGTGGCGACCACATCCCAGGCATTGTCCTTGCGCGAGCCGACCACGTGGGTCAGATGGCGCTGGCTCGAGCCGAAGAACAGGGACACGCCGACCGCGCCGTTGCTGTTGACCGCGGCCGCGGAATAGCCCCACGTCCCGGTCCGGCTCCAGATGTCCGGCTCCTCGACCAGCGCATGGGTCTGCACGTCGACCACCGCGACCTTGACGTAGGGACGCGGCCGGCCCGCCCGCGCCGAGGCGGTCCACATGAAGCCGGCCCTTCGCCCGCTCAGCCAGGCACCGGTGATGCGCGAATCGACCCGTGCCAGCCAGTTGTTGCCACCGGGGCCGTTGGCGTTGTACGGCCCGGCGCTCCAGGGCGAGGTCGTGACGTCGAACGACGTGATGTTGCCGGCGCCATCGGGCCAGCGGAAGACCCGCAGCACCCGGCCGGCATTGTGGCTGGCGAAGTACATGTTGGTGGTCGCGCCACGCGTCAGGCGCAGCGAGCCGTGGGTGGTCGTGGTCCACCACGAGTAGCTCAGGTTCTGGCGACCGGCGAGGTCGGCCAGCGGCAGCTTGAAGGCGAACGCGCGCAGCCAGTTGCCGGCCGTGTTGAACGCATTGAAGGTGATGTAGAGATGATTGGCACTCAACGCGGCATCCGGATAGTCGAACCACATATCGGTCCATTGTCGATTGAGGTCGGTCGGCGCGAAGTCCCACCAGACCCACGGACCGTTCGAGCTTCGCGCAACCGCAACGCGAAACACGTTGCTGCCGCTTTGCTCGATGTATTGCAGGATCCAGATCCAGGTGCCCCTGCTCGGATCGAACAGCGCAATCTGATCGCAGCAAAAACCGCCAGCCGCCGACGGCAGCGCCGTAAACGGGTCGACGTGTGTCCACGCGCCTCCGGAGGTGCCGGATCGGCTGGCGAACCAGTTGCCAGTCATGAACACCTGCCGTCCAGCTGCGGCGACGGTGGGCTCATCGATGTTCGAAGTCTGCGTCGAGGTGGCAGTATCGTTCAGGCCTATATTGCGGTGGACCATGACCATCGCTCGTCTCCCCTGATCACGTCAGTCCAGGTCGGTCGGGGGCTCGTCCGGCGGCTCCGCGGGCTCACGCGCGGCAGTCACAGGTCGGGCGTCCGCCGGTTCCTTGGTGGGCCCCATTGCCTTGCGCTGGGGGCTGATCCGCCGCTCGCGGGCATCCAGATCAGGCTTTTCGGCGGCACGCGCGGCCATCACGGGACCGCCGCGCCTCGGCTGCCGCTTTGCGGCGCCGGCCGACGCTTTGTTCGCTCGCTCGTCAACCATGGGACAGGTCCTCCAGAAACATCCGACGGCTGCTCGGAGCAGCCCGGCGGCCGTCTGTTCTCGGTCTTGTCTCGACGTGGTTACGCCGATGCGCGTGCTGATCCGGACGCGGCGTGCGCGGCCGCGTCGGCCGCGTCAGGGACGATCGGTCGGTCCGGAACCGGCATGTCGGGGTCGCGACGACAGCCGCCTCCCCAACAACGTATGGGCCGCGATGAGGAAGCCGATCGCGATCGGCACGACGACGAACAGCAGCTCGAACAAGCCACTGCCCCCGTCGGGCTCGATGCCCATCACCTGCTCGATCCACTGCTTCGGTAGAAAAGCCGCCAAGATTCCGACTGTAACGGCAATCCCCGCGACCAGCAGCTTCCCCTTGTCTCTTGGTGTCATGGCGTTTCAGGCTCCCTTGAAATGATCCGCTTTGCGCCCTTGAGGTTGCTTGCGCGCATCTTCTACAAACGAGGCTCTCGCCTCTCCAACTTCGCGAGCGAGGCCTTAGCCCCGCTTAGCCTTGAAAGTACCAACGCCTGAATAGATCCGGCGTGCAAAGGATTCGCCTACCACGTTTTCGCGCGGTGTTCAACATGACCGGTGTCGCACCACTGCGCAGAGTTGTGCACCGTCGCGACCAGCGCGCATGGAAGCGACGCGACGTTGTGGCTGTTGGCCAATGCGGGCAACACGACCACCGGAGGGAAGGATCTCATGGCGGATTGGAGGCAAGGGCGCCGGCTGGCGGCGATCGTGGTCGCCTGGGTAGCGGTGCCGGGCGCCGCGCAGGCGCAGGCACCGGCTCAGCCGGCCAAGAGCTTCGAGAGCTGCGCCGATCTGCGCGCGCATATCGACGCCATGCAGCCCTATCAGCAGCTGGTGCTGGCGCGACAGACCTTGACCTGCACGGAGCCGCCCAACCCCTCGGCCGACGGGCTGCGGATCGATTTCGGCGGCAGCCGCCTCAAGGTCGCCGACAACGCGCTGCGGCCGGGCATTGTGATCGGCGATCTGGAGACCCCGCCCAAACAGCGCCACAAGGACATCACGGTCCTCAATCTCGAGATCGACGGCAACGGCATGAACCAGGCGTTCGAGTGCTGGGGCGGACCCTGCAACGCGAGCAACCCGCATCCGCTCCGGCAGGAGCGCTCGAACGGGGTGAGCGTCAACGGCTGTGACGACTGCACCGTGACCAACGTCAAGGTCACCGGCGCGCGCTCGGGCGGCATGGTGGTGGTCAGCTCCGAGCGCCTCATGGTCGACGGTTTCGAGGCCGAACAATCCTGCTTCGACGGGCTGGCCGGCTATCAGACCCGCAACAGCGTGTTTCGCAACGTGCTGGTGCACGACAACGACTTTGCCGGCTTCTCGTTCGACGACGACTTTTCCGACAACCGGTTCGAGGATTTTCGGGCGCAGGGCAACCACGACCAGGGCATGTTCATCCGCGACGCCTCGGGCAACCGCTTCGTGCGCGGGCTGTTCGAGCACAACGCCAAGAACGGCGTCTATTTCGACCAGGACAACCGGAACATCGCGACCACCTGTGCGACCGATACCAGCCTCTCGGACGTGACCGTGCGCGGCAACGGCCAGTACGGCGCCTGGTTGCAGTTCGCCTGCAAGGGCAACCAGTTCGTGGATTCGGCCATCGAGGCCAACGGCAAGGGCTGCTTCGGCGGTGCCGAGGCAGCGCTGATCGGCAGCACCAAGACCACCTGCAATGCCGCCCCGAATCCGCGGGCACAGGCCGATACGCGGCGCACCAGACCCCGGTGTCACGGAGGATAGGACGCCCAATCGACCAGACGGGGACACGTTCTGGGGTTTCGGGGTTGGTCGACCGGCGCGCTCATGGCATGAAACGCTTTGGTCCCGGCAGCATCTGAGCCCATGCCTTGAGGGAAACTCGAGAGCCCGCGAGCCGGCTCGCGGCGATCCGCGCGTTCCTGCCGACCGAAGCCGGCGGCGGCGTGGTGCTGGCCGCGGCCGCACTGCTCGCGATCCTGTGCGCCAACTCGGCGCTGGACGGCATCTATGGCGCGTTCCGCGACCTGCCGGTCGAGCTGCGGATCGGCCAGCTCGAGATCGCCAAGCCGCTGCTGCTCTGGGTCAATGACGGCCTGATGGCGATCTTCTTCTTTCTGGTCGGCCTCGAGATCAAGCGCGAGTGTCTGGAGGGTGAGCTCTCGAGCGTGGCGCAGGCCAGCCTGCCGGCGGTCGCGGCGCTCGGCGGCATCATCGTGCCGGCGGCGATCTACGTCGCGATCAATGCCGGCAATGCCGAAGATCTGCAGGGTTGGGCGATCCCGGCTGCGACCGATATCGCCTTTGCCCTCGGCGTGCTCGCCCTGCTCGGCGAGCGCGTGCCGCTGTCGCTGAGAGTGCTGGTCATGGCGATCGCGGTGTTCGACGATCTCGGCGCGATCGTGATCATCGCGCTGTTCTATACCGAGGAGCTGGCCAGCTGGGCGCTGGCGTTCAGTCTGATCGCGTTCGGCCTGCTCGTCGCGCTCAACCGGGCCGGGGTGACGCGCACCGCGCCGTATATCGTGATCGGCATCGTGATGTGGGTCGCCGTGCTCAAGTCGGGCGTGCATGCGACCCTGGCCGGGGTCGCGGTGGCCCTGACGATTCCCCTGCGCCGGCCCGATGCACAGGGCCGGTCGCCGCTCCGGCAACTCGAGCACGAGCTGCATCCCTGGGTCGCGTTCTGCATCCTGCCCCTGTTCGCGTTCGCCAATGCCGGGGTCTCGTTCGCCGGCGTCGCCATGGCGAGTTTTCTGGTGCCGGTCCAGCTCGGGATCGCGGCGGGCCTGTTCCTCGGCAAGCAGATCGGCATCTTCGGCTGCCTGCTGCTGATGATCCGCACCGGGCTCGCCAGGATGCCGGCCGGCGCGTCGTGGGGTCAGCTGTACGGTGTCTCGCTGTTGTGCGGCATCGGTTTCACCATGAGCCTGTTCATCGGCGGTCTCGCCTGGGAGCACGCCGACTTCGACGATCCGGTACGGCTCGGCGTGATCACCGGCTCGCTGCTCGCGGCGCTCAGCGGCTTTCTGGTGCTGCGGGCGTGCCTGCCCGTGCGGGCCGGCGAGCGGACGCGGGTCGCGGCAGCGGACCAAGGCTGACGCCGCGATCTTGCGCTCGCGAGCGCCGGGGCATGTTCTCCGAGCGCGCACCCCTTGACGCGCGACTTGCCAAGCGCGCCGCAACGTCGTTTTGTCGGCACAAGCCGGCAGCGCATCGCCCGATCCGGGCGGCGCGCGGCCCGGCAGCCATGATTCGGGCGAGGGCATGGTCGAGCGCCGGCCGCTATTGACGTTCTTCTCGCACCTGGTGCTCGCGCTGGGGATCGCGATGGTCGCCCTGCCGATCTGGCTGACCTTCGTCGCCTCGACCCAGCCCGTCGAGAACATCCTGCGCGCGCCGATCCCCGTCTGGCCGGGCGACCGGATGCTCGAGAACTACGCCAATGTGCTGGGCCACGGCGTCGAGGGCTCGTCCAGCGGCCCGGTCGGCGAGATGCTGCTCAATTCCCTGGTCATGGCGTTGGGCATTGCGATCGGCAAGATCGCGATCTCGATCCTGTCCGCGTTCGCGATCGTCTACTTTCGCTTCCCGCTGCGCATGCTCGCCTTCTGGACGATCTTCGTGACCCTGATGCTGCCGGTCGAGGTGCGCATCCTGCCGACCTTCGAGGTGGCCGCCAATCTCGGCCTGCTCAACAGCTATTGGGGGCTGACCGTGCCCCTGATCGCCTCGGCGACCGCGACCTTCCTGTTCCGCCAGTTCTTCCTGACGGTGCCGGACGAGCTGACCGAGGCCGCCCGGATCGACGGTGCCGGGCCCTTGAAATTCTTCAAGGACATCCTGCTGCCGCTGTCGCGCACCAACATCGCGGCGCTGTTCGTGATCCTGTTCATCTACGGCTGGAACCAATATCTATGGCCGCTGCTGATCACCACCGACGAGAGCATGTACACGATCGTCATGGGCATCCAGCGGATGGTCACGGTTGCGGATTCCGAGCCCTTGTGGAACCTGACCATGGCGGTCGCGATGCTGGCTATGCTGCCGCCGGTGGTGGTGGTCCTCGTGATGCAGCGCTGGTTCGTCAAGGGCCTGATCGAAACCGAGAAGTGACGCGGAACCAATCCATGGCATCGGTGGTTCTCGACAACGTGCGCAAATCGTATGGCAGCAGCGAGGTGATCAAGGGGGTCAGCACGCTGGTGACCGATGGCGAATTGCGGGTCGTGCTCGGGCCATCGGGCTGCGGCAAGTCGACGATCCTGCGCATGATCGCCGGGCTCGAGGAGATCTCTCATGGCACGATCCGGATCGGCGAGCGGGTGGTCAACCGGCTGGAGCCCAAGGATCGCGACATCGCCATGGTGTTTCAGAACTACGCGCTCTATCCGCACATGCGGGTGTTCGACAACATGGCCTACGGGCTGCGCAATCAGGGCATGGCCAAGGCCGAGATCGAGCGGCGGGTGAGCGAGGTCGGCAAGATCCTGGGCCTCGAGGCGCTGTTGGCGCGCCGGCCGCGCGAGCTGTCCGGTGGCCAGCGCCAGCGGGTCGCGATGGGCCGTGCGATGGTGCGCGAGCCGGCGGTGTTCCTGTTCGACGAGCCGCTCTCCAATCTCGACGCCAAGCTGCGCGTCCAGATGCGAATCGAGATCAAGCAGCTCCAGCAACGTCTCGGCACCACAGGCATCTATGTCACACACGACCAGGTCGAGGCGATGACCCTTGGCGACCAGCTGATGGTCATGAACGCCGGCGTGGTCGAGCAGATCGGGCCGGCCCTGGAAGTGTACGAGCGGCCGGCGAGCGTGTTCGTCGGCGGCTTCATCGGCTCGCCTGCCATGAATTTTCTGGACGCGACCATCGACCAGGCTGCACTGGTGATCGGCGAGGACCGCCTGCCGCTGCCCACGGCGTGGTCCGGCCAGGCCGAGCGCGCGGTCATCCTCGGCATCCGCCCGGAGCATCTGCAGCTGGCAACGGTGCAGGAGCCAGGCAGCGCGCCCCAACTCCATCTCGGCGTCAGCCTGGTCGAGGCCCTGGGCGCCGATACCGTGGTCCACGGACGGATCGTCGGCAGCGATCAGGACCTTGCCGTGCGCCTTGCCGGCACCAGCAAGGTCGCGGCCGGCGATCAGCTGGCGCTGACCCCGGACCTCCAGCGGCTGCACCTGTTCGACCCCGCAACCGGGCGCCGTCTGGCCCGCTGAAGCCCGTTTAGCTTCGTGTGATATCTCACATGAAGGAGAACAAGAAGGCAACATTAACATTAAGCACTTGTTGAATAAGCAGGAGAAAGGCTACAAGCGTACGCAAACAATACCCAAACATGGGCGTCGGGGAGAGCAGGGCGTGGCAACCACGACTGACCAGCGATGGCTGCGTCGTGACGGAGAGGCATTTGCACCGCGATCGAGAATGGAGCTGAGACAGCCAGGGCGAGCACCGCTCGCATCGCCGGCCGAAGCAAAAAGCGACGATCGGCGAGCCAGATCATGGACCCTGGGCCGTCTGGCCATCGTCACCTCAGCCGTCTTTGTCATGGCGGCGGTGCTGACGGCGGCCTCCACCGGCTATCTGCAGCAGCGCGACCTGCAACGCCAGCTGGTCGCGCAACATCAGCGGTTGGAGACGGCGTACGGCGCGTTGAGCGAGCGCGCCACGGCCCTGGAGGCCGAGGTCGCCGGGCTGCGGGCGAGCAATGCCGAGCACGCGGGGACGATCGATGCCCTGAGCGAGATCCGCCAGGACATGGCGGCGCGGCTGGCGACCGGCGAGCGACGCCTGCGCGGGGTCGCCGCCGAGCGCGATCAAGCCGTGCGCGTGGTGCGCGAGCTCGAGCAGGGGATCGAGGCGCGCGAGCTGCAGCTGGAGCGCGCGATGCAGCAGGGCGTTAGTCTCGCCGACCAGCTGGCGCAAACCGAGGCGCGCCTGATCCTGGTCGGCGACGAGCGCGACGCCAGCCAGCGCGCCGAGGCCGGCCTCCGCTGGCGGCTCGCCAGCATCCAGTCGCGGCTCGAGCAGCTGGGCGCCCGCGAAGCCTATGCGCAGAGCTGGCTCGAGAGCTGGGTGCTGGGCAATCTCGAGACGCTGGAAGAGCTGGTCGCGGGCACAGGCGTCGATGTCGAGACGCTGGTGGCGCGCGCCGCGAATCCCGAGTTCGGTCAGGGCGGTCCCTACGAGGCGATGGTCGACGAGACGCCGCAGGAGCCACCAATGGCGGCCTCGGTGAGCGACCACCTGACGCGTCTGACCGCGCTGCAGAGGCTGGCGAGCACCCTGCCGCTGGCCTCGCCGCTCGACCAGTTCTACATCACCAGCGGATTCGGCAAGCGCCAGGACCCCCTCAACAAGAAATGGGCGTTTCACAGCGGGCTCGACATGGGCGCGCCTCGCGGCTCGAAGGCCTTGGCGACCGCGCCCGGCACCGTGATCACGGCCGGCAAGTCCGGTCCTTACGGCAATATGGTCGAGATCGACCACGGCATGGGCGTGATCACCCGCTATGGCCATCTCAAATCGATCTCGGTCAAGGTCGGCGATCAGGTCGGCTTTCGTCAGCCGATCGGCGTGGTCGGCAGCACCGGCCGCACCACCGGGCGGCATCTGCACTACGAGGTACGGGTCGACGGGGCGCCGCACGATCCCAGCCGGTTCCTCGACGCCGGTCGCTATCTGGTCGCGATCTTCGATCTCGGCCAGCTGAGGCCAGCGGGGCCAGCCCCCCGCGGCGACCAGAGCTGAGCAAGGCGCGGCCGGGGCCGATGCGGCCCCGGCACTGGAAACCGGCGCGAAGGGCGCTATCTCGGTGGGATCGCTACCGCCACCCCGCGCCGCGACCATGATCGGCGCACCCCTCGCCCATCGGAAAGCGCGAATGGATCCGATCTCGTTGCAACGAAACGCCCGTGAGGCGGCACAGCTGATGAAGGCGTTGAGCAACCCGCATCGCCTGGCGATCCTTTGTCAGCTGGTCGAGGGCGAGAAGTCGGTCGGCCAGCTGGTCTCCCTGGTCGGGCTCAGCCAGTCGGCGCTGTCGCAGCACCTGGCTCGATTGCGACGCGAGCGGCTGGTGCGCACGCGCCGGGCCGCTCAGACCATCTACTATGCGCTCGAAGGCGGACACGCACCGGCCGTGCTGGACACGCTGCACCGGCTCTATTGCTCGAGCGGCGCCGGCACCAGCCGGGAGCCCTCGCTGGTGACCGCCAGCGTCGCGTCCCCGCTTTCCGCGTAGGGCACCGCCGACTTACGTCGCTCCGGGTCGCCCCGACCCAGATCGAAGGCCTGATCGCAATCAGGCCACGCGCCGGTAGTACAGCCGGACCGTATGGCGCGCCTCGGCAAAGAACAGCCAGCGCTCGATCGCGACGCCGATCAGGCCCGCAGCGGCCGCCAGCGCCGCCAGCAGTCCGGCCATGACGCCGGCTGCGAGCAGGCTCAGCACGGCCAGCACCAGCGCAGCGCCAAGTCCGATTAGATAGCTCAACAGGCGCAGCTTGCGGCCATGCCTGCGGCCGACCCGGAACACCATCTCGTCGAGCAGATAGTTGGTCTCGGTATGCGGCGGGTCGAGCAGGCTGACCAGGCCGAGGCGGCCGAGCCCCGTGGCGCTCTCGGTGGTGCTGATCGGCAGGTCGCGACCGATCGCCCGCCAGTACAGGGTTTTCAGCCCGTAGGCGAGCAGGATCGCGACCACCGCCAGCCAGCCGGCCCAGCCCCGCGGCACCGCGAACCAGCTCAGCACCAGCTGCGCCAGCAGCGTCCCGGTCATCAGCGCGAACGCCAGGTAGAGCGGTGCCGTCAGCGGATGGTGCCACTGCCGGATCGGCTTGAGCGAGCCATAGATCATGCCGGTGCACCAGACGGTCGCGACGGCACCCGCCGCCGCCAGCAGTGCGAGCAGCGCGAACGGGCCGCCGGTCGAACCGAGCACCACCCAGCCGAAGGCGAAGATCAGGGCCGGTCCATAGGTGAGGAGCGCCATCACGCCCTCGCGCGAGAGCCATGACGAGCGCCATTGTGAGAGCGCGCGCCAGGCTCGCTCCGGGTGGCCGAGATGGAAGGTCGAGCACAACAGGCCGAGCGTGATCAGGCCGAGCGCCAGCACCATGCCGGACAGGCCGATCCAGCGCATCGGCGGGATCAGGCCGAGCGCGCTGCCGAGCGCCAGCACGAACAAGAGGCCGTAGCCGGCGCCCGAGAGCGTGGTGAAGGCGATGATCGAGGGTGCGGGGTGCACGCGTTCTTCCGTCTCGGCCTGGAGCCCTAGCGTTGCAGCTCGCACAGGAGCTCAGCGAACACCCGTTCGCCGTCGAGACCTTCGCCGCGATCGAGTTGACCGGCGCCGACGGCGACGGCATCCCGCAGCGCCGTGAGCTTGTCCTGCTGCTCCTTGTCGAGGCGGATCAGGGCTCGCACAAACTCGCTCGCATTGCTGAACGCGCCTTCGGCCACACGCTTTTGCACGTGCTCCTCGAGCGCTTCAGGCAGCGAAATGCTGAGTGTCGTGGTGTTCACGGTCTTTCGGCTCCTCACGATCGCGACGGACCTCACTGCAAGCCCTGTCAAGATGGTCCTGGACATTCAAGCGATTCGCCCTCGTCCTGCCCGGACTTGATCAGACCATCCACCTACCACTGCATCGTTGGGTCAAGCCAGGTCCCCGGCAATGACCAAACCAATCGAGTGAATGCATCGCTGCACAGCCGGGTCGCATCAAGATCGTCAATCGCCGAGGACGCGGTCGAGCCAGCCCAAAAAGCCGGTTGGCTCGGCCGGCTCGAGCGCGGCGGGCGCGCCGAGCGCGGCCGCATCGGTGCGGCGCGGGCGCGGCGGCAGGTAGCGGTTGGTCGGCTGATAGCCGAGCTCGGGCATCGGCCCGAAGCCGTCGCGCTCGGCGACCAGGCGGCTCACAGGCGAATCCGGATCGGCCAGGTCGCCGAAATGCCGGGCACCGGTCGGACAGCTGGCGACGCAGGCCGGCCGCCGGTCGGCCTCGGGCAGGTTCTCGTTGTAGATGCGATCGATGCACAGCGTGCACTTCTTCATGACGCCCTGATCGGCGTCCAGCTCACGCGCGCCATAGGGGCAGGCCCAAGCGCACAGGCCGCAGCCGATGCAAAGGCTCTCGTCGACCAGGACGATGCCGTCTTCCTGGCGCTTGTAGGAGGCGCCCGTGGGGCACACGGTGACGCAGGCCGCGTGGTCGCAGTGCAGGCAGGATTTCGGGAAGTGCACGGTCTGGCCGGCCCCTTCGCCGGCCTTGCTTCGCGCCTCGTAGCTGTGCACCCGGTTCAAAAAGGCGCCGCGCGGGTGCGCGCCGTACGGCTCCTGATCGGTCAGCGGCGCCGGGTAGCCGCTGGTGTTCCATTCCTTGCAGCTGATCACGCAGGCCTGGCAGCCGACGCAGGTGTCGAGGTCGATCACCAGGCCCAGGCGCTTGTCCGGCGGCGTGTCCGGCAGGCTGGTCATGCTCGCCTCCCCGGCCGGAACTGCTCGCCATAGCGCAGCACGGCGGGCGCCTCCGGCAGGTTTTTGGCGGCGTCAGCGTGCCGAGCTGCGGCTCGCTGAGCCCGGCCTCGGCCTCGGCAGCCTTTTCCAGCCGCACGCGCAGATCGTACCAGGCCGCCTGGCCGGTGACCGGATCGGCATTGGCGTAGCGATAGCCCGAGCCCTGCTCCGGCAGCAGCTCGTCGATCAGGTGGTTGAGCAGGAAGCCCCTGGTCGCTTCCGGTGCGTTTGGCGCAAGATGCCAGGCGCCAGCGCGCTTGCCGATCGCGTTCCAGGTCCAGCAGGTGTTCGGATTGACCCCGTCCATCACCCGGATCTGCACCTTGATCTGGCCGTGCCGGCTGATCACCCAGACCCAGTCGCCATCGCGCAGCCCCTGATGCTTGGCGTACGCACGTGAGAGATAGAGCCGGTTGCTGGCGTGGAGCTGGCGCAGCCAGGCGTTCTGCGAGCCCCAGGAGTGGTACATCGCCATCGGCCGCTGGGTGACCGCGTGGAGCGGGAACAGGTGCTCGTCGCCGTGATCGAGGGGCGGATACCAGAACGGCAGCGGGTCGAAATAGGTCTCGATCCGCTCGCGGTGCTCGGCCGGCGGCTGCGGTCCCGCGACCCCTTGCGCCGCCAGCCGGAATTTCTGCAGCGTCTCGCTGTAGAGCTGGAAGATCACCGGGCTCGGGCGATCGATGAAGCCCATGCGCACCGCATAGTCCAGATAGTCCTGGTTGGCGTGCTTGAAGTAGCGCTGGCCCGGCGGGAACTCGTCCTGCCAGAAGCAGCCGTTGCTCGACGTAGCGCCGAGCTGGTCGGGATTGGCCGGCCCCTGCCCGTGCTGACTGCCGTCGCCGCGCCAGCCGGCCAGGCTGCCGATCCCGGGCTTGCGCTCGTGATTGACGAGGTAATCCGGATAACCGCCTGGATAACGCGGTGCTGCCGTCGTCGTCGACCATGCCCGGCAGGCCGAGCCGGGCGCCCAGGTCGAGCAGCACGTCCTGGAACGGCCGGACGTCGCGGTCGGGCGCGCAGCACCGGCTGGCGGATCGCGTCGGCCGGCGCCGTCGGCCGACGCAGATCGGCCGGTCGAGCAGCGAGATGCAGTCCCAGCGCTCGAGATAGGTGGTGTCGGGCAGGATCAGGTCGGCATAGGCGACCATCTCCGAGTAGTAGGCGTCGGAATAGATGATGTGCGGGATGCGGTATGCGCCGGTCGCGTCGTCCTGTCGGTCAGCATCTCCATCGTGCCGGCGGTGTTCATCGCCGAGTTCCAGGCCATGTTGGCCATGTACATGAACAGCGTGTCGATCGGGTAGGGATCGCCGTGCTAGGCGTTGGCGATCACCATGTGCATCATGCCGTGCGCGGCGAGCGGCGCCTCCCAGGAGAACGCCTTGTCGATGCGGCGCGGGCTGCCGTCGGCCTCGACCAGCAGGTCCTCGGGCCCGGTCGGGAAGCCGAGCGGCGGCCCCGGCATCGGCTGGCCCGGCGCGACCTGGCCGGGCTGCCCGGCGGGCTTGGGGCCCGGCGGCACGGGCTTGGGAAACGGCGGCTTGTAGCGGAAGCCGCCCGGCACGTCGATGGTGCCGAGCAGGATCTGCAGCAGGTGCATCGCGCGGCAGGTGTGGAAGCCGTTGGAATGGGCCGAGATGCCGCGCATGGCGTGCATCGCTGACCGGCCGGCCGACCATCCTCTCGTGGCGCCGGCCCCAGAGTCGGTCCAGGGGACGTCGAGGGCCATCGCCTGCTCGAAGGCGGCCTGGGCCAGCTCGGCGGCGATGCGGCGGATGGTCGCGGCCGGGATGCCGGTCTGCGTCGCGACCGCGTCCGGGCGTAGCGCGGATCGAGATAGCGCTCGGCCAGCAGCTGGAAGACCGGGAACGGCGCGCTGGCCGTCGGCGCGATCCGCGCCTCGCCCTTGAGGCTGGGCCTGGCATCGGCATCGTCGGCCGGATACAGCGCGTTCCGGCGCCGGTCCCAGCACAGCGGCTGGCCGTCGGCGTCGCGCGGCGAACAGGCCGTCGTCGGCCGCGCCCGGGTTCTGGACGACCAGCCAGGCCGCGTTGGTGTAGCGGGCGAGATAGTCGAGATCGACCTTGCCGGCGCGCAGCAGCTCGTGGACCAGCGACAGCACGAACAGGCCGTCGGTGCCGGGCGTGATGCCGATCCACTCGTCGGCGATCGCCGAATAGCCGGTGCGCACCGGATTGACCGAGACGAACTTGGCGCCGCGCTGCTTGAGCTTGCCCAGCCCGATCTTGATCGGGTTGCTGTCGTGGTCCTCGGCGCAGCCGAACAGCATGAAGTAGCGGGTGCGCTCCCAGTCGGGCTCGCCGAACTCCCAGAACGAGCCGCCGATGGTGTAGAGGCCGGCGGCCGCCATGTTGACCGAGCAGAAGCCGCCATGGGCGGCGTAGTTGGGCGTGCCGAACTGGCTCGCCCACCAGCCGGTCAGCGCCTGGCTCTGGTCGCGGCCGGTGAAGAAGGCGAGCTTGCGCGGATCGTCGGCGCGGATCTTGCCCAGCCAGTCGGCCGCGGTGCCCAGCGCCTCGTCCCAGGAGATCTCCTGGAACGCGCCCGCGCCGCGCTCGCCCGACCCGCTTCAGCGGCTTGGTCAGCCGCGCCGGCGAATAGTGCTGCATGATGCCGGCCGAGCCCTTGGCGCAGAGCACGCCGCGGTTGACCGGATGGTCGCGGTTGCCCTCGATGTAGCGGATCTGGCCGTCTCGAGGTGCACCTTGATGCCGCAGCGGCAGGCGCACATGTAGCAGGTGGTGGTCTTGACCTCGTCGGCGACGAGCGGCGAGGTGTCGACGCGCGCTTGAGCGCTCAGGGCGAGTCCTTTCTAGGCCTACCGGGTGTGCGGAGAACGGACATGCGCAATCTGCCGGATTCGGAGCAGATTGGCCAGCCTTGTCCGTCGATCGGAAGATTCGCCTTCGGACTCGGGAGGCTGCGGGCGACGCGCCTTGACCGCGTCGGCGCACTGCCCGATGCTGCGCCCGTTCCAACCGTCCGGCCAGTTCATCGATGGACATCTATCTGCCGATCGCCGAGATGTCGGTGAACCTTTTTCTGCTGCTCGGACTCGGCGGGGTGATCGGCTTTCTGTCGGGCGTGTTCGGGGTCGGCGGCGGCTTTCTGCTGACGCCGCTGCTGATCCTGATCGGCATCCCGCCGCCGGTCGCGGTCGGCACGCAGGCCCCCCAGATCCTGGCCTCCTCGTTCTCCGGCATGCTGGCGCACATGCGGCGCGGCAATGTCGACGTGCGCATGGGCATCGTGCTGGTCGCCGGCGGTCTGGTCGGCTCGCTGCTCGGGGTGTGGCTGTTCGGTCTGCTGCGCCGGCTCGGCCAGATCGATCTGTCGATCTCGCTGGCCTATGTGCTGTTCCTCGGCACCATCGGCGCCCTGATGCTGGCCGAATCGGTGCGGGCCTGGCTGCGGGTGCGGGCGCGCCGCGACACCTTGGCCAAGCGGCACCGCCACCTCTGGCTGCACGGCCTGCCGCTCAAAGTCCGGTTTCACCGGTCCCGCCTCTACATCAGCGTGCTGATGCCGCTCGGCCTGGGCGTCATGGCCGGCATCCTGGTCGCCATCATGGGCGTCGGCGGCGGCTTCTTGATGGTGCCGGCGATGATCTATCTGATCGGCATGCCGACCTCGGTGGTGATCGGCACCTCGCTGTTCCAGATCAGCTTCGTGACCGCGGCGACCACCTTCCTGCACGCGGTCGACACCAAGACGGTCGACGTCTTCCTCGCCCTGGCGCTGATCGTCGGCGGCGTGATCGGGGCACAGCTCGGCTCGAGCGCCGGCAACCGGCTGCGCGCCGAGCAGCTGCGGGTTCTGCTGGCGCTGATCGTGCTCGCCGTGTGCGCCAAGATCGGCCACGACCTGATCGTCCGGCCCGCCGAGCTCTTTTCGCTCGGTGTGGTTGGCCATTGATGATCCTCGGATCGGAAGCGCGCTCGCAAGTCCCCCTACCGGTTCCGATCACGCGCCTCGACGGGCCGGATGCAGGGCGCGCCCTTGACTGCCCCAGGCCCCTCGGCAATGGTGCGCGCGCGGCCGCACCCCGAGCCTCTGCTTCGAGTCGTCGATGGACATCTATCTGCCGATCGCCGAGGTGTCGGTGAACCTCTTTCTGCTGCTCGGACTCGGCGGGGCGGTCGGATTCCTGTCGGGCATGTTCGGGGTCGGCGGCGGCTTCCTGATGACGCCGCTGCTGATCTTCATCGGCATTCCGCCGCCGGTCGCGGTCGGCTCCGAGGCCAGCCAGATCCTGGCATCGTCGTTCTCGGGCGTGCTCGCCCATATGCGCCGCGGCAACGTCGACCTGAGATGGGCGATGGTGCTGGTGGCCGGCGGCTTCGTCGGCTCGGCGTTCGGCGTCTGGCTGTTCGCCCTGCTGCGCCAGCTGGGCCAGATCGACCTGGTGATCTCGCTCTCCTACGTGGTGTTCCTCGGCATCATCGGCGGCCTGATGCTGGTCGAGAGCGCTGGGCACCTGGTTTCGCCGCAGCACGCGCCCCGGCGCCTGCACCAGGCGGCATCGCACACCTTGGATGCACGGCCTGCCGCTCAAGATGCGGTTCCACCGCTCGCGGCTCTACATCAGCGCGCTGAACCCGCTGGCGCTCGGCTTCCTGGTCGGCATGCTGGCCGCGATCATGGGCGTCGGCGGCGGCTTCATCATGGTGCCGGCGATGATCTATCTGCTCGGCATGCCGACCAGCGGTCGTGGTCGGCACCTCGCTGTTCCAGATCGTCTTCGTCACGGCCGCCACCACCTATCCTGCACGCGGTCAACAACCAGACGGTCGACGTCGTGCTGGCGCTGCTGCTGATCGTCGGCGGCGTGATCGGCGCCCAGTTCGGCACGCAGTGTCGGCGCCCGGCTGCGCGGCGACCAGCTGCGCGGTCCTGCTGGCGCTGCTGGTGCTCGCGGTGTGCCTCAAGCTCGGCTACGACATGGTCGCGACGCCGGACGATCCGTACGCGCTCGCAGCGGCCGGCCACTGATGGCGCGCGCCCGGCGCTGCCGGCTGGCGATCGCGCTCGCGGTCTGCCTGCTCGCGGCCGGGTCGGCACGCGCCGACGGCCTGGTGGCCGACCTGTCGGAGCATCTGATCGCGATCACCACGGCCTTCGTCGGCACCGACGTGGTACTGTTCGGCACCAGCACCGGTGGCGGTGACATCGTGGTCACCGTGGTCGGCCCGCGCCAGGACCAGGTGGTCCGGCGCAAGGACCAGATCGCCGGCATCTGGGTCAATCACGAGAGCCTCGAGCTCACCGGCGCGCCGACCTACTATGCGGTCGCGAGCAGTGCGCCGCTCGACGAGATCGCGACGCCCGCGGTGCTGGCTCGCCACGAGCTGGGGGTCGATCATCTGCGCCTCGAGCCGGTCGACGCGACCGGCGCCGACGCTGCCCAGATCGCCACCTTCAAGAAGGCCCTGATCCGCAACAAGCAGCGACAGGAGCTGTACACGCGGGCACCGACACCGGTAAGCTTCCTCGGTCCCAACCTGTTTCGGACCACCTTGAGCTTTCCGGCGAACGTGCCGCCCGGGATCTATCAGGTTCAGGTGTTCGAGCTCGAAGACGGCTATGTGAAGGATGCGCAGCGCAGCGCGCTGGTGATCAGCAAGGTCGGTCTCGAGGCCGACGTGTTCGATTTCGCCCAGGGCCACGCGCCATTCTACGGCCTGCTCGCGATCGTGATGGCGGTAGGCCTGGGCTGGCTCGCCGGGGTGATCTTTCGACGGAGCTGAGACATGGCTGAAGACACGCAACCGCCGGCGGAAGACGCGCAGGAGCCCAGGCAGGCCGCGGCCGAGGCCGAGCGGATTTTTTTGGTGGTGGTCGACGAGACCGAGGAGATGCAAAAGGCGCTGCATTTCGCCTGCCGCCGCGCCCTGCATACCGGCGGCAGGGTCGCTCTGCTCTATGTGATCGAGCCGCCCGAGTTCCAGCATTGGCTCGGGGTCGAGCGGGTGATGCAGGACGAAGCCCGCCAGCAGGCCGAGCAGACCCTGCAGGGGCTCGCCGCCAAGGTGCAGGCGGTGACCACCAAGATGCCGGCGCTGTACGTGCGCGAGGGGCGCAGGCGTGACGAACTGCTGGCGCTGATCAAGGAGGAGCCCAGCATCTCGCTGCTGGTGCTGGCGACCGCGACCGGCCGCGAGGGCCCGGGTCCGCTGGTCACCTACCTGGTCAGCCAGCTCGGCGGTCAGCTCGAGGTTCCGGTCACCCTGGTGCCGGGAGCGCTGACCGAGCAGCAGATCGATGCGGTGACCTGATGCCGCTTGCGGGCCGAACGGCCACGCTCGGCGCCGCGGCACCCGAGTACCGTCTTTTGGGGCTTGCGGGACGACTCGACATGACCAATTGTTAATCTCATACCCACGCACACGGCCGTGGGCACGGTCGGAGGGAGAAGATGAAGCGCGCGTTCGTGCGGCTGCGCCGTCGTGACGCGATTGGCGTGCTGATGGCTGCGGCCTTGCTGCCGCTGATCGGCCTACCCTGGACCATGCGGACTGCACGCGGCGAGGTCACCCCGGCCGACGCGGAGGCCGTGGTGCACGAGCTGGCCGTGCAGATCTGGCAGCAGCTCGATCGCCCCGATCTCAGCGACCAGCAGCGAATCGACGCCCTGGCCAAGCTGCTCGAGTCCAAGACCGACGTCGAACTGCTCAGTCGTCTGGTGCTCGGCCGCTACTGGAACCAGCTCGGCGACCAGCAAAAGACCCGCTACCAGAGCCTGTTCCGCGATGTCGTGATGCACAATTTCGCCCGACGCCTCAACCTGTACGCCAAGGATTCCCGGGGCCAGCTGGAAGACCACTTCTCGATCGTCTCGAGCGCACCGGCGGGCAAGCAGGACGTTCTGGTCCGCACCCGGGTGCGGCCGGAAAAAGGCGATACGCTGGCGGTCGACTGGCGGCTGCGCGATGGCGACGAGGGGCCGGTGATCATCGATCTGATCATCGCCGGCGTCAGCCTGCTGGTCTCGCAGCGCTCGGAGTTCGCCGCGGTGATCGAGCGCAGTGACATGGAAGGGCTGCTTGCCGAGCTCGAGGCCCGCGCCAGCCCGGCGAAGTCCTGAGACGGACGACCTCGGGTCGACCCGCTCTCCGTCAGGGGTCGGTGGCGGCTGCCCTCAACCCGCAGGCGACCCAAACTGCGCGCATACGCCGCGCTCTGGCGACGCTCAGGCATTGCAGCCGGGCGTCCGCGCCTCCATTCTTAGAGATTGTACGGACGCGCCGGTGAGCCGACCGGCGCCGCTGGACCAGCCGCCACGGATCGGGGGGTTTGCCCATGCAGGTGCCACTCAAGATCAGCTTCCACAACATGGCCCCCTCCGAGAGCATCGAGGCGCGCGTGCGCGAACGGGTCGCGCATCTCGAACGCCTTTCGGACGGGATCGTCTCCTGTCGCGTCACCATCGAAGCGCCTCACAAGCAGCCACACCGCAGCACGGTCGGCATCACCATCGACATCAGCGTCCCGGGCAAGGAGATCGTGGTCAAGCGCGAGCAGCGGCACCACGAGAGCCGGGACGACGCCTATCAGGTGATCGGGGTCGCCTTCGACGTCGCCGAGCGCCAGCTCGAGCACCATCGCGATCTCGCCCGGCATGAGGTCAAGAGCCACGACGGCGTCGCCTATGCGCGCATCGTCCGGCTCTACCCGGAGCAGAGCTACGGCTTCATCGAGGCGCCCGGCGGGCACAATGTCTACTTCCACCGCGTGGTGGTCGAGGACGACGGCTTCGATCAGCTCGAGGTCGGCAGCGACGTGCACTACACCCTGGCCGACGACGAGGGCCCGATGGGCCCGCAAGCGAGCCGGGTGCGGCTGCTGCGCGGCGACCACCGCATGCGCTGACGGTTCTCGCCAAGCCCCCCCTGGCCCGCCGGACGACCTGTGCACGGGCCACAGGCTCGAGCTGCGCGCGGCGCGCCACGTCCGATCTCCCCAGCCATCTCGCTCCCGGCAGATCGCCGACGCATTGCGCAACCTGCGAGATGATATGGCACGCTAAATGTGCTACCATGGCGTTTCGTCGGGGAGCACGCAGGCCCGCCAGGTACGGGCCATCAGGGGAGGCGAACCATGTCACAGAAATGGCTGCCGCGCCGGCACGTGGCCGGCAATTCTCTTGCGCATCAGGGTGCAATCACGCGAGGCCGAGTGCTTTCGCGCCGAGGTGCCCTCGTCGCGGTCGGTTGTCTGGCAGCGCTGCTGTCCGGCCTCGTGGCGGCGCCGGCACCGGCCCAGCAGAGCAACTCCGGTCAATGGATCGGCACCTGGACAGCCAGCCCGCAGCCGGTGTGGGATGCGGATTTCTTCGCGCCCGTGGGCATCCCGCGTGCCTTACGCGACCAGACCCTGCGACAGATCGCAAGGGTCAGCCTCGGCGGCGACCAGGTGCGCGTCGTGCTGTCCAACGAGTATGGCGACCGGCCGCTCGTGATCGGCGCCGCGCATGTGGCGCTCGCCGGCGACGGCGTCGCGACCCTGCCGGGCTCCGATCGGGTGCTGACCTTCAGCGGCAGCCCGACCGTGACGATCCCGCCCGGAGCGCCGATGATCAGCGACCCCGTGGACCTCGCGGTCGAGCCCCTGGGCAGTGTCGCGGTCAGCCTGTTCCTACCCGGAGATCACGCCGACCACCACATGGCACAATGAAGGTGCCCAGACCGCCTACATTTCCGCCGGCGGCGATTTCGCGGGCGATGCCGCCTTCGAGCCGACGCAGACCATCAAGTCACGGATCTTTCTGAGCGAAATCTTGGTCGACGCGGCGCCCGACGCGCGGGCGATCGTGACGTTCGGCGATTCGATCACGGACGGCGCGGCCTCCACGCCGGACGCCGACCACCGCTGGCCCGATTTCCTGGCGGAGCGGCTGCAGGAAGCCGGTGCGCGGGTGGCGGTGCTGAACCAGGGCATCTCGGGCGCGCGCGTGCTGCGCGACCGGATGGGCGACAATGCGCTGGCGCGCTTCGATCGCGACGTGCTGAGCCAGCCCCGGGCCGACACCGTGATCCTGATGATGGGCATCAACGACATCGGCTGGCCGGATACCATCCTGGTGCCGGAGGGCGAGCCGGCGCCGAGCGCTGACGACATCATCGCCGGCTACAAGCAGCTGATCGACCGTGCCCACCTGAACGACATGGTGATCCTCGGCGCGACGCTGACGCCGTTCGAGGACACGTTTCACGGCAACCCGCTGTTCGGCTACTACGACGAGGAGAAGGAGGCCAAGCGCGTGGCGGTCAACGACTGGATCCGCACCAGCGGCGCCTTCGACGGCGTGATCGACTTCGACGCCATGACCCGCGATCCGGACAACCTGAAACACATCCGCGCGGACTTCGATTCAGGCGATCACCTGCATCCGCAGGATACCGGATACGAGGCGATGGCCGACGGGATCGATCTGCAGATGCTCGGGGTCAAGCAGTAGGCCCGCTCGCCCACATCGGTTCGGATCGGCGCCGGCTGGTGCTCTGGAGCAGACGGCGTCTGCTTTAGTTGGGCTAGCCGGCGCCTTCGTTGATGATCTCGAGCCGGGTCGAGCCGGTGAACTCGCGGCCGGTCTGCTCGGCGGTGCGGTAGAGATGCGTGTCCATGACCAGAAGGCGGTCGTGGAAGGCTTTTTCGCAATGCCGGTCGATGAACATGCCGCCGACCGGCGTCATGCCCTTGCCGGGCTCGGCATCGGTGCATGACCAGCCGTCCCGCCCATAGCGGCCCATCACGCGGATCGGCAGCAGAAAGGCCTTCTTCTTGAGGTACAGGCGGGTATCGGGATCGGTGACGATCCGGATCCGCTGCACCACGCCCTCGTCGTCGATCAGCAGCGAGGGAATCACCGGATGGCCGGCGACCTGCGTGCCCTCCCATTTGTCGTTGACCGCAGCCCATTGCTGCAGCGAGTCGTCATACTGGAAGGCGACCTCGTGCAGGCCGTCGGCATCGGCCGGGCACTGGGGAAAATCCGCCCAGCTCGTCAGCTCCTGCCCCGGCTCGGCGCCGTCATGGCCGCAGGCCAGATGGACATAGCCCTGCGCCGGCAGATCGCCGATCTGCATGCCGACGCTGAGATCGCGCAGATCGCCCTTCAGCGGATCCTCGGCAGCCCGGCCGAGCCCGCCGAACGCCAGCACCATCGCCGCCAGCCCAAATGCCCCGAGCCCCCTCATCGCAGCCTCCCTGATCCTGCCCCGTTCTGCTCGCCATCATAGCGGCCCGCGGGGCAGCGCTCCAGCCTCAACCGGAGCGCACCGGCGCTTTGCAACCCTGGGAGGATGCTGCACAATGGCGCAAAATCCGGCAGCTCAGAGGGAGGTCAACGATGCCGCATCACCAGCCACGCAGCGCATGCAGGAACAGCCGGTCCGCTACCAGGGCCCTGTTCCTGGGCCTGCTCGGTGTGTGGACCGGTCTGGGCGCGAGCGTGCTGATGCCAGATGCGGCGGTCGCGCAGGAGACGGACCTCGGCAAGGAGGTTTATGAGGAGGCGAACTGCATGGGCTGCCACAAATGGCACGGCGGCGGCGGCGGCGGCTACGGCGGTGCTGCCCTATCCTTGCGCGAGACCGTGCTCGACCCGGACCAGATCGCCGAAGTGGTGCGCTGCGGCCGGCCGGCGACGCGCATGCCCTATCACGACCGCAACGCGTACAAGAAAGACCCGTGCTATGGCGGGCTGACCAAGTCCGACCTCGGCGACGATTTCCCACCCAAGGCAGCGCATTTCCTGCGGTCGGAACAGGTCGAGGCCGTGGTCGTCTACGTCACCACCCACCTGCAGGGCCATGGCGCGCCGACCAAAGAGGACTGCATCGCGTTCTGGGGCGCGGACGCCAAGCAGTGCGCGAGCATGAACTGAGACTTTCGGGATCGGTTCGACCGAGGCCGAACATCCAAACGTCAACAAAAAGGAGAGGCGGGCCAGTGACCCGCCTCCCCATCTGCCTCCGGGCATTCTCCCGGACCGCTTTGATCCGCGCGGCCTTGCCGAGCGGCTCCCCCCTAACTTCGCGGGCCCCTACAGGCTGAACACGTACAGCATCGAGCCGGGCTCCATCTTCTCGAGCCCGTCGGTGCCATCGACGAACCACTTCGGCCAAGCCCCGCCGAGCCCGACCAGAAGTGCCACATACTGCTTGCCGTCGACGCTGTAGGTGATCGGCGGTGCGTTGATACCGGCACCGGTGTCGAACCGCCAGACCTCGTCCAGCGTGTCGGCATCGAGCGCCACGAACTCGCCCGACGGATAGCCGACGAACACCAGATCGCCACCGGTGGTCAGGATGCCACCGAGCATCGGGTACTTGGTCTCGTGCTTGGCGACGATCTGACCGGACGCGACATCGATCGCGGTAACGCTGCCGGTGATCTGCTGATGCTGGCGCGGCCCGCCGCCGGTGAAGAACTCACGCGGCTTGTAGGATTCCGGCGTCATCGCCTCGTTGGTCATCTGGTTGCAGCTTTCGATGACCGGGATGTACCAGAGGTGATGATCCGGGTTGTAGGCGGTCGGCGGCCAGTTCTTGCCGCCCATGTTGCCCGGGCAGGACGTGCCGACCGGATTGCTGCGACTGGGCGCCGTGCCTGCGGCATAGGTCTGCACCTGGTTCTGCGGATCGTAGTCGAGCGGCATGCCGGTGACCTTGTCGAGACCACGCGTCCAGGTCAGATCTTTGACGAACTGGGTGCCCCAGATGAAGTCGCCGTTGGTCCGGTCGAGGGCATAGCCGAAGCCGTTGCGATCGGCGTGCAGAGCGATCTTGCGCGGCTCGCCGTTGACCTCGGTGTCGACCAGGACGTGCTCGGCGACGCCGTCGTAGTCGTAGGGGTCGTTCGGCGTATACTGGTGGTACCACTTGATGTCGCCGGTCGCCGGATCGAGCGCGATCGCGCTGTTGGTGTACAGGTTGTCGCCCGGCCGGTACTCGGCGTCCCAGTCAGGTCCCGGATTCCCGACGCCCCAGATGATCAGGTTCTGCTCGGGGTCGTAGGAACCGGTGACCCAGGTCGAGCCGCCGCCGGTCTTCCAGGCGTCATGGTCGTCCGCCCAGCTGTCGTGGCCGGGCTCGTCCGGGCCCGGGATGGTGTAGCGCCGCCACACCTCCTTGCCGGTGTTCAGATCGGTCGCCGCGACCCAGCCGCGAATGCCGTACTCGGCGCCCGAGACGCCGGTGATCGCCAGATCGCCCACCACCAGGGGCGCTACCGTGATCACCTCGGCAATCGCCGGATCAGCGACCTGACGCTCCCAGGCGACCTCGCCGGTCTCCTTGTCGGTCGCGAGCAGGCGGCCGTCCAGCGTGTGCGAAATGACCTTGTCCTGCCAGAGCGCGACGCCGCGATTGTTGACGCCGCAGCAGGAGACCGCGCCGGACCAGTCCTTATCAGTGGCCGGATCCATCTTCCAGACCAGCTTGCCGCCGCCGCCGGTCAGGTCAAACTTGTAGACTGCGCCCCAGCCGTCGGTGACGTACATGGTGCCATCCTCGACGATCGGCGTGCCTTCGAGGCCGCCGTGCGGCCAGATGCCGCCGCCTTCGATGCCGCCGAGCGCGTGGGTCCAGGCAACCTTCAGGCCGCCGACCGTGTCCTTGTTGATCTCGTCGAGCGGCGAGTAGCGGGTCGCCGCATAGTCCTTGTGGTGGGTCAGCCAGTTCTGCGGCTCGTCGGCCGCATTGAGCAGCCGCTCGGGCGTGGTCTGGGCGAGACCCACTCCCGGCACCGCCAGCACCGTCGTCAGCATGAAAGAAAGGGTAAGCAACCCCGCGCGTGCGGACGCACGCCTGTTCTTAGCCATCGTTATGGAACCCCCCTGGTAAGCAGTCCCCGACCGGTCTTGCGCCAGCCAGTTCGACAACCTGTAGCTTAACCTTTGTGCGCAATGCGGTCAAAGGCAAATATACCTGGAGTTTCCTCTTTCAAGGAGACCCACGCGCGCTGCAACATCTCCCTCTCGGCGAACCTACCCGCACCCTGCTAGGGATAGATGATGATCGTGGTGCCGTCCTCTACCCGCGCCCAGATCTCGTCGATCTGCTCGTTGGTCAGGGCAATGCAGCCGTTGGTCCAGTCGCGACGCGGATGGCCGACCCGGTCGGCCGGCACGCCGTTGGGCAGGCCATGCAGCATGATCTGGCCACCGGGCGAGACGCCCCAGCGGATCGCCTGCTCGGATTCGCCCTCGCGCGGGTAGGAAATATGGATCGCGCGGTGAAACTGGCTGTTGGGGTTGCGCCAGTCGAGGGTGTAGACGCCCTCGGGCGTGCGGCCGTCGCCCTCCTGCAGCTTGGGGCCGCTCGGCTCGCGGCCAAGCGCGATCGGGAAGGTCTTGAGCACGCGGCCGGCCCGCTTCAACTGGAGGATGCGCTCGCCCTTGTAGACGATCACCAGATCGGCTTTGGTCTGTTGGTCGGAGCTCAAGTTGGCACGCGCCGGATTGGCCGACAGCAGGCCGGCCAGCATCGTCAGCGCAAGTGCCGCAGCAAGCAGGATAGGCATGGATGGCAGCTTTGTTTGTCGATCGGTCTGACGCATGTCCATTAGTTCTATTGAAATCCGCGGCGCTGTAAATACCTGGATGCAGGAGTCAACAGCAACCGCAGCGCAAGGTAGCAATGTCGGACAGGGTCGCTAAGAAAAGGTTGCGCGCCGCGGTCCTCGGCCTGGGCACGGCGTTTTGCCTGGCCGGAGCGCTGATCCCGTTCGGCGCCGTCAGTGCCGGACTGCTCGATCCGTATGGCGTGGCGCGCGAGACCACGACCTATCGCGCGACATACGACGATACGCTGCTGGACGTCGCCCGCCGCTTCAACCTCGGCTATGTCGAGATCGTCGCCGCCAATCCGGGCACCGACCCCTGGATCCCCGGTGAAGGCACCAATGTCGTGCTGCCGACCGTGCACCTGCCCCCCGATGCCGAGCATGAGGGCATCGTCATCAACCTTGCCGACATGCGGCTGTATTACTTCCCGGAGCGCGGCCGGCCGATGGAATCTTTCCCGATCGGGATCGGCCGCGACGGCTTGAACACGCCCAAGGGCACGACCCAGATCGTACGCAAGGCCAAGGATCCGACCTGGCGGCCGACCGCCCGGATGCGCGAGGAGAAGCCGGAACTGCCGGAGGTGGTGCCGCCCGGCCCCGACAATCCGCTCGGCGATCGCGCGATGTATCTCGGCTGGTCGCAATACCTGATCCACGGCACCAACAAGCCGCTCGGCATCGGCCGCCGGGTCAGCAGCGGCTGCATCCGGATGTATCCCGAGGACGTCGAGTATCTTTACGATCAGGTCGGGATCGGCACCAAGGTGACCGTGGTCGATCAGGCGATCAAGCTCGGCTGGATGGACGGTGCGCTCTATATCGAGGCGCATCCGACCCAGGCGCAAAGCGATCAGATCGAGGCGTCGGGCACGTTCGATCCGATCCTCGACAGCTCGGTGGTCGACCAGGTGCTGGCGGTCGCCGGCGACAACGCGCCTTCGCTGGACTGGAGCCAGATCCGGCAAGCCACCATCGAGCGACGCGGCTACCCGATCCAGATCACGCGCTAGCGCCAGTTCCCCTTGCGTCGACCCGGCACCGGGGCAGCTGGGCCGGAAAAAGCGACGGACATCGCGTCGCCCAAGCTGAGCGCGGAGCTTCGGTCACGGGCGTCCTGCAATCATGCCGGGCGCTCCGGGGATACGCAGCAAGAAGAAGGGCGCCCCCGACGGGGCGCCCCCAGCAAGCGGTGATCGCAGGCAAGTTTGCCTTGGCGGACCGCGGTCGCCCGCGATCCGTGGCGACCTGCCTACTTGCGCAGACCTTGTGCCATCGCGCGGTCGGACTTCTCCGCCGCCATTTGCGCTGTCGAGGCAGAATTCGGCAGCCTGCTGCGCTGCGGCGGCCGCCCGATCGGCAGCCTGGGCAGCACGATCGGCTGCGGCTTGGGCGGCGGCCGCGTCGGCGCGGGCCTGATCCATCGCGGACTTGTCTTCGGAGCTCATCTGGGCACAAGAGGCCAGCGCGGCAACGCCGGCCGCCAGCACGCCCATACGAAGGCCTCGTGTCAACTTGGTCATGTAAACCCTCTTACTGATCATCGACGGTTGAGTGCGGCGCACTTTACGCAAGTGACCCGCTTAAAGAAACGTGAAATTCGCGCATTTTCTGGTTTGTCGCGGCGCGCTGTGTCGCGCCGGCGACGGTTGGCCCGCGGCACGCAGCTACCAGCGGCGCACCGGACCGGTATCGACATGCACGAAGTCGGATTTCGGATAGTAGCCGACCCCGCCGCCGGCCAGATCCAGCGCCGCGCGCTGCAGATCGCCGAGCGCTCGCCCCGGCAGCCGGATGTCGATCGCCATGCCGCGCAGATGATAGCTGTTCTTGGCGACACTCTTGCTGCGCGCGGCCAGCATGGCGTTGGTCTTGGGTGAGCGGTAACCGGAGATCACATGGATCGGTCCGTCATACGCCATCCTGGCCCGCAGGCGGTGCAACAGGTCGAGCAGTCCGGGGTCGATCGTGCGCACGTCGCCGGTCCGGAAATCGCGCAGGTGCCAGTCGATCTCGGTCAGCGCGTCGGGCACCAGGTGGCCGTCCTGCCAGAACACGGTCGAGAGCGATTCGCTGGTGTGCAGGTTGTAGAAGCTCAGCCGGCGCGCGCCCGGCACGGCGGCCTGGGCCAGCCGCGCGCCCGGCAGCGAGCCCAAGGCAAGGCCAGCACCTGCCGCCACCACGCCGAGAAAACGACGACGGCCCCAACGGTCCCCATGGCCCTCATGTGACACCTTGCGACTCCCTGGTCTGATCCGACGAAGGCGGCGCGTCCGGTCCGTGCTCACGCGTCAGCGGCAGCGCCGCCGGTATCCTGGCACAGGCTACCATCGCTGGGAATACCAGCGCGTTAACGCGCACCGGCGCCGGTCGGGTTCCAGGCCCCGGACGCCGCAGGATTTCCACCTTGAGCGACAATCGAATTCTTGTAACGTGTCTCGAAACCAGATCGGTCGCGCGCGGGACGCAACGCCGTGCTCGCGGCCGACCCGAAGCGGAGGGCGGGATGGATACGCCAGGCTCGCGGGCATGGCCGAGGCCTTGACGATGCGTTCGCTCGAGCCCCGGCGTTCGATCGCCGCAAATCCGCCAGTGCAACGAGGCATTCAGAGGAGTCCTCTGAGTGCCGTCACGCGCCGCACCGTGCCGTTGGAATTGAGTGCTCTCTGCGAGCAGACATATGGATCATCCGTCTGCTCCAGAGCACTCGCGCGCCGGTCTGTCGCATTTCGGCGGCCCTGAGCGCGCCTCATGCCTGGACCCATCAAAGCATTCGTTGGCGCGATCGATGCCGTGAACCGGGTGATCGGCCGGTTCGTGATGTATCTGATTTTCGCGATGATGGGCGTCTTGCTGTTGTCTTCAATATCCAGGTCGTTCTTCAACGTATCCTTTATCTGGGTCGTCGAGGTCGCACAGTTTCTGCTGGCCGCCTATTATCTGCTCGGCGGCGGCTATTCGATGCAGCTGGACTCTCATGTCCGCATGGACCTGCTGTACAGCCGCTGGACGCCGAGAACGCGGGCGATCGCCGACGCGATCACCGCCGTGTTCCTGCTGTTCTACCTGGTGGTTCTGCTCCTGGGCGGCATCTCCAGCACCCACTACGCGATCGAATACGGCCAGAAGAACTACTCGTCCTGGGCGCCGCCGCTGGCCCCGATCAAGATCATCATGGTGGTCGGCATCGTCCTGATGCTGCTGCAGACGATCGCCACCTTCTTCAAGGATCTGGCCGAGGCGCGCGGGGAGACGCTCGGATGAGCTACGAGCTCATCGCGCTCCTGATGTTCTCCTCGATGATGCTGCTGCTGCTGACCGGGCAGCGGGTCTTCGGCGCGATCGGTTTCGTCGCCGCCGCGTCCGCCCTCGTGCCTGTGGGGCGAAGGCGGCGAGGAGATGCCGTTCAACGCCAGCATTCAGCTGATGAACTGGTATCCGCTGCTGACCCTGCCGCTGTTCATCTACATGGGCTACATGCTGTCGGAGTCGGGCATCGCCGACGACCTCTACCGCATGTTCCATGTCTGGGCGGGCCCGGTGCGCGGCGGCCTGGCCATCGGCACGATCGGCCTGATGGTGATCATCTCGGCGATGAACGGCCTGTCAGCGTCGCCGGCATGGCGATCGGCGCCAGCATCGCGCTGCCGGAGATGCTGCGGCGCGGCTACGACAAGATCATGGTCACCGGCGTGATCCAGGCCGGCAGCTCGCTCGGCATCCTGGTGCCGCCCAGCGTCGTGCTGGTCCTGTACGGCATGATCGCGCGCCAGCCGGTCGGCCAGCTGTGGCTCGCCGGCGTCTTTCCCGGGCTGCTGATGGCCGGCCTGTTCATCGCCTATATCGCGATCCGCTGCGCGCTCCAGCCGAAGCTCGGCCCGCCGCTGCCCGAGGAGGAGCGCCAGGTCGGCTGGGCCGAGAAGATCCGCCTGCTCGGCGCCGGCATCCTGCCGCTGCTGATCTTCTTCTGCGATGACCGGGCTGTTCCTGATGGGCGTCACCAGCCTGGTCGAGAGCTCCGCGGTCGGTGCCGGCGCCGCGACCATCGCCGCGGCGCTGTCAGCCGCCGGCTGACCTGGCAGGTGCTCGAGGACACGGTGCGCAAGACGCTCAGCATCAGCTGCATGTTCATGTGGATCATCCTGGCGGCGCTGTGCTTCGGCGCCGTGTTCGACGGGCTCGGCGCGGTCAACGCGATCGAGTTCCTGTTCCTCGACCAGTGGGGGCTCGGGCCCTGGGAAATCCTCATCATGATGCAGCTGTCCTACATCGTGATGGGCATGTTCCTCGACGACACCGCCATGCTGGTGATCGTCGCGCCGCTCTACGTGCCGCTGGTGATCGAGCCTCGGCTTCGACCCGATCTGGTACGGCGTGCTCTACACCATCACCTGCCAGATCGCCTACATGACCCCGCCGTTCGGCTACAACCTGTTCCTGATGCGGGCCATGGCGCCGCCGGAGATCAGCGCTGCGCGACATCTACCGCTCGATCATCCCGTTCGTCGCTGGTGATGATCCTGGGCCTCGCGATCGTCATGGTCTTTCCGCAGATCGCGCTATGGCTGCCGAGCCTCTACTACGGCGCGTGAGCGGGATGACTGCGCACGTGCCGACAGATTTCCGGCGAAAGCAGGGAGGATCGAGCATCAGCATGAACCGAGCGCAAGAAGGAGCCCGACGTTGAAACGAGACACCGTCGAGGAGTCAAACGATGAGCGAGCACAAGACCAACAAACGCGAGTTCCTGAAGACAGCCGGCGTGAGCGGCGCTTCGGCGGTCGCCGCGAGCACGCTCGGCGCGCCCTACGTCGCCAGGGCGCAGAGCCCGATCAAGTGGCGGCTGCAGACCTATGCCGGCGTCGCGCTGTCGGAGCATGTGATCAAGCAGTCGATCGACGCCTTCAATACGGCGGCCAATGGCGAGATGGTGATCGAGCTCTATACCGCCGACCAGCTGGTGCCCCAGGGCGAGCTGTTCCGCGCGGTGCAGACCGGCACCATCGATGCCGCCCAGAGCGACGACGATTCGATGGCCGCGCCGGTCGACGTCGCGGTCTTCGCCGCCTATTTCCCGTTCGCCTCGCGCTACAGCCTGGACGTGCCGGCGCTCTGGAACTGGTACGGGCTGAAGGAGATCTGGGAGGAGGCGTATGGCGAGGTCGACGGCGTCACCTGGCTCAGCACCGGCTCGTGGGACCCCTGCAACTTCGCCACCACCAAGCCGATCAGCAGCCTGGCCGACCTGCAAGGGCCTGCGGGTCTACACCTTCCCGACCGGCGGCCGCTTCATGTCGCGCTTCGGCGTGGTGCCGATCACCCTGCCCTATGAGGACGTCGAGGTCGCGGTGCAGACCGGCGAGCTGGACGGCGTCTGCTGGTCCGGCATCACCGAGGACTACACGGTCGGCTGGGCGGACGTGACCAAGTACTACCTGACCAACCCGATCTCCGGCGCCTGGGCCGGCTCGTACTTCGTCAACACCGACCGCTGGAACGAGCTGCCCGAGCACCTGAAGACCCTGTTCCGGCTGTCGATGGACAGCTCGCACTACCAGCGGCTGCACTGGTACTGGTGGGGCGAGGCGCAGTACCGCACCAAGGGCGGCAAGCTCGAGCTGACCTCGATCCCGGAGGAGGAATGGGCCCAGGTCGAGCAGGCCGCGCTCGAGTTCTGGGACGAGATCGCCCAGCAGAGCGAGCGCAACGCCCGGGTGGTGGCAGATCCTCAAGGACTACGCCGCGACCATGGAAAAGGCCGGCCCGCCCTACCGCTACTGAGGTTTTTCTTTGGGGACCCGGCCCGCCGCCGGGTCCCTCCTCTGCGACCAAGGCAGGTCCCGCGGCTGCTACTTTGCTAGTCTCAGCAGCACGAGGCGCTTTCGAGGGCCTGCCTAGTGCAGCGAGGCAATCAGAAGAGTTGATCTGATTGCCGGCCCGCGCTGCACTATCTCATTGGAATCTTGTGCTCTCTGCGAGCAGACATGTGAATTATCTGTCTGCTCCAGAGCACTTGCAGACCGCTGACGAAGTCGGGTGGGCGTGAGATTTGCTGCTGGTAGACCAGCGGCGTGGAATGCCAACCATGGCGATCGGGCGGCCGGGCCAATGCAGGGTCATGTTCTGCCGGTCCATAGGACCGTGCGACTTGTGCCGGTCGCGCCGCCCGAAGGGCCGGGCGGGCAGCCGGGCTTGGCTTTGCAAGCGGTGGGCGGGCAATCGGGTCCTGTCCGATCCCCGGTGCAGGTTGCCTGGCCACCGCGGAAAGCAGCGGAGAGGCGTGGATCGGGTCACGCTCCGGACCTCGGCGCCCTGGTACGCTGAGAAGGTCATCCTCGCGAGCGGCTCACCATCCCGGTGAAGTCCTCCGATCGCCGCTGAGTTCAGAGACAGATCCCTCCCGATTCGCGTTTTCTGCCTGCTGCAAGCACCACGCCGGCAGCGATCAAGAAGCGCCGTCATCGCGGCAAGGCTTGCCTGCGGACATGGAATGCCGCATGCTTTGCCTCCACTCTGGGAAGCGTCAAGAAATTCGATGTCTGTACCTCGGAAAATAAATGAGCCATGCCCGATGTCTTTCTTAGTTACGCAGCACATGATAAAGCATTTGTGTGCGCCCTGGCATACTATCTTGAAAAAGCAAATATGAGCGTTTGGGCCGACGAGACATTCGGCCCGGGCGATTACTGGGTTTCTGCAATCTCCGATGCCATCCGGAAATCTGACAACGTGCTCGTGTTACTCTCGGGCATGTCGGCTAAAAGTGGCTGGCTTACGTCGGAAGCAGCACTTGGCCCTTTCCGAGGGTGACAAGCGCGTGATCCCAGTGTTCATAAAGCAAGCAGTCGATGTTCCACTATCCTTCGCCCCTTTCAAGCTCTGGATCTTTCCGATCCGGACACCTATTCGGCGAATTGAAACGGCTGGTGGAGCGGCTGAAGGCAGAGCCGGCGTCAGAGGATTGGGGAACCTCGGCTCATGTAGCCCAATTCGGCTAGTAGAAATTGAGCGGGAAGTCCTTCAACTCGATCGGACATACTGGGGGAACAATTTTCGCGGCAAGCAAACAGGCTACTGCTAGAGCGCTGGCGGTCTTATCGGTCTCGGCGGTACTGCTTGTGGGGATCACTATGTTCGACATCGGGAGGCAGAGCCGAGTTCAAGGGCTCCTCTTCGGTTCAGTGTACAAGGTGATCTTGATAGGAATTGGTTTTATTTTAGGATCACTTTGTTTCTACCCTCGCAATCTTCTTCGGCGATTCAAGAAACGTGGTAGAAGTATCAGAGACAGAGCGGAGGCAGAGAGATGACCGCCTCCGAAGGTAAACGGGCGGCGACGCTCCTCCGGTGTCGAGGAGCGATTGCGACAGGAAAGAGAAACATTTGATCATCGGAAGGAGCAAGAAGCGCGCTGGTTCTCTTTGCGCCTCCTATGGGATACACCGCAGTCTTCATGCTTCCGAGCGTTGCGGCTGTTTCCGCATACATCGGCCGAACAGCGCCGCCTTCAGCGGTGCTGTTGTAACAGCCGCGGGCGCTGCGTTATTCGTCGATGTGCTTGGGCTGATTGCGGCTGTTTGGAAAGTGGTGTTACACCCGGGGTCAGTCACCAGGCTGGAACCTATCGCCGCTGATCCGATGCTCATGGATACCGTAGTCGAGGACGCGGAGTGAATGCCATACGCCACCTGTTTGCGATGCGTGGGAAGGCGGAGACAAGGATGATTGAGGTGACAAAGGACGAACTCCGCCAATATCTACGTTGGGTCCTGGCACTCCAACATTCGATGGAAGTAGCGCTTCACGCCGAAGCTCCGACAAACGTTTGGAAATACGGAGGCTACAAGCAGTTTGCCAGAAAATACACACAGATCGTCAACACAGTCGGCGCAGAGGTGGCGTTGCCCCCTATCCTGGATTTCTATGACCTACAAAAGATACCGGGTGGCGGTGACACTGTCGCGTTTCAACAAAAGGAAATCTTTGAGGGGGTGTATGCAAACGTACTAATACTTCGTAGTCACTTGGAGGACAAGATTGGTATTGTGGAGGGCGAGACTACCTCTCTGCGTGATTTCTTCCAAGCTCGACTGCGGAGTGCGATCTTCCGAAGCCGGAGACTGAGCGTGAAGTTCAGGACGTGATCGAGCAACTATTCATCGGTCGTGGCTTGCAGAAGGGGCAGGGGTATGATCGCGAGGTCGGGCGCGTCAAGATATCTGGCGAAAGAGTTAGTGCCCGACTTCGTTGTCCATACGCTCTCACTAGCGCTGGAGATCAAACTGATCAAGAGTTTTGCGCGTGTGAGAGAGGTTGTAGACGAGATTAATGCAGACATCGCGGCCTATACAAAGCGATATAGAAGTCTAATGTTTATCGTATATGACCTCGGATACATACGCGACGAATTGGAATTTCGCTATTACTTGGAGAGTTCCGGAGTTGCCTTCGTCATCGTGGTAAAACATTGATGAGTAAGAGAGCGGAATACGAAGTGGGCCCATCAATTAATTCGCTCACTGCTTGTACAGAGAGGGTAATCGGCTGACAGTGCCGCCTGGTTGAGCGGGCGGTTTCAGGCGGCACTGTCAGCCGATTACCCTCTCAGCACACACTGCTTCGACCGCACCGGCTCGGCTTCGAGGCGTGGTTATACTGCTTCTGGGCGGGTTTTGATGGGGCGTTGGAGGCCTGACCTCGGCGCCTGGCCGCACCACTACAAGAACGAGCGACCCCATCTCTGTAGGCTATCTCGCGACAGGACCGCGGACGAAGCCCCCAACCCCCATGATAATCTTACAGTAGTCTTTTCAGTGGCGCGAGCACCAGAGCCGCGCCGGATTACCTGAGCGGCCGCGAACCCCGCAAATCCCCAGCTTGCTCAGCTGAAACTCGGGGTAGCGCAGGCCGGCGGCGGCGCCGGGCGGAAAGAGCTCTCGCAGGGAGGCGAGTTCGGCCGCGGAAAGGGTCAGGTCCACCGCGGCGACGTTCTGCTCCAGATACGTGCGGCGCTTGGTGCCGGGGATCGGCACGATGTCCTCGCCCTGCGCCAGCAGCCAGGCGAGCGCGACCTGGGCCGGCGTCCAGCCCTTCTGCTCGGCGAGCTGCTCGATCGGCGGGAGCAGCCGCAGGTTCTGCTCGAAATTGCCTTCCTGAAAGCGCGGATGGGCGTGCCGCCGGTCGGTCGGGATCAGGTCGTCGCGGCGCTTGAAGGTGGCCGTCAGAAAACCGCGGCCGAGCGGGCTGTAGGCGACCAGCCCGATGCCGAGCTCGCGCAGGAGCGGCAGAATGTTTTGCCTCGGCATCCCGGGTCCAGAGCGAATACTCCATCTGGACGGCGGCGAGCGGATGGGTCGGCATGGGCGCGGCGGATGGTCTCGGGGCCGGCCTCGCATAAGCCCAGAAAGCGGACCTTGCCCTGCTCGACCAGGCGCGCCATGGCGCCCACCGTGTCCTCGATCGGCACGTCGGGATCGATGCGGTGGACGTAGTAGAGGTCGATCACGTCGATGCCGAGCCGCTTCAGGCTGGCCTCGCAGGCCACCGGCACGTATTCGGGCTTGCCGTTGGTGCCGCCGCGCTCGCCTTTGGGGCCGCGGATGTTGCCGAACTTGGTCGCGATGAACAGACGCTCGCGGTAGCCGGGGATGGCGGTCGCGATCAGCTGCTCGTTCCGGCCGGCGCCATAGGCGTCCGAGGTGTCGAGCATGGCGACGCCGAGCTCGATCGCGCGATGGATGGTCGCGACCAATTCGACGTCGTCGGGCACGCCATAGTCGGACGACATGCCCGAGCACCCAAGGCCGATGGCGGACACGCGTGGACCGTTGATGCCAAGCTGACGATGCTTCAAGGCCAAGGCTCCCACCTGGGTTCGGACGGGCCGGCGCCGGCGCCGAACATGATGATCATCGGGAATTCGCACGACGACGGTCAAGCGCGGATCGACTGCGACGTCCCGCCACGCGGTGGCGCCCCGCAGGAGGCTTGATGTGGCTCAATGCCGATCGCCACCAATCGGCGCACCGTTGCCGCGCGTGCATGGGCGCGCCCAGGGTTCGAGAGGGAAAGCGGCGATGGCGGAAGGGTTTCGATTTGTCGACGACCTGGGACCGGCAAAGCTGATCGAGATCTATGAGCCGGGCGTCGATCTGCGCGCCGCGCTGGTGGTCGACAACGTGGCCTGCGGCCCGGCAATCGGCGGCGTGCGCATGGCGCCCGATGTCGGCGTCGAGGAGTGCTTTCGGCTCGCCCGCGCGATGACCTTGAAGAATGCCGCAGCCGGCCTGCCCCATGGCGGCGGCAAGGCGGTGATCGTCGGCGACCCGAAGCAGGCGCCCGACCGAAAGGAGCGGCTGGTGCGCGCGTTCGCCCAGGCGATCGGGCCGATCGAGGACTACATCCCCGGCCCGGACATGGGCACCAACGAGGCCTGCATGGCCTGGATCAAGGACGAGATCGGCCGCGCGGTCGGTCTGCCGGCCGAGCTCGGCGGCATCCCGCTGGATCAGATCGGCGCGACCGGCTTCGGCGTTGCGGTCTGCGCCGAGGTGGCACGAGGCATGGCCGGCATCGAGCTCGAGGGCGCCAGGGTCGCCGTGCAGGGGTTCGGCTCGGTCAGCCGGCATGCCGCCCGCTTTCTCGCGGAGCGCGGCGCCAGGCTGGTGGCCGCTTCGGATTCGGCCGGCACGCTGGTCGCCGAGGACGGCATCGAGGTCGCGCGGCTTGCGGTGATCAAGCAGGAAGGCGGCTCGGTACTCGACTATCCGGGCGGCGAGAAGGCGGAGCGCGACGCGGTGATCGACGTTGCCTGCGAGATCTGGATCCCGGCAGCGCGGCCCGACGTGATCCGCGAGGACAATGTCGACCGGCTGCGCACAAAGCTGGTGCTCGAGGGCGCCAACATCCCGATCACCGAAGCGGCCGAAGCCAGGCTGCATGCCGAGGGCGTGCTCGTCGTGCCGGATTTCATCGCCAATGCGGGCGGCGTGATCTGCGCCGCGGTCGAGTACCGCGGCGGCACCGAGGCCCAGGCGTTCGAGACGATTGCCGACAAGATCCGCCGCAACACCGCCGCCGTGCTCGATCTGGTCAGGCAGCAGAACATGCTGCCCCGTCAGGCGGCGGTGGAGCTGGCCCAGCGGCGGGTACGACGCGCGATGCAGTATCGGCGCTGGTCGCAGCGCGTCGCCGACCTCGCTAACCTTTGACCGCGCCGCCGGTCAGGCCGGCGACGTAGTACTCGACGAAGAACGAGTAGATCACCGCGACCGGCACCGAGCCCAGCAGCGCGCCGGCCATCAGCGAGCCCCAGAAGAACACGTCGCCCTTGATCAGCTCGCTGGTCACGCCGACCGGGATGGTCTTGTTCTCGGGCGAGGAGATGAACACCAGCGCGTACAGGAACTCGTTCCAGGACAGGGTGAAGGCGAAGATCCCGGCTGACAGGATGCCGGGCACGGCAAGCGGCAGGATGATCTTGATCATCGCCTGGATGCGGGTGGCACCGTCGATTCGCGCGCACTCCTCGAGCTCCTTGGGGATGGTCTGGAAATAGCCCATCAGCAGCCAGGTACAGAACGGCACCAGGAAGGTCGGATAGGTGAAGATCAGCGACCAGGTGGTGTCCTGCAGGCCCATCCAGGAGATCACGCCGGTCAGCGGAATGAACAGCAGCGTGGGCGGCACCAGGTAGGTGACGAAGATCGCGATGCCGAAGATCGTCGAGCCGGGAAAGACGAAGCGCGACAGCGCGTAGCCGGCCAGCACGCCGGCGAACAGGGATACGAGGGTCGATGCGATCGCGACCCAGAGCGTGTTGATCGCCCATTGGACGAACAGAGTGTCGCTGAACAGCATCGCCCAGTGTGAGAAGGTCGGATCATGCACCAGGAACGGCGACAGGCGCGGATTGTAGAGCTCTGCATTGGTCTTGATCGAGGTGATGAACATCCAGAAGAACGGGAACAGCATGGCGAACACGAACAGGAACAGCGGGATGTAGAAGACCAGCAGCCGCTTGATGTAGGTTTCGCCGACGGTCGAGCCCATCAGGCCCCTCCCCGCAATCGTCTGGAGGTTCGCTCAGCGCACGCCCTGGCGGCGCAGGTACCAGAGCTGGAACACGATCACCATGGCCAGGATCGGCAGCATGAACAGCGCCACTGCGGCACCCTGACCGATGTTGCCCGACGTCATGCCGAGCTGGTAGGCCAGTGTCGCCAGCAGATGGGTCTCGTTGTTGGGACCGCCGCGGGTCAGAACGTAAACCAGCTGGAAGTCGGCAAAGGTGATGACGATCGAGAACACGACGACCACGATCGCCACAGGCTTGATCAACGGCAGAGTCACATGCCAGAACTTGCGAAGGCCCGTGGCCCCGTCGATGTCGGCGGCATCATAGAGTTCCTGGGGGATGGTCTGCAGGCCGGCCAGGAACGAGATCGCAAAGAACGGCATGCCGCGCCAGACATTGACCAGGATCACCGAGCCCATCGCCCAGCCGGGATCGCCCAGCCACAGGGGCCCCCTGAAAAACCCCCAGTTCTCTTTCAAGGTCACGCCGAAGATGCTGATGTCCATCTGCCACATCCAGCGCAAGACCCAGTTGAAAACGCTGAAGGTGGCATCGAACATCCAGAGCCAGGCGAGCGTGCTCAGCACCGTCGGCACGATGAACGGCAGCAGCACCGCCGCCCGCGTAATCCGCGCAAAGCGGAACTTGCGATTGAGCAGCACGGCGAGCCACATCCCAAGCGCCGCCTTGAAGATCGTCGCCATGGTGGTGAAGAACACGGTATTCCAGGCGGCAGTGAGAAAGATGTTGCTTTCCAAAAGCCTACTGTAATTGGCGAGGCCGATAAACTTGCCGGCCGTACCCACCAGCTTGTCTGTCAAGGACATCCAGATGCCCAAGACGAACGGATAGGCGATGAACACCAGGATCAACAGCAGGGCCGGCACCAGCAGCACGTATCCCAGGATCCTCTCATCCTCGAGCGCGGTCGCGATGCGGCCCATCTGCTCACGCTCCACCCGCGGCGGTCCCGCACGGGCGATCGGAACCCGTGCGGCCTCGGCGGGCGTATCGGCGTGCAAGGTGGATTTCATGGCTCTGTCACGTCCGAGTGAGAGCGCCCCGCGGCGGCGAGAGGACCGCCGCGGGGTTCGCGTGACTCAGCGAAACGTCAGCTGCCGTAGACGTTCTCGAGTTCCTGCTGCCCCCAGGCGGCGATCTCCTCAGGGTCGTCGCCCTGCACCGCACGGGCGAACATGTCGACGATGATGTACTTCTCCTGGGCTTCGCCGGACTGCCGGTTCCACGGGCCCGCATAGCCGGCGGTACGCCCATACTTGGGATTGGTGGCGTAGATCGCGATCGCCGGATCGGACTTCCACACCGGGTGGTCCTCCCACTGCGGCGTCACGCCCTGGACGTAGCCTTCGTTCACGGTCATGAACTCGCTGAAGTTGTCGTCCTTCATCGTCCACTTGATGTATTCGGCCGCCGCTTCCTTGTTCGGCGAGTACTCCATGATGCTGAAGCTACGCGGGCCGACGAAGTGGAACCGACCAGACGGCCCCTCCGGATTGAGGAAGTGATTCAGCTTCTCGGAGAAGCCGGGGTAGTCCTCCGGGCTGTTCTTCGCCACGAAGTAGATGCTGGCACCATTCAAGGTCGTGCCGATGGTCTGGCCGAGGAAGGCGCGGTTGTTGCTGGTGTCGTCCCAGGCAAGCCCGCCCGGGTCGCACGCGGCATCCCAGAACTCCTTCATGAAGGCCAGCGCCTGCTTGGTGCCGTCGGAATTGATGATCACCTTGCCGTCGCCGTCGACCTCCTGTCCGCCGAAGCTCCACAGCAACGGGTAGGCGAAGGTTGGCGCGTCGCCGAAGGTATGGCCCAGCGTCTGGCCGACCGGCAGGTTGTTGTTCTTCAGCGTCCTGCCGACCTCGAGGTACTCGTCCCAGGTGTTGGGAACGCTGAGGCCCAACTCCTCGAACACGTCCTTGCGGTAGACCACCGCGTTGCCGATGTTGAAGCCGGGCACCCCACGCGCCACGCCATCCACGACGCAGGCACCAAACGCCCACTCGTACGCCTGATCACCGAGGATATCGTCGAGAAGCTGGTCGTGGTTGGCGAGACCGTTGGCGAACAAATGCGGCTGGTTGGCGTTCATCTGGATCACGTCGGCGCCGCTGCCGCTCTCGACCGCTGCCGTGATTCGTGCCGCCATGTCATTCTGGTTGATCTTCTCGACCGTCGTCTTGATCCCGGTGGCCTTCTGGAATTCCTCGGCCTGCCGATCGATCTCGACGTCCGCGGCGGGAATGAAGCTGCTCCACTGAAGGTAGTGTACAGTGCGCTCCTGCGCGATGGCCGGCGCCTTGCCGCCCAGGAAGGGCACGGCAGCCACGGTAGCGCCGGCGATGGCGGTGGTCTCGACGAACTTGCGCCGGGTCAGCCCGTTGCTCGTCTGTAGCGTGTTGGCTTGGTGCTTCTTCACTTCCCTGCCTCCCTGATGAGGACCTGGTAAGCCAGCGCGACCACGCTGATCGCGATCTGACCGATGACTCTTCGTTCGGTGAGCGAACGTTAGTTGGTTATCGAGACAGTTTCAACCGCCTGCGTTCGCCCCGGCAGCGCTCTCTCGGCCGGTCCCACCCGCCGCATGTGCTGGCAGCCACGCCGCCACAGCCGCCAGCCCTGCATCCTTCACGGGCTGTGGGGCGCCGCTATGCAGGAACGAGTTGCGGGCCATGGCCGCGAGCCAGGCATCGTCCAGACCCATGCCGTGCCGACACAGCGCGAACTCGTCCGCCAGGCTGGCGCCGAACAGGAGCGGGTCGTCGCTGCCCAGGGTGCAGGGCACGCCGGCTTCGAGCAGCCGCGGCAGCGGATGCGCCTCGGGCGAGGGAAACACGTTGAGCAGCAGATTGGAGGTCGGACAGATGTCGAGGCAGATCCGCTCGGCCGCCAGCCGCGCGACCAGCGCGTCATCCTCGATCGCGAGCACGCCATGCGCGATCCGTTGCGGCCGCAGGTGATCGAGCGCGCCGGCGACCGAAGCCGCCCCGCCGCCGGGAAACGGCGCGATCTCGCCGGCATGGGGTGCCGAGAGCAGGCCGGTGCCGTCAAGCGCAACGGCAAACGCCTCGGCGAAAGGCGCGGGCGGGTGCTCCTCTTCCTTGCCGTGCAGGCCGAACGCGACGATCCCGGCATGCCGTCCCTCGAAGCAGGGCATGCCGCTTTGGATCGTGTGCCGGCCGGCCCTGACCAGGCCCGCCGTCGCCTTGGCGCGCTCCATGGCGTGCTCGAGCGGCATGATGCGATCGACCGCCGAGACGAAGCCGATGCCGACGCCGGTCGCCCTTGACGCCGCCTCGGCCGCCTCGAGCGCGAACAACCAGCCCTCTTCCTGGCTCTCGAACAGCTGGTGCGGGCTGCCGGCGCGAAGCGTGCTGTAGCGCGCGGCATCGAACGCCGGCTCGATCCACCAGGCGCCGTCGGCGATTGCATCCTCGGCGACCTCGAAGATCAGCCGCGCCAGGTCGTCCCGGTTGCGGATGCCATCGCAGGCCGCCCAAAAGACCTTCAGGAAGCCGCCGAAATCCTCAAATTTTTGGCCCCTGGTATCGGCCGGCTGCGCGATGCCATGGCGCGCGCACAGCTCGGCGAGCGTCGCCGGCCGCATGGCGCCCTCCAGATGCAGGTGCAGATGCGCCTTCGGCAGGGTCTGCAGATCGCGAGGCGCCTGGGGTTCCATCTTCGATGCGTTCTCTTCGATGCGTTCTCTTCGGGGAGGCTCACCAGATCCGCAAGGACGGGCTGGTGCGGACCTCGCCGCTCATCCCGATGACCCGATAGCGCCCGCCGTCCCGGCTTAGCGTAAACGCCCGGCTGCCGAAGCCCGAGCAGGCGCGTCCGGTGCTGCGGCGGCTGGTATAATCCCGATATTTGTACGCCACCTCGACGACGATCTGGCTGTCGCCCTGGGAGACCAGCTCGCTGCGCGTCACGCCGTCCATGATCGGGCCCTTGCACACATTGCTCTGCTCGGCGGCGTTGTGCTCGTAGTAGGCCTTGATCGCGCTGAGCATCGCGGGCTGGACGGCTGTGGAAGGTCCGTCGGTCGACGCCGCGCCGGCGCAGCCGGCAAGCCAACACGCCAGCAGGCCGGCGATCGCCAGCTTGCTACGGGCTCGTTGTGCAAAGGCCATGCGGCGCGAGAACGGCGACTCAGGCGATGAAGGCGCGCAGCTTGTCGTTGACCTCGGCGGCCCTTTCCATGTGCACCATGTGCCCGGCGTCGTCGAACACCGTGACCGGCACGCTGGCAGGCAAGCCCTGGCTATGACTCACCGGCAGGATCTCGTCCTTCTTGCCCCAGATCACCTGGACCGGGACGGTCAGCTCGGCCAGCCGGCCGGTCAGCACCAGCGCCTGCCTGCCGCCGGCAAAGGTGTCGTCGATGATCCGGTTGAGCGCGGCCTCGACGCCGTCCAGGCGCTTGTACTTCAGCACGTCCTCGATCATGTCGCGCGAGACCATGGCCGGGTCGGCGACCAGCATCTCGAGCACGGGCTGCAGCTGCTTGCGTCGCTTGGCCTGCATGAAACCGTCGATATAGGCCATGTTGATCTCGGGCCCGAGGCCGGCCGAGCAGACCAGGGTCGCCGAGGCGACCCGCTCGGGGTGATTGAGCGCCAGGTCGAGCGCCACCGCGCCGCCGAGCGAATGGCCGACCAGATGCGCCTTGGCGATCTCCTTGGCGTCCATGAACGCGACCACGGCGGATGCGAACGCGCCGACATGGACATGGCCGCCGCCCAGATCCTTGGACGAGCCGCCATGCCCCGGCAGGTCGATCGCGTAGGTGGCGTGGTCCTCGGCGAGCGCTTCCTGATTGAACTGCCAGCTGAACAGATCACCGCCGAAGCCGTGGATGAAGACCACCGGCGGCCCGTCGCCCGCACCCATCTCCAGATAGCGGATGCGCCGGCCGCCGGCCTCGATCGTCGGCGGCTCGGGCGCCGCCTCGCCGGCCTCGGCGACGTGCGCCGCGAACTCCTCCTGGAACTTGGCGACGAAAGCATCGAGATCGGCGTCCGACGACCGAGCTGTCGGCGACCACGCCGAGCAGCGCGCCGACCGGCACGGTCTCGCCTTCGCCGACCACCTGCCGCCGCAGCGTCCCGCTGACCGGGCTCTCGAAGACGTTGGCGATCTTCGAGGTCTCGATGTCCATGATCTCGTCGCCGGCAGCAATCTCGGCGCCGTCGCCGACCAGCCAGCGCGCGACCATGCCCTCCTGCATCGCCAGGCCCCATTTGGGCATGACGACTGACCTTATCGCGTCGCTCATCGGACGCTTCCTCCCTTCGCGATCGCAGGTGGGTCAGTTCGCCATCGTGCGGCGCACGGCAGCCTCGATCCTGTCCGGGCCGGGGATGTAGAGGTCCTCGAGATCGGGCGAGAACGGCACGGGCGCATGGGGTCCGGTCACCATCTCGACCGCCGCCTTGAGCGACTTGAAGGCGTGCTGCGCGACCAGGCCCGCGATGTCGCTGGCCATGCTGCAGCGCGGATGCGCCTCGTCGACCACCACCACCCGCCCCGTCTCCTCGACGCACTCCAGGATGGTGTCGGTATCGAGCGGCGAGGTGGTGCGCGGGTCGACCACCGTGCAGCTGATGCCGTCCTTCTCGAGCTTGTCGGCGACCTGGTTGGCGAAGCCGACCATCCGGCCGAACGCCACGATCGTGACGTCGTCGCCCTCGCGGGTCAGATTGGCCTCGCCGAACGGGATGGTGTAGGGCTCGTCCGGCACCTCCTCCTCCTCGTCGTACATCGCCTTGTGCTCGAAGAAGATCACCGGGTCGTCGTCGCGGATCGCCTGGATCAGCAGCCCCTTGGCCTCGTAGGGCGAGCTCGGCAGCACGACCTTGAGGCCCGGGACATGGGTAAACAGCGGGTAGAGGCACTGGCTGTGCTGCGAGGCGGCGCGGAAGCCCGCGCCGTACATGGTGCGCACCACCAGCGGCGTTGTCGCCTTGCCGCCGAACATGTAGCGGAACTTGGCGGCCTGGTTGAAGATCTGGTCGAAGCAGACGCCGAGGAAGTCGACGAACATCAGCTCGGCGACCGGGCGCAGGCCGGTCGCGGCAGCGCCCGCCGCGGCGCCGATGAAGGCGCTCTCGGTGATCGGCGTGTCGAGCACGCGATCGCGCCCGAAGATCGGCATCAGCCCCTTGGTCACGCCGAGCGGCCCGCCCCAGGCATCGTCCTCGCCGGGCGCGCCCATGCCGCCGGCGACGTCCTCGCCCATCAGGATGACCCGCGGGTCGCGCTCCATCTCCTGGCGGAGCGCCTCGTTGATCGCCTGGCGGTAGGATTTCTTGGCCATGATGCGCTCCGCTCAGTAGCTGGCGTAGACGTCGGTCAGGAGATCGGCCTCGGTCGGCGCCGGGCGCCGCCTTGGCCTCGGCCAGGGCCTCGTCGACCAGCTGCCTGGCCTCCCGGTCGATCGCGTCGAGCTGCTCGGCCTCGAGCAGCCCGGCCTCGGTGACCCGCTGGCGGAACAGCTTGAGGCAGTCCCGGTCGGCCTTGAGGGTGTCGATCTCGCCAACGCCCCGATAGGTCATGGCGTCGCCCTCGAAGTGGCCGTAATGGCGCATCGAGCTTGACGTGGATGACGCTCGGTCCCTCGCCGTTGCGGGCGCGCTCGATCGCCTCGCGCGCGGCATCCCAGACCTCGAAGAAGTCGTCGCCGTCGACCCGGCGCGAGGGGATGCCGTAGCCCGGCCGCGCTCGACCAGGTCGCCGGCGCAGGCCCAGGAGCTGGCCGTGGATTCGGCGTAGCCGTTGTCCTCGAACACGAAGATCGCGGGCAGGTTCCAGACCTTGGCGAGGTTCATGCTCTCGGCCGTGGTGCCCTGGTTGGAGCCGCCGTCGCCGACGAACGCGATCGCGACGCCGCCGGTCTTCAAGGTCTTGGCGGTCAGCGCGGCACCGCAGATCAGGGGCGGACCGCCGCCGACGATGCCGTTCGCGCCCATCATGCCCTTGGACAGGTCGGCGATGTGCATCGAGCCGCCCTTGCCGCCGCACAGGCCCTCCTTGCGGCCGAAAATCTCGGCCATCATGCCCTTGACGTCGCAGCCCTTGGCGATGCAGTGGCCATGGCCGCGGTGGGTCGAGGCGATGCGGTCGTTGTCGTTCAGATGCAGGCAGATGCCGACCCCGGACGCCTCCTCGCCGGCATAGAGATGAACGAAACCGGGGATGTTGCCGGCCGCGAACTCGTCGTGGACGGTGTCCTCGAACTCGCGGATGGTGCGCATCTGGCGGTAGGCTTTGAGCAACTCGTCACGGCTTAGCTGCACGACCCTCTCCCCAACCTGGCCTCTTCTTGCTTCCAGCGGGTGGTGTAGCTCCAATGGCGCCGCACGCCAAGGGGGCGTTTGAACCCTGGCGGGCGTGGTCGCAACCCGCCGACCGATCGACCCGGCGCGGCCACAAAAGGGCAGCCGCCGGCAATGCAAGCCGCTATGCTGGCTTGCCCCGTGCCACCACGGGATCGGGCACGGGATCAGGCCGAACACCGATCGACCAGAGGCGCGCAATGACACTGATCGAGCCCCATGGCGGGACCCTCAAGATCGCATATCTGCCGAGCGAGCAGGTCGCAAAGGCCCGGCAGGACGCCCTGCACTATCCGTCCGTCGACCTCAACCAGCGCCAGCTGTGCGACGTCAAGCTGCTGCTGAACGGCGGGTTTTCGCCGCTCGAAGGGTTCTTGTGCCAGGAGGACTACGACCGCGTCGTGACCGACATGCGGCTGGCCGACGGCACCTTGTGGCCGATCCCGGTGACCCTCGACGTCAAGCGCGAGCTGGCCGACTCGCTCGAGGTCGGCAGCCACCTCGCGCTGCGCGATCCGGAAGGCTTCGTGATTGCTGTCCTGAGCGTCGAGGCGATCTGGCAGCCGGACAAGCAGCATGAGGCGCTGGCCGTGTTCGGCACGACCGACGACAGCCATCCGGGCGTCGATTACCTGCTGCATCACACCCAGGACTGTTATGTCGGCGGCAGGCTCGCCGGCATCGCCCGGCCGATCGACTACGACTTCCTGCCGCTGCGCGACGATCCCAAGGATCTGCGCGAGAAATTCACGCGCTGGGGCTGGTCGCGGATCGTCGCTTTCCAGACCCGCAACCCGATGCATCGGGCGCATCAGGAGCTGACCCGGCTGGCGGCGCAACGGGCCGAGGCGAACCTTTTGCTGCATCCGGTCGTGGGCATCACCAAGCCCGGCGACGTCGACCATTTTTCGCGCGTGCGCTGCTACGAGCATGTGCTGAAGACCTACCCGGAGCAGACCACCGCGCTCAGCCTCTTGCCGCTCGCGATGCGCATGGCCGGCCCGCGCGAGGCGGTCTGGCACGCGATCATCCGCAAGAACTACGGCTGCAGCCATTTCATCGTCGGGCGCGACCACGCCGGCCCGGGCTCGGATCGCAGCGGCAAGCCGTTCTACGACCCTTATGCCGCGCAGGAGCTGCTGCGCACGGTCGAGCCCGAGCTCGGCATCGAGATGGTGCCGTTCAAGGAGATGGTCTACGTCCAGGAGCGCGCACAATACGCCGCCCGCGACGAGGTGGAGCCGGGCGAGACCGTGCTCGACATCTCGGGCACCGAGTTTCGCCGCCGCCTGCAGGCGGGCATCGGCGTGCCCGAATGGTTCTCGTTCGAGCCGGTGGTCGTCGAGCTGCGCAAGCGCTACCCGGCGCGCCACCGGCAGGGCTTCACCGTGCTGTTCACCGGCCTGTCCGGTGCCGGCAAGTCGACGCTCGCCAACGCCCTGATGATCAAGCTGATGGAGCTCGGCGGCCGCTCGGTGACCCTGCTCGATGGCGACCTGGTGCGCAAGCACCTGTCCAGCGAGCTCGGCTTCTCCAAGGAGCACCGCAATCTGAACGTGCTGCGGATCGGCTATGTCGCGAGCGAGATCACCAAGGCCGGCGGCGTCGCCCTGTGCGCACCGATCGCGCCCTATGCGATGATCCGCCGGCGCGTGCGCGAGATGGTCGAGGCCGGCGGCGCCTTTCTCGAGGTCTATGTGTCGACCCCGCTGGCGGTCTGCGAGACGCGCGATTTCAAAGGACTCTACGCGAAAGCGCGCGCCGGCATCATCAAGCAGGTGACCGGCATCGACGACCCTTATGAGGCGCCCGAGAACCCCGACGTCGAGATCGACACCCAGACACACGCGCCCGACGAGGCGGCCCAGCTGATCATCCTGAAGCTGGAGAGCATGGGCCTGATCCGGTAGTTGTGCGCGGCGCGGAAGGGCTTGCGTCTCCCCTAGCCCTTGACCGCGCCCAGGGTCAGGCCGCGCACGATGAAGCGCTGCGCGAGCAGGGCGATGATCACCGGCGGGATCATGGCGATCATCGCGCGCACCGCCATGAACCAGAACTGGACGCCGCGCAAATCGACGCCGCCTGCCATGTGCACCGGGATGGTGATCGCATTCTTGCTGCTGATCGCGATCGCGAACAGGAACTCGTTCCAGGCGAACGCGAAGATGATCAGCCCGGTCGCGGCGATCGCCGGCATGGCGAGCGGCAATGCGATCCGCCAGAACGAGCCGAAATGGCCGGCACCATCGACCAGCGCCGCCTCCTCCAGCTCGAGCGGCAGATCCAGGAAGGTCTGGCGGACGATCACCACCACGAACGGCAGGATGAAGGTCGCGTTGATCAGGATCAGCGCGATGTGGGTGTCGAGCAGGCCGAGCGCGCGCATCACCAGGTAGAACGGGATCACCGTGGCGACCGGCGGCAGCACGCGCTGCGAGAGGAACCACACCGTGAGATCGCGGTTCGGGATGCACTTGAAGCCGAAGCGCGCCAGCGCATAGGCCGCAGGCGTGCCGAGCAGCAGCGCCAGCACCGACGCGCCGACCGCGATGATCGTGCTGTTGGCGAGCGCACGCTTGGACTCCTCGGTCGCGAGCTGCTGGATCCAGTTGTCGAGCGTCGGCTGGAAATCGAGCCAGGGCACGCCCAGGCCGGCCACCGTGAAGGTGTCGATCGGGTTGCGCAGGCTGGTCGAGGCCGCCCAGTACAGCGGGAACAGGAAGATCAGCGCAATCAGGATCGCGATCAGCGAATAGATCGCATAGCGCATCGAGCCCGCAAGATCGCGCCGGGATTCCGGGTAATTCGCTGCCACCGCTTCGGCCCGGGCCGCCACCGCGCTATCCCTTGACCGCCCCCAGGGTCAGCCCGCGCACGATGAAGCGCTGGGCCAGCAGCGCCACCACGACCGGCGGGATCATCGCGATCATCGCACGCACCGCCATGAACCAGAACTGCACACCGCGGGTGTCGACCGCACCCGCCATCTGCACCGGGATGGTGATCGCCTCGCGACTCGCGATGGTAATCGCGAACAGGAACTCGTTCCAGGCAAAGGCGAAGATAATCAGCCCGGTGGCGACGATCGCCGGCAGCGCGAGCGGCAGCGCGATCCGCCAGAACGAGCCGAAGTGTCCGGCGCCATCGACCAGGGCTGCCTCCTCCAGCTCGAGCGGCAGCTCCATGAAGGTCTGGCGCACGATCACGACCACGAACGGCAGCACGAAGGTCGCGTTGATCAGGATCAGGGCGAGTTGGGTATCGAGCAGGCCGAGCGCGCGCATCACCAGGTAGAACGGGATCACGGTGGCGACCGGCGGCAGCACGCGTTGCGACAGGAACCAGACCGTAAGGTCGCGGTTCGGGATCCGCCTGAAGGAAAAGCGCGCCAGGGCATAGGCGGCGGGCGTGCCGAGCAGCAGCGCCAGCACCGAGGCACCGACCGCGATCATCGTGCTGTTGGCAAGCGCCTGGCGCGACTCCGCGGTCGCCAGCTGCTGCGCCCAGTTGTCCCAGGTCGGCTCGAAGTCGATCCACGGGATGCCGAGGCCGGCCACCGTGAAGGTGTCGATCGGATTGCGCAGGCTGGTCGACAGCGCCCAGTAGAACGGGAACAGGAAGATCAAGGCGATCACGATCGCGACGATCGAGAAAAGAGCGTAGCCGAGCGAACGCCTGTCGGCGGGCCGCTCCAGGTCAGGCATAGGTCTCGCGCAGCCGCCGGAAGAAGAAGGTCACGATGATCATGACCACGATCAGCAGCACATACGCCATCGCGCTGGCGTAGCCGAGATCGAAGTAGCGAAGCCCGACGCGGAAGGCCAGGAACGAGTACGACTGGGTGGCGATGCCGGGACCGCCGCCGGTCAGCGCGAACGGGATGTCGAACAGCTTGAGCGCCTCGGCCAGCCGCAGCAGCAGCACGATCAGGATGGTCGGCTGCAACAGCGGCAGAATCACCCGGGTCAGCATGTCGATATTCGAGGCGCCGTCGATCCGCGCCGCCTCGTACAACTCGTCCGGCACCGACTGCAGCGCCGCCAGGAACACCAGGAAGCAGAACGGCGTCCACTGCCAGACGTCGACCAGGATCACCGAGCACAGCGCAAGCGTTGGGTTTGACAGAAACGGGATCCCCAGGAACCCGAGCGGCCCGCCCTCCTCGTAAAAAATCGTGAAGAACAGGTAGCCGACGGCGAGCGGCGTGGCGAAGATCGGCAGGATCATGACCGTGCGCAGCACCGGCCGCGCCAGCAACTGCTGGTTGAACAAGAGGGCCAGCAGCAGGCCCAACGCCAGCTGCGTCGGCACCGCGACCAGCACGAAGATGGTGGTCACCTTGATTGCGGTCGCGACCTGGGGATCGTCGAACAGCCGCCGGAAGTTGAAGGCGCCGATGAAGGTCGAGGTCGACACCTGATTCTTATGGACGATGTTCTTGGTCTTGGGCTTGCCCGAGCTGAGCAGGACCGGCTCGCCATTGTCGTCCAGGACCGGCACCTTCTCGCGCGTGACCTCGACCTTGCTCTCGATCTTGAAGAACGCGAGGTAGAGCGAGTAGCCGAGCGGAAACACCGTGAAGGCCAGCACCCAGATCACGGCGGGCAACAAGAAGACAAAGCGGATCCGGCTGGTCCAGCGCATGCCCTGCGATCCCGAGGGAGCGGGCCGGTCCTGGCGGACCGGCCCCTCCGTCTCCTACTGGTTGTATTCGATCGCTGCCTGATAGTCCTTCAGCTGACTATCGCGCCCGATCCGATCGGTGATCTGCTCCCAGGACGCCGCGGTGGCGTCCAGCGCTTCCTGGGCGGTCATCTGGCCAGCCATCGACGCCGACAGATTCTTGTCGAGGATGTCCCAGTACTCGAACGTGCCCGGGATGCGCAGATAGGGCAGCATCGTGTCGGCGTTGTAGTTGTCGTAGTAGGCGCGCAGATAGTCCTCAACGTCGGCCTTGTCCCAGCCCGCCTTGACGTAGTCCTCGGCCTTGGCCTGGCCACGCGGCTCGAGGAACTGATAGGAGTAGCCGGGATCGACGCCGGTCCAGCCGTTGCTGGCGTTCCAGATCGAGACCGGCTTGATCGCCATCAGCGAGAGGAACGAGTAGGTCGCCTCGGGATTGGCCGAGAAGTTGGAGATCACACCGTGCCACGAGCCACCGGTGGTGTTGCCGACCGGTCGCGGATCGTCGGTATGCACGAACTCGCCCTTCTCGCGATCGTAGTACTCGTTCGAGGACGGCAGCATCGCAGACGCGCACACGCCCTTGATCTTGGAGCGGGATTCGTCCTGGCAGAGCGAGCCGACGTCGCCCCAGCTGAACACGAACACCGACTTGCCGCGCAGGAAGTAGTCCCAGGCCTCGCCCAGGCTCCAGCCGACCTGCGCGTCCGGGCCGGTCTTCTGCAGCTCCTGCAGGAACTCGAGCGCCTTGACGTGGCCCGGGCTGTTGATCAGCGGCTTCATGTCGGTCGGATCGAACCAGTAGACGTTGTGATACTGGTCGACCTGGTCGCCGGGCGTGATGGCGAACGACGCCGAGAGCGACTGGAAATGATAGTGGCCCTGCTCGCCGACCTTCAGATGCAGCACCATGCCGCTGTCCGGGTCGGGGTCGTTGTCGTCCCAGTTCTTGCCGTCGAAGTAGCGCGCGATGTCCAGCAGCTGCTGCCAGGTCTTGGGCGGCACCGGCATGTCGTAGCCGTATTCGGCCTTGAACGCGGCCTGGTGCTCGGGATCGTTCAGCGCATCGCGTCGGTAGTACAGGACCTGGCCGTCGGCGTCGTTCAACACGCCGTAGCCCTCACCGCCCCAGGTGTAGAGGGTGCGCAGCGACTGCGGCATGGAATCGTAGGTCCACTGCGGGTATTCGTCGGATGCCATCAGGTCGTCGATCGGGTAGCCGTAGCCCGCCGGCACGATGTCGCCATACCAGAACGCGCCGACCATGAAGGCATCGTACTCACCGGTGCCGTTGCGCAGGTCGAGCATCATCTTGGTGTAGTGCTCGCCGAACGGCAGCTCGACGATGTTGACCTTGCCGCCGGACAGCTCCTCCCAGATCGGCCGGAAGGCGTGCAGCGGGCCGGAGATGCCGCCCTTGGGGCCGCTCGAGTTGACCGTGACCGAGATCTCGACGCCCTCGAACGGCTTCTCGTCCGGCCCGAACAGCGTGCCGAGCTCCTCGCGGGAAGTGGTGATCACCGTGTCGTCGTAGTCCGGCCCGAGCATCAGGTCGACCGTGCCGTCGTCGTTCCACCGCACGTGCTCCTGAGCCATGGCGGTCGACGCCAACAGCACGCCGGCCGCGGCCCCCAACAGCAATGATGTGTACGGACGTCTCATCCCCTGCCCCCTTCGTTCAAGCCCCTGTTGTCACCCTGCGGGCACGAGTTCGTTGCGATCGCGCCCCCGGGATTCTGGTGCGCAAGATTACAAATTGCGAAAGCTCTGTCCATGCCCTGGCGTCCGAGCCGAGCTGCGGCGGATGCACGCCTCCAGCCTCGCAGCTCGGGCCGTCGAGTGGGCTGGTCCGGACGCGCGGCGGCCGCACGCAGCCCGAGATGCGAGCCGCGCGCTTGTTCGAGAACAGACAAGAAAGGGAGGTTGGATGATCCGCGGTGGGCGACGGCCGCCGCACGACCGCGAGACAGGGCTCAGCTGAGCTTGATCGGCAGCCTGGCCAGAACGCGGGCCGCTTCCGCGTCGTCGGGACGCAGGGCGATGCCCATCAGGGTCACGGTGAAATCAGCACGCAGCCCCGGCGGCGGCACGACCGCCAGGGCGGTCAGGTCCTGCGGCATCAGCACCCAGCCGTCGATCGCCGTATCATAGGCACCGGCGGACAGGCGGGCTCCGGCCGGCAGATCGCGGATCACCAGCGCATCGAACCGCTCGCCGGCCCAGGCTCGAGGATCAATCTCGAGCGGGATCATGGTCGGCTCGTGCGTGACGGCATCGCCTGCCGGAGCAGGCTCGGCGTCCTGTGCCGTGGTCGAATCGCTCGAGCCCGGAACCGCCAGATAATCGGCAAGCGGTACGGTCTCGGAGATCACGACCAGCTCCCCGTCATCGGCGAACCCAATGCCGGTGATGTTCAGATCGCTATCAGCGCCGCAAGCCTTATCGCCGGCGCTGCTCGGTGCCAGGCTGATCGTCACGGTCGACAGATCGAGCGGGCTGATCGACCAGCTGCCATCGTCATCGCGCACGCCGGTCGACAGCCGGGCACCTTCGGGCACACTGCGGATCACCACCAGAACCATGCGCTCGGGATCAATGGCTGTCTCTTCGACCTCATCGGTCTCTCGCGCGTCAGCACCGCGAGCGGGATCTGCCGTTACGGCACCTGTCGGCGACGACTCGTCCGCGGCGGTCGATCGGCTGATGGAACCCGTCTCGGCCGGCGCCGGCAGCGCGATCCCATGGGCCTGATCGGGATGGGCCCGATCGGGCGCGAGATCATGATCGGCGCCACCATCGGTCTCGCCGGCTGCGGCTGCCGGATCATCCGGGGCCGGCATGTCATCCGACGCGGGCTGCGCATGCTCGGCAGCGGCGTCGAGGTCGAATGGGCCATCGGCCCGCAGCATCTTGACCAGCAGGTCAGAAGGATCATCCGGGACCGGCATGTCATCGAATGCGGGCTGCGCACGCTTGGCGGCAGCGTCGAGGTCGAGCGGACCATCGGCCCGCGGCATCTCGACCTGCTGGTCGGCAGGATCATCCGGGACCGGCATGTCATCGGATGCGGGCTGCGCATGCTCGGCGGCAGTGTCGAGGTCGAGCGGGCCATCGGCCCGCGGCATCTTGACCAGCAAGTCGGAAGGATCATCCGGGACCGGCATGTCATCGGATGCGGGCTGCGCATGCTCGGCGGCAGTGCCGAGGTCGAGCAGGCCATCGGCGGGCGGCGTCTCGACCTGCGGGTCGGAAGGATCATCCGGGACGGGAATGACATCGGATGCGGGCTGCGGATGCTCGGCGGCAGTGCCGAGGTCGAGCGGGGCATCGGCGTCCAGCCGCGCCAGGTCCAGGTCGAGCCCGGCCTGGTCGGAATTGAAGCTCGATTCGATCAACGCGATCGCCTGATCGAGCGACGCTTGGTCCAGCCCGTCGCCAGGGCTCGAGGCATCCGCCGATGCACCAGACGCCTCCTCAACAGCCTGCGCCGCGGCGGAATCTTGCTGAGCAGACCCCGTCGCGATCACCGGCGCCTGTTCGTCGGGTTTGATCTCGTCACCGGCATCGGCCTGGTGTTGGTTCGCGGATGCTCGGTCGTTGGCGACGGCAAAGCTGAACAGGTCCGCCAGGCTCGCCGTCCTGCCGTCCGCCAGGAGGGTGTCGACCACCGGGCCGTTCGACGGGCTGGTCGCCCAGCGCGCCAGCCGGACAGCGCCGCCATGCGCCGCCAGGCACGGCACGTCGAACCGGAGGCCGTCGGGGTGCAGCTCGATCGTGCAGCCGCCCAACACCAGATCATCGGATGCCAGGTCGTCCGATGCGGGCGGCGCCGCGTGGCTCACCTGGCCACCCGCGGGATCTGGGTCAGCCTTCGACCGCGCTGCCGATTCGCCTTCTGCCTCCGGAACCGGACGGGAGGCCTGCTGCGCGTGGATCAGCGCGATCAGGTCCGCCACCGAGATCGGCGCGCCGTCGCGCAGGAACAATCCGATGGCTTCGCCGGCGGCCGGTCCCGATGCACGATCGACGATCCGAACACTGTCTGTGCCGGTCTCGACCAGCAGCTGGTCGCCGACCACGCGCAGCACGCAGCTGGTCCGCTCCGCCCGCAGCGCGTCGTCGGATGCGGCATCGGGCCCGCGGCTCCCCTGCAGCATGGGTAGAATCCAGTCGGCTTTGGACTCGGCTGCACCGAGGCGCCCGAGCGTCTGCGCGCGCAGCACCGCAGCAATCCGCGATGCGGGCGCCGTCGCCCCATCGGGCAAGTCGAGCCGCGCGTCCGGGCGCGCGGCCGCGGCCTCGGCGAACGCGCCCGGCGGAACCGGGTCGCCCTCGGGCCCGAACACCATCAGCAGACCGCCCTCGATCATCACCCGCATCTGATCGAGCGCCAGCTGAGGCTCTTCGGTTGGGCTCGCGGCCGAGGTATCGCCCCGTGGCTCGGCCGCAGGCGCGTGCTCAGCGGCTTCCGTCGCCTTCTGTGAGTCCGTCAGCGCGGCGGCTTGCGGCAGGTCGGCCTCCGTGACCATGAAGGTCGTGAGCTCGGGGTCCTCGGAACTCCGAGCGGCCGAACCAGGTGCCCGCCATGGCGTGCTTCCGCGGCGGAAACGCCTGAGGCTCCTGACGGCGCGAGCGGTTGAAAAGACGATTCAGCACGGCTCGACAATAGACGGCTGATGATTAAGGATCGGTTGTATGGATGGCGCAGGCAGCAAGAACCTGCGCCTCGGGCTGATCAGGTTGGCATCATGGACGAGATCGCTTCCAACGCGCTGAACACGGCGCTCGAGCAGGTCCGGGCGCTGCTCGGCGACCGCTTCACCACGGCCATGGCGGTGCGCGAGCAACATGGCCACGACGAGACCTATCATGCCGGGGCGCCGCCCGATGGCGTGGCGTTCCCTGTGTCGACCGAGGAGGTCAGCGCGATCGTCAAGATCTGCGCGCCGCTCGGCGTGCCGGTGATCGCCTATGGCACCGGCACTTCGCTCGAGGGCCACGTCGCGGCGTTGCGCGGCGGCGTCACCCTCAATCTCATGCAGATGAATGCGGTGCTCGAGGTCAATGCCGCCGACCTCGACTGCCTGGTGCAGCCCGGCGTGACGCGCAAGCAGCTCAATGCCGAACTGCGCGACACCGGGCTGTTCTTCCCGATCGATCCCGGCGCCGACGCCAGCATCGGCGGCATGGCCGCGACCCGTGCCTCGGGCACCAACGCGGTCCGCTACGGCACCATGCGCGAGAACGTGCTGGGGCTGACCGTGGTGCTGGCCGACGGCCGCATCATCCGTACCGGCGGTCGCGCCAAGAAATCGTCGTCGGGCTACGACCTGACCCGCCTGTTCGTGGGCTCCGAGGGCACGCTCGGCGTGATCACCGAGATCCGCCTGCGCCTGCACGGCATTCCCGAAGCGATCTCGTCGGCGGTCTGCGCCTTCCCGACCATCGAGCAGGCGGTTGACGCGGTCATCACGACGATCCAGTCGGGCGTGCCGGTGGCCCGGATCGAGCTGCTCGACGAGGTCCAGATGGGAGCCTGTATCCAGTACTCCAAGCTCGAGCAGTACCAGGCCGCGCCGACCCTGTTCTTCGAGTTTCACGGCACGCCCGCGGGCGTCGCCGAGCAGGTCGAGACGGTCGAGGCGATCGCCGGCGAGCATGGCGGCGCCGACTTTCAGTGGGCGACCCGGACCGAGGATCGCAATCGCCTGTGGCAGGCACGCCACGACGCCTTCTACGCGGCCCTGGCTCTGCGGCCGGGCGGCAAGGGCATTGTCAGCGACATCTGCGTGCCGATCTCGCGCCTGGCCGAGTGCATCACCACGGCCAAACGCGAGATTCACGCGTCAAAGTTGCTGGCGCCGCTGGTCGGCCACGTCGGTGACGGCAATTTTCACCTGGTTTTCATCATCGATCCCGAGGATCGGGACGAAATCGCGCGCGCCAAGCAGGTCGGCGAGCGCCTGGTCGAGCAGGCCTTGGCGCTCGGCGGGACCTGCAGCGGCGAGCACGGGGTCGGCTATGGCAAGATCGGCTATCTCGAAGCCGAGCACGGCGAGGCCGTGCAGGTGATGCGAGCGATCAAGCACGCGCTCGACCCGGACAACATCATGAACCCGGGCAAGATCGTACCGCTGTGATCGCAGGCGGGCCGGCCTGCCCGAGACGCCTGGAGCCGGCCCGACGGGATGATCAAGTCGCTCTTCCTCGCCCTGCTGGCGGCCGTGCTGATCGCCGGCGGCGCCTTTGCGGTCAAGGCGTTCTGGATCGAGCCGCGCTCCCTGGTGATCACCCGGGCCGACGTCGCCCTGCAGCAGTGGCCGGCCGGCGGTCAGCCGCTGAAGGTCGCGATTCTGGCCGACATCCAGGCGGCCGGTCCGCATGTCACGGCCGAGCGCGTCTCCGAGGTCGTGGCTCAGATCAACGCGCTGGAGCCGGATCTGATCGTTCTCCTGGGCGATTATGTGTCGTTGATGCGGCTCAGCACGAGCCATGTGCCGCCCAAGGCGACCGCCGCGGTGCTGGCCAGGTTGCAGGCGCCGCTCGGCGTCCATGCGGTACTCGGCAATCACGACTGGTGGCTGGACGGCCGCTATGTCCGCCGGCTGCTCGAGGAAGCCGGCATCAATGTCTACGAGAACGACGCCCAGGCGATCGATGCCGGCGACGGCCGGCGCTTCTGGATCGCGGGTCTGGCCGACCTGTCGACCCGCACGGTCGACATCCCCGGGACGCTTGCCCAGGTCACCGACGACGCGCCGGTGATCCTGCTCAGCCACTCGCCCGACGTCTTTCCGGAGGTGCCTGCGCGGGTCGCGATCACGCTCGCCGGGCACACCCACGGCGGCCAGATCAACCTGCCTTATCTCGGCCGGCTGATGGTGCCGTCCCGCTACGGCCAGCGCTATGCCTACGGCCATATCATCGAGGGCGGCCGGCAGATGCTGGTCACGAGCGGGATCGGCAATTCGATTCTACCGGCGCGCTTCGGGGTTCCTCCGGAGATCGTCCTGTTGCGGATCGGCGCCCCGGGGTTCCGCCGCCGTGACGGCATCGACAAACGCGCCGAGCTTGACAGGGTCGAGCCGCCCGTCGGTACGCACGCCACTGCACAGATCGACACCGAACGGGCGGACCTCGCGGATCGCCTGGCCAACATTGTCGGGCCGCAGGCCGCCGGCCAGGAACACGGTCAGATCGAGAGCATCGACGATGCGCCGGCTGATCGTCCAGTCGTGGGTGCGGCCGGTACCGCCCAGTAGCTTGACCGCGGCCTCGGGGCTGCCGGAATCGAGCAGCAGCGCGTCCACCAGCGGCGCGACGCTTTGCGCCTCGGCCAGCGCTTCCGGCCCGCTCACGTGCACGACCTGGACCAGCTTGACAGCCGGCAGCGCCGCCCGCACCCGCGCATAGACATGCGGTGCGATCCGGTCGACCAGCTGCAGGACGTTCGTGCGGCAGCGCCTTGCGTGTGCGATGATCCCGTCCGCGCTGGTCTCGCTGGTCAGGAGGAACGTCGCGACGGGCGGGCCGACCGAGGCCGCGGTCCGTGCGATCGTGGGCTCGTCGATCACGCCGGGCCCGCTCGGCATCGCGCCGACCAGACCGAGCGCATCGGCGCCGTGCGCGATTGCCAGGCGCGCCTCCTCGGGCGAGGCGATGCAGCAGATCTTGATCCGGGTCCGGCGCATGCCGCAGCCGCTCCTCCCTGGCGCGTGGGCACGTGTGACAAGCCACCATCGGCGGGCTTGATCCATGTCAACGTGGTGCCAAATGGGCAAGGCTAAGCAACCCGCAACCATGGGATCGAACACCGTGCCCGAGATCAGCACCGACAAGGTCTGTTACGTCATCGTCAAAGCGCGCGAGCTCGACGTCAAGGTGGCGCCCGAGGAGCTCGACGACGGCTCCACCATGCAGCGCATTCTGGAGGACTACGCCGACGATCCGACCTACGAGGAGCTGCGCAGCTTCCTCGCCGCGCAGTCCGACGACGAGCTGAAGGAGCTGCTGGCGCTGGTCTGGATCGGCAGGGGCGACTACAGCGCCGACGAGTGGGACGACGTGATGAGCGAGGTCCGGGACGTGCGCGAGAAACACACGATCGACTATCTGCTCGGCACGCCGCTGCTCGCCGACTACCTCGAGGAGGGCCTGTCCCAGTTCGGCCAGACCTGCGAGGACTTCGAGATGGGCCGGATGTAGCGCCAGAGGTTGGCGAGGCCAGAACTCCTCGGACCAGGAGATTATCGCCCGCTTGCTCTGTGGCGTCGGTGTATGCGGCGATACCCTCAGTTGATCGTGAAGCGGCTCCTATCTGGCTCCGTGCGGACGATGCTCGTCGAAATACCGAAGCATACGAGACTGTCGATATTGATAGGAAACTATCTGCACGTGCAGCTATAAAAGGAATGATGGACGTGTTTGGATAGCTTGCCAGCCTTGTCCAGGGCGCGCCAGATTCGGTTGGATGGACTTGCCGCGTGTTCCGCTGATACGCCTCGGGCTTCGGGAACGCTTACTTCTAGCCTTCCTCGGCATCTCGGCGTTCTCGGTGATTGCCGCCGTGGCGGCGATGTATTCGTTCGGCGAGGTGAGCACGGTCCTCGATCAGATTTCCCACAAGCGTATGCCGACCGCCCTTGCCTCCCTCGAGCTGTCCCGCGGGGCCGAGCGCGTCGTGACCGCGGCGCCCGCCCTGCTCGCGGCGACCCGGCGCGCGCAGTATGAGGAGGTGTCCGCGCAGATCGCAACCGAGGCCGAGCGCCTCAGCGCGCTGTTGGACGATCTCAAACGCCGCGGCCTCGCGCAGGAGACGCTCGCGACCATCGAGCCGCGCATCGACGGGCTGATCCAGAACCTGCGCGATCTCGACGTTCTGGTCGGTCGCCGTCTCCTGCTGGCTGAGCAGAAGAGGGAGCGCTTGCAGCAGCTGGATGTGGCGCATGCCAGTGCCTTGCGACTGGTCACCCCGGCCATCGTGCAAATGCAGTCGAAGATCGCGCGCTGGCAGCGGAACCGGCGCGACTCTCCCGACGGCGAAGAGCGCCGGGAGTTGACCTGGCGGCTCGCCGAGGACATCGCCGGCCTGCAGCCCCAACAGACCGCGCAGATCGAGCTCTCGGCGATCAATGACAACCTGCTCACGGCGGCCAGCGCTGCCGGTCCAGCCGATCTCGACCTGCTCGAGCTGTTGCTGCGACGCTCGCTCGAGTACCTCGCGACGCTGGTCCAGCAGTTCGACCCGAGGCTGAGGCAACGTCTGATGGCACGGCTCGACGACCTTCGCGGGCTGATCGAAGGACCCGAGAGCATCCTGCAGGTGCGGGCGGACGAGCTCGCGATCATCGAGGATGGCGAGCAGGTGCTCGCCCGCAACGCCACCTTGTCGCGACAGCTGACCGAAGCCGTCGATCGCCTGGTCGCAGGCGCCGGCCGCGACGTGGAGAACGCCAACGAAAGCGTCGTCGCCGTACAACGGGGCAGCAGCGCCGTGCTGATCGGCGTGGTGCTGGCGAGCTTGGTGTGCTCGGGATTGATCGTCTGGCTGTATATCCAGCGTGATCTGTTGCGGCGGCTGTCGGCCTTGAGCAGCAGCATGCTGGCGGTGGCTGGCGGCAATCTGCGGGTGCCGCTGCCGGTACCGGGCCAGCGCGACGAGATCGACGAGATGGCCCGTGCGCTGACGGTGTTTCGCGACACGGCGATCGAGGTCGAAGACAAGGGCCTGCGTGAGATCGGCCAGGCACGGCAGCGCCTGGTCGACGCCATCGAGAGCACCTCCGAGGGCTTTGCCCTGTATGATGCGAGCGACCGCTTGGTGCTGTGCAACACGATCTACAAACAGATGCTGTACGGCGATGCCGATGCCGATATGGCGCCCGGCACGCCGTTCGAGGCCGTCCTTCGTCATGCTGTCGACAACAAGCTGATTGGCGAAGCGATCGACGATCCCGAGGGCTATATCCGGACGCGGCTGGCGCAACATCGTCACCCCGGCCAGCCGGTCCTCCAGCATCGGACCAACGGCCGCTGGATCCTGATCTCCGAGCGCCGTGTGACGCGGGTAACGTCAAGAGTTATGTGTCAGGGCGAAGGGGGTGGCGAGGCCCTGGTTGCGGTTCTCGTGCATGAACACGGCGAACAGGATGCGATCCATGGAGGTTTTGTCCTGGAAGGTGCCCATGGGGCGGGTGCGGCGGCGGACCTCGCGGAAGCGGCGCTCGATGGCATTGGTGGTGGGCACGGCCTTGCGCTGTTCGAGGGTCGGATCGCGGAAGCAGGTGAGCAGCTGGTCGAGATCTGCGCGCAGGCACGCCACCGCCTTGGGATAGATGGTCTGCCAGCGATCAGCGAAGCGGCGCGCGGCGGACCAGGCCCCGGGCAGGGTCGTAGCGTTCATGATCCGATGCAGGCTGGCCTTGATCGCCGCCTGGTCGGGCTTGCGGATCTTGTTCAGGACGTTGCGGATCTTGTGCGCCCAGCAGCGCTGCACCGGGACCTCAGGATAGGCCGTGGGCAAGGCGGCGAGCAGGCCGGAGCCGCCATCGACGCACAGCATCTCCAGGCGTTCCCCGGTCAGGCCGCGCCGGATCAGATCGCCCAGGAACTGCTCCCATTGCGCGGCACTCTCGGCGCCCGCCAGACGAAAGTCGATGACTTCCTTCCTGCCGTCGGGGCGCAGCCCGAGGGCCACCAAGACTGGCCGCGCCAGCGCGCCGGCACCGGTCTTGCGCTTGAGCACGACGCCATCGAGCACCAGCACGCGGTACTGATCCTGGAGCGGCCGGCGATGGAACGCGGCCACCGCGCCATCGAGCTGGCGAGCCACGGCGCTCACCGTGGCGGCGCTGACCGGCCGGCCGAGGATCGGCAGCAGCGCGATCGCCACCTTGCGGGTCGAGAGGCCGAGCACAAAGCAGGCGAGGATCATGCGGTCGACGTCCTTGGCGCGCCTGGCATAGGCCCGCACCACCCTGAGCGCGCTGAAGGTCCGCGTGCGCGGCACCGCCAGCTCGATGGCGCCGAGTTCGGTCAGCAGCCAGCGGCGATAGCAGCCGTTGCGGCGATCGGCCTGGCCAAGCTCGGCCATGCGCTCGAGCTGCGCGTCGATCAGCGCATCCATCCGGCCCCCGAGCAGCTCCGCCAGCGCCTGACGCGTCGCTTGGCGGTAGTCTTCGCCCCACTCGACATCCTCGGCCTGCATGGCCTTCATCATCCGCAACGCAGCGGGTAGGCTCTTGATCGTCGCAGTCTGCGGCATCGGGGGTGCTCCATCTTGCGGGTCTCACCAACTCCGCGGAGTACCCCCTCCTGCCCCTGACACAAAATCTCGTACGTCACCTGAGTGATGTGACACTGCGACAGATGCCCCCTTTTCGTGCTAGCCTGGACCAACGTTCGTTCTTCGGACGCCCTGAAGTGCGCGGGTAGCGGGAATGATCGATGCCTTCCTGAGCTACAACCGCGCCGACGCCGAGGCGGTCGAGCGCGTCGCCGCCGAGATGCGGGCGCGCGGTCTCGAACCCTGCCTGGACGCCTGGAGTCTTATGCCGGGGGTGTCCTGGCCGGATGCGCTGGAGCGACAGCTCGCGGAATGCCTGTCCTTCGTCGCCTTCGTCGGGCCGTCCGGAAGCGGCGCCTGGCAGAAGCGCGAGATCCAGTTCGCGCTCGATCGACAGGCTGACGACCCGAACTTCCCGGTGATACCCGCTCTTCTGCCCGGTGCCGATGAACCGCCGCTCGGGTTCCTACGCCTCAACACCTGGGTCGACCTGCGCGACGGCTGCAAGGGACCGGCCCTCGATCGGCTCGTCGCCGCCGTGCGCGGGCGTCGGTTCGATCCCTCTGACCGGACCGATCCGCGCGTCGAGATCTGCCCCTATCGTGGCCTCGGCGCATTCCGCGAAGAGGACGCGCCGTTCTTCTTCGGGCGCGACACGCATGTCGGCCGTCTGCTCTCGCTCGTCACCGAGCGCCGTCTCGTCGTCGTCACCGGACCATCCGGGAGCGGTAAGTCCTCCCTCGTCGCGGCTGGCCTCGTTCCTGCGCTGCGCGCGCGGGCGAACGAGCGCGTCTGGGACGTACTCACATTACGTCCTGGCCTGCGTCCGCTCGAGGCGCTGATCCGTGCGTTCGATCCCGCAGATCCAGCGCTCGGTCTCGCCGCGGTCCGCGTCCACCTCGAGACCGCAGCGCGGATGCTGCGCGAGGGTGCGCTGAAGGCCGACCGTCTCGCGGCGGACTTCGTCGCCAGGCAGGTCGGGACGGACCACCTGCTCATCGTGGTCGACCAGTTCGAGGAGATCGTCACGCTGTGCGAGGACCGCGAGGAGGCTGATCAATTCGTCGATGTGCTGATCGACCTCGCGACAAGACCCGTGCCGACGACCGTCGTTGCGACCATGCGAAGCGACTTCTTCGGGATCATCTCCGAGCGACGCGATTTGAGCGACCTCGCACAGGGGGGCGCCTTGACGATTGGTCCGCCGCGCCGGGATGCGGGCGGTGAGGGGCCAAGCGAGCTCGAAGAGATTGTGCGGCGTCCCGCCGAGGCCGTCGGGCTCGGTTTCGAGGACGGTCTCGTCGAACGGATCCTTGGCGACGTAGGCGACGAGCCTGGGAAGCTTCCGCTTCTCGAATACCTGCTGACTGAGCTCTGGCGGCGCCGTACCGCCGGACGGCTCACCCACGAGGACTACGATGCCGTCGGCGGGGTCGAGGGCGCCATCGCGACCCGCGCGGACGGGTGTCTCGCCGAGCTGACCCCGGCCGAACGGAACCTCGCCCGGCGCGTGATGCTCTCGACCGTCCGCGTCGCAGCGGACGGCCGGGCCACCCGCCTTGTCGCGCCAATGCCGCGCGACCCGGCCGCGCGCGCCGTGGTCGAGCGCTTCTCCGGGCCGGCAACGCGGCTGCTCGTCGCCGACGGCGATTGCATCGAGATGGCGCACGAGGCGCTTATCCGGAGCTGGGCGACGCTTCGCCGCTGGATCGAGCGGAACGCGGCCGACCTGCAGCTCCGCGACCGAGTGCGCGAGCGAGCCGCGCGCTGGCGCGCTCGCGGTCAGGAGCCCGCGCTGCTGCTGCCGACTGGCCTCGATCTCGAGGAGGGTCGACGGCTCGTCGACGCGACCGAGCTGGCGGATCCGCAGACGGCGGACTTCGTGGAGCGTTCCATCGCCGCGGACGATAAGCGCCGCGCAGCCGAGCGCGAGCGCGAGGAGGCCGACCGCCGCCGCGAGATCGACGCGCAGCGGGGGAAACGCCGCGTCGCGCTCGTCGCGCTGGCCGTGTCGGTGGCGCTGCTCGCCGCCGCCGCGACACAATGGTGGCGCGCCGAGCAGGGGGCCGAGGCCGCGCGGAGGGCCGAAGGTTTGGCGGAGGCCCAAGCGGAGGCCGCGGACGCGGCGCGCGAGCGCGAGGCGGCGCAACGAAGCGCCGCCGAGGAAGCCCGGGCGCGGGAGCAAGAGCAACGCCGCCTGGCCGAGGCAGCGGCGGCCGACGCCAAGCGCGAGGCGGATCTTGCGGTCGCGAGGCGGCTGGCCGCGATGGCGGAACACACGCTCGAGGAGAACCCCGGCGAGACATCGGCTGCGGCGATGATTGCTGTCGGCTCGCTCGATCGCGCGGTCACGCCCGAAGGTGTCGCGGCGCTGCGCGGTGCGCTCGCGCTGACGCCGGGCAACGCCGCGCCCGTCGACGGCAGCTGGGCCGACAACGTGGTCTTCTCGCCGGACGGGACCGTCGCGATGTGGAGCCGCGGCGACAGTTACGAAGACAATGAGGCGGTCAAGACGGACATCGCGCTGCTCGATGCGGCCGGCCTCGAGACGATCTGGACTGGCACGGTGGACGGCGGCGCGGATGTGACGTTCGCATCCACGAACGCTACCCTCGCGGTCGGCGGTGCCACGCGCAAGATCGTACTGGTCGATCCGTCGACACCGGGAGAGCCACTGCCCATTCCGACCGAGGGCGACACGGCGCTTGTATCTTCTCGTGACGGCAAGACCCTTTATGCCGTCCATGAGGACGGCCACATAGAGGAACGCAGCGCCCCGAACTGGCGCGTTGCGCGCGTGATGTCTTTCCCGCGTGCCAGGGGCGGAACGAGAATCGAGGCCCAGCTCCTCGCGGGCGGCGCTCAGTTGCTGATACTGCAGGTTGACGGCGGCACAGACGCCCTCGGAACACTCGACCTCGACTCGGGTCAATGGGAAGCTTTTCCCGTACGGCTCGATCTTTCGGCTGAAGCGAGAGACCAGGGTCGCATCATCGGCGTCGCTGCCGCTGGCGGACGAGCGCTCAGCCAACACGACGACAACACCGCCCGCCTCTGGGACCTGGGAGAGCGGAGGGAGGTCCGCAGCTTTCGCGTGGAATCAAACCGTTGGCTATGGACCCCCGTCTTGTCTCGCGACGGGTTAGTCGGCTTCGCGGAGAATCCCTACTGGGCCGACTCGACCGACGGCGGCGTCGTGCATCTGGTCTCGCCGGAAGGTGTCGAGCTCGCCAGCTGGGTGCTCCCCGGCAAGCTACGGGCACTGGCTTTCTCGCCCGATGGCGACTGGCTCGTCGCAGGCGGGACCGGCGGCGTAACCGCGCGCCTGGTCACCGACGGAACCGTGATCCAGGCGCTTTCCAACGCGGAAGTGAGAGCGCTCGCCTTCGACGGCGCGGGTCAGCTTCTCGCCGGCGCGGAGAATGGCGGGCTCTACCGCGTCGACCTCGACTCCGGCGACATAATCACGCGGGCGAGTTTCAAACGCCCGGTGCGTCGGATAGCGGTGTCCGCCGACGGCGCTCGCGTCGCGGTCTCGCTCGGTGCGAATTCGGCTACAGCCAACTGGAGCGATTTCCGATTGACCCTCTTCCCTTCCGGCGAGCGGCTCGGCGCGTGGTCCTGGAACGGCACGCTCACGGACGCATCACTGGCGCCCGGAGGGCGACGGATCGCCGCACTGGAGACGGCTTCGGACCGAATCCTGGTCTTTGACGCGCGCACCGGCCAGAGGATCAGCGACGCGCCGAGAGAAGGTGCTTTCATCGGCTTCGACCCGACAGGACGGATGCTACTCGATGACGACTACAAACTCGTTGTCCACAACGCGGCCACGGGTCGCCGTATCGCGGAGCTCGGCGAGCCGGGCGGGGTCTTTGAAGCACGCTGGAGCAAAGACGGGCGCAGCGTCACAACCCAGGGATCGGGTGTCTACGCCGGCTGGTCAGTGCCGAGCGGCCGACCGACTTGGCGCACGGAAGCCGGTACCCCCGCGTCGTCCGACTGGCGCAGCGCCGATGGCCGGCTTGCCGCAGCCTACGACGCTAGGACAGGCGCGCTCAGGATCATCGACGCCGCCGACGGGTCGGAGATCGGGGCGATAGCGATGGACCCGCCCGATGACGCCGCGCTCTCCGACGATGGTAGACGGTTGGTCACCGCTCACCCTCTCGAGGACCTGGACGGCCGCCACGGGCCGGACCAGATGCGCCTCAGCCTGTGGCGCCTCGATGAGGCGGCGGTACTCTGGAGCGAGGTCCTCGACACCACGGGCAAGCCATTCGTGACGATCACGCCCTTTGCGGGCGGCGACTTCGTGATCGAAGGTGCGGGCTCGGAAGAGCGGACGCTGCTTCCCTGGTGGCGATATCTCCCAGGCGAGGGCGGGACGGTCTGGGACCCGGCCTCAGAGGACACCTACTTGATCTCCCACTTCGCCAACGCCCCCGAGATCGACGCCGTGTTCGTGCATGAGATAACGCGCTCAGGCGATTTCATCGAGCGTCGCGACAGGAACAGCGGTCAACTGATCTGGCGGCGCGACAGCGCGATCGCGGGCGCGTCGCAGGTGCAACGGAGCGTTGATGTCTCGCCGCGCGAGGCCCGCGAGATTGTCGTCTACGAGGCGAGCTACGACCGATCGATCCTGCAGATCCTCGACGCCGACACCGGAGCCGTCCTTCGCGAGAGAGCGGTCAATGGCGACGTCAAGGGCGTCAGGTTCTCCTCCGATGGCGCGGCGATCATCGTCGCGATCGAGCAAGGGTCGAAGGGCCGTCTGGCGGTCCTTGAAGCCGCCGACCTTACCGAGCGCCAAAGCATCGCGCTCCTTGCCGCGCTGGTGCAAGGCACGCTGCGGGGGCTCGCCGATCCCGACCTGGTCGCGTTCAGAGACGCTGCGCAGACAGTGAAGACCTGGAATATCCGAACCGGCGAGCCCGCCGGACTGCCGATTGCGATGGCGGTCGCGGCAGACATCATTGCGGTCGCCACGCGCGCGCCTGTCGCCGCAACGCTGAAGGCGGACACGCTCTCGCTCTGGGACCTCGGGACGGAGGAGGCGATCGCGACCCGCACGATCCCCGGCGAGGCGCTGCATACAGCCATCGCTCCCGACGGTTCTCGCGCCGCCGTCACGATGAAGACGTTCGCGGGCTTCGAGGCGCTGGAGATCATCGATCCAGATGCACCGGACGAGCCGATGGTCGTCCCCGCCGAGAAACCAAGTGGCGCGGTCTTCAGCCCGGACGGAACTGCCGTCGCCTTTCGCGAGGGCGAAGGCCGCGTGCGGGTGGTTGATGTCTCGACGGCGGCGTCGCTCCTGACGGCGAGCGCGCTGCGCAAAGGCGAGATCGGCAGGGTGACCTTCACCGCCGACGGCTCTTACGTCGTCTTCCTGGAGCGTTTCGAGGCCCGCGGACGTGGCATGAGCGTTCGGCGCACGGGGTTACGCGCTTTCGCGATCGAGACGCGCCGCGAGGTAGCGCGTCTCGACGTCGCTGGCAGCGTTCTCGCAACGCCGCGCGGGGCAGTGATCATCTACAACGCGCCCGACGGGCGGCTGCACAGCCTCGACCTCGCCGGCGCACCGCTCGATCCGGTGCTGGCCTCCTCGAGCTATCCGAACCTCGCGACCGCTGCCAAATCGACCCGGGCGCTAGCCGTCTCCTACTACACTGGGGGCGTAGCCTTCGACGCGCAGACTGGGGGCGCGCTCGAACTGCTTCCGGCGGACGATCCGAACGCGGCTCTGTCGGCGGACATCTCGGCGGACGGCAAGCACGCGCTCCTGTCCCTGCGCGAGCGGGATTGGTCGGAGGATTCGCCTGGTCTCGTCGTCGTCCGGGACGCGCAGGACGGCGCGCCGCTCGCGCTACCGCTCGAGACCAAGCGGCCGTATCTTCGTGCCCGCCTGGCCGGCGACGGCGTCGCGATCCTGTCGGAGCTACGGACCAACTATGTCGATCACACCGACTTCGAGCTGCGCTGGTGGAACTGGCGCGATGGCGTGAGTTGTATTCTTGTTGACGACAATCCGGTCACCAACGTCGTGGTCAGCCCGGATCAGCGGCTCTTCGCGACGGCCGAGGGGAGCCTCACCGACAACGACGACGACCGCCGCGTTGTCGGCACGCGGCAGGTCCGCGTCTGGGAGGTGGGAAGCGGGGCGGAAGTCTTTCGCCTGCCGACGGGTTTCGACTTCGCACGCTTGGCCTTCTCTCCCGATAACAAGTTTCTAGCGGTTTTCGAGCAAAACCGCGGTCTGGTCGTTGACCTCGAGAGCGGAAGTATTGCCGTCACGGTCAGCCCCGCGCGGGAGGCGCGTGAGGACGGCACGCCGCATCTTGCGAAAGAGATCGTGCCATGGCGTACCAACTACTTCTGGCCAGGCTTCGCCGAAGGCGGGCGGATATTCGCGGTCGTCGCGGAGACCGAGATTCTTTTGCGGGACATGGAGACCGGCGACGTAGAGAGGCTGCCCCTCCAGGCGGAGACCAAGACGGCGGCGTTCTCTTCGGACGGACGGCACGTCGCCCTTTGGGCCGGGGACGCAATCGAGGTCTGGGACATCTCCGGCCGCGCGCTCGTCGCGCGGGTCGCGTTTGGCAACGTTGGCGGTCTCGCCTTCGCAGGCTCAGACGCCTCGGCTCTCCTCGCCGTCGTGGGCGATGAGGTTCTTAGGGTGGAGTGGGCGCCCGAGCGGCTGGCGAGTCGCGCATGCACCCTCTACGCGGGCGACCGATGGCAGCGAAGCTTAGCGCGCCTGATCGGGCAAGAGGCAGCGCAACCGGTCTGCTGAAGGTCGGGGATGCCAACACCCAGGTTGTGGGCTATCGGGTTCCGTGCCCCCCACCGACCGTCCGGGCGGAGCATCGATGCTCGCCCGCCTGTCGCGCGGTGACGTGATCATTGCCGCCAAGCTCGATCGCCTGTTCCGATCTGCCCGCGACGCCCTTGAGATGGTCGATCGCCTGAAGGAGCGCGGCGTCAGCATCGTGCTCGCGGACAGTCGGCCGCGACATCGCCGATGCTGGCTCTGTCACGGGGAGGGAGCGGCGGCGGTGGTCAAGCTGGGGGATGTCGTCATGATCCTGGATCTGCATCGGCACGGGCTGTCGGTCTCGGCGATCGCGCGTGAGCTGACCCTCGACCGCAAGACGGTCCGCCAATACATCGCCCGTGGCCTGGAGCCGCCAGTCTACGGCCCGCGCCAGCCACGGCCGCGGCTGATCGACCCGTATGTCGGCTATCTGCGCGAGCGGGTGGCGGCCTATCCCGGGCTGAGCGGTCGGCGCCTGCTGCGGGAGATCCGGGAGCGGGGATACCGCGGCGGCTATACCGCGGTCACCGAGACGGTGCGCGATCTCCGTCCGCCGGACATCGCAGGCTACGAGGTTCGCTTCGAGACGCCGCCGGGAGACCAGGCACAGGTCGACTTCGCCCACTTCGAGACCGTGTTCACCGATCAGCCGGGAATCGTGCGCAAGGTCTGGCTGTTCTCGCTGGTGCTCGGCTACAGCCGGCTGATCTGGGCGCGTTTCGTCCAGCATCAGGACCTGCAGACGGTTCTGCGCTGCCACATGGCCGCGTTCGCCGCCCTGGGCGGGGTGCCGCGCTCGATCCTGTACGATCGCATGAAGACGGTCGTGACCGGCGAGCGGGAGCCAGGCCACATCGTCTACAATGCCCACCTGATCGACTTCGCCGCCCACCACGGCTATCAGCCGCGCGCCTGCCGGCCCTATCGCGCCAAGACAAAGGCAAGGTCGAGCGGCCCTATCGCTACATCCGCCAGGACTTCTTTCTCGGCCGGACCTTCCGCAACCTGGAGGATCTGAACGCTCAGCTCGGCCACTGGCTGGAGACGATCGCCAACCCGCGGATCAGCAACCGCCGACGCTCACTGCCGCCAAGCTCATCAGGGACACCCGCCTGCCGCTGGATTGGGTGGCGCAGCGCTCGGTACTCGGATTTGCCTGATCCGACCGCGGCTCCGGCTAGTCTAGTCCCTGAAATGCTGTCCCCGACGGCCGGGCCGACCTTGCCAATTCGCCAACCCGCACTGCCAAAATGGCCCAGAGAGACATGTGCACCCGTGCAGCCGAGAACCGCCGGCAAACGTCTCTGCGAGCGCCGAAGGCTGAAGCTGGACGGCAAAGTCGCCCGCTATCCGGGCCGCTCCGGGCCTCCGCCGAGACCCGAGCACACTCGCTGGTAGAAACCTAAGGTTGTGGCGGATGGGGTGGGATTCGAACCCACGAGGAGCGTACACCCCTGCCGGTTTTCAAGACCGGTGCTTTCGACCGCTCAGCCACCCATCCTTACGCGCTATATCAAGACGTTAGATGTCGACGGCAACCCCAAATTAGGAATTTTGTGGTACGCCCTCACCGCTAGCTCCTACGCTCCTGCCTGAACGCTGGGATCATCATTGCGGAACCGGTCCTCCGCTTCACCGAGACCTGCCGGAACGCCAGGCTGCGTGGAGACTCAGATGGATCCAGGCGTGCATGAGTGACGATACCACGCGGGACAGCGGCCTCGGGCTCGATGTCGATCAGGGGCTCGCCCAGTTTCGCGCCTATCTGGAGACCGAGGTCGACTGGACGCCCGTCGTCCCGCCCACTGATGGGCTGTCGCGGGACGAGCGCTGGGAGCGCATCTGCGGGTGCTCCTGGCGCAGGCGGAAACGGCCGGCCGCGAGGCGCTGCAGGCGCTGTCGACGGTGCGGGCGCGCGATCGTGACGGCGCCTTGAGGGCGCGGCTCGACCGGTTCGAACGGTATCTCGAGGACGGTGACTTCGGCACGGCGCTCACCTTGTTCACGGGCGAACCGGCAAAGCGCCTGATCCGCATGGGCAACGAGGCCTTCGCCGAGGGCCGGCTGGCCGGCGCCAAACAGATCTTCGCGTTCGTTCATCTCGCCACCCCGCTCATGGTCGAGCCGCTGATCGGCCGGCTCACCATCGAATGGGAGGAGCGTGGGCCCGAGCGCGCTGCCGACCTGTACGCCGCCGTCGTCGACCTGTTCCGCAACCCGATGCTCGATCTGTTCGCCGCCGACTGCTATCGGGCCGCCGGCCGTGCCGAGGCAGCCGACGCGCTGCTGGGCCGCGCATTGGCGCAGCTCGAGGATGACGAGCAGGCGCGCGCGGTCTACGGCGACCTCGAGGGCGAGCTGCGCGCCGCCATGACGCTCGGAGCCGCGCCATGAGCTCCCGGCACCAGCCGGCCGCGTCATGATTCGCGACATGCCACGATGACCGATCTTACCAACTCCATGTTCGGGCAAGAGCCGGTCGATTGAGAGGAATCGTTGGCTTCGAGGGCCGACCGGGTCGAGCAGCCGCGGGACGAGGCGCTGCCGGCAGCCGTGCCCAAGTCGATCCAGCGCAAGATGAAGCTGCTCGAATCGGGCAGGTCCTCGACCTTGTGGCGGGTCGGCAAGAACGTGGGCGCTGCGATGGTCGGCGCGGGCGCTGCGCTGCTGCTGGCCTCGAACCCGGTGGGCTGGGGCGTGACCACGGCCTTGATCGGCGTCGGCGCGGTCGCGGCGACCGTGGGCACCGTCATGACCTTGCGGGCGGATTTCGCCGCGGCCGACGTCGCGGCCTTCAAGGCGAGCCTCGAAAGCGGCGGACCGATCAAGGAGGCGGCCACCTTCTGGACCAAATTCGGCATCTCTTTAGCGAATTTGCTCGAGTCTGCCGCGTTCACCGCCGCCGGCTATTTTGGCGTCGCCGGCATCGGTGCGGCGTACGGCGCTTCGGCGTTTCATGGTGTGGTCGGCGCCGGGCAGGCGATCGGCAGCAAGCTGGCAACAGAGATCGCGCTGCCGTCCATCTACGGCGTCGGGAACATCCTGGCGTCGATGCCCGGTGTCTATGTCGACCATCAACGCAACCAGCCCCATCCCGATCTCAAGTACCAGATT
>CAVSVZ010000039.1:0-12467 GCA_963731495.1 uncultured Alphaproteobacteria bacterium
CTAGTGCGTCTGATCTATCTATGGTATAAAGTCGCCCCTTCCAATCAACCGCGTACCTAGCCCCGCTCCGGCGGGGTTTTCTTTGCCCGGATTCGGGCTGCCTTGCTTACGCCGTGCTCACGCGGCCTCCGCAAATCTGGTTACACGGTCGCCGAGATTGGCGAAAACGCTGGTGATTGCGACGGTGGCGGGCGTTGAGCGATCGATAGAGGCCGCGTGACCGCCGCGCCTAGTCGGCTCGCGCGATCGGGTAGGGTAGGACAGCGGCGGATAAGGGCGCGACGATCAGGGAGGCGGACCGGCACTGTCAGAGGAACCAGGCTTGTGGCGTCAAGCGGCTCTCCGTTAGCCTCAGCGCATGAAAAAGCTGAGCCCGTTCCGCTACTTCAAGACGTCGCCCGAGGTGATCCGCCTAGCGGTGATGATGTACGTCCGCTTTCCGCTGTCGCTGAGGAATGTGGAGGACCTCCTACATGAGCGAGGAATCGAGATCAGCCACGAGACGGTGCGGTATTGGTGGAACCGATTTGGTCCGATGTTCGCAGCCGAGATCCGGCGCAAGCGCGTCGATCGGATGCGCGCCTTCTCCAACTGGCGTTGGCATGTCGACGAGCTGTTCGTGAAGATCAACGGCGAGATGCACTATCTCTGGCGTGCCGTCGGTCACGAGGGCGAGGTGCTCGAGGCGGTCGTCACCACGCGCCGGAACAAGCGCGCCGCATTGAAAGTCCTCAGGAAACTGATGAAGCGCTACGGTCGGGCGAAAGCCATCGTCACGGATCGCCTTCCCTCCTACAGCGCGGCGCTGAAAGCGCTCGGAGCCAAGGACCTTCAAGCGACGGGGCGATGGCTCAACAATCGGGTCGAGAACTCGCATCTGCCGCTTCGACGACGAGAACGAGCGATGCTTCGGTTCCGGCGTATGCGAAGTCTGCAGAAATTTGCCGCCGTTCACTCCTCCGTCCACAACCTCTTCAACCAGGAACGCCACCTCTCCAGCCGGAACATTTTCAAGCTCAACCGCACGGCCGCTCTTGAGGAGTGGCGGCAGCTCTGCGTAGCCTAAATTCCTGCATCCCCGGTCAAACGGAGACTGGTTCGCTTTCGTCTGACACCCCCGGCTGGGCGGACACGTCGTAGTCCCAGAGGTCGTGATGCACCAGCTGCTGCTGCCAGACCAGCTCACCGCTCGAGGCCCGCAGCGCCACGACCGAGTTGGCATAGCGGTTGTCGCCTTTGCGCTCGCCGCCGAAGAAATCCGGGCTGGGCGCGCCGGTCGGGATGAACACCAGATCGCGCTCGGCGTCGACCGACAGGATCGACCAGGCGTTGGCGGCCCCGGTCAGCGCCGCCTGCGCGGGCTGCCAGTGGGCATGCGCCGGATCGCCCGGATCGCGCGGGATCGGATCCCACAGCCAGACCCGTCGACCGGTGCGCGCATCGAACGCCCGCACGATGCCGAGCTCCAGCTCGACCGCCCGGTTGTCACCGATCGCCGAGCCGGTGATCACCAGATCGCCCGCGATCACGGGCGGCGAGGTGATGGTGTATTGGCCAGGCCTGGTCAGGCGGACGTCTTTGGTCAGGTCGACGACGCCGTTGTCGCCGAAATCGGCGCAGGGCTGCCCGGTCTGGCCATCGAGCGCGATCAGGCGGCCATCCAGCGTGCCCGCGAAGATCCGATGCGCGCAGGGCGCGCCCGGCGCGGCATGCGGGTCGAGCCAGCTGCTGACGCCGCGCGAGGTCGTCTCGGCGTAGTGGCGGCTGCGGTCGATCCCGGGGTCGTAGCGCCAGATCTCGGCGCCGGTCGCCGGATCGAGCGCGATCACGGTGTTCAACGGGGTCGACAGATAGAGCCGGCCCTCGGCCAGGATCGGCGTCGCTTCGAACGCCATCTTGTCGCGCGACGCGAAGCCCTCGCCCAGCTCGCCGGTGCGATAGGACCAGGCGAGCTCGAGCCTGCCGACATTGTCGCGATCGATCTGGGACAGGGATGCATAGCGGCTGCTGCCCGGATCGCCGCCATACGTGCCCCAGGTCACCACGTCGCTCCCTGCATGCGCCTGCCAGGTCCCGAGGAGCAACAGGGCGATCAGCCCAACCCGCGTCACCCGATTCTCCTCCCCCTCGCCCGCCAGACCAGCTCTAGCGCCGAGGTCGAGCGCTGCGCAAGGCTCAGGACGGGGCCAGGCGATCGAGACGCAGCCGGTGGCGCTGGTCGGTCAGCCGCAAGGTCGCGGCGAGCACGGCACCGGTCGCGCCAAGCCCGGTGCTGCCCGCGATCAGGAACATGATCAGCAGCTGATACTTGACCGCTTCGGCCGGATCGGCGCCGGCCAGGATCTGGCCGGTCATCATGCCCGGCAGCGCCACCAGGCCGGTCGCCGCCATGGAATTGACGATCGGCATCAGCGCGCTGCGCAGGGCGGCGCGCGTGACCTGCAGGAGCGCCTCGTGCCGGGTCGCGCCGAGCGCCAGGCGCGCCTCGACCGCGACCCGCTCGCGCACCAGGCCGGTGGTCAGGGTATGCAGACCGAGACTGATCCCGGTCATGGTGTTGCCCAGGATCATGCCGAGCAGCGGCAAGGCGTAGCGCGGGTTGTACCAGGGCTCGGGGCTGACCTGCGTGGTCAGCGCGAACAGGGTGACCAGACCGGCCGCGATCAGCATGCAGCTAGTGCCGAGGCCGTAGGCCCAAAAGCCGGCCAGCCGGCGCTCCTGGCGAGCCAGGATCTCGCGTCCGGCGAACAGCACCATCGCGAGCGCGGCGAGCCCCGTCCAGAGTGGCGAGACCAGCGCGAACAGGGTGGTCAGGACCAGGCCGACCAGGGTCAGCTGAACCGCCATCCGCACGGTCGCGATCAGCAGCTGGCGCTCCAGACCGAGCTGCAACGCGATCGACAGCGCGCCGTTGACCACCACCAGCAAGGCCGCCAGGAGCAGCGCCGTGGTCTGGATCGGGATGTAGGTCATGTCGCCCCGCAACCCGGCCGATCGGACCTCTCGGTCACCCGTCCGCCCTCGACCATCAGGCAACGGCGGGCCACCCGGCGCGCCTGGGCCGGGTCGTGGGTCACCCACAGCACCGCCCCGCCATCCGCAAGATAGCTGCCGATCAGCCGCTCGACCGCGGCCGTGCCATCCTCGTCCAGACTTGCGGTCGGCTCGTCCAGCAGCAGGACGGGCGGCTGTTGGATCAAGGCCCGGATCAGGCCGAGCCGCTGGCGCTCGCCGCTCGACAGGCGCGCGATCGGCCAGCTGCGGCAACCCTCCGGCAGACCGAGGCTCCTGAGCAGAGGGACAGCCTTCGGCCACTCGGCGATATGCTCGCCGACGGTGTCCGCCCACCAGCCGGGCTCGCCCGCGACATAGGTGACCAGGCGCCGCCAGCTTGGCGCCGGCATCCCATCCCGCGCCCGATCATCCAGGCTGACCTCGCCCCGGTTCGGGTCGAGATCGGCAAGGGCGCGCAGCAGGAGCGTCTTGCCGGCCCCGGACGGGCCGCGAATGGCGACGCATTCGCCCGCAGCGAGATCTAGGCAGGCCAGGTGTAGCCCGGAACGATCGAGCCCGCGAACCTGGAGCATCGTGGCGATCCTCGCGCGCCACGCCTCCTGATCGAGCGTTAACCCCGTCGCGACGAATGGCACCGACGGGTCGGGGACCGGCGCGCTCCGATCCTAGAGCGATACTTACTCTCGTTCCAAGCGTCGCAGCAGCCTTGTGCGGACGACGACCGCCCTCCGCGTCGTCATTTGATGGCTGGTGCCCTAGCCCGGCACGATCGCGTCGCAAAACGCCGTGGCCGGCAGCATCAGACCGATGCCCGTGTCCTGGTAGCGGTCATACAATGCACTCGCCGAACTACGCTCCGCGAGGATCGCCAGCGTCACCCCGACCACGTGGCCATCGGTGTCGAACACCGGCCCGCCCGAGGTCCCGAGGCCGATCGGAAAACCCAAGGATACCAGACCGATGTCACCAAATGCTTCGCTCTCGGGCAAATAACCGCCGACCGCCACCCAGCGCGACTGGGTCGGGTGACCGATCGACATCAGGAGCTGGCCGGGATGCAGATCGGCACAGGACCACTCGGGCACCGGGTAGCCGTCCGGCACGTCGGTCTCGACCAGCGCCAGATCCAGCACCGCGTTCTGCCAAATCACCCGGCCGGGCACGGCCTGTCCGCCGAAGAACGTGATCTCAAGCGGGGATTCCTGCACCACGTGATAGGCGGTCAGCACGGCGTTTGGCCCGACGATCGTACCGGTGCCGTGGCCTTTGGCGTGCTCGACCAGGACGGTCGATTGGTTCAGAACCTCCAAATTCGACGGCGCCGCCGCGCAGGCCGACAGCGCGAAAGCCACAAAGAGGCCTATGAGCCGGCCTACTATGCCTGTTCGCGACATCAATTCCCTCCGGCCTTCTGATTTGTTGGATTAACGTTTGGGTAAGGATAGTCGCGTAACGGCATTGTTTCCAGATTGTTTACCAAGTCCGATAAGTACCGGTGTGCTGCTCAGGGCGTCGGCGCCAGGCATGGCGTGCCGGCGTACGCTGTCGTCCTTGGGCAGCCCGCCCGCTGGCCCTGCCATCACCCCGCCAAAAAAAGTCGCCGGCCTGTGAGCTGCTTCACAACGGACTGGAGCATCAGCCTGTAGGTTGCAGATCTGCCTCTCAGTTGAGCGAGCATCGCCGATGGCAGCTCGCTCTCCCGGATCTCCCTGGAAACTCAGCTTCGGCCTTCGGGCCGAAGCTTCCTTCTTTCCCGGTGGACTTCGCCACCGACCGGGCTTCGTGCCCTCCCGACACTTGCCATTCCTTGATCAAAGGCACGGGCTAAGCGCCTGTTCTGGCTCAGCTCTGCTTCATGTGATCGTCGGCGTAGTGGACGCGATCGGCACCGATGAACCGGCGGATCCGATCGAGCTCCGTGTCCAGACGCGCCCGGCGGGCACCACCCAGGCGTCGCCCCGGCTCCAACCACAATGCCGCCACCTCGAGCGCGCGCCGCCCGGCATTAGCTTTCATATCGATGCGACCGATCAGCTGCTCCCCTTCGAGCAGCGGAAAGACGTAATAGCCATAGCGCCGCCGCGCGGCCGGCACGAACATCTCGATCCGATAGTCGAAGCCGAACAGTTGCAGCAGCCGCCTGCGGTCCCGCAGCAGGGGATCGAACGGGTTGAGCACACGGACCCGCCCGGGGCATTCGGGCAGGTCGTCGAGCAGGGTCTCCAGATCGGCGCGCGCGAACGCCTTGCGGGCTGCACCTGCCGCCGTCCCGACCACGACGGGCACCGCTCGATCGGGATGAGCAGCGCACCACTGCTTGGCCTCCTGCGGCGTCGCCAGGCCCCAGAAGCCCGCGATCTCGCCCGATGTCGCGAAGCCGAGCCGGTCCAGGGCGCTGCAGCAGGCCCAGTCGAGGAAGGCCTCGTCGCTCGGCGCGCCGGCACGCACTTGCGCCGGAATCACGCGCTCGGCGAGGTCGTAGACCTTCTGAAAACCCTGCCGGCGCGCGATCGTAAGATGGCCGGTGCGCCAGAGGAACTCGAGTGCCGCCTTGTCCGGGTGCCAGTCCCAAAAGCCGCCACGCGGCCGCTCGGGGTCGGCAAAGTCGCGCGCCATGACCGCGCCGTTCTGCCGGATGTGCGCCAGCAGGTCCTCGACCCGCTCGTCGGGATGCACGCCGAACCACTTGTGATAGCGGCCCGTGAGCCTGGCCCGCTCGCGCCGGAAGCGGACCTGCCAGTAGGGATAGAAGCGGGTCGGGATGATCGCGGCGTCGTGGGTCCAGTTCTCGAACAGGCGCGCCTCGGTCTCCACAAGGCGCTTCAGCAGCTCGGGCCGGTAGGTCTGGTTGCGCGCAAACAGGATCATGTGGTGGGCGCGGGCGACCGCGCTGACGCTGTCGACCTGGACGAAACCCATCCGCTCGATCAGCGCGAGCAGCCCGTCGGCCGTGAGTTTCTTGCGCGGCGGGTCGGCCAGCCCCTGGAGCGTCAGGGTGAGGCGTCGTGCCTGGTCCGCGCTGATCCGGAGCGTCATCCGCCAGTTGGTGCGAAGGGGGCCACGCCACGGATCCTAGAGGCTGGAGGGCAGCGTCAGGCGCATGCCGACCTCGATCCGGTTGGGATCGTCGCCGATCGCCGCCTTGTTGGCGTCATAGATCGCCCGCCAGCCGCCGGGCGAGACGTCGCCATACAGCTTGCCGGCGATGGTGCTGAGCGTGTCGCCCGGCTGCACCACGTAGTCGCCGCCGGCGGGCGCCTTGTCGGGCGCCGGCGCGAACAGGGCGGGCACATCCGTGGTCGCGAGCGCCATGAGCTGCTGATCACCCGAGAGGTCCGGCGCGCCCTCCAGGGGATAGGGACTGAGCGCGTCGCCGAACCATTTCTGGTAGATCGCGGCATAGGTGCCGTCCTTGGCCATCTCCTCGAGCGTCAGATCGACCAGCTGGCGCAGGCGATCGTCACCCTTGGCGATCCCGATGCCATAGGGCTCCTCGCTGAAGTGGTTGCCCACGACTTTCAGGGGCTTGCCGTCGGCCAGGCGCTCGAGCGCGATGCCATCGCTGGTGAACGCCGCGACCTCGCCGTTCAGCAGGGCTTCGACCGCCTTCTCGTGGGTGTCGAAGACCACCAGGTCCTCCTCGATGTCGAAGCCACAGCTGGCGGCCTCGGCCTTGATGTTGTCGAGACTGGTGGTGCCGGCGATCGCCGCGACCTTCTTGCCGGCCAGATCGCACGGCCCTGCGATGTCGGCATCCTCGGCAACCAGCAGCCGCTGGCCGTCCTTGAAATAGGTCTCGCTGAAGTCGATCGCGTGCTCGCGCGCCGAGGTCTTGGTCAACGCCGCCGCGAGCAGGTCCGCCCGGCCTTGCTCGAGCGCCGCGATCCGCTGATCCGAGGTGACCGGTACAAAGGTCACGGCATCGCCATCGCCCAGCCAGCGGCGCGCGAACTCGTGCATCAGGTCGACATCGAAGCCGACCCGGCGGCCGGCCTCGTCGGCGAACGAGAACGGCGGGAAATTGACCAGGACGGCAGCGGTGAGGCGACCCCGGTCGACGATTCTCGCTGACACCGTCAGAGGTCTTTGCGCCAGGCGCCGCCGAACCCTCGTTCAGCGCCGCAACCGTCTCGGTGGCCTCGGGCGTCGCGGACTTGCTCGCCGTTCCCGACGTGGCGCCGCTCGCAGCCGTGCCGGTGGTCGACGGGGTCCCGGCGGACGCCGAGGAGGCCTGCTCAGGCGGTGCGGAGGCCGTGGTCTTTGACGGCTCGCTCGCCGCTCCGGCGGCGGCATGCTGCTGCTGCGTGCCCTGCCCTGCGCTCGCCGGCTCGGTCGCTGCGCCGGCCGTTGCCGCCACGTCCTGCGGTGCGTTCTCGGTCTGCCCCTGCGCTGCCTCGGTCGGCTCCTGGGGGGCCTCGGTGACCTGCTGCGTGGCGGTCTCGATTCCCGCCTCGGCCTTTTCTGCCACCTGCTTGCCGGCATCGGCTGCCTGCGAGGTCGCACCCTGGAGCGCGGCCCTGGCCTCGGCTGCCGCCTTCTGGCCCGCGCTCGAAGCGACCCCGGTCGACGCACTTCCCTCGGCGCCCGGTGCTTCGCTCACCTCGGGCCCTGGGCTCACCGTCGGCTCGGGCGCCGGCAGGACCTTGACCACGGTATCCAGGGTCAGGTCCGGCAGGCCGCCCTGCGCCGCGGTGGTGGTCACCGTGAGCTTGTAGTCGCCGGCGGTCTCCGGCGCGCGATAGGTGATCTTGGGCTTGCCGTTGCCTTCGATCGCGCCGGCCTCGGCGGTCCACTCGAAGGCGTCGAGCTTGAAATCGTTGGCCTCGTAGGTGACCTCGATGTCGATGGTCTCGTTGGCGGTGACCGAAGGGTCCGCTGGCACGAAACCGGTCAGCCGGGGCGGCGTCGGCTCTTCGCCGCAGGCCGCGAGCGCGATCAACGCGGCCATGACAGCCGTCCACTGCCCCAGACGACGCACGGGTCCACGCATCTCACACCATCCCTGTTGGCCTACCCTGGCCTGTTGGCCTGCTGAGCGCGCTTGCAGGCGGAGTTTGCCGCACCGCCGGGGCCGGCGCAACGTTGAGCTGGCACCCGCGCCTGCTGGCGTAACGTCAAGCTCTGGTTGAACTATTTGCGAGCGCTCAGCCCAACGGCACGCGCCAGCCGAGCCCGCTGAGCTCGCTCTCGAGCGCACTCGCCTCGACATGCGGCAGCGGCAGCAGGGGCGGTCGGACGGAGCGCCATTCGGGCTCGCCCAAGGCGTCCGCGAGCAGATGCTTCATGACCGGGATCATCGGCCGCAGCTGAAGGATCTTGCGCACGTCGCTGAGCGCTTCCTGCTGCTCGGCGAGGCCAGCCTTGCCGGCCTTGAAGTCGTCGTAGAGCTTGCGGATGGCCTCGGCATTGACGTTGCACGACGCACTGATGCAGCCGGTGGCCCCGGCCTGGAGCGCAGGCAGCAGATAGGATTCGGCGCCCGGCATGATCGCGATCTGGGGGAACCGCTCGAGCAGCATCCTGGTATTGCCCCAGTCGCCGGAGCTGTCCTTGACGCCGGCGACGGTGTCGGGATAGGCGGCCAGCAGGCGCTCGAGCAGGCCCGGCGTGATCGGCACGCCCGAGAGCTTGGGGAAGTGGTAGAGGTAAAGCTTGAAGATCGTTTCCCCAACCCGTTGAATCACCTCATCAAAACTTGTGAACAGGGCCTCGTCCGTGTTGTCCTTGTAATAGAACGGCGGCAGCGCCAGAACGCCGCCGATGCCGAGCGACAGGGCGTGGCGGGTCAGCCGTACGGTATCGGTGAGCGCGCAGCAGCCGGTGCCGACCAGCAGGCGCTCGCGCGGCAGGCCGCCCGAGACGGCAGCCTCCAGAAGCTCGATCCGCTCGTCGACCGAGAACGAGTTGGCCTCACCCGTGGTGCCGAACACCACCAGGCCGTGACAGCCGTTGTCGAGCAGCCAGCGGGCATGCGCGACGAACCGATCGGCCTGCGGATTCAGATCCGCGTCGACCGGCGTCAGCACCGGTGCCCAGATTCCGCTCATCTTCTCGCTCTTGGTCTGGCCCTGCGCCGCCAGTTGGGTGGCCATGGTGTCCTCCGCTGTGCTTACCCTGCCTGTCGCACGGCCGGCGCTCCGATGCAAGGCATCGGCGCTTGTCTTTCGGGTGCAGCCGGCACGGGTGCGACTTTACCAGGATTATCGCGGCCCTTGGGTTCGATCGGCGTCTCGGGCGAGGCCGGTGCACGACGGCTTGGTGCATCGGTACGACCGTCCGGCGCCGTGTCGCGAGCCGGCGCGCTCGCCGGCAAGGATGCGGCAGCATCGGTCACCGGCGAAGCCCCTGCCGAGGCGGCGTGGGCATTCGATTCGCCAGAATTGCCGCCGGCTTTGGGTTCCTTCGGAAGTTCGGGTGACGGGTCCGCGGCCGGATCGGGCAGGTCGGCCTCGCGCTGCGCCCGGGCGCGACGGGCTGGCATCGCCACCTGGGCGGCCTCGGCCTGCAGTGCCTTGAGCGTGCGCAGCGTGCGAAAAACCTCGGCCTGGGCGGAAGCGCGATAGCGCAACAGCGTGTCGAAGGCCCTGGCACCGTTGCCATCGCGGATCAAAGCAAGCCCGAGGTCGTCTTCGTCGCCGAACACGCCCTGCATCTGGCGCGCAAACAGCTCGGCTTCGATCCGCTCGGCGCGCTCGAGCCGCCAGGCGGCGCGCACAACGCGGCCCGCAAAAAAGGTCTGCAACGCGCCGTCTGGCGCGAGACTGTCGAGCATTGCCGCCTCGAACGCGGCGAATTCTTGGGGGTCCTCGTCGCCGACCACGACCAATTTTTCCGCGCGCAACCCATGCTTGAGGGCGTTCTGCGCCGAGCGCGCCTTGCCCTCCGGGGTCTTCGGTCCTTTCGACTTGGCGCCGTTCTTGCGGCTGGCCTCGGCACGGGCCGGGTTCAAGAGAGCCGCGAGCGAAGCGGCGACGTTCTGTGCGGCCACGCGCTGCGCGGCCTTGGGTCTGGTCATCTCGCATCATCCTGGAAATTTTTGAGGACTCCCGGGCGACCACCCGGCAGTGCTAGTCTACATGATCATAGGAATAAATGCAAGGGCGACGAGCCGGCGGCCGTCAGGTCTTGAATCACCGTGGCAGGCCTTGCATGATGGTGCGGATGCTGGAACAGGCGAGGAGCCATGGCCGGTTGCCGCAGCTGTGAGGCGAGATTCGACGGCGCGTCGCCAGCCTATCTGCGGGTGCTCTGGACCGTCATTGCGATCAATCTCTCGATGTTCGTGATCGAGATGGCGTCGGGCATCGCCGCGGGCTCGATGGCGCTGCAGGCGGACGCGCTCGACTTTCTGGGCGACACCGCGACCTATGCGATCAGCCTGTACGTGATCGGGCGGCCGGCCAGCCTGCGGGCGAGCGCTGCGCTGCTCAAAGGGCTCAGCCTCGGCGGCCTGGGGCTTTGGGTGTTCGGTGCTACGGTCTACCGGGTGTTCGTTCTGGGCGTGCCCGACGGGCTGGTGATGGGCGGCGTCGGCCTGCTGGCGTTCGCGGCGAATGCCGTGAGCGCGCTGCTCCTGCTGCGCTATCGCGACGGCGACGCCAATGTCCGCTCGGTGTGGCTGTGCAGCCGCAACGACGCGCTCGGCAACCTGGCTGTGGTGATCGCGGCGAGCGGCGTGCTCGCGAGCGGCACGGCATGGCCGGACCTCGCGGTCGCGGGCGTCATGGCGAGCCTGTTCCTCTACTCCGCCACCAGCATCGTGCGGCAGGCGTTGGGCGAGTTGCGGGTCCTGCCGCCGGCGTCCGAGACCGCAGGATGAGAGGCTTGGCCCTCGCCCCGAGCGGCATGCGCGCGGCTCCGCTGCGCTTCGCCTTTGGGCGACCGGGCAGCCCCGACATGCGCCGATGACGGCGCTTGCCAAAGCGAGGAGCGCCCTCGCCTGACCTGGCCAAGGAGGGTGAGATGACAGCGGAACAGACTTCCGGTCTTGGTCGCGACGGGGGCCGATCTCCCGAAGCTCCACGATGGAAGAAAGGAATCAGGAGTGTCCGGACCTGGGTTCTGGTCGCTGCGTTGTTCGGCTTCTTTGCCACCCTTGTGGCGCTGGAATTTCACCTTCTATAGCTGGTCGCCGACCGCCGGTGATGCGCAGGCGCAGGTCTGGTTTTCGCGAAACCATCCCGGCCCCATGTCCCCCGCGTCGCCATTGTGACGCCTATGCCTGAAACCCCGCGCGCTTTCCCAGCCGCGGACTGGACCCCCGGAGGCGCTGGTCGGTCGAGCAGAGGAAGGGTCAGATGCGCGGCGTACGTGGACCGAGACTCAAACCAGCGCTGCCAGAGCCGCGAGCCGCGCTTCGGTGCGGGCCAGCACCCAGCCCTGCACGCGCGAGGTTCGTCCGCAGGCGAAATCTTCGCGGACGCCTCGCGCAATCTCGGCGCGGATCTGCTCGACGCTTGTGTCCTTCATGAGATTATCCGGGTCCGACAGCCGTTGTTGAATGAGCGCCAACAACGTGTCGATGCTACGCTCTTCTGGGACCATGCGCAGATAGTGCCGACCGACGCGCGCCGCGCTGCGCCGGGAGCGCATGGTCGCTCTCAAGAGCGTGTCGGCTCGTTGCTGCGCTTGGCTACGAGATGGAGATAGCAGGTGACGAAGCCAACGAACGCCGCTCGCTGCGGCCGCGACCGGCAAGGGCATCGTGACCAGCCCGAAGATGAAGCCACGACGCGACAGGGGCTTCGGCGACGAGGTCATATGGCTTTCCCGAACAGCGCCTTGAGGTGATCAGCCAGTCGAATTGACAGCGCCACGATCGTCAGTGTGGGATTCGGATAGCCATAGCTCGGAAAGATCGAAGAGCCGGCGATGAACAGGTTGTCGACACCGTGCACCTTGGCATTGGCGTCCACGACCCCTCGCTTGGGATCCAGATGCATTCGGGTCGTTCCCAAGTGATGCGCTCCGCCAAGCGCTCCCTCGAGAATCGTTGCCTCCGAATCCGGTATGAGGACATGCATGCGGCCGATCCCAGAGCGCCCCACTTCTGCGGCAATCACCTCCTGAGCTCTCTTGATACCTTCCTTGTCCAGGCTCGACAGTTGCCACCGCAGCTCGGGACGGTTCATGCCAAGCGTATCCTTCTGGGCAGCCAGTAGGACCCGGCTTTCGGGATTGGGCACCTGCTCGACGTAGTTCATGAAGCCGTACACCAGCGGAGCTTTCGATCGATCGAGCAGACGTTGCAGCAAGGTTGGCGAGTTTGTGACGATGTTCAGCACGTCCCCAAGAGACACGTACTCTGGCTCCAGCCCTCTGAGGTACCGCCTGATACGGCGCATCGATACTGTCGACTCGTGGAAGCGGTACGTGGTCTCAATCTCCAACTCTGCGCGATAGTCCGGGATCTGCAGTTTCCGAACAAGCGCCTCCGGCAAGGCCAGATGACA
>CAVSVZ010000040.1:0-76351 GCA_963731495.1 uncultured Alphaproteobacteria bacterium
GCGGCGTCAGGCCGTGTCTCATGTGTGGACGGCCCCTGGGTGCAAGATTAATTGTGATGCTGCCCTGGTCGGTTGCAGTCATGTGTCCGGCCTGTTGACGCGGCGCGCATGGCCGCTGGCCCTGATGAAGTCCGCGAATGGAGTCCCGATCAGTTCGCCGCGCTGCTCCGCGCTTGAGACACTACGGGCTTGCCCCATTCCCGGCTCGACCGGTTCGTCATCACATCTCAGAACTCTTGCAGCCCCGCGAGCCGGCGAAAAGTACCACCAGACACGCGGTGACTCTACATAGCTGGCGCCATGTAAGACTGACTACGCGCAAGCACCGCCCAAGCGATGCGCGCCGTCTTGTTGGCGAGTGCGACCGAGACGATCCTGGCCGGCTTGCGCTCCAGCAGCCGCGCCGTCCAGAGGTTGGCGGGACGCCTTGGCGCGCCATGCGAATGACTGCGGTGGCGCCGGCGACGAGAAGGCGTCGGAGGTAGCCGTCGCCCTGTTTGCTGATGCCGCCGAGCCGCTCCTTACCGCCGGTGCTGTGGGGGCGCGGTGTCAGCCCAAGCCACGCCGCAAACTGGCGCCCCGATCGGAACAGCGATGCATCCGGTACAGCCGCGGCGATCGCGCTCGCGGTAATCGGTCCGATCCCGGGATCGTCATCAGCCGCCGGCTCGCATCGTCATCCCGACACCACGCGACGATCTCCTTCTCCACCTTGCGGGTCTCGAGGCCGATCGCCTCGAGCCGTCAATCGATTGGTGGAAGGCCAGCCTTGCCAAAGCCGGCAGTCTGTCCTGCATCGCGTGCAGATCCACGATGGCCGCCTTGACCCCGGCCGGCCCACGCGCGGGCGCCACCCCGAACTCGGCAAGGTGGCCTCGCAACGCGTTGATCAGCATGGTGCGCTGCCGGACCAGAAGATCGCGCACCTTGTGCAGCATCAGGATGGCCTGCTGGTCCCTGCTCTTGACGGCAACGAAGCGCATCGTCGGGCGGGTGACTGCCTCCGCGATCGCCTCGGCGTCCGCCGCATCGGTCTTGCCCCGCTTCACATACGGCTTCACGTAGGCGGGCGGCATCAGCTTGACGGTGTGCCCGAGCTTGATCAGCTCACGGCCCCAGTAGTGGGCGGTGGCGCAGGCTTCCATGCCGACCAGGCAGGGAGCGAGCTTCGCAAAAAACGACAAAACTTCCGCCCGCCGCAACTGTCGGCGCACCAGCACCTTGCCCGCCGCGTCGATCCCATGGACCTGGAACACGTTCTTCGCCAGGTCCAGACCGATCGTGCTAACTTCCTCCATGGACGGCTCCTCTCCTTGTGGCGTTCAACAACGACCACCTTCTGGCACATCGATGCCGTGAGCAGGGGCCGTCCACCCCATCAGTTTGAACCTGCCCTCTGCTTCCGGGTTGCCACAGCTTTGCGGGCAGCTGCGCTCCGCTTGCGTCTAAGAGCCGCCTTGACTCCGGCATCCTTCATTCTGGCCTTGTGGTCGGGTTTTCCCTGCGTGGTCTGCCAGTGATTTTGCAAGATTTCGGACTGCCTCTATCGGGTAGAGCCCAGCATCGTACATCCAATGATGCGTCTGGCACAGGCGCGCTAGGTTCTCGGGAGCATTGTTGCCGGCGTCATGGTCGAGGTGTGCGACCGTCAGGCATGTCTCGAGCTCTAAACCACATACCGCACAGCACTTGAAGGGATAGTGCTCGTTAAGGGGTCGTGTCGCGAAGTTGGTGGAAATTTGGGCGGCGCAGGCTCCGACGTTGCATGGTGGGGTGGGTCAGGCGGCGAGGTCAAGGTCGGTGGGCGAGCGCTCCAGCGTCTGCCAGCCATCGACCCGCCGCATGGTGATCTGACCGGACGCCAAGAGGGCCCAGAAGAGCATGGCAGCGGTCTCGGCGCAGGGCAGCAGGCACTGGGTCTTGATCCGGCGCTTGAACTCTTCGTGCAATCGCTCGATGGCATTCGTCGTCCTGACCGAGCGCCACTGCTCGGGCGGGTAGCGCAGGAACGTGAATAGGCGCTCACCAGCCTCCTCCAGGCTGTCGGCGACCGCGCGACAGCGCAGCTTCCACTTGCCCAGGAAGACCTTGCGCTTGGCGACGACCTCCGCGGCACTTCCGGCATGCACCATGTCGTTGAAGTCGGCCTTGACCTCGTCGTGCAGGTGCTGCGGCGCATGGGCCAGAAGATTGCGCTCCTTGTGAACCGTGCAGCGCTGGACCGGCACGTCGTCCCACAGGCTGGCGAGCGCGGCTTCCAGGCCTTTGCCGCCGTCGACGATCACCAATTCGGGTCGGCCGAGCCCACGGCTGGTCAGGTCGTCCAGCATGGCCCGCCACGCGGCCTCGCTCTCGCCACCCATGTTTTTGATGGCGAGCACCACCTTCTGGCCGTCGCGGCGGACACGAGGGCAATCAGCAGCGAGATGGCGGTGGCCTTGCGATCGAGCGGACCTTGACCACGGTGCCGTCGAGGATCAGGTGGACGATGTCGTGCCGGCGAGATCACGCTCCTGCCAGCCTGCCAGGCCGAGCGGGTCCTCTGCCAGGCCCGGCTGACCACGTCCTTGCCAACATGGCCCTCGAACAACCTGGCCAACGCTCGCCGCGCCCGGCGGGTGTTCATGCCGGCGAGGTAGACCTCGGCGATCAAGGCCTCGGCGCGATGGGAGAGCCGCTTGTAGGCGGGCAGCAAGTCGCTCTTCCATTCCTGCTCGCCAGCCTCGTCGCGCAGACGAGCGCGCGGCACCGAGAGCGTCAGCGGGCCGAAGGTGGTGACCAGCTGGCGCGGCCGGTGCCCATGGCGCCGACCGTTGCAGACCGCACCTCGCTGGTAACGCTCACGGCCGAGCGCGGCTTCCAGCTCCTCCTCCAGCAGCTCCTCGATGAACGAGCGGACCTGGCCGCGGACCGCCTCCTCCAACGGATCGAACCAGTCGCTGCCGGCCAACGGCGATGGCGCTGCCGGCACGGTTGACGTAGTTTCCTTCATGGCGTGGGTTCCTTCCCGATCTTGCCGATCGGAACCTACGCCGCCTCATCCAATTTCCACCAACCTCGCGACACGACCCGTTAAGGACCCGTCTGGCCTCAGCTTGGCTGCGGATCGAGGCTTTGATGCTCACACGAGCAGGGTATTCGTCTTCGCGCTGCTCGGTCGCGATCTCTATGACCCCGACGGCATCGCCGCTCACGTAGGCGCGGCGCTTCCGGCCCTTCAATCCCTTTGGCACGTCACGACTCCACAACCGGCAAGCGAGGGCGGCCGCCTTGGCAGCTTGGACAGAGCCGCAGCCAGAAGTCGCAGCCGTTGGCGCCGTAAACGTTTCCACACTTTGGGCGCATGCACTGAAGCATCCAGACGCGCTGATTTCGATGGTTGCCCGGACGATCGGTCTTGCGCGTCAGTCTCTGGTTGTTGCGATTGACCTCGCCGATCGCAGCGGCACCACGGCGCGGCATGCTAGCCTCCCTTGATTCCCTGCCGCTAAGGGCATGATGCGAACCTGGTAGTCAAGACCGGCGGATTTCAAACTGATGGGGTGGACGGCCCCTGCTCACGGCATCGATGTGCCAGAAGGTGGTCGTTGTTGAACGCCACAAGGAGAGGAGCCGTCCATGGAGGAAGTTAGCACGATCGGTCTGGACCTGGCGAAGAACGTGTTCCAGGTCCATGGGATCGACGCGGCGGGCAAGGTGCTGGTGCGCCGACAGTTGCGGCGGGCGGAAGTTTTGTCGTTTTTTGCGAAGCTCGCTCCCTGCCTGGTCGGCATGGAAGCCTGCGCCACCGCCCACTACTGGGGCCGTGAGCTGATCAAGCTCGGGCACACCGTCAAGCTGATGCCTCCGGCGTACGTGAAGCCCTATGTGAAGCGGGGCAAGACCGACGCGGCGGACGCTGAGGCCATCGCGGAAGCGGTCACGCGTCCGACGATGCGCTTCGTCGCGGTCAAGAGCAGGGATCAGCAGGCCATCCTGATGCTGCACAAGGTGCGCGATCTTCTGGTCCGTCAGCGCACGATGCTGACCAACGCACTGCGAGGTCACCTTGCCGAGTTCGGGATCGTGACCCCCCGCGGGCCGGCCGGGGTCAAGGCAGCCCTCGTGGAGCTGCACGGGATGCAGGACAGCCTGCCGCGTTTGGCGAGGATAGCGTTCCACGGATTGAGGGATCGGCTCGAGGTGATCGGCCTTGAGATCCGCAAGGTGGAGAGGGAAATCGTCGATTGGTGTCGGGATGACGATGCGAGCCGTCGACTGATGACGATCCCGGGGGTCGGGCCGATTACCGCGAGCGCGATCGCCGCGGCGGTGCCGGATGCGTCATTGTTCCGATCGGGGCGGCAGTTCGCGGCATGGCTCGGCCTGACCCCGCGCGCCCACAGCAGCGGCGGCAAGGAGCGGCTCGGCGGCATCAGCAAGCAAGGCGACGGCTACCTCCGACGCCTGCTCGTCACCGGCGCCACCGCCGTCATTCGGATGGCGCGCCAAGGCAATCCGAGCAAGGTCTGGGCAGCGCGGCTGCTGGAACGCAAGCCGGCCAGGCTCGTCTCGGTCGCATTGGCCAACAAGACGGCCCGGATCGCCTGGGCGGTGCTTGCGCGTAGTCAGTCTTACATGGCGCCAGCTATGTAAGGATCACCGCCGTGTCGGTGGTCTTCGCCGGCTCGGGGCTGCAAGAGTTCTGAGATGTGATGACGAACCGGTCGAGCCGGGAATGGGGCAAGCCCGTAGTGTCTCAAGCGCGGACAGCGCGGCAAACTGATCGGGACTCCATTCGCGGACTTCATCAGGGCCAGCGGCCATGCGCGCCGCGTCAACAGGCCGGACACATGACTGCAACCGACCAGGCAGCATCACAAATTAACTCTTGCACCGCAGGGGCCGTCCACACATGAGGCACTACCGCAGATCGATATCGGTTTGGTAGGTCGGCTCCTCGGCGGTAGGGTTGCGTTTTCTCCCTTTGGGTAACCGCCTTCAGCTCTCTTCGAGCGCGATCACGCGCGCCGGCGCGCCGTCGGCGCCGGGAAGCTTTAGTGGCAGACAGCACAGGAAGGTGCGCGGTCCCTTCAGCGCCGCGGTGTTGGACAGATACTCGATCAGGGTCACGCCGTTCTTCAGCAGCACGTCGTGGGTGACGTTGTCGACCAGCGGCCGGCGCTCGCCCTTGAGCAGCAGGCGGATCACATAGTCCTGGGGAAAATCGAACGCCACCGCGCGCGGCTGGCGCGCCAGCAGCCATGCCGACGCCTCGCGCGTCATATACGGCGCGTCGGTCCAGAACGCGGCCGTGCGCGGCGATCGCTGCTGCTCCCAACAGCTCCTCATCACCACGATGTCGCCCTCGCGGACGTGCCCGGCCGCGGCTGCCAGGCGGGGCTCGGTGATTGCCTCGTTGGGCTCGACCGGGGCGAGATCGACCACGGCCGCCTCGCCGACCGTGCGCTCGAGCGGGATCTGTCTCCGTGGTCGGGCCGCCGGGCACGCAGTGCCGCGCCGCATCCATGTGGGTGAAGCCGTGCACCGTCCAGCCGACCCAGGTCGCCTCGAACACGTCGCCCTTTGCGTGACTGCCGTTGACCCGGCGCTCGACCGGCCAGCGAAAGTGGTCCTCGATCGCCATGGAAAGGTCGATGATCCGGGTCATGGACTTCCGCCTCGGGTCGAAGATGCCGGATCTCGATGTCCGGCATCTTGTTGCTCGGATGTCGCCGAATTAATCTTAACGTAACGCGGTTGTCATCTCCGCGGTCTATAGGATTTGGATGATGTCGACGCTCCATGCAGTTCGACCGGCGCCCCGGGCGACGGCGGGCCGGCAGGCCGCGCTCGAGCGTGCCGCGCGCTACTACGACGGCGGCGTTTTCCTCAGCGAGCTGGCCCGCCTGGTGGCGGTGCCGACCGAGAGCGAGAAGCCGCGCGGCGCCCACTATCTTGCCTTCTATCTTACCGAGCACATGCGGCCGATGCTGGAGAAGATGGGCTTCGTGTGCGAGGTCCTGGTCAACCCGGCGCTCGGCGGTCCGCTGCTGCTGGCCGAGCGGGTCGAGGACCCGGATCTGCCGAGCGTGCTGATCTACGGGCACGGCGACGTGGTGCGCGGCCAGGAGGGGGAGTGGAGCGAGGGGCTGGGCCCCTGGCGCCTGGTCGAGCGCATGGGTCGGGTCTATGGCCGCGGCGTCGCCGACAACAAAGGCCAGCACCTGATCAACCTCGCGGCCCTGCGCAGCGTGCTCGCCGAGCGCGGCCGGCTGGGCTTCAATGCCAAGTTTCTGGTGGAGACTGCCGGCGAGATCGGCTCGCCGGGGCTGCGCGAGATCTGCGGTCGCCACCGCGACCGTCTGGCCGCCGATCTGCTGCTGGCCTCGGCCGGCACGCGGATCGAGCCGGATCGGCCGACCCTGTTTCTCGGCACGCGCGGTGTGCTCGACTTCGATCTGGTGGTCGATCTTCGCGAGCACGGCCAGCATGCCGGCAACTGGGGTGGCCTGCTCGCCAACCCTGCCGTGCTTCTGGCCCATGCCGTGGCCACCATCATCTCGGCGACCGGCGCGATCCGGATCCCGGCCCTGCGGCCGCGCGCGATCGCGCCTGCCGTCAAGAAGCGGCTCGGCGAGACGCCCCTGGTGGCGAACATCGGCGAGCCGGCGATCGATGCCCATTGGGGCGAGCCGGGCCTGTCCTCGGTCGAGAAGCTGCTCGGCTGGAACAGTTTTGAGGTGCTCGCCTGGACGGCGGGCAGCCCGCGCAATCCGATCAACGTGATTCCGGCACGCGCCTCGGCGCATTGTCAGATCCGCTTTACGGTGGACAGCGACCCGGCCGGTTTCCTGCCGGCGATCCGGCAGGCCCTGAGCGACGCCGGGCTGCAGGCGGTCCAGGTCCATGCGACCGACCGGCCACAGATGCCGGCGACCCGCACCGAGCCCGACCACCACTGGGTCACCTTCGCCCGCCGCTCGATCGAGCGCACGCTCGGCAGCACACCCGCGATCCTGCCCAATCTCGGCGGCTCCTTGCCCAATGACTGCTTCGCCGACCTGCTCGGCCTGCCGACCATCTGGGTGTCGCACGCCCATCGTGGCAGCGGGCAGCATGCCGCCAACGAGCACGCGCTGCCACAGATTCTGCGCGAGGGCATCCAGATGATGACCGGGCTGTACTGGGATCTGGGCGAGACCAGCGGCCCTCCTGCCTCCTGATCGCGAGGCGCTCCTCTGCACGTTCCGCTCACGCGGAACCAGCACCAGCCCGCTCCCCCTCCCAACCACGCAACCATGGTACCCTATGGGTGGTTGGCAGGGGGAGCGGGCTGGTGCCGTGATAACGAGAAGCGCGCTATGAGAGCGTGGCGGCGGCGCGATGCTCTTGCAGGGCAGCCTCGAGGGCGTGCGCGAGCTCGCGCCGCTCGTCCTGGGTCAGGAACGCGCCGATCACCACCTGGCGGCCGTGCGAGCGCAACACCAGCCGCTGATCGTGCCGGCTGACATCCTCGAGCAGGATGCGGACCCAGTAGGGATCGAAGCGCCACGTCTGTGAGCGGCCATCGGGCTCCAGCCGCCGCACCTTGAGGCCGTCGCGGTCGAGGCGCACGAATTCCGCCCGCCGCGCCTCTCGATAGTTCCAGCGAAAAGCAAGGTAGACCAGCACCACGTCGAGGCCGAAAAAGCCGGTAACGGGCCACGCGCCGACCATCATGAAGCCGGCGCCGATCGCGACGCTGAGCACGACGATCGCCGCCATCAGCACGGCAAAGCCGGTCGTCCCCAGGGAGCGATGGGGATAGAGCACGACATCGAGCTGTGCCGGCGGCGCAGCGGTTAGAGCCTTCTCCATGATCGGATCACTGATACACTCGGGATTCGATGGTCGCCACATCCGTTTGCAGGGCTCGTTCGTTCGCCATGACACCACGCCAGATCGCCGCCTTTTTTCGTCGTCTCGCTGCGCGCGATCCGGCGCCGCAGACCGAGCTCTCCTTTCACAATCCCTACACGTTGTTGGTCGCCGTGATCCTGTCCGCGCAGGCGACCGACGTCGGCGTCAACAAAGCGACGCAAGAGCTGTTCAAGGTCGCCCACGACCCCGACAGCATGATTGCGCTCGGCGAGGCCGGGCTGCAGGGACACATCAAGAGCATCGGTCTGTACCGCAACAAAGCCCGCGCGATCATCGCGATGAGCCAGATGCTGCTGGAGCGTCACGGCGGCCAGGTGCCGGGCGACCGGGCCGCGCTGGAAAGCCTGCCGGGGGTTGGTCGCAAGACCGCGAGCGTGGTGCTCAATGCCGCCTTCGGCCAGCCGACCATCGCGGTCGACACCCACGTGTTCCGGGTTGCCAATCGCACCGGCCTGGCACCCGGCAAGACACCGCTCGTGGTCGAGCACAAGCTGGAAGCGAGTGTGCCGCGCCAGTACGCTCGCTACGCCCATCACTGGCTGATCCTGCACGGCCGCTATGTCTGCAAGGCGCGGCGGCCCGACTGCCCGAGCTGTGTCGTCGCGGACCTGTGCGGCTATCCGGACAAGACCGGGGCGGCGGCGCTGGCCTGAGCGAAGTGCCAGTTCCTACTGGCTGTAGCGACGCGTGGCGAAGGAATCCAACATCTCCTCCACCTCGGCAGCTTTGAGATCGGGCATCAGGGTCTGCGTGAAGCGCAGCTCCTCATATTCGGCTTGATAGGTCAGGAACCCCGACAGACGGTGATCGCCGCCAGTGCGCAGGACGAGTTCCGGATCCGGTTGGTCCGCAGTGTCGAGATGGTGCGCGAACATGGCCTCATCGACCACATGCGCGGGCACGCCGCTCTCGATCAGCCGTCGGACGGCGCGAATGATCTCGTCGCGGCCGCCGTAGTTGAGCGCCCAGCTGAGTGTCATGCCGTCGTGATGCGCGGTCTCTGCCTGGAGGCCCAGGAGCGTGTCGACCAGGGCGGTGTATGTCGGGCGCAGACGCTCGAGGTTGCCGATCACCCGAAAGCGGATCCGCTCGGCCAAGTAAAAATCCCGATGGTCGAGAACATACCGGTACAGCAGTGCCAGGAGGTTGCGAACCTCGTCCGCAGACCTTCGCTCCAGGTTGCGTAGTGTGAGCGGCCAGACGGTCACGAACTCGATGCCCCACGCCTGACAGACGTCGATGAAGCGATCGATCGCCCGGGCGCCCGCGCGATGGCCTTCGAGCGCCGGCAGGCCCCGCTGGTATGCCCAGCGTCGGTTGCCGTCGGGAATCAGCGCCACATGGCGTGGTCTCGCCGCCAAGCCGACGTGTGTGGCGTCGCGTGCGGAAAGCTCCTCGCGGCCGGGGGGCAATCGTGGTCGTCATGGTTAACTGTGCCATATTGTCCCCATTCTCTAATCTAGTCTCTCACTCTTTTTCTGAGAACTATCATTTGACGAGGATCGGATGAACTATCAATCTTGATGGATTCCACCATCATTATTGGTGAGATAGGGCTTTTTTCCAGGCGTATAGTGTGGTTATGATAGTCACGTCGCGCTCCGGGATCTTTTACGACCAGGCGTTCGGACGACGCGACGGCGGCGACCGGCGCCACCGCTCTCAGCCCGGCTGCATGCCTTCCAGGCGTGACGGTGTGGATGGTCGAATATCGCCTCAAGCGCGATCCAGGCGCGACCCTTTCTGCCCTGCAAGCGAAATGCCCTTCGGACGGCCGGGTCCTGAGTTCATCTTGATCTATATTTCAATCAGTTGAAGTGTCACGCTCAGAACTTGCTGGAATAAGCGGCAGAACAGCGGAAAATTTGTTGAAGTTTCACGCGAACGCACTAAACTCTAGATTGATAAACGGCGGATCGCCAGCCGCCGTGCAAGAATAGAGCGCTGCATGGAAGCCATGATCAATGGTCGCGCCCTGTCCGAGGGTGGCCACGGGGAAGGTGCGCGCGCCACGATAACGAGTGTCAGCCAGACCGCTACAGCGGCTGCTCGCCGCGCCGTCGAACCCCAGGAGCTACCGGTCCGGCTGGCGTTCGACCACCGCTCGCGCGATGCGATCGACCGGCTCGACCACAGCGCGGTGTCGGGCGCGGAGCTGCTCGAGCTGCTGCTGTGCTTCGTCAGATCCGACCCCGCGGCGGGCCCGGTTGCGCGCGAGCTGATCGATCATTTCGGCAGCCTTGGCGCGGTGCTGGCCGCGGCACCGGACCGGCTGATCGGCCTGATGGGCGGCGATCAGGCTTCGGTCCTGCTGCTCAAGATCGTCCGGGTCGCGGTCAAGGCGACCCTGCGCGAGCCGCTCGAGGACCGGCCGGTGATCGGCTCGGCATCGGCCTTGATGGACTATCTCTCGGTCACCATGCGTCACGAGCCCACGGAAGCGACCAGGGTGCTGTTCCTCGATCGCAAGAACGGCCTGATCAAGGACGAGACCCTGCATCGCGGCACGATCGATCACACGCCGCTCTATCCGCGCGAGGTGCTCAGACGCGTGATCGAGACCGGCTCTTCGGCGATCATCCTCGTGCACAACCACCCGAGCGGCGATCCGAGCCCGTCCAAGGCCGACATCGCCATGACCAAGGAGCTGATGTCGGCTTTGGGCACGATCGGGGGCGTGTTGCACGACCACGTCATCGTCGGCCGCAATCGGGAGATCAGCTTTCGCAAGTCAGGCCTCATCTGACCTGGCATCGACCATGGCCAACGCCCGATCGACGACCCGTGATCCGCGCTAGCGGCGCCGCACGGGAGCAAGGGGACCAGGGATATGTCCAACCCAGCGATCGTTCTGATGACGGACCCGTCGCGATGCAGCCTGGGTGACGCTCACTATCTGCTGCAGGCTTTGCTCGAGATGCGGCAGATGGGCGGGCAAGCCATGCCCCAGGCGTTTTGTGATCATCCGGCGGCAGCCCGAGACTTCATCGCCGCCTATGCCCACGCCTACCCGCAGCTGGTGCTTCAGGGCCAGGAGGTTCCGACCCCCGACCATCTGAATTCGCTGATTGCAACCGGCCAGATCGGCGCCCTTGCCCGACCACCCGAGAGCGGGCTCAATCCGGTGCTCGGCGCTACCCGGCCGGCCGAGCAGAACGGCATCCCGATCGTGGTGCTGACCCTCGGCACCTCCCAGGTGCTGATGGACGCGTTGCAGCAAAGCCCCGGCATGAAGGACAGCATCCGTCTGATCGACATCGTGCCCGATGGTGCCGATTCCTCGCCGCTCTCGATCGCCGACGCGGTCGCGATTCGAGGGCTCGAGGGCGATCCCTGGGAGCACGATGGATCAGCCGCGGAACAAGCGGAGCTGGACGACATCGCCGGCACCGAAGCGGGTGATCCGGCCAGCCTGGCGATCTCACCACGACCCGATGAACCTCGACGTCGTGGAAACCGAAGAGGCGACCGGCAGCGCTCGGGCGGCCTATGAGCAGGAGCACGAACAGGAGCTCGCGGCCTCCGAGCCGACGCCCGCCGCCCAGCCGGCTGAGCCGGCTGTCGCCGAGCCGGCCGTGACGCTGCAGGACGCCGGCTCGACCGGACCCGCGGAGCCAGCGCTCGAGGTCGCGAGCCCGGCCGAGACCAGCTGGTCTGGCGACACCGCGCCGGTCGCGCTCGACGAACAGAGCGTGGTCGCCGACACGCCGTCTCCAGAGGAGGAGACTGTGGCGGTCACCGGTGAGGAGCAGGGCGAGCAGAGCGCGTCGTCCGAAGATGCCGGCGACGACGAGGAAGGCGACGCCGGGCAGGACGACGAGGAGGTCGTGCAGGGCGCCGACAACGACGATGACGACGTCGAGTACCCGCCGGTCGGCAACCTGATCGCCGGCGCCGACGTGGCCTACCCGGCGCTCGACCAGAGCGGCTCGGTCGGCGCGTTGCACGAGCTTGCCGCGGTGATCCTGGACGACGGGATCGTTGACCTCGACCTGGCCTCCGACCTCCTGGAGGCGCACCAGGACGGGCCGCCTCCGGCCGTGGCAGGCCAGGAGGAGATCCTGGCCGCGCGTTTCGCCGACAACGTCATCACGATCGACGACCTCTATGGCTCCCTCGACCCGGAGGGTGACGATTCGCTGACCGATTCGGCTACCGCACCGCACGTGCACGACTCGGATTTGTAGCGACCCGATCGATCCGGCACCGACATCGACAAAGCGATCCTCATGGCAGACCGCTCCACCACCGCTGCCTCCAATGCCGCCAAATCCGCCTCGCCGATCGGCAAGGTCTTGCGCAGGCTCAAGAAAATTTTTGTTGCCAGTATTGCTTTCAGCTTTGCGGTCAACCTGATGATCTTGGTCTCACCGCTCTATATGATGCAGATCTACAATCGTGTGCTGCCGAGCCGAAGCGAATCCACGCTGATCATGTTGACCGCGCTGGTGTTCTTCGCGCTCGCTGCCCTGGCGGCTCTGGAAGCGGTTCGTTCCCTGGTGTTCGTCAGGATTGGCGGTGCGGTCGAGCGCGACCTGAACGAGATCGTGATCGACAGCTCGTTCAGCAACATGCTGCACAATCACAGCACTTCCTATGACTACGCGCTGCGCGATTTCGACACCATTCGTCAATTTGCCTGGAGTGCGATGCCCGCCCATCTGCTGGACATCCTCTGGGTGCCGCTGTTCGTCGCGTGCGTGTTCCTGCTGCACCCGGTCCTGGGTCTGATTGCGCTGGGCGGTGCGCTCGGCCTGGCGATCTTCGGCGCTCTGCACAACATGGTGACGCGCTCGCAGCTGCACGAGGCCAGCCGCCTCAGCCGTGGCCTCAGCAGCGTGGTCGAGCGCAGCCTGCGCCATGGCCAGACCTTGCAGGCCATGGGCATGCTGGAGCACTTCAAGCGGCGCTGGATTCGCGAGCGCGGCCAGCTGATCCAGCTGCAGGCGGTCGCCGCCGACCGGACCGGGATCTTCGCGGGCGTCAGCAAGTCGGTGCGCATCCTGTTGCAGACCTCGCTGCTGGCCGCCGGCGCGATGCTGGCCATCCATGATCAGGTCAGCGCCGGCGTGATCGTGGCCGCCTCGATGCTGATGAGCCGGGCGCTGGCGCCGGTCGAGGCGACCATCGGCGGCTGGCGCCAGTGCCTTGCGGCGCATGGCGCGTACGTGCGCTTGAACCGGCTGCTCGCGAGCGTGCCCGAGCCGCCGCGCAGAATGCGGTTGCCGGCGCCGCGCGGTGCCCTCCAGCTGGAGGAGGTCGTGGTGTGGCCGACCGGCAGCAGCGAGCCGACCCTGCGCAAGGTGAGCTTTTCGCTGGCGCCGGGCGAGGCCCTGGGCGTGGTCGGCAGCAGCGGCTCGGGCAAGTCGACCCTGGCGCGCGTCGCGGTCGGCGCCTGGCGGCCCTATGCCGGCAAGGTCCGCCTCGATGGCGCCGAGCTCGAGAGCTACGAGCGGCAGGAGCTCGGCCCCTATCTGGGCTATCTGCCCCAGGAGGTCGAGCTGTTCGACGGCACGGTTGCCGAGAACATCGCCCGCTTCGGCGAGCTCGACGCGGTGAGCGTGGTCGAGGCCGCCCGCCGGGCCGGCGTCCACGAGCTGATCCTCGGCCTGCCCGATGGCTACGAGACCCAGTTCGGTCCGCAAGGCTGTGTCCTGTCGGGCGGACAGCGCCAGCGGATCGGGCTGGCCCGGGCGCTCTATCGCAGCCCGGTCCTGGTGGTGCTCGACGAGCCCAACGCCAATCTGGACAGCGCCGGCGAGGACGCCCTGATCGGCGCCGTGCAGACGCTCAAGAGCCTGGGCTCGACCGTGATCCTGGTCTCGCACCGGCCCAAGGTGCTGCGCGACGTCGACCACCTGCTGCTGCTCAAGGGCGGTGCCCCGGCGCTGATGAAATCGCGCGGCGACCTGCGGCTCGACCTGTCGAGCGCCGGGCAGGCGCCGCTGCGCTGGGCCGAGGCACGATGAGCAATATCCTGCCGTTCTCGGCGCCGCCGCCCCAGAACGTGCCGCCGCCCTATCCGACCAACCCGCGTCCGCGTGCTGCTGTGCGGCTGGCTGGTGATCGCCGCGGTGTTCGGCGGGTTCGGCACCTGGGCGGCATTCGCACCGCTCAGCAGCGCGGCGATCGCGCCGGGCATCGTGGTGGTCGACTCCAACCGCAAGTCGGTGCAGCACCTCGAGGGCGGCGTGATCCGCGAGATCCTGGTGCGCGATGGCGACGTGGTCGAGCAGGGCCAGGTGCTGCTGCGGCTCGATGGCGCCAGCGTGCGCGCGGCGATGGCGGCCTTGCGGCCGATGCTGCAGACCAATCGTGCCGTTCGGGCGCGCCTGCTGGCCGAGCGCGACTCCCTGCCCGAGATCGAGTTCCCCGCCGACCTCACGGACGGTGAGGCGTCGGACCCGCTGATCGAGCAGATCCTGGCCGGGCAGGGGCGGATCTTCATGACACGCCGCAATGCCCTGAGCGGCGAGATCGAGCTGAACGCCAACCGCCTGGCCCAGAGCCGTCACCGGCTGGACGGCCTGGAGCACCGCAAGGTCTCGAAGGACGAGGAGCTTGCGCTGCTCGAGGACGAGCTGCGCGGGCTGCAGGGCCTGTTCGACAAGGGCTATACCACCAAGAAGGTCCTGATCGCGACCGAGCGCTCCATGCGCCAGCTCGAGACCGAGACCGCCGACATCGCCTCGAAGATCGACGAAGCCAAGCGCCTGATCGAGCGCTATCAGCTCGAGGGCCAGCAGATCGGCAAGAATTTCGTCGAGCAGGTCGAGAACGAGCTCTACCAGGACGAGCAGGAGGCCTACGAGCTGACCCAGCGGATGCGCGCCGTTCAGGACCAGCACGCGCGGCTCGACATCCGCGCGCCGGTCTCCGGCGTGGTGGTCAACATGGCGGCCCATACCGTGGGCGGCGTGGTCGCCGCCGGCAGCCGGATCCTGGACATCGTGCCGAACAACGACCGGCTCCTGGTCGAGGCGCAGGTGCGGCCGACCGACATCGACGGCGTGCGGGCCGGCCTGCGCGCCGATATCCGCTTTCCCGCGTTCGAGCGGCTGAACATGCCGCATATCACCGGACGCGTGACCATGGTCTCGGCCGATCGGATCGTCAGCGACCGCTCCGACTCGGGTCACTACCTGGTGCGGGCCCTGGTCGACGACGGCCAGCTCGCCAAGGTCGGCGGGCTCAGCCTGGTGCCCGGCATGCCGGCCCAGGTGATCATCAACAAGGGCGAGGGGACCCTCCTGGGCTACCTGACGGCGCCGCTCGCGCGGCTGTTCTGGACCGCCTTTCGCGAATAGCCGGCGCCGGCAGCAGATCGCTGCGAATCACGTGCCGGCGACCGGAAATCCCTTGCCCAAATGTCACAAAACGCGAACATTGATCGCAGACGCTCATCGGTGCTTGCGACGGTTGGCTGGCACGGCATCTTGCGTCGTCATGACGCCCAGGACGCCGGTTGTGCGACCGAAGCCGCAGGCGCCCGCAGCGATCCGATGCGTCGTGGCGAAGCAACCGGGAGGTCACCGATGTCCAGCAAGACGCCGTCCACCGTCGCAACCCTCATGGCGGCCAGGGCATTCAGCCGCCGGTCGTTCATTCGAGGCGCGCTCTATACCGGCACCGCGCTGTCGGTCGGGCCGTTCATTGGCGGCAAGGCGTTCGGCCAGTCGTCCGGCGAAGTCAATGTCTACGCCTGGGGTGAGTACATCAGCGAGGACATGATCGATGCCTTCAAGCAGGACACCGGCATCCAGATCAATCTCTCGGTCTACGGCACCAACAACGAGGTCCTGACCAAGCTCACCGCCTCCCAGGGCGAGGGCTTCGACATCGTGTTTCCCTCCGTGACCTACCTGCCGGCCTGGTACGACGCGGGCGATCTGCTGCAGCCGATCGACGAGAGCCGGGTCGACGTCGACAACATCATCCCGACCCTTTGGGAGAAGTCGCTCGAGCTCGGTGCGACGCGTCGCGGCAAGCGCTACGCCGTGCCCTTCAACTGGGGCACCGAGGCGATCGCCTACGACTCGACCCAGCGCGACTACAGCTACGGCTCCTTGTCCTGGGACACCCAGTGGGAGGAGGAGAACAAGGGCCTGGTCACCACCCGGCCGCGCTCGGGCCTCTCGACCATGGCGATCATGCTCGACGGCACGGGCGAGAAGTTCCGGGAGGCGCATGGCGACGAGGAGGTCGCCAAGCAGGTGTTCGATCAGGCGCTCAAGATCGCGATCGAGCGCAAGGAATGGATCCGCCAGTTCTGGAAGGATGCCCAGGCGCTGACCAACGCCTTCATGCAGAACGGCTGCGTGGTCGGCCAGAGCTGGGACGGCACCGCGATCAAGATGTGGCAGGATACCGATGGCCGCATCAAGTACCTGGCACCGATGGAGGGTGCGCTCACCTGGCTCGACACCATGGCGATCCCGTCGGGCGCCCAGAACATCGACCAGGTCTACACCCTGATCAATTGGCTGGACTCGACCAAGGGCGGCGGCATGCACGCAGTGCATTCCGGCTACAACTCGGCTGCGATCGGCGCCGAGAACGCGCTCGACGCAGGCGCCCAGGATCGCTTCAACTTCATGTACGGCAATGGCGACGCGATCGGGAACCTGTTCTGGTGGCCACCGGAAGCGGCCTGGTTCCAGAAGCTGCGCGCGCAGTACATCGATCAGTACGAGGCCGCCTGAGCCAGGGCTGCCCTACCATCGGCCGGGGAGCGCGGCGCGTTCCCCGGCGACGACCCAGCAGTGAGGTCCGTCCATGGGGATGGATGTCGAGCTTGACGGCACCACGGTCCGTTTTGGCGATTTTGTCGCGGTGCAGCGCACCGATCTGACCATCGAGGCCGGCGAGTTCTTCAGCTTTCTCGGGCCGTCCGGCTGCGGCAAGACCACCATCTTGCGCGTGGTGTCGGGGTTCATCGATCCGACCGAGGGCACCGTGCGGATCGGCGGCGACGACATGGCCGGCATCGGCCCGAACAAGCGCCCGACCGCCCTGATCTTCCAGAACCTGGCGCTGTTCCCGCTGATGAAGGTCTGGGAGAACATCGCGTTCGGCCTCGAGGTGCGCGGCGTCGGCAAGGCGGAGCGGCGCAAGCGGGCCGATGCGCTGCTCGACCTGATCGCCCTGACCGGGCAGGGCGACAAGCTCTGTTCGGAGCTGTCCGGCGGCCAGCGCCAGCGGGTCGCGATCGCGCGCGCGCTCGCGGTCGAGCCCGCGGTGCTGCTGCTCGATGAGCCGCTCTCGGCTTTGGACCTCAAGCTTCGCCAGCACATGCGCGCCGAGCTGCGCTCGATCCAAAAGCGCACTGGCGTGACCTTCATCTACATCACCCACGATCAGGGCGAGGCGCTGACCATGTCCGATCGGGTCGGCGTGATGTCCCATGGCGTGGTCGAGCAGGTCGACACCCCCGATCGGATCTACAACAGCCCGTCGACCGCGTTCGTTGCGACCTTCGTCGGCGAGAACAACGCCTTTCCCGGCCGGGTCTTTGCGGTGGACGGCCAGCTCGCCGTGATCGACACCAGGTTCGGGCCGATCAAGGCGCGCAACGAGCAGCGCCTGATCACCGGCGACGACGCCACTGTGTTCGTGCGGCCGGAGCGCTGCAGCCTGATCAACGGTCAGGTGCCGGACAACGTCCTCGAGACCTCGGTCGAGCGGCTCGACCTGGAAGGCTCGTTCTACAACCTGTTCGTGCGCGGCGGCGGCGAGCAGAGCCTGATCATTCACATGACCAACGATCGCGACGTCTCCGGCCTGTCACCCGGTAGCGCGGTCCGGATCGGCTTTCGCGCCGACGACTGCGTCGCCCTGCCCGGCGGCCAGCTGGCCAGCGACTGACGCGGCCTACCGACGCGATGCAGGCGATTTTGGATTTTCGGCGGCGCTACGGCGCGATCATGACGGGCTACATCCTGGTCGCCTGTGCGGTCTGGATGTTCGGCATGATCCTCCTGCCGCAGCTCCAGATGATCGACTACTCGCTCTGGTACAAGGATCGCGCCGACCAGTCCAAGCTCGATCAGCAGATCGAGAGCCGCTACATCGACCTGCAAAAGGCGCAATCGCAGCTGCGCAAGCTGGGCCGCGAGGAGGCCGAGGCGGACGAGGCGCGCAAGGCCGAGATCGCGACGGAGAAGCAGGCGCTCGAGTCCGAGATCGCGACCCTCGAATCCGAGATCGCCGACCTCGAGGCGGGCTTCGGCACGGTCGAGCGCCAATATGGCCTGCGCAACTACGCCTATCTGTTCGGCAACACCTTGCACCGCACGATCTTCCTGAAAACCATCTGGGCGAGTTTTCTGGTCACCCTGGTCGCGCTGATCGTGTGTTATCCGATCGCGTTCTATCTCGCCCGGGTGGCGCCGTCCGACCACGCCGCCCTGCTGATGCTGGGCCTGATCGTGCCGTACTGGATCAACGAGATCCTGCGTACCTTCGCCTGGCTGATGATCCTCTCCTATCACGGCATCCTGAACAGCTTTCTGACCGGGGTCGGCCTGCTCGGCGAGCCGATCGATTTCCTGAACGGCAATGTCGGCGTGATCGTCGGCATGACCTACGCCTACATCCTGTTCATGGTGTTCCCGATCTACAACACGATCGACACGCTCGATCGCAACCAGCTCGAGGCGGCGCGCGATCTGGGCGCGCCCTGGTGGCGGATCCACTGGCGGATCGTGATCCCGCATGCCAAGCCCGGCATCGCGGTCGGCTGCATCATGACCTTCATGCTGGCCGCCGGCTCCTACGCCGTGCCGCAGATCCTGGGCGGCCGCTCGTCGCTGTGGTTCACCCAGATCATCTACAACTGGTTCTTCGAGGGTAACGACTGGAACATCGGCTCGGCCTACGCCTTCCTGCTGCTGGTGATCTGCATCGCCTTCATCCTGATCATGATGCGCGCCTTCAAGGTCGGCCTGCAGGATATTGCGCGATGAGGGGGGGGCCGATGAGCCGGTTGGCGGTCGGGGGTCGGGGAGGCGAGCGATGAAGCAGTTCATCCTCACCTCGCTCGAATCCATGACCTCGTTCGGCTACGTCGTCCTGATCGTGGCGATCACCTGGCTCGGCTGGAGCTGGGGCGCCTCGAACGGCTCGGCGTTCATCGGGGTGGTCGGCGGCTTCGTGCTGGGCCTGGTCGCGGCCACGGTGATCTTCGGCCTGGTGCTGTTGGGCCTTGGCATCCTGCGCAACACCAACGAGCTGGTCCTGGTCTCGCGGCTTGGCCCCGAGCGCGCCCAGGAGGCCTTGCGCGTGCGCCGCGCGGCAACCTCGTTCATGGGGCTCAGCGCCAATCAGATCCTGTCGCTTTCGACCAACGTCTATCTGTGGCTGTTCTTCGCCTACATGTTCCTGCCGCTGATCTTCATGGTGATGGCGGCGTTCAACACCCCCTCGATCCCGCAGGCGATCCCGATGGAGGGGGTTACGCTGCACTGGTTCGGCGAGCTGTTCGGCGACCGGCCGCTATGGTCGGCGGTCACCAACAGCATCGCGATCGGCTTCGGCGTGATCGCCATGTCGCTGACCCTTGGTCTCGCCGGCGCCCTGCTGCTGACCCGCCTGCGCACACGCGCGCGCACCTTTATCTATGCGGTGCTGGTCTCGCCCTTGCTGACGCCCGGCATCATCCTGGGCATCTCGACCCTGATCTTCTGGAGCAATCTCGGCATCGGCGGCGGCCTGTTCCTGGCCACGGTCGCGCAGAGCACCTTCATCTCGGCCTACTGCATGCTGCTGTTCATGGCGCGCCTGCAGCGCTTCGACCCGGCGCTCGAGGAGGCGGCGCTCGACCTCGGCGCCTCCCATCAGCAGGTGTTCTGGAAGATCACGCTGCCGTTTCTGCGGCCGACCATCCTGACCGGCGCCGTCCTGGCCTTCCTGCAGTCGTTCGAGAATTTCAACACCACCGTGTTCGCGATCGGGCCGGACACCACCATGACCATCAGGATCGCCTCGATGGTCCGCCTGGGCCTGTCGCCCGAGGTCAATGCGCTGGCGGTGCTGTTCATCGTCATGACGATCGCGATCGCGATCGCCTACGAGCTCAAGCGCCGCGCGGAGAAAGCCCGCCAGGCGATCCAGGCCGAGCTGGCTAAGCGCCTCGATCGCGCAATCGCGACCGAAGGCTTCGGTCAGGAGCCGGCGACGGCGGCGGCTTAGACAACGCCGCGGTGGCTACGCGGCCTTCGCGCGCTCCGAGGTCGGCTGATCGACCTGCGCCTTTGCCTCCGCCGGCAAGGCAATCACCTCCGCCTCGACCTGCGGCCGGCGCGCGCGCCGGAATAGATCGCGCAGGGCCTGGAAGAAGGAGCGCGTCGGTTCTGTGCCCAGGCGCTTGTCGTATTCATACGAACACATGTGGCACATGGCGGTCTCCCAGCTGGGCGATTCACCCGATCCGATCATCGCGTGACGGTACTGCCGCAGCACAGGCATGGCAATGCTGGCGAGGGTCGGGGACAGGGGAATTGCATAAGGAATTTGTAGAATCTTTTTGATGGGGCATGTGCTTGATGTGCTGTCGCCTTGGTTTTGGAAGAGGACGGCGGCATGGAGCGGTTTCGGGCGTGTTTTGGTGATCTGGACGACCCGCGCACGGGCAACGCGCAACGGCACGATCTGTTGGAGATCCTGCTGATCGCGCTGGCGGCCAGCCTGTGCGGCGCCGAAGGGTGCGTCGACATGGCCCTGTTCGGACGCGCCAAGGCGCCGTTGCTGCGGCGTTTCCTGCGCCTCGAGGGCGGCATTCCGAGCCACGACACCTTCTCGCGGATCTTCCGGCTGCTCGACCCGGACGCGTTCGAGGCCAGCTTCGCTCGCTTCGTCGCCGCCTTCGCCGAGCAGGTCGAGACCGGTGCGATCGTCGCGGTCGACGGCAAGACGGCCAGGCGCAGCTTCGACCGGCAGGGCGGACGCCGGCCGCTGCACATGGTGAGCGCCTGGGCGGTCGAGCAGCGCCTGGTGCTGGGCCAGCAGAAGGTCGCTGGCGACAGCAACGAGATCGAGGCTCTGCCCGAGCTTTTGGCGCTGCTCGCGCTTGACGGCCGGATCGTCACCGCCGATGCGATGCACTGCCAAAAGGCCACCGCGCAAACCATCCTGAACCGCGGCGGCGATTACGCCCTGGCGCTGAAAGGCAACCAGCCGGCGCTGTACGAGGACGTGCGCCTGTGGCTGGACGATCCCATGACCCCGGTCGACGACGCCTGCCAGACGGTCGATGGCGACCACGGCCGCATCGAGACCCGCCGCGCGACGGTCGCGCACGACGTCGCCTGGCTCGCCGAACGCCACGGTTTTCCTGGCCTCGCCGCGGTCGCCAAAGTGACCGCCAAGCGCGAGCTCGACGGCAAGACCACCACCGCGAGCCGCTACTACCTGCTCTCGGCCAAGCTCGGCGCCGCCCGCATCGCCCAGATCGTGCGCGCCCACTGGCAGATCGAGAACCGCCTGCACTGGGTGCTCGACGTGGTCATGGACGAGGACGGCTCGCGCGCCCGCAAGGACCACGCCCCGGAAAATCTCGCCCGGCTGCGCCGCTTTGCCCTCAATCTGCTGCGCACCAACCCTGATCCCGGCTCGACCCGCGGCAAAATCAAGCGCGCCGGCTGGGACGACGCCTTCCTCCTCCAAATCCTCGCCGCCGCCTAATGCGATTGCCTTGGGGTCGGGGATCTCGGGCATGATCGGGCCAGTCGGGGGGGAAGCAAAGGGAGGTAGGGGTGCGGCAGTTGACCATGACCATCGGCGACGTGGTGATCCGCGCCGAGCTGTTCGATACGCCGACTGCGGATGCGCTCTGGGAGGCGGCGCCGTTCCAGGCCAGGGCATCGACCTGGGGCGAGGAGGTCTATTTCTCGACGCCGGTCTCGCTGGCGCGCGAGGCCGATGCTCGTGCCGTGGTCGAGCCTGGCGAGCTGGCGTTCTGGACCGACGGCGATGCGATCGCGATTGGCTTCGGCCGCACCCCGATCTCGCAGGGCGACGAATGCCGTCTGGCCAGCCCCTGCAACATCTGGGGCCGCGCGCAGGACGACGTCAAAGCCCTGAAGTCCGTGCGCTCCGGCGCTACGATCCGGGTCGAGCGCGACGCATAGGCTGGCGGGGTCCGACGGCCCTGGCATGTCGGGTCGATCTGAGGTATAAGATCCTAGTGCGCCATTGGCATCCTATGCTCGCGGATGGCGTGTCGGGCAGCCCGGCAGAAATGCCGAACAAACCCATGAGCCACGGAAAACCTGGTGTTTTTCCCTTGAGAACTGAGGATTCTCGAGCTGACCGCGCCCTGGTCGCGCTGGGTGACGGCGAAACGCTGAACTTGATACGCGCCGTCTTCGGCATCTATGCGCGCGCTGGCATGTCGGGCAGCCCGGGCCGAAATGCCGGACAAACCCAAGAGCCGCAGAAGACCTGGTGTTTTGCTGTTGAGAGAAGCAGATGAGCCCGGGGTGGGCATGATTGCTGAGATGGTCGGGCAGGCCGCCGGCTCTGGACGTGCCGGCGGCGGTCGGTGATGGTGCTTTGCGGCGATGTCGGGCATGCTGAAGGTGCGCGCCAAACGCGGCGAACTGGGACGAGCGCTGCTGGCGCCAGGGGGCGAGACGCTGAGATGATCAGGGCGAAGCTGGATCGTGCTTACAGTGTGGCGGCGATGCGGGCGATGGCGCGTCGTCGCCTGCCGCGGGTGGTGTTCGACTTTTGCGACGGCGGCGCCGAGGACGAGATCACGCGCAATCGCAACGAGAGCGCGTTTGCCGACCTCGAGTTCCTGCCGAAGCCGCTGAACGGCACCGCCGCGCGCGATCCCTCGATCGAGCTGTTCGGCGAGCGGCTGTCGATGCCGCTGATCATCGGCCCGACCGGCCTGTCCGGCATGCTCTGGCCGCGCGGTGAGGCGGTCGCCGCCCGCGCCGCGGCGCAGGCCGGCATCGTCTACACGATGAGCCATGGGTCGACCGTTACGATCGAGGACTTGGCGCGGGAAATCCCGGGGCCCAAGTGGTTCCAGGTGTTCCTGTACCGCGATCGCGACCTGACCCACTCCTTCGTCGAGCGCGCCCAGGCCGCGGGCTACAAGGGCCTGGTGCTGACGGTCGACAACCAGGTGCTGGGCCAGCGCGAGCGCGACGTGCGCAACGGCTTCACGATCCCGCCGCGCATGACCTGGCGCAGTGGCCTGGATGCCTGGCGTGGCGTGCCCTGGCTGCTGCGGATGGCGCGCGGCGGCAAGATCACGCTGGCCAACTACGTGACCGACGAGCGCAAGGACATCCTCTCGCTCGCCAGGCACCTCAACGAGCTGCTCGACCCGGCCCTGTGCTGGCGGGATGTCGCGTGGCTGCGCGAGATCTGGTCGGGCCCGTTGATCCTCAAGGGCGTTCTGCATCCGGACGAGGCGCGCGCGGCGATCGATCACGGCGTCGACGGCGTGATCGTCTCGAACCACGGCGGCCGCCAGCTGGACACCGCCATGCCGTCGATCCGTGCCCTGCCGGCCGTGGCCGAGGCGGTCGCCGGGCGGATCCCGGTGCTGATCGATGGCGGCATCCGGCGCGGCAGCCACGTGGTCAAGGCGGTGGCGCTGGGCGCAAGCGCCTGTCTGATCGGACGGCCGCATCTTTGGGGCATGGCGGTCGCCGGCGAGGCCGGCGTTGGTGCTGTTCTTGACATTTTTCAGCGCGACATCGATCGGGTTCTGGCATTCGGCGGCTGGGATGGGATCGCTGCGGTGCCCCGCGACGCGGTCCGCTCGCTGCCGATCTCCCTGGGCAATGAGCCGGCCGGTTTCTGAGGCGCGCCGCCGCGCATCAATGCTTGCGTCGCCAGACCAACGCGCGCCTCAGTTTGTTTGCTTGCCGGTTCTTAGTGCCTGGTAAGAAAGAAAGCGCGAGAGTTCTAGGAGACATACTGAAGGCGCCAGTTTTGTCAAAGAAGACGCCTTCAGCAGCTTGATCCGATCAGTCTTATTCGGCGTTCTTGTTCACATCGCCGATGCCGCCATGAACGGTTTCCAGCTCATTGGCGAAACCATTGGTTCCATCGTTGTTCGGATTGTCGCCGTTCTGCCCGGGAGTATTGGCGATGCCATGGATGTTGCCGCCATTTGCATTGGCGCCATTGGGGTTGGCATTTGTGCCGTCTCCCTTACCGACCTTATCGTGAATGTCGGGGTGATTGACGTCAGCCTGATTGTCCACGCTATCCGGCGGCGCAGCGCTGGCGGCACCGCCGAGCGCGATGACGAGGGCAGTAGCGCAAGCAAGCGGAAGGATGGTGGCGTGCAAAGACATTCCATTTCTCCTTGAGGCGTTGTCCTGAGATCAACTTTTGGCGTTTGCAACCCCTAAAACATATTGGTGTGTAAACTTATTCCGATTTTTAGTTGTATTGTACCTGCGGTTGTGTAGTCTCTATTCCTTTGCAATCATTCATCTGTTGTTCGCGGATCACGCCGCGGTTCGCCCTTTCATCGGCTTTGGAATTCGCCAATCCATCTGCGATCCCTTCGATCGATGGACTCGCCGATGCCACATGGATCACCATCTGATCCAAATGGTGCCATCGATGCAGCCGGACGGTTGTTCCGCCGAGGATGGAGAGAGGCGATGGCAACGCTACGCGTGCTTGCAGGGGCCAGCGGCTACAGCTACAAGCCGTGGAAGGGTCCTTTCTATCCGAAGGATCTGCCGGACGCCGACATGCTGGGCTTTTATGCCGAGCGCTGCCGAGAGCAGGGACGCCGGGCAGGTCGAGGCGGGGCCGGTCGCGGATCTGGCGCGCCGGCGCACCGGCTCGTGACGCCTGGTCCCGGCCCTAGGCGGGCCCGCAAGATCGCTGCGAGTGGGTGTCCCGGCTGCTGTTCGTGCTGGTCGCGCTGGCGCCCTATGCGCTCGCCATCTCGATGGTCGTCGCCGGCGCTTGGCAGCTGAATTCAAGGCGGAATTGGCGGCGAGACTGGCATCTACAGTCTGATGAACGGGGTCGGGCTGCTGGTCGTCAGCCTGGCGATCGTCGACGTCGCCAAATTCGTGGTCGAGGAGAACGTCGTTCGGGATCGCGAGCTGCGCTCACCCGCGGAAGCCAGGCGCTCGCTGACCAAGTTCATGACCATCATCATCATCGCGCTCTCTCGCTCGAGGCGGTGGTCGGCATCTTCGAGTCCGGGCGCGAGAAGAATTTCAACGAGATGCAGTACCCGTCGCTGGTCATGGTGGTCGCGGTCCTGGCTATGGTCGGGCTTGGTGCCTTCCAGTTCCTGAGCCGGCGCGCGCAAAGCACACCGATCGCCCACGAGGACGACGAGTCCCTGGAACACTAGAGCTAGAACGCGACTAAGGCTCGGGCGGATTCAACCGCTCGCTAGGGCCTTGGGTCCTGCACGTGGTGCTTGCCGATCGGCTGCACGGTCGAGGCCTGAGCCCCCTCGACGCCCTCGCCCTCGGCGATCACCACGCGGACCTCGTCGCCGACCGCGAGCTGGTCGAGAGATCCGCCCGCAAGGCTGTTGCGGTGGAAGTAGACCTCCTGACCATCCGGCATCGTGATGAAGCCGAAATCGCCGGACGGGTCGATCATCTTGACTTGGCCGTGGGAGGGCACCTCATGGGCCTTGGTCTTGCCGCGCCGCGCGCGCGCATGATCCTCGAGCTGGCGCGTCAGGGCGTTGAACGCGTCCCGGATCGCGACCTGGATGTCCTCGTGGGCGTGATCCTTGGGTCCCTTGCGATTGGCCACGATCTCCTTGCCGGGCACCGCGAGATCGATCCGCACGCGGAACAGGTTGCCCTTGCGATGCTGGCGGTGGTCCTTCTCGACCACCACCCGGCAGCTGGTGATCTGATCCGAAAATCGTTCGAGCTCCGCCGCTTTGGCGCGGATGCGATCTTCGATGGTCGGTGACGGCTCCATCTGGTGGAACCGGATCTCCAGCGGCGTCTGCATGACTTCCCTCTATCCTTTGATACAGATGATCGGCCGCAGCCTTGCGACCTTGCGGGCGAGCCTGTGTTGCCGACGCTCACCGTCTCTCCCTCGGCCTGCCGCGACAGCTGACACAGAGCAGATGCGCATGGATTGACCTGCGTCAAGGCGGACAATGGCCGCCTCCCGCATGCGCATGAGGGAGCAGTCGCTCGATCCGCAGGCGGTCGTCGGGCGCTGCCGCACGCCGAGGGCATGAGCGCAGATGGTCACAGGCGGGATGGGCCGGCTCAACGAGCGGATCGCCGAGCGCCTGCGCGAAGCAGCCGACCTGCTGGAGCAGCAGAGCGCCAATCCGTTCCGCACGGCTGCTTACCGCCGGGCAGCCGACACCCTGGTGTCGCTCGACCAGGATATCGTCGGCCGGCTGGCGCGCTCGGGCGTCGACGGCTTGACCGATTTGCCCGGGATCGGGCGATCGCTCGCCGCGGCGATCGCAGAAATGGCGCATACCGGCCGCTGGCGACAGCTCGAGCGGCTGCGCGGCGAGGTCGACCCGGAAGCCCTGTTCCAGTCGATGCCGGGCGTCGGCCCAGAGCTTGCCCGCAGGATTCACGACCGTCTGGATGTCGATACGCTCGAAGAGCTCGAGGTCGCGGCGCACGACGGCAGGCTTGAGGCGTTGCCCGGCATCGGCCCGCGGCGCGCGGCAATGCTGCGTGCGGCGCTTGCCAGCATGCTGGCCCGCACCCGACCGGCACGGCAAAGCCCGCGTATCGAGCCCGATGTGGCCGTGCTGCTGGATGTCGATCGTGAATATCGCGACAAGGCCGAGCGCGGCTCGCTGTCCCTGATCGCGCCGCGTCGCTTCAATCCGGGCGGCGAGGCGTGGCTGCCGGTGCTGCACACGGAGCGCGGCCCCTGGCATTTCACCGCGTTGTTCTCCAACACCGCCCGCGCGCACGACCTTGGCCGCACCCGCGACTGGGTGGTGATGTATTTCCACACCAATTCCGAGGCCGAGGGACAGCGCACGATCGTGACCGAGAACTCACGGTCCCCTGGTCGCGAGGCGCGTGGTGCGAGGCCGCGAGACCGAATGTCGAGCCTGCTAGGGCGCACCGGAGGTGTCGGGCGCGGCCTGGCCCGAGCCGGCGGCAGCGCGCGCGAGCAGCGCCACCACCTCGTCGTCCGAAAGCTGACGGAAGTCTTTGTAGAACATGCCGATAGCGCCGAGGTAGGGAGGCACGAGCAGACATTCGACCTCGTCGACCTGGGGCCGCAAACGCTCGATCGTGTCGGGCGGTGCGACCGGTACCGCAAGGACCAGTCGCTTCGGTCCGGCGCGTCGCGTCGCATGCAGGGCGGCTTCCATGGTGGCGCCCGTGGCAATGCCGTCGTCGACCACGATGGCTGTCCGGTCGCGAACGTCGATCCTGGGGCGCCCAGGACGATAGAGGCGTCTGCGTCGCTCGATCTCCTTGAGCTGTCTCGCGCCTTCTTCCGCAAGATAGCGCTCGGGGATCTGGTACTCCTCGACGATGTCGCGGTTGAGCACGGTTTCCGGCTGATCGCCGTCGACCACCGCGCCGACCGCGAGCTCTGTCTGGAACGGTGCGCCGATCTTGCGGACCAGGACCACATCGAGCGGGGCGTCGAGGGCCTGGGCCACCTCGAACCCGACCGGCACCCCGCCGCGCGGCAGGGCAAGCACCACAGGCTGTTCGGCCTTGAAGCGCACGAGCTTCTCGGCGAGCCGTCGGCCCGCCTCGGTGCGATCAGCAAACCTGTCCGTCATGACCAGACCGTGCGATCAGGGGTTCGCCATCGGAGCAACACCGCCAGGCTGCGCGCCTTGACTCAGATCAACACTCGCGGCCGGGGGCGGGCCAGGATAGGCTGGTGTCAGGTTTGGCCGCATGGTGGGTCCGGTCATGCAAGAGGTGCGCTTGTTTGCGCTCGATGCTGGCGCCGACTTTGGCGCTCGGGTCGCCGAACGGCTCGGCATCGCGCTCAGCGAGCATGAGGAGCGCACGTTCGAGGACGGCGAGCACAAGGCGCGGCCTCTGGTGAACGTGCGTGGCCGCGATGTCTTCGTGGTTCAGTCGCTCTACAGCGACGCCGACCAGAGCGCGGACGACAAGCTGTGCAAGCTGCTGTTCTTCATCGGCGCGCTGCGCGATGCTTCGGCTGCACGCGTGACGGCGGTCGTTCCCTACCTCTGCTATGCGCGCAAGGATCGTAAGACCCAGAGCCGCGATCCGGTGACCACCCGCTATATCGCCACCCTGTTCGAGGCGATCGGCATGGACCGGATGCTGACGATGGATGTGCACAATCTCGCCGCGTTCCAGAACGCCTTTCGCTGTCCGACCGACCACCTCGAGGCCCGCCCGCTGTTCGCCCGGCACTTCGCCGACACGCTCGGCGACGAGCCGGTGGTCAGTCCTGTCGCCCGATGTCGGAGGGATGAAGCGGGCCGAGGCGTTCCGCCGAACGCTTGCAAGCGCGCTCGGCCGCGACCTCGAGCTCGGCTTCATGGAGAAGAGGCGCGCGCACGGCAAGGTCTCGGGGGACACCCTGTTCGCGCAGGTCGAGAACAAGGCGGTGGTGATCATCGACGATCTGATCAGCACCGGCACGACCATGGGCCGGGCAGCCCAGGCGTGTCTCGACCAGGGGGCTACCGGCGTCTATGCGGCTGCGACGCACGGCCTGTTCATCGGTGGCGCCAACGAGGTGCTGGCGGCGCCAACCCTGTCGAAGACCGTGGTCACCGACACGATCCCACCGTTTCGGCTGGATCCTGGCGTGGTTGAGCAGAAGCTGGTGGTGCTGTCGGCAGCGCCGCTGTTCGCCGGTGCGATCAAGGCGATCCACAGCGGTGGCTCGATCGTCGAGCTGCTCGGCGGCTGAGCCGCGTTGGCGCAGACCTATTCCAGCACCCTGTCGAGGTAGCGCTCAGCCAGATCGAGATAACGCGCGGCCAGGTCGAGCCAGGGCGATGCGACGGGTATGGTCGGGTCGGCGAGGTGCCAGATCGCAAGCCTGGCCCGCACGCAGGCGCGCCGGCTCCGATAGAACGCCAGCAGGGCGTCCGGCGGCAGGTCGCCGGTCTCGCGCCGGTACAGATCGAAGGCGAGGTCGCCTACCCAGGCCGCACCGAGCCGCTCGCACTCCATGGCCAGAAAGGCGATCTCCTCGACCGGGTCGACCAGCCGCAGATCGCGGTTGAACTCGAGGCGATCGACGATCACGGGCTCGGCCAGAAGATAGATGTGCTCCGGCCTGAGGTCGCCGTGACCCTCGATCACGTGCTGCGCACGCTGCTCGATCCAATCCGCGCGGTCCGACAGGAAGGCGCGTTGCGCGGCGAGCACGCGCTCGGTCAGGGCCGGCCGCAGCCGATGGGTCGGTAGCGCCAGCGCCTGGTGATCGAGGCCGATCTCGCGCTCGATCCGGAGGCCATAGTCGGCCGGGCTCATGCCGACCTGCGAGGCTTCGCGATAGAAGCCCGCCATGCGGCCCAGGGCCTCTTCCAGGCGGTTGCGCGAGACCTCACCCCGGCCGATCAGGACATCCAGCCTCTCGTTCGCCGGCAGCCGTCGCATCTTGACCAGCCAGTCGACCACCCGTTCGGTGCCGCCCGGGGGTATGTCGACGAGGCGAAGTCGGCCGCGTGCGCTTGTGACCAGGCACACCATGCCGAGATAGATGCCTTTCGCGAGAGGGCGGTTGAGCCGGACCTCGGCCAGGCAGTGGCGGCGGCGCGCGGCGATGCTGGCGAAATCCAGGAAATCGGTGCGCACCGGCTTCTTCAGCTTGTAGGCATGGCGCGTGGTCAGGAAGACCCAAGACATATGCGTCTCGATCGCCTCGATGCGCCCCGATGCCTCCGGGTAGCTGGAGGCCCGCTTGAGAAAGGCGACCTTGGTCGCCAGGGAGATGCGCGAGCGATGGGCGCGGCCCGCGTCGGCGCTCAAACGTCGAACACCTCCATCGGGGCGGTGAGGCGCTCGACATCGGCCGGCTCGCAAAGCTCCGTGCCGGGGGTCAGGAGCGTCGCCGAGGCGGCGGCCATGCCCAGCACGCCAGCCTCGACCGCCGGGCGCCCCTGCACCAGTCCGGCGCACAGGCCGGCAACGAAGCTGTCACCCGCGCCGATCGCGCTCACGATCTCGGTCGCTGGCGGCCTGATCCGCACGCGCCTGTCGGCGGTCACCAGCAGCGCGCCCTCGGCAAGGCGCGTCACCACCACGATCTCGCTCCTGCCCTCGGCGATCAGGGCGCTGGCCCAGTCGGCCTGCCCCTCGGGCCAGGCCAGCGCCTCGCCGGCCAGGTCGGCGATCTCATGCATGTTCGGCTTGACCAGAAAGACCTTCGCCCGCTCCAGGGTCACGGCCAGACCCGGGCCGGAGCTGTCCAGGACCAGACGCCCGCCAGTCGCGGCCAGCGCTTCGGCCAGACGCGCATAGAAATCGTCCGGCACGCCGGGGGCGAGGCTGCCGCTCGCGACCACCAGATCGGCCCGATCCGCCATCTCGATCGTCGCATCGAGCAGCCCTTGCCATTCGTTCGCGCTGAGCTCGGGGCCGGGCAGGATGAAGCGGTACTGCTTGCCGGTACTGTCCTCGTGCGCGGTGAAGCTCTGCCGGGTCTCGCCCGCGATGGCGACGGGTCGATGGGCGAAGCCTTCGGCATCGATCAGCTCGCGAAGACGCTCGCCGGTGAGGCCGCCGACCGCATAGAGCGCGACCGTCGGCACTCCCAACCGATGCAGGACGCGCGCCGTGTTGATGCCGCCGCCTCCCGGATCCACCTTCGGGCTGCCGCAGCGAAGCTTCGGGCCGGGGACCACGCGGTCGACGGACACGGTGAGGTCGAGCGCCGGATTGACGGTAAGGGTGACGACCAGGGGCATGGTTCCGTCTCGAGGCAGGAATCGGGCTTCTCGCACCAAAAGCGCGTCTGGCGCTTGCCGCTGTGATCCAGATCAAGCCCGGAATGCGCCGGTGCAAGACACCGGCGCGCGACTACGGCCGGTCGGAGGCCTCGCTCATCAGGGCATCGAGCCGCGCGCGCTCCTCGGCACTGAGCGGCGCGCTGGTCGCCTCGCGCGGCGGGCGGCGGCGAAGGTAGACCACGATGCCGCCGCCGGCGACCAGCAGCAGCGCCAGGGGGCCGAACCACAAGCCCCAGGTGGCCGGTTCGACCGGCGGCTTGAGCAGGACGAAATCGCCGTAGCGTGCGGTCAGAAAGTCGAGGACCTCCTGGTCGCTGTCGCCGGCGACCAGTCGTTCGCGCACGATCTGGCGCAGATCATGGGCGAGCTCGGCATTGGAATCGTCGATCGACTGGTTCTGGCAGACCAGGCAACGTAGCTGCCGGGCGAGATGGCGGGCCCTCTCCTCGAGCACCGGATCCGCCAGGATCTCGTCCGGGCTGGTCGCGGCGTACGCCGCAGGCGCCAGCAGGCCGGCCGCCAGAAAGGTGGCACAGAGCCAGCGTCTCATGAGGTAAGCTCCGCCAGGATCGGCCGCAGCGTCTCGTCGAGGTCGCGCGCCTGGATGGGGCCCACAAACTTGTACCGGATGCGGCCGTCGGCATCGATCACGAAGGTTTCCGGCACGCCGTAGACGCCCCAATCGATGCCGACCCGGCCGTTGCGGTCAGCCCCGATCTTCTTGAAGGGATTGCCCAGCTCGGCGAGCCAGGCCTGCACCTGCTCGGGCTTATCCTTGTAGTTGATGCCGTAGATCGGGATGCCCTCTTCCGCGAGTCGCATCAACACCGGATGCTCGACCCGGCACGGGATGCACCAGGAAGCGAACACATTGACCAGGCTGACCTGGCCCTTGAGGTCGTCGCTGGACAGGCCGTCTTCGTTTCCCTCGGGGCCTTCCAGCCCCGGCAGCTCGAAGGTCGGCACAGGATGGTCGATCAGGGCCGAGGGCAAGGTGCTCGGATCGCGGGTCAGGCCGACCGCGAGGCCGATGCCGACCGCGAGAAACACCACGACCGGGATCAGATAGAGCAGGCGGCGCGTGCTCATACGTCGGGCAAGCCCGTCAATTCAGTGCCGGCGCCGGGGCGAGGCGCGTCCGCGCCGGGCTCGGCGCACCGACCCGATGCCGGCGGTCGGTCAGCGAGATCAGCCCGGCGACGCCCATGATCACGATCCCGCCCCAGATCCACATGACCAGCGGGTTGACGTAGATTCGCATGGTGTGCGCGTTCGACGTACCCTCGGCCGGATCGCCCAGCACGACGTAAAGGTCGCGCCAGAAGCCCATGTCGATGCCGGCTTCGGTGGTTGGCTGTTGCTCGACCGGATAGTAGCGCTTCTCCGGGGTCAGGGTCGCAACCGGCGCGCCGGCGCGCGTGACATCGACGATCGCGCGGCGCAGCACGTAGTTCGGCCCCTCCTGATCCTCGAGCCGCTCGAGGGTGAACGCGTAGCCGGCAAGCTCTGCGGTCTGGCCCGGTTGCATGGTCAAGATCGCCTCGCTCTGCCAGGCGCTCGAGGCGGTGACGCCGGCGACGAAGATGCCGACGCCGAAATGTGCCAGGGTCATCGCATAACTCGCGCGCGGCAATCCCCTGGCGCGCTGCCAGCTGCGCACCAGCGGCAGCCGGAACAGCTGCAGCCGGGAGGCCAGCTCCCAGAGTGTGCCGACCAACACCCAGATCGCGACGGTCATGGCGCACATGGCGAGCAGGTCCGCGCCACGGCTGACGCCGATCTGCGCCAGCCCTGCGACCGCCGTGATCAACAGCGCGAGCTTGAGCCGGCCGAGCACGCCGGCAAGGTCGCCGCGCTTCCAGGCGAGCATCGAGCCGATCGGAATCGCGATCAGGAGCGGCACCATGAGCGGCACGAAGGTCGCGTCGAAATAGGGCGGCCCGACCGAGATCTTCGGGCCGCCGACCGCCTCGAGCAACAGGGGATAGAGGGTGCCGAGCAGGACCGTGGCGCAGGCGGTCGCCAGCAGCAGGTTGTTCAGGAGCAGCGCGCCTTCGCGCGAGACCGGCGCAAACAGGCCACGGCTCTGCAGAGCCGGCGCCCGCCAGGCGTACAGCGCCAGCGAGCCGCCAACCGCGACGCCCAGCAGCGCCAGCACGAACACGCCGCGTGCCGGATCGACCGCAAACGCGTGCACCGAGGTCAGCACGCCAGAGCGGACCAGGAAGGTGCCGAGCAGCGACAGCGAGAAGGCCAGGATCGCCAGGAGGATGGTCCAGCTCTTCAGGCTGTCCCGCTTCTCGACCACGATCGCCGAGTGCAGCAGAGCGGTCGCCGCGAGCCAGGGCATGAACGAGGCGTTCTCGACCGGGTCCCAGAACCACCAGCCGCCCCAGCCGAGCTCGTAGTAGGCCCAGTAGCTGCCGAGCGCGATGCCGAGCGTCAAGGCACCCCAGGCGGCCAGCGTCCAGGGCCGCACCCAGCGCGCCCAGCTGGCGTCGACCCGGCCCTCGATCAGCGCGGCGATCGCGAAGGCGTAGGCCATCGAGAGCCCGACATAGCCCGCGTACAGCATCGGCGGGTGGGCGGCCAGCGCCGGGTCCTGCAGGATCGGATTGAAGCCCCGGCCATCGAGCGGCGCCGGGTCGAGCCGATCGAACGGGTTGGAGGTGAACAGCATGAACGCCAGGAAGCCGAGCCCGATCAGCCCCTGCATCGCCAGCACGCGTGCGCGGAACGGCGGCGGCAGATTGTTGCCGAGCAGCGCGACGCCAGCGCCATAGAGCGCCAGGATCCAGACCCACAGGACCAGCGAGCCCTCGTGATTGCCCCACGCCGCGGCGATCTTGTAGATCAGCGGCTTGCTCGAATGCGAGTTGGCCGCGACGATCGCGATCGAGAAGTCGGAGACCACGAAGCCCACGATCAGGGCGGCGAACGCAAGGGTGAGGAACACGAACTGACCGATCGCGCTCGAGCGGGCGAGCGCGATCAGGCTGGCATCGTTGCGGGCGGCGCCCAGCAGCGGCAGGGTCCCCTGAATCAGGGCCATGCCAAGCGCCAGCACCAGGGCGTAGTGACCGAGCTCGGCGATCATGGGCTGGTTCCCTGGGCCTGGGCCTGGCCGGCAGGCGCGCCGTCGGCGTGCCAGTGGCCCGTCTTCTTGAGCGCTTCAGCGACCTCCGGTGGCATGTAGGTCTCGTCGTGCTTGGCCAGCACCTCGCTGGCGATGAACACGCCGTCCGCGCCGAGCACGCCCTGCGCGACGATGCCCTGGCCTTCACGGAACAGATCCGGCAGCAGCCCCTGATAGCGCACCTGCACCGTGCTCGCCTGGTCGGTCAGGGCGAAGGTCACCAGGCCGTCCTCGCCGCCGCGCTCCACGCTGCCCTCGACCACCAGGCCGCCGAGCCGAAAACGCTTGTCGGGGCCGATCTTGCCGGTCGCGATGTCGGAAGGCGAGGCGAAGAACGAGATGCTGTCGGACAACGCCGCCATCACCAGCGCTGTTGCACCCCCGAGCAGCAGCAGGGCAACCACCACCAGGACCAGGCGCTGACGCTTGCGCAGGCGCACTATTCTACCCTCGAGACCGGGCGGGAGGTCGCGCTGCCCTGCGCGCGGTGGCGTGGCTGCGCGCGCGCGGGCTTGGCACGCCCGGCGCGCACCAGCTCGCGCAGCTGGGCAAGCTCGGCCTCACGCTGATGCGCCGCGCGCCAGCTCTGGGCAAGCAGGCCCATCAGCACGACGAGGGCAAAGCCGAACGCCGGCCAGACATAGGCCGCGTAGCCACCCATCGCCCAAAACTCACTCAAGCCCTGCTCCCTCGGGCCAATGCCCCATGCAACCGCGAATGCTACCACCGTGGCAGCCCTGCTTCTATCTAGGTCGCTGCCCCGGCATGGTCGAGTGCCTCGAAGGTAGCGCTTGCGCCCCACTCCAGGCAACGTCGCCGCCAGCGCACTCTGTCACGCGTGGCGAGGGCCGAACAGGATCACCGCGGCGCCGCCCAGGCAAATCAGCGCGCCGATCAGATCCCAGCGATCCGGCCGCGCGCCCTCGATCAACCACAGCCAGAGCAGCGAGGCGGCAATGTAGACCCCGCCATAGGCGGCATAGGCGCGCCCGGCGAATGCCGCATCGATCCTGGTCAGCAGCAGCGCAAACAGCACCAGCGACACCACGCCCGGCACGATCCACCACGGGCTTTTCTCGAGCCGCAGCCAGGCCCAGAAGGCAAAGCAGCCGCCGATCTCGGCGACCGCTGCGGCCAGGTACAACAGGACGGAGGTCAACCGCGATCCTCGATGGAGCTCGGCCAGCGAGCAGGGCCGCCGCTTGTCGCTCGCGACGACAAGGCCGGGCGCACTGCCGGGTTGCGTCGATCCGGCCCCGCGGGTGGTCCGGCGCAACACTGCACGGGGGCAACGGCCTGGGCAATGCCGAATCCATCGGTTTCTCGCGGCCGCGAGAGCCGCACCGAACTGCCGGCGGCCTCTGTCGACGGCAGTTCGGTTTGACCGCTCGGGTCACAAACCCGTCCCCGGCCGACAGCTGGAATCCGCGACCTGGGGAGGGGATCGACCCGCTACCCCTGGCAGTCGCAGATCAGAACGCCTTCGAGAGCGCCCCAAAAGACCGAGCCCCGGATGTCTGCGCTGGGGTCGAAATCGATCGCGTAGGCGGCCACGAGGCGGCATCCCTTGTGATCGCCATCGACCACGACCGCGTCCAGGCGGCCCTCCATGTGGCCACGACGATCGCACGGCTCACAGTTGGGCCGGTGTGTCCCAGCATTGGTAACGCCCGAGAGCTGTCCGATCAGCGTCGATGCACCGGAACCCCACTTGATCCTGCCGATGTGATAGCCCCGGCCATAGCCGTTTTCGATGTGCGCGAACACGATCTCGCCCTCGATGTCGCCGTCGAGCGGGCGTGATTTCGCGGAATCGCAGGGTACGTGACTGCGCGCCTGTGCTTTCATCTTGACGCGGCCTTTCAGCGTCAGGCAGTCTGGCTCGTGACATTCCTGCCGGTCCCGATCAGCGCTGCGAAATTCGCCGCGCAGGTCTTTCGAGACCGCCCACATACAAATCCGTTCCTTGTAGTAGGCGCCGAGGTCGAGCTTCTCGATGTCCTTGCGGAGCTGTTCCGTGATGGTACTCATCGTCAGTATCCCTTGAGAAAAACTCGGGCGTAATTGCCCACAATGACCATGCACGCAATGGTCGCCGACGCTGTGAGCCGCTTCACGAACACAACGTGGTTTTCGACGAGGTCCGGGCAGCGGAGCGGCACGCGCCGAGCGGGAGGATGGATTGACAGACGGGGATACCGATCGGCACGTCCAGTCGATGTCCGACGGCCAGCCAGGCGCCGGCAGATGCGGGCGTCGTTCGTTCTGCTTTGCTCGGCGCGTATCTTGCCGCCTGCGGCGACGCGAACCATTCTTGAGACGCACCGCTAGAACCGAGGCGAGCCATGCGTACGATCTTCGTCCGAGTCACCAACAAGGCATCGCCTTCGTATGCCCCTGTGCTCGCGACACCCATCACGTCGACGACCTTCAGTATCGACAGCGTCCACCCGGACTTCACCGATGCCACCCTCGAGTTCGGTGCCGGGGACAGCGTGCGCTGCAGGACAATTCGGCTGCGAGGGCCGGGCGAGTCGGCAGCGAAACAGCGGATGATCGCGGTCGAGCGCATCGCCTGAGAGATCACACCGCCCGTTCTTTCGCTCTAGAAGGTGGTAGGCGGCGCAGCCTCCGCGCGGCGCCGGCGCCTCGCGGCCCGAATACGATCGGCGCAGCAAACTCCCGGGCCGGAGCCGGCTAGGGTGGCAAGCATGGAGCAAGCGGAGGCTTTCATGACGCTGGAGGCGATGCAGGCAGATTATTTTCGAATCGCGCTGCCGGCGGTGCTGTCGGATTCGACCCATGGCGACATCAGCCATTTCGAGCTGGTGACGGTGCGGCTGCGCGATGCCGACGGTGCCGAGGGGCTCGGCTACACCTATGCGCTTGCCGGCGGCGGCGCGATCCACAGCCTGATCGCGCGCGACCTCGCACCGCTACTGACAGGCCAGGACGGCAGTCGGATCGAGCAGCTGTGGCAACGGATGTGGTGGCATCTGCACTTCGTCGGGCGCGGTGGGCTGGTGGCGTTTGCGATCGCTGCGGTCGACGTCGCGTTGTGGGACCTGCGCGCGCGCCGCGCCGGGTTGCCGCTCTGGCGCCTGCTCGGCGGTCACGATCCCGAGGTTCCGGTCTATGCCGGCGGTATCGATCTGCAGTTCCCGATCGAGGACCTGCTGCAGCAGACCGAAGACAACCTCGCCAAGGGTTTTCGCGCGATCAAGATGAAGGTTGGCAGGGCCCGGCTGGGCGAAGATCTGGAGCGGGTCGCGGCCATGCGATCGCTGCTCGGCCCGGACACACCGCTGATGGTTGATGCCAACATGCGCTGGCGGGTCGACGAGGCGATCCGCGCCTCACGCGCGCTCGCTGCGCACGACGTCTACTGGCTGGAGGAACCCACGGTTCCGGAGGACATCGCCGGCCACGCGAAGATCGCGCGCGAGGGCCCGCTGCCGATCGCGACAGGCGAGAATTTTCACAGCCTGCACGAGTTCCAGCAGATGATCGCGGCCGGCGGCGTGGCGTTCCCCGAGCCGGACCTGGCGACCTGCGGCGGCGTCACCACCTGGCTGAAGGTCGCCCACCTGGCCGAGGCGCACAACCTGCCGGTGACCTCGCATGGCGTGCACGATCTGCACGTCCATCTGCTCGCCGCGGTGCCGAACAGGTCCTATCTCGAGGCGCACGGCTTCGGGCTCGAGCGGTTCATCGAGCAGCCCTTGGCGATCGAGGACGGCTTCGCCCGGGCGCCCGACCGGCCGGGGCACGGCGTGAGCTTCGACTGGTCCGAACTGGAGCGGTGGCATGCCTGAGCAAACGAGCGGACGAAGCCAGGGCAGAGGCGCTCACGCTGAGCGTCGTAGCCTTCACCCACGTGGGCGCGGTGCGCACGCGCAACGAGGACACGATCGCGGTCGACGACTGGGTCATGAGCGACTCCATGGACCAGCCGATGACCTTCCAGCGGATCGTCCTGACGCCGATGGTCTGCCTGGTCGCGGATGGCATGGGGGGCCATGCCGGCGGCGACGTCGCCAGCCGGCTGGTCGCGGAATGCCTGGCCGAGCGCGCGGACGAGGCCACCGATATCGCGGCGCTGGCGGATCTGCTGCGCGCGGTCGATCGCGAGCTGTTTGCCGCGATGCGCGAGCGGCCCGCGCTCAACGGCATGGGCACGACGGTGGCGGGCATGCGGGTGGCGCCATCGGGGATCGGCGTGTTCAACGTCGGCGACAGCCGTCTCTATCGGATCGAGCCGGGCGGGCTCATCCAGCTCAGCACCGACGACACGCCCGGGCCGAAGCTGGCCGACGGCCGCACCGCCGCGCAGACCACGTCGATCCTGTCCCAGTCGCTGGGCGGCTGGCACCAGCCGGGCGAGATCACGCCGCATCTGCTGCCGGAGGCGATCGCGGGCGAGCGCCGCTATCTGATCTGCAGTGACGGCCTGACCGATCTCTTGGACCCCGAGGCGATCGCGGGCCATATCGGGGACGACGATAGCGCGAGCGTCATCGGCTTGTTCCAGGCGGCGATGGCGGCGGGCGGCCACGACAACGTCTCGCTGCTGATGGTGCGCGTTCGACCGGCCTGATGCCCGAGGCGCGGCGCCAACGGATCGCGCCGCCCGTGCACGTTGCCCGCACGCGTTGCCTCCACATTGCCCCCACATTGCCCCACACATTGCATTGATTCGGGCAGGCGAGCTATGGTCGCGCCACGCTGGAGGGATGGCCGAGCGGTTTAAGGCGCACGCCTGGAAAGCGTGTTGGGGTTCTGCCCCTCGCGGGTTCAAATCCCGCTCCCTCCGCCAGACCGATCGCAGCCCATCCCGTTCCGTCCGGCGATCGCGGCGCTCGTCCGCAAAGGTCGAGGCCTGCCCGGTCGACGGGTAAAGGGTTTCCTCAGGATCCGCCGTCTAGAATCCGGCTTCGCAAGCACGGGCGTCTTGCTGCCAGCGCCGCTCGAGGAGCGGCCGTGGCGCACATCCAGCGCGCGAGGCCGGGGATCACCATGCACTTTGCCATCGTCGGTGCGACGGATCGCGTCCAATGGCGTACGATGATGCGACGCGCCGGCGCGGAGGACGTGTACTACCTGCCGGCATACCATCGCCTGTACGATTTCCTGGACGCGCAGTGTCTCGCCTACGCATTCTGGGAGCGGCGAGGAGGCTCTGTTCTACCCCTTCCTTCTGCGCCCGATCGAACGCGTGGGCGTGCTCGATGCACCGCCCCGGCTGTACGACATCGAAACGGTTTACGGCTATAGCGGGCCGGTCGCGACCACCAGCGCACCGGCGTTTCTGGCCGAGGCCTGGCGGAGCTTCGACGACTGGTGCGCAGAGCACAACGTCCTCTGCGAGTTTCTTCGCCTCAACTCGTTTCTCGGCAGCGAGCGGTTCGTGGCGCCACAGACCGAGGTCCATCTCGACCGGGAGACCGTCGAGATCCGCCTGGGCGGCGGCGAGGAGGCGCTCTGGCAGGGCTATGACTCCCCCCAGCGCAACCGCGTGCGCAAGGCGATCAAGCGTGGGCTCACCTGCCATGAGACCTCGCTCGACGAGGGGTTGCCTGTGTTCCGTGACCTGTACGAGGGCACGATGCGACGGGCCGGCGCCTCAGATTTCTACTTCTTTCCGGACCGCTACTATCAGGAGCTGCGGCGCACCTTATCCGATCACACCAGGCTGTTCGTGGTGCGATACGGTCGGGATCCGATCGCAGCCGGGCTGTTCTTCACCTCGGAAAACATCCTTCACTACCATCTGGGCGCTAGTCGCGAGGACGCGCTGCCGCTGGCACCCAACAACCTGATGTTCCATCAGGTCAGCCTCTGGGGCCAGCAACACGGCTTCGAGCGCCTGCACCTCGGCGGCGGCCGCAGCAGCGCGCCGGACGACGCCCTGCTGCGCTTCAAGAAGCGCTTCTCGCCGCACGTGCTGCCGTTCTATATCGGCAAGCGCATGCACGATCCGGAGCGCTACGCGATGCTCTGCGATCTGTGGCAGGAGCAGGCGGGCCGCCCCGCGCCGGCCGGCTATTTCCGGCCCTATCGCCTGGATCTGCCTGCCGTGCCGAGCCGCCGCGAGCGCGCGGTGGTCGCTTAGCCGCCCGAGCGCTGGGCGCAGATCCGGTAGCTGTCGCGCCAGGGACGCAGGCGCTCGAAAGTTGCGCTTGCGGCGAGCACGTCGCTGTCGGCATGGCGCCGGCCGATGATTTGCATGCCGACCGGCAGACCGTCGGCCAGACCGGCCGGCACCGAGGCCGCCGGATGGCCCGAAAAGTTGATCGGGTAGGTCAGGCACCAGCCGATCAGCGGGTCCACCGCCTCGCCGTTGATCGAGCGCGGGCCGACCGTGTTGCCGTCATCGGTGTTCTCGACCGGCAGGCACGCCAAGGTCGGGGTGACCAACAGGTCGTAGCCAGCCAGCACCTCTCGGATCGCGTCGAAGATCTCGGTGCGGATCGCCTGGTCCTGATAGAACTCGAGCGCCGACATCCGGTAGCCGACGTCGACCCAATGCAAGTATTCAGCTGGAAAGTCCTCGCGGTGGTCCCGCAGCAGGTCGAGGCCGTTCTGCTTGAAGACCTCGAAGACCTGCGCGTTCATGGGCGCGATCAGGCGGCACCACAGATCGCTCAGCTCCTGCTGCTTGCGCTTGAAGCCCACGGTGACCGGCTCGACATGGGCGCCGGCCTGCTCGAACACGCGGACCGCCTGGTCGACCACGGCGGTGACCCGGGGATCGACCGGGAAGATGTCGAGGTTCGGGCTGTAGGCGATCTTCCAGCCGGCGATCCCGCGGCGCGATGCCGCCAGATAGTCGACCTGGTCGGTCAGGCTGAACGGATCGCCCAGATGCGGCCCGGCGAGCACGGTCATGGCCAGCGCCGCGTCCTCCACGGAGCGCGTGATCGCGCCGTCGAACAGGAACGGCGCATCATGGGCGAAGCCGTTCGGCCGGCCGACCATGGGCACGCGGCCGAACGACGCCTTGAAGCCGAACACGCCGCACCAGGACGACGGAATGCGGATCGAGCCGCCGCCGTCGGTGCCCTGGGCCAGGGTCAGCAGGCCGTCGGCGACCGCCGCGGCGCTGCCGCCTGAGGAACCGCCGCTGTTCCTGGCCAGATCGAACGGGTTGCGGGTCGGCCCGAACAGAAAATTGTCGCAGGCGCCGCGGAACCCCATGGTCGGGCTGTTGGTCATGCCGAGCACGATCGCGCCGGCCTGCTCCATGCGCTCGACGAAGGTGCACGGCAGGTCCGGGCAAAAGTCCTTGAGGGCGCGGATGCCGCCGAAGGTCGCCTTCCAGCCCGGCTTGAAATTGAACAGATCCTTGATCGCGACCGGCACGCCGTGCAGCGGCCCGATCGGCGCACCCGACATCAACGCGTGCTCCGCGCCCCGGGCGCGCTCGCGCGCCTCGTCGAAGGCGGTGAAGACCAGGGCATTGATCTGCGGGTTGCGGGCCTCGATGCGCGCGATCGTGGCGTCCATCACCTCGACTGGCGAGAGATCGCGCCGGCGGATGCGAAGCGCCAGCTCGGTGGTGGTGATGTAGGCAAGCTCGTCGGACAGGCTCATCTTCGATCCCCCCCTTGGTCGAAGCGCTTACGGTCGCACGACCGCGACCGGGGCGCCCTGCTCGATCGAGGCGGCCAGCGCATCCAGCACGCGGATCGCCGAGAGCGCCTCGCGATAGTCCTGGACGAACGGCGCGCCGGTCTGCACCGCCTCGGCGAAGTGCATCAGCTCGTCGCGCAGATCGCCGGTGATCTTGCCGTTGATCTCGGGCCAGAGGTGGGTGTCGGCAGCGCGCGGCCCCTCCGCCGTGATCACCTGAAAGCCCTGATCGCGCACGTCCAGCAGGGCCGCGTTCTTGGTGCCGATCACCTCGAAGGCAGCATGGTAGCCGGCCGGCAGGCCGTCGGGCCACGCCCAGCTATAGTCGAGCGTGCCGATCGCGCCATTGGCGAAGTTGACCAGCGCGTACAGCGCATCTTCGTTGCCGTTGGAGAGCTTTTGGACCTTCTGGGCGAACACCCGGGTGATCTCGGAGCGCGCGACCCACTGCATCATGTCGATGTCGTGGACGCCCAGATAGAACAGGATCGAGGTGTTGGCGCCCACCCGCTGGGCGAGGCTGCGCACGGTATTGCGCTTGGCGCGCAGGTGGATCGCCTCGCCCATGGCCTCGGGCTCGGCGGCCTCGCGCAGCTGGACGTAGCGCGGATCGAAGCGCAGCACGTGGGCCACCATCAGCCGGACGCCCTCGGCCTCGACCGCGGCCGCGATCGCCTCGGCGGCCTTGGCCGTGTGCGCCATCGGCTTTTCCAAAAGGATGTGCTTGCCGGCGCGCGCGGCCGCGACCGCCGGCGCGACATGGTGCCGATCGGGCGTGACGATGCTGACCGCATCGATGTCGGCGCGCGCCAGCAGCTCGGCCGGATCGCGCAGATGCAGGCAGCCGAGCTGATCCGCGAGCTGCCTGACCGCGGCGCGCGGGATCGGCGATCGCGACCAGCTCGGTGTTCGGCAGCTGATGCCACAGGCGGGCATGGTAGGTGCCCATGAAGCCCGCCCCGATCACACCCATGCGCAATGGCTCGTTGGCCATGGCTCCCCCCTACACCGACTTTCCCGACGGATCGAACAGCAGGCAGCGCGCCGGCTCGGGTGCGACGAACAGCCGGTCGCCGACCCTGGCGGCGAAGTCGGGTGCGACCAGCGCCCGCAGCCTGTTGCGCCGCACGTCCTCGACGATCACCACCGATTCCTTGCCGAGATGCTCGAGCGCGAAGACGGTGACGGGCAGCGCGCCGGTGGCCGGCTGCCCGGTCACCGCGAGATGCTGGGGCCGGACGCCGAGCGTGATCTTGCCTTCGGGCGCCGCCGAGGTGAGCGGCACCGACAGCTCGCCGTCGATGAAACAAGGTCGCCCATCGCGCGAAACGATCTCGCCATCGAACAGGTTCATCGGCGGCGAGCCGACGAAGCCGGCCACGAACAGGGTCGCGGGCCGCTCGTAGATCTCGACCGGCGTGCCGACCTGCTCGAGCCGGCCCTGGCTGATCACCGCGATCCGATCGCCCATGGTCATCGCCTCGACCTGGTCGTGGGTGACGAAGACCGTGGTCGTGGCCAGGCGCTTTTGCAGATTGACCAGCTCGGCGCGCAAGGTCAGGCGCAGCGCGGCGTCGAGCGCTGCGAGCGGCTCGTCGAGCAGGAACGCGGTCGGCTGTCGGACGATCGCCTTGGCGGTGGCGACCCGCTGGCGCTCGCCGCCGGACAGCTGGCTCGGCAGCTTGTCGAGCAGCGGCTCGATGTCGAGGATCGCCGCCGCCTCGCCGATCCGGCGGTCGACCTCGGTGGCATTCAGCCGCTGCTTCTTCAGGCTCATCAGGACGTTCTGGCGCGCCGTCATGTGCGGATAGAGCAGCGACGACTGGAACACCATGGCGATGTTGCGCTGCATGCGGCGGCAGGGCGGTGACATCCTCGCCATCGAACAGGATGTGGCCGGAGGTCGGCGTCTCGAGACCGGCGATGCAGTTCAAGGTGGTGGTCTTGCCGCAGCCCGACGGCCCCAGGAACACCAGAAACTCGCCGTCCTGCGATCTCGAGATCCATGCCCTGCACGGCGGTATGGCGGCCGAAGCTTTTTTGACAGGCGATCGAGAACGATGCGTGCCATGGCTCAGCGGACCGGGTCGACCAGGTTCATCTCGGCGATGTGCCGCTGCAGGAAGAACGCCACGAGCGCCGGCGGCACGATGGAGAGCGCCAGCGATGCCGCCAGATGCGACGGCTCCGGGTGCTGGAACAGGAAGCCGGAGATCGCGGTCGGCAGGGTGTTGGCACTGGTGCCGTTCACCAGCACCAGCGCATAGGTGTACTCGTTCCAGGCGAACAGGAAGGCGATCACCGCGGCGACCGCGATGCCGCTCTTGCCGAGCGGTGCGATGATGTGGAGGAAGGTCTCAAAGCGCGAGATAGCCGTCGATCCGCGCCAGGTTCTCGATCGGCGGCAGGTTGCGGAAATAGCCGATCAGCATCCAGGTGACGAACGGGATGGTGATGGTCAGCGTGACGATGATCAGGCCGGAGAGCGTGCCGGCGAGGCCGAGCCGGATATACATCGCGTAGAACGGGATCAGGGTCGAGACCGGCGGCAGCGCGACCGCCAGCAGGATCGCGAACAGCAGCGTGTTCTTGTAGCGGAATTCGAGCCGCGCGAACACGTAGGCGAGCGGCACGACTACCACCAGCGTCACCAGGGTGACCACCAGCGAGACGATCAGGCTGTTGCCGAGGCCGCGCAGGATCTGGGTCGCCTGGCCGGAGCCGTGCCGGACCGTGCCGTCGGCCAGCGTGTAGTCGAAACCGAAGATGTTGAAGAAGGCCGCCGGCGTCGGCGCGAGCGGATAGAGCGGCGGCGGGAAGCGGGCGATCTCGTCGGGCGTCAGCAACGAGATCTTCAGGAACCAGTAGATCGGCAGCAGGGTCCACAGCAGCACGACCAGGAGTGCCAGCCTGGACCAGAGCGTGCTCCTCATGCCCGGTGCGCCTCCCGGCGTCCCCAGGCGAAGTAGCAGGATCAGGGTCGAGCCGAGGATCAGCGCCAGCAGGAAGAACGACATCGCGGCGCCATAGCCGAGATCGAGGTCTTTGAAGCTCTCCTTGTAGATCTGATAGGTCAGCGTCGCCGAGGTGGTGCCCGGGCCGCCGCCGCTCAGGACGAAGATGAAGTCGAACAGCTTCATCGACAGCACCGTGGTGATGCAGGTGAACACGAACAGCGTGAAGCGAAGCGGCGGCAGGGTGACGTGCCGGAAGGTCTCCAGGCGCGACATCCGGTCGATCGCCGCGAGATCGTACAGCCGGCTCGGGATGGTCTTCATGTTGGCGAGCAGGAAGAAAGCCACCAGCGGTGCCATGTTCCAGGCATTGCCGACCGCGAGGACCTCGATCACCCAGTCGCGGTTGACGAAGTTGACCGCGTCGTTCGCGCCGAACGCGTAGGCAATCGCGGTGCCGAGCCCGGTCTGGCCCTTGGCCAGATAGGAGAACATCACGCCGGTGCCGTACAGCGAGACGCACCAGGGCAGGATCACGATGGTGCGCACCAGCCCGCCCAGGCGCATCGGCCGGTTCAGGGCCAGCGCCAGGCCGAGCCCGATCGCCATCGCCAGGATCACGATTTCGACGGTGAAGCGGATGGTGACCCAGACCGACCACCAGAACCCGTCGTCGCCCAGCACTTCGGCAAAATTGTCGAGCCCGACGAAGTTGGCCCGGTAGCCGCCGAAGAACACGATCTGGTGCAGGCTCATCCACAGCGCGTAGCCGAGCGGATAGGCGACCACCAGCAGCAGGAACACCAGCACCGGCAGGGCGAGCAGCAGGGAAAACTGCAGGTTCGACAGCTCGGCCGTTCGCCGCTGCAAGGCGCCGTGCCCCTCTTTCGATCGTGCCGATGACCCGTGCCGCGCAGTTGCGGCACGGGGCGCAACGCTATGCCGGCGTCAGATGCCGTATTTCTGGTTCAGGTCGGTCGATCTGCTCGTTGATCGCCTCGATCGTCTCGACGATGTCGCCGTCCTCGAGCAGGAAGTTCTGCAGCGTCTCCTTGAGCCAGCTGTTGAACTCCTCGGCCCAGACCACGCTCCAGATCCCCTTGGGATAGGGCGTGTGGGCGTAGACCTCGAGCACCGCCTGCACGTCTTCCGGGCCGGGCCAGCGCGCTCTTCATCCGCTCGGCCGCCTCGGGGCTCTCCATCACCGACTTGTAGCCGGAGAACAGCATCGATTCCTGCATCCAGCGATCGCCGACGAACACCTTGCCATTCTGGTCCTTGTAAGCCGTACCAGTCGGCGAATTTTTTTACGTCCTCGGTAACTGCGTCGTCACGATCGCGGGTGGTCATCAGGTATACGGCGCTGAATCGAGCAGGCCCCAGCTCTGGCCCTGATAGGGCAGCAGGCTGGCATAGCCGGCGATCTGCGAGCGATCGGGTCGGTTGAAGGTCTCGAGATCGTAGAGCTGCTGCGGGCTGAACACGTAGCGCCCGGACGCGTAGGCGTCGATATACGAGCTCTCGTTGTAGGTCAGCACCTCCTCGGGCACGAGGCCGTCGTTCCAGATCTTCTTCCAGTCCGCGAGCGTCTTGTAGGCCGGGCCGTCCTCGGCGGTGGTCAGCATCGGCGCATGGGTCTCGGGGTCGGCGATCGTCGCCGCCGCGGTTCATGACCTCGAAGTCAAACGCCCAGGAGATGCCGTACCACTCGTTGATCCAGTGCGGCAGGAACGGCTGCTCGACGCCCTTGTCCCTGATCTCGTAGATCTGGGCGTACAGCTCGTCCCAGTTCTTCGGGAAATCGGCGTCGGTGTAGCCGAGCTCACCGTACTTCTTGAGGTTGACGTGCATCACGCCGCGCGTGCTGACGAAATAGGAGAGCCCCAACAAGCTTGCCCTTGTAGGTCCAGGCATCGAGGATGTTGGGATACATGTCGGCCTTGATCTCGTCGATATTCGGCAGCTCCTCGGCCGGCATGATCCAGCCGCCGTCGAAGTAGCGCCCGGCCTGCGACGGATTGGCGTAGAGCACGTCGAGCTCGGCGCCGGCCATCAGGTTCTGCTCCATGATCGCCGGATAGTCGCCGGTCACCGTGGCGTAGTCGACGTGGCCGTCCATCTCGTTGTTGTAGCGGTCGACATTGTCCTGAACGATGTCGGTCTTGTACTGCCAGCCGCGAAAGTAGACCGGCTCGCCGCTGGTGGCCTTGAGGTCCATCTGGGCCTCGGCACTGCCCGCCACAAGCGCAACCGTGAGCGCGCTCACGGCGACCCACAGATGTCGCTGCATCCTTCTCCCCCCCCGTGCTCAGATTGATCGTCTTCGAGTCTCGGCGTCACCGGAGTGTAGATTACCATGCCGCCATCGGCCGCCCAAGGGTGATTCACTCCTGGCCATGCAGCTTTCGGGCCAAGTTTTCCGCCCCGGCCGCAGCGTCCTTCACCTCACAACGTCAACTGATAGGTCAGCGGCAGCCAGCGATAGCCGTCCGCGGTCTTCTCCACCGCGCCGACCGCCGGAAACGGCATGTGAAAGCCGATCGCCCAAAGCCGCTCGCTCGCGACCATGTCGAGAATCCGCCTGCGGGTGGCGACCGCCATTTCCTTGTCGTCATCGACCCGGACCTGCCATTCCGGCCGCTGCAACGACACGACGTAGTGGTTGGTGACATCGCCCCACAGCAGCAGCTGCTGGCCCTGGCTCTCGATGTGGTAGGCCATTAGGCCGGCCGAATGGCCGAACGCCTCGACCGCGCGGATGCCGGGCACAAGCTCCTGGTCGGGCGCGACGAAGGTCGCCCGGTTGGCGAACGGCAGCGCCAGCTGCATGAACAGCTCGCGGGTCTCCTTGCGGTTCTCGGGAATGTTCTCGCCACGCTGCCAGAAGTCGAACTCGACCTGGCCGAACACGTGACGCGCATTCGGCCAGGCGGGCTCACCGTCCTCGATCAGGCCGCCAATGTGGTCGGGATGGCAATGGGTGATGACCACCACGTCGACGTCCTCGGGCGCATAGCCGGCATCCGTCAGCAGGGCCCGCAGCCGGCCGAGGCCAGCGCTGCGCCGCAGCGGGCCGTTGCCGGTGTCGAACAGCACCAGCTCGCGCCCGGTGTTCACCAGTGTTGGCGTGTAGGAGTTCTCGAAGCGGCTCGGCGGCAGGCGGTTGGCCTCGGCGAGCGCGTGCACCGTCTCGGCCGTCTGGTCGGCGCCGAACATCGGGTGCGGGCCGTCGCGCTGGCTGACGCCGTCGAGGAAGTTGGTGATCTCGAAGCTGCCCAGTTTGAAGCGGCAGATCGAGGGCCGCAGGACGCCCTTCATCTCGCTCGGCATGGCGATCTCCCAGAAGCTTACGACGAGGCTGAGACGCGGGCTGCCATGATGGCCGCTGTGCCCCTTGGCGTCATCAGCCGAAACGATGCCGCTGGGCGAATCTGAGAATGAGGCCGACCAGGAGCGGCAGCAGCGCTGGCAGGAACAGAAGGGGCTCTGGCCAGCGTTCGACCTTGCGGAACGCGCGCTCGCTGCCAGGCAACGGCGCATCCGTGCCGGCCAGCAGATCGATCCGCGTGACCGCCGCCTGCTCGGGCACCCGCATGGCCGAAAAATCGGGCGCGAGCGGGCTGTCTTCGGCCGTGAACGGCTCGATGCTGTAGCCGCGCGCGGTGCCGGCGAGCTGCGCCACCCGATAGGGTGTGCGCGGCACGGTCTCGACCAGCGTGCTGCCGTCCCACAGCGCAAGCGCTGCGTCATCGTCCGTGCCCTGATCCAGATCGGGCGTCCAGATGGTCTGCGATGCATCGGCCGCTTCGACCGATTGCGGCCGGAACAGGCGGGTGAAGCTTCGGGCATCGTATTCGACCACCGGCACGGGCTCGAAGAACAGGTCGGTGCGGCCGGTCGTGTAGATGGTCTCATCGGGGGCAAAGCTGACCGAGGGCTGCGTCCAGCGGTCCTCGGGCCGCAGCACATAGCCGATCGCGCGATCGAGCGGGCCGAAGCTCGCGAGCCCGCGCTCGCTGCCGGGCACGATCTCGCCATCAGCGCCACGGATCCGCACGCTGTAGGCGCCCGCGGGCAGCGCCACGATCGGAGCCCTTGCAGGCTCTGTGGCGAATGCGCGAAACGGCTCGGTCCGCGGGATGTCGAGCTCGGGCGGCGGGGGCGGCATGTCCTGGCCGCGGCGCTCGGCGGCCATGCGCAGCCATGCCTCGAGCGCGGCCTGGTGCGCGCCGAGGATGCGCTGGTAGTCGCGCTCCCTGGTGGCGGCCGCACGCGCCTGCTCGAGGTAGTCCTGATAGAATGCCTCGGCCCTAGCGCCATGGATCAGCTCGGGCGGGCTCACCCCGACGCCCAGCGGGTGCCACACCACATAGGGCTCGGGCTCGACCACCGTGACCTCGCCAGCGCCGTCGACGATCTCGAGGGTGCCGTCCACGGACGGGGGCGAGTGCGAAAGGTCCGCCAGATACTCCCGCGTGATCGGCCACCAGGCGACCGCAGCGCGCCGCGCCTCGAGCACCACCTCGCTGCCGGCGAGCACGCGCAGGTCCCCGGCCTCTTGCGGGTAGGGGACGCGCCGGTACTCCTCGCCATTGCTGACCAGCGGCCACCAGACCACCTGCTCGCCCGGTTGCGCAAAACAGGGCGTCGCAGCAAGCCACAGCGACGCTGCCAGCAGGATGCGCGAGCGCCGGATCATGCGTCGCTCCGATAGACGCCGCGCCGGCGCAGCCACCACGCTGCAAGGCCCATGATCAGCACCGTGCAGGCGAGCGCAGCCACGAGGCCGATCAGCGCGGGCCGCCAGGCGCCGGCCATCACACTGTCGACCACCCGTTCGAGATAAGCGAACGGCGAGAGCCACGCAGCGCCCGCATCGAGCGCAGCGAGCGTGTCGCGCAGCGGCAGCACGGGGCTCGACGGGTCCGAGATCGGCACCAGCAGCACCATGCCATAGGCGAACTTGATGCCGAGCAGCAGGGTCACGATGCCGATCAGCAGCAGCACGGCCGAGCGGACGCGGCCCATGCCGACCGAGAGCAGCACGCCGAACGCGACGATCTCGGCCGCAGGCACGATCGACAGCGCGACCCCGGCCAGGATCGCAGGCCCGAGCGCGAAGCCGCTCATCAGCGACAAGAGGCCGATCGAGACGAGCAGCAGGGGCAGCGCGGCGAGGTAGGCCAGGAGCAGGCCGCCGACCTTGCCGAGCACATAAGCGATCTCGTCGACCGGGCCGTAGAACAGCACCTCGAGCGTGCCGCTCTCGCGATCGCGCGCGGCCGAGACCGCGGCGGAGACCGCAAAGTACAGCGCGAGGATCAGCATGGCGACGCCGAGCGGCGGCCGGAACGGATCGCTCAGCACCAAGAGGCCGGCTGCCGCGAGCGCGCGCACATCGACCAGCAGGATCCAGGTGGCAGCGAGCAGTGCTACGGTCAGGGCGACATAGCAGCCGATGCCGCGTAGCGCCGCCTTGGCCTCACGCCATGCGATCACGCCCACGACCGGCCAGCGGGCGGGTGCCGGCACGGCGGGCGCGGCCGTGCTCAAGGGCCAGGCTCCGCCGCGCTCGCGGTCTCGCCGGTGATCGACAGGAAGGCCTCTTCCAGGGTCGCGTGGCGCGCCATCAGGTCGCCGATCGGGCCCTCGAAGACGAGCTTGCCCTGGCGCAGCATGCCGATCCGATCGGCGGTCCGCTCGATCTCGGAGAGCACGTGCGAGGACAGGAACACCAGGCGACCGCGGTCGCGCTCGCGACCGAGGATCTCGCGCACCTCGCGGATGCCGTGCGGATCGAGCCCTGAAACCGGCTCGTCCAGCACCAGGACCGGCGGGTCGTGCAGCAGCGCTCGGGCGAGGCCGAGTTTCTGCTGCAACCCCTTGGACAGATCGATCGCCCGGTCGCCGGCGCGATCGCCAAGCCCCACCAGCTCGAGCATGTTGGCGACCCGCACGCCGGCACCGTCGATCCGATACAGCGCGGCGAAGAAGCGCAGGTACTCCTCGCACGTCATGTCGCCGTAGAGATGCTGCACCTCGGCGACCGCGCCGACCAGATAGCGGGCGGCCCGATCGCCGCGCCGGACCGGTCGGCCGCAGACCTCCACGGACCCGCCATCCGGCGCCAGGATACCCAGGAGCATGCGGATGGTGGTGGTCTTGCCGGCGCCGTTGGGGCCGAGAAAGCCGTAGATCTCGCCAGCACCAGCGCTGAGGTCGAGGCGGTCGACCGCGGTGCGCGCGCCGAACCGCTTGGTCAGCCCCCGGGCTTCGATCACGGCGTCCGGACCGGCGGCGTCAGGCCAGACGCCGCTCGGCGCGCCGGTAGACCCAGAAATAGATGTTGGTGAGAAACGCCACCATCACGAGCATCACCATCGCGACGCCGGCCGCATGGCCGATGTCGTTGAACTCGAACGCGATCCGCCGGATGTAGACCGGGATCGTGGTGGTCTCGAACAAAGGCCCACCGCCGACCGGCAGATAGACCATGTCGAACTCGTTGAAGGCCCAGATGGTGCGCAGCACGAGCAGGACGATGACCACCGGCAGGATCCACGGCAGCGTGATGTAGCGGAACCGTTGCCAGGCGGTGGCGCCGTCGATCTTGGCGGATTCGTGCAGCTCCGGCGGCAGCGTCTGCAGCCTGGCCAGCACGAACAGCGCCCAGTAGGGCAGATACTTCCAGAGCGACATGACGATGATCGACACCATGACCCAGCCCGGATTGAACCACGGGATCGGCTGGTCGAGGACGCCCAAGAAATCGACCATGAACCAGTTTGCGATCCCCACGGTGTCGCTGAAGATCCAGCGCCAGACCAGCACCGCGACGATCGCCGGCACCAGGTAGGGGAACAGCACCAGCCCGCGCACGAACGAGCGTCCCTTGATCTGCTCGTTGAGCACCAGGGCCACGCCGATGCCGACCACCATCTGGGAGATCATCGCGCCGGCGGTCCAGATCACGGAGCGCTTGAGCGAAGCCCAGAATACAGGATCGGTCAGGACCTTGGCGTAGTTGTCCAGACCGACAAAGGTTTCCTGCCGGGTGATCGTCGCGACCTTGTAGAAGCTGGTCTGCAGGGCCACGAAGGCGGGGTAGAGCAGGACGACGACCAGCACGAGGACGGCAGGCGCCACCATCAGCAGGCCGAAGGTGGTGCCCGAATCCTGCCATCGCGGCCGCTTCGGGGGCGCAGACCGACGCGCGATCTGCTTTCGCCCGCCGACCTGGGTTGCCGCCATCAACCGCTCCTCTCGACACCCGTCGGATCGGGCCGCGTGCCATGGGACGCGGCCCGATTGCCAACCTTCACCATGACAACGTGAGCGGTCACTGCTTCTTCATGTAGTCCTCGAACCACGGGTTCTCGGCCTTCCACGCTTCCATCTCGTTTCGGAAGGTGTCGACCGCGTCGGTATAAGCGTCCTCGACCGGCGTGTCCTGCAGCTTGATGCGCTGGAACATCACCGACGTGACCGGCGACTGGCCCATCACCCGCGACGACCACGGCATCGGCACGAGCGACTTGTCGAACACGCACTCGTCGGTGATCGAGCCCATGTTCTGGGCCTCGGCGTTGAAGTAGGTGGTCGCCTCGAGGATGGTCTCGACCCAGTCGCGATAGTCCTTGATGTAGGGGTTGTCCTGCTCGAGCATCTGCGCCTGGACGCTCTTGATCGCCGGCGCGATGTGGCCGGGCACGCCCATGGCGTATTGCAGCAGCTGATCGCCGGTGAACAGGTACTCGAGGAATTTTTTGGCTTCCTCGGGGTGACGCACGGTCGAGCCGATCGCGTAGCTGGTGACGGCACCGTAGACCACGCGCGGCCCTTTGCCGCCGCGGGCGACGCGGGCTTCGCGGTTGCCGGTCACCTTGGCGATGTCGGGCGCATTGGTCGCGACCTGATAGCCGAGGCGGCCCGGGAACAGCGCCATGCCGACCCGGCCGGCGGCGTAGGCGTTGACGGGATCGAGCGAGCCCCAGGAGTGGCTGCCGCTCGGGGCATACTGGTTGAGCGCCGCGTAGTCCTCGACCGCCTGGCGGGTGCCTTCGCGATCGAACGCGAGGTCGCCATCCTTGGTGTAGAAGTCGCCGCAGTTCTGCCAAAGGAACGTGACAAAGCGCTGCACGCCGCCATTGTTCGACGCCTCGAAGGCGTTGCCGGAGACGCCGTTCTGGCCGTTCAGGCGCTCGGACGCCTCGAGCAGACGCTCATAACTGTCCGGCTCGGCAAGGCCGGCCTGCTCGAACAGGTCCTTGCGCCAGTACAGCGTCGCGGCCGAGAGGTCGGACGTGAATTGATAGAGATGCCCGTCGAACGGCCAGTACAGCAGCGAGCCGGGGATGAACTTGTCCTCGCCGATGCTGTCGACGATGCTGTCGAGCTGCAGCAGATAGCCGGCCTGGGTGAAGTCGGGCACCAGGCGCCGCTCGATCTCGAAGATGCCAAGCTCGTCGCCGACCGCGACCGCGTTGATGATGCGGGCGGCGCGGATGTCGTTCGACATCAGCTGCAGCTCGATGCCGATATCGGGATTTTCTTCCTCGAACTTGGCGATCAGGTCGAGGATCTGCTTGACCGCCTCGGGCGAGCTCTCGGCGGTCAGGAACGGCACGATCTTCTTTTCCTGGGCCGAGGCCGCCGGTGGCAGCAGGGCAAGCGCAGCCGCCAGCGGCAGTGCCGAGACGGCCGCCCGGCTTTCCAAAAGCTTTGTCGTTTCATCTCAAGCCTCCCTTGTTGGTCTGTGTTGCGTGAGAAACATCTCTTCCTGCGAGAGCCTGCCGGGCGGTGGTCATCCCTTGAGGCTCCCGGCACCCCAGCCCGCGATCAGGTGGCGCTGCATGAAGGCAGCCACGATGATCAGAGGACCGGTGACAGCCAGCGCGCCGGCCATCAGCCAGCCCCAGTTGTAGAGACCGCGTCCCATGAAGCTCGCGAGCCGGGGGCTGATCGTCATGTTGTCGGGGCTGGTCAGCAGCGTGGCGGCGAACAGGTACTCGCTCCAGCCGATATTGATGGCGATGATGCCGGTCGCGATCATGCCGGGCACCGCCTGCGGCAGGACCACCTTCCAGAACGCCTGGAAGCGGGTCGCGCCGTCGATCATGGCGGCGTCCTCCAGCTCGACCGGGACGCCGGCGAAGAACGAGCGCAGCGTCCACAGCATCAGCGGCAGGACCAGCGCCGTGTAGATCGGGGTGAGCGCCCACAGATTGTTGCCCAGCCCGAGACTGAAGAAGATCTTGTAGACCGGCAGCACCAGCAGGATCGCCGGGATCATGTAGGTGTAGATGAACAGCCGGGCGATGCCCTCGAACAGCCGGTTGTGGAAGCGCGCCAGGGCGTAGGCCGCAGGGGCTGCGACCGCCATCGCCAGCACGGTAGTGGTCGCGGCGATCAGGCCCGAGTTGAACATGGCGACATGGAACGAGGTGGCGTCGAAGAACTGGGAAAAATTCTCCGTGGTCCATCGCTCGGGCAGGATGGTCGGCGGATAGCGCATCAGCTCGGATTCGGCCTTGAAGGCCGAGAACAGCACCCAGATGAACGGCAGCAGGATCAAGAACGCGACGCCGTAGACCAGCACGTAGCGTCCCGCTGTGCGAAGCAGCGTCACCGACATGGCGGATTCCGCCTCACAGACGCCTTCCCCGGCTCGCCTCGGAACCGCGCTGATTCAGGCACCGGTATGTCAGTATGTCAACTCTATAGGCGTTCATGAGCTTGTCGTGCGCGGGCGCGCCGATCGCAGCAGCGCGAACAACCGGCCGAGGTCCTCGCGCTCATCGATGTGGAACAGCAGGTCGAGCAGCTCGGCCGCTTCGGATTCCGACATGCGCCCGTCGACCGCGTGCTCGAACTTGGTGCGCAGCTCGTCAGGTGTCGCAGGATTGGCCGGCGTGCCTTTGGCGCCCTCCGCGACCGCGCCCAGCTTCTCGCCGCTCATGGTCATGACCTCGACCCTGCCGCGCTCCCGGGTCAGGGCAGGATCCGCGACCAGCGCCATCCGCTCGTCCATGAAGCGCCTCAGCTCCGGGTCGCCGATCTTGGCCGGGCCGACCGAGTCCAGCCAGAACCTGCCGTCGCGGAGCGCCGCGGCCACCGTGAAAGGAAAGGAGAGCAAGGCATCGAACGTGCCCTCGGGCTCGGCGAAGCGCGCGTGCGCCTCGTGGACATCCGGTGCGACGTCGATGCGGACGTGCTCGATCTCCTCGAACACCGGCCGGTGTGCCGCCAGTAGCTCGAACGTCGCCGTCAGCGCCGGCTGCAGCGGCGTGCCGCCCGGCCACAGGCGCAGCGAGATCTGCTCGAAGGCAAACCGCTGGCCGAGGCCTTCGACCACGGCCGAGGGATCACCGCCATTCGAGTACGCAGCCAGGATGCCGCCGTCGGGATGCGCGAGAATCTCGGCCGACGCGGTGAAATCCGTCTCGGCCAGCAGACCGGCCAGAAGCCCCGAGGCGGCGCCGCGGGACTGATGGAACTTGACGGACGGCGTGCCCCATGACGCCCAGGTGCCTGCGGCCTGGCTGCCGGCCAGCGCCAGCGCGTTGCGCATCTGCAGCGTGGTCAGGCCGCGCAGACATCCGATCGCGGCCGCGGCGCCGAACGGGCCGACGATGCCCGGCATGTGCCAGCCGCGCGGCCCGGCGACCGTGTAATCGATGCCATCGGCCACCCGGACCGCGACCTCGGCGCCGATCGCGATGGCCGCCAGCAACGTCCTGCCGTCCAGCCGATCCCGCTCGGCGACGGCCAAGGCCGGCGGCACCACCTCGGGCGTGATGTGGACATGCGCCGGCACATAGGTGTCGCACAGCGTGGCCGCGGTGATCAGGTAACCGTTGAGCAGGCTGGCGCCGAGCAGCGAGAGCCCTTCCTCTTCCGGCGCGCCGATCACCGTCGCCTCGCCGGTCCCGCCCGCGTTGCGTGCAAAGCGGGCGTACATGCCGGTCTCCTGGCCGTAGTCGCCGGCCAGCGCGCAGCCGATGCTGTCGACCAGGAGGTGGCGGGCGTGATCGCGGGCTGAGTCGGGCAGGTCGGCATAGCCGAACTCGGCGGCGAAGCGGGCCAGGTCCTCGGTGGGCTTGGTCTCCACGATCAGCTCCCTGGAGCGCCGGCGGGGACGTCCCGCGACAGGATGGAACAGAGGTCCCGCACGCGCGGCAGGCCGGCCAGACCGACCAGCATCTCGATGGCACGCTCGGCAGCACCCGGCTCGAGCAGGCCGTCGGCCGAATCGCGAAACTTGGTCACGATCTCGTCGCGGGTCAGCGGATCGGCCGCGTCGCCGCGGGGATAGGCCCGCCGGTCGGTCAGGGTGCGCCCGTCGGTGGTATGGATGGTGACCACGGCGCCGGTGCCCTCGACCGTATCGTCGGCGCCGACCCGAACCCGCTCGCGGATGAAGCCGTCGAGCATCGGATCCGCGATACGTTCCGGCTCGAACTGCTCGAACCAGCAGCGGCGATCGTGCAGCACGACGCCGCGTGACATAGGGCGTCGACAGCAGGGCGCGGAACTTGTTGTCCCAGGGGAGGCTGCCATGCATGTCGTAGACCGTCTTCGACAGGCCGACCTCGACCCGCTCGACGTCCTCGGGGTGCAGGTCGTGCTCCTCGACCAGCGCGAACATGGCGGTGATCACCGACTGGATCGAGCTGCCGGCTGGCCACAGGCGCAGCGAGATGGTCTCGAGCTGCCAGTCCTTGCCCAGGCCGGCCACCGCAGCGGCCGGATCGCCGCCGTCGGAATAGAGCTGGAACAGGCCGCCGTGCTCGGCGGTCAGGATCTCGGGTCCGGCCGGAAAGTCCTGCTCCGCGAGCAGGCCGGCGAGCAGCCCGGACAGCGCGCCGCGCGACTGGTGGAACTTGATGGTCGGCGTGCCCCAGTGCGCGAAGGTGCCGGCCGACTGGGTGCCGGCGAGCGAGAGCGCGTTGTGGAACCGGCCCGCCTCGAAACCGAGCAGGCGTGAGATCGCCGATGCGCCGCCGAACGGGCCGATCACGCCCGGCGAATGCCAGCCGCGCGCGCGCATCGAAGGGTAGCGCATGCCGGCACCGACCCTGACCACCACCTCGAGACCGGCGGCAACCGCCACCAAGAAATCGCGCCCGCTCAGGTCCCGCTGCTCGGCGATGGCGAGCGCGGGCGGCACGACCTCGGGCGTCACATGGCAAAGGGTCGGCCGATGGATGTCGCAGACCGTGACGGCCGTGATCTGATAGCCGTTGACCAGGGTCGCGCCGGCAAGCGAGCGGGGCGGTCCCGCGATCACCGTCGAGCTGCGCGGGCCGCCGATCGCGGAGGCGAGCGTCTCGATCTGGGCAGTCTCGTCGCCGCGCCGGCCGGCGATCGCGCTGGCGACCGTATCGAGCACGATGTCGATCACCCGCTCGCGCACGGCAGCGGGCAAGGACTCGTAGCGAAGATCCGCGAAAAAGGCGGCCAGCTCCTTGGTCGGTTCGGTCGTCACACCTGGCTCCTTCGCCGCTGGTTCGCCTGCACCGCTCGACGTGGCAACGCGCTGCACATGGGGCGTCATGCGCTCGCGCCCGGCATGAGCCGCCGCAGAACTTCGCCAGGTCGTCTGCACCTGCCGCAGCGCCTGCTCAACGTCAGGGAGCCAAGGGTCGTTCCAAAACCGGATTTGACAGAGTGCTCGCCGCTGCACGGGCTTAGCGCGACCATCTCCCGGACGGCGACATCCTCAGTACGGACCACTTCCAGGAGGCCTCCCCGCAACACGGCTTGTTTCTTGCTCCCAGTGGAACTACAACACCGGTATGCCAGTATGTCAACTCACGGATCTGCAGGCTCGAGGGTGTGCGCTGCGCAGGCGCCGAGGGATTGCGATGACCGCACCTTGCGGTACCGGTGCGCTCGACGTGTGGCCTCTTGACGGTCCGTCCGATCCGCGTGCTTGATGGATTCTACCGCGCGATGAACGGAAATTGGCCGGTGATTGAGCGATGGAAGCGATAGCGATAACGGAACGGCCGAAATCGTTGGCGGAAGTGGTGACGGCCCGCTTGCGCCGCGAGATCGTCGAAGGTGAGTTCGAGCTGGGCGAGGCGCTGTCGGAATCGAAGATCGCCGCGCGCTACGGCGTCAGCAGGACACCGGTCCGCGAGGCCTTCGCCTGCCTGGGTCTCGAGGGATTGGTGCGGACCGAGCCGCAGCAGGGCACGTTCGTGTTCACGATCGATCGCGCCCAGTTCGCGCAGATCAGCGAAGCGCGCTCGATCCTGGAGACGGCGGCGCTGCGGCTGGCGATCGAGCGTCACCGGCCCGATCTGATCCGGCAGTGGCGCCAGTTCGTCGAGGGCATGAAGGTCGCCCTGCGCGACCACGATGCCAGGAGCTATTCCCGCGTCGACGGCGACTTCCACCAGGCCCTGTTCAGCCTTGCGGCCAACCCGTTTCTCACCGCCGCCGGGCAGGCCTTCGCGGCGAAAATGGCGGCTGTGAGGAATCGCCAGGGCGCGCATCCCGAGCACATGGCGAAGTCGTGCGAGGAGCATGTCGCGCTGCTTGATCTGGTCGAACGCGACGAGGTCGACCAAGCCGTCGCGCTGCTCGAACGCCATATCCGCCATAAGGGTGAATCGTTCTGGAGCGTACCGGACACGCCGCCCAAATCGCGCTGGGAGCGCATTGTCGAGCTGTCCGGGTAAGCCAAATCGCCGGCGACGTCTGCCTGCGGGATCAGGCGATCGATTCGGCGACGCGTCTCGCGACCGTCGGGACGATGTCCGTTTCACTTGCGCCTGCTTGTGGCCGCGCCATGCGACGTCGCCGGTACAGGCCCAGCGTCCAGACCGGAAAATAGCTGCGATAGAGCTCGTAGTGCAGCAGGGCGGTGTGGAAGAACACGCCGGCCATCTCCTCCTTGGGCCAGCTGCCGTCGCGATTCTGCCGGGCGGCGAGGAAGGCGGCACCACGATCCAGCGCCGGCCACATCGGGCACTGCGAGCGCAGCAGGCCGAGCATCGCCCAGGCAGTCTGGATGACCTGGCTGTGATCGTTCTCGATGTAGCGATCCTCGATGCAGGCGCGATGATGCTCGCCCCAGCCGCCATCGCCGCGCTGGCGTGCCAGCAGCCAGGCCTGAGCGCGCCGGATCGCCGGATGGGTCGGCGGATGGCCGTAGGCGCAAAGGCCGATGATGCCGAACATGGTGCCGTAGATGAACTGCACGCCCCAGGCGGCGGGCCAGCTGCCATCGGGGTTCTGCCGCGCCTCGAGCCGCCTGGCAGCCCGGGCGACCGCCCGCTCGATGCCGAGATCGCCAAGCTCGGGATATTGCTCGCGCAACTCGACCAGGGCCGCGATCGCTGAGGCGGTGCATTCGGTGTAGGAGTCCTCGAGCATGGAATCGCCGAACATCTCGGCCGGGTTGAGGCGCTCGAGGTCGAGCCGCGTGCGCCGCGGCTCGTAGCTGCCGAAGCCGCCATCCGGGTTCTGGCAGCGCAGCATGAAGCGCGCGGCATCGGTCGCCGCTTCGACATCGAGCCCGCGCCGGCTGCTGGCCAGCATGCCGGAGACCGCTTCGGCCGTGCAGTCGCTGACCGGCCAGCCATGCCAGACGCCGGCAAAGCACCAGCCGCCCATAGGGTCGATCCGAAACGCTTCGGCATGGCCTGGAAAGCTTTCGCGGATCTGCTGGCTCGCGAGAAAGGCGCTGGCGCGCTCCAGCGCCTGCTGGCGGGCCTGATCCCGGGCCACATCGTGCGGCCGGCGTCGATCGGGTGCTGCGGCGGCGAGCGCTTGTAGAGCGAAGGCCGTATCCCATGACAGGCTGCGCGCCCCGGTGACGCGAAAGCCGTCGACATCGTCCTGCCAGACCCAGCCCTCGAACCGCTTCAGCGCGCGCACCAGGTCGGGATCGTCCGGCGTCTCGAGCCATAGCGCGATCATGCCGAGCAGGCCGTTGACCGGCGAAAGGCAGGTGTGGTCGGTAGTGCGCAGCTCCCACCGTATGCGCTCGCGCAACCGGCCGAGCAATCGCCCACGGACGCCCTCGAGGTGGCAGCGATCGGCCAGGGCCAGGAGCGCATACAGCGATCGCAGTGCCATCCCAGGTGCCCGGTAGAGATCGCCCGGCCGCAGGCGCATGCGGCTGCGCGCAAGCTCGGCCGGATCGTAGCCGCCCGGGTACAGCTCGGCGCGCAGCGCCTCGGTGATCGGCGTCGGCTCGAGCTGGAAATGCTCGCCGTAGATCACCGACATGGCGAGGTAGATCATCCGCGTGTGGCAATAGAGCTTGCCAGGATGGAGCGGGAGCCATGTCGGCAGCGCCCAGACCTCGGGCAGGATCGGATTGACGCCACGCCAGTCGTAGAGGTTGAGCATCGCGAGCCAGAACTTGCCCCAGCTCGGAATCGCAGCAACGCCGCCTTCGGCACGGAAAAACGCTGCGGCGGGGTGCAGCAGCGGGTCATCCGATGCCGCGCCGAGCAGGCGCGAGGCGACATAGACGAGCGTGGTCACGAACAACGAAGGCTCGGCGTGCTCATGCAGGCCCCACAAGCCCGCCGCATCGCGGGTGCGCTCGAAATGCAGCAGGATTTTTTGGCGCCGCTCATCCTCGATCGGCCGGCCGAGGATCTGCATGGTCAAGACGTATTGTGCTGCCAGCATCGGGCACCAGACCATCTCGCCCTCGAAGCCGCCGCCCGGCTGCTGGAGGCTCAAGAGATGGGCCGTGCCGCGATCCAGGGCAGCGAAGGCCGGCGCCGGATCGACGTCTTCACTCACCATCGGCGGCACGGTTCCAAAGGTGGTGCCCTGTTCCGGCAGCGGCGCCAGGGGCCGGTGCAACAGGGCGGTGCTACACCATGCGCGGCCGTGGGCAAAGGTGCGATGGGTGGCGTCGACCGCATGGGCCCAGTCGCCGGTCCGATAGCCTTCGCCCAGGATGTGGCCGACGCTGCCGAGCATGACCCGGCTGAAGGACCATGCGAACGGGCGCACGCGCTGTTCCTGACCGGCGAGGTAGCGCATCGTCTGGGCACGCTCCATCGGATCTTTTCGCCACAGCTGGAAGATCCGGTGGCGCACGGCGCGCGCCGCGAGATCGTGCCGGCTGTAGGCCTCGTAGATGCCGATCGCGATGATCTCGGCGACCCGGCACTCGCGCAGCCGGCGGCGGCCGAACGCCTCGACCGACGGCGCCGAGGCCAGCTCGATCGCATCGGTGAAACCAAGCGTCATGCCGAGCGCGGTCAGCGGGTTGTAATGGCCGGTCGCATCGCCGACCAGCGCGTGGCCGCCCGCGCCATAGCAGGTGCGCGGACATACGGTGTTGGCGGCGAGCTCGACCGGTCCCTGCTCGAGCGCGCGGCGGAAGGCGGCACGCAACTGCCCGGGCAGGACCGGCGCATGGACCTCCCAAAGATAGGTGACCCGATCGCGCGACCGCCCCTGCGCATCGGGCAGATCGATGATCAGGCGCACCTGTCGTTTGTCGATCCGATAGACCAGGATCGGCCCGGCCGCGCTCAGGAAGACGTGGCCATAGCCCTCGAACGGCAGCTCGACATCCTCCAGGACGAGCCCGGTCATCATCGACGAGCGGAAACCCGGTTCCGCCAGGCCAAGCGTACGGCGCAAGATCGAGCGCCGGCCGTCCGCGCCGACGATCAGCGGCGCCCGCAGCAGCGCCAAGGGCTGATCGCAGACATCGAGCCGCTTCGCGGTGACCCTATCGCCCTCGACCGCCAGCGCGCGGGTATGGGGCCAGTAGTCGATGCCACGCTGCTCGATCGCCACCGCGCGCAGGTGCTCGACCAAGACCCGGTGCTCGCAGGTGCCACCCAGCGCGCCATCGGCATAAGGCAGTCGGATCGGCGCGCCGTCGTCGTCCGGGAAGATCGCGAAGCCTCGCCCGCGGGGCTGCGAGTCGAGCGATGCCGGCAGCGCGATGCCGAGCCGGTGCAGGACATCGAGGGCGGGCGGATGCAGCCATTCGCCCGCGAGCCGCGACGCGCCCTTCGGATTGGCCTCGAGCAGCGCCACGCGCCGGCCCTTGGCCGCCTGGGCGATCGCCGCGACGCAGCCGACCGGCCCGGCGCCGAGCACCACCACGTCGTAGGAGGCGCTGTCCGCCATCACCAGGCGACCGGCTTGGAGCGGCGCCGATAGCGCAGCCGGGCGGGCGGGCGCGGCCCGGTCACCCAGCTGCCATAGTCGGGCCGGGGCAGCGGCGCATCGGCAAAGAACGCGAAGCGGCTGAGCAGGCAGGTCCAGATCAGCTTGACCTGCAAATAGGCGAAATGCATGCCGATGCAGACATGCTTGCCGCCGCCGAAGCTGATCAGGGTGTAGGGCTTGACCCGATCGGAGCCGTCCGGCTGCAGCCAGCGATCGGGATCGAAGCGCGCGGGCTCGGCAAACACCTCGGGCAGGCGTTGCGCAGCACCCGGCGAGACCATGGCGAGGCCGCCTGCGGCGATCCGGTGGCCGTGATACTCCATGTCGCGCAGCACCTTGCGCACCAGCAGGATCAGCGGCGGATGCAGCCGCTCGGCCTCGCGCACCGTGCGCTCGAGCACCTTCTGCGCCCGCAGCGCCGCGCGCGAGACGGTCGGATCTGTGCCGTACACGGCGCGCATCTCATCCAGGAGCGGCGGGACCCGCTCGGGCATGCCGGCAAGCTCGAGGCCGACCCAGGCGGCGAGCACGGCGCTGGTGTGCTGGCCGGCGAACAGCGAGGTGATCAGGACGCCCGCGATCTTCGTGGTCCGAGAGCGGCCGGCCGTCGGCATAAGAGGACCCCATCAGCGTCTGCAAGAAATCTTCGGAGTCGCGACCATGCCGCCGGCGCTCGGCGATGATGCCCCCGATCATCTGGCCGATCGCGCGACGCGCCCGATCGCGACGCAGATGGGCGGGGATCGGCGCGTGCGGCAGGAAGAAGCCGATCATGTTGATGCCGCCCTGGAGGTCGTGATAGTGCCGGGCGAACCCCTCGTACAGCCGACCACGGATCTCCTCGCCGAGCAGGCAGCGGCAGGCGATGTTGACGGTCAGCTCGTTCATCGCGACGTCGAGGTCGATCACGCCCTCATCGCCCCAGCCGGCGATGTAGGCAGCGACCTCGTCCGTCATCTGCCGGACATAGCTCTCGAGCCGCTTCTCGCGCACCGCGGGGTGCAGAAAGCCGACCTGCTCGGCCATCAGCGCCGGCTCTGCATCATAGGCGACGCCGGTACCGAAAATCGGCACCGTGAACTGGTAGACCTCGCGCTGGCCCAGCTGGTCTTCGGGCGCGCGAAAGAAGGCCTCGTGCGCCCGCGGGCCCATCAGCACCGCACGTGCGCTGGCCAAGCATGTTGATCTCGAACAGCTCGCCGTGCTCGCGCCAGCCGCGCAGCAACAGCTCGATCGGCCGCTTGTGCAGATCGATCGCATGGCCGACCAGCGGCAGGCCGCCCGACAGTCGCGGCGGCGGCTGAAGATCCGCCTCGGGCCGGGCCAGCACGGTGGCGTCACGCGACAGCATGGCGGTCAATACACGAAGGGCACCATGCGGAACCGCGCCCGCTGGACGTATTGCCGCCACAGCGCGCCGTATTTCCGGTGGCAGTGGCGCTCGTCGCGCCAGGCCCGGTGCGCGAGCAGCGTGATCAGCCAGGCCGGCAGCAGATAGGGCAGCCACGACTGCAGGCCGGTGGTCAAGGTGAATGCCAGATAGATGCAGATCTCGCCGGTATAGTTCAGATGGCGGCCGATCCCCCAGAAGCCCGAGACCAGCAGGCGGCCGCCCAGAGCCTTTGCCGGCCGGCCCCAGATGCGCGCGTCGGGCGCTGCCTTGAACCGGTGCTTTTGCTCATTGGCGCCGCGAAACAGCACGAAGCCGAACAGATAGAGCGCGATCAGCCCGGCCACCGCCCAGGCCGGCGGCGTCGCCAGCCGGTCGACCAGGAACCAGGCCGGGATCGAGTAGAAGAACGGCACCAGCACGTAGTCGCCCCAGACCAGCATCCAGCCGAAGCGTTCGGCGATGATGTCCCAGGTGAAGATCATGCCGTACTCGAACTGGAAGTAGTTGAGCACGTAGAGCAGCGTGAAGGCTTGGTAGAGCAACATCGGCACCGACAGGGTGCCGTGCTCCTGAAACTGCGCATCGGCGAAGGCGAGGTTCAAGAGCGCGAGCCCGATCAGCGAGGGCCGGTAGCTGAACAGCTTCAGGTCGACCCCGAGCAGGCTCGGATGGCGCCTGGCGCCATAGAACAGCGCCGCGAGCAGCGCGCGCGGGCCGGCGCCGAACACGGCGCGCGCCTCGTCACGCCCCCAGAGATAGAGCGCCACCGAGGCCGCGAACGCCAGCACGTTGGCGACCACCAGCAGCGCCGGAAACAGGCTCACCAGCGCCGACAGCCTGATCAGGCCGGCTGCCTGGCCGAGCGCGACCATGAGCAGCACGATCAGGAAGATCGGCAGGCCGTTCAGGGTGTAGCTCTTGGGCGCCTCGCCGGCGATCGCACCGCCTTGCGCGCGGCGGCCCGGCACGATGCGAGACAGCACGAACAGCAGTGCCACAAAGCCGGCGATCAGGCCGCTCGCGAGGGCCAGCTCCGTCACCGGTCGGCCAGCGCCAGGGATCAGGCATGAGCCGCTGCGGGCTGCGGGCGGTCCTGTCGCTCCGGCGGCGTCAGATGTTCGCGCCATTTGCGCACGGTGAGCCGCTGGAACTCCCGGACCACCGGGTTGAGCTCGGCCGGCGGCGCATCCCAGCACGCCTCGTAGCCTTCCTGCTCGCCCTCGACCGCGACGCCGTCCTCGCTCAGCAGGGGCTTGATCATCACCACGCTTCGAGACGTCGAGGATGCGCTGCAGCGCGAAACCGCGCAGCGGCACGGGCAGGAACGGCACCTTGAGCGACTTGAAATAGAAGACGAAGAACGAGCGGGTCGTGCGCTGGTCGATCGGCCGGACGAACAGCCAGTGCTTGATCTCGTCGTCGGTGTTGGACCACTGGTAGGGATACTCGTAGCAGAGGTCCATCTGGTTGGTGTTGACCCGGTCGTGATCGACGAACAGGCCGGAGAACCGCCCGCGGCCGACCTTGGTCACATAGCGCAGGCTGACCGCATCGCCTTCCGTCCCGAAGTCGATCAGCTCGGCGCCCTCGAACGGCTGGTATTTGCGGTGCAGGTGCGCATGGGTGAAGTCGCTGACGTTGTCGATCACCATGGAGTGGTGGGCTCGCCAGGTGAAGTCGACATCGATCCTGGGCCAGGGATCGCTGCCCTCGAGCTCCGGGATCTCCGGCATCGGCCGGTCCTGCGCCAGCGTCGCATCGCCCGGAAAAATCCAGATCAGGCCATAGCGCTCGCGCACCGGATAGGTTTGCACCCGGTATTTGGGCATGCGATGGCCGAACAGGTCGTGGGGGATCGCGACCACTTGGCCGGTGCCGTCATAGGTCCAGCCGTGATAGGGGCAGACCAGGCAGTCCTTCGAGACTTGGCCGCCGGACAGTTTCAGCTGACGATGGACGCATCGGTTGGCCAGCGCATGCACCTCGCCAGCGTGGCTCCGATACAGCGCGATCGACCGGCCCCAGAACACCACCTCGGTCGCCTGGCCGCGCTTGAGCCTGGCCGACCATTCGGCCGGATACCAGTAGTTCGGGTCGAGGCCCGAGGCGCGCACCTGCTGACGGAGGTTGCTGGCCTGTTCGAAGCCCGGCGGCGGGGCCCTGTCGTGGCCATTGCGCAACGTCATGCGGCCGGTCTCCCTTTCGGCTGATCGCCCGCGTGAGATGGGATCGGGCATGCCTCGCTGGCGGCGGCTGCCTCTTCGGTTGCGGGGGCGCTCGAGGCAACCTGCGCGCGCGACCTGATCCGCCCCGCGCGCAGATGGAACGCGTAGGCCTCGGCGAACGCGTCGCCGATCGCCGAGGGCGTGTAGCCAAGCTCGCGCTGCGCCTTGCCGATATCGGCACGGCGAGGATGGCGCAGGCGCTCGATCGCGCCCGGCGTGAAGCGCTGCTCGCGGTTCGGGAACAGGCCGGAGGTCACGAAGCGCACAACCTCGGCGACTGGCAGCATCAGGCCGGCCGGCAGCCGGACCGGTCGGCGCTGCTCGCCGGCGACGCGGGCGAAATGGCCAATGACCTGGTCGAGCGAAAGGAAGGCACTGCTGAAGACGTAGCTCTGGCCCGGCCGGCCATGCTGCATCGCCAGAACGTGCCCGCGCACGATGTCGCGCGCTGCGACAAACTCGTGATGTCCGGGCACGATGAAGCGCAGATGGCCATTGGCGAAGTCGCACAGCGTGCGCCCCATGCGCGAAGGCTTGTAGTCGTGGCCGCCGACGATGCCGGTCGAGATCGCGCCGACCACCGGCAGGCCGTCGGCGAAGGCGCGCAGGCACTCATGCTCGACCAGGACCTTGGTGCGCGAATAGGGCATGACCTGGCCGAACGGGTACAGGATCGAGGTCTCGTCGACCGGATCCTCGGGGCGGTCCAGGAAATATCCCAGCGCGCTGAACGAGCCGGAGACGACGACCCGCTCGACGCCTTCGGCGCGCGCGGCCGCGAGCAGGTTGCGCGTGCCGATCACATTGGTCTCGAAGATCGCGCGGTACTGCCGGCGGCCCGCGTCGACCGTCGAGACGGTGGCGGCGGCGTGATAAACGCGGGCGCAACCGGCGAGGGCCTGACGAAGCGAGCCCGCATCACGAAGGTCGCCCTCGGCTCGCTCGACCTCGAGCTGATCGACGGCACTGTTGTTGCTGCCCTGGCGCACCAGCACCCGGACATCGGCGCCGGTTGCGACCAGGTGATGCACGAGATTGGCGCCCAGGTGCCCCGAGGCGCCCGTCACCAGCACTTTGCCCTCAAGGGACACAGATGTGCTCCTGTGTCATATCGCATCGTCCACCCGCACCGAATTCTCAACGTGCGGTAGATACTATGTCCTAGTCAGATCGGCATCCGAGTCTGCTTCCTATCAACCATGACCGCGTTGGCCAAGCTATCAAATCAGCGACCAGGCTCTCAGGATGGATAGGCTCACTGACGGTGGAAGTAAACTTTCAAAAGCTGCTGTTTGAACGTCTCGCTGCTTTCAATCGCGGCGACGAAGTTCTTCTTGTCCAGGACGTAGGTGACGACGGTCGACCGACTGGTGATCGTGGCGTTGCGTGGCTCTCCTGTAAGCAGCGCGGCCTCGCCGAAGAACTCGCCGGGACCCAGGGTTGCTATGGGTATGTCTGCGGCCTGCTGCATGATGTGGACCTCGACCTCGCCCTCGGCGATCAGGAAGAATTCGTCGCCCTCGTCGCCCTGGCGGATGATTTCGGTGCCCGGCGGATAGGTGCGTCTCGTCATCTGCTCGGCGACATGGGAGAGCTCGCTCGGGCTCAGATTGCGGAACACCTCGACCCGGTGCAGGAACTCGCCGATCCGCATGGTTTCCTCGACGCGCACATTCGAGACGATGTTGCCGTCGACCATGTTCACGATCTGATGGGCGGCTTCGATGATCCGGTTGTCGTGGGTCACCATGAGGATGGTGCAGCCGTCCTGCTCGGCCAGCTCCTTGAGCAGCTCGACCACGTCGCGGCTGGTATTCTTGTCGAGCGCCGCGGTCGGCTCGTCGGCGAGGATCACGCGGGGCTTGTTGACGATCGCCCGGGCGATCGCCACCCGCTGCCGCTGGCCGCCCGAGAGCGCCTTCGGCTTGTAGTCGACGCGGTGGCCTAGTCCGAGCCGCTCCAGCATCCCGATGCCGCGGCGATGCATCTCCGCGCTCGAGCAGATCGCCGAGCTGGAGCGCCATCCTGACATTCTCGTAGGCGGTCAGGGAATCGAACAGGTTGTGCAGCTGGAAGATGAAGCCGATGTTGCGCCGGACCTCGGTGCGCGCCCGCTCGTCCAGCCCTTTCAGCTGCCAGCCGAGCAGCTCGACGCTGCCGTCCATCACCGAGCGCAACGCGCCGATCAGCGTCAGCAGGGTGGTTTTGCCCGATCCCGAGGGCCCGGTCATGATGACCAGCTGTCCCGCCTCGACCACCAGGGTGTTGTCGAACAGCACCTGGTTGCGCGACTCGCCCTCGCCGAACCAGTGGTTCAGGTCGCGCACAACGACCGGGGGGCGCGCTTGTGGCTGACCGGTCCAGCATCAGAACACCTCGGCCGGATCGGCTCGGAGCACGCGCCGGACCGCGATCAGGCCCGAGATCACGCACATGCCGACGGTCAGCGGCCAGGCCAGCGAGCGTCAAGCCAAGCGTCATGCGCATCGGCAGCAGCGCCGCCTCGCCGACCGCGGCGAAGATCGCGATCCCGGCCAGCCAGGCGGGCCAGAACGCGAGCAGGGCGTAGAACAGCGCCTGCTGCAGCGCGACCATCACCATGAACCGATTGGTGTAGCCGATCGCCTTGAGGGTCGCGTACTGGGGCAGGAAGTCCGACAGGTCGGTGAACATGATCTGGTAGCAGATCAGGATGCCGACGGCGAAGCCGATCAGGGTGCCGATCAGAAAGATCGGTCCGACAGGCGAGACGTCGTTCTGGAACCGGCCTCGAGGTCGAGCAGCTCGTGCTTGGTCAACACCACCACGTCGTCGGCAGAATCGCGCGCAGCGATGCCTGCACCGCGATCGGGTCCCGGCCGTCGGCGACCTGCGATCACGCCGATCTCGACCGCGCTGCCGCAGGTCCGGCCCGAGTGGCTCGGGAACAGGTTGAAGAAGGTGCGCTCGCTGGTCGACGATGGTGCCGTCGCTGACGAAGTCGGGTCCGAGCGTGAAGGTGCCGGCGATGGTGACGCGGCGGCCGGCCGAGCTCGGTCTCGAGGCCGGCTTCGGCCGGCCCAGAAAACGCCGGCCCCGGCTGTCCATCAGCACGGTGTCGGCGCGCTTGAGGGCATCGAGATGCTGCTCGATGCCGGGAGATCGCAAGACCGGCCGGCCCGGATCGAACGCCACGACCTGGACGGCGTAGCTCTCCCGGTCTGCGGATTCTTCCAGATCGAATCGGTCCACTCGGCGTCAAGGGCGCCACCCGCACGACGCCGTCGACCGCCGAGCGCCTGATGCAGCCGGCGCCGAGGAAAGGTGTCGGACATACCCAGGCGGTATTTGGTGGCGCTGACGATCATCAGGTCGCCGTGGATGCTGTCGAGCAGCGCCAGCGAGCTTTCGAGAAAGGCATTGCGAAAGCCGAGCTGGATCAGCATCAGCAGCACCGCAAAGCCGATGCCGGCGGCCGAGCGCGCCAGGCGCTTCCTGTCATGGGTGACGTTGCGCCAGGCGAGCGGCACATGGCGCTCGGTGGCGCTGGCGCCGAGCTGCCGGCGCGAGCCAGCGGCCCGTCCGTGTCCTGCCGCCTTCGAGCCATGCGGTGGCCATCAGAACAGCTCCACCGGATCGGCGCGCCGCAGCCCGCGCAGGGCCAGCATCGCCGAAGCCGACGCCATCGCCAGGGCTGCGAGCAGGACCAGCGCGATCCGCTCGCCGGTCATGATGATCGGCAGCTTGGTCGCCTCGCGCGTGACGTCGTACAGCTGCAGCGCACAGGACCAGCGCCGGGAATGAAGGCGATCGAGGACAGGATCAGCGCCTGCAGGATCACGATGCTGCCGAGATAGCGGTTGGTGTAGCCGATCGCCTTGAGCACGGCGTATTCGGGCAGGTAGCGGCGCACCTGGCTGGTCAGCGTCTGGAACAGGATCGACCGCGCCGACCACGAACGAGATCACCAGACCGACGCCCCAGACGATGCCTGTCGAGGTCCGCGTGGTCCAGTGGTCGATCTCGTGCGCGGTCAGCTGCTGCGCGGGTCATCACCCGGGTGTCGTGCGGCAGGACCGCCCGCAGACGGCCCGCCACCTGCGCTGGTGCAGCGCCTGGCCGGCACCCGGACCAGCCCGAGGTTCACCTGGTTGAGCCGCCGCCCGGCAGCATCCGCAGAAAGTTCTGGTCGCTGGCGACAATCACGCCGAGGCCGACGAAGCCGGTGCCTCCGCGATAGCTGCCGACCACGGTCACCTCGCGACCATTGATCTCGACCTGGCGGCCCGACGCGGCGGGGCCGAACTCGGGGCGGCTGGCCTGGTCCAGCAGGACGGTATCGGGGGCATACAGCAGATGGCGCTGCCGCTCGATCGCGGGCACGGCGAAGACGCGTGTCGGCGAGATCGAACGCCATGACGAATACCCTGCGCCGCAGATGCTGGTCGGGCGTCAGCCACATCGCGTCGTCCTGATAGAGCGGGGCCACACTGGCGACGCCGTTCACGGCGCGGGCCTGGTAGGATCCGGCGACGCGGAAACTCGCCCGACTGGCCCTGGAAGACGTAGGCTGCTGGACGCCAGCAGGATGTCGAAGTCGAGGCGGTCGTAGATCATCATGCCGCCACGCGGCACCGCGTTGAAGAAGCCGAGCTGCATGAAGATCAGCAGCACGGCGATGAAGATGCCAAGCGTCGCGAGGATGCTGCGCGCCTTCTCATGCATCAGCCCGCGCCAGGCGACCCGGGATCTCATGGCTTGGCCGAGGGCGGCAGCTCGGCGACCTTGCTCCGCGCTGGCGACGTCGATCACGACGTCGACGGTCATGTTGGTCAGATGCTGGACCCGCTCGCCGTCGTCCAGCTCGATCCGCACCTCGACCACGCGCGCGTCGGCATCGGCCGCAGGATCGACGTCGAGCACGTCGTTCTTGAAGATCAGCATGCCGATCTGCACGACCCTGCCGGTCATGTCGACCGGCAGCGAGGGGCTGCTGATGGTGGCCGGCTGGCCGATCTGCACCAGGCCGATGTCGCTCTCATAGACCTCGGCGACCACGTGCATCGTGCGCGCATCGCCCATCTGCAGGATCGGCGCCTCGGAGGTCCGCTCGCCCGGCCAAGTCACGATCTTGAGGATCTGACCGTCCATGGGCGCCCGGAGGACGGTACGCGCGACGCCGCGCGTCGGCCAAAGCGAGGTCCTTCTCGATCGAGGCCAGGCCGATCGCGGCGCGCGCCCGCTCCAGGGCCGCCTTCTCGCGCTGCAGCGCGGTGCTGGCGGCCAGAATCTCCGTCTGCTGCTCGGCCTGCAGCTGCGCCAGCTCGGCGCGGGCCATCTCGAGCTCCTGCTCGTTCATGCGGACGACGGTCCGCTGATCGTCGACGGTGCGCTTCGAGCTGACGGCGCGCTGCTGCAGGGTCAGCCGGTCGTCGAGGATGTCCTGATTGTTGGCGAGCTCGGCGCTCAGCAGCTCGATCCTGGCCTGCTGGGCCTGGATGCGCAGCGGATAGGTCTCCTTGACCTGGCGCAGGTGGACCTCGGCGGCGGCGATCTGGGCCTCACCGAGACCGATCTCGGCATCGAGCAGGGCGCGTGCCTCGTCGAGCCGTGCCGCATGCTGGTCGCGCTCGGCAACGCGCTCCTTGTAGGAATCCAGATAGCCCAGGATCTCGCCCTTGCCGACGGACTGGCCCTCCTCGACCAGGAGCTGGTCGACCAGTCCGGGGTTGGACGCGCCCAGATCGATCACCTCGGTGTGCGGCTCGATGCGACCGAGTGCTGCGACCGCGCGGCGCCGCGGCACGCTGGCTTCGACCGGCTGCGTCTGCTCCGCTTGCACGGGAGGCCCCTGCCATGGCAGGCGGTCGACCCAGGCCAATACGTCGTCGCGCCAGGGCAAGATTTGGGCCCAGTGCAGGTCGGAGCGTGACAGGGCCACGCCCGCGACCGCCGCCGCGAGCACGCCGAGGCCGATCCAGCCGACCGCTCTCACGGTGCGGATCCGGCCGCGCGCACGAGACAGTGCGCAGACCGCGCGCGACGCCCGGTGCCGACGACGGCAGGCACCCCGTCAGGCCACCCCGCAACGGCGCGGGTCGCAACAGGTGCGTCCATGCAATTCGGTCCGGCCAACAATCACTGATGGCTGTGCGGCAGATGGCACGGGTGACGGACCGAACAGATACCAGCGCCGTAGCGGCAGACGGGCCGCTCCTGGCACGCGCATCCGAGACCAGCCGGCGCCCGCACATCTTGATCCCTCCCAAACGGAGGGGCGCCGCCATCAGGATACTCTTTGTGTTCTCAGTTTCCTGAGCAGCAAGTCTCACAGCGAACAACAATGCTGCCGGCTCCCCGAAGAGAGAAGGCCAGCAACGCAAATCGTGGCAGAAGAGAAGCCTCCTGTAAACGCGGCATTCTCGTCGCGTCCGATACAGGCGTATCCGGGTATGACATTTACGAGCGCCTCGGTCGAACAGTTTTGCAAAGGTATTCAGCCGCGAGTTCCGGCGCATCGGCGCGAGCTCCTTACCGTACACCAAGATCTGGACCCATCTCCTGAAATTCGACCCACGTGCGGCGGGCAGGTACTCGCTACGCCCCCTCCCGGGCAGGAGCTGGCAGCTGGCTGCGGGCAATTCGGCGCGCGATCTTGAACACGCCGTCCAGGATCTCGAGCAACTCGACCTCGCGCACGTAGCTCATCAGCCGGTGCGACGGGTCGGCGGCGAGGTGGCTGACGCCCTCACGCTCGATCGAGCGACTGATCGCGGCCACCTCGCGCTTCATGTGGCGAACCGTGGCGGCCAGCTTCTCGTCCTGGGTCCGGACCGCGGTCAGCGCATCCTCGAGGGCCCTGGTGACCTCCTGGTGGAGAGTCGTGATCGCCGTGATCGCCGGCTCGCTGACGGTCGTATGCTCATCGAGCCGCTTGCGCGCCGAGGTCACAATGTCGGTCGCGACCCGATCGCCGATGTGCTCCAGATCGTTCGCCACCTCGATCAGCTGCATCAACTGCTGCGCCTGGTCCGGCGACAGGGAGCCGATCGAGATCTTGCCGAGATAGCCGAGGATCGCGCGGTGCAGGCGGTCGGCCGCCTTGTCCATCACCGAAAGCGTGTTCAGATCGCGGCGCGAGCCCGACACCGCCGTCGGCAGAACCTTCTGCAGCATGGACAGGACGTGCTCACCGAGCCGGCCGATCTCCAGACGAGCATTCCCGAGAGCGACCGCCGGGGTCGAGAGCAGTGCCTCGTCGAGGTATTTGGGCTCCAGCAGGCCCTCCTCGCTCAGGGGCCGATCCGGCACCATCCATTCGACCAGGCGCGCGAACTGGGTGGTGAAGCCGATGAAGAGCAACGTGTTGGCCACGTTGAAGATGGTGTGCGCGTTGGCCACCTGACGGGGCGCCTCGGCGGCGCTCCGCGCCAGGCCGTCGAGGTGCTCGGCGGTTGGCGACAGCCAGCGAACAAGCGCGGCGAGCTCCGGTATGAAGCCGATCCACAGAGCCACTCCGGCGACGTTGAAGAGCACGTGGACGAGCGCGGCGCGTACGGCTTCCCGTGGTTTGCCGATCACCGCGAGACCGGCGGTCGCGCAGGTCCCGATGTTCGCGCCGAGAGCGATGGCGATGGCCGTTTCCAAGGATATGACGCCTTGGCCGGCGAGCACGATGATGATGCCGGCGGTCGCCGCAGACGACTGAATCACTGCGGTGAAGACCGCGCCGACGGCCGCGGCGGCGAGCGGATTGGCGAGGGTCGTGATGAAGTCCAGAAAGGGCGGATAGGACCTGAGCGGCGCCATCGCGTCGCTCATTACCCCCATGCCATAGAAGACCAGGCCTGCTCCCAACAGGATCCGGCCGTAGTCCTGGATGTCCTCGCGGCTCGGCACGAACGACAGCAGGAAGCCGGCGGTCAGCATCGGCAGAGCGAAGCTGGTCACCTTGAATGCCAGGATCTGAGCGGTGACCGTGCTGCCGATATTGGCGCCCATGATGACGCTGACGCTCTGCGCCATGGAGAGCAGGCCCGCGGCGATGAAGCCGACCAGGATCACGGTGGTGACCGACGAGGAATTGACCACGGCGGTGACGAATGCGCCCACGCCCACGCCCAGAAAACGGTTGCGGGTGAGACGGCCGAGCAGGTCTTTGAGATAGTCGCCGGCGGCCCGCTTGAGCGCGCTGGTCATGATGTCCATGCCGAACAGAAACAGGGCCAGCCCGCCGAACAGGCCGGTCCAAAGCGCGAAGTGATTCAGCGGCTCTTGCATCAACTCCGGGGAGGCGCTTGACGACCACGACCGGGACCACCGCCGTCTGGACCACGCGCTCGGCTACCGAGCCCAGCAGGATGTGAGGCAGCCCCGTCCGTCCCCGGCTGCCGACGACGATCAAGCGGCGCTTCGACCTGCTCGGCCACCTCGACGATGCGTCCGGCAGGCAGCCCGGAGACAAGCCTGGTGGTGGCGGTCTGAAGAGGCCCGAGGTCGGGCTGCGCCTTTCTCATCGCCTCCAGGAACTCGGCCATCATCTCCTCGGCTACATCGACCAGCGGGCGCAGCCATTCGTCGCCCATCCGACGATAGAACCCGGGGCTCGCCGCCGGATCGTGAGCGACGTGAAGAACCATCAGCTTGGCTTCGGTGAGTCGGGCGTATTCACCGGCCCAGGCGAGTGCGGCGTGGGAATCCTCGGAGAAATCGACGGCGGCCAGGACCGGGCCGGATTTCTGGCCGCTGGTCGGGGCGGCCCTCTTTGTCTCGCTCATCGTGGCGGTCCCGTCTCGGTCCGCTGGCCCTCAAGGCAGCATCATACCGCGTATCGTGAAGAACAGCATGGCACCCATGAATGCCGCCACGGGTACGGTCACGACCCAGGCCGTGGCGATCCGCAGCAGGAGGGAGCGCTTGACCAGCTCCAGCCGATAGATCTTGCGCAGATTCTTGCGCTCGCGCTTGTACAATAGCTTCGGGCCGGAACGCTGCTTCAGCTCGCGCAGCATGATCCCCTTCTCCTGGACCGAGGCCGCCTCGAACCGGCGCAGGAACGCGTCGACGACCTCGGGAGCATCATCCTCGTGATGCATGTGGATCTCATCGATCATGCGCGAGTAGTTGACCTTGAGGTATTCGCGCAGGAAGCCGACGCCGAACACGCCACCGACCGCGATATGGGTCGAGCTGACCGGCAAGCCGAGCTGTGAGGCGATAATCACGGTGATCGCTGCGGCCAGGGCGATGCAGAAGGCGCGCGTCTTGTCGAGCTCGGTGATCTCCGAGCCGACCGTGCGAATCAGTTTCGGTCCGTAGAGCGCCAGGCCGAGCGAGATGCCCAGGGCGCCGACCAGCATGACCCATAATGGGATCGAGGCTTTTGCCGTCACCGCGCCACCCATGACGGCCTCACTGATGCCGGCAAGGGGCCCGACCGCGTTGGCGACATCGTTGGCGCCATGGGCGAAGCTGAGCAGAGCAGCGCCGAAGATCAAGGGGATGGTGAACAGCTCGTTCACGCCCTCCTTGGTATTCGCCAATCGCGTGGCCGCCCGCTGCACCAGCGGCCTGACGACAAAATAGACGAGCCTGGCGGCGCCGAGCCCGAGCAGCGCGGCGACCCCGAACGGAGCTTTCCAGAGGTGCGTCAATCCCTTCAGCACGCAGATAGGTGACAAACGCCCAGGCCATGATGGCGACCAGGAGCGGTACTCTGGTCCGAGCGGCCTCCAGCACGTCGCGCTGGTAGCTGATGCTCCGTTTGATCAGGTAGAGGAACGCGGCGGCGATGGCCCCGCCCATCACCGGTGAGATAAACCAGCTGGCGACGATCGCTCCGGTCTGCTGCCAATCGGCGATGCCCCAGCCGCCGGCCGCCAGGCCGGCACCCAGAACGCCTCCGACGATCGAATGGGTGGTCGAGACCGGCGCGCCGATGGCGGTGGCCAAGTTCAGCCAGAGCCCCGCGGCCAGAAGCGCCGCGATCATCAGCCAGATGAACGTGTCGCGGTCTTTGATCGAGCCCGGGTCGATGATGCCCTGCTTGATGGTGCTCACGACGTCGCCGCCCGCGATGATCGCGCCGGCGGACTCGAAGATGGCCGCGATGATGATGGCACCGGTCAGCGTAATGGCGTGCGAGCCCACCGCCGGCCCAACATTGTTGGCGACGTCATTGGCGCCGATGTTCATTGCCATGTAAGCGCCGATCATGGCGGCGGCCACCAAGAGAACGCCGTGTGGACCGGCTTCGGTGCGCATGATGGTGAACAGCATGATGGCGACGATGAACAGGAGCGCCGCTCCTAACCGGAACAGCTCGTCCCGGTTGACCGCGGCGGCCTTCTCGATCTTGCTGACGCTGGCGACCTTCATGGGAGCGCTTGCTTCCTGGGCGCCGTGGTCGATATCACCCGCGCTCAAAGCGTTGGAACCGTGTCGAGATGGCGATGCGTTGGATCGGGTCCCAAGACCACGGCCCTACCCCCAGATGCCTTCTTGTTACTCCGTTGGCAGTAACCTAGCTCGCCTGGGACGAAACCTTCGTCCTTGATCCAGGTCAATGGACGAAATGCTACGAAAAGCCGGAGGCTGAGGTGCGAGGAGGAAGTCCGCCGGCCTTGCTCAGCCGAGATCGGTCGCCAGGTGGCCGAGGCAGTCGCCGCGCTCGACCTGGAGGATCGGTCGCTTGCAGATCACGAAGCCGGCCGCCTGAAAGCGGACCTCTCTGGGTGGCGTCGAGGGATCGTCCATGAAGTGGATCAGGCCCGCGCTCTGGCCGGCCTCGACCGTATCGCCGAGCTCGAACGCGGGCTCGAACAGGCCGCGACAGGGCGCGTGCAGATAGTAGGCGGCCTCGCCGACCTCGGTGAGGCGAGTAGGCTCACCCTCGATCTTGCCCTCGATCAGGCCGAAATGGCGAAGCATGTTCTGGACCCCGCGTCGTGCCACGGCGAGCGTCGTGGGCGTCACCGTGCCGGCGCCGCCGAGCTCGGTGCCGATCCCGACCACGCCCTTGCGATCGGCGGCTGCGGTGATCGTCCGGTCCTC
>CAVSVZ010000041.1:0-13333 GCA_963731495.1 uncultured Alphaproteobacteria bacterium
CTATGGAGTGGCATTCGATGGCCTCCTTGTTTTTCGCTCCCAGACGTTCGAGCAAGAAGCATACCAGCCACCCGCCATCGCGCAAACCCGCACTGGGCTATGGCGCAGGGGAATCGCATAAGGAATTTGTAAAATCTTTTTGATGGGGCATGTGCTTGATGTGCTGTCGCCTTGGTTTTGGAAGAGGACGGCGGCATGGAGCGGTTTCGGGCGTGTTTTGGTGATCTGGACGACCCGCGCACGGGCAACGCGCAACGGCACGATCTGTTGGAGATCCTGCTGATCGCGCTGGCGGCCAGCCTGTGCGGCGCCGAAGGGTGCGTCGACATGGCCCTGTTCGGACGCGCCAAGGCGCCGTTGCTGCGGCGTTTCCTGCGCCTCGAGGGCGGCATTCCGAGCCACGACACCTTCTCGCGGATCTTCCGGCTGCTCGACCCGGACGCGTTCGAGGCCAGCTTCGCTCGCTTCGTCGCCGCCTTCGCCGAGCAGGTCGAGACCGGTGCGATCGTCGCGGTCGACGGCAAGACGGCCAGGCGCAGCTTCGACCGGCAGGGCGGACGCCGGCCGCTGCACATGGTGAGCGCCTGGGCGGTCGAGCAGCGCCTGGTGCTGGGCCAGCAGAAGGTCGCTGGCGACAGCAACGAGATCGAGGCTCTGCCCGAGCTTTTGGCGCTGCTCGCGCTTGACGGCCGGATCGTCACCGCCGATGCGATGCACTGCCAAAAGGCCACCGCGCAAACCATCCTGAACCGCGGCGGCGATTACGCCCTGGCGCTGAAAGGCAACCAGCCGGCGCTGTACGAGGACGTGCGCCTGTGGCTGGACGATCCCATGACCCCGGTCGACGACGCCTGCCAGACGGTCGATGGCGACCACGGCCGCATCGAGACCCGCCGCGCGACGGTCGCGCACGACGTCGCCTGGCTCGCCGAACGCCACGGTTTTCCTGGCCTCGCCGCGGTCGCCAAAGTGACCGCCAAGCGCGAGCTCGACGGCAAGACCACCACCGCGAGCCGCTACTACCTGCTCTCGGCCAAGCTCGGCGCCGCCCGCATCGCCCAGATCGTGCGCGCCCACTGGCAGATCGAGAACCGCCTGCACTGGGTGCTCGACGTGGTCATGGACGAGGACGGCTCGCGCGCCCGCAAGGACCACGCCCCGGAAAATCTCGCCCGGCTGCGCCGCTTTGCCCTCAATCTGCTGCGCACCAACCCTGATCCCGGCTCGACCCGCGGCAAAATCAAGCGCGCCGGCTGGGACGACGCCTTCCTCCTCCAAATCCTCGCCGCCGCCTAATGCGATTGCCTTGGGCTATGGCGAGGCTATGGCGTTTGGGGCCCGCGGTCCTATAGTCTTGCCACCGCAACCAAAGCCCTGTGGGAGAGAACGCATGACGGCGCCGGCGCACCGCAACATCACGCTCGAGGACGCGCTTGCCGAGGCCGAGGAGCGCTACATCGCGGCCAATCCGAAAAGCCGCGCGCGCCAGGTCGATGCCGGCCGCCACCTGCCCGGCGCCAACACCCGAACCGTCCTGTTCTATGCCCCCTTCCCGGTCACCATGGTGCGCGGCGAAGGGGCACGCCTGTTCGATCTCGACGGGCATGCCTATGTGGATTTTCTGGGCGAATATACGGCCGGCCTCTACGGCCACTCGCACCCCGTGATCCTGGCCGCGATCGAGCGCGCGCTCAAAGGTGGCGTGACATTCGGGGCGCCGAACGTCTACGAGGCCGAGCTTGCGGCGCTGATGTGCGCACGGTTCCCGTCATGCGACATGGTGCGCTTTTGCAACTCCGGCACCGAGAGCAACCTGAACGCCCTGTCCGCCGCGCGCGCCTTCACCGGCCGCACGCACATCCTGGTGTTCGAGGGTGCCTACCACGGCGGCATGCTGTCGTTCGATCACGGAATGTCGCCGGTCAACATCCCCTTCCCGTTCGTCTTCGGGCGCTACAACGATCTCGAGGCCACGCTCGAAAAGATCGAGCGGCACGCCCATGAGCTGGCGGCGATCGTGGTCGAGCCGATGATGGGTGCCGGCGGCTGCATCCCGGGCGAGCCCGCGTTCCTTCGGGGCCTGCGCGATGCCGCGACGCGGCACGGCATCGTCCTGATCTTCGACGAGGTGATGACCTCGCGCCTGTCGCCGGGCGGCCTCCAGGCCAAGCTCGGCATCACCCCGGACATGACCACGTTCGGCAAATATCTGGGCGGCGGCATGAGCTTTGGCGCCTTTGGCGGGCGCCAGGCGATCATGCGCCGGTTCGATCCATCCCAACCCGACGCTTTCATGCACTCCGGCACCTACAACAACAACGTGCTTTCGATGGCCGCGGGCGTCGCGGGCCTCTCCGAGGTGTTCACGCCCGACGCGGCGAACGCCTTGACCGAACGGGGCGAGACCCTGAAGACGCGCTTGAATGCGCTGGGCGAGCGCCACGGCGTTCCGGTCCGGGTCATGGGCGTCGGCTCGATCCTCTGCATGCACTTCCAGCGCGAGCCGATCCGCCAGCCGCACGACACCGAGCACACGCCCTCAGCAGCCCGGGCGCTGTTCCACCTCGAGATGCTGGCGCGCGGCTTCTATGTGGCAAGGCGCGGCTTCCTCGCCCTTTCGCTGCCGCTGACCGACCAGGACTACGACGCCTTCGTCGAGGCCTTCGACGATTTCCTCACGGCCAACGGGCCAGTGCTCAGCGCCTGAGCGGGCTTAGTTCGCGGCGTCCGGAATCACCCAGACGTCGTCCCGCTGCCAGGTCAGACGGACCGGCTCGCCGGGTGCGAAGCGGATACCGCGGTCGGTCGAGGCGGTGATGATCTCCTGGCCGTGGTGGGTCTCGAGGTGGTAACGGACCGACTGGCCCAGGTAGATCACATCCGAGACCCGCGCCGGCAGGCCGTCTTCAGCATCCGGCGCGAGGGTGATGCGCTCCGGCCGGACGATCGCCGAGACTTCGCTGCCCGCGGTCATGCCCGGGTCGGCGCAGGCGACCTTCTCGCCCTGCTCGAGCCGGATGTGAAAGCTCTCGCCGTTCCGCTCCAGCACGCCATCGAAGAAATTCGCGGTACCGAGAAAGTCGGCGACGAAGCGGTTGCTGGGCCTGAGATAGACCTCCTCGGGCGTGCCGACCTGCTGCACGCGGCCCTCGTCCAGCACCAGGATCCGATCGGACAGCGAGAGCGCCTCCTCCTGATCGTGCGTGACCAGGATGGTGGTGATGCCGAGCGAGCGCTGCAGCTGGCGAAGCTCGACCTGGACCTCCTCGCGCAGCTTGCGATCCAGCGCGCCGAGCGGCTCGTCGAGCAGCATGATCTCGGGCTCGAACACGAGTGCCCGCGCCAGGGCTACCCGCTGCTGCTGGCCGCCCGAGAGCTGGGCGGGCCGCCGACGCTCGAAACCCGACAGACGCACCAGACGAAGCGCCTCCTCGACCCGCCGCCCGATCTCCGCCTTCACGAGGCTGCGCACCGACAGCGGAAAGGCGACGTTGTCGAACACCGACATGTGGGGGAACAGCGCGTAGCTCTGAAAGACCAGGCCGACATTGCGCTTGGCCGCCGGCAGCCAGGTGACCTCGCGCCCGCCGATGTCGATGCGCCCCACGCTCGGATCGGCCAGGCCGGCGATCATGGTCAGGAGCGTCGTCTTGCCCGAGCCGCTCGGGCCGAGAATGGTGACCAGCTCGCCCTGGTCGACGTGCAGGTCGACCCGGTCGACCGCCACGACCGAATCAAAGCGTTTGGTGACCTCAACCAGATCGATGGTGCTCATGGCGCCCCGGCTCAACGATGATGGATAGGTATCGACCCACAGCGGGCGACCTACAGCGGGAACGAGCCCTCCCTGTTGAACCGGTCCCACATGGCACGGTAGCCCTCATGCTGGATGAAGACGTTGCGCTTTTCCAGCCGCTCGATCCAGCGATCGGTCACCTCCCCGGCGCGCCGCCAGCAGTCGTGCACGAATGCCGACTTGACCGTCGCGCTCGCCTTCTTGATCGAGGGCGCCTCGGCGAAGAACCCCTCCTCCAGGGCATCGAAATCGCCGCGGATCTCGGGCTTGAGCGCCTGGTAGTCGGCAACCGCGCGACGGTGCAGACACTCGTGCTTCCACCACAGCGAGCCGTCGGTATAGGTGCCGCCGGGCGGCGGTCCCATGTCCGGCATCTCGGCGTCGAACAACAGCGGCTTGAAGCAGGACAGGTCGGTCGCCGAGGTCGCGGTCATCCAGACCAGCACGCCATCGTCCGAGCAATCCGTGATCATCGCGCCGGTGGCGTGCCAGAACCGCGCCTCGTAAGGACCGGCATGCATGCAAAGCCGCGTCGGCAGTGGATCGTCCGGAATGTTGTAGCTGTCCGGGTCCTCGCCGACGTCGCGCAGGATGTCGGCCATGTCGCGCACGGTGATCTGCCCCTTGCGCGCCTTCAAGAGGTCGAGCGCACGGCATTCCCGTTGCGTGGCCGCGACTTCTCCCTCGCGCCTGTCCTCCGCAAACAGCGCACGGAAATTGGGCTTTGCGCCGTTCTCAGGCTTGAGCGACGACAAATCCCAGTCGTCGGCGATCTGGTAGCGGTTCGAGATCGCCGTGACGTCCTCGACCCGGCGCGCGGCCCAGTGCCGGCCGGCACAGTTGACCACGAACGCCTCGCTGCGGTCGGCGATCAGAAGGCCCGTGTCGAAGTAAAAATTGCCCATCATCTGGCAGTTGCCGCCCTGGCCGAAGGTCTCGACCACCCGGCCGACCGCAGCCACGGCCTCGCGCGCGGTCTCGCCCCGCTCGACCGCGATCCTCAAGAGGTCGAGGCAACAGGCGCCGTCCTGCTCGGCCTTCTGATTGCTGAACGCGGCCTCGTTGCCGACCGCGACGCCGTGCTCGTTGCAGCCGAGCTCGGCACCCCATGCCCAGAACGAGCGCCCGAGGATGACGGCGTGGGTGACCGGTGCCTGCGGAATCGTGCGATGCGTGGTCCTCACCAGGGCGCCGTCACGATACTCGCGTCGCGGATAGCGCGCGACGTGTTCCGCTTCGTTGACCTCGGTATCGGCGCTCTTGGCCAGCAGCACCGATCCGCTCGCCGTGCTGTTGGCAAGCGCCACGAACGAATTACACATCACCCGGCTCCTGCGCTGGCGTTTCCTTGCGCGCCATCATAGCGGCCTGCTCGGCGAAGCGAAGGGCCAGGCGGTTCACGCTGCAAGATCGCCGCGCCCCGCCGTGCGAACGTTCACGCGAGGTGCGACCGGATCCGATTGTGCTTGGCTGGCGGCGGGCGTCGCGGGCACAGATTCCCACGGTCTCATGGACCCTCCAAAGAAAAGATTGAGGCGCAAAGGTTAACCTTCCCTTAGATCATTGGCGCCCGCGTTTGCCGCCACGCCCTCACGGCCGGCGCGCTCGGTACCAGCATGCGTCGGGCGCCTCTCCTTGTATTTATTCCTGTATCCGTGTACATTGGCATGGTCGGGCGGTCGCCCCGAGTCCCCTCAAACAAATCTCGGGGATGATTCCCTATGTCCGGATCCAAAGCCGCGCAGCGCGCGGCTGCAGAGAACCCCGCCGCGCCTTAGCTCTCGCATAGAGGTGTGATCTTATTCCGATCACGCATTAGAATTTGGGCGCGCGCCCTCTGGCGAGCCCGCAGCCGTGGACAGATCATGGCGCGAAAAAAAATGCGAAACGAACCCAATCACATGCAGGGAAAACAACAGGTTAGCGATTCAATGGAACGAAGTTCCAGCATCGATCCGGACGGTTGCTGGTTACGGTCGGTCCAGCGTCTCGCGGCAGCGGTTCAGCGCGACCGCGGTCGAGTCCGCGCTGATGGCCGCGCTGGCACCGCAGGGCGTGTTGCAGGCCGTGCCAGACGCGGCGCCGGCCTCGGCGCGCCTGTGCCGCTCCGCCTGCCCGCACGGCTGCGCCAGGCGATCGCGTTGCCGCCTCATCCGAATTGCCGAGCGAACCCAAAGGCCGCAGGAGTCCTGGCGACAGTGCGTCCACGCCAGCCACGGATATCGGTCCAGGCGAGAATCGACCTGCGTCGGAAACGCCTGGGCTCTCAAGTCTTGCTGCTGTCCGCTCGAGACCTCACCTTGAGCGCGAGCATCGCATCGGCCAGCAAATCGAGCCATGACTGAGGGCAGGATCCGGATCGGCACGTCCGGATGGAACTACGACCACTGGCGCGGCACCTTCTATCCGGAGGGCACGCGTCCGCACGAGCTGCTGCGCGTCTACGCGGGGCGCTTCGACAGCGTCGAGATCAACAACACCTTCTACAGCCTGCCGGCCGCCGGGACGGTCGCGGCCTGGCGGGATCAGACGCCCAGGGGCTTCCTGTTCGCGGTCAAGGCGAGCCGCTACCTGACCCATATGAAGAAGCTGAAGGATCCCGAGGAGCCGCTCGAGCGCCTGTTCGGCTGCATCGAGGCCTTGGGCCAAAAACTCGGGCCGGTGCTGTTCCAGCTGCCGCCGCGCTGGCATGTCAACCCGGACCGCCTGAGCAACCTCCTCGATCAGCTGCCGGAAAAACGCCGCTACGCCTTCGAGTTCCGCGACGCCTCCTGGCACAGCGACAGGATCCTGGACCTGCTCGCGGATCGAGGTGCTGCATGGTGCATCTTCGATCTGGGCGGCGAGCGATCACCGGTCGCGGTCACCGCGGGCTTCGTCTATGTCCGCCTGCACGGGCCGGGCGCACCGTACCAGGGCAGCTACGACGGTCGGACCCTGTCCGGCTGGGCGCGCCGCATGCTCGGCTGGAGCCAGGAAGGCAGGGACGTGTACTGCTATTTCGACAATGACGAGAAGGGCTACGCGCCGCGCGATGCGTTACGCTTGCGGGACATGGTCGAGCGATACGATCGTTGAGAGCCCGGCGCGGGCGCCCGGATGTGCTCAGCCTCGCCCGCTCAGCGCTGGACCAGGCGCAGGCTCGCGAGGGACTGGTCGGCGCCGCCCGGCATCTCGATCTTGCCGATCTGCTCGAAGGTCTCCGTGTCGTACACGGCGACGTCGTTCATGGTGCCGCCGACATAGAGCTCGCTGCCGTCCGAGGCGACGTTGATCGCGTAGTAGGTGTGGTCGAGATCGATCCGATCGAGCACCTCGCCCTTGTCGCGGTCGATCTTCGAGAGCGTGGTGTAGACGCCATAGACCTCGTTCGGGCGCTTCGGGTTGACCACACTCGAGAAGATGATCACCGAGGTGTCCTCGAAGTCCTTGACCTCGAACGCGTCGGTCTCGAGGTCGAGGGTCGCGAGCCCGGTCTTGTAGGCGGCGGGGTCGCTGGGATCGAGATCGGTGCGCACGGCGAAATACGGGGTCGAGAAGATGTCGGTCGCCTCCCACTGCGGCCAGACGTCGAGCACGTCGGGCTCGCTGTAGTTCTCGCGGTCCCAGGTGCGCAGCGGATGGCGCCCGATCTCCGCACCGGTCTGCGGATCGAGCACGTAGATGTCCCAGCTCACCGCATAGAGCTTGGAGCCGTCGTTGGAGAGGATCAGGAGCGCCGTACGGCGTGGCGCCTCGAACGTGCGGATCGGCTCGGCGCCAATGCCGGCGCTGGTGTCGTAGACCGCGACCCGGGTCGGCTGCACCTCGTACTCGCCGGGCAGCAGCTTGACCGGCGACTGGAACACGAACAGCTCCTTGCCGTCGGGGCTGATGTCCATGCCGAAGGTCGCCTTGACGCGCTCGTCGCCGGAGGAGAAGTCGGCGCGGAACACCTGCTCGCAGCTATCGAGGTCGATGCCGGACACGCTCTCCCAGCGATTGACGATCACATAGGCGGTGCTGCCATCCGGCGAGGGCGTGATGGTCAGCTGGCCTGGGGCGGCGTCCGGAATGGTGCAGGTCTTGTCGACCTTGCGCGCCGCGGGGTCGACGATCACCAGCTGATCCGGCTTGATCCCGGTCAGCAGGTAATCCTTGGCCGAGGCGGGCGCAACGGCGCCTACCGCCAGCGAAAGGCAGGATACGGCGAAGACGCCGGCAGCCGCACGGGACATGGCAGGCCTCGTTACTTTCTCGCGGGAAACACCGTCTGGAGCATGCGCCAGTCGTGCTGCGCCGAATCCGCGCCCGCGTTCCAGTCGGGGTAGGAGTTCAAGGTGTCGGCCACCTGGGCCGGCCACCAGCAGGGGTCGGTGCAGCCGTACAGGTCCGCTTCCATCGGCTGGCACAGGCCGGCGACCCCGCCGAATGGGTCGACCTCCCAGCCCGGGTCGAGGGTCGAGGAGCAGCCGGCCACGGTCTGCATCAGCTGCACTTCCCCGGCCTTGCCCTCCGCGGCCGCCTGCTCGAGCAGCACGGCCTTGTGGTTGAGCGGCTTCAGGTGCTTCATGCCATCGCCCTCCGCATGCTCTCGTCGCGTGCCCGACGCGGCGCGACGTGGCGCTCGAAGAAGCCGGGGTTGCCGGCCATGATCCCGGTGTAGACCTCGATCCCGAAATCGATCCAGTCGCGCATCAGCTCGCAATAGTGCGCGACCGGGTGCATGGGATCGCCATAGCGGGCATAGCGCTCGTGATAGCAGCCGCCGGAGCACAGATTGCGGATCCGGCAGGTCGCGCACGGCCGCGCGCTGCGGTCCTGCGCCTCCTCGAGGAAGGCGCCAAGACGCGGCTTGTCGATGCCGGCGTCGACGTTGCCGAAGGTCGGCAGGCTCGAGCCGGTGAAGCGGTGACAGAGGTTCAGGCCGCCGTCCTTGTCGACCGCCAGCATGCCGAGCCCGGCGCCGCATGGCAGCGACTTGCGCGTGCCGTCGGCGAGGTCGGTCATCAGCTGATGCATGTTGGCAAAGCCGTTGTTGCGGCCGGCGAGTGCCTGATCGCGATAGTCGCGCCCGAGCGCCTTCATGCCCTCGAACACGTCCGCGAGCTCGTCCTCGGTCAGATTGAACGCGCTGATGTCGCCGGCCGTCACCGGCGCGAAGCCGACCTCGAAGAAGCCGATCTCGTCGCGCAGGTGGCGGTGGATGGTGACCACGTCGGTGGTGCCGCGGGTCAGCGTCACCCGCGCGCCGACCGGCCGCGACTTGTGCCCTGCCAGCAGCATGCGCGCCTTCTTCGCGACCACGTCATAGGTGCCCTTGCCGCCGATCGTCTTGCGGTTCCGATCGTGCAGCGCCTTGGGGCCATCCATCGAGACGGTGACGCCGACCCGATGGGCGCTGAAGTAGTCGACCAGCTCCTCGCTCAGCAGGGTCGCGTTGGTGGTGAGCGAGAAATCGACGGTCTTGCCGACCTCGGCGCCACGCCGCTCGGCGTAGTCGATCATCTGCCGGATCAGCGGCATGTTGGACAGGGGCTCGCCGCCGAAGAACACCAGGTTGACCCGCTTGCGCTCGTGCGCCTCGGCGAGCAGCAGCTCGAACGACTTGGCCGCCGTCTCGAAGGCCATGCGCTGGCCGCGGTCGGGCGTGGTCAGGTCCTCCTTGTAGCAGTAGGTGCACGACAGGTTGCAGCCGGTGTTGACGTTCAGGACCAGCGTGCTGATCGGATAGCTGGTGATCGCGACCGGCGGGCGGTCGGCCGGGCGCGGCTGGCCGTTGTGGATGATCTCGAGCTCGAGCAGCTCCTCCAGCGTCTCCAGCACGCGCTCGGGCGGATGACGGCCGTCGAAGCGCCGGCGCACGTCGACCTCGGTGACCTCCGCCTGCTCCTGGAACAGGTCGAGCACGTCCGCGGCCAGCGCATCGAGCTCGAACAGGCTGGTGGTCGGCACATGGAACAGAATGCGCCGACCCGCCACGCTGACCTCGTGGCTGTTGTGCGAAGCGAGCTTCAGGCCACCTGGCACGCGGATCGCCTCCTCAGCGGATCGGTGGATCGTTCCAGCGCTGGACCGTGACCAGCAGCTGGCCTTCACCGGTGACCGTCTGCCCGCCGTCCTCGACAGACGCGATCACCTTGAGATTGCCCGCATTGTTGGTCTCGAACGGGCGCTCGGGATTGGGCCCCGCCGCCGCGGGGATGAACAGCCCGTCGGCCTGCATCTTGCCGGCGAACGCGATATCGTCCAGCTCCTCGGCGACCTCGTCAAAGTTCTGGACCGACCATGTGGCGGGCATAGCGCCGATCCTGATGTCGTCGTCCGTGCCGGCCTGACCGTCAGGCCCGGACAGCCAGGCCACCGCCTCGAACTGCGCCGGCACCGGCGGGATCGGCCCACCACCGCCGCCGACGCGGGCGATGGTGTAGGGCGGCTCGACCGTGACGGAGTCGATCGCCTGGTACACCGTGAGCAGCCCGTCGGCACCGGCATCGCCTACCGTCACCGTGCGTAGCCCATCGGCGGCATCGGCAGCAGCGCTCGCCCGGACCACCACGGTCTCGGCATCGCTCGAGACGACCTCGTCCACGGTGACCCCATCGCCGAGCGAGACATCGCCTTCGAGCCCGATGCCGTGGATCGCGATCTCGGCGGTCTCGCCGGCCCGCAGATAGGATGGCGATGCCGCCAGAATGGCGCTGGCCCCGTCTGCCATCCGCACGACCGTGACGTCGGTCCCGACCGAATCGGTATCCGCCAGGAACGACCGCCCGGTCATGCTGTTGCCGTCCTCCGAGACGGCGAACACCTGCAGCGTCTCGTCGTCGCCGAGCATGGTGCGCGAGCGCCATTCATAGCCGGTGTAGACGATGCCGCTGCCCTCGCCGTCCACCTGCTGACCGTCCTCGTAGGTCGAACTCGAGGGTCAGCGCGTAGGTGTCGTCACCGGTGCTCTCGATCGTCACGACGCCGTCGTAGTCGCCGATGCGCGAATCCCGCCCGACGAAGCGCCACTTGCCGGACAGATCGACCGGCTCATGCTCCCGCCACGCGGCCCATTCGGAGGTATCGAGGGGGTAGAGCTTGGCGAGCTCGGGCGGCATCTGCTCGGAAGCGATGTCCCACCAGTTCCGATCGCGCCCCAGCGCCTGATATTCGGCCGTGGGGTACTGGCCGAGGTGAAAATGGGAGAGCTTGCGCCACTCGTCCTCGGTGCGCCGCTGCAGCGCCACCCGGGCATAGGAGTGGCAGCGCCCGCACGTAACGCCGAGCTCATCCGTGGCAGGCTGTTCGATTTGCGACGGCACGCGCTCCAGGATGTATCGGAAGCCCTCGGTCTCGGCGGGTGCCAGGCCCTGCGTGTCGGCGAGGTACTTGACCAGCGCGGATCGCTCGTCGTTGGTGAGCTCGACGCCGTGCAGGAACATCATCCGCGCGATGGTCATGTCCCAGGCTTCGGGCGTCTTGCGCTGGTCCTTGATGCGCGCGAGGCCGCCATCGGTACGCTCGTGGCAGGCCGCACAGTTGCTGTTCAGGATGTCCTCGGCGTCCTGGGCATAGGCGCCATCCAACATGCCGAGTAGCGTTGCCGGCAGGGCTGCGAGCCAGAGCCACCTCGCCATCGTCTCCCCCTGTACCTCTTCGAGGTTTGCATCCACGTTGCGCGCGGTGCGACATCCTGTCAACAGCACAAAGGCACGACGAATCGTGGACGAGAAATGATCGAGCGCGGCCTCTTGGTTCTGGCGCTCGCGGCGGCGCTCGGCGGCGCTGCCAGTGGTCGGTATCGGCGCATGCTGGCGTTCGCCGCGCTGCTGTTGCTGGCCGCCGCCATGCTTGCCCTCGTCCTGCACCTCGCCGGCGACGACTTCGGCTACCGCTACGTCTGGCTGTACAGCGCAGCCGAGCTGCCTCTGTACCTGAAGGTCGCGATTCTTTGGGGCGGCGACGAAGGCACGCTGCTCTTGATGGCGACGCTCCTGGCGCTCGCCGCCTGTCGTCTCGTTGGTGCGGGCGGCTGGTCCGGGCCGGGTGCGTTGTTGCTGTGCGCGGCCTTCACGCTCGGCGCGCTGATCTGGGACCCGTTCGCCGCGACGCCGGCGGCCGACGTCGGCCTCGCGCCGCGCGGCATGAACGCGCACCTGCTGAGCCCCTGGATGGCGCTCCACCCGCCGCTGCTGTTCGCGGCCTATGTGCTGGTGCTGGCGCCGTTCGGTGGCGCGCTGCAGGCGCTGGCGCGCGGCCAGGGCGTCTGGGCGCAGCGGCAGGATACGTGGCTCCGCGTTGCCTGGCTGATCCTCTCGAGCGGGCTGTTCTTCGGCATGTGGTGGGCGTACGAGGATTTCAGCTTTGGCCAGTTCTGGCACTGGGATCCAGTGCAGACCAGCGTGTTCGTGGTCTGGGCCCTGATCACGGCGCAGCTGCACGGCTTCGGCCGCTACCATCCGCGCGGCCGGTTCGCGCTGCTGCTGCCCGCACTCGCCGCGCTCAGCGGCATCGCGGCGCTGCTGTCAATGGCGATCACACGCAGCCCCGCGCTCGCCTCCTCGCACCGCTATGTCGGCGACAGCTCGCTGCCTCTCCTGCTGGCGCTGGCCGGCGTGCTCACGGCGCTTACCCTGTGGGCGGTGGTCGCAGGCTTGAGACGGCCACGCGCCCGCCCTCCGAGAACCGCCGAGCCGACCGCGCTCCTGATGGTCGCGATCGGCGGCCTGCTCACGGCCGCCGCGATCGGCGCCCTGCACATCGGCTGGGCCTATCTCGGCGCCTGGCAAGGCTGGCCGCGGCCCGAGAGCCTCAAGCCCTTCTTCGAGACCCTCGCGCGCTGGACCGCTCCCGCCGAGATCGCGGCGCTGCGCGCGGCCTTCGCGCAGTGGGACATCGACCGCTACAGGATGAATGCCGCCCTGGTCCCGGTCGCGATCGCCCTGACGCTTGCCGGCGGCCACTACTTCTCGCCGATCGGTGGTCGCCTCGGGCGCTGGCTGCTGACCAGCGCCGTGCTTGTGCTGGCGCTGCTCAGCGCTTTCATCGTACGGCCCACGCAGGCACTGTTCGATGGCACCGGGCTCACCTCGTCTTCGACCGTCGCGGTGTTTCCATGGCTCGATGCACTCGTGGTCACGGCGAGCTATCTGCTGCTCGCCGCGCTTACCGCAGCGCTGTTCCGCCAGAGCTGGCGCACGCGGCTGTGGACCTACCGTGTGCCCGTGACGCTGATCCACGTCGGTCTGGTGATGGCGCTGACCGCGGGCACCGCTGCGACCGTGTTCGACAGCTATGCCCAGAGAATGGTGGCCTATCCCGAGGACTTCGGCGGCCCGATCAGCTTCCCCGACGGCTTCACCCTCGAGGTTACGCTGGCACAGGATGGCATCCGCCCCGATGGCGCTCGTGGCGAGGGCTTCCACTCGGTCGGCCGGGTGGCGTGGCAGCTCGAGCGGGACGGCGCGGTAATCGAAGCTGCCGACGGCCACGCCGTCTATCGGGACGATCGGCCTCCGCTCGCCGGCGAACACGGCCCGGTGCGCCTGATGTGCGAGATCCTCGACTACC
>CAVSVZ010000042.1:0-50919 GCA_963731495.1 uncultured Alphaproteobacteria bacterium
AAACCGCTGGTGGTGGCGTTCACATCAGGGAGGAACCCTCATGGAGAAGCGCGTTCTGTCCGGCTCGGCTGCCGGCGTCCTAGTCAGTCTCCTTCCCTGGCAGGCGAGCTCGGCCGCGGATGGCCTCGACCAGATTTAGAACGTGGTGGTGATCTTCGCCGAGAACCGCAGTTTCGACAATCTTTACGGCCGTTCCCGGCGCCAACGGATCGCCGACGCCACGCCGAAAATGACCCAGCTCGACCGCGACGGTACGTGCTCAAGAGCTGCCGCCGGTCTGGGGCGGCCTGACCGGAAGGGTGTACCCGCCGGTGACCCAGGCGGAGACCGAGCACCTGCCCAACAAGCCCTTCGGGGTCGACGACCCGAAAGGCTTCAACGAGTCGCCGACACGCTCACCACTGACCTCTGGCATCGCTTCTACCAGAACCAGATGCAGATCGACGACGGCAGGAACGACAAGTTCGTCGCCTGGGCCGATTGCGGCGCGATGGTGATGGGCTACTTCGACGGCTCCAAGATGCAGATGTGGCAGATCGCCAAGCAATACACGCTCGCCGACAACTTCTTCATGGGGGCGTTTGGCGGCTCCTTCCTCAACCACACTGGCTGGTCTGCGCCTGCGCGCCGACCTATCCGAACGCCGATCAGAGCCCGGCCAAGGGCTGATCGCCGCAGTCGAGCCGGACGGCGTCACACTCAAGGTCGCCGCCAACTCGCCCAAGTCGGCGATGGACGGCATTCCGAAATTCGTCAACAACGGCAAGATCACGCCGGACTTCTATGCCATCAATACCATGCAGCCGCCTTACCAGCCGAGCGACAACAAGCCGGCAGCCGGAGGCGACCCGCGCTACGCCGACCCGGCAGCCGAACACCCTGCCGCCGCAGACCGAGCCCACCATCGGCGATCTGCTCAGCGCAAAAGGCGTGAGCTGGGCCTGGTACGCGGGCGCATGGCAGGACGCGCTCGAACGGCAACCAGCCGGTGCCAAACTTCCAGTACCACCATCAGCCGTTCAACTATTTTAAGACTTCGCCCCCGGGCACCAAGGCGCGCGCCGAGCATCTGCACGACGGTGGCCTGGACGGCTCGAGCTCATCAAGGTGATGGACGACGGCAAGCTGCCGCAGGTCGCATTCTACAAGCCCCAGGGCAACCTCAACGAGCACCCCGGCTATACCGGCGTCACGGCGGGCGACGACCACATCGCCGAGTGATCGCGCACCTGCAGCACGGCCCGCAATGGGACCATATGCTGGTGATCGTCACCTACGACGAGAACGGCGGCATCTGGGACCACGTGGCGCCGCCCAAGGGCGACCGCTGGGGGCCGGGCTCACGCATCCCGGCGATCATCGTCTCGCCGTTCGCCAAGCGCGGCTTTGTCGACCACACGCCCTACGACACGACCTCGATCCTGCGTTTCATCACCCGCCGCTTCGACCTGCCGACGCTCCAGGGCATCAAGCAGCGCGACGATGCGATCGCCGCCAACGGCAACCCGCCGCTTGGCGACCTCACCAACGCGCTCGACCTGTAACGCCGGGGACTGATCCCCTGTCCGGGCCCGATCCTCGCCGAGCGGCCGGGCCCGGGCAGGCGGCATCCGCCACCAGGATCCGACCGCTGTAGACCGTGAAGATCTGGCCCAGCCAGGCTCTGCACTGCGAACGGGTCGCTCCTCCGTTGCGCCCGGGCCATCCAAACATCCAGGCTCTGCACCAGCACATCCGGATCACGCCGCTCCGGCTCCTCCTTAATGACGAGCGTCTCGCCGCCGACCGTGACTTGATCCCCTTGACGCGGGCTCGCGACCTCGCTCGCCAGCATCTCGAAGGTTGCGGTCTCGACGGGCGGTGCGAACCAAAGGCCAGATCGCAACCACGCTGCCATCATCGGGCACACCTCATGGTCCCGGTTCGCCGGGCGAGTGGTCGCGCGAGGGCTGGAGGTGCGTTAAGCCTCCAGCCGCATGATCGCGAGCGCCAGGGCCTTGGCGCGCAGCGGCATGGTGTCGAGCTCGCAGACTTCGTCGGGCGTGTGCGCGCGCCCGCCGATCGGCCCGGTGCCGCAAAGGGTCGGCGTGCCGATCGCCGAGGTGTAGCCGGAATCCGCCGAGCCGCCGGTGTATTCGCCCTCCACGGTGAGGCCGAGATCGGCGGCGCAGGCGACATAGTGATCGAACAGCGCCCGGTTGATCGGCGTCTGCTCGAGCGGCAGGAACGCCGCGCGCTCGGTCACCCGGGTCGTGGTGCCCACAAGATGCGTGGTCTCGAGGATCGCCGCGACCGCGGCCTCGGCTGCGGCCATCGCCTCCATGGTCTTAAAGCGCACGTCGACCCGCGCCTTGGCATGGGGCGCTACGGTATTGATCGAGACGCCGCCCTCGATCAGCCCGACATTGACCGTGGTGCCGCTCTCGTAGCTGGTCAGCGCGTGCAGGGCCTGGACCTTGCGGCACAGCTCCTCGATCGCGGAGACACCCTTGTCGTGGGCACCGCCCGAATGGGCCGGCATGCCGGCGACCTCGACCGTGAGGAACATGGCACCCTTGCGGCCGCTGACCACATTGCCGCCGGGACCCGCCGCCGGCCGGGCTCGGCGTTGAACACCGCGCGCGCGCCACTCGCTGCGGCCTCGATCACCGGGCGCGAGGCGGGCGAGGCGATCTCCTCGTCCGACGTGAACAGGCCGACCAGCGGCAGACCGGCGCCGCCCGTGCGGGCAAAGGCCTCGAGCACGAAGGCGTTCATCACCAGCCCGGACTTCATGTCGGAGACGCCCGGCCCGTAGCCGAGAATGCCCTCGGCCCGGAACGGCCGCTCCTTGACCGTGCCTTTGGCGAACACCGTGTCGCGGTGGCCGAGCAGCAGCACGTGGTCGTTGGCGCCGCTGGCGGCGGCACCGTTGGCCGGCGGCACGGTCGCCGGGAGGAAGAAGCCGGCGCTCGGGTGGTCGGTCACCTCGCAGGCGATGCCGCGCGATTCCAGGTGTGCGCGCAGGAGCTCGCCGACCCGATCGACGCCCGCCTTGTCGAGCGAGCCCGAATCGGTATCGACCAGCTTCGCCAGCAGCTCGACCATGGGCTCGTACTGGGCGTCCAGCCAGGCCAGCAGCTGTGCTTCACGGGCCGTCAACGGCATCGGCGTCCTCCCTCAAGGCGTTGGCGCTATCTTGCACCAAAGCCCGCCGGTGACCAGGGGCCGTGATCGGCGGACCGCGCGATCCCGATGCCGATGCGCCCCGAGGACCTCGCCATCGGGTTGGTTGGGCTCGACCCGCCTGGAAAAGCCCCAGGGATCCTGCGGCTCTCGGGTTCCTTCGGTGTTTCTTGTGCGCGCCATGCGCAAGGACGCGGCGGAGACCGCACGCCCCGTCGCAACAATGCGTCACCATGCGCCAATCTGCGTCACCGGTGCGCTGCCTGCGCCGCGGGGCGCAATGCCTGCAGGAATTCGGTTCGCGAGGTTCGTCTGCGCCGCCGCTCATCGAAAAATCTCAGGAATCCTGCGGCTTTTGGGTTCACTCGGTATTCTCGTCCGCACGGTCTGGCTCGCCACAGCAGTGGTCAGAAAAGGTTTGTTAACCTTAACGCGCTAGTAAGGGGGCGATATGCGATGCTGGGAATCCGTCCGCCCGCCGGAACAGGGAGCGCGCCGGGGCGCGGGCAAAACAGGGTGCGCATCTTACGGAGCCAGGATACGGGGGAGTGTACGGTGCGGCGGGCGGGCGCCGGGCAACCGCGCGGGTGGAGTTACTGCCGAGAGGAATTATAACCTATTTTCGATGTCGGGGCTACCGTGATGTGAGCTTGTCCTCGCGATGGGCATGTTCGCCGGTCGAGGGGCGCGCCCACCGGTGATCGGCGCCCCTTGCTCGACGATCCCGCCGCGGCTATGGCAGGATCGCGCCATGGCCGTCGATAAGCGAAACCCTGGGGCCTGCGCTCGCCGAGCGGGAGCGGGTGCTGCGCATGCTGCGTGAGGCGGCGCCCCGCCTGCGCGCACGCGGCATCGCGCGCCTCGGCCTGTTCGGCTCGATGGCGCGGGGCGAGGCCGGGCCGAGAGCGACATCGACCTTCTGATCGAGATCGATCCCGACGCCGGCCTCGGCCTGGAGCTTACGGTATCCAGGAGGAGCTCGGGACGCTCCTGGGCCGCCGCGTTCAGTTCGCCTTCGGCTCGGCGATGCGGCCCTGGCTCCAGGAATGGATCGAGGACGACCGGATCGAGATCTACTGATGGCCAGCAAGACGTCCGGCTGTATCTCGAGCACATCCGCGAGGCGATCGACCTGATCGATCGATATGCGCGGGGACGGCAGCGCTCGGACCTCGACCACGACCCGATGCTGCGGCAGGCGATCGAGCGCAACATCGAGATCATCTCGGAGGCTTGCCGCCGTCTACCGGCGGACATGAAAGCCCGCTACCCGGACATACCGTGGCCGGCGATCGCCGCCATCGGCAACGTCTTCCGCCACGAATACTACGCCATCGAGCTTGACGTGATCTGGCGGATCGCGATGCGGGATCTCCGGCCCCTCGCCAGCGCGGTCGACGCCCTGCTGGCCGAGGTCCTGCGCGACCGCACGAAGTAGGCGTCTCGCTCCGCCCCAAAAGTTGACCAAGGCAGAGACCGTTCGCGCGTCGCTCGGCGACACCGGCAGCTGTGTGGCACGATGCGGCCATGGCGTCCGACCTGAAAACGCTCGATCCGGCGCAGGCGGAGCGCGAGCGCGTGCTGCGCACCCTGCGCGGGCACGAGGCCGAGATCCGCGCCCAGGGCGTGACCCGGCTGCGGATGTTTGGCTCGATGGCGCGCGGCGAGGCCAGGCCCGAAAGCGACGTCGATCTGATCGCCGATATTGATCGCAACATCAGGTTTTCACTCCTCGATCTCGTCGGTCTGCAAGACCTTTTGCGAGATCTGCTCGGTCGCGAGGTCGACGTCGGCACGACGGTGGCGAAGATGCGACCGCGCATGCGCCAGCGTTTCGAGGCCGAGGCCATCGAGGTTTTTGGATGACCTCATCCGAGCTGGTATCGCGGCTGGAGGACATCCTGGATGCGATCGTGGCCATTGCCGAAGACACCGCAGGCAAGACCTTCGACGACTATGCGGCCGAGCGCATGCTTCGGGATGCGGTGGCACGGAACGTCGAGCGCATCTCGGAAGCATCGCGGCACATCCCGAACGACCTCAAGGCCCGGCATCCCGAGATTCCCTGGCGGAAGGTCGCCGGCATCGGCAACATCCTGCGCCACGCCTACCGATCGTTGACGACAGCCTCGTGTGGGAAGTCGTGGCTCGGGATCTCCCGCCGCTCAAAGCCGCTGTCGAGATGATGCTGCGCGATGCGGAAAAGGGGTTCGCCCGATCGCGCCTGAGCTCGACCGGCGCGACCGTGGAGCGCGAGACCGGGGGACGCGCACGCCAGCGCGGCGCGGGATGTCAGCTTCGGCGCTGGCCGACGAAGCGTCCGGCCTCGCTCCCGGCCGAGGTCCTGCACGACGGGAAGAAGTGAGCATCGGCCGCCCGGCCGGAGCCAGGGACTCCTGGTGCGTGAAGACGTTCTGCACGTTGCTCGACGACCCGGTGCCCAATGTGGCACGATGGGCCATGGCATCCGACCTGAAAACGCTCGATCCGGCGCAGGCCCTGCGCGAGGTGATCCGCACGATCCGTGATCACGAAACCGAGCTGCGCGCGCTCGGCGTCGCAAAGCTGTGGCTGTTCGGCTCGCTCGCCCGCGGCGATGTCGGAAGAAGAAGCGATGTCGACGTGCTGATCAGTGTCCCCTCGGCCCAGAAATTCTCGCTCTTGGATCTGTCGGGAGTGCGGGTGGAGCTGTGTGAGCTCCTGGGGATCGACACAGATGTGGTGATCCGCGAAGATGTCACGCCACGCTTCTGGCAGACGATCGAGGACGATCTGATCGAGGTGTTCTGATGGCGAGGGCGCCGGTCGCGGACCGGTTCCGGCATATTCTCGATGCGGTTGCCAGGATCGAGACTTTCACTGCCGGCAAGACCTTCGAGGACTATGCGGCCGACTGGGTGAACCGTGATGCCGTCGAGCGCAACCTCGAGCGGGTCTCGGAGGCGTCACGTCACATCCCGTCGCAGCTCAAGGCTCGGCACAAGGGCATCGATTGGCGGGCGGTCGCCGGTCTCGGCAACGTCCTGCGCCACGACTATCCGCGGGTGAAGGACCCACGCGTATGGCGGATCGTGAGCAACGACCTGCGGGCATTGAAAATCGCCGTTGAGGCCATGTTGCGCGATGCTGAGGAAGCTGGCTCAGACTAGACCTGAGCGCTCAGCCCGTGTGATCTTGCCGTTCACCGAGGCCTCACGCTCAGGGCCACGATCAGATGTCCAGTCGGTCGAGGGGCGGGGCGCAATGCTCCGGGCAATCCTCTGGTCGGGCTGCAAGCGCGCGCTGCTGCTGGAGCTACTCGACGAGCGCGATCGCCTGGGCGAGGCCGGGGGAAGCGGCAGCGCGGCGCGGCTGTCAGTTTCGGCGCTGGCCGACGAAGCGTCCGGCCTCGTCGGGGGTCGGCAGGTGAGACTGGGCCTCGGCCAGGCGCTGGATGCGGGCCAGGACGTCGGCGCGCGCCGGGCAGGCGCGACCGGCCGCGGTGTCGACATGCAAGAGCATATGCTCGGCGGTGGCGAGCCGGACCTGGTCGCGGCTTCGATACAGCACATGGAACAGGTGCAGCCGTTTGTCGTCGCAACCCAGAACCCGGGTCGTCACGTGCAGCGGCTCGTCGGCCGCGACCTCGCGCAGGTGCATGATGTGGGTCTCGACCGTGTAGCAGCTGAGGCCCGCCGCGTGGTAGTCGGCATCGATGCCGACGTAGTGCAGCAGCGCGTCCGTGCTGTCGCCGAACACCTGCAGGTAGCGCGCTTCGGTCATGTGGCCGTTGTAGTCGACCCACTCCGGCAGCACCCGCGCCGCATGCAGCCGGAGCGGCTGCGACAGCTCGTCGGCATCGGACATGACCGGCGGATGGCTGCGATCGAACAGCTTCTCCTCGTAGGCCCTGAGCACCGCGCCGGCGGCGTGGTCCCGGGAGCGCAGGCCCTGCAGGACCGCGACCAGGCAGTCGTCGCGCAGCTGCGTAAGCTCCTGGATCGAGCGGCCGCCCGCCTGCTCGTCCGACTGCCGGACGATCTTCTCGATCAGCTCGTCGCTCAGCTCGGGCGCCTCGAGCCTGCTCCACGGCAGCTTCAGGGCCGGACCGAACTGCTCCAGGAAATAGCGCATGCCGGCTTCGCCGCCGCCCAGGCGATAGATCAGAAAGCTGCCCATGAACGCCCAGCGAAGGCCAGGCCCGTAGGCGATCGCCTGGTCGATCTCGTCGGTGGTCGCGATGTCGTCGTTGACCAGGTGCAGCGCCTCGCGCCAGAGCGCCTCGAGCAGGCGGTCGGCGACGAAGCCGTCGATCTCGCGCCGCAGCAGCAGAGGGTGCATGCCGATCGTGCGGTAGAACGCGGCCGCCTGCTGCCTGGCGTGCTCGCTGGTCCGCTCCGCCGCCGCAGATCTCGACCAGCGGCAGCAGGTAGACCGGATTGAACGGATGGCCGACCACGAACCGCTCCGGGCCCGCCATCTCGGCCTGCAGCCGGCTCGGCAGCAGGCCCGAGCTGCTCGAGGCGATCACCACCTCCGGCCGGCAGGCACGGCTGACCTCGGCCAGCAGCGCCCGTTTGAGCGGCTCGCGCTCGGGCGCGCTCTCCTGGATGAAATCGGCGTCGGCGACGGCGGCCTCGAGATCGGTCGTACACGTGATCTTGCCGCTGCGGCCGAGCGGCGCCAGGGTCAGCTTGCGATAGGCCCGCTCGGCGTTGTCCAGGACCTGGCCGACCCTGCGCTCGACCTCGGGGTCGGGATCGAACAGCGCGACGTCGATGCCGTTCAGCGCCAGGCGCGCGGCCCATCCGGCGCCGATCACGCCGCCGCCGACCAGGCCGACCTTGCGGATCGCCATCGGGCTCAGCCGCGCTTGCGCAGGCCGAGACGGGCGCGCACCTCGTCCGGACCGAGCACGCGGCAGCCCATGCGCTCGACGATCTCGCGCGCCCGCTCGACCAGCTGGGCGTTGGACGCGAACACGCCCTTCTCGAGATAGAGGTTGTCCTCGAGGCCGACGCGCACATTGCCGCCGAGCAGGACTGCCGAGGCCGCGAACGGCATCTGCATGCGGCCGATCGCAAAGGCGCTCCAGATGGCGCCCTTGGGCAACTGATGGACCATAGCCTGAGCGGTCAGGGGATCGGCCGGGGCACCGTAGGGGATCCCGTGGCAGAGCTGGATCAGGGGCGGGTCGGCGAGCAGCCCATCCTGGATCAGCCGGTTCACGAACCAGAGATGGCCGGCATCGAACACCTCGCACTCCGGCTTGATCCCGAGCTCGCGAATGCGCCGCGCGCCGGCCCGCACCATCTCCGGCGTGTTGACGACGATGGCGTTGCCGTCGCCGAAGTTCATGCTGCCGCAATCGAGCGTGCAGATCTCCGGCAGCAGCTGCTCGACGTGGGCGAGCTTGGTGAGCGGGCCGACCATGTCGGTGCCGGCGCGGTCGAGCGCCATCGGCTGCTCGCCCGGGCCGAAGGCCAGATCGCCGCCCATGCCCGCGGTCAGATTGATCACCACGTCGACCTCGGCCTGGCGAATCCGCTCGACCACCTCGCGGTACAGGGCGACATCGCGAGAGCCCTTGCCGGTGGCCGGGTCGCGCACGTGGCAGTGCGCGATCGCAGCACCCGCGCGCGCCGCCTCGATCGCTGCCTCGGCGATCTGTTGCGGCGTCACCGGGACCGCCGGGTGCCGGCCGACGGTATCGCCGGCACCGGTCACCGCGCAGGTAATGAAGACCTCCCAGTTCATGTCGCTCGTCCCTCGACGCCCGCCCGGGATGTACGGAGTTTGAGCCGATGCGCGTCGTCATCGTCAAGGCCGATGCGGCGAATCCCGCGATTCCGAGCGCGCCTGAGCAAGCTCGGGCGCTCGGCAACGCGCTGCCCACCCGGGACGGTTCGCCAGCACCCGGCTCAGGGTGCGGCGTTGTGCCCGGCGCCCGAAGGCAGGTGATCGTGCTACCCAAGGCAATGCACCGTGAACGACCGGGACGATCACGCGTTCGTAACCATGCTTGACTTATGAAGCTGCCGGGAACCGCCTCGCGCGGGCTCCTCGCGATCCGGCAGCGGCAGGCCCAGCACCGAGGGCCGCCGGCGAGGCAGTGCCGGAGCGCAGCCAGGATGCGTTCGGCGGCGCCTTCCTGCCCAAGGTCTGGGGCCGCCTGCGTCCGATCAGGAGTCCGAAGCCATGTCGTCACCGCTAGGCGGAGCCAAGGACGCAACCACCACCGGGCAGCTCGGTGTCGACAGCGTCGACCGGGGCGGCAACACGCAAGTGCCCCGCGGTGTGCATGGAGCATCCAGCACCGCGCCGCAGAGCGGGCCTGAGATCGATCACCTCGGCGACGCTGCCAGACGGCGGACGCTCGCCGACCGGCACGCCCGGCTGCTCGACCAATTCATCGCGTGCTATGCGAGCGATACCGGCAAGAAAGCCTCGGACGAAAGCGTGAGGAAGGTGGCCAACGCGACCGTCTCGCTGTTCGAGAGCGATCCGGGCGCCCAGGCTCTGTTCAATCCACGCGACGACCGGGGCCGGCTCGCCAGGCTGTTCACGTCAGCCTCGCAGACCCGCCCGGACAAGCTGGCAGCGCGACAGCATGAAGGCGTGAACACGGTCCGGGATTTTACTACGGCGCTCGGCGATAGGGCCGATGCGCGGCTGGAGCATTTCCACCGGGCGATCAAAGCCAATCCGGAACTGCTCAAGACGAGGATGCGCTATGGCTTGTTCCTGCTGCGCACGCGCTCGACCAGGGAGCAGCGCCAGCAGATGCGCGCGATCGCGGCCGGCCTGCTGCTGTGCGGGTTCGACGCCAACTCGGTCGCGTACGCTATGAAGGCCATGCGCGCGGCCATCAACAAGGACGATACCTCCGATGCCAAGTTGGCGCAGGCCTACAGCGACATGCAGGCATTCATCAAGGGCGGCGGCGCCCATGACGATTCGGCCAACATGGTCGCTCACGACAGCGGGCTGCGGCCGGTCCTGACCTTCCTGCGGCGGGCGGGCAGGGACCATGTGCAAGGGGATCTGCCAGTGTCGTTGCGGAGGCCGCGCCGGCCCAAGGCGGCCAAGCCCGAGGCGCCCGAGCGATCGAAGCCGCAGAGGACCACCGACCGCGCGCCCCAGAACGACGCTGCCAACTTCCCCTCCAAGGCCCCCGAGCACGAGTCCCGCGAGCAGGAGAAAACCGCCGCCCGGAACGAGGCTGACAGACTCCGCGCTAGGGCCCGCCAGCGCGACTTCCGCAAGCTGGAGAAGGCCGCCGCCCGGAACGAGGATGACAACTTTCTCTCTCGGGACGTGTTCGTCAAGGATGACCTCCCCGAGCTGGAGAAAATCGCCGCCGACGTCGACACGAAAAAGGTGGGCGAGAACCCGAACTATATCGAGTTTCAGTCCAGGGCGCTTTGCGCCAAGCACGCCGCCAACGCCTATCTCCACGGCGAGGTGATCAGCGCGCCGTCGCTGAACGCATTTCTCAAGCTGAACGAGTTCTGGCTGAACCCGGACCTCGATGCGCTCAACAACCAAGAGGTCCTCAATCCGATTCACGGCACTGACGCCGCCAATCTCAGCAACTACCTAAACTGGCTGAACGGCAAGGGCCTCTTGGGACGCGATCAGCGACCGCTGGTGCTGGACCCGTACAAGCAGGCGGATATTGAGCAGCTGAAACCGCCGCAAGGCAGCCACATGATGTTCTACCAGAGCGCAGGCGCGCATTTCGTCGCGTTCCATCCCCGAAAGGGCGGGAAGTTCGCGCTCTACGACAGCGTGATGTCCCAAGTTCCGCACGAAATAGATCCGGTGGAGTTCGCGAAGGCCAAGATCTCTGGTGAGGGTGGCAGCGGCTTCAATCTCATGGAGCACATGTTCGATGTGAAGCTGCCCGCCAACCGTCACGAGGGCAACGCCGTCGTCGTGATGCGACCGACCGAGGACGGGTTCGAGACCAGGGGCGCGCTCGCGCATACGATGACCGTCGACAAGACCCGCGACCTGGACGACCCGCGCATGACCCTCCTTAAGGAATTCCTGGCGGCCGCAACCGACCTGGACAAGAACGGCACGCGGGGTGACCCTGTTGCACGGCCGGTCGTCGACGAGAAGGATGCGGTCACCGACGAGGCCGCGAACGGTGTGCGGCAGGCGCACGATCAGCCGGCGGATTCGAAGCTCGTCGGGGACCTCTCGGTCGACTTCCCCCAACTTCGCGGATCTGGCGCGTCGGGTCGGCGCGATGGGGTATCAGGCGAAGACGATGCCGGAAGGGCGTGCGGCCATGCGGGCCGTGGTCGACGAGGCGTTCCAGCAGATCGCGCCGATGCTGCGGTTCGAGCAGTTGAGGCTGTTCGCGCGGCTCGGCATCTATCGTGAGGCGCAGGCGCGGCAGAACTACACCGAGCACGTCGTGGAGCAGCACTGGCCACTCCTCGCCGATGAATTTCGCAAAATTCTCGTTGAGGCCGTCCTCCAGGGCTTCAGCGGGAACGCGCAGGGCAAGCCGCGAGGGCGTGTGCTCGATGCGGACGATTGCACCGCTATCGAGCAGCTCACGATCAGCAAGGCAGACGAGCTGCTCGGGCTCGACGCGCCGGCGCAGGCTTTGAATGTCACCAACGACCTCCAGACCGTCGGACCAGCACAAACAGGAGGCGACGCGGCGGATGATGAGAAGGTCACCCAATGACAACGGCGATCGGACGTAGGCATACCATGGGACGCCAATCTGCCCCCTTACGGTTGTCCCGCCATGACATAGGGTTTTCTTTCAATGACCTGTGCTTTTAAGCCGTCGTGGACCCACAGATGACGGAGCTTGCCGTGCCCGAGATGGAAGAATTCGAGCGGCATCTGAGCACGCTCGGGCAGGCGATCGGCGAGCAGCTCGCGCTCGACCCGGACGGCATGTGCCTGCTCGAGACCGCCTACGGCACCGAATGTGTCCTGTGTGCGCTTGCCGGCTCGGAGGACGTGGTGCTGTCGTCGCCGGTCGGCTTGCGCGGCGAGCCGCTCGATGCGGCCGTCTGCGAGGCGCTGCTCACCTACAACGATGCCCTGGCGACCGGCTGGGGCGCGGCGCTGTGCCTGGAGCCCGGCGGCAAGGTGATCGTGCTGCACCAGCGACGCACGGTCAGCGGACAGGACTACGACGGGTTCGTGACCATGCTCGACCAGTTCTTCGAGCTGCAGGAGAGCGCGGCGCGTGACACGCTCGCGATCCGGCAGGGCGAGGCGCCTGCCGAGAGCGCGGCCGGCCAGGATCGCGGCGACGATGCGCCGCAGAGCACCCCCATGCTCAGGGTCTGAGGCGGCCTGCGGCCGATCAGGAGTCCGAGACCATGGCGATAGTACAAGGCGGCCCCGACGCCGCCGTCACCACCAAGGTTGAACGTAGAGGCAGCGAACCCGGGCCCCGGCGCGAGGCGGATCTGCGCAACCTCGGTCTGAAGCCGAGAACCGCTTCCGTCGGACTCTCCGCCGGATCAACGAGGCGCATTCGCCGCACGGCTGGCGCTGGCCGAGCGGCACGCCCGGCTGCTCGACCGCTTCATCACGCAATATGCGGACGATACCGGCAAGAAAGCCACCGATAAGAGTGTGCGGAAGGTGGCCGCCGCGACCGTCTCGCTGTTCGAGAAGGATCCGGACGCCAAGGCCCTGTTCAACCCACGCGACAACCGATCGTGGTTGCAGAAGAAGGTTTACCAATCGTGGCTCGAGCAGAAGTTTGGATGGGGAGAGGCGCCGCCGCGGCAGGAGCAAGACGACAGCTATTCCCCCGAAAGCACGAAGGCGTGGGCACCGTGCGGGATTTCTCCAAAGCGCTGGGCTCGCGGGCCGACGCGCGGCTGGAGCACTTCCAGCGCGTGATCCAGGCCGATCCGAAGCTGCTCAAGACGAAAATGGGCATGTTCTCGCGCTCGACCCGCGAGCAGCGTCAGAAGATGCGCTCGATCGCCGCCGGGCTGCTGTTGTGCGGGTTCAACCGCAACTCGGTCGCCTACGCGATGAAGGCCATGCGCGCGGCCATCAACAAGAACAACGCGTTCGATACCAAGCTCGACGACGCGTACACGACGATCAAGAACTTCATCCAAAACGGCGAGGCGAACCAGGATCCTCGAGTCGATCTTCACCCAGGAGAACGCGCTCACGCCGGCCGTAGGCATCTTGTGGGAGATGGGCCTGACGAATCTCGGAGGGGGACGCGCCGGATCTGTTGCGAGGTGTGATCAAGGAGCTCCAAGCCGTGGCCCGAGGAGGTCGGCAACGCTGCTCCGGCCGCCGGCACGATCTCGAGAGACCAGATCGTCAGGCTAAGGGCAGGCGCCGGCCTCGTGAACATCTTCGAGGTTGGCCGGGATCAGAATTATGTGGAGAGGCAGTCGAAGAGCTTGTGCGGCAAGCATGCTGCCAACGCCTATCTCCACGGCAACGTGATCACCGAGAAGTCGCTGGCCGACTTTCTCAAGCTCAACGAGTTCTGGATCAACCCTGATCGCGAATCCATCGACAACAGTTCCGAAATCGACCCGAGTAAAGGCAACGATGCCGGCAACATCGCCAACTATCTCAACTGGCTCAACAGTCAGGGTCTGTTGGGAGAAGATCAGAGACCCTGGTAGCGGAGAATTACTACCCGCACCAGATCGAAAAGCTCGGAAACAACCCTCCGACCGACAGCCACATCATGCATGCATCCGGCCATATCGTCGCATTCCATCGTCGAAGAGACGGATTCAGGCTGTACGATAGTCTTGGTTTCAATCCGTTCGACCGCTTGCCGAAGAAAGACCCGTTCCGCTATGCCGAGTCGAGGCTCGCGGGCGACGCGGTCGGCATCCTCCGGCCGGCCAAGGACGCGGCGGAGGTCAGGCGCGAATTCGCCCACGTCATGACCATCGAGAAGATCCAGCAGCTCAACAGCAACACCCGCACCCTGCTGGAGAACTTCCTGCTGCGGATCACCGATCCGGGCAGGAAGTTCGACGAGGAGGATAAGACCAAGAATGACGAGAAGAGGAAGCAATGTTTCGACCAGCTCAGCCAGACGTTTCCGAAGCTTTGGGCTTTGGCCCAGCGGGTCGAGGGGATGGGCCCGGATATGAGGTCGATGGCGGATGAGCGTGAAGCCATGCGGAGGCTGATCGACGATGCCGCCGACGAGATTTTGCGGATGGACCGCCCCGACCAGATACGGCTGAAGATGCTGGTGGTCGATGACTACACTGCGGCGCATGCTCGGCAGGACTATGCCGAGCATGTCGTGCAGCAGCGCTATCCATGGCTCAGCCAGAAGCAGGTCGAGCCCATCGGCACGGCAATCAACAAGGAGTTGGACGCCGACAAGAAGCGGCAGCCACCTTTGTGGCCCGCGGACCAGGCGCTCGAAGACGACGACTGCGCCGCGCTCGACCGGATCGCGCTGAGCATGGCTGCCAAGATGTTCGGGCCGCCGCAAGTGGCGCCACCGCCGCAAGGGCAGCAAGCGCCAGAAGCGCCGGCTGCCGCAGGCGCTGCGCCGGTGCACGACTACAGGGTGCCGGACTACGACTCCGACGACGAGAAGCGACCGTGACAAGGCCGCTCGCCCGTCGCTCCCGCTGAGCGGGAGGCCGAACCGGATCCCGAACCGGTGGTGATGCGGCGCACCTTGCTTGGCTGCGGCCCCTGCGTGTTTCCCGTTCATACAGCACGCTCGGCAGCCAGAGCGCGACCTTCGGGAACAGCAGCACGATCATCAGGCCGATCGCCTGCAGGCAGACGAAGGGCAGCAGCGAGGCGAAGATCGCGTTCAGGCTGATCTCGGGCGGGGCCACGGATTTGAGGTAGAAGGCCGCCGCCGCTCGCCCGCGTTGTGCCGAAGTGGCAGTCGTGAGATGTCGGCAGCTGCCTTGGCAGCCGGTGGCTGCTGAGCAGGTCGTCGCGGTCAATCCAGACGCGCATTTTTGCTGTAAGCTGTACGGCGGGGTCGGGCCCGGGAGGGCATCGGCCGACTGCTCACAAAGATTGCCGAGCGTTCGGAACAGACTGGGGAGGGGATTTTGATGACGCCCACAAGCGATCGCGTTTCATTCCATCGAGCGGAGCCGGGCACGATCGCTGCCATGGCTTGGATCGGGTGTCTGGCCCTGCTGCTGGCGGCGAGCCTGCCGGCCATGGCGCAGCAGGAGGCCCAGGCCCAACAGGCAGCGCCTCCGCCCGAGCCGATCACCACCGGCGATCCGCTGGTCGAGACCGACGTGCTCTCGCTGCTCGATCTGCCGCTCACCGCCGACGAGCTCGCGATCGAGGCCAAGGGCTGGCAGGATCTGCTGAAGGCCAAGAACCAGGAGATCGCCGACGCCACCATCGAGCTGCGCTCGCTCGAGGGCGACGCGGCCGGGACCATGCGCGAACGGATCGCCGAGATCTCGGCCGAGCGCGACCAGATCGCGCGCAACTATCTGCAGACCCTGGCGAGCTGGGAGAAGAAGGGCGGCAATCCGGACGAGGTCACGGCCTACCGCCAGTATCACAACGCGATCTTCACCGAGGAGCTGCGGGTCACCGACTTCCAGACCCTGGTCGGCAAGGCGCTCGCCTGGCTGAGCGACGAGGAGGGCGGCATCAAGCTCGGCTACCAGGTCGCGGTGATCGTCGGCGCCGTTCTGCTGCTGCTGATCCTGGCCGCCATCGTGCGGCGGCTGGCCGGCCGGGCATTTAAGCGGATCCCCAACATGACCACGCTGTTGCAGACCTTCCTGATCGGCGTGGTCTACTGGCTGACCCTGGCGTTCGGCCTGATGGTGGTGCTGTCGTTCCTCGGCATCGACATCACGCCGCTGTTCGCCCTGGTCGGTGGTGCTGCCTTCATCATCGCGTTCGCCATGCAGGACACGCTGTCCAACCTGGCGAGCGGACTGATGATCATGATCAACCGACCGTTCGACGTCGGCGACTATGTCGACAGCGCCGGCATCAACGGCACGATCGACCGGGTCTCGGTCGCCTCGACCACCTTCATCACGCCGGACAACCAGCGCCACGTGGTGCCCAACAGCATGGTCTGGAGCAACATCATCACCAATGTGACCAGCAGAGAGACCAGGCGCGTCGATCTGGTGTTCGGCATCGGCTATGGCGACGACATCGAGAAGGCCCAAAAGATCCTCGAGGACGTGGTCGCGGCCCACCCGCTGACCCTCGACGACCCGGCACCGGTGATCCGGGTCCACGAGCTGGCGGAAAGCTCGGTCAACTTCGTCTGTCGCCCCTGGTCCAAGACCTCGGACTACTGGACGGTCTACTGGGACCTGACCCGGCAGGTGAAGCAAGCGTTCGACAAGGCCGGCATCACGATTCCCTTCCCGCAGCGCGACGTGCACGTGCACCAGACCAACGCCGCCCTGTGAGCCACTGCGGGCGGCGGTCACCGGGTCGGTAGTGGCCGTCCTCAGGTGTAGGGATCGGCGGCGTCGCGCAGGCCGTCGCCCAAGAAGTTGAAGGCGAGGACGACGCAGATGACCGGGACCACGGGCAGCATGAGCCAGGGGTAGAGCGCGACGACGTTGATGTTCTGGGCCTCGGTCAGCAGCACGCCGCAGGGCAGATCACGGGACGAGTTCGGCCGGGAGCGCGAGCGCTCGTTCCTCGCCTTTGGTCTCGTCGACCACGACGACACGGCCACCGTCGGCGCCTTGGAGCTGCTCGTTGGCGTTAAGCAGCTCGATCCCGTAGATCGTGCCGTCCGGGGCAAGGTCGACGTTCAGCTCGTCGCTGACGGAGATCGTCTCGACCTGCATCGACTTCTCACGCAGGCGGATGTAGGCGATGTTGCGGCGAGGATCGTAGGTGAGCTTCATCGACGGGCTCCTTGCTTCACGCAAAATACTTCACGAGAACCGTGATGACCAGCCAGTCGCCACCCTCCTCGATGGCAAACGCCTCTATCTGCTTGGTTCGGTAGCGTCGATCGCGCCAGAGCCCCCGAACGCAAAGTTGCGTCTAAACCCCGTGCGCCCGAAGCGTGCGGGGAAGCGCTCGCCCCCACTGATAGCTGCCTCGACCTCCTCAGGCGTCGCACCGCGCTCGGCAATGCGTGCCGCGGCGTGCGCATGCAAGCGAATGGCCAACTGCAGTGCTCTCTCGGATCAGGTATAGGGATCGGCCGCGTCGCGCAGGCCGTCGCCCAGGAAGTTGAAGGCGAGGACGACGCAGATCACGGGCACCACGGGCAGCATGAGCCAGGGGTAGAGCGCCACCACGTTGATGTTCTGGGCCTCGGTCAGCAGCACGCCCCACGACGTGATCGGCGGGCGCAGGCCGAGCCCGAGGAAGGACAGAGCGGTCTCGCCCAGGATCATCGCCGGGATCGACAGCGTCGCCGAGGCGATCAGGTGGCTCATGAACGAGGGCACCAGGTGGCGGAACACGATGCGCGAGGGCCGTGCACCCATCAGCATCGCGGCCGCGGCAAAATCCTCCTCGCGCAGCGCCAGGATCTTCGAGCGGACGGCGCGCGCAAGGCCGGTCCAGTCGATCAGCCCGAGGATCAAGGTGATGCCGAAATAGATCCAAAGCGGGTCCCAGGTCACCGGCAGGGCGGCCGACAGGGCCATCCACAAGGGCAGCTCGGGGAACGAGCGGATCACCTCGATGGTGCGCTGCACCAGGGTGTCGACCACGCCGCCGTAATAGCCTGACAGGCCGCCCAGGATGATGCCGAGCGTGAAGCTGATGGTGATGCCGACCAGACCGACCGTAAGCGAGACCCGGGCGCCATAGACGATCCGAGAGAACAGGTCGCGGCCGAGCCGGTCGGTGCCGTGGAAGAAGAAGGTACCGCCTTCGGCCGGGCAGACGAAATGAAAATCCATCGGCCAGAAACCCCAGAACCTGTAGGGGTCGCCGCGGCAGAAGAAGCGCAGCGGCTCGACCCTGCTCGGATCGGGCGCGTATTCGCGCTTCAGGTTCTCCATGTTGAGCTTGAAGCTGAAGCCGTAGACGAAGGGACCGACCAGGCGGCCCCGGTCGAACAGATGGAGCGCCTGGGGCGGCGCGTGGATGAAGTTGGCGTGGCGGGTGTTGAGGTCGTAGGGCGCGATCCACTCGGAGATGAAGATCGAGGCGTACAGCAGGCCCAGAAACCAGGCCGAGATCACGGCAATCCGGTGGCGGCGGAACTTCCACCACATCAGCTGCCATTGCGAGGCGGTGTAAAAGCGCTCCTGCTCCGGCGTCAGGCGCTCGGCGTCGGCCGGATCGAACGGCTCGGGATTGACGTAGTGCAGGCTCATCGGGTCCGCCCGCCCTCGAAGCGGATGCGCGGATCCAGCACCGCAAGGGCAAGATCGGACACCAGGATGCCGACCACCGTGAGCAGCGCCAGCAGCATCAGGAAGGAGCCGGCCAGATACATGTCCTGGGTCTGCAGGGCGCGCAGCAGCATCGGCCCGGTGGTCGGAAGCGAGAGCACGATCGAGACCACCGCAGCACCCGAGATGACCGACGGCAGCAGGGTGCCGATGTCGGCGATGAACGGGTTGAGCGACATGCGCAGCGGGTATTTGCACAGCGCCCGGAACGGCGGCAGGCCCTTGGCCTTGGCCGTGGTCACATAGGGCTTTTGCAGCTCGTCGAGCAGATTGGCCCGTAATCGGCGGATCATGCCGGCGGTGCCCGAGGTGCCGATCACCAGGACCGGCACCCACAGATGCGCGAGCACCGAGAGGAATTTGCCCCAGCTCATCGGCTGGTCGAGATAGCGCGGGTCCATCAGCCCGCCGATCGAGGTGCCGAACACCACGTTGGCGAAGTACAGCAGCACCAGGGCGAGCAGGAAATTGGGCGTGGCAAGCCCCAGGAAGCCGAGGAAGGTCAGCGCGTGATCGCCGGCGCTGTACTTGTGGGTCGCCGAGTAGACGCCGATCGGGAACGAGACCGCCCAGGTGAACAGGATGGTGGTGAACGAGACGATGAACGACAGCAGCAGCCGGTCGCCGACCACCGCGTTGACCGGCATGTCGTATTCGAAGGAGTAGCCGAAGTCGCCGCGGAACAGACCGCCCAGCCAGACCAGATATTGCTGCCACCAGGGTCGGTCGAGCCCATAGATCTGGCGCAGATATTCGATCTTCTCACCCTGGATGTTCTCGCCCTGGGACTGGAGCTCGGCGATGTAGGTCTCGAGATAATCGCCCGGCGGCAATTGGATGATCACGAAGGTGATGATGCTGATCGCCAACAGGGTTGGCACCATCACCAGGATACGATGGGCGACGTATCGAAGCACTGCGCCTCCCGCGGCCGGCTCTCACCTGGGGTGAGCTTCAGGCCTTATCCATGCGCCTTCACGTTCCGTGAACGCGTAACCACGCTGCGTGGATGCAACCGTACTGGCGAGTTCGGCTTGCAGGCAAGATGGGATTCTTCACGCCGGTGACGTCCGGCATCCGCAGGCGCGCCTCAGCCGAGCGCAGCGAGGCATGCCGCGAGCGCGGCGGCGCGGCAAAGCTCGGCGTCGGGCCGGCCGGTGGTCTTGCACTCGATCTCCGCCTGCAGCAGGCGACCCGCCTGGCTCGCGAGCGTCGCGGCCGACCAGCGGCGAAGCTCGGTCTTGAAGCTCGCGCGCCGGCGCATGATGATCGGTGGACGCGCCCTCTCGATCACGCGGTCGACGGACTCACCGGTCTCGACCAGACAGGCCAGCTGGTAGAGGCGGCCGAAGTGGTTGGCAAGCGAGCGCAGCAGCCGCACCGGCGCCTGGCCCTCGCCGAGCAGCCGGCCCATGGTGCGCTCGACGTCCGCCGCCTGGCCGAGCGCGGTGGCATGGACCAGATCGTCCAGGCCGAGCGCGGCGCTGTCACCGACCACCGCCGCGACATCCTGCAGATGGACGGCCCGCGGCGCGGGCTCGCCGGAGACGGGCGGCGCCAGGTAGAGATCGAGCTTGGCCAGCTCGCTCATGGTGATCCCGCGATCGACCCCCAGACGCTCGACCAGATAGGCCTCTGCATCCGGATCGGGCCGCAGCCCGAGGGCGTCGAGCTGCTGGTGCACCGTGCCGGCGAGCGCGCGGCCCTCGTCGCGATAGCAGGCGATGGCGGCGGCATTGGACGCGGCCTCGAACAGTTTTCGAAGCGACGATCCGGCGCTGAGCTCGCCGGCATCGACCACCACCAGCGCCGCCAGCGACGGCAGCGCCAGCAGCGCGCGGCAGGCGGCGGTCGCCTGGTCGGTCGCCTGGCGCAGGCGCACCACCCGGCGGCCACCGGTCAGGCACAGGGCGCGCGCCTCGTCGACCAGCAGAGCAGGTTCGCTGCGCAGCATGTCGACGCTGAGCTCGGCCAGGCCGAACGGGTCCTTGGGATCGGCCAGCACCGTGCCGACCAGCCGCAGGGCGCGCTCGCGCACCAGGCCTTCGTCCGGACCATACAGCAGCACGGCCGAGAGCGCGGGGTCCGGCCGGCTCAAGAAGGCTTCGACCCGCGCGCCGACGATCTTCATGCCGGCTCCGCGATCATGTCGGGGTCGCCTGGCTGGCGAAATGAAGCGCCAGCAGGTTGGAGATGTTGGTGCCGACCTCACGCGCGACCCGGCGCTCGGCATCGACCTCGGCAGCCAGCGTGGCGTAAGGCTGCAGGCTCACATTGTAGCTCGCGATCCGCTGCACCTGGGATTCGTAGAGCTGCTTGCCGCTCTTGGAATCGGTCAGCTCGAAACGGGCGGTGAGCGTGAGATTGAAGCGCGTGATGACGTTGTCGATCTGAATGCCCAGGGCCTCTGCGCTGCGCCGGAGGTGAACCTGCAGGATGTAGCGCGACGGGGCGTCGACGCCGCTCGGGTTGAGCTGGTCGAGCAGGGCGTTGCGCACCAGCTGGCCCACGCGCCCGTCCAGCCCCGTGATCTTGATCGCCTCCAGCTCGCTGCGGACGCCGTCGTCGTTGACCGTGTGCAACAGCGGCCGCAGCGTGCAGGCACCGAGCGTGACGCACCCCCCGAACAGCAGGGCTCGGCGGGTTGTCCCGACCGCCTCAGACCACGACATTGACGATCTTGTCCGGCACCACGATCACGCGTCGGACCGGCTTGTCACCGATCGCCCGTGCGACGTTCGGCTCGGCCAGCGCGCTGGCCTCGAGCGCGGTGCGCTCGGCGCCTTTGGACAGCTGGATGGTCGCGCGCAGGCGACCGTTGACCTGCACCGCGACGGTCACCTGGTCCTCGACCAACCAGGCCGGGTCGGCCTTCGGCCAGGGCGCCTCGGCCAGCAGGCCATCGTGGCCGAGCCGTTGCCAGAGCTCCTCGGCGAGATGCGGCACCATGGGGCCGAGCAGCAGGACCAGCGTCTCGAGCCCGTCCCGCAGCAGGATGGGCGCGGCTGGATTGTCCGGATCGAGCGCCTCGAGCCGGTTCGACAGCTCGCGGATCAGAGCGACCGCCTTGTTGAAATGGAACCGCTCCAGCTCCTCGCTGACGCTGGCGATCGTCTTGTGGATCGCGCGCCTGAGCTCGAGCGCGTCTGCCGTCAGCTGGTTCGGATAAGCGCCACCATGCGGCGCCAGCCGGTCACGGTGAGCTTCGAACAGGCGCCACAGGCGGTTCAGATAGCGCCAGGCGCCGTCGATGCCGGCCTCGGTCCATTCGAGATCACGCTCGGGCGGGCTGTCGGACAGCATGAACAGGCGCGCGGTGTCGGCGCCGTAGGCTTCGATGGTCGCCGCGGGATCGACCGTGTTGCGCCTCGACTTGCTCATCTTCTCCGAGCGCCCGACCGTGACCTCGCTGCCGATCCTCGATCAGCCGCCAGATCCCCTGCTCGTCCTCCTCGACCTCGTCCGGTTGGCGCCACTGGCCGGCGCGATCGCGAAACGTCTTGTGGCAGACCATGCCCTGGGTGAACAGGCCGGTGAACGGCTCGTCGAATCCGAGGTAGCCGCATTTCTTCAGGGCGCGCATGAAGAAGCGCGAGTAGAGCAGATGCAGCACAGCATGCTCGACGCCGCCGATATACTGGTCGACCGGCATCCAGTGATCGACGGCGGCACGGTCGAACGCGCCTTCGGCATGCGGCGAGCAGAACCGCAAGAAGTACCAGGAGCTTTCGACGAAAGTATCGAACGTGTCGGTCTCGCGCCGCGCGGGCCGACCACAGGTCGGGCAGGCGACCTGCTTCCAGGTCGGATGGTGCTCGAGCGGGTTGCCTGCGCGGCCGAGCTCGATCTCCTCGGGCAGGGTCACGGGCAGCCGGTCGCGCGGCACCGGCACGATGCCGCAGGCGCCGCAATAAATCACCGGGATCGGACAGCCCCAGTAGCGCTGCCTCGAGACGCCCCAGTCGCGCAGCCGATAGGTGGTCTCGCCACGGCCGGCACCCAGCGCCTCGAGCCGCTCGATCACGCGCTTCTTGGCGCTCGCGACGTCGAGGCCGTCGAGGAAGCCGGAATTGATCATCCGGCCGTCGCCCAGATAGGCCTCGTCGCCGATCGCGAAGGTCGCCGGATCGGCATCCGGCGGCAGGACCACCGGGATCACCGGACGGCCGTATTTGCGCGCGAACTCGAGATCGCGCTGGTCGTGCCCGGGACAGCCGAAGATGGCGCCGGTGCCGTATTCCATGAGCACGAAGTTGGCGACATAGACCGGCAACGTCGCGCCCTCGATCAGGGGATGCTCACAGCGCAGGCCGGTATCGAAGCCGACCTTCTCGGCCCGCTCGAGCGCCTCCTCGCTGGTGCCGGTAGCGGCGCACGCGGCGACGAAGGCCGCGAGTTCCGGATGGTCCGCCGCGAGTGCTGTGCTGAGCGGATGATCGGGCGCGATCGCCGCGAAGCTCGCGCCGAACAGGGTGTCCGGGCGGGTCGTGAACACTTCCAGATGCTCGTCGCGGCCGCTGATCTTGAAGCGGACCCGCGCCCCGATCGAGCGGCCGATCCAGCGCTCCTGCATGGCCCGCACCTTCTCGGGCCAGCGATCGAGGCCGGACAGCGCGTCGAGCAGCTCCTCGCTGTAGTCGGTGATCTTGAGGAACCACTGGGCCAGCTTGCGGCGCTCGACCGGCGCGCCGGAGCGCCAGCCTCGGCCATCGACCACCTGCTCGTTGGCCAGCACCGTGTGGTCGACCGGGTCCCAGTTGACCCAGGATTCCTTGCGGTCGACCAGGCCCGCCTCGAGAAAGTCGAGGAACATGGCCTGCTCGTGGCGATAGTATGCGGGATCGCAGGTCGCGATCTCGCGCGACCAGTCGATCGACAGACCCATCGACTGGATCTGGGCGCGCATCTCGTCGATGTTGGCATAGGTCCAGGCGGCCGGATGCACGCCCTTGGCCATGGCGGCATTCTCGGCCGGCAGGCCGAACGCGTCCCAGCCCATCGGATGCAGGATGCTGTAGCCCTGGGCGCGCTTGAAACGGCTGACCACGTCGCCGAGCGTATAGTTGCGCACGTGGCCCATGTGAATCCGGCCCGAAGGATAGGGAAACATCTCGAGCACGTAATACTTTGGCCGGCCGGAATCGGGCGCAGCGGCGAAGATCTGCCGATCCTCCCAAACGCGCTGCCACTTGGCTTCGATCTCCTGGTACGGATAACGGTCCATCGTGCGGCTCACCTTCGCGACAATCTGCAGCGCCGGGTCAAAGCGCAGCTCCGCCATGGGCCGCCGGGGCGGAGGCCGCCCCGGGCAGCGCATCGGCCGCTCTCATACGCTACGCCTGGCATTGTTTCCAAGTCCAACGGTCCCTACTGTATAGTCTTGCGCGGTCGGGCAAGACTTCCCTCACCAAGTCGATCCTGCTATGCGGAGGTCGCGCTCAGACTCGTCGGAACTCATCGATTGAGCGAGATCAAACGAAGGAGTGGCCTATGGCGACGCCCGATGTGACGGCCGTCGAAACCCAACGCGCGCAGCTCGATGCCATGTCGATGTTCGATGTCGATACCTTCCATGCAACGTCTTTGCAGCGCGCGCCGTTCGACTACCTGGTGGTGCCGGGCTTCATCCGGCCGGATGCGCTCGAAGCGCTCGATCGAGACTACCCGCAGATCGAGGGCCCCGGCAACATGTCAGCCGACGACCTGGATGGTGGCCCGGCCTTCGCCCAGCTGTTGGCGACGCTCAAGAGCCGGCCGTTCGCCGGTCTGGTCGGCGAGAAGTTCGGCGTCGATCTGAGCGGTTGCGCGCCGACGATCTCGGTGCGGCGCTACTGCGAGGCGACCGACGGCAATATCCATACCGATCACCGCTCCAAGGTCATCACCCTGCTGCTCTACTTCAACAGCGGCTGGGAGCACGAGGGGGGGCGGCTGCGCATGCTCAACTCGGCGACCGACATCGAGGACTACAGCGGCGAGGTGACGCCGTGCTGCGGCACGCTGCTGGCGTTCCGGCGCACGGACGATTCCTACCATGGTCACAAGCCGTTCGTCGGCGAGCGGCGGATGCTGCAGCTGAGCTGGACCCGCGGCGGCGATGTCGCGCGTTACGTCAGCGGTCTGACCAAGCCGGTCCGACGCCTGCTCAACATGAGCTGAGCGGGCGGCGAGACGCCCTGGCAGGTCGGGCTTAGGCCCGACGCTCCAGCGGTTCTACTGCGTGTTGATCGCGGCGATTCGAAGCTCGCGCGCCCGGGTCAGGATGTTGTCCTCGATGGCGGTCGCGGTGTTGGTGTCGACCGTCGCGTCGACCCAGCCCAGATCAGTGCCGTTGGTCTGACGGAACACGGCCACCTTGACGCCGTCGGCGCGAAGCACGGTATCCAGGATATAGACGTTGATCTTGAAGCGCTCGCCAGGGGTCTCGGGCGGTGAGTACCAGTCGGTAATGATCACGCCGCCAAAAGGATCGGCCTGCGCCAGCGGCATGAAGTCGATGGTCTCGAGCGACGCCCGCCAGAGGTAGGCATTGACCCCGATACCGCCATACACTGCGCCACTGTTGTCGCTTTTGCTGTCGGTGCCAAACGCCAGGATGCCCTCGGCGCCGTGGATCGTGCCGTGCTGGGCGCGGATCCGGTCGGTATCTTCGTTATTGACCTCTCCCGGCACCTCGATCGGCACGTCGGATGAGCATGCCGCCAGCCCTGCCACCGCCAGGGCAAGCATCACCAATGATCTTTCCCGCATCGCCCCCAGATCCCTGTGCGCACCCACGGCGCTGCCGCACCATCGTCGAGCCGGGTCGACGATCGAGGCGGCTCAGAAGTTGAACCGCAGGCTCACCACGCCTGCGGTCGCAGCGTCTCCGGTATCTTGCTCTTCCGCGTAGGCGAGATCGCCCTGCAACACCAGCCCGGGCTGCAGCGTCAGCCGACTGCCTACGGTGACCAGAACTCGCCTGCGTCTCGTCGTCTTCTGCGCTGACGACACTGTAACTGATGCGCGCATCGACCGGCCCAAATCCGTAGCCGACACCCGCGGTCAGACGATTGCCGGACACGCCGAGCACCGTTGCACGTTCGCCATAGGCGGCATCGAAGCGGACGCCCGACAGGGCAAGCTCGCCACCGACCACGAAAGACGAAGGTTCACCCGCCTGCGCCGGTGGTTCCCTGCTCACGCCGGCTTTGGCCGACCAGTCCACCGCGACGCCGACGATGGTGGACGTGTCGTTCAGACCGAACTCGACCTGTCGCGCCGCGTCCGGTCCGCGCGCATCGCCCGCCACGTAAGGCGAAGCTGGCGACCGATGCGGTCGCCCGGCAATACCAAGTCCCAGACCGCCAAATCGGGGTGTGAAGGTGGTCAGCGCCAATTCGCCGCCGGTCCTCATGGTCAACGGCGCAGGAGGAGCGCTCTCGGCTACACCGAGGCTCGAACCCAGCCACTGATTCTGCACGGCGCGCAACGCTGCGTCATGGTAGCCGCCAACGTTCACGTCCGGCTCAGCCGCCATGCCTATCGACGTCACCAAAGCGCAACAGCCACCGACTGCTGCCGCTACGCCGCGCACCGACGCTCACCCAGATGCATGTCACACCGCTCGTAGGGGCTGTATAGCCTCATGAGCGCATATATAGAGGCTTTCGCTTCGCGATTTCAAGCAATGAGCAGCAAACGCGGACCACTGTTGCGCACAATCCACAAGACAAAGGGGGCGACGATGATCTCGCCGCCCCCGGTCCTGGGAGGATATCGCCCCGACGGGGCGCTGCCTCAGTAGTCGAGCTGCACCGTCACCACACCGGCCCAGGTGGAGCCGGAACTCGACGTCCCGTCGTCGTTCACGTTCTTGTTCGGATCTTCCGTGTTGTAGGTGGCGTCGCCCTTCAGCGTGACGCCGGGGAGCAGCCCGAGGTCGCCGCTGACCGCGAACAGTTGGCTGTTGTCCGCGTCGTCATTCCAGTTCTGGTCGAAGCCGACGCTGACATTGGCCGGGCCGAAGCCGTAGTTCAGGCCAAACGAGAGTATCTGACCATCACCGCCGCTGCCGCCGCCACTGTCTTGCGGCCCCTTGAAGTCGTTGAAGCTGGCGCCGAAGCCGAGCCCGCCGAAGCCCAACAGACCACCGACCGCGAACGCTTTCTGGTCGTCGCGGAAGCCACCGGCGTCCTGCTGGCCGTTGCTGCCCTTGACGTCGGCCCAGATGCCGACCGCCGACAGGGTGAGATCGACCGGACCGAGGACGCCGACCCAGTTGACGCCACCGCCGGCGATGTCCTTGCGGTTGTTGCTCCCGCCGTTGAACGCGGTGCTGCCAAGGCCGTTGTTGTTGTCGTCACCGTCCGGCGTCCAGCTGAAGCCGAGCTGAAAGCCCGCGATACGCGGCGTGAAGTAGGTCGCCTTGACCGCGTCGCCGGTGTCCGCGAACTGGACGTTGTTGAGATTGGCGGTGTCGCCGTCGATACCGCCGGTGCCGGCCTGAGCGTCTTCGGCGCCGACGAACATCACGTCCTCGGCACCGTCGTCACGACCGAGCTCGACCCGGCCGAAATTGCCGGAGAAGAACAGGCCGACCTCGTCGATCGAGATGCCGTCGCCGTTGCTACCGCCATCACCGCCGCCCGCGACGGTGATTTCGACCTTCGAGCCGTACCGCACACCACCGTCGGTGACGCCGTTGACGCGCAGCTGGACTTCGTTGTCCATGAAGAACCCGTAGTTCTGGTTCTTCTGCTGGTTGTCCAGCGTATCGTGAGTAGCACCCTGGACGCCGAACTCGGTGTAGCCGCCCAAGACTACCTCGAGTCCGCCGTCCTGCGCCGAAGCGGCGCCTGTGAACAGCATGCTGGCGCCGACAAGAGCCGTACTGCCCAGCAACAGCCTGTGATGCATGATCCCGTTCTCCACTCGCACCCGCTAGGGCGTTTTTTCTACTTCAGAGCGAGAGTGTCTCGGCCTCCTACGCAGGTGAGGCGAACTCTCAGCTGTATCTGTTAACCATTTGATCACTTAGGCATCAACCGCGAATCGAGCGCGCCCGGACGAAAGTGTGTCAATGTTGCGAAAATGCCACAGAGATCCAACGAGGCCCAAAGCGCCGGTGAGCCGGCTACCACGCACTTTGGCGCGACCCGCAAATCTCGGCTATAGAGGGATCGGTCTTTCGTGCGCGAGCTGGTCGGAGAGTCCATGCGAACGGTAGCGGCAGTGATGCTCGGCCTGTTGGTGCTGGCGTTGGCGACCGCCGCGGTGCTCTTGGCGGTGCTCGATCCCAACGACCACAAGGCGATGATCGAGGCTTGGGCGAGCGAGGCGATCGGTCATCCGGTCCGGATCGAGGGGCCGATCGAGCTGACGCGATCGCTGACGCCGACGCTGGTGGTCAACGATCTGCGCATATCCGGCACCGGAGAGAAGGGCGCCGCGGTTTCCATCGCGCGCGCGGAGCTGTCAGTGGTGCTGACGTCGCTGCTGTGGGGCCCGCTCCACCTGCCACGGGTTGCGATCGACAAAGCCGAGCTCGATCTTCCGCTGCAAGGTGGCACCGCGTCGAGTGGCAATGGCGACGCCGAGGTGCCCCGGATCGATCGGCTTGCGCTCTCGAGCGTCAAGATCCGCTACCGGCGGGCCGATGGCGACAGCTTGGACGGGATGATCGAGAGCGCGACCCTCGCCCCGACTGCAGACCAGACCGCGACCTCGCTCGAGATCACGGGGACCCTCGGCGGGCTGCCGCTGAAGGTCAGCGGCACTGCCGGCACGATGGCGGCTCTGCTGGCCGGCGGGCAAGGCTGGCCGGTCGATGTCGATGCGACCCTCGCCGACGGCCGCCTCAGCGTGGCCGGCAAGCTCAACCTCGACGCCGCGCAGCCGGGCTTCGGGCTCGATGCCAAGGTCGACCTGCCGGCGTCGGCCAAGCTCGCCGAGATCCTCCAGATACCGGCACTACCGCTTCAGGCAACCGCCACGCTGCAGGCCGGCAACGGCAAGGTGGAGGTGCGCACGCTGAAGGCGAGCCTCGGCAAGAGCGACGTTCAGGGTGACCTTACCTGGCAAGACGGGCAGCGCGCCAAGCTGACCGGCAAGCTCACCGCCAAGCAGATCGACCTGGTCGAGCTCGGATCGCCGGGGGCCGATGCGAAGCAGGAGGCCGACGGTGACGCGGTGCCGAACCTGCCCTTGCCGACACCCGGGCGCATCGCGTTCGATCTCGATCTCGACGCCACCGTCGAGCGGCTCGACCTGCCAGGCAGCAAGGCCAAGGGTGTGATGGCGACGGCGAGCGCGCGCCAGGGGCAGGTCGACCTGCGCGTCACCCAAGCCAAGCTCGGCAAGGGCAGTTGGCAGGGGCAGTATCAGGCGGCTGGCAAGGGATCGTCGCCCGAGGTCACGTTCAAGCTCGATGCGCAGGGACTCGACCTCGACGACCTGTTCGGCAAACCTGACGACGGCAGCAAGCTGCCCGAAAACGTCACGGTCAAGACCGATCTGACCGGCCGGGGCGCCGATCTGCACGCGTTCCTCGGCACGGCCAGCGGGCCGATCGCGATCACGACGGGTCGGGCGGTGATCGCCGATGCCTTCGCCAACCTGCTCGGCCGCAGCCTGCTCACCGCGCTCATCCCGAATTTCGGTACGTCGAAAGGCGCGCACATCCTCTGCAGCGTGCTCGATCTCGAAGCAAAGGACGGCAAGGCCCGCTCGACCGCCCTGGTGATCGACGGCAAGCACGTGGTCGTGGGCGGTGGCGGCGCGATCGACCTGGCAACCGGCAAGATCGATTTCATGCTGCTGCCGACTGCCAAGGAGGCGACCCTGGCGCCCCTGGTGACGCCGGTCCATCTCGGCGGCACGATTGCCGATCCGCAGGTGGTCGGCGATGCCGCCACGATCTTGGGCAGCGCCGGGCATCTGCTGCTCGGCATCGTCAATCCGCTGTCGCTGGCGGCGCCGATCCTGCACCCCGCCCGGAGCGGCGACCTGCCGTGCCGCGACCCGGCCGCCTTCACCAGCGGCCAGCAGGGTCCGGTCGAGGCCGCCGGAGACACCGCCGTCGATGCGGTCAAGAGTGTCGGCCAAGGCATCGGCTCGGCGATAAAGGACATCGGCAAGGGCGCCTCCGAGTTGCTCGACGACGTGACCGGCCAATAAGCCGTCACGACGCGCAATCGTTCAGACGATCGGCTCGGTCAGGCGCATCGCGCCGAGATCGCGTAGCAGGCTGTCGAGCTGGGCCGACTGCCGGTCGGGGAACGCCTGCGCCAGCTCGTGACGCGAGAACTGCTTGCGCCCGAGCACCCAGCCGACCATCGCGCTGACATCCGCCGGCACCTCGGTCGCCGCACGCGAACCCTCGCGGACCAGGCCGAAGCGCCCGCCCTGCTGGACCATGCGAAGGCCGTTGGCGCGTACGCGAAAGCGCTCGTCCGCGCTCTCGGCGAGAAGGTCGGGCAGCGCGTAGGCGTGACGAGGATAGTGGAAGGTCTGCTGCATGGACCTGATCTGCGCGGCGGTCTGCGGCTCGTCCAGGATCGCCGCGATGCGCTCGGACAGCGCCGACAGGCGCTCGCGCAGCCGATCGTCGCCCGCGCGCGGCAGGTTCGCCCGGAAAACCGGCTCGGCGACCACGCGCTCGTAAAGGAGGCTCATGACGTCGAGGCCGATCGGGTAGGTGATGCCGAACGCGATGTGCACCGCACCGCCTTCGTCGGCCAGCGCGTCGTGATACTGGCCGCGCGGCAGGTAGAGGATGTCGCCGGGCTCCATGCGCACTTCCATGAGCAGCTCGCCCTTGGCCTTCTCGTGGTGCTCCTGGCCATAGCTCTTGAACATCGGGTGCGCGATCGGATCCTCGGCGCGGTTCTCGTACACGTACCAGGTCTTGGTGCCCTCGACATGCACGGCGTAAACGTCGTGAGTGTCGAAATGAGCGGCGAAGCCCGGCCGCCGACGCGACGACAGATAGAAGTTGCCCTGCACCTTGCCGCCCAGGGCCTGCTCCATGGCCCGGGCAAAGGCGGTGAGGCCCGTGCTCAGATGATCGATGTCGTTGGCGACCAGGGTGGCACCACGCCGCAGGAACTGCTGCACCTTGTCGGGATCGGGCCGCAGGACCTGGCCGCCGTCCCGGCCCTGCGCCGGCGCGCAGTAGCGGGCGGCCGCCACCGGCTCTTTGTCGAGCATCAGCAGCAGGGACTGCTGGGACCAGATGGTCGCCTGGCCGAGCAGCTCGTTGAGCTTGGCCCAGGTCATGACCTTGGCGAATTTTTGCGGCTCACCCTTAAGATGCAGCGGCTTTCGCCCCTCGTAGTCGGCGAAGAACCGCTCGGCGCCGAGCGGCGCCATGATCTCCTCGAAGGCGAAGGGCGGCTTAAGCATGGGGCGATTCCTCCTCGACCGGCCCGGCGGCGCGGTTGAGCTGCCGTGCGGCCGTCGTGTACGCTGATGCTGCTCGTTGCCAGGGAATCTGACATGACCACGACGGCCGAACAAGACACGCCCGCCCCGCCGACCGACAGGTCGACCAATCCGGCGGGCGAGGTGGCGGCGAACTTGCGAGAAATCTGCGAGCGGATCGCGGCGGCTGCCCGATCGGTCGGGCGGGATCCGGCGACCGTGACCCTGGTCGCGGCGAGCAAGGCGCAGCCGGAGGCGCGCATCCAGGCAGCGCTCGATGCCGGCCAGCGGACCTTCGGCGAGAACTACGTCCAGGAGGCGATCGCCCACTGGTCGGCTGCGCGCCAGGGCTACCCCGACCTGAGGCTGCACATGATCGGGCCGATCCAGACCAACAAGGCCAAAGACGTCGTCACCTGGTTCGATGTGATCGAGACCCTGGACCGGCCCAAGCTCGCCCACGCGCTGCACAAGGAGATGACCCGCCAGGATCGCCGGCTGCCCTGCTTCGTTCAGGTCAACACCGGCGAGGAGCCGAGCAAGGCGGGCGTGCGGCCGGACGACACCGATGGCTTCGTCGCCGAATGCCGCGCGCTCGGGCTGGACGTGGTCGGCCTGATGGCGGTCCCGCCGATCGAGGACGAGCCGTCGCTGCACTTCGCTTTGCTCGCCAGGATCGCGGCGCGCAACGGGCTGAGCCAGCTCAGCATGGGCATGAGTGCCGACTTCGAGATTGCCGTGCAGTTCGGCGCCACCCATGTGCGGGTCGGCAGCGCGCTGTTCGGTGCGCGTCCGCCGAGGGAGCCCAAGTAGGGCCTCGCGCATGCCTGCGACCTGGTCGAGGCGACCTCGAAATGGCGCGCATCCACTGGATCGCGAGCTATCCCAAGAGCGGCAATACGTGGGTGCGCGCGATCGTGGATCGGATCGTCCGCCCCGAGCGGCCTCTCGATATCAACGCACTGGGCGGCACGGCGCCGAGCTTTGCGCGGCTCACCCAGCGCTTCGTCGCCGAGCAGGAGATCAGGCTCTCCGCTTCGGCGCCGGGCGAGGTCAGGCGCTACTGGACGCCGCTGCAACGGCAGCTCTGCGAGGCCGCCGAGCACGACATCTTTCTCAAGACCCACAACGTCGCGGCGAGATTCGACAGCGGACCGTTCCCCGACCCGGGCTCGACCGCCTCGGCGATCTACGTGCGTGCGCGATCCGCGCGACGTCGCATGTCCTACGCCTATCACTACAAGATGACGCTCGGCCTGGCGGTGGTCGCGCTCTGCACCTCGTCTGCCTTCAACATCAAGCAGGAGCATCTCGGCATGACCGAGCTGCTGATGAGCTGGGGCGAGCACGTGCAGGGCTGGACGTCGCTGAAGCGCTGCCCGCTGCTGGTGCTGCGCTACGAGGACATGCTGGCCGACCCCGTCGCCGCCGTGCGCGCGGTCGCCGGCTTCCTCGATCGTCCCTTATCCCCGGACCAGATCGACGCCATCGTCGCCGCGACCTCCTTCGACCAGCTCAAAGGCCAGGAGAAGGCCAGCGGGCTTCAACGAATCCGTCCGTGGCGAGGGTTTTTTCCGCGCCGGCCGTTCCGGTCAGTGGCATGAGGTCAAGGACCAGAGCGTGTTTCAGCCGCTCCTGGACAAGAACGCCCGTGTCATGAAGAAGCATGGCTATCTGTAGCCAGAGATCTCCCGCCGTCACTGTCCGACGAAGGGCGAGGTCGCCTGCGCGATCTGATCGGTCGCCTCGCGGAAGCGATCCATCAGGGTCGTTGCGCACCGGCGCTCGGGCCGCTCGTCCCAGAGCATCCGTCGGGCCACGTCGGGCTGCAGGTCTTCGCTCAATCGCTCTTCCGCCCGGCCGGTCAGATAGTGCAGGTGAGTGCGCACGGACCACAGGCAACTGTGCTGCGCTGCCTTGCTTCAAGCCGTCAGGGGACTCGAGGCATCGCAGGTGTCCTACATGATGGGACCGACCGAGCTTGGCCAGCCAGCGCAGCGTTTGCAGGTCGCGCAACCCGCCCGGACCCTTCTTCACGTCGGGCGCCTTGGGATCATGGAATCCGATGCGACGCCTGGCCAGATCGCACAGCAAGGCATCGACCAGGGGCTCGCCTCCGGCCACGATCTCGGCCTTGAACCGGTCGGCGGCCGCGTCGTACAGCGCCCGCCGTCCCAGAGAAATCGGAGATCGAGCAGGCTGAGGGCGAGGCGCACGTCGGAGCGTGCGCACATCGATGCAATCACCGACCGAGCGTACGGCGTGCCCGACGCGCAGGCCGAGATCCCATAGCCCGTGGAGGACGAACTCGATGCTTTGAACGACATCGGTCGGTGCGTCGGTCGTCGGTCACGAACAGGAGGTCGAGGTCCGAAGCAGGCGCGAGCTCGGCGCGGCCGTAGCCGCCGACCGCGGCAACCGCGAGCGGGGCGCCTTGCGCTTTGGCGACCACAGGAGACACGCGCCGGGCGGCAAGCTCGAGCAGACGGCGAATCAGGGCATCCATCAGCTCGCTGTGTTGCCGTGCCGCAACGATGCCGTCACCACCGGCTTCGAAATCCTCACGGATGGCGTCGCGCGCCGTCTCGGAGGGCCTGTCGGAGCTCGGCACGCAGCTTCGCAGGCGGCAGGCTGTCGTCGCACCGGGCAAACGGCGAGGGCGACCCGAGCGTGCTCGAAGGTGGCGCTTTGCGCAGCGATGCCAGCGAAGGGACAGAAAGCTCGATGCGCTGCTGCAGCCCGTAACCGTTCGAAGCATCGTCCCGGACGCGATCGAGGTCCGGTGGCGCACCAGGCGGGGCAGCGACAGCTCGGGGGCGGCACATTTCAGGAGTCCGGTACATCGCTCTTACTCGCCTCCGATCAGGGGCAGCGGCGCGCGATCAGGACGTGTGCAGTCTGCTCCCCTGGTTCCGACGGCTTCCTTCCGCAATCGGCTGGTGGCGCAGGTCACGGCCGCCAGAAAGGCTTGCTGCCCTCCGCCTCGGCCATGCTTCGGCCGACTCCGATGTCGTGGAGCATGCGGTCGTCGAGACGCAGCAGGGCGCGACGCTGTCGGACTACGCTCGTGCCAGCCCACCGCCATATCCACAAAGCGCATGAGCCAGTGTTTTCGGCCAGCATGCGGGCTGTGCCGCGTCGCTTCGTGCAAGCCTTTCGAGGCGATCAACCCGTCCGAGGCGAGCGACCTGTCGTGCCAGGTCAGCGCGGACCAGCCGTCGACCCTCGATATCAAGTCGAGATCATATGGATCGTGGTCATGGTGACGTTCTCCGCAGGCATCAGACCTGCTTTGTTCGCGTGCCACCATGAGCACGACCTGTTTCATCCTGATGTCGATGCCGGCGCGATTGGGTTTCAGTTGTTTCCGTCGCGCACAGCGAGCGCTTGCCGGCGGGATTCAGTCGGTCTGAATCTCGCCGACGACGTTGTCGACGATCACCGGGGTCTCGAAATAGCGTACCGACGGCACGGCGCCGTAGCGCTCCTCGATCATCGCCCGCCAGGCACGGTCATAGAGGGCGTCTGCCGCCTCGCGCGATTGCCAGAGGTAGACCCCGCCGCCGGTGCCGTCCTCGGCGAACACGTGATACTTGCGCACCAGCCCGGGCACCTCACGATATCGCGGCGCCGAAGCCTCGAACATCTTCCGGGCCTCCTCGGCGGTGGTGCCTTCGGGAAGTTTGAACGTGACGATGGCGGTGATCATGCGGGCCTCCGGTGGAGCAAGCGGGTTGGAGAAGATACGCGATAGAGCCCGCTATGCGAGCGTGGCGGTGTGGCCGCGCCTGAGGCGGTCCCAGTCGATCGCGTAGCCGAGGCCGGGCCCGGTCGGCGCATGGACCCAGCCGTCGTCGAACGAGATGTCCTCGACCAGGCCGTACATGTTGGCGCCGGTGCAGGGAAAGAACTCGAAGAACTCGCAGTTCGGCACCGCCATGGTCACGTGCAGATTGGCGACATTGTTGAGCGAGTTGCCGCCATGGTGGATCTCGCACTTCATGCGAAAACCCTCGGCCAGGTGGCAAAGGCGCACCAAGGGCGTGATGCCGCCGGTGACCGCGACGTCGCCGCGCAGGATGTCGGTCGCATGTTGCGTGATCCAGGGCGTCATGCCGTAGAAGCGGCCGGGCGCGTACTCGGTCGCCATGATCGGGATGTCGAGCTTCTGGTGCAGCTTGACGTAGCTGTAGACGTCCTCCTCGACCAAGGGATCCTCGTACCAGTAGTAGTCGAGGTCCTCGAGCGCGCGGCCGACCCGGAGCGCATCCTCGTACTGGTAGGCCCACATCGAATCCAGCATCAGCTTCATCTCGCCGCCGACCGCCTCGCGCACCGCCTTGCAGATCGCGATGTCCGCCTTCGGTAGCCCATGCGGGTGGATCTTGTGGGCTTGCCAGCCCTTGTCCTTGAAGCGCAGCGCCTCCTCGACATAGGCCTCGATGGTGTCGTGATGGGCGGTGCTGGAATAGACCGGGACCTTGTCCTTGCACGTGCCCAGCAGGCGGTGGATCGGCTGGCCCGCGATCTTGCCGTTGATGTCCCAAAGGCAGATGTCGATCGCGCCGATCACATAGGTCGACACCGACCTGTTCTGCTTCCAGAGCTGCCACCAGATCGCGCCGATGTCCTGCGGGTTGCGGCCCATGACCAGGGGCTTCGCGAACTCGATCAGCCCGGGCGCGAAGTGATCGGCGCCGGTCCGCGACGAGCCCAGGAACGCGTTGCCGCTGACGCCCTGGTCGGTCTCGACCGTGACCACGCCGAGCTGCTTGGTGGCGCCGAACTGCGCGCCGGCGCCGGTCTTCCAGGGCTCGGTGGTCCAGTCGAACAGGTCGACCTTGACGTCGGTGATCTTCATGGCGAGGCGTTTCCTTATGGCGGGCTTGTTGTTGGACCAACGCAGGTCGGGCAGGATTCAGTCTTCGGCGAGGTCCTCGTACAGGGTCTGCGCCTCGCTCGCCGGGCCGCGCCGGTTGCCGAGCGCCAGCACGCGGACCACGCGGATCGTGCGGCCCTGGGGGAAGGTCAGCACGTCGCCCGGCCGCAGTCGGTAGTGCGGCTTCTTGACCGGGACCCGGTTGATCCGGATGCGGCCTTTCTCGGCGAGCTGTGCGGCCAGCGGCCTGGTCTTGAAGAAGCGTGCATGCCAGAGCCACTTGTCGAGCCGAAGGCCATCCTCCGGCTCCGGGTTCGAGGTCACGAATTGACCAGCATCTGGCGCAGGGCCGCAAACGGCGAGGTGCTGGCCTCGGCCTTGCGCCGCGGCCGGGGCGTGTCCGGTCGGCCCTTGCCCTGGCGGCGCACATAGCGCTCGCCCTCGCGCCGAAAGCCGAGCGCCTCGACCACGCCGGCGAGCTGCTCGGCGCCGAGCCCGGTCATCGCCATCAGCTCCGGCGCGAGCGCAAAGGGACCCTGCCGTGCCAGCGCGCGCAGACGGGCCGCCAGGCGCTCCGCGATGTCGATACGCACGCAGCATTCTCCGAGCTGCTCGAAGCCGATCGCCGGCGCGAAGCCCCTGGGATGGCCGGACTCGATCGTGAAGGTGACGACGCCCGGCGTCGGCGCCGCCAGGCTGGCGGCCCGCCGATGGGTCGCCCATAGCCGCGCCCGCAGCGCGATCGCGCGCGGCTTGAGCATGGCCGGCAGGTAGACCTGGCGCACGCCGAAGCGGACGCCGAGCCGGCCGAGGCGCGCCCGATCGGCCGCGCTCAGGGCTTTCAGCAGCGACTTGGCCTCGGGCGTGGCGACATTGCCGAGGCCCTCGACCAGCAGGAAACACAAGCCGCGCCCGGCCCCCTCCAGCCCGGCGGCCGCCTGCAGGCGCCGCAAAGGCAGGGTGATGGTGGCAAGGTGGGCATCCAGCCAGCGCGCCAGACGCCGCCGCACCGCCTCGCGCGCCTGGCCGCTCAGGCTGTCCGCCAGCAGCGGCTCGAGGCGCGGCACCAGCGGCGTGGGGCCCGGCAGCAGCCGCCCGATCGGCGCCGCCCGCCACAGAATGCGGCCTTGCGGATCGAGCGCGAAGGCGTCGTCGGACGCTGCGATCAGGGCCTTGGCGCGACGCTGAAGCTCGGGACCCAGGACCCGCCTGGCGGCGGCGGCGAGCGCGCGGCGCTCGGCATCCTCGCGGCTGGGCTCGAGCTCGTAGCGCAGCCCCTCGATCCGGCCGATCGCGTGGCCGTCGACCAGGATCGCGCCGTCGCCCTCGATCGCGGCCAGCGGCGCGCCGCTTTGCAGGCTCTTGAGCAGGGCCTGGGTGCGCCGGTCGATGAACCGCTGGGTCAGCCGCTCGTGCAGCGCATCGCTAAGCTTGTCCTCGACCGCGCGCGCCCGTTCCTGCCAGTGGCTGGAGGAATCCAGCCAGTCCGCGCGATAGGCGACATAGGTCCAGGTGCGAATGTGCGCGAGACGCGTGATCAGGGCGTCGATGTCGCCGTCGGTCCGCTCGAGGCGGGCGATCTGATCGGCGACCCAGTCGGTCGGCAGGCGATCGCGCAGGGCCAGGTTCTCGAACACGGTGTCGAGCAGGTTGAGGTGGGCCTCGGTCAGCGTCTTGCGAAAATCGGGGATCTGGCAGACCGACCACAGCAGGCGCACGCCGTCGCGCGAGGTCACCCGCTCGCGGATCACGCTGCGGCGCGCGAGGATCTTCAGGCTGACATGGTCGAGCGCGTCGCCGGTGCGCGACAGGCAGCGCAGCGGCGGCCCCGCATCGAGCAAATCCTGAAGTGCCGCCAGCGAGCCGAACTCCAGATCGCTGTTACGCCAGTGCAGCTGACGCAAGGCCGGGAAGCTGTGGGTCTCGACCGCTTCGACGATCTTGGCATCGAGCCCGCCGACGTCCTGGATCGTGCCGAACGTGCCATCCTGCATGTGACGGCCGGCGCGCCCCGCGATCTGGCCGATCTCATGGGCGTGCAGCGGCCGCCGCTCGCGCCCGTCGAACTTGTCGAGACTGGCCAGCGCGACATGGCACAGGTCCATGTTCAGGCCCATGCCGATCGCATCGGTCGCGATCAGATAGTCGACCTCGCCGGCCTGATAGAGCTCGACCTGGGCGTTGCGGGTGCGAGGGCTGAGCGCGCCCAGCACGACCGCGGCGCCGCCGCGCCGGCGGCGGACCAGCTCGGCGAGCGCGTAGACCTCCTGGGCGGTGAACGCGACCACCGCACTTCGCCGCGGCAGGCGGGTGACCTTGGCCGGCGCGGTGTAGGCCAGGGTGGAGAAGCGCGGCCGGGTCACCACCTCGGCCTCGGGCACCAGGAGCTTGAGCAGGGGCCGGATCGTGTCGGCCCCCAAAAACATGGTCTCGTCGCGGCCGCGCGCGTGCAGCAGCCGGTCGGTGAACACGTGGCCGCGCTCGGGGTCGGCGCACAGCTGGATCTCGTCGATCGCCAGGAAGCTGACGTCGAGATCGGACGGCATGGCCTCGACCGTGGCCACGAAATAGCGCGCGGTCGGTGGATGAATCCGCTCCTCGCCGGTGATCAGGGCGACCAGGGGCGCGCCCTTTTGCACCACGATCCGATCGTAGATCTCACGGGCCAGAAGCCGCAGCGGGAAGCCGATCAACCCGCTGCGATGAGCCAACATCCGCTCGACCGCGAAATGGGTCTTCCCGGTGTTGGTCGGCCCGAGCACTGCGAGCACGCGTGCTCGATCGTACGGCATCAGCGCCATGAAAATACTATTGGCGCTTTGCTCCTCGAAGGCAAGTGCGCGATGCGGAGCGCCTGCTCCATCTTGTGGTGGAGCTGAGTTCGACTCCGCTAGCCGTTGATGTCGGACGCCCTCGCGAGCCGCATCTGCTCTTGCTCGGAGGGGCACTGAAAGCCGTTGCCGATGGCGGCCGGGTCGGGCCGCTCGCCTGCGAGGATGTCGAGCACGGCGGTGCGCAGGGCGTGGTTGCGGGCTGCGATCGAATCGGCGTTTGGAGGGACCTCGCCCGCGCCCAGCTGGCGCTGCATCTCGTCCTTCGCCACATGTGACAGGGTCCAGCCGAGCGGCAGAGGCGCCCTGACCTCGCGGCACAGCCGGAAGTGGACGTGGTAGGCACGGGGGACGCCATGGGCCGGGTTGAGGTCCAGGACCCGTCGCCGCAGATCCTCGCGTGCCTGGAAACCGCGTGCCGGACGCGTGTTGAGCAGGGCCTGGAGCGGCGCGCGGATCTGTGCGGCCAAACGGTACGGGTCGTCGAACTGCTCCGGGTCCGACGTCTCGGGGTCGTTGCTGATGTGGATCACGACCGGCGTGATCTCGAAGTGCCGCTCCTCGGCGACCTCGAGCAGGACATCCAGGACCTCGGCAAGAGTGACCGCGCCCGAGTTCTCGAAGTAGCCGCCGTCGACGAGGTGCAGCCATTGCTCGTGGGGGACGTTCTGCCGCTTGATCAGTCCGGCCGGGCTGATGTAGGTGAAGCGCGCGCTGTTGTGCACTGCGGTTGCCAGCGGCACGCTCTCGCCGATCGCCTTGCGGCTGTCGAGCGCATCGCTGAAAATCTCCGGGCGGATCGGCACAGGCGCTGCGATCATGCGCTGGCCCGTCTCCACCACGGTGCTGTTCAAGAACAGGAGCGGCGTCTCGAACGGATGGTGGCCAGTCCACAGATTCTGGAGTGGCTCGGTGAACCGTTCGCCTGCCTCGCAGTCGTCCCAGGCCGCCTGCCACGAGCGCTCGATTGCTTTTGCGCGGTCATTGATGAAGGCGTACGGCACGAAATGCTGGAATAGATCGGGGAACAGCATGACGGCGATGCCGGGGCTCAGGAAGTCGCGCTCGAGTATGCGCTCGGCCCGTTCGCGCACTTCGGTTGACCCCGTGCAGCCGTCCTTGGTCGTCGGCGGCTGCGTCACCAGTGCGGCGTAGGCGGCCGCACCCAGCGAGCCGCCCGACACGCCGCTGATGGCGAGCGTGTGGCGCGCTAGATCCTGGCCCGGCCCACGTGCGCGCGCCTCGTCGTCGAGCTCGCCCAGCACCAGTGCCGTCCAGTAGGCGGCACGGATGCCGCCGCCCTCGGCGGCCACCAGCAGAACCGGCACCGGCTGAGCGGGTTGCTCCCTCGGCAAATCCTCGAGCCAGCTCGCGATGTAGGTATGGAGGTCGTCCATGGCCGGCGGCAACGGCTTGGCACGGAGATCTTCCGGCACCTCGGAGAGCGTGTGCGTCTCCATCCGGTCGTGGACGCGCACCAGATGGTTGTCGACCAGCAACCAGCTGTTGAGCACCGCCCACAGGATGAGCGGCACGACGACCGGCAGCTGGTAGCGGTTGCCGACCCAGACGAGGAGGCTGCCGAGCGGGATCAGCCCCGCGACCGCGAGCAGCGCGATCGCCGGCGTTCCGAACCAGGGCGCGAGCTCGACCGGGAAATAGGCAAATAGCAGCATCAGGGCGAAGGAGACCGCGATCGTCAGGGCCAGCGGCACGAGATGCGAGCGCGGCGCATCGCGCAGGCGGCACAGGTCGGTCGGCCGCGGCTCCTTGCCGTTGAACCATTTGCGCCGCATGACGGTCAGGTAGACGAAGATCAGCGCCAGGACGATCAGGACGATGCCGATCCCCCAGAGCCAGCGGACCGGATCGCTCCAGTCCTCGTAGGCATAAGATGCCAGGATGACGGCGATGCCCGTGAAGAAAAGCGCGCCACCGCCGAGAATGCGTGGCAGGAATTCTTTGGCCTTTGGCATCACGTCTGGATCCGATGCCGGATTGTCGAAGCGAAAGTAGAACATCACCCGGCTGTCCCACCACGCCACGGCGGCGCATAGGACTGCGGCCACGACGAACAGGACGGTCGGCAGCCCGGGCTCCTCGCCAAGCGCCCGCAGGGCGTCCTGCGCCTGCTCGTTGAACAGGATCACCGCGACCGAGACGACGGCGAGCAGAACGCTGAAGCGGATCAGCTTGAGGACGTTCCAGAAGGTGCGCGTCCTACTCCATAGACTTGTGAGGAGCCGCTGCAAGGTGCTCCCGCCCTGGCGGTCCTGGTCGGTGGCGGTCCTGGTCGGTGGCGGTGCGCTCGGAAGAATGGCCGGCATGTCGCAGTTGCGGGAGCATGATGATGTCTCCAAGCAATCCTTGTTCTCAATCTCAGCGATTATATCTTCGTCTTTGGTGCCCTTGTAAGTGAAGTAGATCACAGCCACTCGAAGCTTGAAGGAGAGGCAGCCGTTGCCTACCTGCTGCGGCATCGGGAAAAGGCAGCGCCGCAAGCGCAGCGAGCGTGGGGAACGATGGATGAGTGCGGACATGCAGCCGTTCGAGGCCGAAGTCGGCCGGGTTCTCGATCTGGTCATCAACTCGCTGTACCAGCATCGCGAGATCTTTCTGCGCGAGCTGATCTCGAACGCATCGGACGCCTGCGACCGGCTGCGCTATGCGAGCCTGACCGAGGCGGGCCTGCTGGGCGACGATCCCGAGCTCAAGATCCTGATCGCGCCCGATCAAGGACGCGGGCACGCTCACCATCACTGACAACGGCATCGGCATGAGCCGGGACGAGCTGGCTGACAACCTCGGCACGATCGCGCGCTCCGGCACCCAGGGCTTCATGAGCCAGATGAGCGGCGATGCCGCCAAGGACGTCCACCTGATCGGCCAGTTCGGCGTCGGCTTCTACTCGGCGTTCATGGTCGCCGACCAGGTCGAGGTGATCTCGCGCCATGCCGGCGAGGAGCACAGCTGGCGGTGGCGCTCGGACGGCCGCAGCGGCTTCACGATCGAGCCGACGGAGCAGCCAGCGCCGCGCGGCACGGCCGTGGTCCTGAAGCTGCGCGAGGATGCCAAGGAGTTCCTGGACGAATATCGCCTGCGCCAGATCGTGCGCAGCTACTCCGACCACATCGCCGTGCCGATTCTCCTGCAGGGCGAGGCCAGGGCCGACGGCGAGCACAAGGAGGCCTCAGACAAGGAAACGGCCAAGGAGCCGGAGCAGATCAACCAGGCGAGCGCGCTTTGGACCCGGCCGAAGTCGGAGATCACCGACGAGCAGTACAAGGAGTTCTATCACCACGTCGCGCACGCGTTCGACGATCCCTGGGGCCGCCTGCACGTCCAGGCCGAGGGCCTGGTGTCGTATCAGGCGCTGCTGTTCCTGCCGGGCACGGCGCCGTTCGACCTGTACGACCCGCAGCGCCAGCACGGCGTCAAGCTGTACGTCAGGCGGGTGTTCATCACCGGCGATCTGGAAGGCCTGATGCCGCGCTATCTGCGGTTCGTCAAAGGCGTGGTGGATTCCGAGGATCTGCAGCTGAACGTCTCGCGCGAGACCCTGCAGCACAGCCCGGTGCTGGCCAAGATCCGGCGCGATCTGGTCAAACGCGTGCTGGACGAGCTCGACCGCCGCGCCAAGGCCGATCAGGCCGACTACCAGAAATTCTGGGACAGCTTCGGCGCGGTGCTGAAGGAGGGGATGTACGAGGACCACGAGCAGCGCGAACGGCTTTTGGAGCTGGCCCGCTTCCACAGCACCGCTGGCGACGGCTGGGTCAGCCTCGCCGACTATGTCGGCCGCATGAAGCCCGGGCAGGATGCGATCTTCACGATCAGCGGCGAGAACCTGGACGCGCTCAGGGCGAGCCCGCAGCTCGAGGCCTGCCGGGCCAAGGGCGTCGAGGTGCTGCTGCTGAGCGATCCGATCGACGAGTTCTGGATGCCCTCGGCGCACACCTACAAGGACAAGCCGTTCCGCTCGCTGACCCGCGGCGACGTCGACCTGTCCAAGATCGAGAGCCCGGAGGCGGAGGCTGGCGAGGCCGAGGAGCAGCAAGGTCGCGGGCGACGCGATGGATCGCCTGATCGCGGCGTTCAAGGCGCGGCTCGGCGACAAGGTGCAGGACGTCCGGCCGTCCTCGCGCTTGACCGAGAGCGCGGTCTGCCTGGTCGCCGAGGAGCACGGCATGGACCTGCGCCTCGAGCGCTTCCTCAAGCAGCACCAGCAGCTCGACCAGCTGTCCAAGCGGGTGCTGGAGATCAATCCCAAGCATGCGCTGATCAAGGAGATGGCCCGGGCCGCCGAGGACGATGGCCAGAAGGAGGCGCTGGGCGACCTGGCCGAGCTGCTGCTCGATCAGGCGCGCATCGTCGAGGGCGAGCCGGTGCCCGATCCGGGCGCCTTCTCCCGCCGGATGAGCGCGTTCCTGACCAAGGGACTGGCAGCCTAGCGCAGCGCCGGCGGTAGCCTGCGCCATGCGCCTCGGCGCGGCCGGCTTCAGCCGCGCCGACCTCACCACCAGGCTGCGACTGGCATCCGGCCTGGTGCTGATGGCGTTCGCCGCTTCGCACCTGGTTAATCACACGCTCGGTATCTACTCGCTCCAGGCCATGGAAGCTGGCCAGGAGCTGTTCGAGGCCGTATGGCGCAGCTGGTCGGGCACAGTGCTGCTATACGGCGCGCTGCTGGTGCACGTCGCACTGGTCATCCACAAGCTCTATCGTCGTCGCAGCCTGAAAATGCCGGCCTGGGAGATCCTTCAGGTCGTGCTCGGCCTGCTGATCCCCTTCTGGCTGGTCGTGCATATCGTCGGCACCCGTGGCACGCAGCTGGTTTTCGGCGCTGACGACAGCTACGCATATGTCCTGAACGTGTTGTGGCCCGATGGCGCCGGCCGGCAAAGCCTGCTGGTGATCGTCGTGTGGCTGCACGGTTGTATCGGCCTGCACTTCTGGCTTCGGCTCCGGCCCTGGTACCGCAAGATCCAGCCAGTGCTGCTTGCCGTGGCGGTGCTGTTGCCGACTCTGTCGCTGATGGGCTTCATCGACGGCGGGCGGGAGCTGCGCGCCATCGGCGCGGCCGACCCGGCATGGCTCGAAGAGCACGCCCAGCTCCGGCTCTGGCGGACCTACCCACTCGAGGAATGGATCTATCGGACCGAGCGCTATGTGCTGATCGGCTTCGTGCTGGTGCTGCTCGTGACCTTCGGGGCTCGCGCGATCCGTGCGGTGGTGGAGCGCGCGCGGGGCCGCGTGAAGGTGCGCTATCCGGACGGCAGCACCATGCGGATCAGCCCGGGCACCAGCGTGCTCGAGGCGAGCCGCGCGGCAGGCTTTCCGCATGCCGCCGTGTGCGGCGGACGCGGGCGATGCTCGACCTGCCGGATCCGGGTGACGCAGGGCGTCGAGCAGCTGCCGCCGCCGTCCCCCGGCGAGGCGCGCGTGCTGGCGCGGATCGGCGCGACGCCGGGCATCCGATTGGCCTGCCAGCTGCGGCCGACCCGCGATCTGGCCGTGGTGCCACTGCTGCCGGCATCGGCCGGGCCCGCCGAGGGCCGGGTCCGGATCGATCCGGGCCAGGGCGTCGAGCGCGAGATCGCGGTGCTGTTCGCCGATCTGCGCGCCTTCACGCGCATGGCAGAAGGCCGCTTGCCCTATGACGTGGTGTTCGTCCTGAACCAGTATTTCAAGGCCACGGGCGAGGCGATCGAGCGGCAGGGCGGCCGGATCGACAAGTTCATCGGTGACGGCATCATGGCCTTGTTCGGCCTGGAGTCCGGCCCCGAGCAAGCCTGCTCACAGGCGCTGGCCGCGGCGCGCGCGATGTCGCAGGCGCTCGATATGCTCAATCACCGGCTGGCGGACGAATTGCGCGAGCCGCTGCGGATCGGCATCGGCCTGCATGTCGGGCCGGTGATCCTCGGTCACATGGGCTATGGCCGGGCGACCACGCTGACCGCAATCGGCGACACGGTCAACGTCGCCTCGCGCCTGGAGGCGCTGACCAAGGCGTTCGAGGTCGAGCTGGTTGTCTCGTCGCGCCTGGCCGAAGCGGCCGGGGTCGACCTCGGCGGGTTCGAGGAGCAGCGGATCGAGGTGCGCGGCCGCCGGCGACCGATGCGCGTGCGCCTGGTCGGCGATGCCGGCGCGCTGCGCTTCGAGACCACGGCTGAAGGCGGCAAGGCCACGCCGTCCCGCACCTGGCTCGCCGGCTTCGAGCGTGCGATCCGCGCCGGCCGATCGTAATCGCGCGCCGATGCTGGACGAGAGGGGCCGAAGACCTATCCTCATCACCATATGCAACCGGCCCTCGTGGCGATTCTGCTCGGAACCGCTGGTCAATGCGCCTGGTCGATCTGTCTTCCGCATCGTGTTGCCTGCCGCCCTGCTTGCCACGCCCTGCGCGCCTGCGGCCGCGCAGGAGGTGCCGGTCGATCTGGAGCTGGTGCTCGCCGTGGACATCTCGGGCAGCGTCGACGAGGTCGAAGCGCTGCTCCAGCGTGAGGGCTACATCGCGGCGCTGCGTCACCCGCAAGTGATCGAGGCGATCGAGGGCGGCATGTTCGGCCGGGTCGCCGTGGCCTACGTCGAGTGGGCCGGCGATCACTACCAGCGCACCACGCTCGACTGGAGCCTGATCGACGGCACCGAGAGCGCCTTCGCGTTCGCCGATGCGCTGACCGAGGCGCCGCTCGTGACCGCGCACTGGACCTCGCTGAGTGCTGCGATCGACCACGCGGTGCCGCTGTTCGAGGGCAACGGTTTCGAGGGCTTTCGTCGGGTGATCGACATCTCCGGCGACGGCTACAACAACCGCGGCCGCCGGGTCGAGGACGCGCGCGACGAGGCGGTGGCGGCCGGCATCACGATCAACGGCCTGCCGATCGTCAACGACCGGCCGAACCCCTGGGGCGGCCGGCCGCCGTTCGATCTCGACCGGTACTACCGGGATCGGGTCATCGGCGGTCCGGGCGCGTTCATCGTGGTGGCCGAGGACTACACCTCGTTCGCGTCGGCGATCCTGTCCAAACTCTTGCTCGAGATCGCCGGCAAGACGCCGGAACCGCCCCGGGTCGTCGCGTCAAGCCCATCCTCGACGGGGCCGTTCGCTGAGTAGTAGCTGAGCGCCAAATCACCCTCAGCACGGTGGCGCGGGTCCGGTCGGCGGCCCTGTCAGCCGGCCTGCCCGGCGTTGGGATGGGCCAACCTGAGCGATATCGAGCTCGTTTTCTCTCGCCGCCTAGGTTATTTTCGCACCCCCGAAAGGCGGCCGAGGGGAACGTGTCGATGGGAGCCTGGGGCGGCCAACTCTACCGCAGCGACTTCGCGCTCGATCTCAGGGGGACTATCAAAGGCGTGCTGCGCACGCCGCTGTCCGACGACGAGGTGCTCGCCGAGATCTGGGCCTCGCACGGACTGGGCGCGGTGGAGGTGGACGCGCTTGACTACTGGCTGGTGCTCGCCGACCAGCTCGAGCGCTGCGGCATTCGGCGACAGGACGTCTTCGAGCGTGCCATCGCGATCGTCGAGGCGGGCGAGGACGTGGCCATGCTCGCGGAGCTGGAGGCCGAACCGAAGGCGATCGCCGAGCGACGCAAGGAAACGACCAAGCTCGTCGAGCGGCTGCGCGACCCGCGGCCAGCCAGGCGGCGCCGGCCGTTGCAGAAGCCGCAACCGCTCCTCCTCGAGCCAGGCGAGGCGCTGACCTGGCCGACCGATCGAGGCGCCTCGATCAACCCCTATGTTCCCGAGAATGTGCTCTGGAAGCTCGGCGGCTTCACGCAGGACGGCTGGGGCTTCGGGCTCGTCACCGACGCGGGTCACCACTACCACGTGCTCGCATACTACGCGACCCAAGTGTTAAAATGGCGCCGGGCTGAGCGGCCGTCGCCCGAGCTTGCCATGCACTGCCCGCGCTCGGCCCACCACTACGGCACGATCAATGCGTTGCATCTGGAGCGCGCGCGGGTCGAGCGGCTCGGCCGGGTGCCGGACGAGGCCCTAGGGTCCCCGCCAGAGCCGGGCGAAGCACGCCGAAGCTCGCGCCGCGCCGCGCTTGAGGATATCGGGCTCTCAGGCGCGTTCGGCCTGGACGCCTGGAACAGGTCGCTCTGGCCGGACCTGAAGTTCGGCTTCCCCGCGCCCTCGGGTGCCCCGCTCGACCCGCACGAGCCGGATCAGCGCCCCGGCCCCACGACCACTTGATCGGGCAGGGCGCGCCGCCGTCCGAGGGAGCCGGGCGGCGCCACGTTTGTTCGGCGAAACTGCAAACCGGCGCCCTGTCCCCCAAGCGGGTGGCAATTGGCACGGCAAGCTCCCCGGCCTACGGTAGGGGCGATAGCGCGCCTGATCGCGGCCGCGGGGACGCTGTCAAGGGCGGGCTGCACACTTAGGTACTGTTTCGCGAGTTCAGGCGTGGCGAGATTCTCAAGCAGGTGTTCCATCCTCCACAACAGAGTGCCGGCAGGACCGTGGGCCACGCCCGCAACGTGAAGGGTGCGAGCCGGTTGGCGCGGCTCGCGCCCGGGCTCGCCACGCTGATGCGGTACGACCGCCGCTGGTTGCCCAAAGACGTCGTGTCCGGGATCTCGGTCGCGGCGATCGCCCTGCCGGTCGGCCTCGCCTACGCCGAGCTCGCGGGCGTGCCCGCGATCATCGGCATCTACTCGGCGATCTTTCCGCTGCTGGCCTATGCCCTGTTCGGCTCGTCGCGGCAGCTGATCGTCGGTCCGGACGCCGCCACCTGCCTGTTGGTCGCGGCCAGCCTGGCGCCGCTCGCAGCGGGCGACCCGGAACGGTATCTGGCCCTGTTGCCGGTCTTCACGCTGATGACCGGCGTGCTCTACCTGATCGCCGGCGCGGCCAGGCTCGGCTTCATCGCCACCTTCCTGTCCCAGCCGATCCTGACCGGCTATCTGAACGGCATCGCGCTCATCATCCTCGTCGGCCAGCTGCCCAAGCTGCTTGGCTATCCGAGCCGGCCAACGAGTTCGTGCTGCAGCTGCAGGAGCTCGTCGAGCATCTGGGCCGGGCCATCCGCCGACCGCCTTGCTCGGCCTTGGCCTGGTGGCCGGGCTTCTGATTCTCGGCCGTGTCGCCCCGGCCGTGCCAGGCGCGTTGGTCGCCGTGATCGCCGGCATCGGGGCGGTCGCCGTCTTCGACCTGCGGGCGCTCGGGGTGGCCGTGACCGGCGAGCTGCCGAGCGGGCTGCCCGTGCCGCATATCGCGGTGTTCGAGCCCGCCGCATATCGCAGCCTGCTCCACGACGCCGCGGCGATCGTGCTGATCAGCTTCGCCAGCGGCATGCTGACCGCCAAGAGCTTCGCGCGCCGCAACCACTACGAGATCGACGCCAATCAGGAGCTGATCGCGTTCGGCGCCAGCAATCTCGCCTCGGGGCTGGCCCAGGGCTTCGCCGTCACCGGCGCGGACTCGCGGACCGCGGTCAACAACGCGGTCGGCGGCAAGAGCCAGCTCGTCAGCGTCGTCGCGGCCGCGGCCATGCTGTTTGCCCTGCTCTTTCTCAAGGCGCCGCTGGCCCTGGTGCCGACCGCCGCGCTGGCCGCGGTGGTCTTCGTCTCGGCGATCAGCCTGTTCGACCTCACGGGGCTGCGCGATCTCGTCCGGATGAGCTGGCGGGAGGGGCTCCTGTCGTTCGGCACCACGCTGGGCGTACTGGTCCTAGGGGTGCTGCCCGGCGTCATGCTCGCGGTCGCGCTCTCGCTTGCCTGGCTGCTGATGGTCGCATCGCGGCCCAGGATGCCGTGCTGGGCCGCGTGCCCGGCCTGCCGGGCTTTCACAGCGTCACGGACTACCCCAAGGCGACGACCGTGCCGGGCCTGCTGCTCTATCGCTTCGAGGCCAATCTGGTGTTCTTCAACGTCGACTATTTCGGCGAGCGCCTGCGCGCCGCGATCGCGGGCTCCAGGACGCCGGTGGAATGGGTGATCGTCGATGCCAGCCCGATCAACTGGATCGATGCGACCGCCGTGCAGCGCCTTGATGAGCTGCGCGGCGAGATGGCGGCGCAGGGAATCGTGCTCGGCGTCGCCCGGGCGAAGCTCTCGCTTCTCCGGGCCTTCGATCCGAGCTGGGTCTCGCAGCGGCTCGCTGCCACGGGATTGCGCAGGTTCCCAACCCTGAAGGCTGCGGTGAGCGCCTTCCAGAAGCGAAGACCCGAGGCCGACGCCGAGCAGGCGGCGCGGCACGCTGGCGGATCGAAAGCCGGCGAGCCGGTCTGATCTGCCGACGGGCCGGCGACTGTGCACGCCGGGGGCAGCCACTAGGAGCGATGTCGCGCCCGGTAGGCGCGGTAGAACACGGGCAGGAGCGCCAGCAGGCCGAGGCCGGCGAGGGCCGAGAGGATCTGGGGGGTGAGCAGCTGGGTGAGGTGGATCGTGGCGCCCTGGGTCAGCACGTCGCCCAGGCCCGAGCCGAACTGCGCCAGCAGCAGGGTGCTGGGCAGGACCCCGAAAAAGGCGCCGAACACGAAGGTGCGCAGGCGCACGCCGCAGGCCGCCGGCAGGGTGTTGACGATGGCGTAGGGGAACAGCGGGACCAGGTGCAGCACGAACACGTAGCTCGGCGCGTGGTCGCGAAAGCCGTTGGCGAAGCGCTGCAGGGCAGGCCCGGCGCGCTCGTAGAGCGATTGCGCCAGCGCCGAGCGGGCCAGCAGGAACACCGTCGAGGCCGCGATCGTGGCGGCGACCGCCACATAGATCGTGCCGTGCAGCCAGCCGAACAGCCAGCCGCCGATCACCGCCAGGACCTGCACCCCCGGCACCGAGATCGCGACCGCGACGCCGTAGACCGCCATGAACAGGATCGAGGCCAGCAGGGGATCGCCGCTGACGAAGCTCGACAGGGTGGCGTGGTGGCGCAGCACCGCATCGAAGCCCAGCGCGCCGTCGAGCCCCAGCGCCACGACGGCGATGATCCCGCCGATCAGGAGGGCGAGCAGGCCGATCAGGCTCCAGCGCGACACGCCGCCGATGGCACCGCCATCGGGTGCGCCTTCGGCGACCTGTTCCGCCACATCCTCAGCCTGCTCGACGGACCTTGCGAGCCATCGCTGCACTGTCGGGCGCACGCAGTCCCCTTCCAAGTTGCCAGCTCAGGCATCTAATTGGGCATTGACGGGGCTTTTGTCCAGCGTGATCAGGATCTTGCGGCCAACGACCATACCGTGCGCCGCCAAGACGGGTGCTGGCGGCGTCTCAGCTTAGGCAGAACCGGCGCCGACCCGCTCCCCCTCCCGACCTAGCGGGCGGACTTGCGCGCCTTGTATTTGCGATAGGCAACCGGCAGCAGGGCGAGCAGCGCCAGCCCGATGATCGGCCCGATGATCGCGGGCTTGAAGATGATCCCGAGATCGGGGTCCTCGCCGGCATCGAACACCGCGCCCAAGCCGTTGCCGACGCTGGCAAGACACCAGGCTGCCGGGGATGATCCCGAGGAAGGTGCCCAGCACGTAGGTGCCGACCGCCACGCCCAGGAACGCGGGCACGATGTTGACCAGCCAGAAGGGGAAGATCGGGATCAGGCGCAGCACCAGCAGGTAGCTGAAGGCGTCGTCGCGAAACCCCTCCTCCATGCGCCGGATCCGCGGCCCCGCCTTCGCGCGCAGCATGTCGCCCACCGCCGTCTTGGCGATCAGGAACACCGCGGTAGCCCCCAGGGTCGCCGCGACCACCACGTAGACGGTGCCCGCCAGCACGCCGAACAGAAAACCGCCGGCGATGGTCAGGACCGCGCCGCCCGGCACCGACAGCGCGATCACCACGGCATAGATCACCATGAACGCCAGCGGCGCCAGCAGTGGATGGCGCTCGACCATCGCCAGCAGCACCTCGCGATGCTCGTGCAGGGCCTCGAAGCTCAGATAGCGGTGGAGGCCGAGTGCGAAGAACAGGGCGATCGCCGCCAGCAGGATCGCCAGCGGCGCCAGCCGCCGGACCAGCGAGGAGCTGCGCTTGGGGGCCGACGTGACGGGAGGTTCCAAGGTGGTGCCGCGATCCATCGAGTTCAGCCGAGCCGGGCGAGCTGGCGCACCAGCCAGCGGGTGCGCGGCGAGAACAGCTTCGCCGTGTAGTAGCTGCCCGCGGCGCGCTTGCTGGCCTCGCCCCGGGTGGGGTAGGGCACGATCGCGTTGGCGAGTGCGCCGATCTTGAGCCGCTCGCGGATCGCCAGCACCCAGGGCATGATCAGCTCACCGGCCTGGGCGCCGACGATCGAGGCGCCGAGGATCACCACCTGCCGACGCAGACCTTGATCGATCCCTCGGTCT
>CAVSVZ010000043.1:0-81118 GCA_963731495.1 uncultured Alphaproteobacteria bacterium
GTCACGGTAACGAGGCTTGGTTGCCAACGGGGGTGGCGGCGTGTAGGCGGGAGGCATGACGATGAACGCCCCGAGCTACAAGCGCCACCGGTTTCCGCCGGAAATCATCGCCCATGCGGTGTGGCTCTACGCCGTCTTCAATCTGAGCCTGCGCTCGGTCGAGGAAATGCTGCTCGAGCGCGGTATCGAGGTGTCCTACGAGACGCTGCGGCGCTGGACGGTGAAATTCGGTCCGGCGATCGCGCGCGGCCTGCGCCGTCGGACAGCGCGGACCGGCGACGTCTGGCACCTCGATGAGCTCCGCGTGACCATCCGCGGTGCCGTGTTCTGGCTGTGGCGCGCGGTCGACCAGGAAGGCATGGTGCTCGATGAGATCCTCCAGCGACGGCGCAACAAGAAGGCGGCAAAGCGCCTGCTCAAGCGGCTGCTGCGCCGCGCCGAGCAGCGGCCCAAGCGCATCGTCACCGACAAGCTTCCCTCCTACGGTGCGGCCAAGCGGGAGATCGCGCCCGATCTCGACCACTGGTCGCACAAGGGGCTGAACAATCGCGCCGAGAACAGTCACCTGCCGTTTCGAACACGAGAGCGCGCGATGCGAGGATATCGATCACCAGGTGGCCTGCAGCGTTTCGTCTCGCTGCACACCGCCGTCCGCAACCGGTTCGTACCGCCCGCCCACCGTCGCTCCGCACAAGCCACCCGATATCACCGACTGGAAGCCCTCGACGCCTGGAACGACGCCGCAGCCGTCGCGTAGTCGACCACAACACCGTGGTCCTGTCCCCCGCGCGAGGTCCCCGGGTTAAGTTGACAGCCCTAAATGTCGCAAATCCTGAAGGATTCAAAGCTGCAAGCCTTGATGGCAAAGACCATCCTGGACGCCTGACGCCAGAAGTCAGGGAGGATTGCCTTGAGGAGGCGATCGCGAAGGCCTTCCGGCTGGCGGTGATGCGACTCGCCTGATTCGCCGTAGCATACGCTGTACAATCGTAAGCGTTTGAAATGCTGGTCGGAGTGGGGTGACTCGAACACCCGACCCCCGCCTCCCGAAGACGGTGCTCTACCAGGCTGAGCTACACTCCGAACCCGCGCGCGGTTATAGCCGCTCCGGCGCTGCGGGGCAATCCGTCATGGCATCCCATGGGCATCCCGTGCCCCGCACCCTGCGCCTCGGTTCAATAGGCGCGCTCGATGCAGAAATCGACCAGGTCGAGCATCGTGGACTTGGCCGGTGAGGTGGGAAACAGGTCCAATGTGCCGCGGGCGACGTCGGCATAGTCGGCAGCCCGCGCCAGACTGTCGGCCAGAGCGCCATGGCGCTCCATCAGCTCGATCGCGCGCGTCAGATCGCCCTCGCGCTGCTCACCCCGCTCCAGCGTGCGCCGCCAGAACCGGCGCTCCTCGGCGTTGCCGCGCTCGAAGGCGAGCACCACCGGCAGGGTGATCTTGCCGTCGCGGAAATCGTCGCCCCAACTCTTGCCGAGCACCACCTCGCGCGCGCTGTAATCGAGAATATCGTCGACCAGCTGAAAGGCGATCCCGATATTCTCGCCGTAACGGCGCAACGCTTCGACCTCGGCGGCCGGCCGATCGGCGACCACCGCACCGATCTGCGCGGCTGCCGCGAACAAGGTGGCAGTCTTGGCGACGATCACGTCGAGATAGGTCGCCTCGTTGGTCTGGGTGTCGTTCGCCGTCATCAGCTGCGCGACCTCGCCCTCGGCAATGACCGCCGAGGCGTTCGACAGGATCGCCAGGACCGGCAGCGAGCCGTCCTCCACCATCAGCTGGAAAGCTCGCGAGAACAGGAAATCGCCGACCAGCACGCTCGGCTTGTTGCCCCAGATCGTGTTGGCGGTCGCCAGGCCGCGGCGCAGGCCGCTGGCATCGACCACATCGTCATGCAGGAGCGTTGCCGTATGGATGAACTCGACCGCGGCCGCGAGCACCACATGGCGATCGCCGCGATAGCCGCACAGCTGCGCCGCCAACAGCGTCAGCACAGGGCGTACCCGCTTACCGCCGGCGCTCACCAAATGTCCCGCCAGCTGAGGAATCAGGTGGACCGGGCTGTCGAGGCGCGTCACGATCAGCCGGTTGACCTGCTGCATATCGTGGTCGACCAGGGCTTGCACCGAGTCGAGCTTGCTGTGGCGGGCTCGCTCCTGGGCCTGCGTGCTGACCGCGGTCAAGCCGGATTCCTTTCTGCGGGTGCCACGAGTGGCGGGCTCCCCTAGCTATCAGGGCCAATGCAGCAATGCAAACTGGCTTCGCTCCCTAGGCTCAATATAGGATGCTGCCGCGATGCGGGAACTACTGCGCAGTAACGATCTCGTCCATCTATCCTGGGCACGGGCGATGCTGGCTGCCGAGGGCATCAATTCGGTCTTGCTCGACGACTATGTCAGCGGCGTCGAAGGCAGCATCGGGGCGATTCCGCGCCGGCTGATGGTCGCCGACGAGGTGTTCGAGCGGGCCGAGCAGGTCCTCGAGCGCGCCAGCCGCGCGGATCGGTGATCGACGAGCTCACCCTGGACCGGCTGCTCGGTGGCCGGGTGCTGCTGAGCCAGCCCGCGCGCGGCTATCGGGTGGCGATCGATCCTGTGGTGTTGGCGGCGGCCGTACCTGCACTCGCGGGCGAGCGCGTGCTCGATGCCGGCGCCGGGACGGGGGCGGCGACGCTGTGCCTGGCCGTGCGCGTACCTGGCTGCAAGATCGTGGGGATCGAGCTGCAGGGCGCGCTGCAACGGATCGCCGTGACCAACGTTGCACAGAATTGCCTTGGTGAGCGGGTCGAGGTGCTGGCGGGCGACCTGATCCATCCGCTGCCGCGTTTCGCACAGGAGGGATTCGATCACGTGATGACCAATCCACCACATCTGGCAGCCCAGGCCTCGAGCGCGCCGCCGCTGGCCGAGCGGGCGATCGCCCACCTCGAGAGCACCGTGCCGCTCGAGGCCTGGTTGCAGGCTTGCCTGCGCATGCTCAAATCCGGCGGCACGCTGACGCTGATCCACCGCGCCGAGCGGCTTGGCGAGATCCTGACGGCGCTTGGCGGCGGGTTGGGCGAACTCGTGATCTTTCCGCTGTGGCCCGGGCAAGGCAAGCCAGCCAAGCGTGTGCTGGTACGAGGCCGCAAGGGCTCGCGCGCACCCCTGTCGCTGATGCGCGGTCTGGTCCTGCACGAGGTGGATGGCGGGTTCAGCCCTGCGGCGGAAGCCGTGCTGCGACATGGCCAGGCGCTGATGCTGCAAGGCGAGGCAGGCTGATGGTTGATCTGCGCGCCTGGCTCGGGCGTCTGCGCAAACGCCCGCCCGTGGTGCCGGTCGTGCGCCTGAACGGCGTGATTGGCGGGCCGAGCCTGCGCGGCGGCGCGCTGTCCTTGAGCAGCGTCAACCCGGCACTCGAGCGCGCCTTCAAGTTGCGCGGCGCCAAGGCCGTGGCGCTCGCCATCAACAGCCCGGGCGGCTCGCCGGTACAATCGGCGCTGATCGCGGGTCGGATCCGCGCGCTCGCGGCCGAGAAGCAGCTGCCGGTCCTGGCGTTCGTCGAGGACGTCGGTGCGTCCGGCGGCTACTGGCTGGCGCTGGCCGCGGACGAGATCTTTGCCGACCCGAGCTCGATCGTCGGCAGCATCGGCGTGATCCACGCGAGCTTCGGCTTTGCCGGGGCGCTCGACCGGCTCGGGATCGAACGCAGGCTGTACACGGCGGGCGCCAAGAAATCGCTGCTCGACCCGTTCCGACCGGAGAGCCCGGACGACGTCGAGCGCCTGAGCGCGATCCTTCACGAGCTCCACGGGGGCTTCAAGGCGATGGTCCGCGAACGCCGGGGCGAGCGGTTGAAAGGTGGCGACGACGAGCTGTTCGAGGGTCAGATCTGGACCGGGCGTGGCGCGCTCGAGGCCGGGCTGATCGACGGCCTGGGCGCTCTGCACCCGGTGCTCAAGGAGCGTTTTGGCGACAAGGTAAAGCTGCCGCAGGTCAGCACCGCCAAGCCCTGGTGGCAGCGACGGCTCGGGCTCGAGGCATGGCCGCGCGCGCTGGTGGACGCGGCGCTGGACAGCATCGCCGAGCGCGAGATGTGGTCGCGCTACAGGCTGTGAGGGTCACGGGCTGCATGCCGGCGTGACCAGGTCCCCTCGACATGGGGACGCTTCATGACCACACTAGAGACCTGGAGGCCGAAGCAATATTGGTCGTGAAGGAGCACAGGGCAGGGGAGCCGTGTTAGGTTTTTCAATCAGCAAGATCCTGTTCACGATCCTGATCGTGGTCGCGGTGTGGAAGGGCTTTGGCCTGCTCAATCGGCTGGCGAACGAGCGCCAGGCCGCGGCCAAGCGGCAGCGCAGCGCAGCCGCCGGCTCGAACTCGCAGCCGGCGAACCAGTGCGATCGAGCTGCAGGAATGCCCGCGCTGCGGCGCCTACGTCGATCCGCGCGAAGGCTGCCACTGCGGCGTGCGCGGCAACGAGGCGCGGCGTGTCTAGCGTCGAAACGCCAGGCGCCGGGATTCACCTGTCCCTCGAGGAAGTCGTGTCATGAGGATCGCCTCGCATCCGAATGCCTTCGTTGTGTCCGCGCTCCTGGGCCTGCTTCTGGTCGAGCCACCAGCGCAGGCAGAGGCCCCGATGGCGGCGCGCATCGAGGCCCTGGTCCCCGACCTCGAAGCCTACATCGCAAGCGGGATGCAGGCGTTCGACGTGCCGGGCCTTGCGATCGGCATCGTCACCGGCGACCGGCTGGTCTACAGCAAGGGCGTCGGCGTGCGCAGCAAGGCGGGGGGCCTGCCGGTGGACACGCGCACCGTCTTCCAGATCGGCTCGACCACCAAGGCCTTCCTGGCCACTACCATGGCGATCGCCGTCGATCGTGAAAAGTTTCGGTGGGACGACCGGATCGTCGATCTCGATCCGGATTTCCAGCTCAAGGACCCATGGGTCACCCGCGAGTTCCGCGTCTTCGACCTGATCGCGCAACGTTCCGGACTGCCGCCCTATGCCAACGATGCGGTCGGCATTCTCGGTGCCGACCGGCCCGCGATGATCCACTCCCTGCGGTATGTCGAGCCCGTGAGCAGCTTCCGCTCGACCTTCGCCTACACCAACATCACGCACATGCTGGCCCAGCGCATCGTGGCAAAGGCGTATGGCGCCGCAGATTGGAACGCCGTCGTTCAGCGAGAGATCCTCAATCCGCTCGGGATGAAGGACACTTCCTTCACCGCAGAAGCCATCGTGAGGGCGGCCAATCACAGCGAAGGTTATCGGTGGACCCCGGAGGGCACGGTCGAAGTGTCTTTCACCCCGATCTTCCCCTATGGCTTCGGCGCCGCGGGAGACATCAACTCTACGATCGAGGATATGGCCCGCTGGCTCCGCCTGCAGCTTGGTAACGGCGGCTTCGAGGGGCGGCCCATCGTCTTGCCGGAAAATCTCGCGGTGACCCGCACCCCGAAGGTGGCGATCACCGACAAGGTTTCCTATGCGCTCGGCTGGATCGTCCAGCAGACACCGAACGGCAGCGTGGTCTGGCACAACGGCGGGACGTCCGCCTTCGGTGCCTATGTCGGCATGCTGGCTGACAAGGACGTCGGCGTCGTCATCCTCACCAATGAGGAGAATGTAGGCTTCCCGGACGCGGTCGGTGCGTGGATTGCGGATCGGCTGCTGGACAACCCGCCGGTCGATCACGTCGCGAACACGCTGGAGAAGGCGAAGGCGCGCTTTGCGGCTGCGGACAAGCTGTTCGCCAAGCCCGAGAGCCCGAGGCCGTCCCCGCCGCTGGCCCCGCTCGCCGGAAGCTTCGCCAATCCGGGCTTCGGCAGCGCCGAGGTGAGCGTGAACGGCGATACGCTGGTGATGGAGTTCGGAGCCACGGGTGCAAAATTGGAGCTCGCGCCATGGGACGGCGAGGTCTTCACGGCGAGACTCATGCCGGGCGGCCGGTTCGCCGCCATGGCCGAGGATCTCAACCCACGGCCGAACGGCTTCGTCCAGTTCCAGATCGACCAGGAGGGCAAGCTGGGCGTGCTCCGCCTTTCCTTCGACGACGGGCAGGCTTACGCCTTCCGTCGCGAGACGATGCAGGCTGAAGACCGCCGTTGATCGTCGCGCTGTTTCGCGGACGGGCGCCCCGACGCCTGCGTAAACCGTCGCGAAACTTCCGATGGCGTAGCTTGACCCGATCCGGGCCGCTGGCATATGGTCCCGCCCGCTTCAGCCACCGCGTGAACAGACCCGCTTGATCCGCGCAGCTTCGAGTTTTCAAGACCTTATCCTGGTGCTGCAGCGCTATTGGGCAGAGCAGGGCTGCGTGATTCTGCAGCCCTATGACGTCGAGGTCGGCGCCGGCACCTTCCACCCCGCCACCACCTTGCGCGCGCTCGGCCCCGAGCCCTGGCATGCCGCCTACGTGCAGCCGTCGCGGCGTCCGACTGACGGCCGCTATGGCGAGAACCCGAACCGGCTGCAGCACTACTATCAGTTCCAGGTGATCCTGAAGCCCTCGCCGGACGACATCCAGGATGTCTACCTGAAGAGCCTCGAGGCGATCGGCATCGACCCCCTGGCACACGATATCCGTTTCGTCGAGGACGACTGGGAAAGCCCGACGCTCGGCGCCTGGGGCCTGGGCTGGGAGGTCTGGTGCGACGGCATGGAGGTCAGCCAGTTCACCTATTTCCAGCAGGTCGGCGGCTTCGACTGCCAGCCGGTGTCGGGCGAGATCACCTACGGGCTCGAGCGCCTGGCGATGTACGTCCAAGGAGTCGACAACGTCTACGATCTCGACTTCAACGGCGCAGGGCGTGAGCTACGGCGAGGTCTTTCTGCAGGCCGAGCAGGAGTTTTCGGCGTTCAACTTCGAGGCGGCCGATACCGAGAGACTGTTCCGGCATTTCGCCGACGCCGAGGCCGAGTGCCAAGGTCTGCTCGCGCGCGAGCCGCAGCTGGCCTTGCCCGCCTATGACCAGTGCCTGAAGGCAAGCCATCTGTTCAACCTTCTGGATGCGACGCGGCGTGATCAGCGTGACCGAGCGCGCGGCCTATATCGGCCGGGTCCGCGCCCTGGCCCGGGCCTGTTGCGAGGCCTGGCTGCGTGGCCGCGGCCACACCGCGGAGGCGGCGTAACCGCCATGGCCGAGCTGCTGTTGGAGCTCTTGTCGGAGGAGATTCCGGCGCGCATGCAGGGGCGTGCCGCCGCCAGTCTCGGCGAGTTGGTCGGCGCCGCGCTCGATCAGGCCGAGCTGGGATACGAGAACCTTGCGACCTACAGCACGCCGCGCCGGCTGATCCTGGTGGTGCGCGGTCTGGTGACGAGCCAGCCGGACGTCGAGATCGAACGACGCGGGCCTCGGGTCGGCGCGCCGCAACAGGCGCTCGACGGTTTCCTGGGGTCGCTCGGGGTCGACGATTATCGCCTGGAGGAGCAAGACGACAAGAAGGGCCGAGTGCATGTCGCCCGCTTTACACGCCTCGGTCAGCCAACCCGCGCCGTGCTCGGGCCGCTTCTGCCACAGGTCCTGAGCCGCTTTCCGTGGCCGAAGTCGATGCGCTGGGCGGACCACCCGGTGCGCTGGGTGCGGCCGCTGCACGGCATCGTCTGCCTGCTCGACGGCGAGGTCGTGCCGTTGACCTTCGGGCCGATCCGAGCCGGTGCGATCACCTACGGTCATCGCTTCCTGGCACCGGCGCCGATCGAGGTCGCCGGCTTCGAGGACTACCGACACAAGCTCCAGGCGGCCTTCGTCGAGATCGACAGCGCCGAGCGCGACCGCCAGATCGCGGCCGAGGCGGACCGGCTGGCGCATGAGGTGCGGCTGTGTGTCCGCCACGATCCGGGCCTGCTCGGTGAGCTGGCGGGCCTGGTCGAGTGGCCGGTGCCGCTGCTCGGCCGGATCGAGCAGCGCTTCATGGATCTGCCGCAGGAGGTCCTGGTCACCTCGATGCGCCAGCACCAGAAATACCTGGCGCTCGAGGATGCCGAGGGCCGGCTCGCGGCGCGCTTCGTGATCGTCGCCAACCTGCCCGCCGACGAACACGGCGCGATCGTCGCCGGTAACGAGCGCGTGCTGCGCGCCCGGCTCTGGGATGCGCAGTTCTTCTGGGACCAGGACCGCAAGGCGACCCTCGCCAGCCGGGTGCCGGGGCTGGACGGCATGGTGTTCCACGCCAGGCTCGGCTCGCTCGGCGACAAGGTCGAAGCGCCTCGAGGCGCTGGCGCCCAGACTGGCAGAGCGTGTGCCCGGCGCCGACGTCGAGCACGTGCGCCGCGCGGCGGCCCTGTGCAAGGCCGACCTCGTCTCCGAGATGGTCGGCGAGTTCCCGGAGCTGCAGGGCGTGATGGGGCGCTACTACGCCCGCGATGCGGGCGAGCCGGACGACGTTGCGGTAGCGATCGCCGAGCACTACGCGCCGCAGGGCCCGAATGATCGCTGCCCGACCGCGCCGACCAGCGTCGCGATCTCGCTCGCCGACAAGCTCGACACCCTTGCCGGGTTCTTCGCGATCGGCGAGAAGCCGACTGGTTCGAAGGACCCGTTCGCCCTACGCCGCGCGGCGCTCGGCGTGCTGCGCCTGATCCTTGAGAACAGGTTGCGCCTGCCGCTGCGCTGGGCGTTCGCGCAGGCACTCGATGGCTATGCCGGGCAGCTGCCGGATCTCGATTGCGGCGCGGTCGCGGCCGATCTTCTGGCTTTCTTCGCCGACCGGCTGAAGGTGCATCTGCGCTCCGAGGGCGTGCGCCACGACCTGATCAGCGCCGTGTTCGCCGCGGGTCAGGACGACGACCTGATCCGTCTGCTGGCCAAGGTCGACGCCTTGCGCGATTTCCTGGCGAGCGATGACGGTGCCAATCTGCTGATCGCGCACCGGCGTGCCAGCAACATCGTGCGGATCGAAGAAAAGCGGGATGGCCGAGCCTATGCCGGCCAGCCGGACAGCGATCGTATGAAGCAGCACGAAGAGCAGACCCTGTTCTTCCACCTTGCCAATGTCGGCGGCGAGATCCAAGGTGCGCTGCAGCGCGAAGCGTTCACCGAGGCGATGGCGGCGCTGGCGCATTTGCGCCGACCGGTCGATGCCTTTTTCGACCATGTGACGGTCAACGCCGAAGACCCGGCGCAGCGCGAGAACCGCCTGTGCCTGCTTTCCCAGATCCGCTCTGCCCTGGGCACGGTGGCCGACTTCTCGCTGATCGAGGATGCGGAAACGCAACAACGCCGGGTGGCGTGATGAGCAAATGGGTCTACAGCTTCGGTGCTGGCCAGGCCGAGGGCACGGCCGCGATGGTCGGACTGCTGGGCGGCAAGGGCGCCAATCTCGCCGAGATGTGCCAGCTGGGCCTAGCGGTGCCACCGGGCTTTACCCTGACCACCGAGATCTGCACGCATTATTACGAGCAGGACCGGCGCTATCCGGATGATCTGAAGGCCGAAGTCGAGGCGGCGCTGCATCGGGTCGAGACCGTGGCCGGCAGCGCGTTCGGTGATGCTGAGCAGCCACTGCTGCTCTCGGTCCGCTCGGGCGCCCCGGTCTCGATGCCCGGCATGATGGACACGGTGCTCAATCTCGGGCTGAACGATCGCACGGTCGAGGGGCTGGCGCGCCGCGCCGGCGATGCCCGGTTCGCGTTCGACAGCTATCGGCGCTTTATCCAGATGTACGCTGACGTGGTGCTCGGCCTCGATCACTTCCTGTTCGAGGACGAGCTCGAGGACATCAAGCTCGCCAACGGGTATTCCCTCGATACCGAGCTTGGCGCCGACGATCTGGCGCGGCTGATCGAGATCTATCAGAAGATCGCCGCGGATCAGCTCGGCAGCGCCTTTCCCCAGGACGTGCACGAGCAGCTCTGGGGCGCGATCGGCGCGGTGTTCGGCTCCTGGATGACGCCGCGCGCGGTCACCTATCGACGACTGCACCAGATCGCCGAGGACATGGGCACCGCGGTCAACGTGCAGGCCATGGTGTTCGGCAATCTCGACGACGCGAGCGCCACCGGCGTCGCCTTCACCCGCGATCCCTCGACCGGCGAAAAGCGCTACTACGGCGAGTTCCTGGTCAATGCCCAAGGCGAGGACGTGGTCGCCGGCATCCGCACGCCGCAGCCTCTGACCGTTGCGATGAAGGAGGCCACGGGCGGTGCCCTGCCGGCCATGGAAGAGGTCATGCCGGACACCTATGCCGAGCTGGCCGGGGTGTTCGAGCGGCTCGAGCGTCACTATCGCGACATGCAGGACATCGAGTTCACGGTGCAGAGCGGGCGCTTGTGGATTTTGCAGACCCGGCGCGGCAAGCGGACCACCCAGGCCGCCCTGCAGATCGCGGTCGATATGGCCGAGGAAGGCGTGATCAGTCGCGACGAGGCGATCGCCCGGATCGAGCCGGCAGCACTCGAGCAGTCGCTGCACCCGATGCTTGATCCGGATGCGCCGCGCGACGTGATCGCGCGTGGCCTGCCGGCTTCGCCCGGTGCGGTGTCCGGCCAGGTGGTGTTCAGCGCCGACGAGGCGGAACGCATGGGAGGGCTCGGCGAAGCGGTGATCCTGGTGCGGATCGAGACCTCGCCCGAGGACATCCACGGCATGCATGCGGCGCGCGGCATTCTGACCTCGCGCGGCGGCATGACCAGCCACGCCGCCGTGGTTGCACGCGGCATGGGCAAACCTTGCGTCTGCGCCGCCTCGCATCTCGCGATCGACTATGGCACGGGCCGGTTCGCCGTTGGCGGGCGCACGGTCGCCAAGGGCGACATGGTGACCATCGACGGCAGTGCCGGCACGGTGATGCTGGGCCCGGTGCCGACTGTCGACCCGCAGCTGTCCGCCGCGTTCGATACGCTGATGGGCTGGGCTGATGGGCGCCGCCGACTGAAGGTGCGCACCAATGCCGAGACGCCGGACGACGCGCGCACCGCACGCCGGTTCGGCGCCGAGGGCATCGGCCTGTGCCGCACCGAGCACATGTTCTTCGACGATGCGCGCATCCTCGCGATGCGCGAAATGATCTTGGCCGGCGATGCCGAGGGCAGGCGCACGGCCCTGGCCAAGATCCTGCCGATGCAGCAGCAGGATTTCGCCGAGCTGTTCGAGATCATGGCTGGCTTGCCAGTGACAATCCGCCTGCTCGACCCGCCCCTGCACGAGTTCCTGCCCGACGAGACGAAGGAGCTCGAGGCGGTGGCAAAGGCAGCCGGCGTCGACGCTTCGGTCCTGCGCCGGCGCGCGGCCGAGCTACGCGAGGTCAATCCGATGCTCGGCCTGCGCGGCTGCCGCCTGGGCATCGTGTTTCCCGAGATCTACGAAATGCAGGCGCGGGCGATCTTCGGCGCGGCGATCGAGGTGGCGCAGACGGCCGGCCAGACCGTGGTGCCTGAGATCATGGTGCCGCTGATCGCCACGGCGCGCGAGCTGGAGCTGATCAAGGCCGGGATCGATGCGGTCGGCAAAGAGGTCATGGCTGAGACCGGGGTCGAGATCGAATACCAGGTCGGCACCATGATCGAGGTGCCGCGCGCGGCACTGCGCGCCGAGCAGATCGCCAAGCTGGCGGAGTTCTTCAGCTTCGGCACCAATGATCTGACCCAGATGGCGCTCGGCCTGTCGCGCGACGATTCCGCCAAGTTCATGGAGCCCTATCTGGAGCATGGGATCTTCGCGTCGGACCCGTTCTCGACCCTGGACGTGGCCGGGGTCGGCGCTCTGGTCGAGATCGCCTGCGAGCGGGGCCGGCGCGGCCGCCCGGACCTCAAGCTCGGGATCTGCGGCGAGCACGGCGGCGACCCTGCAACCATCGCCTTTTGCGAGCAGGTCGGGCTCGACTACGTGTCCTGCTCGCCCTACCGGGTGCCGATCGCGCGCCTCGCCGCTGCCCAGGCGGTCCTGAGGTCGCCATAGCGGACTCCCTCGAGCGACCGCTGGAGCGCCTGCGCGCCGGCGGCAAACGCGCCATGGCCACAGCACTGGCGCGCATCGAGGCGGCGGCGGACCAGCCCGCGATCACAGCACTTCTGGATGCGGCCTGGCGCGCGGCGACCGCCCAGGTGATCGGGCTGACCGGTCCGCCAGGCGTCGGCAAGTCGACCCTGACCGCACGCCTGATCCAGGCCCTGCGCGCTGACGACCACAGCGTCGGCGTGATCGCGATCGACCCGTCGTCGCGCAGCAGCGGCGGCGCGCTGCTCGGTGATCGCGTTCGCCTCCTCCTCGACGGCGAGGATTCCGGGGTCTTCGTGCGCTCGATGGCGGCGCGCGGCCGGCTCGGCGGGCTGGCGGCGCAGGCTTATGCCGCGGTCGTGCTGATGCGCGCCGTGTACGATCGGGTGATCGTCGAGACGGTCGGCGTCGGTCAGTCCGAGACCGACATCGCCACGGTCGCCGACACGGTCGTGCTGTGCATTCAGCCCGGCTCCGGCGACAGCCTGCAATATATCAAGGCCGGCATCGCCGAGATCCCGGACATCGCGGTGATCGGCAAAGCTGATCTTGGCGGCATTGCCGCGAAGACCCGCAGCGACCTCGAAGCGGCCCTGTCCCTGGATCGGCGCGCCGGCTGGTCGGTGCCGGTGGTTTCGGTGAGCGGCACGAAGGCGCAGGGGATCACCGAGCTGACCAGGGCCATTGCGGATCATGCCCACTATCTGGCGAGCGATCTTGCGGCAAGGCGGCGGCGTCAGGCGGAGCGCTGGCTCGCCGACGCGATCGTCAGCGAGTTCGGCTGGCGCGGCCTGGAGCGGGCAGAGCGGGCAGGGGGGCCGGCCTTGCCGCCTGGCGAATCACCGTTCGTCGCCTGGCGTCGCCTGGTCACGCAGCTCAGAAGTTGACCCAGTCCGGCTTGCGCGGGATCACCCGCGTTGCCTCCGCCAGCAGCGGCTGTCCTTCCTCCGCGGCGCGTGCGACCTGTTCCAGACGCAACAGCGCCAGGCCGTGGCCCTCAGCGCTCGAGCGCATCTCACCGGCATTCTTGCCATCCAGGAAGATCTGCGTGCCGGCTGGCGGCGCCGGGCCGTCGAGCTCGACGGGCATCAGGCGCTTGCGCACCAGGCCCCGATATTTCATGCGCGCGGTCAGCTCCTGACCGACGAAGCAGCCCTTCTTGAAATCGACCCCGTGCAGCTCGTCGAAGCCGCTCTCCAGCAGGGTCGAGCGATCGATCACCAGGTCGCGACTGCCATCCGGCACCCCGAGCATCAGTCTCGTCTGCTCGTAGACGGCCGTCGGCACGGGCGAGAATCCCATCTGTTCGAGCACCTGCGCGGCGCGATCGCGCGGCAACACCGCGCGTCCGCCCAGCTCCATCAACCTCGGATCGATCAGCAGCACGCCATCGTGCGCGGCACGCGCGGCGCCGGGCCGCTCCGGCAGGTCGAGCCGCGACGCGATCTTGTCGCCCAGCAGCGCCGCGACCTGATACCGCTCGCTCTGGTCCTCGATTTCCACTTTGGCGCGCAGCCGATACATCACGAGACGCCGCATCAGATCGGGCACCCGCGCTTGCTCGGTGTCCAGCAACAAAGTGTCGCCCGACTGAACCATCAGGAAGTCGAACAGATACTTGCCCTGGGGTGTGAGCAGGGCGCCGTAGCTCGCCGAAGCGGCCGTGACCCGCTCGATGTCGGTGCTGATCACGCCCTGCAACAGGCTCCGAGCATCATCGCCGCGAAGGCCGATCAGGCCGCGCTCGCCAAGGACCACGTAGCCGCTGTTCATGGCAATCCGCTCGCCGCGCTGGATGTCGCAAGCATGACTTGTAAGGCCCTTCCGGCCCATCCGCGCCAGATGTAGCCCCGAAATGGCCCGTTGCAACTTTTTGTTTGGCCGGGCAATGCTATGACGATCGTCCGATCTCGCCCATGTCTACCAGGAGTCGCCTGCACTGATGTCCGCCCCGCTGCCCGCGCCGCCCGCCCTGCGGGTCGAGGAGATCGCGTTGTTTCTCGATGTCGACGGCACGCTGGTCGAGATCGAGCGGGAGCCGGGTGCGGTCCATGTGCCGGAGCGGCTATGCCGGATTCTCGGCAGGCTCAATGTGGTCACCGACGGGGCGCTGGCGCTGGTGAGCGGCCGCTCGCTCGAGCAGCTCGATGACCTGTTCTCGCCGCTGTGCCTGAGCGCGGCCGGCCTGCATGGCTTGGAGCGCCGCAATCTGCGCACAGGCGTCGTCCGGATCGAGCCGGATCCCCTCGTGTTCGCACCCGCGCGCGCCAAGCTCGACGGCTTCGCCAAGGCCCACGCAGGGGTGCTGCTCGAAGACAAGCAGCTGACCCTGGCGCTGCACTATCGCAATGCACCCCAATATGAGCGCGAAGCCAAGGCGCTCGCGCACGCGGTGGTGGCCGGGAGCGAAGGGGCGCTGGTGCTGCTCGAAGGCAAGATGGTGCTCGAGCTGAAGCCGCCCGGCTGCGACAAGGGGCAGGCGATTGCCGCCTTCATGGACGAGCCGCCGTTCCGCGGCCGGCAGCCGGTGTTCGCCGGCGACGACGTCACCGATGAAGCCGGCTTTGCAACCATCAACCGACTGGACGGCATCTCGATCCGGATCGGGACCGATTCGCGAGCTACGGCCGCGCTCTACGGGCATCGCGATGTCGGCAGCATGCAGGACTGGCTGCAGGGCCTGCTCGGCGCGCTCGCAGCGTAGTCTTTCCTAGGAATTTTCAGTATGGCCTCTTTAGAGCTTGGCATTATCGGCAATTGCACAATCAGCGCGCTGATCGATCGCAACGGGACGGTGGTCTGGAGCTGCTTTCCGCGCTTCGACGGCGATCCGCTGTTCTGCAAGCTGCTCGATCAGGAAGGTGAGCGCGGCTTCTACAACGTCGAGCTCGACGATCTGGTCGAGGTCGAGCAGTCCTATCTGCCCAATACCGCCGTCCTGGTCACGCGCCTGACCGACGCTGCCGGGGACGGCGTCGAGATCACCGATTTCGCGCCGCGTTTCCAGCAGTTCGGCAGGATCTTTCGACCCACCACCCTGATGCGGATGATCAAGCCGTTCGGCGAGACGCCGCGTATCCGAATCCGACTCCGGCCGGTCTTTCACTACGGCCGGCATGCGCCGCAGATCACCCGCGGCAGTAATCACATCCGATATGTCGGCCCCGACACCAGCCTGCGCCTGACCACCAACGCGCCCCTGACCTACGTGCTCGAGGAGACGCCGTTCATCCTGGAGGATCAGGTGGTGCTGGTGCTCGGCCCGGATGAATCGCTGCGTGGGCCGGTGCTCGAGGTCGGGCGGGAGTTTCTCGAGCAGACGATCGCCTATTGGCGGGCCCTGACCATGCGCCTGTCGGTACCGTTCGAATGGCAGGAGGCCGTGATTCGCTCGGCGATCACGCTCAAGCTGTGCAGCTTCGAGGAGACCGGCGGGATCGTCGCGGCGATGACCACCTCGATCCCCGAGATCGACGGTCAGCAGCGCAACTGGGACTATCGCTTCTGCTGGCTGCGCGATGCCTATTTCGTGATCCGCACGCTGAATCGTCTCGGCTACATCGAGACGATGGAAGATTTCCTGGCCTATATCAGCAACATCGTCGGCATCAGCCAGAACGGCTACCTGCAACCGGTTTACGGCATCGGGCTGGAAGCCAGGCTGATCGAGCAGCAGATCGACCACCTGGCTGGATACCGCGGCAACCGGCCGGTCCGGATCGGCAATCAGGCCTACGAGCATGATCAGCATGACGGCTATGGCTCGGTGCTGCTGGCGGCGACCCAGGCGTTTTTCGACCAGCGCCTGCGGCGCCCGGCGGGCACGCACACCTTCCATCGGTTGGAGCGGATCGGCGATCGGGCCTTCGCGGTGCACGACCAGCCCGATGCCGGACTGTGGGAGTTCCGAACCCGGGCGGAGGTGCATACCCATTCGAGCGTGATGTGCTGGGCGGCCTGCGACCGGCTCGCGCGGATCGCCGGCCATCTCGGCCTGGCGGAGCGGGCGACCCACTGGCAGACCCGGGCGGATCGGATTCGCGAGACGATCTTGGCGCGCGCCTGGAACCCGGAGCTCAACAGCTTCGTTAGCAGCTTCGAGGGTCACGCCATCGACGCCAGCCTTCTCTTGATGCATGAGGTCGGCTTTATCCGTCCAGACGATCCTCGCTTTGTCGGCACCGTCGACGCAGTCGAGCGCGAGCTGAAACGCGGACCGTTCCTGTTTCGCTATGTCAAGGACGATGATTTCGGCAGCCCCGAGAACGCCTTCATCATCTGTACCTTCTGGTACATCGATGCCCTGATCGCTCAGGGACGGACCGTGGAAGCGCGGGAGCTGTTCGAGAACATGCTTGCATGCCGCAATCACCTCGGCCTACTGTCTGAGGACATCAATCCGACGACCAACGAGCTCTGGGGCAATTTTCCGCAGACCTATTCGCTGGTCGGTCTGATCAACTGCGCCATGAAGCTCAGCAAAACCTGGGAGGATGTCGTTTGAACCGGTGCAGTCGGGGACGGTGAGCCGCCTCGTTGTCGTTTCCAATCGTGTCACGCCGATCTCGGGCAGCAAAGCCGCGACCGCCGGCGGCTTGGCGGTCGGTATTCTGTCCGCCTTGCGCGAGACCGGCGGGATCTGGTTTGGCTGGAGCGGCGAGCAGTCGGACGCCGCCGCGCCGATGCCCAAGGTCTTTCGGACCGGCAATATCACCTACATCACGATCGACCTGACACCGCAGGCCTTCGACAGCTACTACGGCGGCTTCGCCAACCGGACGCTCTGGCCGCTGTTCCACTACCGGCTCGATCTCTCGAGCTTCGATCGCGACTGGTACGTCGCGTATCGCCAGGTCAACCAGCTGTTCGCAGAGCAGCTCTATCCCTATCTGCGCGACGACGATCTGGTCTGGGTGCACGACTACCATCTGATTCCGATGGGCGAGGAGCTGCGCAAGCTCGGCGTCAAGTGCCGGATCGGCTTCTTCCTGCACATCCCGTTTCCCTCGACCGAGGTCTACGTTGCCCTGCCGTGGCACGATCAGATGGTGCAGGCGATGTGCGCGTACGATCTGCTCGGCTTTCAGACCAGCAACGATCTGCGCAACTTTCACGACTATCTGTATCGCGAGGGGATCGGCTACGCGCTCGCCGATGGCCTGGTCCACGCCTTCGGCACGACGCTGTGGGCGCAGGAATTTCCGATCGGCATCGATACCGACGACTTCGCCGCGATGGCGACCTCGGCCGAGGCGGTGCGTGCCAGCCAGCGACTGTCCCGCAGCCTGATCGGTCGCCGGCTGATCATCGGGGTCGACCGGCTCGACTACACCAAGGGCATCACCGAGCGGCTGCGCGCCTACGAGGCGCTGCTGCAGAACTATCCGCGCCAGCGAGGGCAGGTGACCCTCGTTCAGATCTCGGCGCCCTCGCGCGAGGACGTGCCCGAATATCTCGACCTGCGGCGCCAGGTCGAGGCGACCTCGGGGCGCATCAACGGCGTGTTCAGCGAGTTCGACTGGATGCCGCTGCGGTACCTCAATCGTGGCTTCTCGCGGCGTACCCTGGCGGGCTTCTTCCGCTTGTCGCGAATCGGCCTGGTGACGCCGTTGCGCGACGGGATGAACCTGGTTGCCAAGGAATATGTCGCCGCGCAATCCGACGAGGATCCGGGGGTCCTGGTCCTTTCCCGCTTTGCCGGCGCGGCCGACGCCATGGATGGCGCCGTGATCGTGAATCCCTACGATATCGAAGCGGTTGCCGAGGCGATGCACTTCGGCCTGACCATGCCGCTCGATGAGCGACAGGAGCGCTGGCATCGCCTGTTCGCCCAGGTCCAGCAGCACGACATTTCGCACTGGCGTCGCGACTTCGTCAAAGCATTGAGGGCGACCAGCCGGTCGGCATCATAGCAAGCGGCAGCGACCCTCAGCCGGTCTTCGTCGGCAAGGGGGGCGGCGGACGCTCGAACAGCTTGATGGGGACCGAGGGCGTCGCGAAACCGTTGGGCCGTGTCGAAGCATTGCGCTCGCCATCGATCGGCTTGCCGGCCTGGAGATCGGCCTGGGCACGCACGGTCGCCTCGTGCAGGGCCCGGCTGTAGGGCAGGGCATAGGCGCGCGGCGGTCCGGCAACCTCGCCGTCGGCATTGCGCGGGGACAGCCACAGATAGATCGCGCCCGGATCTTGGCCCTTGCGATCGGGCTCGTTGATCAGGGCGGCGTGCAGCTGAAAGTGCGCCGGCGGCAAGGCATCGGTCGGCCAGCCGAGCATCGCCTGCACAGCGACGAACACGACCACGAAGAAACCCGCCGTGATGCCGATCGCCGACGCCTTGACCGGCCAGCGCCAGGCGCTTCGCAGGTTGAGGCTCAGGAGCAGGACCGCCAGGACGACGTAGCCCGCCACCAGGCCGACAACCGGTCCCGTCATCGCGAGTCCTCCGCAGCGCTTGCCGTACGACGCAGGGGCACGAGTTCCTTGGGCAGCTGGTTGACGTCGCGCACGCTGCCGTCGCCGCGCAGGGAGAAACGGACCGCCGTGCGCTCCTCGGCCGGCCGCGTGAGCACGACCTCGCCGTAGAACACGATCTCGACCTTGGGATTGAGCTTCTCGACCTTGACCGTGGCGGGCACCGGCTGCGGAACAGGCCCGGCGCGATAGAGGTGCAGGTTGACCACATACTCGCCGGGCTGGATGCCGCGAATTGAGACGACTTCCTGATTGAGCGGGTTGACGATCTCGCGGCCGGCGACGCGGATGACGTCGTTGCTGCGCCCGAGATCGTCGCGATCGAGATGCATCAGGCCGGCCTCACGGGTGCGAAACCACACCAGATTGCCGGCAGGATCCTCGACATACATGTCGACGTCCTCGCGCCGGCCATCGGGCCAGGACAGGGTGATCAGGAACTCCGCCTTGGTATCGACCGCACCGGTCTTGGCGATCGGATTGATCAGCAGGAACGCCAGCACGAACATCACGACGAAGCCGAGCAGGGCGTTGAACAGCAGGTCGGTGAAGCCGACCCCGATCTGGCTAGACCGCCGCATGGGTGCGCATCCCTTCGATCGTCGGCAGGATATGGATCTCGGTGAGCCTGGTGGTGCGGCGGATCAGCTCGTCGACCGCGCCGTCCAGCAGAAAACCTTGGATCTTGAGCAGCATGCCGCCGATCAGCCCGGTCAAGGTGGTATACAGGGCGACCGCCATGCCGCCGCTCATCGCGCCGAGCGCGGCCTTGATCGCGCTCTGATCCCCGGCATCCAGGCCACTGATCGGCCCGAGCATCACGATGAAGCCGATCACTGTGCCGAGCAGGCCGAGCGAGAGCAGCAGGTCGGCAACGAACCAGCCGAACAGGTGGCCACCCTTGAGCTCGGCCTCGAAGCTATCCAGCAGCAGCCCCTGGTCGATCGACCGGCCGCCACTCAAGGTCGCCTTGGTGTGCAGATCCTGGATGTAGCGGCTGACGCAACCCTCGGGCAGCGTCCGCTCCGGCTGATCGCCAGTAATCGTCTGCTGGACGGCGGCCAGATGGTTGAGCGCGCGCGACAGCCGCAACAGGCACAGGCTGCCGTGGCCGGTCGCGACCAGGAACACCAGGGTGATGCCTACCGAAATCCCGGTCATGTCCTGGCGCCAGACCTCGTCCAGCAGCCCGTAGCGCCACGCGCCGACGAAGGCAAAGCCGACCACGGCGAGCAGCAACAGTCCCTTGAGCAGCAGGATGTGCTCGCTATCGACCAACGAACGGCGTGTGTCTGGGTGCATGGCTGGACCTCCGGACGCGTGAGGGTGCGCGCACCTTACACGGGATCACGTGCCTAGTAAAGGATAATATACCTATCATGCAATCCGGCAGAGCGCAGTGGCCAAGATCTCATCGGTGGATCGGGCCGCGATGCCGCGGCACACCATCAGAGCGGGGGCCTCGACGCCGAACCTTTCGGGCCCTGGCGTCCGGCGCGAGCCACCGCGGTGCGGCCAGCACAGCGTCAAAGGTCTGCGCCGCAACCTTCTCTGGCCGGGAAGGGCCGTGGAACATCAGCGCGTCCAGCCGGCAAAGCTGCGGCAACAGCGTCCGCCACCAGAGGCGACAGCGGGCATCAGCGCACCGGGTCGAGCACGACCGACGCGACGGGGGACGGACCGCATTGCGGCGCCAAACGCTGTCGCTGGCTCATGCCCAAAGCACCCAAATGCGAAACGGGGTACCGGGGGCTATTTGTCCAAGGGCCCATGTTTTGGCGGAGGCCCGCCGTCGCGGAGACGCTATTTCTTCGATAACATATATTATGACAAATATTCTCCCAGGCGGGCACAGCGTCCGACAACAACCGGCTCAGTGGGTCAGAATTTGGCTCAGGAACAGCTTGGTGCGGTCCGACTGCGGATTGACGAAGAATTCAGACGGCGGGCTCTGCTCGACGATCTCGCCCTGGTCCATGAACACCATCAGGTCGGCAACCGACTTGGCGAAGCCCATCTCGTGGGTCACGACGATCATGGTCATGCCCTGCTCGGCGAGCTCGGTCATGACGTCGAGCACCTCCTTGATCATCTCGGGATCGAGCGCCGAGGTCGGCTCGTCGAACAGCATGATCACGGGATGCATGCAGAGCGCGCGCGCAATCGCGACCCGCTGCTGCTGGCCGCCGGACAGCTGGCCCGGATATTTCTGGGCCTGCTCGGGAATGCCCACGCGTTCGAGCAGCTCCATCGCGGTCCGCATCGCGTCGTTCTTGGGGGCCTTGCGGACCCAGATGGGTGCCAGGGTCAGGTTCTCGAGCACGGTCAGATGCGGGAACAGATTGAAATGCTGGAACACCATGCCGACCTCGCGGCGGATCGCGTCGACATTGCGGACATCGTGGGTCAGCTCGATGCCATCGACCACGATGTGGCCGCGCTGATGCTCCTCGAGCCGGTTGATGCAGCGGATCATGGTCGACTTGCCCGAGCCGGACGGGCCGCAGACCACGACCTTCTGGCCCTTCCAGACGTCGAGATTGAGCTCTCTTAGGACATGGAACTGGCCGAACCATTTGTGCACGCCGCGCAGGACGATGATCGGCGCACTGTCGGAAGCGTGACTGGCCATGGACAACCCCGCTAGCGATCGCGACCGGCGCTCAGCCGACGCTCCAGCCGCATGCTGTAGCGCGACATGCCAAAGCAGAAGATCCAGAAGCAGAAGCCCGCGAACACATAGCCCTCGAGCGCGAAGCCGAGCCAGGAGGCGTCGGTCAGCGCGGCCTGCACGATGCCGAGCAGGTCGAACAGCCCGATGATCAGGACCAGCGTCGTGTCCTTGAACAGGCTGATGAAGTTGTTGACGATGCCCGGGATCACGATCTTGAGCGCCTGCGGCAGGACGATCAGCCCCATCATCTTCGGGAAGCTGAGACCGAGCGCCTGGGCGGCTTCGTACTGGCCCTTGGGGATCGCCTGCAGGCCACCGCGCACGACCTCCGCCATGTAGGCCGACGAGAACAGAGCGACGCCGATCAGCGCGCGCAGCAGCTTGTCGAAATTGACCCCCGTCGGCAGGAACAGAGGCAGCATCACCGATGCCATGAACAGCACCGTGATCAGCGGCACGGCGCGGATCAGCTCGATGAAGCCGATACACAGCATGCGCACGATCGGCATGTCGGAGCGGCGCCCGAGCGCCAGCAGAATGCCGATCGGCAGGGAGCTCACGATGCCGACGCCGGCGATCACCAGGGTCAGGAACAGGCCACCCCACATCGGCGTGTCGACCTCGGGCAGCCCCAGCACGCCGCCGTGAAACAGGATGAAGGCGATGATCGGATAGCCGCACAACAGCGCACCGGCGAGTGCCGCCTTGCGCTGGAACCGTGCAAAGAACAGCGGCGCCGCGCCGACCAACAGCAACAGGAGTGCGAGGACCACGCGCCACCGCTCATCCGGCGGATAGAAGCCGAACATGAACTGTCCGAAACGGACCTTGATGAAGGTCCAGCAGGCACCGGTGACCTGCGCGCAGGCCTCGCGCGAGTCGCCCTGCCAGGTCGCATCGAAGATCGCCCAGTCCAGGATCGGCGGGACCGTCCGCCAGAGCAGCCAGATCCCGGCCAGGGTCAGGACGGTGTTGAGCGGCGAGTTGAACAGGTTGGCGCGAACCCAGGACCAGGCGCTCTGGCGCGCGGTCGGCGGCGACAGCAGCGCGCCTTCGCTCGCCCCGCGCGGTCCATGGGTCTCGGCGCGAACCTCGGCCACCTACCGCTCCACCAGGGCAACGTGCCTGTTGTACCAGTTCATGAACAATGAGATGGCAAGGCTCAGCGTCAGGTACACCGCCATGGTCAAGGCGATTGCCTCGACCGCCTGACCGGTCTGGTTGAGCGTCGTGCCCGCCACGATCGAGACCAGGTCCGGATAGCCGATGGCGACGGCGAGCGAGGAATTCTTGGTCAGATTCAGGTACTGGCTGGTCAGCGGCGGGATGATCACCCGCAGGGCCTGCGGGATCACGACCAGACGAAGGGTCTGGGTGCGGCGCAGTCCCAGAGCCGACGCCGCCTCGATCTGGCCGTGGCTGACCGCCAGGATGCCGGCGCGCACGATCTCGGCAATGAAGGCCGCTGTGTAGATCGTGAGCCCGGCCAGCAGCGCCACGAACTCCGGCACCAGCGTGAGCCCGCCCTCGAGCCGGAAGCGCCCCATCTCCGCATGCTCGAAGGTCATCGGCGCGCCCAGTGCTACGAAGGTCAGGAGCGGCAGTCCGATCAGCAGTCCCGCCGACGCCAGCACCGTGCGGAACGGCTGACCGGTCGCCTCGCGCCGACGCTTGGCCCAGCGCCCCAGAACAACCGCCGCCACGACCGCAACGGCCAGCGCCACCAGAAGCGCCCCGGCACCGTCGCCCAGCACGATCAGCGGTATGGTCAGGCCGCGATTGTTGAGAAACACCGCGTTGCCGATCGCCACGCTGTCGCGCGGATGCGGCAGCGCCTGCAGAACGGCGAAATACCAGAACAGGAGCTGCAGCAGCAGCGGGATGTTGCGAACCGTCTCGATGTAGACCAGGGCGAGGCGCGCCACCAGCCAGTTGGTCGAGAGCCGCGCAAGACCGATCACCAGACCGACGATGGTCGCGAGGACGATCCCGATCGCCGAGACCAGCAGCGTGTTCAGGAGCCCGACCCAGAACGCCCGGCCATAGGTCGACACCGCGCTGTAGTCGATCAGCGTGAAGCCGATGTCGAAGCCCGCCGTCCGGTCCAGGAAACCAAAGCCGGCAGCGATCCCCTGGCGTTGGATGTTGGCCACCGTGTTGTGCACGAGGTAGACCACGAGCACCACGAACAGGATCAGGGTCAGCGCCTGATAGACGATGGAGCGCACGCGGGGGTCGCGCCAGGGTGCCGGCCGGCTCGGCGTCGTTCCCAAAAAGTGCCGCTCGGTCGCCACGGCGGCTCAGATCCCCAGAATATGCAAGCGGTGGCCCCTTCCCCATCCGTCATGGCGCGACCACGGTCTGCGCAGCCCATGCAAGAAGCTTGCCTGTCCGCCGCCCCGGGTCAAGGCCGCAACGCGGCGATCACCGGCGGCCGCCCCCGACCAAACGCGTGAGCAAAGCACATCGGACGACGGCTATCAAATCATATGCCTCGCCCCCCATCTTGATAGGTTGCCTATTAACAAGAGCAGCCGTTGCACCGTCATTCCAGCGCTATGATGGTGGCGGTCGTGAATGCTATCCGGTGGATCTCTTGAAGAAAGCAAGAAAGGAAACTCCTCATGGTCTTGGAGGCAATTGTGGTAAGTACGACCATCTCCGCTGCCTTTATAATCGTATGTTGGGCCGCGCGTGATGATACCCCGATCCGGATTGCCGCCGCGAGGAGGCCACCGCTGAACGACCAGCAGGGCCAGCCCAACAGCCGGATCCGAAGGTGGCCACGCGGATCGATCGCAGAGTGGACTGGGGTCTCGTTCGGAGTGGATTAATTGGACATCGGCAGGATGGCGCCGGTATCTTTGTGACGCGCGTGATGCAAAGTCATGTGACTGTGGTGGTCGAGGGCGTCAAGCATGCCGACAGTCGAGCGCTGGTCGACGTCTACATTTCCATTTATTGATTTTCAATGTCATCGATTTAGGTAGGCGGACCCACTACGGTGGATAGCTCGCAATCTTAGTATCTGTTCTATTGATGTTGGCATTACTATGAACTATAGGAAGCCTAAACTCGATTGCGAGGAGACTTGTCATGAACCCCACTACTTTTATCGTGGTATCGGGTCTGGCCTCATTTGCGCTTGCTCTGCTGCCTGGCGTGGCGCTCGCGCAGGCCGGCGCTCTGACCCAGCTGCCAGGGCTCGACGGCTGCATCAGTAATAGCGGGACCCATGGTGCCTGCGTCGTCGGCGAAGGTCTGGACGGCGCGCAGGGAATCGCGGCGACCGAGGATGGCGGCAGTATCTATGTCGTCTCCCGGGTCGACGATGCGGTCGTGGTGCTCGCCCGCGACGAGGACACCGGCGCGCTGACCCAGCTGCCTGGTCCTGCTGGTTGCATCAGTGAGGATGGCAGCGATGGCCGCTGCACCGATGGTGTGCTGCTTGGCGCGGCGCTCGGCGTCGCAGCCTCCCATGACGGCAAGAATGTCTACACCACCTCGCGGGACTCCACGGCGTGGCGGCCTTCGCGCGCAACCGCGAGACCAGCGCGCTGACCCAGCTGGCCGGCACCAAAGCATGCGTCAGCCTGGACGGTACCGACGGCAGCTGCGCGGTCGGTGTCGGTCTGCGCAACAGCACCGGCATCGCCATCAGCCCGAACGACCGAAACGTCTATGTCGCCGCGCGCGGCGATGGCGCCATCGCGGTGTTCAAGCGTAACGGGCGGACCGGAGCGCTGACCCAGCTCTCCGGCAGCGCCGCCTGCCTCGGCGACGGCGGCTGCCAGGCAGCGATCGGCCTCGGTGGTGCCGAGGACGTCGTCGTCAGCCCGGATGGCAGGCACGTCTACGTCGCGTCGCGCGACCGCGATGCGGTCGCCGCGTTCAAACGTAACCGCCGGACCGGCGCGCTGGCCCAGCTTTCCGGCAGCGCTGCCTGCATCAGCGAGGGCGGCGTCGGTGGCTGCGCGGCCGGCGTCGGCCTTAAGACCGCCCATGCCATCGCGATCAGCCCTGATGGCAAGAACGTCTATGTCGGCTCGCGCGACGGCCGCGCCGTGGCCGTGTTCGCTCGCAACAGCGATACCGGAGCGCTGACCCAGCTCGCCGGCACGGACGCCTGCGTCAGCGCAGACGGCGGTGTCTGCGCGACCGGCATCGCACTCGATCCCGTGAGCAACGTCACGGTCAGCCCCGACGGCAAGCATGTCTATGTCGCGTCGCGCAGCAGCAATGGTGTCGCGGTCTTTGCGCGGGACGAGACGAGCGGCGCACTGACCCAGCTTTCCGGCAGCGCCGCCTGCATCAGTGAGCACGGTCCCGCAGAGTGCACAAGCGCGGTCGGGCTCGGGCAGGCGGCGGACGTCGTGATCAGCCCGGACAACAAGCACGCCTATGTCGCGGTCACCTATAGCGACGGCGTCGCCGCGTTCGATCGCGCACTTCCCTAACGCGCGCTGAGGCCAGACAAAAAAGCATCGCCGGGTCAAGGCCCGGCGATGCCCTTGCTAAGAAGCAGGTCCGGCCGCAGCCGGCGCGATCAACGGAACGGCATGGCGTATTGCAGGCCGCCATCCTTCCAGAGCGCGTTCAGGCCGCGCGCGATCTTGAGCGGCGTGCCCTGCCCGACATTGGCCTCGAAGATCTCGCCGTAGTTACCGACCTGCTTGATGATCTGATAGCCGAAGTCGGCTGGCAGGCCGAGATCCTGGCCCATCTCGCCTTCGACGCCGAGCAGCCGGCGCACCACCGGGTTGGTCGAGTTCGCCTTGAGGTCGTCGACGTTTTGCGAGCTCACGCCGTTCTCCTCGGCCTCGACCATGGCGTAGAGCGACCAGCGCACGACGTCGCCCCACTCCTGGTCGCCGTGGCGCACCACAGGCCCCAGCGGCTCCTTGGAGATGACCTCCGGCAGAATCTCGTGCTCGTCCGGATGGGCCAGCACGGTGCGCTCGGCATAGAGGCCCGACTGATCGGTCGTGTAGACGTCGCAGCGGCCCTGATCATAGGCGGTCCGCACCTCCTCGAGGCGCTCGATCACGACCGGCTCGTAGCTCATGTTGTTGGCGCGGAAGTAGTCGGCCAGATTGAGCTCGGTCGTGGTGCCGGGCTGCACGCAGACCGATGCGCCGTCCAGCTCGAGCGCGCTCTTCACGCCGAGCGCCTTGGGCACCATGAAGCCTTGCCCGTCGTAGTAGGTCACGCCCGTAAACTCGAGGCCCAGCGCCGAATCGCGGGTCAAGGTCCAGGTGGTGTTGCGCGACAGCAGGTCGACCTCACCGGACTGCAGCGCCGTGAAACGCTCTTTGGCGGTCAGCGGCGTGTACCTGACCGCGTCGGGATCGCCGAACAGCGCGGTCGCCACGGCGCGACACACATCCACGTCGAGCCCTGACCAATTGCCTGCATCGTCTGGATTCGAGAACCCGGCGAGCCCGGTGCTGACACCGCACTGGATGAAGCCCTTCTCCTTGATCGCATCCAACGTCGCGCCGGCCTGTGCGCCGAACGACACGACGCATAGGGTCCCGGTTGCGACCATCAGTTGGCTTGCTAAGCGCATGATCGGTCCTCCACTGTCATTGCGGTCAGCGCCCACGTCCGTTTGCGCTGATTTCGATCTTCTCGGGTAGCACTAGCATAACCCTCGCAAAAGAGGCAAAACTCGTGCCACTGGGGGGGTCGCCGCCCTTGCGGATATGCCCGCTGCGGCCGCAACCGCCGGCCGCGCCCAGTCCCATGCGCAACACCACGATGATCTCGAAGGACGACCGATGCCCGAGCGACGACCGATGAAGGACGACACGGTGATTGCCACCGCCGGACGCGACCCGGAGCACAATTTCGGCGTCGTCAATCCGCCGATCTATCGGGCGTCGACCATCCTCTATCCGAGCGTCGCGGCGCTCGAGGCGCCGCGCGAGCTGCGTGGGGTCTATTACGGCCGCGCCGGCGTGCCGACCACGTTTGCGCTCGAGGACGCCGTGGCGGCCCTGGAGGGCGCGTTCGGCGCCGTCGTCACCAGCTCCGGCAAGACCGCCGTCGCCCAAACGGTCATGGCGTTCGTCCAGGCCGGCGACCACCTCCTGATGGTCGATACCGCCTACGCGCCGACCCGCCAGCTGTGCGATCGCGTGCTGGCACGCTTCGGGGTCGAGGTGACCTACTACGACCCGCTGATCGGCGCCGACATCGAGCGACTGGTGCGGGACAACACCAAGGTGATCTACCTGGAATCCCCCGGCTCGCTCACCTTCGAGGTCCAGGACGTGCCGGCGATCACGGACGTCGCCCGCACCCGCGGCATCGTGACCATGATCGACAACACCTGGGGCACGCCGCTCTACCTCAAGCCGTTCGAGCATGGCGTCGACATCTCGATCCATGCCGCGACCAAGTATATCGGCGGCCATTCGGACCTGATGCTCGGCGTGGTGACCTCGACCGAGGCGGTGCACAAGCAGCTGCGCCTGGGCATGCAGGATCTCGGCGCCTATGGCTCGCCCGATGATTGCTATCAGGCGCTCCGCGGCCTGCGCACCATGTCGGTCCGGCTCGAGCGGCACCAGGCCAACGCGCTCAAGCTGGCGTCGTGGCTGCGCGAGCGGCCCGAGGTCGAGCGGGTGCTGTGCCCGGCGCTCCAGGGCGACCCGGGATATGCGCTCTGGCAGCGGGATTTCCGCGGCGCCTGCGGGCTGTTCGGCATGCTGCTGAAGCCCTGTCCGCCGTGCGCCTGGCACGCCTTCATCGAGGGCCTGGAGCTGTTCGGCCTGGGCGCATCCTGGGGCGGCTATGAGAGCCTGATCCTGCCCAACCATCCCGAGCGCTACCGGACCGCGACCCAGTGGGACCCGACCTTTCCCAGCATTCGCCTGCATGCCGGGCTCGAGGACCCCGACGACCTGATCGCCGATCTCGAGCAGGGTTTCGAGCGCCTGTGCGCTGCGGCCTAGGACCTCGCGTGTCCGTTCCGTCGACGTGGCCTTGCAGCGTGCCGATAGTCCTCGACGCGGACGGCGGCTTCTGGATGGTGCAGGAGGTAGGCCTCGATCGCTTCGCTGGTCGGCACATCGAGTGCGCCGGCGGCAAACGCCTTGAGATCGTCTTCACGGAGCAGGCGAACCTCGATCAGCCTGTCTTGCATGGTCCGGTCCCTCACGCCGACTGGCGCAGCGGTTCGGCTGCGGTTGCCTGGCGGAGCGCCTCGCGGCCGCGCGACACACGCGACTTGACTGTGCCAATCGAGACGCCGAGGACCTCTGCGGCCTCATCGTAGGCCATGCCTTCGAAGATCACGCAGATCATGGCGAGCTTCTGCTGCTCTGGCAGCTTCAGGAACGCGCCGCTCAGTTCCTCGACCAGCAGGCTGTCCTCCTGCCGCGCGGGCGACCATGCCTTCTCGCAGGGCAGGTCGTCCAATGCCACCGTGATCCGCCCTTTGTCCCGCCGCTTCGCGTCGAAGAAGCAGTTGCGCATGATGGTCAGCAACCAGGCGCGCAGGTTGGTCCCAGCCCGAAACTGACCGAGGTGACCGACGGCCTTCTCCAAGCAGTCCTGCACCAGATCATCGGCGTTGTGCGGATCGCGCACCAAGAACCATGCATAACGACGAAGCGCCGGAATCAGCTGTTCTATGTCTTGGAGCAGCCGCTCTCGCATCAGAGTTCCAAAAGATGAATGGTCGTGAAAGTCGATCATGACCGGTAACGGCAGTTAATCAACGAGATTCGTCGCATAGACTTGGTAAGGGCATAGCATATGCTGTTTGACGTCAGCATATCATTCGGCAATCCGAGCATCTTTAAGTACTGTGTTGCTATAGGACATTGTATATCACATAATTTGTTATGTCCTTTTGTGCCAAAAGTGACAACAGGCACCTCTATGACAAGGATTGCGTCTCTTGCGTCCGCATACTATGTCAACGTGTGTGGTATTGGTTGATATGGGTCTCTGGCGAGGGCGATCCGATGGGGGAACAGGCAAAGAAGCGGGTCGAACGCGTTCTGGTCATGCTGGATGAGGACGAGCTGCGCACGCTCGATAGTTGGCGGTTCGACCATCGCATGCCCAGCCGCTCGGCGGCGATTCGGGAGCTGCTGCGCAAAGGCCTGGGTGAGTTCGATAGCGATGACGCGCCGCAGGGGATGAAATCCGAGAGTTTCGGGATCCTGCGCGGGTCTTAAAGGGCGAGCGTTTGCGAGGCAGCGCGCTGGCGCTTCGGGAAGGTTCGCCAACGCCAGGGTTGCGTGTCGCGATGGCGCGTCCGATACAGCCGCAGGTTGTCGGCCGACACCACCTCGAAGGCGTGATCCACGCCGGATCACCGGCTCGGCGTGCGCGACCGGCGCCTGCCAGAGCAGCGGGACGTCGCCCCAGAACCAGGTCACCGGGCGCGCCGGCCCATTCTGAACCAGCAGAATCTCGCAGCAGATGCCCCGCCAGACGAAGGCGCGCTTGTGCGGGAACCGCTTGGCCCAAATCTCGTCCGGCAGCAGCCCGGCCTGAAATGCCGCGTCGGCCGCCGCGAACGATCGGCCCAGATGCACCAGATCGATGTCGCGATGCGGGCCGGGTGCACGCAGCCCCAAGAGTTCCTCGGCCCAGCCGCCGAACAGCAGGCACGGCACCCCTGCCCGCTCGAGCAGTGCCAGCGCTTCGGCCACCGCGGTCAGGCTATTCGGGCAGGCGGTCTCCGGCGGAGCCATGTCAGCCCTGCGCCTCGAGCGCAACCCAGCGGTCCTCAGCATAGTCGAAATAGCGGCTGATCCGACCGCCGTCCCAGAAATATTGCAGGTGGCGCGCCTGGACCGGCGGGCCGACCGCTTTCGGGCGAAAAGCGCCGACGCATTGCCCGCCGCGCCGGCGTACGCTCGGATAGACGACGCCGTTGCTGCCTTCGCCGCGCAGTCGGCGGCCGAGGGCGCGGCTTGCAGCATAGCTTGCCGAATCGAGCACCGGCGCCCAGCGCGCGCCGCCGCGCAGGTCGTGAAAGCGGGCATCGAGCCGGCCGATCAGGACGCGCATCGCTTCGCCATGCGGCGGATCGGCGGTCGCGGCGTAGAACCGGCCCAGATGGAAGACGGTCTCGGCGATCGCCGTCGAAAGCTCGCGCGCGGCATAGTAAACACCGTAGCTGCCATCCGAAAAGCGTGAGCCGTTCGGGTTGAGGTGGGCGAACGACGGAGCGGGCGGCAGCACGGCCGAGGTGCACGAGCGGTTCGTTGAGCGCCTGGTCGCCGCGGTCCGCTTCCTCGATCCCCCGGCCTTGCTGGTCCACATCGGCATTCCTGGTCGTGCCGATGAAGATCGGACCGCCTTCAGCCTGACCAAGCGCCACGCCGAGCAGGTGATCAGCGAGGCGGAGGTGGCAGCGGTGATCCTGCGCCCGGGTCTGGTGATAGCGCCGGCCGCCTATGGCAGCAGCGCGCTGCTTCGCTCGCTCGCGTCGCTACCGGTCGATCTGCCCGCCGACATCCTGGATCGGCCGTGCGCGACCGTGGCGGCTGAGGACATCGCCGAGACGATCGCGTTCCTTGCGACGAGGCCACACGAGCCGGGACTGAAGGCTCGCTTCGATCTGATGCACCCGGAGCCGACGATCCTGCGCCAGCTGATCGAGCTGTTCCGGCGCTGGCTCGGGGCGACCACGGCGACACGCTTGCCGCTGGCCCGCCCGCTACTGGATCTCGGGGTCCGGGCCGGGGATCTCGCGAGCCGGCTCGGCTGGATGCCGCCAATGCGTTCGACCGCGCTGGCGGAAGTTGCGGCGCGGCATCGCGGGCGAACCGGGCGCCTGGATCGCGGCCACCGGCATCGTGCCCCGTGCCGTCGGCTCCCTCCTCGCCGAGCGGCCGGCCACGCGTGCAGGAGATGTGGTTTGCCCGGCTCTATCTGCTCAAGCCGCTCGTCATGGTGACGCTCGCGGCGTTCTGGTGTCTGTCCGGCCTGATCGCGCTGACCGTCGCCTATGGTCCTGCGGTCGACACCCTGACCTCGCGCGGCTTCGCCAGCGGGTTGGCGCAGGCGATCACCTGGTCGAGCAGCCTCATGGATATCGCGGTCGGCGCCGCCATCGCGATCCGCCGCACCTGTCGGGCCGGACTGCTGGCCGGTATCGCCGTCTCCCTGTTCTACATGGCGGGCGCCGCGGTCCTGACCCCCGATCTCTGGCTCGAGCCGCTCGGTGCGCTGGTCAAGACCGGCCCGGCGATCGTGCTGACGCTGGTTGCGCTCGCTATCCTGGAGAAGCGCTGAGGGCTTCGCCGACTGCCCGCTCTGCCGCGATCAGGAATTCGCGATTGCCTTTGGGGCCTGTAATGGGGCTTTCGACGACGCCCAGAACCACCCAGCCCTGCTGCTCGGCGAGCCAGCGCGCGATGTCGTCGCAGACCGCCTGGTGCAGGGCCGGATCGCGCACCACCCCGCCCTTGCCGACCTGGCCCTTGCCGACCTCGAACTGCGGCTTGATCAGCGCCACCAGCCAGGCCTGCGGCGCGCTCAGCGCCAGCGCCGCCGGCAGCGCCAGTTTAAGCGAGATGAAGCTGACATCGGCCACCAGCACGTCGACCGGCTCGGGGACCTCGGTCCGGCTCAGCTGGCGCGCATTGACCCTTTCCAGCACCTGGACCCGGGGATCGTTGCGCAGGCGCCAGTCGAGCTGGCCATAGCCGACATCCACGGCGTAGACCCGCCGCGCGTTACGTTGCAGCAGGACGTCAGTGAAGCCACCGGTCGAGGCGCCGACGTCGAGCGCCGTGCGGCCCGTGGGATCGAGCTGAAAATGGTCGAGCGCATGGGCCAGCTTGACGCCGCCGCGCGAGACATAAGCCTGCTCGCTGTGCCTGACCTCGACGGCAAGATCGCCGGCGACCTGCTGGCCGGGCTTGTCGAGACAGCGCTCGCCGGCAAAGACCCTGCCGGCGAGGATCAGCGCCTGGGCCCGCGTCCGGCTTTCGACCAGGCCACGCTCGACCAGAAGCTGATCGAGGCGTACCTTCCTGCCGGCACCGCGGACCGGTCAGGTCAGGCGCGCGCCCACAGTTGCTCGACCGTGGCGCTCGGATCGAGGGTCAGGCGCGCCAGCGCCGCGATATGCTTGGCGTTGAGCTCGGCCTCCTCGTACATGCCGACCGGCGTGCCGTGATCGATGAAGCGATCGGGCAGGAACATCGAGCGCAGGCGCAGCTGGCCACGATCGAGCAGCCCGGCCTGCAGCAGGAACTGCTGGACCTGGGCAGCGAAGCCGCCGACCGCGCCTTCCTCGATCGTGATCAGGACCTCGTGCTCGACCGCCAGGCGCCGGATCAGCTCCTCGTCCAGAGGCTTGGCGAAGCGGGCATCGGCAACCGTGGTCGACAGGCCCCGCGCGGTCAGCTCATCGGCGGCCTTCAGGCATTCCTGCAGGCGCGCGCCGAACGAGAGGATCGCGATCGGGCCGCCGCCTTCGCGCACGATCCGGCCCTTGCCGATCTCGAGCAGCTCGCCGCGCTCTGGCAGCTCCAGGCCGCTTCCCTCGCCGCGCGGATAGCGCACCGCCGACGGCCGATCGTCGATCTGCGCCATGGTCGCGACCATGCGCATCAGCTCGATCTCGTCGGCCGCAGCCATGACCACGAAGCCCGGCAGGCAGCCGAGATAGGCGACATCGTAGGCGCCGGCATGGGTCGGCCCGTCGGCGCCGACCAGCCCGGCGCGGTCCATGGCGAAACGGACCGGCAGCTGCTGGATCGCGACGTCATGCACGACCTGGTCATAGGCGCGCTGCAGGAAGGTCGAGTAGATCGCGCAAAACGGCTTGAAGCCTTGGGTTGCAAGGCCGGCTGCGAAGGTCACGCCGTGCTGCTCGGCGATGCCGACGTCGTAGGCGCGCTCGGGAAAGCGCTTGGCGAACGCGTCGATGCCGGTGCCGGACGGCATGGCGGCGGTGATGCCGATAACCCGGGAATCGAGCTCCGCCTCCTTGATCAGCGCCTTGGCGAACACCGAGGTGTAGGACGGCGCCTTCGACTTGCCCTTGAACTGCGCGCCCGTGGCGGTGTCGAACTTGACCACACCATGGTACTTGTCGGCGGAATCCTCGGCCGGCGGATAGCCGGCGCCCTTGCGGGTGCGCACGTGGATCAGGACCGGCCCGTCGCGCCCGGCGTCGCGCACATTGCGCAGCACCGGCAGCAGGTGGTCCAGATTGTGGCCGTCGAGCGGCCCGATGTAGTAGAAGCCGAGTTCTTCGAACAGCGTGCCGCCGGTGACCATGCCGCGCGCGTACTCTTCCGCCTTGCCGGCCGCCTGGGCCAGCGGCCGTGGCACGAAGCCCGACAGCTGCTTGGCGACGTGGCGGAAGTTCATATAGGACTGCGACGAGATCACGCGCGACAGATAGTTGTGCATGGCGCCGGTAGCCGGCGCGATCGACATGTCGTTGTCGTTCAGGATCACGATCAGCCGGGCATGCATGGCACCGGCGTTGTTCATCGCTTCGTAGGCCATGCCGGCGCTCATCGCACCGTCGCCGATCACGGCGACCACGTTGAAGTCGGCGCCGGCGAGATCACGCGCCCGCGCCATGCCGAGCGCCGCCGAGATCGAGGTCGAGCTGTGCGCGGCGCCGAACGGGTCGTATTCGCTCTCGGCGCGCTTGGTGAAGCCGGACAGGCCGCCCGGCTGGCGCAGCGTTCGGATCCGCTCGCGCCGGCTGGTCAGGATCTTGTGCGGATAGGCCTGATGGCCGACATCCCAGACCAGCTTGTCCTTGGGCGTGTCGAACACGTAGTGGAGCGCGACCGTGAGTTCGACCACGCCGAGGCCGGCACCGAGATGGCCGCCGGTCACCGATACGGCATCGACCGTCTCGGCGCGCAGCTCATCGGCCAGCTGGCGGAGGCTCTCCTGGGGCAGGCGCCGCAGGTCGGCCGGGAGCTTGATGCTGTCGAGTAGAGGAGTATCTACCATCGGCTTCGATCCGCTCCTTGATGCGTTTCCAACTATGCACCGGATCCGGGATTACCGGGCCGGCAGACATCCTGCTAGTTTAACCGGCTTATCGCAAAGTCGAAGACTTCACGCAATAGGTGAACTTCGACCCCGATCCCGCGGAGATGCCCAAAGGCGCTGCCGCGCAACGCATCCAGGCGCGCGCGCGCGCCATCGGCGCCGAGCAGGGCCACGACCGTGGCCTTGCCGGCCGCCTCGTCACGGCCGAGATCCTTGCCGGTCAAGGTGGCGTCGCCGGTCACGTCGAGCAGATCGTCTCGGATCTGAAAGGCAAGGCCGAGATCTGCGGCATAGCCGCGCAAGGCCGCCCTCGCCTCGGGCGGCGCAGCACCCAGGATCGCGCCCGCCTCGCAGGCAAAGCCGATCAGCGCGCCGGTCTTCAGCCGTTGCAGCTCCAGCACCTGCGCCATGCTCAGCGTGTGCTGCTCGGCCTCGAGGTCGATCATCTGGCCGCCGCACATGCCCGCCGCACCCGCGGCGACCGCCAGGCCCTGGACCAGCTGACACCGCACCGCCGGATCCGGGTGGGTGACCGGCTCGGCCAGGACCTCGAAGGCCAGGGTCTGCAGCGCGTCGCCGACCAGGATCGCGGTCGCCTCGTCGAACTGCCGATGGCAGCTCGGCCGGCCGCGCCGGGTCAGCGCATCGTCCATCGCCGGCAGGTCGTCGTGGACCAGGGAATAGCTGTGGATCAGCTCGATCGCGGCACCGACCCGCCGGGCCTGGTCGACCGGCACATCGAACAGCGCGCCGCTGGCCACCACCAGAAAGGGCCGCAGACGCTTGCCGCCGCCCAGGGTCGCATAGCGCATCGCCGCGTGCAGGCGCGCCTGTGATCCCGCCGCCGGCGGCAGCAGCCGGTCGATCTCGCGCTCGATCGCCTCGGCATTGGTGGCCATTGCCTCGGTCAGGGTGGTCATGCGCTCAGTCGAGATCGACCGGTTCGGCCTGCGCCTTGCCGTCGCTGGCGAGCGAGATCCGCTCGACCCGCAGCTGCGCCTCGCGCAGCTTGGCCGTGCAATGGGCCTTCAGCTGGCTGCCGCGCTCATAGGCCCGGATCGCCGCATCGAGGTCGAGCTGGCCACGCTCGAGCTCCTGCACGATCCGCTCGAGCTCGCCGAGCGCCTGCTCGAAGGTCATGCCGGCGACGTCGCTCGCGGCCTCCTGCTCGGGTCGCGATGCAGGGGCGCTCGCAGCGGGGTTCCAGTTCGCAGTCTCTTCAGTCACGATCCGTGCAATGGCGCAGTAGGTGATCAGGCTTCGCGTAACGCATTCAAATGGGCCAGGCTGCTGTTGGCAAGCGCCGTCAGGTCGTAGCCCCCCTCGAGCACCGAGATCACGCGGCCCTCGGCATGCCGTTGGGCGAGGACCAGCAGCTCGCGCGTGACCCAGCCATAATCGTCCTCGGTCAGCTCGAGCATGGCCAGCGGATCGCGGCGATGGGCATCGAAGCCGGCCGAGATCATGATCAGCTCCGGCGCGAACCGATCGATCGCCGGCAGGATGTCGGCCGCGACCACCGCGCGCCATTCCTTGGAGCCCGTGCCTGCAGGCAACGGCCGGTTGACGATGTTACCGACCCCGGTCTCGCGGCGCGCGCCGGTACCCGGATAGAGCGGCCACTGATGGGTCGAGAGATACTGGACACGCGGCTCGCGCTCGAACGCGGCCTGGGTGCCGTTGCCGTGGTGGACGTCGAAGTCGAAGATCGAGACCCGACCGAGACCATGGGCTGCCAGCGCGTGACGCGCCCCGATCGCGATGTTGTTGAACAGGCAAAACCCCATCGACCGGTCGGGCTCGGCGTGGTGGCCGGGCGGCCGCAGGGCGCAAAAGGCGTTGGCGGCCTCACCGGCGAGCACGGCATCGACCGCAGCGCAGGCAGCGCCGGCCGCGCGCAGCGCCGCCTCGCCCGAGCCCGGCGACATCACGGTGTCGGCATCGATCCTGACGTAGCCCGAGGATGGCACCGCGCCCTGGATCTGCTCGACGAAGCGGCCGTCATGGACCCGCTCCAGCTGCTCGCGGCTCGCGCGCGGCGGCTCCCGGCGCTGGGCGCCGTCCAGGCCGTCCTGCTCGAAGGCGGCCTCGAATCGCCCGGATCCGTGCCGGCGATTCGGGGTGTCCAGGCCCGGGATCGTGCTCGAGCGAGGAGGGGTGCATGTAGAGCAGCGTCGTCATCAGGCGCCTTCTCTCGAGGAAACCGCCTGTCTAGCATCCGGCCGTGGTCGCGTTAAGACCCAAGGTAGCTGAACGACTGCTCAATAAGGCACACCCTTGGCGCGCGCTGCCTTGAGCGCGTTCGCATACCATTCGAGCTCATCGAGAAAGCGGCCCACGCGCTGGTCATAGGCGGGATCGTTCGGCGTGCCGTCCTCGGCGAACGCATCCTGCACGCGCGGTGCGGGGAAGATCGAGGGGATGCTCGGCATGCCGAGCTCGGCGAGCGTGGCGCGCAGCTGCATAGCGGCCCGCACGCCACCGAAGCTGCCGCCCGAATAGCAGGCGATCGCGGACGGGCGGAAGAACCATTCCTCCAGAAAATGGTCCAGCAGGTTCTTGAGCGCCGGCGGGATGCCGTGATTGTACTCGCCGCTCACGATCAAGAAGCCGTCGGCGGGCTTGATGATGCTGGCGATCGCCTCGAGCGGCGCCGGCGCCGTGCCCGGTGCGTACTCCTTGTACATCTTGTCGAGCAGGGGAAGGTCGTAGTCGAGGGCGTCGATCAGGGTGGCGTCGTGGCCGCGCTTCTCGACCTGGGCTCTCTAGAAAGCGCGCGAACCTGATGCCTTTGCGCTCGGTGCGCACCGAGCCGTAGATCAAGACGATGTTCAAGCGTCATGCCGTCCTCCTCACTGTCCGTGTCGAGCCGCTTGCGCGGGCGCGCCTCGCTCGCGCGCCCTCGGCTGCAGGAGCTTGGCGACCAGGCCGGTCCAGCCGGTCTGGTGCGAGGCGCCGACGCCGCGCGCCGTGTCGCCGTGAAAATACTCGTAGAACAGCGGGTAGTCGCGAAAGTGCGGGTCGTTCTGCAGCTTGGGATGGTCGCCGAACGCGGCCCGCCTGCCCTGCTCGTCGCGCAGGAAGATCCGGCCGAGGCGGCGGCTCAGCTCCTCGGCGACCTGCTCCAGGGTCAGCATGATGCCCGAGCCGGTCGGGCATTCGACCTTGAAGTCGTCGCCGTAGTAGTGGTGGAATTTCTGCAGCGATTCGATCAGCAGGAAGTTGACCGGGAACCAGATCGGCCCGCGCCAGTTGGAGTTGCCGCCGAACATGCCGCTCTCGGATTCCGCCGGCACGTAGCTGACGTTCAGCCGGTGGCCGTGGACTCGAACACATAGGGATGGTCCTGGTGGGCTTTGGAGAGCGCGCGGACGCCGTAGTCGGACAGGAACTCGGTCTCGTCGAGCATGCGCCGCAGCAGCGCCTTCATGCGAAAGCCGCGCAGCAGCGACAGCAGGCGGCGGTCGCCGAGACCCGGCTCGCGCCAGCGCGACACCAGGCCGCACAGCTCCGGGCGGTAGTTCAGGAACCAGTCGAGGCGCTCGGTGAACTGCGGCATCCGGTCGAGCGTGTCCGGCGTCGATGGTCTCGACCGCGAACAGCGGGATCAGGCCCGACCATCGAGCGCACCCGAAGCGGCAGGATCTGCGCCGTCGGGCAGGTACAGCTCGTCGTAGAAGAACTCGTCCTGCTCGTCCCACAGGCCGATGCCCTGGCCGGCCATGTTGGTCATCGCCTGGGCGATGTAGAGGAAGTGCTCGAAGAACTTGGCCGCGAGGTCCTCGTAGACGTGGTCGTGCTGGGCGAGCTCGAGCGCGATGCGCATCAGGTTGAGGCAATACATCGCCATCCAGCCGGTGCCGTCGGACTGGTTGATGTGGCCGCCGGTCGGCAGCGGCGCCGAGCGGTCGAAGACGCCGATGTTGTCGAGGCCGAGGAAGCCGCCCTGGAACACGTGGCGGCCCTGGGCGTCCTTGCGGTTGACCCACCAGGTGAAGTTGAGCAGCAGCTTGTGCAGGATGCGCTCGAGGAAGGCGATGTCGCCCTGGCCGCCGCGCTGCTTGCGGTCGATCTGGAACACCCGCCAGGCGGCCCAGGCGTGGACCGGCGGGTTGACGTCGCCGAACGCCCATTCATAGGCCGGCATCTGGCCGTTCGGGTGCATGTACCAGTCGCGCGACAGCAGGATCAGCTGCTGCTTGGCGAACTCGGCGTCGATCAGGGCGAGCGGGAGGCAGTGGAAGGCGAGGTCCCAGGCGGCGAACCAGGGATACTCCCACTTGTCCGGCATCGAGATGACGTCGTAGTTGTTGAGATGGCGCCAGTCGGCATTGCGGCCGGTCCGCCGCTCGTCCGGCGGCGGCGGCTGGTCGGGATCGCCGTCCAGCCAGCGCGACACGTCGTAGTTGAAGAACTGCTTGCTCCAGATCATGCCGGCGAAGGCCTGGCGCTGGACGTTGCGGGCATCGGGATCGGCGAGCTCGGCCTGCAGGACCGCGTAGAACGCGTCGGCCTCGGCGATGCGCTGCGCGAAGATCGCGTCGAAGTCCTCGAACGGCCTGCTCGCGCCGTCCTTGGCCAGGCGCAGGCGGATCTGCTCGCTGCCGCCCGGCGCGATCTCGCGGCGCTCGTGCACGGCGGCCTTGGTGCCGGCCGCGGTCTGGGTTGATCGCCTCGGCCCGGCCGTCGATCAGATAGGCGTGGAACGCGTCCTTGAACGGGCCGGTGGCATCCTGCGACGCCGAACAGGCGCGCCACGTTGGTCTCGTTCTCGGTGAACAGGAGCGCGGGCTCGCCCTCGACATGCAGGCGGTAGTCGCCGAGCTGCGTGGTGCCGCGCGAGCACGCCGCCGCCTGCGAGGCCGATCTCGGGCTTGGGCTCGCCGTCCCACGACCAGGTGTTGCGGAACCAGAGCTGCGGCAGCAGGTGGATGGTCGCCGGCTCCGGCCCGCGGTTGTGCACCGTGATCCGCATCAGAAGGTCGTCGGGCGCGGCCTTGGCGTATTCGACGAAGACGTCGAAGTAGCGGTCGTCGTCGAACACGCCGGTATCGAGCAGCTCGAACTCGGGCTCATGCCGGCTGCGCCGGCGGTTCTCGTCGACCAGCCAGGCGTAGGGATAGGCGCGCTGCGGATACTTGTAGAGATACTTCAGGTAGGAATGGGTCGGGGTGGCGTCGAGATAGTAGTAGAGCTCCTTGACGTCCTCGCCGTGATTGCCCTCGCTGTTGGTCAGGCCGAACAGGCGCTCCTTGAGGATCGGGTCCTGGCCGTTCCAAAGCGCCAGCGCCAGGCAGAGCCGCTGCCGGTCGTCGCTGATAGCCGGCGATGCCGTCCTCGCCCCAGCGATAGGCGCGGCTGCGGGCGTGGTCGTGCGGGAAATAGTCCCAGGCGGTGCCGTGCGGCTGTAGTCCTCGCGCACCGTGCCCCACTGCCGCTCGACTGAGATAGGGCCCCCATCGCTTCCACGGCCGCTTGCCGGCACGGTCCTCGAGCAGCCGCTGGCGCTCGGGGTCGGTCGCTTTCGTGCGCGCTCATGGGGTTGCATCCTCCACCAGGCGGCTCACCCGCAAGAGCTCGGCCAGCGACCAGGCCTGGAACGGGCAGCCGCGCGGCGGTATGCGGCGGCGTCGCCGTCGGCGATCTCCGAGACGTGGCCGATGCCGGCGACGCCGAGATGCGCACGCAGCGGCTCCAGAAAACGCTGCTCCGCCTCGCGCCTCGCGTCCGGCGCGGGCGCCGCGCTGGCGCAGCCAGGCCTCGACGAACGGCCCGATCAGCCAGGGCCAGACCGTGCCCTGGTGATAGGCGCCGTCGCGCTCGCGCACGCCGCCCCCATAGTGCGCCCCGATAGCCGGGCTCGCCGGGCGCGAGCGAGCGCAGCCCGAGGGGCGTCAGCAGCTGCTGCTCGACCGCGTCGACCACCGGCGCGGCCTCGTCGCGGCTCGAGCAGGGCCAGCGGCAGGCCGCCCACCGCGAAGATCTGGTTCGGGCGCAGCGAGGCATCGTTGCGGCCGCAGACGATGGTCGACGTCGACCACGTCGTACAGAAAGCCGCCGTTCGCTCCAGAAGCGGCGCGCGGAACGAGGCCAAAGCGCGCTCGGCCAGGCCGTTCAGCCCGGGCGACCTCTCGCCGGCGATGCGCAGGGCGTTGATCCACAGCGCCTGGACCTCGACCGGCTTGCCGATGCGCGGCGTGACCACCCAGTCGCCGACCTTGGCGTCCATCCAGGTGAGCTGCACGCCGGGCTCGCCGGCGGCGAGCAGGCCGTCCTCGGCCATGCGGATGCCAAAGCGCGTGCCGGTCGCGGTAGCCCGCGAGGATCTCGTCGATCGCGCCATCGCAGCAGCTGGACATCGTCCGCGCGCCGGCGCCTCGGCCGCCGTCAGGAACTCGTGCGCCGCGACCACGTACCAGAGCGAGGCGTCGACCGAGTTGTACTCGGGCTGCTCGCCGCGCATCCGGAAAGCGGTTCGGCAGCATGCCCTCGCGAGACCGTCGGCGCCCAGGCCAGCAGGATATCCGCGCGCCAGGTCGAGGCCGCCGGGCAGGGTCAGAAGCCGCGCAGCGCGATGAAGGTGTCGCGGCCCCAGTCGGTGAACCAGGGGTAGCCCGCGATGATCGTCTTGCCCGCGCCGCGCCGGACGACATAGGCATCGGCCGCGCGCTGCAGCGGCGCGTCGAGCATCTCGCGGCGCTTGGTCTCCGCCGCGAAGACTGCCGTCCGCCCGCGGTTCGGCCTCCCGGCCCTGCGCCGGCGGGTCCGCTGCGCCAGCACCAGCACCGCGTCATGCTCGCGCCAGCTCCCAGGTGAAGGTGCCGGGCGAGGCCAGATCCTCCACGAAGTCGAGGCCGCGCTCGCGCTCCGCCTCGTAGAGGAAGTTGCGATACCAGGTCGGCTCGTGGTCGTAGCGGCCGTTGGCCAGCAGTGAGATCGCAGGGACACCTCGATAGGGCCGCCAGATGACCCGCCCACCAAAAATCTCGGGGGTGAAGTCGAAGGCCGGGTTCTCGTGGTGCAGGCGTGGTAGTCGCGGCCGGCCAGCAGCGGGCGCGCGATCAGCCGGGCGCTCTCGGAGGCCCCGAGCCGCCAGCGCAGGGCCACCTCGGGCTGCCCGTGATGCGCGACGATCTCCTGCATGACCTCGGTGCCGTCCTCGGCCCGAAAGGTCCAGCACGGCCACGGATCGGCGACGAAATCGACGATCCGCCGCTCGCCGTCCGGGTACGTGACGCCGGGCGTGTAGCGCTGCGTGCTCAAGGCGAAACGACCGGCGGCGGTCTCCAGCCAGACCTCGAGGCCGTTGACCAGTACCATGCGGCCATCGGTGGCCGGGTCGCCGCCAGCAGCAGGGCGTGGTAGCGGCGCGTGCGCGACGCCGGCGACGGTGCCCGAGGCAAAGCCGCCCAGCCCGTCCGCCTCGAGCCATTCGCGCGACCACCGCTCACCCGGCTGCGCCAGGGCCATGCCGCCTCCTCTCAACCACAGGTGTGGAAACCACGATAGCGGCTGCTGAGTGCCGCTTGTCTTGCCTGCGGTCAAGATCGAACACGGCTAGAGCGCGCGAAACGTCTTGTAGCCGGGCGGCAGCGTCACACTATGGCCCTTGAGCCTCGGCCTCGAGCGTGGCCAGAAGGCTCTACCGGCTCTGCTCGAGGTTCGGGACGGACGTGCCCTCTTCGGCGCAGGTCGGTCGCAGGCTGTCACGCGACGAGGATTGATAGGCCGCCGATCGCTCGTAATAGGCATCGAAGCCAATGCGCCGCCGTAGCTCGGCAAAGCCCATCAACGCGCCCGAGCGATCGGCGTCGTGCCCGCAGTGCCGCGAGCACCCGGGTCATGGCCTGCATCGCGGCCGCCATGAGGGTCAGGGGATACAATGCGATGCCATAGCCGGATCTCGTGCAGCTCGGCGTGCGACAGGGTCGGCGTTTCTCCGCCTTCGACCATGTTCGCCAGCTTGACGCCCGGCAGGCTCGTGCAGACCGACCGCATCTCCTCGACCGTCTTGGGCGCCTCGACGAACAGGATATCGGCGCCCAGCTCGTAGAACTTCTCGGCACGCGCGATCGCCTCGCCAAGGCCGTGCTCATAGCGCGCGTCGGTGCGGGCGAGGATCAAGATGTCCTGCTCGGCCGCGCGTCGACCGCGGCCTTGATCCGGTCGAAGGCCTCGTCGCGCCCGACCACCGCCTTGCCGGGGGTGTGGCCGCAGCGCTTGGGCGCCAGCTGGTCCTCGATCAGCACGGCGGCGCATCCGGCGCGCGCGAACCCGAGCACCGTACGCCGCACATTCATCGCATTGCCGTAGCCGGTGTCGCCGTCGGCGATGAGCGGGATCGGATCGCCTCGCAGAGGTCGCGCGCATGGTCCACGACCTCGCCATAGCTCATGAGCCCGAGATCGGGCGCGCCGATCCGCGCCGCCGAGGCGGCGAACCCGGACATGAAGGTCAGCGGGACGCCCTCCTGCTCGACCAGCTTTCCCGACAACGCGTCGAAGCAGCTGGGCACGACATGAAGCCGATCCTGGTCCAGCAGCGCTCGAAGTCGGTCGGCCTTGGTCATGGCAGGAGGGCCTCGGGCAGCGGGCCGCCGGTCGCCCAGTCGAGCAGCTCGACCGTGTGCACGACCGGCAGATCGACGTGCCGGCCGCTGAGCTGGGTCATGCAGCCGATATTGCCGCTGGCGATCACGTCGGGCTGCGGTGCGCGCGATGATTGCCGACCTTGCGGTCGCGCAGGCGGCGTCGCGATCTCGGGCTGCAGGATGTTGTAGATGCCGGCCGAGCCGCAGCAGAGATGCCCCTCGGCGAACGTCCCGACGGTGAAGCCGGCCTGCGCGAGCAGCGCCTTCGGCTCGGCGGTGATCTGCTGGCCGTGCTGCATCGAGCAGGCCGAGTGATAGGCGACCCCCAGGTCGGTATCGGCCGACCGCGCGGCTGCAGGCCGAGCGCGGTCGATGACTCGGTGACGTCGCGCGGCGAGCGCGCCGATCCGCGCCGCCTTGTCGGCGTAGGCCGGGTCGGTCGCGCAGCATGAAGCCGTAGTCCTTGACCGTCGTGCCGCAGCCCGAGGCGTTGATGACAACGGCGTCGAGCCCCTCGCCTTCGCAGCTCCCGGCTCCAGGCGTCGATGTTGGCGCGCGGCCGAGGCGCAGCGCCGGCGCGCTCCTTGCCCATGTGATGGGTCAGCGCGCCGCAGCAGCCGGCGCCCTTGGCGACCACGACCTCGGCAGCCGTGCCGGGTCAGCAGGCGGATCGTCGCCTCGTTGATCTCCGGCGCCAGCACCTGCTGCGCGCAGCCGGTGAGCAGCGCGACCCGCATGCGCGGCGCTCGCCCTCGGCCGGAAAGACCTGCGGCCGTGTCGACCGGCGACGGCGCCGGCAGACGCGCCGGCGCCAGCGCCAGCATCGCGCGCAGCGGCCGCAGCAGGCCGCTCGGCAGCAGCCCGGCGAACGGCGCGGCCAGCCTGGCGCCGAGCAGCGCCAGGCGGAACAGCACCGGGCTGGGGCAGCACGCCCGCCAGCACGCGCGCGCAGGAGGCGGTCGCGCCAGCGGCCGCCTGTAGGTCTGCTCGATATGGTTTCGGGCGTGATCGACCAGGTGCATGTAGTGGACGCCGGACGGGCAGGTGGTCATGCAGGACAGGCACGACAGGCAGCGGTCGATGTGCTTGACGATCTGGTCGCTGGCCGGCTTGTCGTTCTCCAGCATGTCCTTGATCAGGTAGATGCGGCCGCGCGGGCTGTCGAGCTCGTCGCCGAGCAGCACGTAGGTCGGGCAGGTCGCGGTGCAGAAGCCGCAATGCACGCACCGGCGCAGAATTTTTTCGGAACTCGGCGACGTCCGGGTCGCGCAGCTGCTCGGCGGTAAAGGTCGTCTGCATCCCCTGCCCCCTTCGCGCGTCAGCCCCGCCCAAGCGGCAACGGCCCACTCGCCCCATCTTGACAGAGATCGGCTTTGACGGCCTCGGCCTTGTTGACCAGGTGCTGGGCCATCAGCTGGCCGAGCCGCGCACCGTCCCTGGAGGTCAGCGCTTCGAGCATCACGGTGTGCTCGGCGACGGCCTGGTCCCAGCGCTCCTGCGCGAGATTAGCACGGTATCGAAAGCGACGGATCCGGGTGTTCAGGCCCTCATAGGTGAGGGTCAGGATGCGGTTGCCGGTCTCCTCGACCAGCCGCTGGTGGATCGCCTGGTTGGCCCGGAAATAGTTGGGCAGATCGCGGCGCGCGTGGAAGGCGCACATCTCGTGATGCAGCGCCCGGATCTCGGCGATGCCGTCCCGGTCGATCCGTTGCACCACCAGCCCGCCCGCGAGCACCTCGAGCGGGCGCATCACCTCGATGGTCTGCTCCAACTCGGTGACCGTCAGCGGCGTCACGACCGCACCCCGGTGCGGCAAAAGCGTCACCAGCCCCTCCTGGGCCAGGACCTTGAGGGCCTCGCGTAGCGGCGTGCGCGAGATACCGTAGCGGTCGCACAGCACGCGCTCGTTCAGCCGCTCGTTCGGCGCCAGGCGGTTCTCGATGATCGCATCGCGCAGGCGCGCGACCACCTCGTCGTGCAAGGGCCGGCGCGCAATCGGCTCGAGGTCCGTGGCGAGCTGGGCAATCGTTCGATCCATCGCAATTTCCCTCACCCAAGTGCAGCAGCGAGCACGCGCGCGACATGCATCGCTTCGCGGCCGGCGCCGTCCTTGATCTGGTGCCGGCAGCTGGTGCCGTCGGCGACGATCACGCTGTCGGTCGGCGGCGCGGCGCACGGCCGGCAGCAGATCCCGCTCGGCCATGCCGATCGAGGCGTCGTAGTGCTCGGCCTCGTAGCCGAACGCGCCGGCCATGCCGCAGCAGCTGGAATTCGATCGTCTCGACCTCGAGTTCCGGCACCAGGCGTAGTGTGCTCTCGACCGCGCTCATGGCCGCGAACGCCTTCTGATGACAATGGCCGTGCAGCAGCGCCTTGGCCCACGGTGTCCTCTGCAAACGCGGGCCCAGCGCCGCTGCGTGATCGTCCCGCGCCAGAAATTCCTCGAGCAGAAGGACTCCTTTGCCAGCCGATCGACCTGGTCACCGGGCAAAATCGCAGAAAACTCGTCGCGGAAGGTGAGCAGGCAGGATGGCTCGAGTCCGACCACCGGCACACCGCGCTCGAGCCAGGTCGCCAGCGCATCGAGCGTGCGGCGGGCTTCCGCGCGCGCCTGGTCGACCAGCCCGGCCGACAGGAAGGTGCGGCCGCAGCACAAAGGGCGCTCGCCGGGTGGCGTCGCGCTCACCACCGCGAAGCCCGCCGCCTGCAGCACCCGCTCTGCGGCGTGCGCATTGTCCGGCTCGAACCAGGTGTTGAAGGTGTCGGCGAACAGCACCACCGCCCGCTCGCCCGTCGCGTCGCCATTGCTGGCCGGCCGGTAGGGCTTGGACTGCCACGGCGGCAGGCTGCGCCTGGCCGACAGGCCGAGCCATCGCTCCTCTGCCCTCGCCGCGAGCCGCCAGTGGTTGCGCAGGTTGGCGAGCGGCGCGAGACGGGAAGCGAAGGGCGCATAGCGCGGCATATAGGCGATCAGGCGCTGGCGCGCGCTCAGGCCGTGCCGTCGCTGTGCGCTGGTGCAGCACCTCGATCTTCATGCGTGCCATGTCGACGCCCGTCGGGCATTCGCGCTTGCATGCCTTGCAACTGACGCACAGCTCCAGCGTCTCGTACATCGCCTCCGAGGTCAGGGCACCCTCGCCGAGCTGGCCGGACAGCGCCAGGCGCAGCGTGTTGGCGCGACCGCGGGTGACGTGCTGCTCGTCCTGCATCAGGCGAAACGAGGGGCACATCACCCCGCCCGCGGCTTTGCGACAGGCACCGTTGTTGTTGCACATCTCGGCGGCGCCCAAGAAGCCCGCCCCAGGCGCTCCAGTCGAGCGCGGCATCGAGCGGCAGCGCCTGATAGTCCGGCGGATAGCGCAAGAGGCTCCGATCATCCATCTTGGACGCGCGCACGATCTTGCCGGGATTGAGCAGCCCGTCCGGATCAAAACTGTCCTTGACCTGCTCGAAGGCGCGCACCAGCCGCGGCCCGAACATTGCTCGTGGAACTCGGAGCGCACCAGGCCGTCGCCGTGCTCGCCCGAGTGCGAGCCCTTGTACTCGCGCACCATCGCGAACGCCTCTTCGGCGATCTGGCGCATCGCGCGCACACCCTGCTCCTGCTTGAGGTTAGGATCGGGCGGACGTGAAGGCAGCCCTCCGAGGCATGCGCATACCAGGTGGCGTTGGTGCCATGCCGGGCGAACACGGCGTTCAGCCGCTCGGTGTAGTCGGCCAGGTCCTCGAGCGGCACGGCGCAGTCCTCGATGAACGAGACCGGCTTGCCGTCGCCCTTCATCGACATCGCGATGTTGAGCCCCGCCGTGCGGATCTCCCACACGGACGCCTGTGCTGCCGGGTCGATCACGCGCGCCACCGTCTCCGGCAGGCCGAGATCGCCCATCAGTTCCTCGAGCCGGGCGAGGCCGGCAAGCTGCGGCTCCAGCTGGTCGCCGGCGAACTCGACCAGCAGGAGCGCTTCCGGCCGGCCTTGCACGAAGCGCGGCAGCATCTCGCGAAACGCCGGGATCGCCTCGGCGAGATCGAGGATCGAGCGGTCGACCAGCTCGACCGCGGTCGGCCCGAGCTTCACGATGTGCTGCGCCGCCTCCATCGCTTGGCGAAAGCTCGGGAAATGGCAGATCCCCAGCACCTTGTGCTTGGGCAGCGGCTGCAGCAGCAGCTTGATGCGCGTGAAGTAGGCGAGCGTGCCCTCGGAGCCGATCACCAGGCGCGCCATGTTGTGGCCGGCCGGGTCGATGCTGTCGAGATTGTAGCCACCGACCCGCCGCCTGAGCCTGGCGAAGCGCTCTTCGATGTCTTTGGCGTTGCTCGGCGGCAATCGCGCGCAGCTTCTGGATGCTCTCGAGATAGTGCGGGCTGCCGGCGACCGTCTCCAGGTTGCCGGGCACCTGGTCGAAGGTGATCCGCTCGCCGTCCGCCAGGATGCCTTCGATCGCCAGCACGTTGTCGGCCATGATGCCGTAGCGCAGCGAGCGTGAGCCACAGCTGTTGTTGGCCGCCATGCCGCCGATCGTGGCCCGGCTACTGGTCGAGATGTCGACCGGGAACCACAGGCCCGAGGCCTTGAGCTGGCGGTTCAGGTCGTCCAGCACGATGCCGGGCTCGACCCAGAGCGTGCGCGCCTCGGCGTCGAGGTCGCCGATCTGGTCGAGATACTTGCTGTTGTCGATCACCAGGCCCTGGCCGATGGTCTGGCCGGCCTGGGAGGTGCCGCCGCCGCGCGCGATGATGGCAACGCCTTCCTCACGCGCGATCGCGAGCGCCGCCTCGACGTCCGCGATCGACTTGGGCACCGCCACGCCGCGCGGCACGACCTGGTAGATCGAGGCATCGGTGCTGTAGCGGCCGCGCGTGGCTGCATCGAAATGCACCTCGCCCTCGATCTCGCGCGCCAGGCGGGCGGCGAGCGCGCCGTCCGTGGCGGCGAAGCGATCACGGCTGAGATCGAAAACCTTGGCCACCGGCTCGACCGATATTGCATAGAAAATGCAAATGCATCCCTAGCCTGCTGCGAGACGCATGCTAGCCTATATCGGCTGGCCACTCGGACGCATGCAAAATGCACCCTGCTGGACCCGAAACCCGCCAGCCCGGCCGCCATTTCCTGCAGATCCCCGGGCCGACCAACGTCCCCGATCGCGTGCTGCGGCGCGATCGCGCTGCCGACGATCGATCATCGCGGCCCCGAGTTCGCAGCCCTCGCGCGCGAGGTGCTCGAGCCAGATCCGGACGATCTTCAAGACCGAGCAGCCGGTGATCATCTATCCGTCGTCCGGCACGGGCGCCTGGGAAGCAGCGCTGGTCAACACGCTCTCGCCGGGCGATCCGGTGATCATGGTCGAGACCGGCCACTTCGCCACCCTGTGGCGCGACATGGCCGAACGGCTCGGCGTGCAGCCCGAGTTCATCCCCGGCGACTGGCGGCACGGCGCCGATCCGGCGGCGATCGAGGCGCGCCTGGCCGAGGACCGCGGCCACGCCATCAAGGCCGTGTGCGTCGTCCACAACGAGACCTCGACCGGCGTCACCAGCCGCATCGCACGAGGTGCGCCAGGCGATCGACCGGGCCGGCCACCCTGCCCTGCTCATGGTCGATACCATCTCCTCGCTCGCCTCGATCGACTACCGGCACGACGAGTGGGGCGTCGACGTCACGGTCGGCGGCTCGCAAAAAGGCCTGATGCTGCCGCCCGGTCTGGGCCTTCAACGCGATCAGCCAGAAGGCGCTGGCCGCCAGCGAGAACGCCCGCCTGCCCCGCTCGTTCTGGGACTGGCAGCCGATGCTCGCCGCCAACGCCAAGGGATTCTTCCCCTACACGCCCGCCAGCAACCTGATCTGCGGCCTGCGCGAGGCGATCGACATGCTGCACGAGGAGGGCCTCGACAACGTGTTTGCGCGCCATGCGCGCCACGGCGAGGCGACCCGTCGGGCGGCGCGCACCTGGGGCCTGGAGGTCCAGTGCGCCGATCCGCGCGAATATTCCGGCTCGCTGACCGCGGTGGTCATGCCCGAGGGCCACAGCGCCGATCGCGCTGCGCGCGCACATCCTCGAGCGCTTCAACCTGTCGCTCGGCAATGGCCTGTCCAAGCTCAACGACCGGGTGTTCCGGATCGGCCATCTCGGCGATTTCAACGACGTCATGCTGGCCGGCACCCTGTCCGGTGTCGAGATGGGCCTGCGCGAGCGCGGCGTCAGCCTGGACGGCAGCGGCGTCGCGGCGGCCCTCGACTATCTCAGCAGCACCAATCTGAGGCCGCAGCCCACGTCCTGAGCGCGCGCCAACAAGAAACGAGGGAGGTCTGAAGGTGACGTTGCGGGAGCGGATCGGCATTGATTTCGGCGGCAAGGTGAAGCTCGAGGACGGCCTGGCCTGGGCCGCCGACAACGCTTTCCACTATGTCGACGTGTGCGTCGACAACCCGCCCAACGAGCTCGGCAGCTTCGATGCCGCCCGCATCGCCGGCATCCGCGCGCTGCTGGAAAAGCACGGGCTCCATCTCGGCCTGCACACGCTGTCCGCCGTCAACGTCGCCGAGACCTCGCCGTTCCTGCGCGATGCCGTCGACGCCTACATGAAGGCATATATCGAGCTGGCGCCACGGCTCGGCGCCGAGTGGATCGTGGTCCATGCCGGCTATCACTTCACGGCCGACTTCGAGGCGCGCAAGGCGGCAGCGCTCGAGCGTCTCAAGCGGGCGGCCGCGATCGCGGAACGGTCGGGCGCGCGGCTGCTGCTGGAGAACATGAACCCCGAGCCGGCCGATGCCGAGGTGCGCTATCTCGGCCACGATGTCGCCGAGTGCCGCTACTACTTCGACAACCTCACCTCGCCGGCGCTGGGCTGGGCCTACACGGTCAACCACGCCCACATGCTGCCCGAGGGCATCGGCGGCTTCACGCCGCTGTTCGATCTCGGGCGCTGCGGCGAGGTCCGGCTGGCCGACAATCGCGGCGGCAAGGAGGAGCATCTGTATCCCGGCGAGGGCACGATCGACTTTGCCGCAATGTTCGACCAGATCGAGGGCGCCGGCTATCGGGGGCACTACATGCTGGCGTTCGGCTCGATCGAGGACATGAAGACCGGCCGCGATGCGCTGTTGCAGCTCGCAGGGAGAACGTAACCGCTGCGGTCGGCACAACCACAAACCAAGCAAACCAAAGAGGAGGCATCCCCATGTTGCTGCGCAAGACCCTGACCGGCGTCGGGCTAGTCTCGCTTACCGCCCTCGGCGCTGCCGGCATCGACCAGGTCGCGGCTCAGGAACCGTTGCATGTGCGCATGTCGGTCGAGAGCGCGCCGGGCTCGGCCACCCAGACCATGCTCGCCGCGTTCCGCGACGCGCTCGCCGAGGAGATGGGCGACGCGGTCGAGATCGAATATTTCGACGGCGGCACGCTGGGCGACGAGATCGTCCACATGGAGCAGGTCCGCACCGGTCAGCTCGACGTGATCCCGATCGGCTCGGACGCGGTCCAGCTGGATTCCAAGTGGGCGATCTTCGACATGCCGTTCCTGTTCCCGGACCGCGAGACGGCCTCGCGCGTGCTCGACGGCGAGATCGGGCAGCAGCTCACCGACTCGATGCGCGAGAGCGCCAATCTGCAGGTACTCGGCTTCGGTGAGATCGGCTTTCGCAACATCACCAACAATGTCCGGCCGGTGGTGGTGCCGGCCGACCTCGAGGGCCTGAAGCTGCGCACACCCGGCAGCAAGACCCGGATCCTGGCGTTCGAGATGCTGGGCGCCACGCCGGTCACCATGAACATCGGCGAGCTCTATCTGGCCCTGCAGCAGGGCACGGTCGACGGCCAGGAGAACCCGCTCGCCAACATCAAGGCGTTCTCCTGGAACGAGGTGCAGAAGTATCTTTCGATGTCGCACCACGTCTACACGCCGATCACGCTGGTCATCAACGGCGACCGCTGGGACGGCCTGACCGCCGACCAGAAGGCGGCGTTCGAGCGGGCCGCGGCCAAGGCGGTCGAGCAGAGCCGCCAGTTCGGCGCCAATGCCGACGCCACCTTGCTCGACGAGCTGAGCAAGGACATGGAGGTCAACGAGATCGACATCCAGGCCTTCCAGGATGCCGCCAAGCCGATCTGGCAGAAAATCGCGCCGGTCGCCGGCGAGGAATTCACCGCCGCCGTGATCGAGCAGGTCGGCTCCTAGGCATTCTTCAGCCCGCGCGACAGACATCGCGCGGGCGCTATCTCGGATCCAGCGTGTTGACCAAGCAGCCAGGCCGCCGGCCTGCGGATGGCGATGCCGACCTCGCCGAGCAGATCGGCACGGCATCGCGGCAAATGGAGCTGGACGACCCGGATCGGGCGCTGCCGTTCGCCGACCGGCTGGTCAATCGCACCGCCGAGATCTTTGGCGTGGCGATCCTGGGCGGCATCCTGGCGATCGTGTTCGCCAATGCGCTCTCGCGCTATGCGCTGAGCTATTCCTTCGTCTGGGCCGAGGAGGTGGTGATCAGCATGGTGCCCTGGCTGGCGGTGGCCGGCCTGTTCCTCTCGGTCCGAAGACGGCAGATGATCCGGGTCGAGTTCTTCCTCGCCAAGATGCCGCGGCCGGCGCAGCGCATCCTGGCGGTGCTGGCCGAGCTGCTCGGCGCGGTGATGCTGGCCTGGCTCGCCTGGCTCGGCTTCAAGTATGTCGCGACCTTCGGCGGCGATCGCACGCCCTATCTGGCCCTGCCCAAGGGCCTGTTCACCTCGGCGCTGTGGCTCGGGCCGGTGGCGGTCGCCCTGGCGTTCGCCGCAGCGGCCTGGCGCGAGCGCCGCGGCCGGCGCCGGTTGCGGTAGCGCCTGACGCGATGATCGAGGCCGTCACTTCCCTGATCGTCCTGTGCGTGCTGCTGATCTCGGGCGTGCCCATGGTGGTCGGCCTGATCAGCGCGGTCGCGCTCGATCTGTGGCTGACCGGGGCCTGGGCCTCGACCCTGCCGCAGACCATGATCTCCGGCATGAGCCGCTTCGTGCTGCTGGCGCTGCCGCTGTTCGTGCTGGCCGGCGGCGTGATGAACGCGGGCGGCATCTCGGCCCGCCTGTTCGAGTTCGCGCGCGCCCTGGTCGGGCCCGCTGCGCGGCGGCCTCGCCCATGTCAACGTCGTGACCTCGATGTTCTTCGGCGGCATGATCGGCTCGTCGACCGCGGATCTGGCCGGCACCGGCTCGATCGTCATCCCGGCGATGAAGAAGAATGGCTATCCGGCCGATTTCTCCGCGGCGCTCAGCGCCTCGTCGGCCGGCATCGGGCCGATGATCCCGCCGAGCTCGCCGATGATCCTGTACTCGGCGGTGACCGGCACCTCGCTCGGTGCGCTGTTCCTCGCCGGCCTGATTCCGGGCATCCTGTTGGGTGCCAGCCAGATGGCGATCGTCGCCTGGCTCGCGAGACGCTATGGCTGGCAGCCGTTCGCCGCCTTCTCCTTGCGTGACATCTTCGTCTACGGCCGGCGCGCCATGCTGTCGTTCGGGCTGCCGGTGATCATCGTCGGCGGCCTGGTGATCGGCGTGTTCACGCCGACCGAGGCGAGCGCGTTCGCGGCGGCCTACGCGATCTTTCTCGCCTGCGCCGTCTACCGCGTGCTCACGATCCGCGATCTCTACCGGGTGTTCGTCAATGCGGTGCAGCTGACCGGCGAGCTGCTGCTGATCGTGAGCCTGTCCTTCGCGCTCGGCTGGGGGCTCTCGAACGCCCATGTGCCCGAGGTGCTCGCCCGCGGTATCGATGCGCTGGTGATCGTCGACAGCCAGTTTCTGCGCGTCCTGTCCCTGGTGATCCTGGCGATCATGGCCGGCATGATCCTCGATCCCCTGATCCCGGTGCTGCTGCCGATCATCCTGCCGACCCTTCTGGCCTACCACATCGATCTCACCCATTTCGGCGTGCTGATGGTGATCGCGGTGATCATCGGCCAGGTCACGCCGCCCATGGCGATCGCCCTGGTGATCACCGGCCGGATCGCCAATGTCGATCAGCTGCGCGTGTTCCGCGCCAACATGCCGTTCCTTTGGGGCATGCTCGGCTTTCTCCTGCTGATCATGGCGTTCCCGCAGCTCGCCACCTGGCTGCCGGATCTGCTGCGCGACTGAGCAGCGACCGCCAGATGCACACGGGATCGCCGAGGATTGCCCCATGCCTCGAGCGGCCCTAGAACTCAGTCGATCCCGTATGCTGTGACGATCGAACGAGCAGACCCCGATGAACGAGGTCAGAAGCGAGGACGTGGGTGTGACGCGGGAGGACACGACGCCGGCGCAGCCTCCGTGGCGCGTGAGCAGGGCATTGCGTTTGGAAGGCGCCTTGCTGTTCGGCGCGCTGACGACCGCCCTGTTCTATGCGTTCGCCGATGGGCTGGTCGCCGATCTCAACGTGGATGCCAAGACGATCGCGCTGTTCGTCTGGCTGTTCGCGGCCATGCTGTGGTGCGCCTTTGGCGTGGTCCGCCATGCCGATTGCCTGGCCGAGCTTCTGGGCGAGCCGTACGGCACCCTGATCCTCACGCTCTCGGTGATCGGCATCGAGGTCTCGCTGATCTCGGCAATCATGCTGCTCGGCCAGAACGAGCCGACGCTCGCGCGCGATACCATGTTCGCGGTGCTCATGATCATCCTGAACGCCATGGTCGGCATGGCGCTCCTGCTCGGCGGGCTGCGCTATCGCGAGCAGCACTACAATCTCCAGGGCGCCAAGTCCTTTCTTGCGGTGCTGGTGCCTCTTGCGGTCCTGACCCTGGTGCTGCCGGTGTTTACGATCTCGACCGAGCGCCCCGAGTTCACGCCGGCCCAGGCCGTGTTCTTCTCGGTCCTTACCGTGGTGCTTTACGGTGTGTTCCTGCTCATCCAGACGATCCGGCACCGAAGTCAGTTCGTCCAGCCGGGCACGCGGAGCGTGGCCACCCACGACCCGGCCGCCCCCGACGACACCGTCCACGAGCGGAGTCACCATGAGGTGCACTCGATCCCCTATCATGCCATCCTGTTGATCGCGACCATGCTGCCGGTGGTGCTGCTGTCGAAGAAGCTGGCCGCGTTCGTCGACTTTGGCACCGAGACCATGGGTGCGCCTGCGGCGCTCGGCGGCCTCGTCGTCGCCATCCTGGTGCTGGCGCCGGAAGGCCTGGGCGCATTCCGCGCCGCGCTCGCCAACCGGCTGCAACGCTCGGTCAACATCCTGCTCGGCTCGGCCCTGGCGACCATCAGCCTGACGGTCCCGGCCGCGCTGGTGATCGGCCTCGTGATCGCTCGCAATGTCGAGCTCGGCCTCGACCCGGTCGAGATGGTGCTGCTGCTGTTGACGCTCGCGGTCAGCACGCTGACCTTCAGCGGCGGACGGACCAACATCCTCCAGGGCGCGATCCATCTGGTGCTGTTCTTCGCGTATCGTGGTGTTGATCTTCAATCCCTGAGCGCCGGGCGGGTAACTCGGACGTCGGTTGTTCGGGCTGCTCGAAGGGCATTCCCAAGCGCGTCGCAGGCGGTATGTTCGGGCCGATCGTGACCTCGGCGCAGGCGCCGCTCACGACGGAACGAGGGAGTGCTCATGCGCTGCGAGGTGGTGGCCATCGGCACCGAGCTGCTGCTCGGTCAGATCGTCGATACCAATTCGTCCTGGATCGGGGGCCAGCTGGCCCTGGCCGGGATCGATTCACACTTCCAGACCAAGGTCGGCGACAACCCGGGTCGGATCATCGGCTCGATCCGCCTGGCGCTCGAGCGCTCCGACGCGGTGATCCTGTGCGGCGGGCTCGGGCCGACCCAGGACGACATCACGCGCGAGGCGATCGCCGAGGTGATGGGCGTGCGCCTGGTCCGCGATCGCGAGATCGCCGAGCGGATCCGGGCGCTGTTCGTCTCGCGCGGCCGCCATATGACCGAGAACAATCTGCGCCAGGCCGATGTGCCCGAAGGCGCCTGGCCGATCCCGCAGATGCCCGGCACCGCGCCCGGCCTGGTCTGCCCGATCGGCGACAAGGTGATCTACGCCGTGCCTGGCGTGCCGCACGAGATGCGCGAGATGCTAAGCGGCACCGTGCTGCCCGATCTGCAGCGGCGTGCCGGCGTCAGCGCGGTGATCACCAGCCGCGTGCTGCGCACCTGGGGCCAGACCGAATCAGGGCTCGCCGAGATGCTGTCGGAGCGCATCCAGGAGCTCGATGTGCTCGGCAATCCGACCATCGCCTTCCAGGCCAGCGGCATCGAAGGCATCAAGGTCCGGATCACCGCCAAGACCGAGGTCCAGGCGGAGGCCGACGCGATCCTCGCCGAGGAGGAGGCGGCGCTGCGCACGATCCTCGGCGGCTTCGTGTTCGGGGTCGACGAGGAGAGCATGGAATTGGTCGTGCTCGATCTGCTGCGCACGCGCGGCCTGACGCTTGGCATCGCTGAAATCGCTGACCGGCGGCCTGATGGGCTCGCGCATCGCCGCGCTGCCGGGCTGCCGGGATGTCTATCGGGGCGGTGTGATCGCCTGCGAGCCTGCGGTGGCCTCCAAGCTGCTCGGCGTGCCGCAAGGACCCGTGGTGAGCGCGCAGGCCGCCGAAGCCATGGCACGCGGCGTGCGCGACGCGCTGGGCGTCGACGTCGGGCTCGCCAGCACCGGCGTTGCGGGGCCCGATGAGCAGGAGGGCCAGCCGGTCGGCACCGTGTTCCTCGGCCTGGCACTGCCCGATCAGGTCAAGTCGGAACGCGTGCACCTGCCGGGCGATCGCAATCGCGTGCGACAATACGCGACCATCAGCGCCCTCAACATGTTGCGGCGCCATCTGCTCGGCCTGCCTTCAGCGTGGCTGTGAGGAAACGCATGGTCGAGCGCAGACTTCGGGTCGGGATCGTCGGCGGCGGCTGGCCCGGCCAGCGTCATGCCGAGGGCTTCGCGGCGAGCGAGGCGTGGGATGTCGTGGCGGTTGCCGATCTCGATCCGGAGCGCCGTATCGGGCTGACCCGCGGCAACGGCGCCACGGCGGTCGCGAGCGCCGAGGAGCTGTTCGCGCGCGGCGATCTGGATGCGGTGGTCGTCGCCTTGCCGACCTTCCTCCATCGCCAGACGGTGCTTGCGGCGCTCGAGGCCGGCAAGCACGTGCTGTGCGAGAAGCCGCCGGCGCTCAACGCGGTCGAGGCCGCCGAAATGGCCAGTGCCGCCGCGCGCCACGGACGGATCCTCTCGTTTGGCCTGCAACGGCGCGGCTCGCCTCCGGCCGCCGCGGCGCAGGCTATGATCGCCGAAGACCGGCTCGGCGAGATCTATCACGCCCGTGCCGTGTTCACCCGCGCCTGGGGCGCCCCCAGCGGCGCCGGCAACTGGTTTCGCGACCCGGCGAGGTCCGGCGGCGGACCGCTGATCGACATCGGCATCCATGTGCTCGATCTCGCCTGGTTCCTGATGGGACGGCCGGAGCCGGTCGCCGTCTCCGGGGTCACGCACGACCGCTCGCCGGAGACCAGCCCGCTCGAGAACGCGGCATTCGGGCTGCTGCGCTTTGCCGGTGGCCGGTCGATCCAGCTCGAGGCGAGCTGGATCTCGCCGGACAGCGAAGACCGGCACCAGGTGCACCTGCATGGCACGACCGCCGGGGCGCTGGTCGAACGGGACAGGTTTACCTTTATCCGGGTCGGCGCGGCCGGCACCGAGACGTTGAGCTCGGGGAGCACGATCGGCGGGCCCGATCCCGTGGTCGCGGCGTTTCTGGCGCAGGCCAGCCACTTCGCCGGGGCGATCCGGGGCACGGCCGCGGCCCTGACGCCGGCCGAGGACGGCGTCTGGCTGATGCGCATGATCGATGCCCTGTACCGGTCTGCCAAAGAGCGCCGTGAGATCGTTCTGAAGCCGGAGCAAGGAGCCGCCGATGAAGGTCCTGATCTGGAACGAGTACCGGCATGAACGCGCCAACCCGCAGGTTCGCGCGATCTATCCGCACGGTATCCACGGCGCGCTGCGCGAGGGTCTGGCGCGGCACGAGATCGCCGCCGAGACGGCGACGCTGGACGAGCCGGAGCACGGCCTGCCGGCCGAACGGTTGGACGGCGTCGACGTCCTTCTGTGGTGGGGCCACCAGGCGCACGCCGAGGTCGCGGACGCGGTAGTCGATCGGGTCCAGCGCCGGGTGCTCGATGGCATGGGGCTGGTGGTCCTGCACTCCGGCCACCACTCCAAGATCTTCAAGCGTCTGCTCGGCACCAGCTGCAATCTTTCGTGGCGCGAGGCCGAGGGCGGCGAGCGCGAGCGGATCTGGGCGGTTAATCCGGGCCACGCGATCTGCGCCGGCCTCGGCGCTTATCTCGAGCTGCCGGCGCACGAGATGTACGGCGAGCCGTTCGATGTTCCGGAGCCGGACGAGCTGGTGTTCCTCAGCTGGTTCCAGGGCGGCGAGGTGTTCCGGTCCGGCTGCTGCTATCGGCGTGGCCGCGGCCGGATCTTCTATTTCAGCCCCGGCCACGAGACTTTCCCGATCTACCGCCAGCCGGAGATCGTGCGGGTGATCGCCAATGGCGTGCGCTGGGCGACAGCGCCGCATGCCGACGGCCGGCTGCTGGTGGTCGAGAACCGGCGCGAGCCGATCGAGCCGCTCAGGTGATGGTGTTGATCGGCGTGCCGCGCTGATAGGCCTCGATCGCGTCGGTCACCTGATCGCACAGCGCCTGCATCGCGGCCTGCCCGGCCCAGGCGATGTGCGGCGTGACGATCACGTGATGCTCACTCGCGAGCCGCATCAGGCAGTGGTCCGCCTCCGGTGGCTCCTGCACGAACACGTCGACCGCGGCACCGGCGATGATGCCCGCCTCGATCGCATCGGCCAGCGCCTCCTCGTCGACGATGCCGCCGCGCGCAGTGTTGATCAGGATCGCCTGCGGCTTCATCAGGCGAAGCTGGTCGCGCCCGATCAGGCCCCTGGTCTCTTGTGTCAGCGGGCAGTGGCAGGTCACCACGTCGGAGCGGCGCAGCAGCGGTTCCAGGTCCACCAGCTCGGTGCCGTCCGGCGCGCGCTCGACATAGCGATCGTGAAACAGCACCCGCATGTCGAAGGCGAGCCCGACCCGGCCGACCGAGCGGCCGATCGAGCCCGCCCCGATCACGCCCAGCGTCGCCCCGGCGAGGTCGCGGATCGGTCGGTTGAAGAAGCAGAACTGGCCCTCGCGCTGCCAGCGCAGGTCGAGCACCTCGGCCCGATATTGCGGCAGGTTGCGCATCAGCGAGAGGATCAGCGCGAAGGTGTGCTCGGGCACGGTATTGGTCGCATAGCCGCGCACGTTCGAGACCACGATCTGCCGCTCGCGGCAGGCCTCGAGGTCGATCACGTCGACCCCGGTCGCCGCGACCGCGATCATCCGCAGGTCCGGCAACCCATTGAGCATCGGGCGCGTGATCCTGACCTTGTTGGTGATCGCGATCTGGGCGCCCTGCAGCCGCTCCGCCACCTGGCCCGCCGCCGTCTTGCCATACTCGATCCACTCGTGATCGAAGGCAGGCCGCCGGATCGTGATGCCGGGCCCGATGGTGTCGCGATCTAGGAAGACGATTTTCATGGTTCGCTGCTCGGTCCGATGCTGATCTGCGCGTAGGTCGTTGGCATCGCCGTGGGGCGATCGGCGTCTCCAGGTTTGCAAGCTTGGCGAATTCCAGCGAGTTCGGCTAGGGTGGATCGACCCGGGAGGGGAAGAAACGGCCGGGCGGGACGGTGATGGCGGCCGAGGGGGCAAACCCCGCCTCGGGTGACCACCAGAGACCGCCTGCATCGCCGGAGATTGCACCAACGACGGCTGCGGCCGCAGGTTCAGGGAGTGCTTGTCAATGAATTCGAAAAGCTGTGTGACCGCCTCGGCGGCGGTGCTGGCGATCGCTGCGTTCAATGTCGCGGCGCAGGCGCAGGATGTGCGTGAGTTCAGCTTCGCCTACGACCAGCCGAAAACGACCGCCTACGGCTTTGCCGGCGACCTGTTCGAGCAGCAGATCGCCGAATGCAGCAACGGCTCGATGAAGATCAACCAGTTTCCGGGCGCCCAGCTCGGCCAGGAGCCGGTGCTGCTGGAGAAGATGCGCTCCGGCGACATCGACTTCATCATCACCTCTTCGGCCAACGGCGCCACGGTCTCGCCCGAGCTCGGCGTCATGTCCATCCACTTCCTGTTCAAGGATGAGGACCATCTGGCCAAGGCGGTCGGCTCCAAGGAGCTCAACGACGCGATCAAGAAGATGATCGAGGACACGGTCGAGGGCGGCCACGTGCTGACCGTGATGACCATGGGCTTCCGCAACATCTACTCCAAGGACGAGGTCCACAGCGTCGACGATATGAACGGCAAGAAGATCCGCGTCCAGGCGACCAAGACCGAGGACACGCTGTTCCCGGCCTATGGCGCGCAACCGGTGCACATGCCGTTCGGCGACGTCTACACCTCGCTCCAGACCGGCGTGGTCGACATGGCGGAGAACGGCGTCAACGTGTTCCTCTCGAACAAGCATTACGAGGTCGCGCCGATCATGTCGTTCACCCAGCACGAGGCCAACAACAACGTGGTCTGGGTCAGCGACAAGACCTGGCAGAGCCTGAACGACGAGCAGCAGCAGTGCGTCACCGACGCCGCTGCCGAGATCGGCAAGCAGGAGCCCGCGCACGCCCTGCAGCTCGAGCAGGATTCGGCGGAGAAGCTGAAGGAGATCGGCGTCAAGATCGTCGACGACGTCGACAAATCCGGCTTCATCGCGGACGCGCAGCCGATCCAGGACAAGATCGCTGCCGAGCTCGGCCCGCACGCGGTCGAGGTCGTCGAGATCATCCGTGGCATGAACTAAGCCACGCTGCATGAAGCGAAGGGGCGTGCTCTCGGGCCGCCCCTTTCGCTTGCCCGCAGGTTCCCTGCCCGCGGATCGCCCAGCCACCGATAGCCGGCCATGAGTGATCGCCACCACATCGTCCTGCAGCGCGACCGTCACCTCAAGTGGCGCGCCCTCGACCCGATCGAGCTCGTGCTGATGGTGCTCTGCGGAGTCGCGATCGGCGGCTTCTCGCTCTCGGTGGTGTGCGACATCCTGACCCGCACGCTCGGCGCGCCGTGGTTCTGGCTGCAGGAGGTCACCTCGGCGTTCTTCATCTACGGCTCGTTCATCGGCCTCGCCGTGGCGACCCGGCGCTCCGACCATCTGATGCTCTCGGCGATCACGGAATCGATGACCGGCAGGCTCCGGCACGGAGTTCGAGCTGTTCAACCGCGTGGTCATCCTGATCTGCGGCATGTGCATGGTCTGGTTCGGCTGGGCGAATTTTCTGCATGGCTTCGGCAGCTTTCGGATGCCGTCGCTGACGCCGCTCGCCTGGTGGTACCTGGCGATCCCGATCTCCGGCGCGTTCGTCTGCCTGTTCGAGGTCGAGCAGATCGTCAACGGCTGGCGGCACGGCTTTGTGGCCCTTGAGCCGCAAGAGGACGAACGGGATCTGCCGCCATGATCGTCGATTCGGGCTGGGTGCTGTTCACCATGGCATCGATCTTCCTGGTGTTCGGCTATATCGGCGTGCCGGTGCCGTTCGCGCTGATGGCCGGGGTGTTCGCCGCGACCATGTTGACCCCGATCAGCATGCCGTCGATGGTCGGCCAGCTGTTCAACGGGCTGGATGCCGAGGCGCTGCTCGCGGTGCCGTTCTTCCTGCTGGTCGGCGAGCTGATGACCTCCGCCGAGGTGACCCGGCGGATGATCACCCTGGCCCAGGCGTTGATCGGCCATCTGCGCGGCGGCCTCGCCCAGGTCGTGACCCTGTTCTCGATGTTCTTTGCCGGTATCTCGGGCTCGTCGACCGCCGATGTCGCGGTGCTGAGCCGGACCATCGCGCCCGAGATGAAACGCGAGGGCTACAGCCCCGGGTTCACCGCGGCGTTGATCGCGTCGGCCTCGACCATCGCGAATCTGATCCCGCCGTCGATCATGGCGGTGGTCTACGGCGCCACCGGCAACGTCTCGATCGCCGGTCTGTTCCTGGGCGGCGTGGTGCCGGGCGTGCTGATCGGCATCGGCCTGATGATCTACAGCCGGCTGTTCGGCCCGGTCGGCATCAAGCGGCAGCGCGCCACCTTGCGCGAGCTGTCGAACGCGTTTGGCCGGGCGTCGCTGCCGCTGGTGATCCCGGTGATCATCATGGGTGGCATCCTGTCGGGGTGGTTCACGCCGACCGAGGCCGGCATCGCCGCGGTCAGCTACATCGTCGTGATCCTGATTCCGATCCTGCGGCCCGGCCATATCAAGATCCTGCCGCGCGACTTCATGCATGCGGGCCTGCTCTATGCCATCCCGATGGCGGCGGTCGCCGGCGCATCGGCGTTCGGCTGGATGCTCGCCTACCTGCGCGGCCCGGACATGGTGTCCTCGTTCATCGAGACCAACGCCGGCACCGACCCGCACATCATCCTGTTCTTCCTGGTGCTGCTGTTCGTGATCGTCGGCGACTTCATCGACGCGGTGCCGGCAATCATCATCTTCATGCCGATCGTGACCAGCCTGGCGCTGCTCGGCGATATCAACTCGGTGCATATGGGCGTGGTGATCATCACCACCTTGGTGTTCGGCCTGATCACGCCGCCCTACGGCCTGTCCCTGCTGATGGCCAGCAAGTTCTGCAATGTCAAATTCACCAGCGCGATGTATGCATCACTACCCTTGTATCTGGTGTTCTTCGCGACGATCGCTTTCTGTATCTTCTTCCCGGACGTGGTGCTCTGGCTGCCCAAGCAGGTGCTGCCGGAATCGGTCGGCTGCTTCAAGAGCCCGACCGGCGTGGGGTATATCTGTCCTTGAGGTTCGATCGGAGCCTGCGTTCTATCATCATATCATAATACTATGATTGACAGGCGCCCGAGAAGAGTGGTTCGATGGGTCGGTTTTAGTCGGAAGGATTTGCGTCGGTTCCCTCGGGAGGTGCGGCGTCTCGGTCGGCCGCCTGATGGATCTGCTGACCCTTCTCGGCAAAGACATCGAGATCACGATTTGCGAAAAGCGGGCCGATGCTCCGGCTGGCCGCTTGCATCTTCGCGCAACCGAGGCGGCCTAGGAAGGGCTCCTGCCTAAGCTTCGGCCCCCACTTGCGCTGCTGGACCTCGCCCGCAGCGTCGGCGTGCCCCGGGTCCTTGCCTTCGCTCGGGTTGAGCACATTTTCAGGGATCGGCGCGGGCAAGATCGCGTCACAGGCAGATCGCGTGGAACCTCCGACGCGAGCCAGCGTTCGACCAGCGACCTCTCGACAACCGAGGCATCACATGGGCGTGCGGATCCTTCAGTTCTGCGCAATCGTGTTGACAGCCTTGGCACTTGTGCCGGCCGGCGCGCACTTCTTCGAGCTGCCGAACAAGATCGGGCTCGACCAGCACGCCTACTTCACCGTCCAGGGCATCTATCGGGGCTGGGCGCTGTTCGGCTTTGCCTTGTTCGGCGCGCTGTTCGCCAATCTTGCGCTGACGCTCGTCCAGGCGGCCCGGCGGCGGCCATACGCGCTAACCCTCACGGCCTTCGTGCTGGTCGCGGCGACCCTGGCGATCTTCTTCACCTGGACCTATCCGGCCAACCAGGCGACCAGCAACTGGACCCTGCCCACGCCCAGCTGGACCACCTTGCGCCGGCACTGGGAATACGCCCATGCCGTCAATGCGCTCCTGACGTTCGTGGCCCTTTGTCTGCTCACCTGGTCGGCGGTCACGACCCGGGATTGAGTGTGGGATGAGCCTTGCTGATGGTGGCTTCGCTTCAGCGCCCGGACGCGTCAGCGACTTGCCCCGCCGCCGCGACCCTTGCCGGCACATGGCCGCACGCGTATCTTCAATAGATCTACGTGATCGGAAGGAAGTCGATGCGCGTCTCTCGGTGGGGCAATAGCCTGGCGGTCCGCATTCCACGGACGATGGCGGATCAAGCCCGGATCTCGAGGAGGGCCAGGAGGTCGAGCTCTGCCTGGTCGATGGCTGCCTCACGATCCGCCCGCGGGCACGCGCGTATACGCTAGATGAGCTGCTCGACCGGGTCACTCCGGAAAACCGCCACGACGAGGTCGACTGGGGCAAACCGGAGGGTGACGAAGTCTGGTGAGCCAATCCTATGTTCCCGAGCGCGGCGATGTGGTCTGGCTGACTTTCTCACCGGCGGCGGGCCGGGAACAGGCCGGTCGCCGCCCCGGCATCGTGCTGTCACCGGCACGGTTCAACCGCCGCGTCGGACTCGCGCTGACCTGTCCCGTGGCGAGCCGGATCAAGGGCTATCCCTTCGAGGTCCCGCTCGAAGGTGTCCGCGGTCTGTCCGGCGTGATCCTGGTCGACCAGCTCCGAAGCCTCGATTGGCGTGCGCGTCAGGCCGAGCGGGCCGGACAGGCGCCACAACACGTTCTGGCCGAGGTCATCGCCCGGCTCCAACCTCTACTTGGCACGTAAGGGCAATGCATCCAATCTGCGTCACCTGCGGCGTGCAGCTCTCCGAGACCAACGAGGCGCCGGGGATCTGCCCGATCTGCACCGACGAGCGCCAGTATGTCGGCTGGCAGGGGCAGCGCTGGACCACACTGCGCGACCTGCAGCAGAGCCATCGCGTGGTGGTGCGCGAGGAGGATCCGAACCTCACCGGCTTCGGCATCGGGCCGCATTTCGCGATCGGCCAGCGCGGCCTGCTTGTGAAAAGCATCGGCGGCAACGTGCTGTGGGACTGCATGAGCCTGGTCGACGACGAGGCGGTGCGCGCGGTCAAGGCGCGGGGTGGCCTCGATGCGATCGCGATCTCGCATCCGCATTTTTACAGCGCGATGGTGGAATGGAGCCACGCCTTTGGCGGCGCGCCGATCTACCTGCATGCGGACGATCGCCAGTGGGTCATGCGGCCGGATCAGGCCATCGTGTTCTGGTCGGGCGACGAGCGCGAGATCGCGCCGGGCCTGACCCTGATCCGCTGCGGCGGCCATTTCGCCGGCAGTGCTGTGCTGCACTGGGCCGGCGGCGCGGAAGGGCGCGGCACGCTGTTGACCGGCGATACCATCCAGGTCGCGATGGACCGCCGCCATGTCAGCTTCATGCGCAGCTATCCGAACCTGCTGCCGCTGTCGGCATCAAGCGTGCGCCGGATCGCCGAGCGGGTCGTGCCGCTGCGGTTCGAGCGGATTTTTGGCGGCTGGTTCGATCGCGACATCCGGCACGACGCCAAGACCGCCGTCCAGCGCTCGGCCGAGCGCTATTTGCAGGCCCTGCGCGAGGATCTGGATTAGCGCGCAGACACTCGACCCGGCGATCTCAGGCAACGTGTGCGCTCGCCGTGCCCAGGCCCTCGATCGCGATCTCGACCCGGTCGCCCGCCGACAACCACCGTGTCTCGACCACGCTGCCCAGCAGCACGAAGATGCCGGCACGCAGGGGCCGATGGTGCGCGGCGCAAAGATTGGCGAGCCAGGCGAGCGCGCTGAGCGGATGGCCGAGCACGTCGCCTCCCTGCCCGCTGCCGACCTCGTCGCCGTTGATCAGCATGCGGCCGGCGAGCGCCGGCAGATCGAGCGAGCGCCAGTCCGCGACCGCCCGGCCCAGGACGCAGCCGGCATGGAAAAAATCGTCGGCCACCAGGGTCAGCGGATCGAGCGCGCGGTAGTTCTCGTAGCGATCGTCGACCACCTCGATCGCGGCCATGCACGCGCCCACGGCATCGCCGACATTGTGCCGGTCGTAGGGTGCGCCGGTGGCCGGCAGGTCGCGGGCGAGCGCCACCGCGATCTCGCACTCGACCCCGACCCGCAGAAAATCGCGGTGGCGCAAGCGGCCGTCCTGCTGTCGCACGCCGGCCGCCAGCACGCCGCCTGCACAGGGGTTGTCGATGCCCAGAAAACGCTGCATGACCGGCGTGGTGCAGCCGATTTTGTAGCCGACCAGCGGACCGCGACCTGCCGCCTCAAGCTTGGCGTGCAGGGCCTCCTGGATCGCGTAGGCCTCGGCCTGGTCGACCGGCCGCAGGCCGTCCGGCAGGCCGGCGAAGCGCGCTTGGCTGAGACGCGCGTCGCAGAGCAGCTGCGCGGCCTTCTCGATCGACGGCTCCTCCATCAGCCTCCCCCAGCCCTCGTTGGGCTTTTCCCGGCGCATGCTAGCCCATGCGCCTCGCGGCGGCCACGACGGCGTCCCGGGCGGCGCGCGATTGGGCCGAAGAAGCACGCTTTGCATACGCGCCCGGTTCCGTGACAGCGCGAAGCGCTCTAGCCTGCCGTCATGGATCGAACGCCGCCCGAGGACATCCCGTCCCTGCAAGACGCCCGCTCGAGTGGCCTGGCGCAGCTCGTGTGGCTGAGCCCCTATCTGCTGCTGGCACTGGCCGTGCTCCTCTGGTCGGGCAACATGGTGGTCGGCCGCGCCGGCCGCGAGGTCCTGCCGCCGATCGCGTTCAATTTCTGGCGCTGGGCGCTGGCGCTGATGATCCTCCTGCCGTTCGCTTGGCGCGAGCTGATCGCATCGCGCGCGGTGATCCGGCGGGAATGGAAGATCCTGACGCTGCTCGCGGCGACCGGCGTCACCACCTTCCACAGCGCGGTCTACACCGGACTGAGCCTGACCCAGGCGATCAACGGCGCGCTGTATTTCGCGACCTCGCCTCTGTTCTTCGTGCTGCTGAGCTGGCTTCTGTTCCGCGAGCGGATCACGGCGCGCCAGAGCATCGGCGTCGTGGTCTCGATGGCGGGTGCCGCGATCGTCATCGCGCGCGGCTACCCCGGTGCGCTATGGCGCCTGCAGCTCGCGGCCGGGGATCTGTGGCTGCTGCTGGCGGTGGCGCTGTGGGCGCTCTATTCGGTGCTGCTGATGCGCCGGCCGAAAGACCTGCCGCCGCGCGCGCTGCTGGCTTCGATCGCCGCGATCGGCCTGGCCCTGCTAATACCGCTCTATGGCCTCGAGCTGGCTGCGGGCCGCCAGGTCACCCTCGGCCTCGAGAGCGCGCTCAGCATCGGCTACGTGTCCCTGTTCGCCTCGGTGATCGCGTACATCTTCTGGAACCGCGGCGTGCGCGAGGTCGGGCCGAACCCGGCCGGCGTGATGCTGAACCTGATGCCGGTGTTCAGCGCCGGCCTGGCGGTCCTGTTTCTGGGCGAGCGACTCGCCGCCTACCACTGGCTCGGTGCGGCGCTCGTGCTCACCGGCATTCTTCTGGCCGGACACCGGCGCTGAGCCGGGCATCGCATGCGCTCGCCGGCGCCGAAGTCGCTATACTGCATGCTCGAGACAGGACGAGGTGAGCGTGGCGCATTCCCAGACCGCGGCCTTTCGCCAGCGGGTGCGTGACCATATGCGAGACCCGCCAGTCGTGGTGTCCGCTACCACGTCCGCGCTCGAGGTGGTCGCCCGGATGACCGATGCCGCCGCCTCGGCCGCGGTGGTGGTCGACGACGGCCATGTTCAGGGCATTCTGACCGAGCAGGACGTGACCCGGCGGATTGCCGGTCGCGAGGTCGCAGGCACCCCGATCGGGGCCCTGATGAGCGCGCCGGTCGCGACCGTCGGCGAGCAGCGGCCGCTGTACGAGGCGATCGGCCTGATGCGCCGCATGGGCCTGCGCCACATGCCGGTGGTCGACGACGCCAGCGCGCTCGCAGGCATGGTCTATCTGGGCGATGCGCTCGCGGCGGCAAATGACGGGCTGGTCGACCAGATCGACCAGCTGACCCACGAGGCGTCGCTGGAGGGGCTGAAGCAGGTCAAGGCGGCCCAGGTCCGGCTGGCGGCCGACCTGTTCGACGACCATGTGCCGGCACCCGAGATCCAGAGCCTGATCTCGTGGCTCAACAACGACCTCGGCCGCCGCGTCCTGACGCAGAACGTCGCTGCGCTGGCGGCAGACGGCTGGGGCGAGCCGCCGGTCGCCTTCAGCGCGATCGTGATGGGCTCGGGTGGGCGCGGTGAAAGCTTTCTGTTCCCCGACCAGGACAACGGCTTCGTGCTGGCCGACTATCCCGATGCGGCGCATGCTCGCATCGACCCGTTCTTCATCGAGCTGGCGGCGCGCATGAGCGTGCAGCTCGACGCCCTCGGCTTTCCGTTGTGCCGCGGCGGCGTGATGGCGATCAACCCGGTCTGGCGCAAGACCATAGGCCAGTGGCACGCGCAGGTCCTGGGCTGGATCCGACGGCGCAACGAGGTCGCGCTGCAGCTGTGCGACGTGCTGTTCGACTTCCAGGGGTTTTACGGCGAGAGCAGCTTGGCCGAAGCCCTGCGCAGCGTCATCCTGCGCCTATGCGAGGCCAATCCCGGCTTCTTGCGCGACATGTTCGGCGTGCAGGCCGACCATCGCGCGGCGCTCGGTTGGTTCAATCGGCTCCTGACCGAGCGATCCGACCCGGCGCATCGCGGCGAGGTCAATCTCAAATACGCCGGCACCTTGCCGCTGGCCGAGGCGATCCGGCTGCTGGCGTTGCGCCGTGCCATTGCGGCGACCGGCACGCTCGCCCGGATCGATGCGCTGGCCGAGGTCGGCGAGCTGGACCGGGATACGAGCGATCATCTGCGCGGTGCCTTCGACCACATTACCGGCCTGCAGCTGCGCCAGCAGATCGCCGATTTTGAAGCCGGCCGGCCGGCCAGCAACTTCGTCGACCCGGACGGCCTGACCGCGCGCGAGCGCGATCTCCTGAAGGACGGCTTTCGCGCGATCAACGCGTTTCGCGATCGCCTGAAGGCGGAGCTGACCGGCGACGTGTTCTGAGCGCCGCCGGTCAGGCCTCGTGGTCACGCACCTGCGCGTTGCGCGGCGGCCCGGGCCACCGCGGCGATCTCACTACGCAGGACGCCGACATCCGTCAGCTGGTGATCGGTCAGTCGACCGAGCTCTTCCACCGTGTTGCGATACCGCAGCCAGTAGATGATCCACGACTCGAGCCGCGTGATCAGCCGACGCAGGGTCTCCGAGACCCGCCAGGCCTCGGGGTACTCGTGGCCGGCGAGCGCGCCGATGTTCTTGGCAGTGACGGTGTGAACGGCCATGATCATGCCCTCCACCTATGTGCGGGTGCGGCCCCTTTGCCCGGATTGGCAGCGGTCGTCGCCCGCGTTCCGTGCTCTGATATGTCCCGCGCGCTTGCGAACAGAAGCCGAACTTTTGCAATGCAGCATTGCATCTTCGCAGAACATGCGGGGCTTTCATGCAGGAACTGTTGCGCCGCAACAACGAGGGAACAGCATGATGTTCGAGGGCTTCGAGCGGCGCGACGTCACCGTCAGCGAGACCACGATCCGGGTGCGGATCGGCGGTAGCGGCCCGCCGCTCCTGCTGCTGCACGGCTACCCGCAGACACACGTCATGTGGCACCGCGTGGCCCCTGCTTTGGCCGAGCACTGCACCGTGGTGTGCGCCGACCTGCGCGGCTACGGCGATTCCGGCAAGCCGCCCTCCGATGCCGCCCATGCGAGCTACAGCAAGCGCGCGAGCGCCAAAGACATGGTCGAGGTCATGGCGGCGCTGGGCTTCGAGCGGTTCATGCTGGCCGGCCACGATCGCGGCGGCCGGGTCGCGCACCGGCTCGTCCTCGATCACGCGGGGCGCGTCGAGCGTTTAGGGATCCTCGACATCGTGTCGACGCGCACGATCTTTCGCGCCACCAGCCAGGCGATCGCGACCGGCTACTATCACTGGTTCTTCCTGATCCAGCCCTACGACCTGCCCGAGCACATGATCGGCGGCGATCCGATCTACTATCTGCACAAGAAGCTCGGCGCCTGGAGCAGCGGCATGGCGGCGTTCGCGCCCGAGGCGCTGGCCGAGTACGAGCGCTGCTTCACGGCCGACATGATTCATGCAAGCTGCGAGGACTATCGGGCGGCCGCCTCGATCGACCTGGCGCACGACGAGGCCGACCTGGACTACCAGATCGCCTGCCCGGTGCATGTGCTGTGGGGCCTGCACGGGCTGATGGAGCGGCATTTCGACGTGCTGGCGACCTGGCGCGAGCGGGCGGCCGGCCCGGTCACCGGACGCGCGCTCGACTGCGGCCATTTTTTGCCCGAGGAGCGGCCTGAGGAGACTGCAAGAGAGCTACTGGCGTTCTTTAGCGGCTGAGCCGATGGGGGTGGCCCGTTCGCGGACGCCCTCCCTTCGATGTCGCAAGGTCTGAGAGTGTGTGGGTCGTGGTGCGATCAGCGCGGCAGGCCGTGCTTGTCGTAATCGATGACCTCTTCAGGGGAGCGATCGCTTTTGCGAGGCAGTCCCGCACACCGCCTGCTGATCGCAATGATCTTTGCCTCGAGGCTACGCCCAGAGCCGAGTTGCTTGGGCCGAGCGGACTTGCTGGGCGGCGCCACGTCGCGCGTTTCGCTGCCAGTCATCGAAAGCTTACGATCTCAGTGCCGCACCTTGAGCGCGGCGATGCTTTCGGGCACCAGCAGGTCGCCGGCCCGGCAGATGCCCCAGAAGGCATAGTCGGCGTGGTGCACGATGGTGTTCTCGAGCGAGCGGACCAGCAGCTCGCCCTCGCCGGAATGGGCCGCGGCGCAGTGCGCCACCTCCTCTGGCAGGCCGACCGTCAGGCAGACATGGACGCCGAAGGCCGGATGGCGGATCGAGGGCAGGCCTGCGCGGTACGGCTTGCCCTCCCAACGCCGCCGGTTCTCGGGGTCGAACTCCCAGCACTTGCCGACGTCGTGGCACAAGCCCCCCGCGATCACGATATCGCGGTCGATCCGAAGGTCGGGCAGGAGCGCGCTCAGCTGATCGGACAGCGTCATCGCCATGCGGGTGACGCCGCGGATATGGTCGGTCTGGCTGCCGCGCTTAAGGGTATTGACCCCGGGATTGCCCGAGGGTTCGATCTCGGCGATCGCGTTGAAGCTGCTGCTGGCGAGCGCCAGCGACCAGGCTTCGACCACCTTGTCGGCGAGCTCCGGATTGCGGATCTCGTCGACCTCGGGCAGCTCTTCGCGCACCCGCGCGCGCAGCTCATCGGTGACGGCGCTCGGATCGAGCATCAACCCCTCCTTCATTCTTGCCATGGTGTCTTCCGGCGGCCGAAACGAGCGTCGCAGCCGCACGCTCGGGCCGGGCTAGCGCCCGATCTCGGCCTCCGACCTGATCACCGAACCGAGCAGGCCGTACGCGAGCGCCTCCTTGGGCGACATCCAGAAGTCGCGGTTGGTGTCTTTCTCGATCCGCTCGATCGGCTGACCCGTCGCCTCGGCAAAGATCTGGTTCAGGCGCTCGCGCATCTTGACGATCTGCTCGGCCTGAATGGCGATGTCCAGGGCAGGCCCGAAAATGCCGCCGCTCGGCTGATGCAGCAGGAAGCGCGTGTTGGGCAGGCACAAACGGTTCTCCCGCTTGGGCGCAACGAAGATCAACGCGCCTGCGCTCGCCACCCAGCCGCAACCGATGGTCCTGACCTCGGGGCCGATGAACTTGATCATGTCGTGGATCACATCGCCCAATTCGACGTGGCCGCCGGGCGAGCTGATGTAGACGTTGATCGGATCCGGGCCGTCCGCCGACAGCGCCAGCAGGCGCTCGGTCACCGAGCGCGCGGTGTGCTCGGTGATCTGCCCCGAGATCAGGATGGTGCGCTTCTTGAACAGCTTCTCGTCCATGAAGCGGGTAGCGGCGTTCAACTCGTCGGCATCCATTCCAGGGCTCCGGCAAAGGTCTACGAGGGCCGCGCCGGCAGGCGATGCCACGCGGCTGTAGCGATCTACGCTCTCCAGCCCGCCGGTTCAACCGCAGACCATGAAAACTAGAGCCGCCAGAACGGCTTCGAGGACTCGGCCAGCACGTCGGCCCGGGTCAGGCCGATGTCGTGCAGCATATAGTCGTTCAGGCTCTGCAGCTGACGCCGCTGGCGCGCCCGCTCCTGCCACAACAGGAGAAGATCGATCACATCTCGCAGCCAAGTCCCAATGCCGCCGGCGCGCCGCCGCGCCCGGCAAACTGCGAACTCCAGGGTCGACATAGAGATACTCCCCACAATGGTGTTCTTGGAAGGTTCTCTATAGTCGATGCCTGCTGACACCATGGCGTCAGCAAGCTGAGCGCTGCAGCCACGACGCTGACGCCTGCTGACAACGTGGCGTCAGCAGATCCGCCGCGCGCCAAGATCACAGGTCGCAGACGGTCCAGTACCGCGCCGGGCGGTGTTGGCCGGACGTCAGCCGGTGGGGTCGGACCCTGGTCCCGGATGGCGCGGCAGATCGTCGCTGGTGTCGAACCAGGCGATCCGGCTCGCGGTCCAGATGTGGTGGTCCGGGCGGACCGCCTCCGGATCGTCGAGGCTCGCCAGCGTCACGTCCACCAGGTCGGGCTCGGCGAACGTGCGCATGACCATCTGGGTGCCACAGGCCCCGCAGAACAGCCGCTCGGCCCCGGCCGACGAGCGGTAGACGGCAGGCTCGCCGCTGATCCAGGCGAAGCCGTCGCTCGCCATGGTCAGCCATGCCACCACCGGCGCACCGGATGCGCGCTGGCACATCCGGCAGTGGCAGTAGCCGGCGTCATGCGGCGCGGCGCTGATGCGATAACGGACGCCACCGCACAGACAACCGCCTTCAAGGGGAAGCTTCATGTCCGCTCGGCCAACGCTCTTCACGCGGCTTTGTAGTCGCGAACTTCGACCTGTTCGCCCGTCGCAGTCTCATCGGCAAGCTCGCCCAGGCGCACGACCTCGCTGTCCTCGAGGTACTCCTCACCACAATTTTCGCAGAATGCGGGCCGGCACGCCACGCACCACTAGGAGCTTGCCACCGCGCTCCAAGGTGAACGTCGTGAAGCCCGGCTTGGTGTCCCCATTGCGATAGACTACGCACCTCAACGTCTTCATGCCGACTGGAGGGTCCCCGCGTGCCAGGGCTATGCAAACGCGATCAGGACCTGGTCGGCCGCGACCGTGGCGCCCGGCTCGACCTGGATCGCCTCGACCACCGCGTCGCGCTCGGCGCGCAGCACGTTCTCCATCTTCATCGCCTCCAGCACCAGCAGTTCCTGGCCGGCCTTGACCGGCTCGCCCGCGCGCACCGGGATGCTGATGATCAGGCCCGGCATCGGCGACAGCAGGAACTTCGAGGTGTCGGGCGGCGCCTTGGCCGGCATGCGCGCCACGAACTCGGCCGCTTTGCGCGTGCGGACCAGGACATGCACCTCGCTGCCGCCGAGCGTCAGTCGATAGCCTTCCGAGCAGCGATCGACCTGCAGCGTGAGCGTGCGGCGCTCGCCCTGGCCATCGATCGTGACCTGGGCGAGCGGCAGGCCGGGCCGCCAGCGTGGCGCACGCCGAGCCGCCGTCCGTCGATCTACGACGGCCACGCGCCTCGCCATCCTGCTCGGCGTGCAGGCGCGACCTCGCCGCTCGTCCAGCCGCACGACCCAGTCGCTCGGCGATGCTTCACATCCGCCATGCGGCCGGAGATCGCGGCGGCGCGGCGCGCCTCGGCGAGCCGCATGGCCACGGCCGCCGCCGCCAGGTCGATGCAGGTCCGATCGTCGACCGGCTCACCCTCGAAGCGCTCGCCGAACTCCTGGGCGATGAAGTCGGTCGACAGCCGCCCCTCGACGAACCGGGGCTTGCGCAGCACCGTCGCCAGAAAGCCGACATTGTGGCCGAGGCCGCGGATGTAGAGGCTGTCGAGGGCAGCGCCGAGCCGCTCGATCGCGGCCGCGCGGTCGGCACCATGGGCGCAAACCTTGGCGATCATCGGATCGTAGAACATCGCGACGTCGCTGCCTTCGACCACGCCGGAATCGACCCGGATGCCCTCGCCCGCAGGCTCCAGATAGCGGCGCAGCCGGCCGCTCGAGGGCAAGAAGCCGCGCGCCGGATCCTCGGCATAGACCCGCGCCTCGATCGCCCAGCCCTCATGACGCACGTCCTCCTGGGTCAGCGCCAGCGGCTCGCCGGCCGCGACCCGTAGCATCTGCTCGACCAGATCGAGGCCGGTGACAAGTTCGGTCACCGGATGCTCGACCTGCAGCCGGGTGTTCATCTCGAGGAAGTAGAAATTGCGCTCGGCGTCGGCGATGAACTCGACGGTGCCGGCCGAGTGGTAGTCGACGGCACGGGCCAGGGCTATCGCCTGGGCGCCCATCGCCGCCCGCGTGGCAGGGTCGAGCAGCGGGCTCGGCGCCTCCTCGATCACCTTTTGGTGGCGGCGCTGGATCGAGCACTCGCGCTCGCCCAGATGGATCACCTTGCCGTGCCGGTCGGCCAGCACCTGGATCTCGATGTGGCGCGGCTCGCGGATGAACTTTTCCAGGAAGACCCGATCGTCGCCGAACGACGAGCGCGCCTCGCTCTGCGCGCGCTCCAGGCCCTCGCGCAACTCGCTCGGGCGGAATGCGATGCGCATGCCCTTGCCGCCACCGCCGGCAGCCGCCTTGATCATCACGGGATAGCCGATCTGCTCGGCGATCGGGGCCGCCTCGGCAAGGTCCTGAACCGGCTCGGTATGGCCTGGAACCGTGCTGACGCCCGCCTCGATCGCCAGGCGCTTGGCCTCGATCTTGTCGCCCATCAGCCGGATTGCGGGAGCCGGCGGACCGATGAAGCCGATGCCCTCGGCCTCGAGCGCCTCGGCGAACACGGCGTTCTCCGCCAGGAAACCGTAGCCGGGATGCACGGCCTCTGCGCCGCTTGTGCGGGCCGCCCCGACGATGCGATCGATCCGCAGGTAGCTCTCGATCGCGGGCGGCGGGCCAACCGCCACCGCCTCGTCGGCCATGCGCACATGCAAGGCGTCGGCGTCCGCCTCCGAGTAGACCGCTACGGTCGCGATGTTCAGTACGGCGGCAGGTCCGGATGATCCGGCAGGCGATCTCGCCGCGGTTGGCGATCAGGATTTTTTTGAACATGAGCGACCGTAAGCCCTGGATTTGCCGCGCCAATCTAGGGTCGGTCGCGAAGTTGCACAACTCTCACGCGGGCTCGACCGCGCGTTCAGCGGATGGGCTCGAAGGGGTTCACGACCTCGACGCCGGTCCCGGCGAAGTCACGCACGTTGCGGGTCACCACGGCAAGGCCATGCACCAGCGCGGTCGCAGCGATCAGTGCGTCGACGGCCGGCTGCTTTCGGTGTGCGTTGAGCCGTCCCCACTGTTCGGCAATCCGCCGATCGATGCCGATGATCCGATTGGCGAACAGATCGACGATCAGAAGCAGCCTGCGTTCGAAAGCAGCCGCCCGTTCTGCCTGGCGACCTCGCAGCTTCTCGACGCCAGCCCGGATCTCGCCGATGACAAGGGCGCTGATGCAAAGGCTCTCAGGTGGCGTCGAATCATACCAGGCGGCAACGTTGCGGTCGCTCTGCCTGCCTTTGCTGGCCTCGGATATCACGCTCGTATCAAGCAGAGTATCTCACAAGTCGATCTCGCGCGGGGGGCTCTTGTCACGCTCGAGGTCGAGCTCATGCCAGGGTGCCGAGCGCAGCAGGTCCTTGAGGTCGATCTGGCGCTTTTTCATGAGCTCGAACTCCTCGGCAGAGAGCACGACCGCGACATCCTTGCCGCGGCGTGTGATCGTCTGCGGGCCCCTCGTCGATCGCCTTTTGCACCAGCTCGCTGAACTTCGCCTTCGCTTCCTGCAACTGCCACGCCATAGGCACCTCCGAGCTAGTCAGACTAGTCAGTCATAGCGCTTCTCGCGCGGCAGCGCTAGAGCGGGATGTTGCCGTGCTTCTTCCAGGGATTGTCGAGCTGCTTGGTGCGCAGGCGGCGCAGCGCGCGGCACAGGCGCGAGCGGGTCTCGCGTGGCATGACCACGTCGTCGATGAAGCCGCGGCCCGCCGCCACGAACGGGTTGGCGAACCGTGCGCGGTATTCCTCGGCGCGCGCCTCGAGCTTGGCCGGATCGCCGGCATCGGCCCGAAAGATGATCTCGACCGCACCCTTGGGGCCCATCACCGCGATCTCGGCCGACGGCCAGGCGTAGTTGACGTCGCCGCGCAGGTGCTTGGAGCTCATGACGTCATAGGCGCCGCCATAGGCCTTGCGCGTGATCAGCGTGACCTTGGGCACGGTCGCCTCGGCGAACGCGTAGAGCAGCTTGGCGCCATGCTTGATGATGCCGCCATATTCCTGCGCGGTGCCGGGCAGGAACCCCGGTACGTCGACCAGGGTCACCAGGGGGATGTTGAAGCAGTCGCAAAAGCGCACGAAGCGGGCACCCTTGCGCGCGCTGTCGATGTCCAGGCAGCCGGCGAGCACCATCGGCTGGTTGGCGACGATGCCCACGGTGGAGCCTTCGAGCCGGCCGAAGCCGATAATGATGTTCCTGGCATAAGCCGGTGCCAGCTCGAAGAAATCGCCCTCGTCCACGAGCTTCTCGATCAGCTCCTTCATGTCGTAGGGCTTGTTGGGGCTGGCCGGCACCAGCGTGTCGAGGGAAGGCTCGGTGCGCTCGGGCGGATCCTCGGTCGGCCAGACCGGCGGCTTGTCGCGGTTGCTGGCTGACAGAAAATCCACCATCCGGCGGACCTCGGCCAGCGCCTGGACGTCGTTGTCGAACGCCAGATCGGCGACCCCGGAGCGCTCGGTGTGGGTCGACGCACCGCCCAGCTGCTCGTGGCTCACCTCCTCCTGGGTCACGGTCCTGACCACGTCGGGTCCGGTCACGAACATGTACGAGCTGTCGCGCACCATGACGATGAAATCGGTCATCGCCGGCGAGTAGACGGCACCACCGGCGCACGGCCCCATCACCACGCTGATCTGTGGCACGACGCCGGACGCCAGCACGTTGCGCTGGAACACGTCGGCATAACCGGCGAGGCTCGCGACCCCTTCCTGGATGCGCGCGCCGCCGGAATCGTTCAGGCCGATCACCGGGGCGCCGACCTTGATCGCCTGGTCCATGATCTTGCAGATCTTTTCCGCGTGCGCCTCGGACAGCGAGCCGCCGAACACCGTGAAATCCTGGCTGAACACGAACACCAGGCGGCCGTTGATCGTGCCGGCGCCGGTGACCACGCCGTCGCCCGGCACGCGCTGCTCGGCCATCCCGAACTCGCTGCAACGATGCTCGACGAACATGTCGATCTCTTCGAACGAGTCGAGGTCGAGCAGCAGCTCCAGCCGCTCACGCGCCGACAGCTTGCCGCGCCGGTGCTGCGCGGCGATCCGCCGGGCACCGCCGCCCTCGCGCGCCGCCTTGCGCTTGGCCTCGAGCTGCTCGACAATCTCCTGCACCGATCGCCCCTCCGCCTGCGCGCGCCACGGCATGGCTCATAGCACCCGGACCACCCGCCAGCAAACGCGATCCTCATCGCCGCACGCTACGCTGCGCGACTTGTCATCGCCGGTTGCATCTTCTAGCGTTGCGCACTGTAGGCGGCGGACTGCCGGCGACACGGCGAGGGCGTTCGAGACTGCTGGGGCGTGGCCAGCGAGCGATGCTCCGATCGACGCAGCGCCACAGGCGCGAAGGCGCCAAATGACCCTCGGGTCCACGGCGCCACGGGTAGGGTGCCATGGATAGCCCAGATGCCTAAGATCGATCAGTGGCTCGAGCAGCTCGGCCTTGGCCGCTATGCCGCCGTGTTCTCCGACAACGACATCGATTTCGACGTCCTGCCCGATCTCAGTGACGAGGACCTGGCCGCGCTCGGCGTCTCGCTGGGCCACCGCAAGAAGCTGCTGCGCGCGATTGCCGCGCTGGCGGAAGCCGAGCCCGAGCCGGCCGCGCCTGCGATCCCGCCGGCGCGCGTGGCCACCGGACCCGAGCGCCGCCAGCTGACCGTGATGTTCTGCGATCTGGTCGGCTCGACCGAGCTCTCGACCCGGCTCGATCCGGAGGACCTGCGCGATGTCATGCAGCGCTTCCAGGAATGCTGCGTCGAAGTGATCAGCCGCTACGGCGGCCACATCGGCAACTACATCGGCGACGGCATTCTGGCGTATTTCGGCTATCCACGGGCCCATGAGGACGACGCGCAGCGGGCGGTGCGAGCCGGACTCGGCATGCTCGACGCGATCGCCGCGCTCAACACCACGGTACCGCAGTCCGGGATCGAGCTGGCGATCAGGATCGGCATCAACACCGGGCTGGTGGTGGTCGGCGACATCGGCACCGGCGAGACCCGAGACGAGATGGCGGTGGTCGGCGAGACGCCGAACGTCGCCGCCCGCCTGCAAGGGCTGGCAGAGCCGGGCAGCGTGGTGGTCGGCGTCAGCACCTACCGCCTGATCGAGGGCCTGTTCCTGTGCGAGGATCTGGGCGCGCTGACCGTCAGGGGCGTGAGCGCGCCGGTACGAGCCTACCGGGTGCGCGAGCCGACCGGCGCCTCGCGCTTCGAGGCGACCACGACCCGGGGTCTGACGCCGCTGGTCGGGCGCGAGGACGAGGTCCGCCTGCTGGTGTCCCGCTGGCGCCAGGCCAAGGAAGGCGAGGGTCAGGTGGTGCTGCTGTCCGGCGAGCCGGGCATCGGCAAGTCGCGCATCATCCAGAGCCTGCGCGAGCAGCTGCAGGACGAGACGCGCATCAACCTGCATTACTTCTGCTCGCCGTTCTACTCCAACAGCGCGCTCTATCCGGTGCTCGACCAGCTCGAGCGCGCGGCCGACTTCCGCCGCCTCGATCCGCCCCAGGTCAAGCTCGAGAAGCTGGAGGCGGTGCTCGCCCAGGGCAGTGCCCGACCGAAGGAAGCGGCTGCGTTGCTGGCGCCGCTGCTGTCGATCCCGACCGAGGGCCGCTATCCGCCGCTCGACCTGACGCCGCAGCAGCATCGGGCCAAGGTGTTCACGACCTTGCTCGACCAGCTGACCGGCCTCGCCAGCCACGACCCGGTCCTGATGATCTTCGAGGATGCGCATTGGATCGATCCCACCTCGGCCGAGCTGTTCGAGCTGGTCGTCGATCGGGTCCAGCGCCTGCCGATCCTGCTGGTGATGATCTTCAGGCCCGACTTCGCGCCGCCCTGGAGCGGCTATCCGCACATCACCTCGCTCTCGCTCGGACGGCTGGGCCACCGCCAGGCGGCCGCCCTGGTCGAGCGCGTCACCGGCGGCAAGCCGCTGCCGTTCGAGGTGGTCGAGCAGATCGTCGCCAGAACCGATGGCGTGCCGCTGTTCGTCGAGGAGCTGACCAAGACGATCCTGGAGTCCGATCTGCTGGTCGATGCCGGCGACCATTACGCCCTGACCGGCCCGCTGCCGGCGCAATCGATCCCGACCACGCTGCACGATTCGCTGATGGCCCGGCTCGACAAGCTGGCGCCGGTCAAGGAGGTCGCCCAGCTGGCCGCGACGCTCGGCCGCGTGTTCAGCCACGAGCTGCTCGCCGCCCTGTCGCCGCTCGGTCAGTCCGCGCTCGAGCAGGCGCTGTCCGAGCTGGTCGAGGCCGAGCTCCTGTTCCGCCGCGGCTCGCTGCCGGAGGTCACCTACGAGTTCAAGCATGCGCTGCTGCAGGACGCCGCCTATGGCAGCCTGCTGCGCGCCAAGCGCCAGCAGCTGCACGCCCGGATCGGCCAGGTGCTCGAGGAGCGCTTCCCGCATGTTGCCGAAGCCCGGCCCGAGCTGCTCGCCCATCACTTCCGTGAAGCGGGTCTGGCCGAGCGCGCGATTCCTTACGCGCTCAAGGCCGGCGATGCTGCCGTCGCCCGCTATGCCTCGGCCGAGGCGCGTGCCCGTTTTGGCGCCGCGCTCGAGATGGCGCGCTCGCTGCCACCTTCCGAGGCGGGCTCGCGCGACAGGATCGCGGCGGTGCTGAAGCTCGCCAGCGTGGCCATCAACCGCGATCATTTCGAGCGGGACCTGAAGAATCTCGCCGAGGCCAAGGCGCTCGCCGAGGAGCTCAATGATCAGGAGGCCCTGAGCGCGATCGAGTATTGGGTCGGCCGCACCAACTACGTGCTCGGCCGCTTCGATGACGGGGTCGAGCATGCCCGGATCGCGCTCGCCCTGGCCGAGGCGCAGGGCAACGGCGACACCGCGGGCGCCCTACCGATCAATCTGCTCGCGCGGATCCATTGCCTGCGCGGCGAGGCGCCCGAGGCGATCGCCTACGCCTCGCGCAATGTCGAGCAGATGCACCGGCTCGGCAATCGGATCGAGGAGGCGGCGATCTCGGGCGTGCTGGCGTTCGGCTACGGCCTGCACGGCGAGTTTCCGCAGGCGTTCGAGGCGGCCGAGCACGGCATCGAGCTGGCGCGCAAGGTCGAGCATCTGCCGACGCTCGCCGCCTGTCTGCAGTTTCGCGCCGTCGCCAAAGGCTGGCACGGCGAGCTGGCAGACAGTGTCGCCGACTTCGAGGAGGCCCTGGCCTGTTCGGAGAAGGCCGGCGACGTGTTTCGCAAATATCTGATCTATGGCTGGCGCGGCGAAGCCCATCTGATCGCCGACCAGATCGACGACGCCGCGACCGACTTGAACGAGTGCCTGGCGCTCGGCGATCAGATCGGCACCAGCTTTCACCGCGGCGCCTTTCAGGCCTTCTTGTCCAAGATCCAGCTGCTGCAGGGCGACCTCGCCAACGCGCTCAAGACCGGCGACCGGGCGCTCCAGATCGCGACCGATACGGCCCAGCCCTGGAGCCGCTCGATCGCGCTGCGGATCTGCGCCGAGACGCTGCTGGCCACCGACGCCGCCGATGTGGCCAACGCCGAGCATGCCGTGCGCACCGCGATCGAGATCCAGGAGAAGCGGGAATGCCGCTGCGATCTGGCGGCATCCGAGATCGTGCTGAGCGAGGTCCTGGCGGCCAAAGGCGACGCCGGCGGCGCGCGCGCAGCCGCCGAGCGCGCCTATGATCTGTACGAGCAGATGGGCACCGCACCCGGCCTGGCCAAGGCGCGCACCGCGCTCGAGAAGACCTGAGTACGGCCAGGGCCCCAACTCCCGATTGTCACGGCGCAATCTCTGTGCCACCCTCGCCCCCGGCATCGATTGTTCCGCAAACCCAAGCGATTTGAGAGGAGAGGACGATGAGCAGCGCGTTGCTCCTGGGCGGTGGTGCGCCGACCCTGACCCTGCAATCGGGCGCGCTCGCCGCGCTCGACGACAAGGGTGTCGAATTCGCCGCGATCTCGACCGCCGGCGCCGGCATGGTGATCGGCCTGCTGTATGCGGCGCCCCGGGGCATGTCGCGCCAGGAAGCGCTCAAGAACACGGTCAACATGGGGGTTGCCGACGAGATCTACAATTCTTTCCCGGTAAATTACAAAGTGTTCTTCAAGCCCGGCGACATGGCCGATCAGTATCGCAACTTCCTGGCCATGCTCCCGCAGATGCCGATGGCCAAGAGCGCGACCGATCGTCTGTTCGGCGACTGGATGTCGCTGGTCATGGCGACGCTGTCGCCGTCCAATCTCGGACCGAACAGCCTCGGCCTGTGCGCACCGGCACCGTGGATCGAGCACGTCGTCGATTTCGAGAAGCTGGCGCAATATCCGGGTGAATTCTACATCAACGCATACAATGTCAGCGATCACGAGATGGAGATTTTCGCCAAGCACGAGATCAATTCTGACCATTTCCGCGCGGCGCTTGCCTTTCCGTTCATCTATCCACCATACCTGATGAACGGCAAGTATTACATCGAGGGATCGGCGATCGATACGTTGTGCTTCAAGGGGCTGCTGAACTATCGCAAGCAACGTCAGGTGCAGGAGCTGACCCGCTCCGCCGGCGGCGCCAGCTCGGGACCGCGCCTGACCCAGATTAAGAACCTGATCGTGTTCGACGTGCTGTCGAGCGATCGGATCATCCGCACGCCCAAGACGCTCTACGAGGCGTGGATCCAGTCGATCATGATTCCGCTGGTCGAGATCGCCAAGGACGACATCGAGCTGTTCGACCTCAAATATCGCAAGGACTGGAACGTCGACCTGCTGAGAATCAAGTTCGACGTGCCGGACGAGCAGTGGCCTTACGCGCTCGACTGGTCCTACAGCAACTTGAAGACACTGTACGACGTCGGCTATGACGCGGGCCTGAAGTTCTACGACGAGCACAAAGATGCGTTGCAGCCGAAACCGGCCAGGCAGCAGGCGTCCGCGTAATGGCCTAGCCGCGCGCCAAGGCGGCGGAGCGGTGGCGTGAATGCTGCGACAGCGGTCCCGCTCGTCGGCTGCCCGGTGTGCGGCCTGGCACAGACGATCGGCAGCTTGCCGGCGGGCACCAGGGCCCATTGCGCGCGCTGTGACACGGTGCTGCAGCGGCGTGGCTACGCCAATTCCAACCAGGCCGCCTTCTGCTACACCCTGGCCGCGCTGATCCTGTTCGTGCCTGCCTATTCGTGGCCGATTCTCAAGGTCACCACCTTCGGCCGCAGCCACGACTATACCGTGCTGAGCGGCGCCGAGGCGGTGTGGCAGGGCAGCATGTGGCCGCTCGCGATCCCGGTCGCCCTGGCGAGCGTGCTCCTGCCGGCCGGCCTGATCCTGGTCCTGCTGGCGCTCTCCGGCGCCCGCCATCTGCTGTCGACATGGCCGCGCTGCGCTCCTGGCGGCGGCTGTGCGGCGTGCTGCGCGCCTGGGCGATCGTCGACGTCTATGTGCT
>CAVSVZ010000044.1:0-14134 GCA_963731495.1 uncultured Alphaproteobacteria bacterium
TCACGACAATAGGTGGCTCGGCAATGCGCCGCCATGATCTAGGGCGACCTCACGGGGCTGAAGCGGTGGGGAACGCGAACTCGCCAAACTCGTCGAGAAGCTCGCTTGGGACCGCCCCGGCATCCCGGGCACATTCCGGAACCGGGGACCGCCATGGGCACGTGAGCGTCCAGGCCGCTGGCAAGGCCTGCATGGGCGAAGCGTGCTGGAGGTCACCTGCGGTCGGCTTAGCTCTACCATTGCCGGAGCGCGCTCGCAGACAGACAATGGTCGAACTCGGACGGGTATCTCAAATACGGCGCGCGGGAGAGGGGGGCGAGACTGCATGATCACGGCGCACGCTGATGTCGTCGGAAGTATGCTGCGGCCACCCTGCCTCTTGGCAGCGCAGGAGCGCCTGCGCGCAGGCCAGATCACCCGACCAACCTACAAGAGCGTCGAGGACCGGGCCGTAAACGAGGCGGTGGCGCAGCAGGAAGCGGCCGGCTTCACGGTGCTTACGGATGGCGAGATGCGGCGGCTCTCGTTCCAGAGCCAGATGGTTCAGGCCGTCGAGGGTTTTGGTGAATGGAACCTGGACGCGTTCCTCTGGGGCGATTGGCATGGTGACGAGGCGATCGGCGACTGGCGGGGCGAGCGCCCGAAGGAGCTGGCCGTCGTGGCTCCGCTGCGCCGCCGGCGATCGTTATCGGCCGAGGAGTTCGTCTATCTGCGTGGCTGCACGGACCAGACGCCGAAGGTGACGCTGCCCAGTCCCGGGTTGTTCGCCAATTTCTGGGCACCCGAACGCTCGCGCGACGCTTACGCTTTGCTCGCCGCCTTCCTCGAGGACGTGGCGGAGATCCTGCGCGAGGAAGTGGAAGAGCTCGCTGAGTATGGGGCTACCTACATCCAGCTCGATGCGCCGCACTATCCCTTGCTGCTCGATCCAGCCACGCGCGCCTTCTACGAAGCGCAGGGCTGGAGCACTCAGGAATGGCTGGATCTAGGCGTCGCCTTGGACAACAAGGTGATGGCCGGCATCGACGGCGTGACCTTTGGCCTGCACCTGTGTCGCGGCAACCAGGGCAGCCGCTGGCTGGTCTCCGGCGATTACGGACCGATCGCCAGGTCGATCTTTCAGCGCACCGCGGCGCACCGGCTGCTGCTCGAGTACGACGACGCGCGTTCGGGCGGGTTCGAGCCGCTGCGGCATGTTCCGGACGACAAGATGGTCGTGCTGGGCCTGATCACGACCAAGCGCGGTGCGCTCGAAAACGCGGACGAACTCGTCGCCCGGATCGAGGAGGCGAGCCGCTATATAGACCGTGAACGTCTGGCGTTGAGCCCCCAATGCGGTTTCGGGACCTCGATCGTCGGCAACCAGCTGACCCAGGACCAGCAGGCCACGAAGCTGCACCTGGTCTGCGATGTCGCCGCAAGGGTCTGGGGCTGAACGCGCTGTTGCTCGTCGACGGCACCGCCGGGGTGGACGGGAACCAGGGTGTCGGATCCGCCGTCAGTCGTCCGGCGCGCACGCGCCTGTGCATCGGATTAAACTCACAATCCCGCGTGCACAGATGTCGAAGTGCCGCTCGCCGATCCAGGTTGTGCGGTCGACCAGCTTGAGGTCCGGCGTGCCGCCATCGCTCCAGTCATAGCGCAGTTCCATGTAGAGCAGCGCCCTGGCCGCATCGCCCCGTCGTGAGGGCCGGGGACCCAGGGGTCCGCATCGAACCGGCAGGCCGTGCACTCGCTGTGCGCCCGGCCGAGGTTGCCGCGATCGCCGTTCACGGATTTGTCAGCCGCGCGTAGGTGACGGGCATCGGTGAAGGTATGTTGCGACTCGCTCGGGAAACCGTGCGACTTCGTCCACAGATCTCGCCGTTCCAGAAGTCCGGTGTGTTGCCACCGCAGTTGCGGTCAGCCTTAGGGATCAAGCGGCCGGTGTAGAAGCCAATCACGTTGTTCGGATTGGCGGCATCTTCGTTAGCCTCCTCGAGAACTTCCCGAATCTTGCATCGCGAGAGGGTCCTCGCGGATGAGCAGCCGCCTTAACCCGCTCGCCCAGACCGAGCATCACGGGCTCTCCAGCAACGCCGGGGCGACCAGCGGGTTGCTGTGCGTGCCGATGCCCGTGATTGTTCATCCGCAGCGCGCCGCCATCGATGCAGGTGACTTGGCCCACGAATTGCGCGCGAACACGACTGAGTGTCCACGAAGGCTCCCTGCAGGGCGAGCCGATCGAGAGCCGGGGTGCACGCGACGGGACTAACGCCGGCGACCGGCTGACGCCTTCGCTCAGCAACGCGGCGCTAGCGCCGCCGCACTCGCTGATAATTTTCGCACCGCGACTGTACGATGCAACCAGTGCTGCTTCGGTGGTCGCCAGGGGCACGTAGTAATCACCCTGAGCAAAAAGGCCGTTGACGCGCAGCGGACCCGCGATACCAACTGGCATCTTGGCCGTGCCGATGAAGTTCTCGATGTTGTGTTGATAAACATCCATCTCGTCAGCTGTGTGTGGATCGAGCAAATGCGCGCGGGCCGCTTCGGCCGCCGGCAATATCGACCAACGCCGATTCAAAAGTTCGTGGGTGATTTGGGCATGGCCCGGCATCTGGGATGGAAGCTTGCCTGGCTTGGGCCGCAGACGGTTGGCAAGCTTTACGATGCCATGTTCTCGTACGAGTTTACAAATATAGTCCGTCGTGCGCTGGTAGCTGATTGCCATTGCTCGCTTTTCGCTTCGATTCAGTGCTGAGACTTCAATGTCGTCCAGATGCCGCCAAGGCAGCTCGACCAGTAGTTTCCACATCCGAACTCATGACGAGCAGAAGCCGGAGCATCCCAATCGATATCTCTTGCCCTCCACGCATGGTTGCTCTGGAGAGAACAATGACGCATTTACCGACAAAGGTTGACGGCCTCATTGATCTACATCAAGGTCTTGGAGAGACGCAGCAGGGTTCCCGGAATTTGTTCGCTCGATGGGCGCGTGCCCACGCATCACAAGCCTGTCTGGTCAGGGCATTGTCACGTTAACTCGCCGAGGTCAGGCGGATTGAGGTGACCAGCGGATGTCTGCAGCCGACGTCGCTTGAGACCAGGTGGCGAACGATTCGGATCGAAGCTGCTTGTAGTCGGATCGGTGGAGAAGGTGACGTCGGTGGTAGAAGGTATTGTAGGTTGCGGCGTGGACGAACACAAAGCGCTGGGCCGAACCGACCGATTTGAAACGCTGCATCTTGGGGGGTGTCAGACGAAAGTGAACCAGTCTCCGTTTGACCGGGGATGCAGGAATTTAGGCTACGCAGAGCTGCCGCCACTCCTCAAGAGCGGCCGTGCGGTTGAGCTTGAAAATGTTCCGGCTGGAGAGGTGGCGTTCCTGGTTGAAGAGGTTGTGGACGGAGGAGTGAACGGCGGCAAATTTCTGCAGACTTCGCATACGCCGGAACCGAAGCATCGCGCGTTCTCGTCGTCGAAGCGGCAGATGCGAGTTCTCGACCCGATTGTTGAGCCATCGCCCCGTCGCTTGAAGCACTGAACCGCGCCGGGTTTGCCGGAGGCCGTTTCGTTTGAGTGCCTACGCCGCCACGGCAAGGTTGTCGAGCTTGGCGTAGAACACCGCTTCCGCCTCGGCCGGCGGCACGAAGCCGATCGGCTCGAGCAGGCGGCGGTGGTTGAACCAGTCGACCCAGTCGAGCGTCGCGAACTCGACGGCTTCGAGGTTGCGCCACGGTCCCTGCCGCCGAACCAGCTCCGTCTTGAAGAGCCCGATCACGGTCTCCGCGAGCGCGTTGTCGTAGCTGTCGCCGACGCTGCCGACCGACGGCGCGATACCGGCCTCGGCGAGCCGCTCGCTGTAGGTGATCGAGACGTACTGCACGCCTCGATCACTGTGATGGACGAGGCCACCCTCGACGGGCCTTCGAGCGTGCAGCGCTTGTTCCAGAGCGTCGAGCACGAGGCCCGTCTCGGCCCGCCGGGCCACCCGCCAGCCGACGATCCGCCGGGCGAAGGCGTCGATCACGAAGGCGACGTAGACGAAGCCCTGCCAGGTGGCGACGTAGGTGAAGTCGGCCACCCAAAGCACGTTCGGCCGCGGGGCCTTGAAGTCACGGTTCACGCGGTCCAGCGGACAACGGGCTGCCTTGTCGCTGACGGTCGTCCGCACCGTCTTGCCGCGAACCATGCCCTGGAGCCCCAACGCGCGCATCAGCCGGGTAACCGTGCAGCGGGCGATCTCGATCCCCTCGCGTCGCAACTGGATGCCCTGGTGCGCAGCCGTGCCGTGGCGGCGCTGACCCGGCTGGAGGGACAGGCGGCGGACCGCCTGCTGCGCCAGCGGGCGCTCGAGGACGCCGATGCCGGCCTGCGCGCCCAGGCGCTCAATGCGATCGCGACCAGCCGCGGCGAGCGCTCGGTCAACCTGCTCGCCCGGGCGCTGCGGCAGGACCCCGATCCGCAGATCCGCGAGGTGGCGATCCGGGCACTCGGCCGGATCGAGGGCGACTGGGCCCGCCGCTACCTCGAGCGCGCCGCGCGCACCCTCGACCCGGGGCCGCGCCGGGTCGCCGAGCAGGCGCTGGCCGAGCGGGACGAGCAGGCCGAGTAGCCGCGCTCGGCCGCGAGCCTGACGCGGTGTGCTGTCTCAGTGAGCGAGATCCGACAGCAGAACGACCGCGCCGACAAGATCGTGCCGTCTCCGCGATGCGGCAAGGAAGCGGCGATCGGTGGTCACCACCCGTGCCCCGCGATCGAGCGCGAGCGCCAGGTACAGACAGTCGTAGACCGGATGGTTCAGCATGACGGCCAGGTCGAGCGCGCGCTCGACCAGGGCCCGACCAGCCACGATCTCCACGGGCATTGCACGGAGGACGGCCCAAAGCTGCGGCACCTCGGTGCGATCGACTTCACCGAGCCGCACGTGCCGCCAGATGGCGTTGCCGCATTCGATCAGGAGGAGATCAGGCGCCAGAAGCGAACCGTGAACGATCTGCTGCGCGAGGTCGCTTTCGGCTTCCGCCAGAACCCATTTCACGGCAACGCTTGCGTCCACCACGAGCGGTCCGTTCACCGCTCATCCCGCATTTTTCGAATGATCTCGGTGCTGTCGGTCGCAACCGGCCCGACTCGCTCGCGCACCTCCCTGGCGCGCCGGAGCCATGCGGCCACATCCACCTTCCTGTCGGGCAGCAGCACCTGCTTGAGGATCTCGCGATGCTCCGCCTCGGCCGAGCGGCCCTGCTCGGCCGCCCGGACCTTGAGGCGGCGGATGATCTCGTCATCCACCTTGCGCACCGTCAGCTGGCCCATGCCCACAGCCCTTTGCTCGCATCTTGCCTGCAATGTAGGCAAGATGCAGGCGACCGGCAACGGCGCTAGCGCGGCGAGGCCTTTGCCCGGACCACGTCGGACACCGTCTCGAAGATCTTGTCGATGTGCGCGCCCAACGACCCGGCCGGCGGCGGGGTCGAGTTGCCCCTCGGCGGCATGAAGGGCTCGGGCTTCGGCCGCGACAACGGCTTCGAGGCGCTCTACGGCCTGTCCGCACTCGAGACCGTCGCCACCCGCTACGGCTGAGCGCGCCTTGCCGCCGGCTCCGCGCACGGCTCCATCCGTGATTGACATTGGGCGAAATCTGGATTCTTGTGCCGTTCTCGTCGGCTCGGCTTGACGTCGCCCGAATAAAAACGCACAACTCGCCAGCAAGACGGGATAATTCCGAGCGCAACCTCAGGTACAAATGCTCTCGAGATCGGACAGCCCATGCTCTCTATGATACGTCGACCGGTCGGCAAGGACCGGGCCGTCTTTCATCTTCATTTGATCAAACCATCACACTACGACGACGACGGCTACGTGATCCAGTGGGTTCGCTCGGACATCCCATCCAACACGCTCGCTGCGCTGTACGGCATCGCGCGCGACTGCGACGAGCGTGAGGTTCTGGGGGCGGGAGTCGAGATCCGCATCTCGGTGCATGACGAAACCAACCTTCGAGTCTCCGCCGACAAGATCATCCAGGCCTTCGACGCGGTCGGCGGCAACGGGCTGGTGGCCCTGGTCGGGGTCCAGTCAAACCAGTTCCCGCGGGCGATGGACCTCGCACGCCCCTTGCGGGCGGCGGGGATTCCGGTCTGCATCGGTGGCTTCCACGCGGCCGGCAGCCTCGCGATGCTGCCCGAGCCACCGCCGGAGATCCGCGAAGCCTGGCAGCTGGGGATCTCGATCTTCGCGGGGGAAGCGGAAGGACGTCTCGACCAGGTGCTGCGCGACGCCTGCGAGGGCCGCCTGAGGTCGCTCTATGACTACACCTCCGACCTGCCCGGCATGACGGAGGTGCCCCGGCCGTTCCTGGCGCGCGACCAGATCACGCGCAACATGAGCAAATACACCAGTTTCGATGCTGGCCGGGGCTGCCCGTTCCAATGCAGCTTCTGTACGATCATCAACGTCCAGGGGCGGAAATCACGCTACCGGACTGCCGACGACGTCGAGAAGATCGTGCGTGAGAACTACGCTCAGGGAATCAAGAATTTTTTTATCACCGACGACAACTTCGCGCGAAATCGCAACTGGGAGCCGATCTTCGATCGGCTGATCGAGCTGCGTGAGCGGGAAGGCATCCCGATCAAGCTGATCATTCAGGTCGACACGTTGTGTCATCGCATCCCCAATTTCATCGAGAAAGCCGGTCGCGCCGGGGCCAAGCGCGTGTTCATCGGCTTGGAGAACATCAGCCCGGACAACCTGATCGCGGCCAAGAAAAAGCAAAATCGAATCACCGAATACCGCACCATGCTGCAGGCATGGAAATCGGTCCGTGCGATCACCTATTGCGGCTACATCATCGGCTTTCCGAACGATACGGCGGAACGGGTGATCAGGGACATCGAGATCATCAAGCGCGAGCTGCCGGTCGATTTTCTCGAGTTCTTCTGTCTGACGCCCTTGCCGGGGTCGGAGGATCATCAGACGCTGCATCGGGACGGCGTATGGATGGACCCTGATCTGAACACGTACGATGCCGTGCACGTCACCACCGGTCACCCGTTGATGTCCGCCGAGGCGTGGCGCGACACCTATCGTCGGGCCTGGCAGACCTTCTATGAGCCCGATCACGTCGAGACGCTGATGCGTCGGGCGCGCGCCTGCCGGATCCGGCCGCGCAAGATCGCGAGCACCGCCTTGGGATTTTATGGCAGCATGGCGATCGAGGGGGTCCACCCCCTGGAGGGGGGCTGGTTGCGGCGCAAATACCGCAAGGATCGCCGGCCGGGCCTGCCGATCGAGAGCCCCTTGGTGTTCTATCCGCGCTACGCCTGGGAGAGCGCCTCGAAGGCGGCGCGCTTTGCCGCCCTGTGGCTCAGGTACCGCTGGATCCGCAGGCGGGTGGAGGCCGATCCCGCAGGGCATGCCTATCGGGACCTCGCCCTGACGCCGGTGACCGAGAGCGAGGTCGACGACCTGGAGATCTTCCACGCGACCGCGTCGGCCAAGCAGGCCGTCGCCAAGGCCAGGCAGCAACGAGCACAGCAAAGGACGCTGCGCCCGGCCCAGGTCGCGGAGGATGTGGCTTAGGAGAGCCGCCGCGTGGGTCGCTAGACTCTATCGCGGCGAGGCCTTGTCCCGGATCACCTCGGACACGGTCTCGAAGATCTTGTCGAGGTGCGCGCGCTCGGCGATCAGGGGCGGCGAGAACTCGAAGGTGTCCGCGGCAATCCGGGTCATCACGCCGCGCTCGTAGCACGCGATCATCGCCTCGAAGCCGCGCTTGCCGGGCGCACCCGGCCAGGGCTCCATCTCGATCGCCCCCATCAGGCCGAAATTGCGGATGTCCTTGACCCCCGGCAGGTCGCGGCAGGCATGGAGGGCGTCCTCGAAATACGGCTCGAGGTCGCGCACGCGCTCGAAGATGCCCTCCTCCTGGTAGGTCTCGAGCGTCGCCACACCGGCCGCCGCGGCGACCGGATGGCCGCTATAGGTGTAGCCGTGGAACAGCTCGATCACGTGCTCCGGGCCCTTCATGAAGGTCTCGTAGATGGCATCGCGGCAGACCACCGCACCCATCGGCACATGGGCGCTGGTCAGGCCCTTGGCCATGGTCATCAGGTCCGGCGTGATGCCCATGCGCTCGGCGCACGAGGCATAGCCCAGCCGGCCCCAGGCCGTGATCACCTCGTCGAAGATGAGCAGGATGCCGGTCTTGTCGCAGATCGCGCGCAGCCGCTCGAGATAGCCCTTGGGCGGCGGATAGACGCCCACCGAGCCCGGCCACCGGCTCGACGATCACCGCAGCAATGGTCGAGGGGTCGTGTAGCGCGCACAGCCGCTCGAGGTCGTCGGCCAGATGCCCGCCCCACTCCGGCTGGCCGCGCGAGAACGCGTTGTGATCGAGATCGAGGGTGTGGCGCAGGTGGTCGACACCAGGCAGCATCGGGCCGTAGGTGCGCCGGTTGGCGACCATGCCGCCGACCGAGATGCCGCCGAAGCCGACGCCGTGATAGGCGCGCTCGCGCCCGATCAGCCGGGTGCGCTGGCCCTCGCCGCGCGCGTGGTGGTAGGCGAGCGCGATCTTGAGCGCGCTGTCCACGGCCTCGGAGCCGGAGTTGCAGAAGAACACGCGGTTGAGGTCGCCCGGCATCTCGGCCGCGACCCGCGAGGCCAGCTCGAACACCTTGTTGTGGCCGAACTGGAAGGTCGGCGCGAAGTCGAGCGTCGCGACGCCCTTTTGCACCGCCGCCACCACCTTGGGATGGCAATGGCCGAGATTGGCGCACCACAGGCCCGCCGAGCTGTCCAGAATCTCGCGATTGTCGTGCGAGCGATAATGCATGCCCTTGGCGCTGACCACGATGCGCGGCTGCGCCTTGAACTGGCGATTGGGCGTGAACGGCAGCCACAGCGATTGCAGATCGTTAGGCGCACCGACTGCCAGATCTTCCTGTTCCTCGAGCATCGCCATCTCCTGCGTTCAGCATCGTCGTGGGCCGCCCGCGAACATACGCCGCAGGCCTGTGGTTGGCGAGGGCCGAACGGCATCTTGGGCGGAAAACGTGTCCTCAGGCCAGCAGCGACAACAGGCGCGCGGCGTTGTCGCCGCGGAGCTGCTCACGCAGCCGCACCTTCTGTTCCGGCTCCGGCCCGACCACATCGGATTCGGCCAGCTCGTCGATGGCGTCGAGGATGGTTGCCGCCTCCGAGATCGAGAACGGGTGGTCTGTGCCGAACACCACCTTGTCACGACCGGCAAAGTCCACGACCAGGCGCAACGCCTGCGCCGAATAGGTGACCGCATCGTAGAGCGCGCCGCGCAACGCCGCCTGCGGCGCCAGCGCCCGCTGTACCGGGTCCAGCACCTCGTCATGCGCCAGGCAGGCCTCGATCCGCCCGGCCAGAAACGGGATCGTGCCGCCGCCATGCGCCAGCAGGAGCTTCAGCCCTGCATGCCGTTGCAGCACGCCGGCAAGGGCCATCTTGGCCGCCGCGATCGTGGTCTCGAAGGTGAAACCCAAGGCAAGATAGAGCACATAACCATACGCCGCGTAGTGCTCCTGACCGATGCCGCTGTGCGGATGCACGAACACGGTCAGGTCGCGCGCGCACAGCGCCGTCCACACCGGCTCCAGCGCGGGATCGTCCAGGCCCTTGCCCAGGCCATGGGTCGACAGGATGATGCCGCGCAGGTGCGGTCGTGCGGCGATCCGCTCGAGCTCCGCGACACAGGCCGCAGCGTCCGCGGTGGTCGGCAGGACGCCCAGCCCGAACAGGCGGCCACCCGAGCCTCGGGCCATCTGGTCGAGATCCTGGTTGAGCAACCGGGCCATCTCGATCGCCTGATCGGCCGGCAGGAAATAGAGCCACGGGTTCGGCGGCGAGATCACCGAGACGTCGATCCCCGACCGGTCCATGAAGGCGATCTTGGCATCGGCGCTCCAGTAGCTCGGGTCGATCACGCGGCCGACATCGCCGCCCTCTTCGTCCTTGCCGGGCAGGACCGCGAGATACTCCTTGCCGCCACGCTCGATCACCCTCGGCGCTTTGCTCCGTCGCCGCAGCATCTCCATGTAGCGTGGCGGATACAGGTGGCTGTGCAGGTCGATTACCTTGCCTGTGATTGGGCCGGCGATCGGTTTTTTGGGCTCGACCATGGCGGCGATTCCCATCTGGCTTCTGGAACGCGACGAGCGCGCGGCGCCTGGATAGACGATCTTGGGCGCCCCCGTCTCGCTGCTTGACCACCCGGCATGCTCTGTCACAGTGCGCCGGGGCACCTTGTTCCACAGGCCAGGAGACTGGGAATGCTCGATGGCGTGATGCTCCTTTGGTTCATCCTGACCGGGCTGTCCCTGCTGTTCGTGCTCTGGGACGGCATCACCAACACGCCGGTCAGCTGGGTCCAAAAGCTGGCCTGGATCCTGGTCACCGCCTACACCGGCCCGATCGGCCTGTTCTTCTTCCTGCTCGCCTGCCGCAACCCCGGGCCGCGCCTGCACGGCGTGTTCACCCTGCCGCACTGGAAGCAGGCGATGAACTCGGAGATGCACTGCCTGGCGGGCGATGCCACCGGCATCATCCTGGCCGCCTTCGTGGTGTTCTATTTCGGCCTGCCCAACGGCATCGACCTGATCTTCGAGTATCTGTCGGCGTTCGTCGTGGGCCTGCTGATCTTTCAGGCCATGATGATGAAATCGATGTACGGCGACTACGGTACCGCGGTCAAAAAGACGTTCTTCGCCGAGACGGTGTCGATGAACATGGTCATGGTCGGCATGATCCCGGCCATGGTGATCCTGCGGCATCATCTCGGCGGCGACGACCCGATGCAGCCGTTGTTCTGGTTCGTCATGGGGATGGCGGCGATCTTCGGCGGCATCACGGCCTACCCGATCAACTCCTGGCTGGTGCGCAACCACCTCAAGCACGGCTGCATGACCTTGCCCGAGCCCGATGCGCCGGCCGCCAATCTTGGCCACAAGTCGATGGAAGGGATGAACATGCCGGGCGACCGGAAGATGGAGGGAATGGACATCGCGGCCGCGAGCGGCGGTGAGGACCAGCCGATGGAGATGGGCTCGCTGTCCTGGGCCAAGATGATCGGCCTCATCATGGCCACCTTCGCCTGCCTGCTGGTCGCCGCCTGGCTTACCTCGACTTTCCTCGCGCCGATCACCTTCAGCTGAGGTGGCGGCCTTTGTCCTTGGGGCCGCTCCGCGCCCGGCTTGCAGACCTGCAGGTTCTTCTCCTTAATCCCGTGACCAACAAGCTCGCCTGAGGACGTCGCCGGCCTGGTCCGCCCCGTTGCCCTTGTGGTGGTGCCGAGCCGAGCGGCCAGGGCGCCAACCACGAGGCAGGACGTCATGGATGCAGATCTCGAGGCCGCCATCGACCGACGCGTCCATGGCGGCGCGCTCGCCTGGCTGGCCAGTCGCCAGACCTTCTGGGTGTTTCTTGCGGCAGTGATCGCCTGCATCGCGCTGTCCAGCGCGACCGACACCTTCGCGACCGAGCGCAACCTGTTCAACGTCACCCGCAACTTCGCCTTCGTCGGCATCGTCGCGATCGGCATGACCGCCGTGATCATCACCGCCGGCATCGACCTCTCGGTCGGCTCGGTGCTGGTGCTCGCCGGCATGGTCGCCGGCATGACCATGAATGCCGGCTGGTCGATCGGGATCGGCATCATCCTGGCGATTGGCGCAGCACTGCTGGTCGGCCTGGTCAACGGCGTGCTGATCGCCCACGTCGGCATGCCGCCGTTCGTGGTCACGCTCGGCATGCTGTCGCTGGCGCGCAGCCTGGCCATGGTGCTGTCCAGCAACAAGATGGTCTATCAGTTCGGCCCCGACCACGACGCGCTGCTGTGGCTCGGCGGCGGCTCGATCCTGGGCATCCCGAACCCGTTGATCGTCCTGGCGATCCTCGCGCTGATCACCGGCTTCGCCTTCAAGTGGACCGCGTGGGGCCGGCACGTGTTCGCGATCGGCGGCAACGAGCAGGCCGCGACGTTGACCGGTGTGCCGGTCAAGCGGATCAAGATCTCGGTCTACATGTTCGCCTCGCTGTGCGCCGGGATCACCGGCGTGCTCGAGGTCGGCTGGCTCGGCGGGGTGACCACCAATCTCGGCCAGGGCATGGAGCTGTCCGTGATCGCGGCGGCGGTGATCGGCGGCGCCAATCTCGCCGGCGGCATCGGCACCGCGTTCGGCGCGGTGGTCGGCGCGGCCCTGATCGAGGTGATCCGCAACAGCCTGATCCTTCTCGGGATCAGCACCTTCTGGCAGGGTGCCTTCGTCGGCAGCTTCATCATCCTGGCGGTGCTGTTCGACCGGATCCGCGCCAGCCGCGCCGGCGCCTGACCGGCAAAGCCCTGACCCGCCAAGCATTGCCGCCCGCCGACATAGCAGTAGGGCCGAGATTGACCGACGAGAGGAGCTTCTCCTAAGATGCCGCACCTTTTATCAGGGAGGTAATCATGCGGAAATTGTTGTTGCTGGCCGCCGGCGCAGTACTGATAGTTGCCGGACCCGCCGCTGCCCAGGACAAGAAGACCCTGGCGATCGTTGTCAAGGGCCTCGACAATCCGTTCTTCGAGCAGGTCAACTTGGGCTGTCAGAAATGGCAGTCGGAGAATGCGGATTCCGAGTACGAATGCCTGTACACCGGCCCGGCGTCGAGCGCCGACGAGTCGGGCGAGATCCAGATCATCGACGACCTGCTGACCCGTGGCGTCGCCGCGATCGCGATCTCGCCGTCGAACGCGCCGCTGACCGCGAACCTTCTGCGCCAGCGGCAGCCGGACATCCCGGTGATGACCATCGACGCCGATCTGCTCGAGCAGGATCGCGACCTGCGCCTGACCTATCTGGGCACCGACAACTACCAGATGGGCGTGCTGATGGCCCAGCACCTGCAGCAGCTGAAGCCGGACGGCGGCACGGTCTGCCTGCAGCTCGGCAACGTCGCGGCCGACAACATCAATGCGCGCGCCGCCGGTTTTCGCGACACCATCTCGGGCTCGCAGGGCATCGAGCGCCTGAACGGCGAAGGCGGCTGGACCGAGGTCGAGGGCTGCCCGGTGTTCACCAACGACCAGATCGACCTCGCCAACCAGCAGATGGCCGACGTGTTCACCGCGCACAGCGACCTCGGCGCCTTCATCCTGGTCGGCGGCTGGGCGCAGTTCGGCCCGCAGGCCTATGCCCAGGTGACCGATCAGGTCATGGACAAGCTCAAGACCAAGGACCTGGTGATCGTCGCCGGCGACACCCTGCCGCCGCAGATCCAGGCGCTCAAGGATGGTCGCAGCCATGCCCAGATCGGCCAGCGGCCGTTCGAGATGGGCTATCGCGCGCCGACCGTGATGATCGACCTGATCGACGGCAAGGACGTCGAGGATCCGATCTACACCGGTCTCGACGAATGCACCGCGGACAACGTCGACACCTGCATCCAGCAGTAGCCGATCCCCGTCCGTCCTTTTCCTGGAGGGGCGCTTCGGCGCCCCTTCTTTCTGCCGGTTGCCGCCATGACCAAGCCAGCCCTCCAGCATCGCCTCGCCCGCCCCGACGACGTCGCCGGGCTGACCGCGCTGATGGAGCGCGCCATCGCCGAGCTGCAAAGGCCGTTCCTGAGCGATGTCGAGATCGCCGCCAGCCGTGCGCTGATGGGGCTGGACAGCCAGCTGATCGACGATGGCACCTACTTCGTGATCGAGCAGGCCGGAGCGCTCGCCGGCTGCGGCGGCTGGAGCCGGCGCGCCACGATGTATGGCGGTGACCGCTCGCCCGGCCGCGATCCGGCGCTCCTCGACCCCACCAAAGACCCCGCCCGGGTGCGTGCCATGTACACCCACCCGGGCTTCGTGCGCCGCGGCGTCGGACGGCTGATCCTGACCTTGTGCGAGGACGCCGCCCACGCCGAACGCTTCTTGCGGGCCGAGCTGGTCGCGACTCTGGCCGGCGAGCCTCTGTACACGGCCTGCGGCTACCAGGCCATGGAACGCTTCGCCGACGATCGCGGCGGCACGCCGGTCCCGCTCGTACGGATGACGAAGGATCTTCGGGCCTCTCCTTAGGCGGGCCATCGGGCGCCGGCGCGATGGCGGATGGGATGGTGCGCTACCGTCGTCCCGCCTGCCCCGCCAATG
>CAVSVZ010000045.1:0-72194 GCA_963731495.1 uncultured Alphaproteobacteria bacterium
GTACTTGCCGCCGCTTGACGGTTGGTCTATCGTAGGTGCAGATCGCCTCGTCCTTGTGGTCGTACAGCTCGTCGCCGCTGCGATCGGTCACCTGGTAGCCATGCGACGAGTTCCAGAACACCAGCTGGTCGCCCTCGCGCAGGCTCGCGACCGCATCCTCGAGCCGGCCCAGAATGCCCGCCTGGGTCGCCGCCTCGTTGTGCACCTGGCGGATCCCATCGAAGCCCGCCATGCGCAGCATCTCGCCGATCAGCAACGCATCGTTGACGCAACCGTTCAGGGGCGTCACGCCGGATTCCGCTGCATAGCGGTTCTGGCCGACACAGATGGCGATCTTTTTGGGCATGCTGGTCCCTCGGGGCGGGGCAGTTTTGGGAGCAAGGCGAGAAACCCATAATGCCGGTTCCGCCACCAAAATTCAACTATTGAGGGAAATTCGCCACGCGCGTCGCGACGTTGACGGCGGCAGCGCACGGGATCAGTCTCGCAGCAGCCACAGGGAGCTCGCCATGACCGCCGAGACCGGGACCGACACCGAGATCAACCAGGCGCACCGCGAGAAGATGGCCAGGATCAAGGCCGTCAAGGATCGGATCTACGCCTCGAAGACCAAGGAGAAGGGCCTGCTGATCGTCCACACCGGCACCGGCAAGGGCAAGAGCACGGCCGCCTGGGGCCTGGCGATGCGGTGCCTGGGCCACGGCCTGCGGCTGGGCGTCGTGCAGTTCGTGAAAGGCCGGCGCGAGACCGGCGAGCGGTTTTTCCTGGCGCGCTTTCCCGAGCTGGTGGACGTCAAGGTGATGGGCGAGGGTTTCACCTGGGAGACCCAGGATCGCGAGCGCGACATCGCTGCGGCGCGCGCCGCCTGGGACGAGGCGAAGCGCATGCTGGCCGATCCCGACGCTGCACCTGGTGATCCTCGACGAGCTCAACATCGTGCTGCGCAAGGATTACCTGCCGGATCGAGGAGGTGGTCGACGGCCTGCTCGCCAAGCGGCCCGACCTGCACGTCGTGGTCACCGGCCGCAACGCCAAGCCCGAGCTGCTCGAAGCCGCCGACCTGGTCACCGAGATGACCCTGGTCAAGCACCCGTTCCGCTCCGGGCGTGAAGGCGCAGCTGGGCATCGAATATTGAGCAGGCCGGCGGCCCTGATGCTTCAAGGCACGGGGTCGAACGTCGGCAAGTCGCTGCTGGTCACCGGGCTTTGTCGCGTGTTCGCACGACGCGGGCTCGCGGTGCGGCCGTTCAAGCCGCAGAACATGAGCAACAACGCCGCCGTGACGGCGGATGGCGGCGAGATCGGCCGCGCGCAGGCGCTGCAGGCGCGCGCCTGCGGCGTGCCGCTCTCGGTGCACATGAACCCGGTGCTGCTGAAGCCGCAGACCGAGGTCGGCGCGCAGCTGGTGGTCCAGGGCAAGGTGCGCGGCGCGTTCAAGGCGCGTGACTATGCAGGCCTGAAGGCGGACCTGATGGCGCCGGTGCTCGAGAGTTTTCGAATCCTCGGGCGCGAGGCGGATCTGATCCTGGTCGAAGGCGCGGGCAGTCCAGCCGAGGTCAATCTGCGCGCCGGTGACATTGCCAATATGGGCTTTGCCGAGGCCGCCGATCTGCCCGTGGTGCTGGTCGGCGACATCGACCGCGGCGGCGTGATCGCGGCGCTGGTCGGCACGCACGTCCTGCTCGACGAGGCCGAACGGCGGCGGCTGCGAGGCTATCTGATCAACAAGTTCCGGGGCGATCCCGGCCTGTTCGACGATGCGCATGCGGTCATCGAGACGCGCACGGGCATGCGCAACTTCGGGGTGGTGCCGTGGTTCGACCAGGCCCGCCTGCTGCCGGCCGAGGATGCGCTCGACCTCGAGCAACGCGCGTCGCGCGGGTCCGGTGCCATCAGGATCGTCGCGCCGCGCCTGCGGCGGACTGCCAATTTCGACGACCTCGACCCGCTGGCCGCCGAGCCGGACGTGGCGCTCAGGATCGTGCCGCCGGGCGAAGCGCTGCCGGATGCCGACCTGGTGATTCTTACGGGCTCCAAGGCCACCATCGCCGACCTCGAGGACTTTTACGCGCAAGGCTGGGACATCGATCTCGCCGCGCACCTTCGGCGCGGCGGCGCCGTGCTGGGCATCTGCGGCGGCTTTCAGATGCTGGGCCGCCGGCTCGCCGACCCCGAGGGCATCGAGGGGCCGCCCGGCGAGGCGGCGGGGCTCGGGCTGCTGGACCTCGAGACGGTGCTGGCGGGCGACAAGCGGCTGGAGCCGGTGCGCGGTCGCGACCTTCTTGGCGGCCTGCCGATCGCAGGGCTACGAGATGCATATCGGCCGCAGCGAGGGGCCGGCACTGGCGATGCCGATGCTCGACCTCGGTGGCCGGCCGGACGGTGCGGTCTCGGCCGACGGCCGCGTGATGGGCTGCTACGTCCACGGCCTGTTCGCGGCCGACCGGTTCCGGCACGCGTTCCTCAGCCGGCTGCGCGCGCGAGAATCCTCTGGTCTCGCCTGGGAGCAGCAGATCGAGCAGACCCTGGAGGCGCTGGCCGACCATCTGGAGGCATCGGCCGACATTCATGGGCTCTTGGCGCTGGCCCGGGGCTCAGGCTGACATCGCCAGCGGGAGCGCGACCAGGGCGGCGGTGAGGGTGCAGGCGCGCACCAGGAGCTTGAGCGCGCGGCGGATGTCCGTGGCGGTCGCGAGCGGGGTGCCATCGCCCATCCAGGCGTCCTCGACCGTCCGGCCGCCATAGCGGCGTGGGCCGGCAAGACGCAGCCCCAGACAGCCGGCCGTCGCCGCCTCCGGCCAACCGGCGTTGACCGAACGATGCAGCGACGCATCCCGGCGCATGGCGCGCCAGCCGGCAGCGGGCGTGGAACCCGGCAGGAAACAGGCGGCAGCCAGGATCAGGAGCGCGGCGAGCCGGGCGGGCAGCCAGTTGACGACATCGTCGAGGCGCGCGGCAAAACGGCCGAAATCGACGTGGCGCGACGTGCGATGACCGATCATGCTGTCCAGCGTGTTGATCGCCTTGTAGGCGAGCATGCCGGGCAATCCCAGCACAGCACCCCAGAACAGGGGCGCCACCACGCCGTCGGCAAAATTTTCTGCCAGGGACTCGATCGCGGCGCGGGCGACGGCTGGTGCGTCGAGGGTCTCGGGATCGCGCCCGACGATGTGCGCGACCGCGGCGCGCCCTTCCGGCAGGCTCCGCTCCAGGCCAGCCGCGACCGCGGCGACGTGCTGGTACAGGCCGCGTTGCGCCAGCAAGCTGCTCATCAGGATGCCCAGCAGCAGCCAGCCGAGCGGCATCTGATCGCAGAGCCATTGCAGACCGAGGCCGGCCAGCATGCTCGCCATCACGATCGCCAGGGTCAGCAGCAGGCCTCGCCGGCGCAGGACGGACGGCGGCTGGTCCAGGTCGAGCCAGCGCCGCTCGAGCCAGGCGATCGCCCGCCCGATCAGGACCACCGGGTGCGGCACGCGCCGATACAGCCAGGCCGGATCGCCGACCAGCGCGTCCACCGCCAGCGCGAGCAGCAGGGCCTGCAGCAGCACGCCCGGATCGGTCAGCAGCATGCAGCCCTGCCGTAGGGGCCGTGCCGCCGGTTGGCACCAGCATGGCGCGCCGCTTGTTTCCCCGGGTGGCGACTGGTATCCAGGCGATGACCGATCATCGGGGGTGTTGCATGAGCAAGGTTGGGGTCATGGTCTGCGGCCACGGGTCGCGCGACCTCAATGCGATCGAGCAGTTCAACCGGATGGTGCAACGCCTGGCGAACCGGTTGCCGCACTACCCGGTCGAGAGCGGCTTTCTGGAGTTTGCCCGGCCGGTGCTGCGCGAGGGCCTGGACCGCTTGCGCACGCGCGGTGTCGAGCGGGTGCTGGCGGTGCCGGGCATGCTGTTCGCCGCCGGCCACGTCAAGAACGACGTGCCCTCGGTGCTGAACCAGTACGCCGCCGATCATGGCCTGACGATCGAGTTCGGGCGCGAGCTGGGAATCGATCCGAAGCTGCTGCGCGCAGCGCGCGATCGGATCGAGACCTGCCTCGATGCGGCCGGTGGCGAGGTGCCGCGCCAGGCGACGCTGCTCATGGTGATCGGCCGGGGCACGTCGGACCCCGATGCCAACGGCAACGTCGCCAAGGTCGCGCGCATGCTGTGGGAGGGTATGGGCTTCGGCTGGGCCGAGGTCGGCTACAGCGGCGTCGCCCAGCCGCGGGTCGATGCCGCGCTGGAGCGCGCGAGCCGGCTCGGATTCCGGCAGATCGTGGTGTTCCCCTACTTCCTGTTCACGGGCGTCCTGGTCGAGCGGATCTATCGGCAGACCGACGAGGTGGCGGCGCGCCATCCCGAGATCGCGTTCCTCAAGGCCGGCTATCTCGACGATCATCCTCAGGTGCTCGATGCGTTCGTCGAGCGCATCGAGGGCATCCGGACCGCCGATGTCAACATGAACTGCCTGCTGTGCAAGTACCGCGAGCAGATCATCGGCTACGAGGCCGCGGTCGGCGTGCCACAGGAAGGCCACCATCATCACGTCGAGGGCATTGGCACACACGCTCATGACCATCATGAGCACGGCCATCACCACGACCACCCGCACCGTCGAGAGGATGCGGCATCGGCCATCGAGCCGGTGCCGTAGTGGATCCGATGGCACACCATCCGGCCAGCTATCTGCGCGATCCCGATGCGATTTATCGTAAATCCTTTGCCGCGATCCGGCGCGAGGCGTCGCTTGACGGCCTGCCGGAGGATCTGCGGCCGGTGGCGCTGCGCCTGATCCACGCCTGCGGCATGCCGGACATCGTCGGTGACCTGGCCTGGACGCCGGATGCGGTCGGCGCCGGCCGGACGGCGTTGCGCGCCGGCGCGCCGATCCTCCTCGATGCCACCATGGTCGAGGCCGGCATCCGATCGCGCCGGCCGGACAATCCGATCCTTTGCACGCTCAGGGACGATGCGACCGCGGCGCGTGCAGCGGCGCACGGGACGACGCGCTCGGCCGCCGCGGTCGACCTCTGGCGCGAACACCTGGCAGGTGCCGTCGTCGCGATCGGCAATGCGCCGACTGCGCTGTTCCGCATGCTGGAGTTGGTGGCCGAGGGCGCGCCGCGGCCTGCCCTGGTCCTGGGCTTCCCGGTCGGCTTCGTCGGCGCGGCCGAAGCCAAGGAGGCGCTGATCTGCCATCGGCCCGAGATCGCGCACATCGTGCTGCGCGGCCGTCGCGGCGGCAGTGCCATGGCCGCCGCCGCGCTCAACGCGCTGCTTGCGGACGCCTCGACGTGAGGGCCGTCATGGCGCGCCCGATGGCTCTCGATCAGCCCTGGCTCAGCGTGGTCGGCATCGGCGACGACGGGCTGGCATCGCTCAGTCCCGCGGCACGCGCCGTGGTCGAGGCGGGCGAGGTGCTGGTGGGCGGGCGCCGGCAACTCGCGATGGTCACCCGTGACGGCGCCGAGCGGCTGGCGTGGCGGCGCCCGCTCGAGGCGACTTTCGACGATCTCGAAGCCAGGCGCGGCCGCCGCGTGGTGGTCCTGGCAAGCGGCGATCCGATGTGCTTCGGGGTCGGCGAGTCGCTCGCCCGCCGCTTCGCGCCCGACGAGATGCAGGTGCTGCCGGCGCCATCCGTCTTCAGCCTGGTCTGCGCCCGGCTCGGCTGGTCGCGCGCCGAGGTCGAATGCCTGAGCGTGCATGCGCGTCCGCCCGACCTGCTGCGCCGTCACATGAGCCCGGGCGCGCGGCTGATCGTGCTGAGCCATGACGGCGAGAGCCCGAACCTGATCGCCGCACTGCTGCGCGAGCAAGGCTACGGCCCAAGCCAGATGTGGACCTTCGAGCATCTGGGCGGCGGCGCCGAGCGAAGGGTCGAGGGCACGGCCGACGCGTGGGCACAGACGAGCTTTGCGCCGCTCAACACGGTCGCGATCACATGCATTCCCGGCCGGGGCGCCGCACTGTGGCCTTCCGTCCCCGGGCTGCCGGACGAGGCGTTCGAGAGCGATGGCATGCTGACCAAGCGGGAGGTCCGCGCCACGACCCTGGCGCGGCTGATGCCGATGGCGGGTCAATGTCTGTGGGATGTCGGCGCCGGCAGCGGCGCCGTGGCGATCGAGTGGCTGCGTGCGCTGCGGCGAGGCGCTGCGGTCGCGATCGAGCGCGACGCCGAGCGCTGTGGGCGCATCGAGCGCAATGCGCAGCGCCTGGGCACGCCCGAGCTCGTGGTCGCGCACGGCAGCGCTCCGGCCGTCCTGGACGGGCTGCCGCCGCCGGATGCGATCTTCCTCGGCGGCGGGCTGAGCGAGCCCGACCTGGTCGAGCGATGCTGGCAGGCGCTCGCCCCCGGCGGCCGGCTGGTGGCCAATGCGGTGACGATCGAGGGCGAGCGGACCCTGCTGGCGTGGCGGGCCCGCGTGGGCGGCGAGCTGGTCCGTCTGATGATCGCCAGAGCCGAGCCGGTCGGCCGGTTCGATGGCTGGCGGCCGGCGATGCCGGTGACCCAGCTCGCGGTGACCAGGCCATGATCACGGGTCGACTCCTCGGCATCGGTGTCGGGCCGGGCGATCCCGAGCTCCTGACCCTGAAGGCGCTGCGCTATCTGCAGGCCGCGCCGGTCGTGGCCTATGTCTCGGCCCGCGGCCAGCCGAGCATCGCCCGGCAGATCGCCGCACCCCATGTGCATCCCGGGCAGCGCGAGCTCAACATCGCCCTGCCCATGCATCCCTCGCCCGAGCTGGCGGATGCCGCCTATGCCGAGGGCGCGTCGCGGATTGGCGCCGAGCTCGAGCGCGGCCGCGATGTCGCCGTACTGTGCGAGGGCGACCCCCTGCTGTACGGCTCGTTCGCCCAGCTGCTCGAGCGTCTGTCGCAGTTCTACCCGACCGAGGTCGTGCCGGGCATCTCGTCGATCACGGCCGCTGCCGCAGCGGCGCGCAAGCCCCTGGCGATCCGGACCGACACCCTTGCCGTGCTGCCTGCGACCTTGCCGATGGAAGCGCTGCGCGCGCGCCTCGGCCAGACCAATGCCGCCGCGATCCTCAAGGTGGGGGGGCATCTCGACAAGGTACGGCAGGTGCTGCAGGAGCTCGGCCTGCTCGATCAGGCGATCTACGTCGAGCAGGTCAGCACCGCGGAACAGCGCATCATGGCGCTGGTCGACATGACCGAGGCGAGCGCGCCCTATTTCTCCCTGGTCCTGCTTCCGCGCGGGCCAGAACAGTGACCTCGCCGCCGGCGATCGTTCTGCTGGGCCCGGGCGGCCTGGCGGCAGCACAGCGGATTCGAGGGGCCCTGCCGGACTCCATGCTGTACGCACCGCGCGGAAGAGTGCCTGGTGTCGACGCTGCCTATGACGAGCTGGCCGACTGTCTGCGCGGGCTCTACCGCTCCGGGCAACCGATCCTGGCCCTGTGTGCCGCCGGCATCGTGATCCGGCTGCTGGCCCCGCTCCTGGCCGACAAGCGTGCCGAGCCGCCGGTGGTCGCGATCGCCGAGGACGGCAGCGTCGCCGTGCCGCTGCTGGGCGGCCATCGCGGCGCGAACCGGCTGGCCAGAACCGTCGCCGCAGCGCTCGGCGGACAGGCGGCGATCACCACGGCAGGCGACGTCCGCTACGATCTGGCGCTCGACGAGCCACCGGAAGGCTTCGTCCTGCGCAATCCCGAAGCAGCCAAGCCGATCATGAGCGCGCTGCTCGACGGCCGCCCGGTGGCGCTGCGGATCGCGTCGGGTATCGACGCGAGGGAGGCCCGCTGGCTGACTGCCGGTGGCGCACAGTTCGGTGCCGACGGCGATCTCGAGGTCTCGGTGACCGACCGCAACGAGCCTGGCTCCAAGAAACATCTGGTGATCCACCCGCGGGTCCTGGCGCTTGGCGTCGGCTGCGAGCGCGACACCACGCCGGATGAGGTGGTGGAGCTGGTCGAGACCACGCTTGCCCGCCATGGTCTGGCGCGAGGCGCCATCGCGTGTCTTGCCTCGATCGAGCTCAAGGCCGCCGAGCCCGCGCTGCATGCCCTGGCCAAAGCGCTCGGCGTGCCGCTCCGGCTGTTTTCCGCGGCCGAATTGGAGGCACAAGCGGGCAGGCTCGCCAATCCCTCCGACGTGGTGTTCGCGGCGACCGGCTGTCATGGCGTCGCGGAGGGCGCGGCCCTGGCGGCGGCCGGGTCCGACGGCGCGCTGGTGGTCGCCAAGACCAAGTCCGCTCGGGCGACCTGCGCCGTGGCCCGCGGCCCTCGACCGATCGATCCGGAGCAAATCGGCCGGCCGCAAGGCAGGCTCGCGATCGTCGGGCTGGGGCCCGGCGCCGCCCGCTGGCGCACCCCGGATGCGCAGGCCCTGCTCGATGCTGCCGAGGAGTGGGTCGGCTATCGCGGCTATCTCGACCTGCTCGAGCAACCGCGCGACAAGGTGGTGCACAGTTTCGCGCTGGGCGAGGAGGAGATTCGGGCACGCAAGGCGCTCGACCTGGCGGCAACCGGCCGGCGGGTTGCCCTGGTCAGCTCGGGCGATGCCGGGATCTATGCCATGGCATCGCTGGTGTTCGAGCTGGTCGAGCGCGCTGACCGGCCGGCATGGCAGCAGATCACGATCGAGGTCAGCCCTGGCATCTCGGCGCTACAGGCAGCCGCAGCGCGCGCGGGTGCGCCGCTCGGCCACGACTTCTGCGCCGTCTCGCTGTCCGATCTCCTGACGCCGTGGCAGGTGATCGAGCGGCGGATCGAGGCGGCGGCGGCGGGCGACTTCGTGACCGTGCTGTACAACCCCGCATCACGGCGCCGTCGCGAGGGATTTTTGCGCGCATTGGCGATCCTGTCGGCGGCACGAGAGCCGGATACGCCGGTCATCCACGCCCGCAACCTCGGCCGGGATGGCGAATCGGTCGCGTTCTGCCGGCTCGGCGACTTCGATCCGTCGGCCGTCGACATGTTGAGCCTGGTCATGGTCGGCGCGCGGTCGACCCGGCTGGTCGAGCGTCAGGGTCGACCGGCGTTCGTCTACACACCGCGCGGCTACCTCGCCCGCGAGCCGGCATGAGGGTGCACTTCATCGGCGCCGGTCCCGGCGCGCCGGACCTGATCACCGTGCGCGGCCTGCGCCTGATCCGGCACTGCCCGGTGGTGCTCTATGCCGGATCGCTGGTGCCGCACGCGGTGATCGCCGAGGCCGGCGCCGACGCAACGGTTGCGGTGCGGGTGATCGACACGGCACCGCTCGATCTGGATGCGATCATCGCCGAGATCGAGCGGGCGCATCGCGAGGATCGGGACGTCGCGCGCGTCCATTCGGGCGATCCGTCGTTCTATGGCGCGATCGCCGAGCAGATCCGGCGCCTGCAGGCACTTCGCATCGAGTACGACATCACGCCGGGCGTGCCCGCCTTCGCCGCCGCGGCGGCCGCACTCGGTCAGGAGCTGACCTTGCCCGGGATCGCCCAATCCGTGGTCCTGACCCGGACCGCGGTCAAAGCCTCGGCCATGCCGGAAGGCGAGGACCTGGCGGCGTTCGCGGCGACCGGCGCGACCCTGGCGATCCATCTCTCGATCAACAATCTCGCGCGGGTCGTGCGGACGCTGGCGCCGGTCTGCGGCACCGACTGCCCGGCTGTGGTCGCATACCGGATCTCATGGCCGGACCAGCGCATCATCCGCGCCACGCTGGCAACGATCCAAGACCGCGTGAAGGGCGAGGGCATCACGCGCACCGCGCTGATCCTGGTGGGCCGGGCGCTGAATGAAGAGGCCTTTGCGGACAGCCGCCTATATGCCCGCGACCACCATCACGTGCTGCGGCCGGCCAAGGTGAGCTCCGCCGCCGGATGACCGAGCCAGGCGAGCGCCGCACCGACGTTGTCGACCACGGGCCCGGGTGGCGCCGGCGGTCGGCGCACCATGATCACCGGCAGGCCGAGCTGTCGTGCCGCCGCAAGCTTGGCGTAGGTCGCCTCGCCGCCGCTCGCCTTGGTGACCAGGACGTCGATCGCGTGCTCGCGCAGGAGCGCCAGCTCGTCCTCGAGGCGAAACGGCCCGCGCGCGCAGAGCCAGTGCGCCTTTTCGAGGCTGCGCGCCGGTGGCTCGATGGTGCGCACCAGGAACCACGACTGAAGCTCGGCGAAGGCGTCGAGATCGCTGCCGCCCACGCTCAGGAAGACCCGGCCCGAGGGCGGCAGGCGGCGCGCGGCCTCGGCCAGGCTGTCGACCTCGATCCAGCGATCGCCGGTCTGTCGCTGCCATGGCGGGCGCAGCAGACGCAGGCGAGGCACACGCGCCGCACGGCAGGCCTGCTCGGCATTGCGGCCGATCCGGGCGGCGAACGGATGGGTGGCGTCGACCAGCCGATCGATCTTCTGCTCGCGCAGGAAGCGCTCGAGCCCGTCGGCGCCGCCGAAGCCGCCGATCCGGATTTTCCCCGGCGGTGGCTTGGGAGCGCGCGTACGCCCGGCGAGCGAGGTGATGATCTCGAGCTCGGCAACCGTGATGCAGGCCTCGGCCAGCTGCACCGCCTCCGCGGTGCCGCCCAGGATCAGCACGCGGATCGCCACGTCGCTGCCTCCCACCCGCCTGTCAGAGGGTTACCAGCCCCTTGCGCAACCGATCAGGGCCCCGTTGCGATCGAAGATCAGCACCTCGAGCGCGCCGCCGCCATCGAGCTGATCGAGCGCGACCCGACGTGCCCGCCTGGCGACCTCGTCGGCGAGCGGCAGCCCCCCGTCCATGGCCAGCTGCAAGACCTGGTTGGCGGTACCAGCACCGCGCGCATGATCGATCAGCGTGCTCTCGGCGCCATGCTCCGCGAGCCACGCGGCGAGTGCCGGCACGTCGACCGTCGACCGGCTCGAGTGCAGGTCGAGGTGGCCCGTGGCGAGCTTGGCGAGCTTGGCGAACCCGCCGGCCAGGGTGACCCGGGCGATCGGGTGCCGGCGCAGATATTTGAGCGTGCCGCCCACGAAGTCGCCCATGTCGATCAGCGCCGTCTCCGGCAGGCCGTAGAGCAGCTGGACGGCGCGCTCGGAGGTCGAGCCCGTGGCGGCGGCGACGTGCTCCAGGCCGGATGCCCGCGCGACGTCGATGCCGCGATGGATCGAATGGATCCAGGCCGAGCACGAATAGGGCACGACCACGCCGGTGGTGCCCAGGATCGACAGGCCGCCGACGATGCCGAGCCGGCCATTGGCCGTGCGCTTGGCGAGGATCTCGCCGCCCGGCACCGCGATCGTCACCTCGAGGTCGCCGGCGTCTCCCTGGTCCCGCGCGATCTCGGCCACCAGATCGCGAATCAGCTGGCGCGGCGCCGGATTGATCGCCGGCTCGCCGACCGGCACCGGCAGGCCCGGCCGGGTGACCACGCCAACCCCCTCGCCCGCGACGAAGATGACGCCGGTACCGGGCTCGCCGCGGCGCACCGTGACGCGGATCCGGGCACCATGGGTGACATCCGGATCGTCGCCCGCGTCCTTGATCACGGCCGCAACGGCCTCGTGGCGGAGCAGGCTCTTCTCGACCAGATCGAAGCTCGGCCGCTGGCCGCGCGGCAGCACGATCGTGATCGGGTCCGGGATGCGCCCCGTCAGCAGACCGAGGTAGGCGGCCTTGGTCGCCGCGGCGGCACAGGCCCCGGTCGTCCATCCGCGCCGCAGCGCCTCCTTGGGCTTGCTGGTCATAGCGACCGTCCCGTCCGATCCCGGCCTACCTGGCCTACCTGCTGTCGTCGCAACGTGCCCGAACCTTCCCTCTTGGCGCTGGCCCTCAACGTCCGTAGACGATCGCGCTATGCTTGGCCATGCGCAGACCCGATGATCCGGATCATCCCTCATACGCCCAGCCTCGGCAAGCGCGCCGCATCGGCCGGCTGCCGAGCGTGAACCGGATGAGGGCGCTTCATACGCCCAGCCTCGGCAAGCGCGCCGCATCGGCCGGCTGCCGAGCGTGAACCGGATGAGGGCGCTTCGATGACGGCCACCGGCGCGATCATCGCGGCACCGGCCTCGGGCAGCGGCAAGACCATGCTGACGCTTGCCCTGCTGCGCGCCTATCGCCGGCAGGGGCTGGCGGTCGGCTCCTTCAAGATCGGACCGGATTATCTCGATCCGATGTTCCACGCGCGCGCCACCGGCCGGCACTGCTTCAACCTGGACAGCTGGGGCATGCGCGTCGAGACCCTGGCGGGATTGGGCGACGCGATCGCGCGCGAGGCGGATCTGGTGCTCGGCGAAGGCGTGATGGGACTGTTCGACGGCGCCGCCGACAGCCACGGCTCGACCGCCGATCTGGCCAGCCTGTTCGACCTGCCGGTGATCCTGGTGGTCGACGCCCGCGGCATGGGCGCGTCGGCGGCAGCGCTGGTGGAAGGCTTCACCCGCCATCGCGACGACGTCGAGGTGGCGGGCGTGATCTTCAACCGCGTGGTCAGCGAGCGCCACGCGGAGGTTTTGCGGCGCGCCTGCGACGACCACTTCGCCCAGCCCGTGCTCGGCTGTCTGCCGAGCGATCCGCGCCTCGAGGTCCCGGAGCGCCATCTGGGCCTGGTGCAGGCGGCGGAGCTGCCGGCGCTGGAGACCTTTCTCGACGAGGCAGCCGCCACGGTTGCCGCCGACATCGATCTCGACCGTCTGCGGCGTCTGACGCGGCCGTTCGGGCTGGGACTGTACGGGCCGCCGGCGCGACCGCTGCGGCCGATCGGCCAGCGCATCGCGATCGCCGCCGATTGCGCTTTTGCCTTCGCCTACCCGGCGATCGTCGAGGGCTGGCGTCACGCCGGCGCCGAGATCGTGCCGTTCTCACCGCTGGCCGACCAGCCGCCGGATCCTGATGCCGATGCCGTGTATCTGCCGGGCGGCTATCCCGAGCTGCATGGCGGCACGCTCGCCGCGAACGGGACGTTTCTCGACGGCCTGCGGGCCGGCGCGCAGCGGGGCGCCTTCGTCTACGGTGAGTGCGGCGGCTTCATGGTGCTGGGCGAGGCGCTGACCGATCGCGCGGGCGACGCTCACCGCATGGCCGGCCTGCTGCCCCTTGCGACCAGCTTTGCCGAGCCGCGCCGACATCTCGGCTATCGGACGTCTGAAGCTGCTGGCGCCGTCACCGCTGGGCCAGGCCGACACCACCTTTCGCGGCCACGAGTTCCATTACGCGTCGCTGATCGAGACCAAGGGAGGCGCGCAGGCGGCGCCGCTGTTCGAGGCGACCGATGCGCGCCATCAGCCGCTCGGGCGGCTCGGCGCGCATCGGGGCTCGGTGGCGGGCTCGTTCATGCATCTGATCGACCGGACGACCGAGCCCGACGATGCGACCTCGCGGCCGAGCCATCTGCGGGTGGTCGACAAGTAGATCACGCGCGACTGTGGCAATCCGGGTGGCGGGAGCCGGGCTCGTCGCCCGAGCCCCGGAGCAGCCTGCCGAGCCGGGTGAAAACGTCGCGCAGCGCCTCGCCCATGGCCAGCGCCTGCAGCCGGCGCCCCCGAAGCATGAACACCTCGAGCTCGCTCAGATTGAGGTCGTCGATCCGCGTCACCGGCCGGTCGCCGAAGATGCGCCCGACCTGGGGACTGTGGAAGCTGCGTGGCTCGAAATGCAACGTGTCCATGACGGATTCCTTTCGCTCTGAACGCTTGACTGCAAGATAGGGTCGCGTGGGAGATTGATAATCTGCTGAATTCCTGCCAAGATCTTTGCGCCTGGCGCAAAGGAACGAGGTGTCATGGACTCTTTGGGCAGCATGGATCTGTTTGTCGACGTGGTCGCCGCAGGCAGTTTTTCCGAGGCCGGGCGGCGGCGGGGTCTGGCCGCCTCGTCGGTGACCCGCACCATCAACGCGCTCGAGGACGAGCTGGGCGTGCGCCTGCTCAATCGGACCACGCGCAAGCTGAGCCTGACCGAGGCTGGCCGGCTGTACCACGAGCGCAGCCGGCGGATCATCGCCGAGGTCGAGGACGCCAGGCTTTCCGTGACCCAGCTGGAGGCCGCGCCGCGCGGCACCCTGCGCCTGAACGTGCCGGTCGTGTTCGGCCGCCTGCGGGTCGCGCCGTTGCTGGCCGAATTCCTGGGGCGCTACCCCGGGTTGCAGATCGACATCAACATGACCGATGCGTTCATCGATCTGGTCGAGGAGGGCGTCGATCTGGCGATCCGGATCGGCGAGCTGCAGGATTCCAGCCTGATCGCGCGCCGCCTGGCCGCCAATCACCGTGTGATCTGTGCCAGCCCCGGCTATCTGCAAGCCGCGGGGACGCCGCGCCAGCCCGACGATCTGCGCGCGCACAACTGCCTCATTTACAAGCGCCAGCCTGGCCGCGCGGTGTGGCGGCTGCGCAATGCGCACGGCACCGTGGAAGTCGAGGTCGGCGGCACCCTGCGCGCCAACAATGCCGATGCGCTGCATGCCGCAGCACTCGGCGGCCTCGGGCTGGCGATCCTGCCGACCTGGATGGTCGGGCCAGACATTCAAAGCGGCGCGTTGATCCGGCTGTTCCCCGACCACGAAGTCAGCCCGGGCGCGCTCGATACCAGCATCTATGCGGTGTTTCCCTACAACCGGCACCTGTCGCCCAAAGTGCGCGCGATGGTCGATTTTCTGGTCGAAAGCTTCCGCCAGTGCCGCGACTGGGACGCGCGCGCCGCCTGAGCCTCAGCTCTTGGCGCGCTGCTGCCTCGCATTGCTCGAGGCGTTTCATGTCCGGGTATTTGGCAAGTTGCTCCTCGGTCGCGCACATCGGCAGCCCCGCCTTCTCATGGCTCTCGAGGAACAGGTTCAGCTCGGTGTCCCGAGCATAGGTCCCATTGTCGTTCAGAAATCTCTCTGCCGAGTACTCCGGGTCATGCTCAAGCAGTTCGACACCCGCAGCGGCTGCTTCCTCTTTGCGGTCAAGCTGAGCATAGCTCAGTGGCCGATACACCAGATCCCAAAAACTGATATTCTGTCGTTTGTTGGACTCACGGAGAGCCTTCTCAAAATCCCGGGCATGAAAATAGGCGTCGCGCGCCGACCCATGGTACAGGTCAGGGAAGCGTGGGTTAAGACGCATGGCCCGCTCTGCGGTTTCGACCGCACGTTCGGGCTCCCCAAACCAAGACAAAACGCCTGCGGCATGGATCAGGGTGTCAGCACCGTTTGGGTTTAGGTCTATTGCCTTCTCTATTTCGGCATAAGCCCGCTCCATATCGCGTGTGTACAAATAATACCAGCCGAGCACCATGTGCGCCATACCATCCGACGGATCTAGGACGACTGCCGTCTTGGACGCATCGAACCACTTCTTGAGCGACTTTTTCTTTGATGGCCCCCAGTCGTTATCGTGGGCCATGTTATGCGCCCAGGCAATGCCCACGTACGGGCGAGCATAGTTAGGATCGAGCTCAAGCGCCTTGCGAAAGAATTCTAATGCCTTCTCGTTGTCTTTCTCGTTCAGGTTGTGATTTACTTCCATGCCAAGCAGGTAGTAGTCATAGGCCTGTAGACTTCCTGAACCACTCCGCCGAGCCATATCGCGTCGATTTCGCGCAACGATTCCATCCCAACCTGCAAGAGTGGCTGCAATTTTGTTCGTAACATCATCTTGAACTGCAAATATGTCGTCTAGCAACTCATCATAGTGCTCCGCCCAGACGAGACTGCCATTCCTGCCGTCGATAAGTTGCGCTGTAACGCGCACTCGGTCCCTATGGATCTGCAGGCTTCCTCGGAGGATGTACTGCACGCCGAGATCGAGCGCGACTTGACGCACATCGACAGCCTCGCTCTTGTAGACTTCTGTCGAATCGGGGGCGATCACAAACAACTCGCGGAATCGGGACAGGTCGGTGATGATGTCCTCGGTGATGCCACCAGCGAGGCGCTCCTGCTTGGGATCACCGGAAAGATTGTCGAAGGGCAGCACCGCTATTGAGGGCTTATCGGGCAGCGGCAACGCCGTCTTGGTCTCGGCCGCCCCGCTGGCCCCTGCGCCCGTAATGGTCTGCCATCCCGGCTGGCCCGCGTACCACCACGACGCGCCGACGAGCGCGATGGCGACAACGGCGGCAGCAGCCAATGCCGCCCACCGCGATTTGGACGCGTCAGCGCGCTGCGATTTGTTCATCTTGTCGACGGGGCCAACCCCGGCGTTCACCTGACAGACGTGAATCGGCTCGGTGCTCACCCGATAGACCTCGACCGGCTCGGCGATGTTCTTGACCCGGTGCGCGCCCATCGGCTCGAAGCAGAAGGCGAGCTTGTTCTTGACCTGATTGTAGACGTTGCGCGCGACGCAGATGCCGCCGGGATCGGCCAGACCCTCCAGGCGCGCTGCGACATTCACGCCGTCGCCGTAGATGTCACCGTCATCGTAGACAATGTCGCCGATGTTGATGCCGATCCGGTAGCGGATGCGCCGCTGCTCGCTTCGGTGGCCTCCCGTTCGGTCATCCTCGTTGGATCGCGACCGCACATTGGACCGCGTCGACCACGCTGACGAAATCGACCAGCGCGCCATCGCCCGTGAGCTTGACAACCCGACCCCGATGCCCGGCGATCACGGGCTCGACGAATTCGACGCGATGCGCTTTGACGCGAGCGAGCGTACCTGCCTCGTCGGCTCCCACGAGCAGGCCGTAGCCGACCACATCGATCGCCATGACGGCCGCGAGCTTGCGTTCGACGCGCGGGGCCATAATGCCCTCCGTCGACCAACCTCAAATGCTTGCAGGTTTCATCTTCAATCCCGGCGTGAGCGAAGTCAACGCCGCTTTCCCACGCCGATAAATGGCCGCAGGAGGCGGGCTCAGGCCTTCCTGGGCCGAGCCCAGTGTCCGAGCAGCAGCGTGATCGGGCCGAGGCAGGCAAGGTTGGTCGATGACCAACCTTGCCTGGCCCCACACAGACATCAAACGCGAACGATACGCTAGCCAACCACCTCCCAGACCTGGGATGTCGGTGGCACGTCACCCTGGGTCCACCACTTCGCCCAATACACCACACCTTCGTAGATCACCTCGTCGCCGGCCACGAAGACCGCGCCGGGGTTCCAGTCGAGCGGCCCGTCGGTCGGCGTGATCCGCTTCCAGACGGCCGAGGCGCCGGGGATGTCGCCCTGGGTCCACCACTTGGCCTCGTATTCGACCCCCTGATAGACCGCCCGGTCGCCCGCACGTAGACCGCGTTGGTCTCCCAGCTGTCGCCGTCCTCGGGCTCGGGCTCGCGAGGCGGGCGCGGTCACGTCGATCTGGAACTGATAGCTGCCGGTGTCGGCGACATAGACATGGTTGGCCGTTGCGTCTCGCTCAGGCGACACCGAACCGCTGTCGATCGAGCACCCCCAGCGCCACCCAGGACGATTCGCCGTTCACCTTCTCCGCCAGAAAGTACGGCCATGCCTCCTTCTTGCCGGTCAGCGCGTCGACCACCAGTTCGAACTGCGCCTCGTCGCTGCCGCCCGCGCCGAACAGCCGCAAGGTCACCGTGCTGCCGTCGACCAGGTCGGTGTTGGCGATCACCGCCCCGAGATCCTGCCACGGCACGTCGCCTGGCTCGTCCGGGTTGTCGGGGTCGTCCTGGGCGACGTTGATCAGCACGTCGCTGCACGAGTAGAACGCCTCCTGGCTGTCCGAGCGCTGCCAGATGGCGTAGATCAGATGGCGCCCCTGGAGGCCGGTCGGGAACGGGCAATTGAGATGGTAGTAGCCGCCGCTCTCGACGATCTCGTCGGGACCAAGCTCGCAGAACGGCTCGGGCTCGAGGGTCGACCAGGCGAGCGGCTCCTCGGGATCGTAGCCCTGATCGGTGATGTGGAGCCGGAAGTACTTGGTCGCATGCGGCGCCGTGACCCGGAAGTCGAGGTTCAGATCGCCCTGACCGTCCGGCGCGATGGTGGTCGCGGGCAAGTCGTCGCGCGGCGAGTCCAGCGCCGAGAAGGTGACGTCGCCGGCACTGCACAGCTTGCCGTCCGGGATTTTTTCGCGATGCTGATCGTTGGCCGTGGCGAGCCGCACGCCATTCCAGTCGTACAGGGCCTGCTTGCTGTAGTTGGCCGCCTCGATGCAGGCTGCCGAGGTCGGGTTCTCTGGACGCATGCTCGAACAGGTGCCAGACCAACCCGAGGCCGGCGAGGACCACCAGCTCGAGCGCCAGCGCCACGATCGTCGCAGGCGACCCGATCCGGCTCGAGCCGGGCTCGACGATCGAGGCGCCGACCAGGACCCCGGTGAAGAAGCCGAGCAATGCGGTGGCGGAGCGCAGCGCCGCCTGCATCTCCGCTTGGCCGAGGGCGATGCCGAGCAGCACCGTGTTGCCGGTCATCGCCGCGGTCAGCACCTGACCGAGGCCCAGGAAGCTCACCGCGTCGACGCAGCCGGCGGCCACCGCCAGGAGCGTCAGGATCACGCAGGGCGCCTTGCCGGGCGACGCGGATCGGCTTTCGGCGCGCGCTTGCGCCTGCGTCATCCGGTCATCGGCCGGTACCGCGATCGCTGACGCCGGCCCCGGCGAAGGTAGCCATGCCGGTGTGGCAGGCGAGCGCGGCGCGGGTCAGCCCCGCATCATGCCTTGGGACGGCGTCTGCCGGAAGGCACTGGACGATAGCGTTGCCCCGATGCCGGTGTCGGCGGCAAGGGCTCGCCCTTCCGCACCGTACGCTCCTCGCCGATCCGGCCGCCGCTCGGGTCGACCAGCTCATACCGCCCGGACCTGGGCGCTCTGGTGCCCGGGGGGAGGCACAGATCGCTCTGCCCCTCAGCCCGATCGCGGTAAGGCATACGCTTGCCGTTTCGTCGGACGATGAAGGCACGAGCCAAAGCCTCCTCCGTCATCTCTGGTGCCGTATCTGCATCTTCGGCGATCTGCTGGGCAATGTTGTCCTCGGTGGTCGCGAGGACCCGGTCCCAGTCGACCGTGCCGGTCCGTGCTCGCCGCCTACGTGATCGCTCGGCGGTAGGCATCCCGTTCCCTCCTGCTGGCCCGCCTTGCTGAGATAATGCGTCGTCGACCATTCCTCCAGGTGTAAACCACGGTGAGCGCCGAACCTTCCACCGCTCCGGTCGCAATGTAGCGTCGCTCGCCAAAGTCGCGACGTCGATCCTCGTACTCGAGAATGTCGCCCTCGAATATTCGCGCGGCAAAATCAAAATCGAACCCGCGGTCCCGCAGCGTCGCCCTGCTCTTCTCCTCATCATATTCGTACGCCATGGCGGCGATGTACAGCGCCCGCGCCGATCTTGGCGATGTTACAGAGGGCGCTCCCCCGATGTTGCAGGTCCATCGCTGACGCCGGCGTCGGCGAAGGTGGCCATGCCGGTGTGGCAGGCGAGCGCGGCGCGGCACAGCAGGATCGCGAGCGCGGCACCCGACGCCTCGCCCAGGCGCATGTCCAGATCGAGCAGCGGCCGCAGGCCCAACCGGTCGAGCAGGCGGCCATGGGCGGGCTCGGCGGATCGGTGCGCGGCCTGGACATGATCGAGCGCAGCCGGCGCCAGCGCATGCAGCACCGCCGCCGCCGCGCCCGCGACCAGGCCGTCGAGCAGGACGGGAATGCGTAGTACGCGCGCCGAAAAGATCGCGCCGGCCATGGCCGCGATCTCACGCCCACCGAGCCGGCGCAGCACCTCCAAGGGATCATCCAGGGTGCTGCGATGATGCGTGAGCGCGAGCTCGATCACCGCGGCCTTGCGCGCCACGCCCTCGGCGTCGAGCCCCGTGCCGGGGCCAGCCCAGGACAGCGCCTGGCCACCAAACAGGGCTGCGCAGATGGCGGTCGCCGAGGTGGTGTTGCCGATGCCCATCTCGCCGATCGCGACGAGGTCGAGGTCCGGCGCGAGCGCGGCAATGCCGCGGTTGAGCGCATCGAGGCACTCCGCCTCGCTCATCGCCGGCGCCTCACAAAAATCACGGGTCGGCCGTTCGAGATCGAGCGGCACGACCGTGAGATCGGCGCCGGCGCTCTGGCAGAGCTGATTGATGGCGGCACCGCCTGCCGAGAAGTTGGCGACCATCTGGGCGGTCACGGCGGCGGGATAGGCGGACACGCCGCGCGTGGCAACGCCGTGATTGCCGGCAAACACCAGCACGCCGACCCGCTCGAGCGCAGGCGGCTCGCGGCCCTGCCATGCGGCCAGCCAGATCGCCAGCTCCTCGAGCCGGCCGAGTGAGCCCGGCGGCTTGGTCAGGTGCGCCTGGCGCGCGCGTGCGGCGTCCGCCGCCGCGGCATCGGCCGGTTCGAGTTGCATCAGACGCTGGCGCAAGTCATCAAAGTCGGCGATCGGCTCGATGGTGGGTCTCCTCAAGAGCGGGCGGCGAATGTTGGGCGATGCACTGCACGACGGCAAGGTCGCGATGGCCTTCCTGACGCGCCTGCCGGTGCGAGCGCAACGGCCATGGCAGGCCGCCGACCTCGCCGCAAGCGTGGCGATGTTCCCTCTGGTCGGGGCCCTTGTCGGGCTCGTGGGCGGACTGATCTACGCCGGCGCTATGGCGCTGGGCCTGCCGCCGCTGCCGGCGTCGGTGCTGGCGGTTGCCGCCCTGATATCGACGACCGGCGCCCTGCACGAGGACGGCCTGGCCGATCTGGCGGACGGCCTCGGCGGCGCCAGCCGTGCCGAAAAGCTCGAGATCATGCGCGATCCGCGGGTCGGCAGCTTCGGTGTGATCGCGCTCGTGCTGACCCTGCTGGCGCGCGTCGGTGCGCTCGCCGCGCTGGCCGCGCCGGCCGAGGTGGTCGCAGCACTGGTTGCGGCAGGAGCGCTCTCGCGCGCGCTGCTGCCCATCGCGATGCTGGCCCTGCCCCAGGCGCGCACCGAAGGGCTCGCGGCCCGGGCGGGGCGGCCGCATCCCGGCCGTGTCGCCGCCGCGGCGGCGATCGCCATCTTGATCGCCCTGCTGCTGTTGCCGGCAGCGGTCGCGTTGAGCGCGATGGTGTTGGCCGCGCTGGCCGGCGCGCTGGTCGCGATGCTCGCCTGCCGCCAGCTGGGCGGCGTCACCGGTGACGTGTTGGGCGCGATCCAGCAGTTCGCCGAGATCGGCTTCGTATTCGGTGTCGTCGCCATGGGCTCGCCGTCCTGACCGCTCGTTGACCGACGCATGGCCCACTTCTAGGGTTGCCTGCTCAACGCAGCCGGGACACCAGCATGACCGACCATCCCGAGACGCCGCCAGCCGTGCCGGGACGGGTCTATCTGGTCGGCGCCGGGCCCGGCGCCGCCGATCTCCTGACGCTGCGCGCGCTCCGCCTGATCCAGCAGGCCGACGTGGTGGTCTATGATCGCTTGATCGGGCCGGACGTCCTGGAGCTGGTGCCGTCGCGCACGGAGCGGATCTTTGTCGGCAAGATGCGCGCGCGCCATGTGCTGCCGCAAAGCGGCATCAATCAGCTGCTGATCGCCCGAGCGCGTGCCGGCAAGCGCGTGGTCCGGCTCAAGGGCGGCGACCCGTTCGTCTTCGGTCGCGGCGGCGAGGAGCTCGAAGCCCTGGCCGAGGCCGGCGTCGCGTTCGAGGTCGTGCCGGGGGTCACCGCGGCGCTCGGCTGCGCGGCGCATGCCGGCGTGCCGCTGACCCATCGCGATCACGCCCAGACCCTGCTGTTCGTTACCGGTCACACCAAGGATGGCGAAGTCGAGCTCGACTGGCCGGCGCTGGTCCGGCCGCATCAGACCATCGTGGTCTACATGGGCGCCAAGGCGGTCGCGGGTCTGTGCGCCAAGCTGATCGACCATGGCCTCGATCCGGCGACGCCCGCAGCCCTGATCGAGAACGGCACCTATCAGCACCAACGCACGATCGCAGGCTCCATCGCAAATCTGCCTGGCCTCGTGCCCGACCGGCAGCTGCTCGGCCCGGCGCTGATCGTGATCGGCCAGGTCGTCGGTCTGCGCGCCAGGCTGGCCTGGCTGGTCGAGCGATGCACAGCCGATCAGCCCACCGCGCGTGAGGCCGATCTCGGCCAGCCGATCGCCATGCTGGCGGCCCCTTCGAGCGGCGACTGACCCTGGACCGCCGCTCAGCCGTTTTCACCGGCGCGGTTTGCGCGTATCCTGTGACACAAGCAAGAAGAGCGTCTGGAACATCGATCATGGGCGGGAGGATCAGCGATGCGCCTGGTGCAATTCGTCTCCGCAACAGGTCGCCGGCGGGTTGGCCGGGTCAGCGAGGACGATCGGGTTGTCGAGGCGCTGAGCGGCTTTGCCAGCGTCTATGAGCTGGCACGCAGCGCTGCCCGACGCGGCGGCCGCCTGGAGGCGCTGGTCGGCGATGCGTCGAGCGACGATCGGGTCGAGCTCGCCGCGCTGCTTGCCGACGGGCGCCTGCTGGCGCCGATCGATCATCCGGATTCGGCGCACTGTCTGGTGACCGGCACCGGTCTTACCCATCTGGGCAGCGCCCAGGCGCGTGATTCCATGCACGAGGTAACCAAGCAGGATGAAGCCAAGCTGTCGGATTCGATGCGCATGTTCCGGCTCGGGCTCGAGGGCGGCCGCACGGATGGCAGCGAGCCCGGCGTGGCGCCGGAGTGGTTCTACAAGGGCGACGGCAGCGTCGTGGTCGCGCCCGGGCAACCCCTGACCTCGCCGCGCTTCGCGCTCGATGGCGGTGAGGAGGCCGAGATCGCGGTGCTCTACCTGATCGACGATGGCGGCCGGCCCTGCCGGATCGGTTGCGCGCTCGGCAACGAGTTCTCAGACCATGTGCTCGAGCGCCAGAATTACCTTTATCTCGCCCACTCCAAGCTGCGGCCCTGCTCGTTCGGGCCGGAACTCCTGCTCGGCGATCTGCCCGGACACATTCAGGGCAAGGTCAGCGTGATCCGGGGCGAGGAACGAATCTGGCAGGCCGAGTGGCTGAGCGGCGAGGCCAATATGAGCCACTCGATCGCCAATCTGGAGCACCACCATTTCAAATATCCGCTGTTTCGGCGACCGGGCGACATTCATGTCCACTTTCTGGGCGCCGCGGTGCTGAGCTACAGCGCCGGCATCAAGGCCGTACCCGGCGACGTGTTCGAGATCCGCTCGGCGACCTTCGGCGCGCCGCTGCGCAACCCGCTGGCGATCACCGAAGACGAAGGCATGCTGCAGGTCAGGGAGCTGTGAGCACGTCCGGATCGGCCGGGCATGCTCAGCTGATCGCGATGCCGACGATCACACCGACCGCGAAGAACAGCCAGTGCTCGGTGTTCCGGGTCTTCAGATAGGTGACAAAGCTGCTGGCGAGGCTGCTGAGCTGCTGGATGAAATCGCCGCCGCCTCTGGGTTCCATGACTGGCCTCCTGCATTTCTGGTTGATCTCGGGCTGGGCTCCGGCCGGCGATGGTCAGCCGGCGCGGGCAAGAACCTCCTGCGCCAGGGCAGCAATCTCCTGCCCGGCCGGGCTCGCCGGGGCGCTCTCGGCGACCCCGCGGCCTTCGCCGATCGATGCGGCAAACGCCTGGCGATTGCCCAGACTGGTCTTGGCGAGGGGCCAGCCGGCGGCCACGATCTCGCTGCGGATCGCTTCGGCCGCCCGGCCCCGCGCCGGCATCCGATTGAGCACCAGCATCGCATCGGTGCGCTCGCCCCTGGCAAACTCCAGGCTCGCCTTGGTCGCCCAGACATCGAGCGCATGGGGCTGACAGGGCAAGAGCACCAGATCGGCTTCCCGGATCGCGGTCTTGGACTCGATCTCGGCATGGGGCGGGCTGTCGACCAGGATGTGGTCGAACTCGTCGCGAAAGCGGCGCAGCTCACTGCCGAGACGCCAGCCGGACAGACCCTGGACGACCAGCCCGCCGGCCTGATCGCCGAGGCGCCGTCGGCGCAGGTTGAACCAGGTGAACAGGCTCGCCTGAGGGTCGATGTCGAGCATCGCGATCCGCTTGCCGGCGACCAGCCAGGCGACCCCGAGTTGCACCGCGAGCGTGGTCTTTCCGGCGCCGCCCTTTTGCTGCGCAATGCTGATCACCGCCATGCCCGCCTGGTCCCCCACGGCTGATCCCTCCACGATGGTTAACCGCCGATCCCGGCAACCGCAAGCGAGCGCGATGGCGGATCAGGACAGTCTTGGCTAGATTGATGCGCCGCGCTCGCCCATCACCCCTGCCCTCATCGAGGCCCTGGAAACGCTGGATGACCCATCAAATCAGTCCGCCGCGCCCGCATCCGCGATGCCCTCGTGTGACGCTGCCGCGCGGCGCCTGCGACTGCCACGCGCACGTCTTCGCGCCAGACGGCGTTTATCCCTATGCCGAGCGGCGCCCTTACACCCCGGCAGACCATACCGGCCTGCCGGCGTATCGCGCTATCCTCGAGGCCATCGGCGTCGAGCGCGCCGTGCTGGTCCACTCGAACATTTATGGTCCCGACAATCGCGCGACCACCGATGCGCTCGCGGAGATGGCTGGCGGGTTCCGCGGCATTGCCCTGATCCGACCGGAGATCGACGACGGTGCGCTGCAGGCACTGGCCGCTGCCGGGATGCGCGGCATCAGGATCAATCTCGAGTTTCCCGGCGAGATCATGCTCGACCACGTGGCCGCGCTCGGCCCGCGCCTTGCCGGGCTCGGCTGGCATCTGCAGATGCTGGTCAAGGCGGAACGGCTGCCGGCGATCGCCGAGCGGCTGCTGGCGCTGCCGTTCGACCTGGTGGTCGACCATATGGGCCTGCCAGACGCAAAGGCAGGGCTTGCCAGCGTCGCGCCGCTGCTGCCGCTGCTCGAGACCGGCAGGTTCTGGGTCAAGCTGTCGGCGCCCTACTATGTCAGCTCGCAGCCGCGCCTGGGCGCGCCGCAACCGGATCCCGACGGACCGCAAGACCACTCACTCGCGACCGCAATCGCGCAGCACCTGTTCGACGCCCGCCCCGATCGCATGCTGTGGGGCAGCAACTGGCCGCATCCGCACAGCGCGCCGGTACCGGACGAGGGCGATCTGGTCGACTGGATCGCCGAGGTGACCAGGACCGAGGCTGGTCTCCGTCAGGTCCTGGTGGACAACCCCACGCGCCTCTACGGCTTCGACGCCCCTTGAGGGCGGGATCGCAGCCGCGCAGCCTCGATCGGAGGACCCATGCCCCTTCTGCTGTTTCTGATCCTGGTGATCATGATTGCCCAGCTCGGCTTCTGGAACACGTTTCAGGCAATCCTCGGCGGCGTGGCCATGCTGGTGCTGCTGGCGCTGCTCGGAATCGCGGCGCTGGCGGTGGTCGCGGCCCTGATCGTCCGCCGGATGCGCGGCTGAAGCGCTCCATCGTTCGCGATCGGGGGAACAGCGCACGCTTTCTCCAGGCGACCGGCAACGCATGGTGCCGTTGTTGTGTGGGGCGAGGCGTCGTGGTTCGCGCGGATCGACGTCACTCGGAAATGCGCTAGTAGCCCCGGGCGCGATCGACCTGATGGAGCAGCGGCTGGCCGGCGCGCGCCCGGCGGATGTTCTCGACCACGTCCGCAGCACCGGTCGAAGGCAAGGAATAGCTGGCGACATGCGGCGTGATCAGCACCTTGGGATGACCCCAGAGCGGGTTTCCCGGCGGCAGCGGCTCTTCAGAGAATACATCGAGCGTGGCGCCGGCAAGCTGCCCGGAATCCAGCGCCGCGATCAGGTCGGGCTCGACCAGGTGAGCGCCGCGCGCGGCATTGATCAGATAGGCGCCGCGCGGCAGCCCGGCGAAGGTCTGCGCGTTCAGAATGCCGGCCGTCTCCCGGGTCAACGGCAACAGGCAGATCAGGATGTCGGTGCGGGCCAGGAAGGCGGGCAGCCCCCCCTTGCCGGCAAAGCTCTGGATACCGGCAAGCTCCTTGCGGGTGCGGCTCCAGGAGGCGACCGGAAAGCCGTGGCTCGAAAGGCTCTGGGCGGCAGCCCCGCCGAGCACGCCCAGGCCCAGGATACCGATCCGCCGGTCGGCCGCCTGCGGCGGAAAGGCGTAGCTCCAGCGGGTCGCCCGCTGCTCGCGCTCGTAGTGATCGAACTGCCGGTGGTGGCGCAGCACCGCCAGCAGGACATATTCGGTCATGGTCCGGGTCAGTGAGGAATCGACCATGCGCGCGATCGGGACGTCCGGCAGGCCAGGCTGCGCAAGCAGACCATCGATCCCGGCGCCCAGCGAGAGGATCGCCCGCAGGTTGGGATAGCGCGCCAGCTCGCCGGTCGGCGGCCGCCAGACCAGAGCGAGGTCGATCTCGGTCGGATCGCCGACCTGGGGCCAGATGCGAACGTCGAGATCGGGAATTGCCGCCAGCAAAACGTCGCGCCAAGCCTCGGCCGGGTCGTCCGGACTGAGAAACATCAAGGCCATGGTCCCTCTCCCCCGCCGAGATTCTCGGGCATTGTCGGTCTGGGGAGGTGGTAGCGCCGAACCGCGAGCGCGACAACGGCGCCTCCACGGGCAGCCGCTCCTGGCGCACCTTCTCCTTGCGTGGGCCGCTACCAAAGGAGGCGGCGACAGCCCCCAACACCTTTCCTGGTGGCGCCTCGCTCCCATCCCGGCCACTGGAGCACATCCCACCGCTGACGGACAGCATGCCAGCCCGCGCTCCCGCCCGGTCACCCAATGCCATGGTGCCGCGTGGGTGGCCGCTTCGCTGGCTACCCTGCGCGCTGCGCCGACATTGGTGGTCGGCGCGGAGCGCGAAGGGGGCGAGGGCGGTTCAGCCTAAGCGGGAAGCGCTCTAGTGTCCTGATCGAGAGATTTGGAGGATCATTCGCGATCGATCGGGGCATGATCGATCGGCAAGGCGGCGGTGCGATCACGTCGACGGGGTGGAGCGGGCGCAGCTGGGCCCCGGGGGCGACGTCGGAGCGCGAGGGGCTCATGGAGACGCAAGAGGGCACCATCCGGTTCACTTGGGGCCTCGGGTCGGAGAGGGGTTGGGGCCCCGCGCCGCTCCGTCCGGCGCACCGACCGCCGGACCGGGAGCCAGGCGCGCCCCAACCTGATCCGAGGGGCCGTCCCTCATTCGGGTTCGGGCAAATCATCCCACAAACCTCTCGATCGGGACACTAGGAGCGTGCCATGGCTTCAGGTGGCCGCATCAGCTTCCACCGAAACGGAAGCCGCGTCTGTGCCCCCTCGCGATTCCACAGCCGACAGCGTCAGATCGCCTCGCTGATCTCCTCGAGCGTGGTGCGGTACACTTCCGCATCGTTGCCGCCAAGATCGACCGCGCGCTTGGCCGCGGCCAGCGCTTCGCTCAGCTCACCCTGCTGGGCGAGCACGTGTGCGAGATTGTTCCAGGCGGCGGCTTCCTTGGGATGGAACGAGACCGCGGTGCGGAATGCGGCCTCGGCACCGGCCAGCTGGCCGGCAGCGAACCGGGCGTTGCCGAGGCCGATCAGCGCGGCGAGACTGTCCGGCCAGCGATCGAGAGCCGCCCCGTAGGCGGCCATCGCTGCTTGGTAACGTCCCGCCTGCTCGAGCCCGACCGCCGCCTGCAGGACTGTCGTCTCATCCGTCCTGACCGGCAAAGTGTCCGGCGGCAGCACGGCCAGGGCCCACTGGTCGGCCCGTTGCCAAGTCTGCGCGAAGGTCCCGAGCGGCATGACCTGGTGCACGTCCTCGCCGGAGTGCAGGGTCAGAGTGCCCGTCTCGAGGTCGTAGCCGATGGCAACCGCATAGTGCCACTGCGGATACCAGCCGAGGCCGAGATTTTGCAGCACCAGCACCGGATGGCCTTCGGCGAGTTCGGCCAGCAGCGGCTCGAGCCCTTGTATCGGCACGGCAAGGCGATCGGCGCGGCGGGCCGCCGCCACCAGATCGTAGGCCAAGCTGCCCTCGCGGCCCGGCGTGAACACCTGTCCGGCGACATCCTCAGGTCGCACCGGCACACCAGACCAGCCGAGCATCATGGCGAGCGCGGCCGGCCCGCACTGGTTCTCGGTCTGCGGATGGAACGGCACGCTCGCGACTTCCGCGCGTGCCGGCAGGCCATCGATCTCTGCAAGTTGCGGGACCCGGGTCGTCGAGCAGGCGGCGAGCGCGCCGAGCATCAGGACGGCCGCGAGGCTGCGCGACGCCACCGACATCATCACGCCACCCCCATCCTCACGGATGCCGCACAAACGGGAAGATGTGGGTCAGGCCCAGGATGTCCGTGATCAGCAGGATGATGAAGATCAGCACCGCGGCGCCAATCACCGCAACGATCACGCCCTGGCCGGCCGGCAGCCGATCGATCTGACCGGCGATCTGGCGAATCTCGCCATCCGACAGGCTGGCGACGCGCGCCTCCGCTTCGGTCGGATCGACACCGAAGGCGATCAACTGGTCGCGCACATCCTGCCGCTGCAGGAACGCGTCGACCTTACGTCGCTCGCGCGAGGCGGAATCGCCCTGGCTACCAACCATCTGATCGGTCGGGACCAAGGCGGCCTGCGCGACGCCGAGCGGCAAGGAGCTGATCAGCAGAACGAGCGCCATCAGGAGGGCGACGGCACGACCGAAGCGCGGGAAGCTGGTCATGGGAATTGTCCGGATCTGGGTGAACGCGACGGCCCTCTCGGCCGGTTGCAGGCTGATAACCCAGATTGGTTACGCGAACGTTAACCCGATCCGGCACGGCAGCAGCACGCGTCTTCGGCGTGCGCCGGCGGTCATGGTCGTATGGCGATCGTCAGCGCGGTTCCGGACCTCCTGGAGACCAGCACGGGCTTCCCGGCCACCCAGGCCTCGATCGTCTGGCCGGCCGGGAGGCAGCGCAGCTTGGCCTTGCGAGAAGGACGATGGCCTCAGGACGCGCCGGGTCGGCGCACCAGCCGATAGATGATCAAAAGGATGATGGCGCCGACCACCGCCCCGATGAAGCCGGCGCCCTGGCCAGCCTGGTACCAGCCGATCGCCTGGCCGAGATAGGTCGCGACGAACGCGCCGGCGACGCCGAGCAGCATGGTGATGATGAAACCGCCCGGGTCCTTGCCGGGCATCAGCAGCTTGGCGACGATCCCGGCCAGCAGGCCGATCAGCAGGGTCCACAAGATGCCCATCGGGCTCCCTTTCTTTGGTCGTTTCGAGCAACCACCTCTAGCCCTGCCCGAGCGCCTCGTCGAGCGCTGGAATGCCGCAGGAGCGTGGCAGGCGGGCGATACAGGTACCGTGAGGCCGGCATGTTCAGTCACCCCGACGCCGACGGCCACGAGCTGGTGCAGTTCGTTCACGATCCGAAATGCGGGCTGCGCGCGATCATTGCCCTGCACTCGACCGTGCGCGGCCCCGCGTTCGGCGGCTGCCGGATGTGGCCCTATGCGAGCGAGGCCGACGCGCTTAGCGATGCGCTGCGACTGTCGCGCGGCATGACCTGCAAGGCGGCGATCTTCGAGCTGCCCTATGGCGGCGGCAAGACGGTGGTGATCGGCGATCCGCGCCGCGACAAGACGCCGGCGCTGCTGCGCGCCCTGGCCGGCGCGGTCGAGCGGCTGCAGGGCCGTTACATCATCGCCGACGATATCGGCACGACGATCGAGGATCTCGCGCTCATGCGGCAGGTCACGCGCTACACGGCGGCTGCGACGCCGGCGGCGCGCGCGCCGCTCGCGGTGACCGCCTATGGTGTGTTCATGGCGATCCGTGCGGCCGTCCAGCACCGGCTCGGGCGGACCGATCTTAAGGGCGTGCAAGTCGCGGTTCAGGGCCTCGGTCACGTGGGCATGCCGCTTTGCGACTACCTGCACACGGTAGGAGCCGAGCTGGTGGTCGCGGACCTCGAGGCGAAGCGGACCGCCGAGGCGGCACGCCGTTTCGGCGCGCGCGTGACCGGATCCGACACGATCTATGCGCAGGCGGTCGATGTGTTCTCGCCTTGCGCGCTCGGCGGTGTGCTCGACGACCGGACCATCCAGCACCTCGGGGCCACGATCGTGGCGGGCGGCGCCAACAACCAGCTCGCTTTGGCGCGCCATGACGCGATGCTGGCCGAGCGCGGCATCCTGTACGTGCCCGACTACATCGCCAATGCCGGCGGCGTGATCGACTTCGACCAGGAGCAGCGCGACGATCGAGCAGACGCCGTGCTCGCCGCGGTCGCGCGCATCCATGATGTGCTGCTCGATGTGCTCGCGCGCGCCCAGGCCGCCGGCACGACGCCGCTCACCGTGGCCGACCAGCTGGTCGCCGAGCGCCTGCGGCCCGACCACGATGCGCAGCACGAGCCCGGCCCGCCGGCGCAGTCCGGCGCCGATAAGAGCTCGGGACCTGGCGCCGACGCTTGACTCGGTCTCGCCCTTGCGGCATCGCGGTCAGCAGGGATCGTCGCCGCGGCCTGTCGGCGAGGTCTGCCGGGGGATCACGCCATGCGCCTGGAAGGTTCCTGCCACTGCGGCGCCGTGCGTTTCACGCTGCGCTCGCCGCATCCCTACCCGTTCAACCTCTGCTACTGCTCGATCTGTCGCAAGACGGCCGGTGGCGGCGGTTATGCGATCAATCTTGGCGGCGACTATGCGACCTTCGAGGTGGTCGGCCGCGAGCATGTCCGGGTCTACCACGCCAGGATGCGGGACGCACAGGGGGCAGACGTCGAGGAGAGCCCCGCCGAGCGCAACTTCTGCGGCCTGTGCGCCAGCTGCCTGTGGCTATGGGATCCGCGCTGGCCGGATCTGGTGCATCCCTTCGCGTCGGCGATCGACACCCCGCTGCCCAAAGCGCCGGAGCGGACCCATCTGATGCTGGCATCCAAGGCGCCTTGGGTCGAGCCGGCGACCGGCCCGAGCGACCGGCAGTTCGACGCGTATCCCGATGAATCGATCAGCGACTGGCATGAGCGCCTCGGCCTGGCCGACGATGACTGAGGCCGGTCCGTGATTGAGCTTTTCCACTATTTGTGCGTCAATCTGGAAGATGAACCAGCGCGATGGTTGTTCCACGAGCGCGCTCATCAGGCGCATGGAGCGCCAGCAGATGGGAATGACGATGTCTGAGACAACCTGGCTTCGACCCTGGATCGTCGGCTTGAGCCTGGCGATCGGCTTGGCCGGATGCGCCGCGATCGAGCGACACGAGGCCGATCAGACCGAGCAGCTGCTGGCGGCCGCAGGCTTCGAGATGCGGCCTGCCGACACGCCGGCCAAGCTTGCCGATCTCGAGCGACTGCAGCAGCACAAGCTGGTGCAGCACGATCGGGACGGCGAGGTGACCTACGTCTATGCCGACGCCGCCGACTGCAAATGCCTGTACAGCGGTGATCAGAAGAACTACGACGAGTTCCAGAAGCTGCAAGTCAAGCAAGATGTGGCGGACCAGGAGATGATGGCGGCCGAGATGAACCAGCAGGCCGCGATGAACTGGGAAATGTGGGGACCCTGGTAGCTAGTGGTTCGAACCAAACGGAGGGTTCCGATGTTTGGCGTCCTCGCGAACCACGAATTCCTTGAATCTAGTGGTCTCTGAGATCAGCCATTCGGGAATCATCTGTCTGATCCAGACCACCAGCGGCCGCCCGCGAGGGCGCTGGAGGCAAAGTGTCGTTGCGTTGGATCATCCTCGGGCTCGTGGTCGCGTTCGTGACCGCACCGATCCTCTGGAGCGCGGGCATGGGCCACGCCAGCATGTTCCAGCACTGGAGCGAGGCGCGCTGGGATAGTGCCGGGCTGGCGCCGGACCCGGCGACCACGCGCGAGCCAGTGGTCCAGGTCTATGCTGCCCGCGCCTGGGGCTGGAAGGGGCTGTTTGCGGTCCACACCTGGATCATCATGAAGCGCGCCGATGCCAGCCGCTACGACCGCTACGAGGTGGTCGGCTGGGGCGTGCATCACGGCAGGCCGGCGGTGCGCAAGGACATGCGCGCGATCGACGGCTACTGGGCCGGCAACCAGCCGCACGTCCTGGTCGACCGCCGGGGTCCCGAGGTCGGGGCGCTGATCGAGCGGATCGAAGCGGCGATCGCGAGCTACCCCTACCCCGATCAATACCGGTCGTGGCCGGGACCCAATTCGAACACCTTCATCGCGCATATCGCGCGCAGCGTGCCCGACCTCGAGCTGGAGCTGCCGCCGACCGCGATCGGCAAGGATTTCCTTGCCAATGGCGATCTGTTTGGGCGGACCCCAAGCGGCACCGGCTATCAGATGTCGCTGCTCGGCCTGCTCGGTCTGTCGCTCGCGCGCGACGAGGGCCTGGAGGTGAACCTGCTGGGCCTGACGCTGGGAATCGATCCGCTCGACGTTGCGATCAAGCTGCCGGGTGTGGGCAAGATCGGCCTGTTCTAGGGGTTCGTACCAAACGGAAGATCCCTTCTGCTTGGTGTCCCGCGAACCACAAATTCCATGATTTTGGTGGTCTCTGCGATCATCCGTCTGGAAACCGTGCCCGCTCATGTAGAATCGCTCGTGCGGCACCGGGATCAGTCGCGCCGACGTCAAACCTCATGATTGACGCGAATTGTATCGATTTTCCTTTGTAGAGCCCAATCCCGGCGCAGATGCGGCACTGTTGTCGCAGTGGCTTTGTTTTTGGTTGACAAACGGCAATCCGATCGTCATTGGCGCGGAGGGTCCGTCAATGTAGTCGAGGGTTGGCACCTGACCGCTTGAAGCGCGCAACCGGTCAGGAGAGATCGCTATGCATTCGATGTCGCTCTGGGCCGTCCCGGTATTCGCCTGGCTCATCGTCGATGCGACCGTCGCCAAGGCACAGCAGGTGCGTGGTGGGCCTCAGCTGCCTTGCAGCAGCCACGACAAGCTCGTGGACATGCTGGGCAGCACCTATACCGAGGCGCCGAATGCGTTCGGTCTGCAGACGAACGGCCATCTGCTCGAAGTGTTCGTCTCCAAGAAGAGCGGTAGCTGGACCATCGTCAGCACGCGCCCGGATGGCGTCAGCTGCATCGTCGCCGCCGGCCAACACTGGCAGGACCTGCCCTTTCCGACCGTCGAGCCGGCCGCCTGAACGCGCGTGTCAGCCCGTTGGTCACGTGCACGATCCAGTCACGCGCGCCGGGCGTCGTTACCTCTGCAGGGCGAAGCGAGGGCGAGACTACATACACTTTTGGTTCTGCAAACATGAGAGTCGTTAACCTTATGGTAACTACCGGCATGGCCAAATGGCGTTGCGGTGGCCGGGGGGCTGCCAATACCGATGGAGATGGTGCGATGCGTCGTGCGGCCCTTTTCACGACCAGCCTGGTGATTGCCTGCGGCGCGTTCACGGCTCCGCTCGCCGCACAGCAGGGCGGTGTTCGGATGCCCTGCCACAACGCGGCCGAGATCGCCAAGCAGCTGAGCAGCAAGTACGAGGAGGCGCCGGTCGCCTTCGGGCTGCAGTCGAACGGCAATCTCCTCCAGGTGTACGCGTCGGAGGAGAAGGATACCTGGACGGTGGTCAGCACCACGCCCAACGGCATGAGCTGCATCGTCGCTGCAGGCAAGAGGTGGGAGGCCATTCCCCTCGTCAGCAACGACCCGATGGCGTAAGCAGGGTTCGCCCGGCAAGCCGCGGAAAGCTTTGCACGCGATCGCTCGACCCGGAGCAGGCGAGCTTGCCCGGTACCACGCGACACGCCGGCGCTTTGCTCGAGGCTCACCGTCATCCGCGGGTGCCGTTGCGCAGGTCAGCAGCAGGTGTGAGACGGCGGGGACCCCACCATAGGCCGGGTTCCCGCCGCCGCGGATTAGAGCTCTTCCCGCGATCACGGAACCGGCTCTAGGCGCCGGTGGCGCCGAGATCGCACAAGGCTTCGCGTGGATCGGCACGATGCCGTCGGCTTCGGCAGCCTTCGGGCATCAGGAGGGCGTTTTCTTGCCGGGTCGCGATCGGAGCCGCTCGAGCGGATAGCGATCGATCTCGCGCAAGAGCGTGATCAGGGCCTGCGCCGCATGCTCGATCAGGGTCCGGCCGCGCTCGGCATCGGCATCGGTGGCATCGCCGCAGGCACCGCTCGGGTGGAGGTCCTGCGCCATCCAGGCAAGCTTGCCTGCGCCGGTCGGCGACAGGTGACGGTAGTCCCCGGCGAGCTCGCTCATCAGAGGTCGAAAATCCGTCGCAAGGTCCATCTGCACCAGGTCGGGCCGAAGATGCAGCATCATCGAGGTCTCGATCGCGCCGGCATGAATACCGTGCCGGACTTCTGCCTCGTCGAACAACCCTGACGGCAGTCCGCCGGCGTACCAGCTGTAGGCCACCACCATCATCGCGTGGCGCACGCGCAGATCGCGCGCCACAACGTCCATGATCTGCGGCTGGCCGCCATGGCTGTTGAACAGCACGAGCTTCCTGATGCCGGCCCGCGCCACGCATTCGCCGACCTCGGTCCACAGCCGGATCAGGGTCTCGGCCGAGAGGGTCAAGGTGCCGGCAAACGCCAGGTGCTCGTTGCTCTTGCCGACCGGCAGCATCGGCAGGATGGTGACCGGCAGGTCGTCCGGCATCTGCGCCAGCGCGCGATCGAGCACGCCCTGATTGATGCAGGCGTCGGTCGAGACCGGCAGATGCGGTCCGTGCTGCTCGATCGCACCGACCGGCAGGACGGCGATCACCCGCGCCGCGTCCAGCTTCGAGAATTCCTCGGTGGTCATGTCCTGCCAGAAGCGGCGCGGCCTGCCCATAAGCCCCTCCCCTTGCACCCCCGCAATGTCGGACCGAATCCGGGACCTGCGGCCCGATGCTCCTTCTAGCGTCTCCCGCCGGTCTTGTCCTTGGCAGGCGGTAGGCCGCTCGTGGTCCTCGCAACACCCGAGCACGACGCGACGCCGCTCGGGTGTGCCGGGTCAGGCCCCGGAGCATCGTGTGCGGCAGCATGGCTGCGATCCGGACCGGCCAGCGGCGATGGCCGAACCCATGCAGCCTTCACGCGCTCATACGCCGAGCACGACGCGGCCGCGCATGATCGGTCGGACATTGAGCGGCGATCGGGCGGCAGCGATCGGGGCAACGGTCCGCCCGTCGAAGGCGCTGACGAGGATGCGTGGACGTGCTGTTCGATTGCGGCTTGCGGAACGAGGCGATCAGGTCGAGACCGCTTGCCACGGCGGGGGATCGCCCATCTCGAGTTTGTTCGATGGCCGGATTGCCGGCCGTCTGGCAGCATGGTGGAATCCTGCAAAGCCCTCGAGAGGAACTCCTACCATGCTGACCCGGATCACGCCCGCCGACATCGCTCCGCCGGCCGCGAACTACAGCCACGCCACCAGCGTGCCACCGAATGCGCGATGGCTCTATCTTTCCGGCCAGGTCGGCGTCGCACCCGACGGCACGATTCCTGAGGATACCGCCGCACAGGCCGAGCTTTGCTTTCGGAACATCGAAGCGATTCTGCGCGCCGCGGACATGGCGCCGGCCGACCTGGTCCGGCTCACCACCTACCTGCTCGATCCGGACGACCGCGCCGCCTATATGGCGGTGCGCGATCGCTTCGTCGGATCGCCACCGCCTGCCTCCACCCTCGTCGTGATCTCGGCCCTGGCCGATCCGCGCTACAAGATCGAGGTCGAGGCGGTCGCCGCCAGGGCCTGAGGTGCGCGCCGCCGCATGGCCCACGCACCGGGCAGGTTGCCAGGCCGGCCGAGGCCGATCCTTTGGAACATGGCGATTGCTTCGCGCCCGGGTCGACGGCAAACTGGGCGGAAATGTGGAGATCACCATGAGGCTGCCCAGCCTGGTCAGCGCGACCTGGGCCGCCACCTGCGCGATCATGCTACTGGGTGGGCCAGCGAACGCGGACACCGGCGATGCGCTGATCGTGACCGGCGACGGCGTCAATGTCCGTGCCGGCCCGAGCGGCGATGCCGCGATCAGAATGCGCGTCAACCACGACCAGCAGGTCATCGAACTGCAGCGCGAGGGCAGCTGGGTGCGTGCCGAGATCGCGGGCACCGACGGCCAGGAAGGCTGGATCCACAGCTCGCTATTGGCCAGGCCGGGCGAGCAGGGCGAGCCCGAAGGCGGCGCGCCGGCCGAGCCAGTGGAGAACGGCGCGCCGGCCGTGCCCGTGGACAAGCGCGCGCCTGCTGCCGCGGAGGTATCAGCAAAGCAACAGGCCAATCCGCTGCTGGTCGAGCCGGCGGCCGGGCCCGAGGGCAATGTCAGTGAGCTCGCGCGCTTTCGCGAGACCGTGAGCTATCTGAACGAGCGCGCGGTGGCGCTCGCGGGCGCCGATCTGTTCGCCGACGTGAAGTCCGGGCCGGGCGGCGAGATGCGGGTGATCGCGACCGACGCGTGGTCGACCGTTTCCCCGGCCGGACGACAGAGCTATGCCAACACCCTGCTGGATCGCTGGGCTGCGACCAAGGTGAGCGCCGGCCCCGCCGTCCTGCAGATCGTCGACGCGAGCGGCGAGGTCGTCATGGAGAAGACCGAGCCGTAACGTGCGAGAATCAACGCCGGCCCGAGCCCGCGCCGGGCCAGCCAGGGAGAGCCAGATGACCGTAAAACTGCTCGATCACGTCAACATCCACACCGCCGACCTCGCCGGTACGGTCGATTTCTATGCCGACGTGATCGGTCTGCAGCAGGGCGATCGACCGACCACGATCGGCCGACCCGGCGCCTGGCTGTATTGCGACGGCCGGCCGCTGATCCACCTGATCGAGAATGCAGAAAGCCACGCCGGCAGCACCGGCCCGATCGACCACATCGCCTTCGAGACCGACGGCTATGATCGCGTGGCATCCAAGCTGACCGAGCGGGGCGTCGCGTTCGAAGCCAAGGAGCTTTCCGATTTCCGCATCCGCCAGATCTTCGTGCACGACCCCAACGGCGTGAAGCTCGAGCTCAACTTTCGCGAGACCTGACCAGGGCCCCGGTCCCGCCGCTCGTCCCCGCGGCTGGAGCAGTCAGATCTCTGAGACCGGCTCGCCCATGACATAGGTTGCGCGCAGCGCCCGCTCGTCGCCCAGGATCAGCAGCACGAACAGCTCTTCGGCCAGCGTTTCGACGGTCTCCATGCGATGCGCCATGGCCGGCGTCGCGCGCGAATCGAGCACGACCATGTCGGCCTCGGTGCCGGGCGCCAGACTGCCGATCCTGCCTTCGAGGCCGAGCGCGCGCGCATTGCCGAGGGTGATCGCATAGAACGCCTCGAGCGCCGACCAGCTGTGGCCCCGTAGCTGCACCACCTTGTAGGCTTCGGCCGCGGTCCGCAGCATCGAGTAGCTGGTGCCGCCGCCCACGTCGGTCGCGAGCGACACCCGCACCGGTCGCGCCGAACCGCGCAGCGTTTCCCAATCGAACAGCCCGGAGCCCAGGAACAGGTTCGAGGTCGGGCACAGGGCAGCGATCGAGCGGCTGGCCGAGAGCAGCTCGATCTCCATCTCCTCCAGATGGATGCAATGGCCGAACAGCGAGCGCTGCCCGAGCAGCCCGAAATGCTCATAGACCCCGGTGTAGCTCCTGGCCCAGGGGAACAGCCGCCGCACGGTCGCGATCTCGGCCAGGTTCTCGCAAAGATGGGTCTGGACGTAGCAGTCGGGGTGCTCGGCCACCAGCGCGCCGGCCGCCTCGAGCTGGGCGTCGCTCGAAGTCACGGCAAAGCGCGGCGAGACCGCGTAGTGCTGGCGGCCGCGATCGTGCCAGCGCTCGATCAGCGCCTTGCTGTCGCGGTAGCCCTGCTCGGCGGTATCGAGCAGCGGCGCGGGTGCGCCCCGGTCCATCATCACCTTGCCGGCGATCATGCGGGTGTTGCGCCGCTCGGATTCGGCAAAGAACGCGTCGATCGATTCCGGATGTACCGAGCCGTAGACCACGGCCGTGGTGGTGCCATGGCGCAGCAGCTCGTCCAGGAAGAAGCGTGCGACCCGCGCGGCATGGGCGGGATCCTCGAACTTCTGCTCCTCGGCAAAGGTGTATTTTTGCAGCCACTCGAGCAGCTGGGCGCCGTGGCTGCCGATCACCTGGGTCTGCGGCAGGTGGATGTGGGTATCGATCAGCCCCGGCAGGATCAGCTGGCCGGCATGGTCGTCGATCGGCGTGCCTTCCGGCAGCTGACGCAGCATCCCGGACGCGTCGCCCACGGCGACGATGCGGCCATCCTCGACCAGCACGATGCCGTCCTCGAGATAGCAGTGACTCGACGCCTCGCCGACCTCCAGCGGATCACCGGTAAAGGTCAGGATGCGGCCGCGCAGGGCGCGGCGCTTGGGCGTGGCGGACCTCATGGCATGATCACCCGGCTCATTCGGCCGGCGCGCCGGCCTGGTACCAGGCGGCCAGCATGCCGCGCTCCTCGGGCTCGAGCTCGGTGACGTTGGCGGGCGGCATCGCATCGGTCGCGGCGGCCTGCAGATAGATCTGGCGCGCCTGCAGCCGGATCAGCTCGGGATGATCGAGCATCACGCCCTTGGGCGGTGCCGCGATGCCCGGGCCACAGGGGCTCGGCGGCATGGCACATGCTGCAGCGGCCGAGCACGATCAACTCGACATCGGCGAACGTCACGTCCTGCGCGGGCGGCGTCGCCGCGCGCTCGTCATGCGACGGCCCGCCGGCGCTCAGCAGCACGATCAGCGGCATGCCCGCTGCAGCGACGCCCCAAGTCCACCAGGGATTGGGCCGGCCCGCGTGGCGCTGGTTGTAGAAATGCCGGATGACCGCGCCGACCACCAGCACGATCGCGAAGATCACCCAGTTCCAGCGGCTCGCGAAGCTCATCGGGTAGTGGTTGCTGATCATCAGGAACAGCACCGGCAGGGTCAGGTAGTTGTTGTGCATCGAGCGCTGCTTGGCCTGCTCGCCGAGCGCCGGGTCCGGCTCTTGGCCGGCAAGCAGCGCCGCCACGACCTTCTTCTGGTTGGGGATGATCACGAAGAAGACGTTGGCGACCATGATCGTGCCGATCAGGGCCCCCATCTGCATATACGCGCCGCGGCCGCTGAACAGATGGGTGCACAGCACGGCAAGCGCCACCAGGAACACGAAGCCGGCAGCCGACAGGCGGGCGTCATGGGCGCCAAGCCGCGAGTTGCACAGCGCGTCGTAGACCACCCAGCCCAGGATCAGGAGCGCCATGCTGGCCGCGATCGCGATCCAGGTCGGATGGGCGAACGCCAGGGGATCGACCAGATAGAGCTGTGCGCCCGCGTAGTACAGCACCACCAGCAGGGCAAAACCGCTGAGCCAGGTAGCGTAAGCCTCCCATTTGAACCAGGTCAGCTCGCCCGGCATGCGCGCCGGCGCCACCAGATATTTGACCATGTGGTAAAAGCCGCCGCCGTGCACCTGCCAGGCCTCGCCGCCGGCGCCGTCGGGCAGGCCGGAGCGCCGCTGCAGGCTCGAATCCAGATGGACGAAATAGAACGAGCTGCCGATCCAGGCGATCCCGGCGATCACATGGAGCCAGCGCGAGAGCGAAATCGACCCACTGCCAGAGGATCATGTCCATGCGGCTCGTCTCCCATTCGCCCAGCGCCGGACTGCCGGGCATGTGGCGCCTTGCCTGGTCGAGCATGGCGGCTCCGCTCGAGCGTGGCGGTCGGGCCGGTCAGCTTGATGACGCGGGACGGACGTTCTGGTTCATCCGAAACAGGTTGCCCGGGTCGTATCTGGTCTTGAGAGCGACCAGACGGTCGTATTTCTCCGGGCCATAGGCCGCCTTGATCCGCGCGTCGCCCTCGTCGGCCTCCTGGCCCAAATAGTTCATGTAGACACCTTCAGACGCGTAGGGCTGCATCGCCTGCCAGGTCGCCCGCGCCCAAGCGATGTTCTCCTGATCGGCGGTCGGGTCCTCCCAGGCTCCGATCACCAAGAGATCGAACGGCGAAGCGCGGTGATCGAAGACCGTGTCGTCGCGCCCTACCCGACCCACCGCGCCGCCGAGACACTCGATGAACAGCTTGCAGTGCGGCGATCTGATCTCGGCAAAGCGTTCGACCGCGGTCGCGATGGCGGCGTCCGGCAGGCTGTCCAGAAAGCTCGATTTCCAGTAATAGCGCCGACCCGGCGGCGAGCCGGCGTCGAACACCGTCTGGATCTTCCGGTAGGGCGTCGGACCGAGCGTATCCAGCATCGGCCGATCGAAGTCGCGCAGCGGCTGAACGATCTGCGCGCCCGCTTCGAGCGACCCGCTGCAGACCACAACCAACGCCAGCACCGGCGTCCCATCCGGGGTCGTGATCAGCCCGGCGAGCGCGCCGAGCTCATCCGGCGCCCCAGCGACGAAATCGCGGAAGAACGCGAGCGCCTGCCGGGCGCGCGCCACGGGGTACAGCAGCATGCCGGCATAGACCTCTGGCCCGACCGGGTGGAGCCGAAACTCGAACGACGTGACCACGCCGAAGTTGCCGCCGCCTCCGCGCACGCCCCAGAACAGCTCCGGGTTCTCGCTCGCGCTGGCGGTGATCAGCTTGCCCTCGGCGGTCACCAGGTCGACCGAGAGCAGGTTGTCGCAAGCAAGGCCGTACGAGCCCATCAGCCAGCCGATCCCGCCGCCGAGGGTGAGCCCGGCAACGCCTGTGGCGCTGATCAGCCCGCCGGTGGTGGCCAGGCCGAAGGCCTGCGTCTCGGTATCGAAGTCGGCCCAGGTGGCGCCGCCCTCGGCACGCGCCGTGCGCGCCCTGGGGTTCACCCGCACGCTGCGCATGCCCGATAGATCGATCATCAGACCGCCCTGACAGACAGCGTTGCCGGCCACGTTGTGGCCACCGCCCTTGATCGCCAGCAACAGGTCGTGGGCCGCAGCAAACCTGACCGCCGCGATGATATCGGCGACCCCGGCGCAGCGCGCGATCAATGCCGGACGCCGGTCGATCATGCCGTTCCAGATCGCGCGCACCTCGTCGTAGCCTTCGTGGCCGGGCTGCAGGAGGCTGCCGCGGAATTCCGCTTTCAGATTCTCGATCGACGCCGGGTCGGGCCGACCGCTCTGGCCGCTCCGCGTGGCACTCCAGGCTTCGTCACGTCCGTTTCCTCCTGTTGCGGCGATGCTGGCCGACGGCGCCCCGACGCACGCAGGCATGCGGCCATGCATTTCTGCGAGCGCCGGGGCGGGGCCTGGATCCGATGCCCGTCCGAGGCGGCCGCCGTCAGGCCTGCACGCCCTGGACGTACCAGTCCATCTTCAGCAGCTGCTCGTCCGAGAGGTGCTCGCCTTCTCCGACCACGACCTCGCCCGCCTGGTTCGCGATCGGCCCCGCGAATGGATGCAGCGTGCCCGCGATGATGCCGTTCTCGACCGCATCGCCGGCTGCCGCCGCCTCAGCAGTCACCGACCTCGCCATAGGGCGCCATCTTGACCATGCCCTCTGCAGGCCCCACCAGATGCTGTGCGTCTCCCAGGCGCCGTCGATCACCGCCTGGACCCGCTCGATGTAGTAGCTCGACCAGTCGTCGAGGATCGCGGTGAGCTGCGCCTTGGGCGCGTACGCCTTCATGTCGGAGGCCTGGCCGAAGCCGTACACGCCGCGCTCCTCGGCGACCTGCAGCGGCGCCGGGCTGTCGGTGTGCTGGCAGATGATGTCGGCGCCCTGGTCGATCAGCGCCTTGGCGGCATCGCCCTCCTTGCCGGGATCGTACCAGGAATTGACCCAAACCACATGGATCTCGGCTTCCGGCTTCACCTTCTGCATCGCCAGCGTGAACGAGTTGATGCCCATCACCACCTCGGGGATCGGGAACGAGGCGATGTAGCCGACGATGCCCGACTTGCTCATGTGGCCGGCGATCGCGCCGCACACCGCCCGGCCCTGATAGAACCGCGCATTGTAGACGGCGAGGTTGGGCGCGGTCTGATAGCCGGTCGCGTGCTCGAACTTGACCTGCGGGAATTGCCGGGCGACCCGGACGGTCGAGTTCATGAAGCCGAACGAGGTGGTGAAGATCAGCTGGTTGCCGGACGAGGCGAGCTGACGGATGACCCGCTCGGCATCCGGGCCTTCGGCGACGTTCTCGACATGGGTGGTCTTCACCTGATCGCCGAAATGCTCGACCACGGCCTGGCGCGCCATCTCGTGGCCATGGGTCCAGCCGAAGTCGCCGATCGGCCCGACATAGACGAAACCGACCTTGACCGGCTCCTGGGCCAGGAGCCTGCGGCCGGGCAGCAGCAGGCTGGTGCCGGCGGCACTTGCGGCCAGCAGGGTGCGGCGCGACAGACGGAGTGCCATTGGGTGTCTCCCCAAGTTGTAGATTGATCAGGTTGCGGGACGAAACGGCTGTCCCAGGCAAGCAGGCGCGTCGAGCCTCCCTTTCCAGGGGCCGCCGGCGATGATCGCGAGCACGACGATGGTCGCCAGATAGGGTAGCATGGACATCACCTGGGCCGGCACGCCGAAGCCGCCGCTGCCCTGGGCGTAGAGCTGAAGGATGGTGACCCCGCCGAACAGGTAGGCGCCCAGGAACAGGCGCCACGGTCGCCAGGAGGCAAACACCACCAGAGCGAGCGCGATCCAGCCGCGTCCCGCGGTCATCTCCTCGACCCACATCGGCGTGTAGGACAGCGACAGGAAGGCGCCGCCGAGCCCGGCCATGACGCCGCCGAACAGCACCGCGAGGTAGCGCACCTTGATCACGTCGTAGCCGATCGAGTGGGCCGAGACGTCGGACTCGCCGACCGCGCGCAGGATCATGCCGCCGCGCGTGCGCTTGAGGAACCAGGCCACGCCCACCGTCGCGGCGATCGACAGATAGACCAGGACGTCGTGGCCGAACAGCAGCGGACCGATCACCGGCAGGTCGGTGAGGCCCGGGATCCACAAGCCCGGCAGGTCCTCGACCGGAATGCCGACGAAGCCCGAGCCGAGCAGTGCCGACAGGCCGATGCCGAAGATCGTCAGCGCCAGGCCGGTCGCGACCTGGTTCGAGGTCAAGGACAGGGTCAGGAAGCCGAAGACCAGGGCCATCAGCGCGCCCGCCACCGCACCGGCCAGAATGCCGAGCGTGCCGCTGCCGGTCGTGACCGTGGTCGCGAACGCGGTCACCGCGCCCGCCAGCATCATGCCCTCGACGCCGAGATTGAGCACCCCGGAGCGCTCGGCGACCAGCTCGCCCAGCGCGGCGAACAGCAGGGGTGTCGCGGCGCTGATCACCGTGACCAGCACCAGGGTGATCGAATCGAAGCTCATGCGCGGGCGACCTTGTTCATGTGCGGACGACTTCCGGACGCTCGGAGACGAAACGGACGCGGTACCTGGTCAGAAAATCGCTGGCCAGCAGGAAGAACAGGAGGAGGCCCTGGAACACGCCGGTCACCGCCTGCGGCAGGCCGACCTCGACCTGCGCGTTCTCGCCGCCGATGTAGGACAGGGCCATCAGCAGGCCCGACGCGATGATGCCCAAAGGATGCAGCCGGCCGAGGAACGCGACGATGATCGCGGTGAAGCCGTAGCCCGGCGTCAGGTTCGGGATCAGCTGACCGATCGGCCCGGCGATCTCGAACAGCCCGGCAAGGCCGGCGAGCGCGCCGCTGGCCAGCAGGCAAAGCCAGATCATCCGGTTGCGATCGAAGCCGGCATAGGCGGCCGCCGCCGGCGCCTGGCCGACCACGCGGATCTCGAAGCCGATCACGGTACGGGTCATGATGATCCATGCCGCGATCGCGACGAGGACCGCCACCGCCACACCCAGGTGCAGCCTGGTGCCCTCCAGGATCACGGGCAGGAGTGCCGAGTCGGTGAACAGGCGCGACTGCGGGAACCCGAAGCCTTCCGGATCTTTCCACGGCCCGTAGACCAGCATGCTGAGCAGCAGCGTCGCGACGTAGGTCAGCATCAGGCTGGTCAGAATCTCGTTGACGCCAAGGCGCGTCTTGAGAAAGGCCGGGATCGCGGCGTAGGCCATGCCGCCGAGCAGGCCGGCCAGGCACATCAGGGGCAGGATCCAGGCGCCCGCCTCGCCCCAGAACGCCAGAGCGATGCCGCCGCCTGCGATCGCGCCGACGGTCAGCTGGCCCTCGGCGCCGATGTTCCAGACATTGGCGCGAAAGCCGATCGCGAGCCCGACCCCGATGACGATCAAGGGCGCCGCCTTCACGCCGAGCTCCGACAGGCCGTACAGGCTGGTCACCGGCGAGACGAAGAAGTGATAGAGCGACAGGAACGGGTCGAAGCCCATGACCAGGAAGATGAAGAACCCGGCGACCACGGTCAGGGCCACGGCCAGCAGCGGGGTCACATACAGCAGCTTGCGACTGATCTGCGGCCGCGCCTCGATCTTAAGCGACATGGGCGACACCTCCCTCCGGGCCCGGCGCATGCTCGTCCATGCCGTGCAGGCCGCCCATCAGAAGGCCAATCTCGTCGAGCGAAGCCTCCGCCGTGACCAGCGTGCCGGACAGGACGCCGATGTTGATGACCGCGAGGCGATCGGTCAGCGTCAGCAGCTCATCCAGATCCTGCGAGATCACCAGGACGGCAGCACCCGCGCTCGCCAGGTTGAGCAGCGCCTGGTGGATGGCGGCGGCAGCGCCTGCATCGACACCCCAGGTCGGCTGGGACACCACCAGGACGCCGGGGTCCTGCAACACCTCGCGACCGACCACGAACTTCTGCAGGTTGCCGCCCGAAAGCGAGCGGGCCGCAGCCGAAGCGCCCGGCGTCCGGACATCGAAGGCGCTGATCACCTCCTCGGCGAAGCGCCGGGCGGCCGCGCTGCGGATGAAGCCGCCTGCCGCCAGCTTCTTGCGCTGCCGGCCACTCAGCAGCGCGTTGTCGGCGAGCGACATGTCGGGCACGGCAGCATGGCCGTTGCGCTCCTCGGGCACGCAGCACAGGCCCAGCCGCCGGCGGCCGCCGGCGCCGGTCCGCCCGACCCGACGATCGTCCAGATGCACCATGTCGGCGTTGGCGACCGTGCGCTCGCCCGAGAGCGCCTCGAACAGCTCGTTCTGGCCGTTGCCGGCGACGCCGGCGATCCCGAAAATCTCGCCGCGGCGGACCTCGAACGACAGGTCCTTGAGCGTCGTGCCGAACGGCCCGTCGGCCGGTAGGTCGAGATTGCGCACCACCAGCCGCGGCTCGCCATGGCTCTCCCCGGTGCGTCGCGCGACCGTGCGCACCTCTGCGCCGATCATCAGCTGGGCCATGCTCTTGGCCGTCTCGTCCTTGGGATCGCAGGTCGCCACGACCTTGCCGCCACGCAGGATCGTGGCGCCGTCGCACAGCGCTTTGATCTCGTGCAGCTTGTGCGAGATGTAGAGGATCGAGCAGCCTTCGGCGGCCAGCTGGCGCAGTGTCTCGAACAGCCGGTCGACCTCCTGCGGCGTCAGCACCGAGGTCGGCTCGTCCATGATCAGGAGCTTGGGGTTCTGCAACAGGCAGCGGACGATCTCGATCCGCTGGCGCTCGCCGACCGAGAGCGTGTGCACCTCGCGCGCCGGGTCGAGCGGCAGGCCATAGGCGTGCGACACCTCCTCGATGCGCCTGGCCAGCGTGCGCATGTCGCCGGCCTGGTCGACGCCGAGCGCGATGTTCTCCAGCACCGTCATCGCCTCGAACAGCGAGAAATGCTGGAACACCATGCCGATGCCGAGGCCGCGGGCGGCATGCGGATCGGCGACCCGCACCGGCTCGCCCTGCCACAGCATGCTGCCCTCGTCGGCATGCAGCACGCCATAGATGATCTTGACTAGGGTCGACTTGCCGGCGCCGTTCTCGCCGAGCAGGGCGTGGATCTCGCCCTGCGCGACCGCGAAGCTCACCTGGTCGTTCGCCAGCACGCCCGGGAATCGCTTGGTGATGCCGCGCAGCTCGAGGCGCGGCGGCGGCGTGGCACGGGTCGCGCTCATGCGGCCTCTCCGGTCTTTGGTCTGTTGTTCGCCGCCACATCCGCGAAAACTTCGAGCAGCTCGGCCGCGACCAGCGCGGCGATCACCGCCGGCCGCTTGTCGCGCATGCGCGCGCCGATCGGGCAGACCAGGCGGGCGATCCGCTCCTGTGGAATCTCCAGGTCGCGAAAGGCCCGCTCGAACTGGGCCCGTTTGGTGCGCGAGCCGATCAGCCCGAGATAAGCGAAATCGCCGCGTTGCAGGGCGGCGGCGCAGACCATCGAAGTCGAGCGCATGGCTGTGGGTCAGGACCAGATAGGCCGCACCCCTCGGCGCTGCCTCGACCTCGTCGAGCAGCTGCTCGGTCACCACCACCTCGGGGCCCTCGACCGGGGGGGCCGGGAAGGCATCGGCGCGGCCATCGATCCAGCGCACGCGCAGCGGCAGTGGCGCCAGCGCCCTCGCCAGCGCCTTGCCGACGTGGCCCGCGCCGAACAGCAGCACCAGCGGCAGCGCTGCGCGCTCGCGCTGCTCGATCGCCTCGAGCTCGGCGCACAGCGCCGCATCGGCGCGGCGCAATTTGAGCGAGACGAAGCCGCCGCAGCACTGGCCGATCTCGGGTCCGAGCGGCAGGCTCATGGTGTCGCCAGCATTACCATCGCTCAGCAGGACGCGTGCCCGCTCGGTCGCCTCCCATTCCAGGCGGCCTCCACCGATCGTGCCGTGGCTGCGGTCCGCGGTGACGATCATGTGCGTGCCCGCCTCGCGCGGTGCCGAGCCCTTGACCGCGGCGACCGATACCACGATGGCCGGCTCGCCCCGCGCCAGCAGGCCGCGCAGGATGTCCGCGAGCCCGGTCATGACGCCGCGACCTCCGGCGTGCGCGCCGCCTTCAGGCGCTCGATCGCGAACAGCACTTTTTCGGGCGTGGCGGGCGGATCGAGCCTCGGGCACAGGCTATGGTCGGCGACCGAAGCGACCGCATCGGAGAGCGCGTGCAGGACCGAGATCGCGAGCATCAGCGGCGGCTCGCCGACCGCCTTGGAGCGATAGATCGTCTCCTCGCGGTTCATGCCGTTCTCGAGCAGCGCGACGTTGAACACCCGCGGCCGGTCGGAACACGCCGGGATCTTGTAGGTGCTCGGCGCATGGGTGCGAAGGCGCCCCTCACCGTCCCACCACAGCTCCTCGGTGGTCAGCCAGCCCATGCCCTGGACGAAGCCGCCCTCGATCTGGCCACGGTCGATCGCCGGATTGAGCGAGCTGCCGACGTCGTGCAGGATGTCGACCCGCTCCACCTTGTACTCGCCGGTCAGGATGTCCACGGCGACCTCGCTGACCGCGGCGCCGTAGGAATAATAGTAGAACGGGCGGCCGCGGCCGGTCCCACGGTCCCAGTGGATCTTGGGCGTCTTGTAGAAGCCGGTCGAGGAGAGCGAGACCCGGGCCATGTAGGCCTGCGAGATCAGCTCTGTGAACCGGATCTCCTGATTGCCGACCCGAACGCCACCCGGCGCGAACACCACCTGCTGCTCGGGCACGCCCCAGTGCTCGGCGGCGAACGCGATCAGGCGCGACTTGATCGTGCGGGCCGCGGCCTGCGCCGCCAGGCCATTGATGTCGGCGCCCGAGGACGCGGCGGTCGCCGAGGTGTTCGGCACCTTGCCGGTGGTCGTGGCGGTGATCCGCACGCGGTCGATGTCGACCTGGAACTCCTCGGCGACCACCTGCGCAACCTTGGTGTAGAGGCCCTGGCCGAGCTCGGTGCCGCCGTGATTGAGATGGATGCTTCCGTCATTGTAGACGTGCACCAGCGCGCCGGCCTGGTTGTAGTGGGTCGCCGTGAACGAGATGCCGAACTTGACCGGGGTCAGGGCGAGCCCGCGCTTGATCACCCGGCTCCTGGCATTGGCGTCGCGAATCGCCTGGCGGCGGCCCCAGTAGTCTGCGCTCGCGACAAGCTGCGCCACCAGCTCGTGGATCTCGTTGTCCTCGACCTTCTGGTGGTAGGGCGTGATGTTGCGCTCGTCCGCGCCATAGAAATTCAGCTTGCGGACCTCGAGTGGATCCTTGCCGACCGCGTAGGCGATCTCCTCCAGCACGCGCTCGCCCGCGACCATGCCCTGGGGACCGCCGAAGCCGCGGAACGCGGTGTTGGACACGGTGTTGGTCTTGAGCGGCAGCGAGCGCAGGCGGACGTGGTCGTAATAGTAGCAGTTGTCGGCGTGGAACAGCGCCCGATCGGTGACCGGGCCCGAGAGGTCCGACGAGTAGCCACAGCGGGCGGCGCAGATCATGTCGACGCCGTGGATGCGGCCATCGCCGTCGAAGCCGACCTCGTAGTCGACCAGAAAATCGTGGCGCTTGCCGGTGATCACGGTGTCGTCGTCGCGATCGGGCCGGATCTTGGCCGCGCGCCCGGTCTTCTTGGCGACCAGCGCGGCGATGCAGGCGAACAGGTTGCCCTGGGTCTCCTTGCCGCCGAAGCCGCCGCCGGCGCGCCGGCACTCGATCGTGACCGCGCTCTTCGGCACGCCCAGCACGATGCCGACCATGTGCTGGACCTCGCTCGGGTGCTGGGTCGAGCAAAAGATCGCCACCTCGTCGTCCTCGCCGGGCACCGCCATGGCGATGTGGCCCTCGAGGTAGAAGTGGTCCTGGCCGCCGATGCTGATCTGGCCTGAAAGCCGCCGCGGCGCCTTCGCGATCGCCTTGGCGGCGTCGCCACGCTGGAGCGTCAGGGGATCGGTCACCAGCCGCTCGGTCGGTCTGGCCGCTGCGACGTCGAGCACTGCTGGCAGGTCCTGGTACTCGACCCGAGCAAGCTGGGCCGCACGACGCGCCTGGGCGCGGCTTGGCGCCGCCACCGCAAACAGGGGCTGGCCGACATACTCGACCAGGTCGGTCGCGAGCAGCGGCTCGTCGTGGCGATGGGTCGGGCTGACGTCGTTGTCGCCCGGGATGTCGGCGGCCGTGATCACCAGCGCGACGCCCGGCGCCTGGCGCACGGGCTCGAGGTCGAGCCGCGTGACTCGGGCGTGCGCCCTGGCGCTGATGCCGAGATAGACATGCAGGAGATCGGCGCGCTCCGGCATGTCGTCGACATAGGCCGCCTCGCCGCTGACATGCTTCCAGGCGCTGTCGTGGCGCTGCGACTGCCGCACGCCGCCCTTAATCTGTACGGTTGCCGTCTGCTCAGACACGAGCCAGGCTCCGCTCGCCGACCAGGCGGGTCTCGATTGTCTCGTCGGTGGTCTCGATGAACAGCCGCTGCAGCAGGTTGCGTGCGGCCATGCTCCGGTAGGCAGCGCTCGCCCGCCAGTCGGTCAGCGGCGCGAAATCCTGCGCGAGCGCCGCCATCGCGGCATCGACGCTCGCCTGGTTCCAGGGCTTGCCCTCGAGCGCCGCCTCGGCAAGGCGCGCGCGCTTGGGCGTCGCCGCCATGCCGCCATAGGCGATGCGGATCGAAGCTACCTTGCCGCCGTCGAGCTGGAGCGCAAAGACCCCGAGCACCGAAGAGATGTCCTGGTCGAAGCGCTTGCTCACCTTGTAGGCGCGAAAACGCAGACCGGGCGCGGGCTTGGGCACGATGATCTTCAGGACGAACTCGGACGGCCTGCGGTCCTGCTTACCGTAGTCGAGGAAGAAATCTTCCAGCGCCAGCTCGCGCTGCTCCTTGCCACGACGCAGCACCAGGCGCGCGTCCATCGCGATCAGCGCAGGCGGACTGTCGCCGATCGGCGAGCCGTTGGCGATATTGCCGCCGATCGTGCCGGCATTGCGCACCTGCTCGCCACCGAGCCGGCGTAAAAGCTCGCCCATGTCCGGGTAGAGTGCTGCGAGCGCGTCCTTGGCATCGGCATAGGTGACGCCGGCGCCGATCTCCAGCGCCTCGCCGGTCTCGACCAGCTGCTGCAGCTCGCGCACGCGGCCGACATGCACGATCGGGTCGAGCACCCGCAGCTGCTTGGTGACCCACAGGCCGACGTCCGTGGCGCCGGCGACGATGCAGGCTGCCGGATGCTCGAGCAGCAGGTCGGCCAGCGCATCGAGCGTCGCCGGCGCGAACAACCGGCGCTCGCCGTCGCCGACCGCCACCGTCTCGTCGTCCTCAAGGGCCTCGAGCCTGGCAATGGTGTCCGGTTGTCTCGCGGCGAACGGCTTCAGCTTGCCATCGCCAGGCTCCAGCATCCGCTGCGCCGCCGCGACGATCGGCTGGTAGCCGGTGCAGCGGCACAGATTGCCTGCCAGCGCGTCGTCGATGCGCTGGGCGGTCAGCACCGGGTTGCTGTCGTCCTGGGCAACACTCTCGTGCAGGACGAACAGCGACATCACGAAGCCGGGCGTGCAGAAGCCGCATTGCGATGCGTGGCACTCGACCATCGCCTGCTGCACGGCATGCGGTGTGCCCTGGTCCTTGAGATCCTCGACGGTGAGCAGCTGGGCGCCGTCAAGCTGGCCGACGAACAGGATGCAGGCATTGACCGCCTGGTAGCGGATCTGGCCATTGCGCAGGCGGCCGAGCGCCACGGTACAGGCGCCGCAATCGCCCTCGGCGCAGCCTTCCTTGGTGCCGACCCGCCGCTCGACGAGGCGCAGATAGTCGAGCACCGTCATGGTCGGGTCGACCTGCCCGAGCTCGCGAAGCTCATGCCCCATCAGAAATCGCACGTGCGCCCGCACCAGCCCTTCTCCGTTTGATCGTCGGATGCTCTCGAATGCAAATCAGCTGCCACGATAGGTCGAATAGCCATAGGGCGTCACCAGAAGCGGCACGTGGTAGTGGCCGGCGGGATCGGCGATGCCGAAGCGGACCGGCACCTGCTCGAGAAAGGCCGGCTCGCTGAGCGCCACGCCGTGCTCGCGAAAATAGGCGCCGACGTGGAACACCAGCTCGTAGGTGCCGCGCTGGACCTCGCTTCCTTCCAGCAGCGGCCCCGGATTGCGACCGTCCTCGTTGGTCGTCACGCGCTGGAGCAGCCGACGCGACCCGCCCTCGACCCGAAAAAGCTCGATCACCAGCCCGGCACCCGGCCGGCCGCTCATGGTGTCGAGCACATGCGTGGTCAGGCGGCCCGAAGGCCTCTGCCCGGCACTACTCATTCTTCGCAGGACCTCCTTCCCATGATCGGCGCCGCTCGGGTCTGGCCCAAACCTTCTATCTGTACGCCCAGCCGTGGCCGATGGGCAACCACCAGGGCGATTCTTCGCAAGGCAATCGCATTAGGCGGCGGCGAGGATTTGGAGGAGGAAGGCGTCGTCCCAGCCGGCGCGCTTGATTTTGCCGCGGGTCGAGCCGGGATCAGGGTTGGTGCGCAGCAGATTGAGGGCAAAGCGGCGCAGCCGGGCGAGATTTTCCGGGGCGTGGTCCTTGCGGGCGCGCGAGCCGTCCTCGTCCATGACCACGTCGAGCACCCAGTGCAGGCGGTTCTCGATCTGCCAGTGGGCGCGCACGATCTGGGCGATGCGGGCGGCGCCGAGCTTGGCCGAGAGCAGGTAGTAGCGGCTCGCGGTGGTGGTCTTGCCGTCGAGCTCGCGCTTGGCGGTCACTTTGGCGACCGCGGCGAGGCCAGGAAAACCGTGGCGTTCGGCGAGCCAGGCGACGTCGTGCGCGACCGTCGCGCGGCGGGTCTCGATGCGGCCGTGGTCGCCATCGACCGTCTGGCAGGCGTCGTCGACCGGGGTCATGGGATCGTCCAGCCACAGGCGCACGTCCTCGTACAGCGCCGGCTGGTTGCCTTTCAGCGCCAGGGCGTAATCGCCGCCGCGGTTCAGGATGGTTTGCGCGGTGGCCTTTTGGCAGTGCATCGCATCGGCGGTGACGATCCGGCCGTCAAGCGCGAGCAGCGCCAAAAGCTCGGGCAGAGCCTCGATCTCGTTGCTGTCGCCAGCGACCTTCTGCTGGCCCAGCACCAGGCGCTGCTCGACCGCCCAGGCGCTCACCATGTGCAGCGGCCGGCGTCCGCCCTGCCGGTCGAAGCTGCGCCTGGCCGTCTTGCCGTCGACCGCGACGATCGCACCGGTCTCGACCTGCTCGGCGAAGGCGGCGACGAAGCGAGCGAAGCTGGCCTCGAACGCGTCCGGGTCGAGCAGCCGGAAGATCCGCGAGAAGGTGTCGTGGCTCGGAATGCCGCCCTCGAGGCGCAGGAAACGCCGCAGCAACGGCGCCTTGGCGCGTCCGAACAGGGCCATGTCGACGCACCCTTCGGCGCCGCACAGGCTGGCCGCCAGCGCGATCAGCAGGATCTCCAACAGATCGTGCCGTTGCGCGTTGCCCGTGCGCGGGTCGTCCAGATCACCAAAACACGCCCGAAACCGCTCCATGCCGCCGTCCTCTTCCAAAACCAAGGCGACAGCACATCAAGCACATGCCCCATCAAAAAGATTCTACAAATTCCTTATGCGATTCCCCTGCGATTCTTCGGCGAAGCCCTGGCCTCGCGGTGCCCGGATGGCTGTACGGCAAGATGATCGGCGGCTATACGCCGATGGTGCCGGATTTTGGCTCCATCCTCGTCGGTGCGGTGACCCTGGTGGTCGGCGTCATGATCAACGGTATATGCTGCAGAGGCGAGACGAACTTCGTGATTGCAGGCCTTGGAGGTGAGCCCGATGGTCGCCCTACGCGTTGCCCTTGCCGTGATCCTGGCCGGCGCCGTCGGCACGATTGCGAACTCGATCATCGTTGCAGCGCTGGTGCCGGTCCCGTTCGCGACGCTCGCGCTGAGCCTGGGCCGCAACGCGGTGGCGATCGCCGTTGCGATCCTGCTGCCGGTGATCTACCTCACGATGTCAGGTCCCGCGGCCGCTATTGTCGCGCTGGTGGCACTCACTGTGATCCCCTCGGTGCTGGCCAAGCTGGTCTTCGGCATCGGCGCTTCCTGGCTGTTCGTGCTGGGCGTCAACGCCGTCTATGCGCTGGCGGCCTGGGCCACCTACCTGGCATTGGGTCGCCCGGTCGGCACCAAGTAGCCGAGACGGACGCACAAAGGAGGATCGGACATGGCGAGCACGGCCGGGTTCCCGGTGGTTCGTCCTGAGTTCATGAAGAGTTACGACCATGCTCATCCGAGCGGCAACGGCCATCCCGCCTGCAAGCGCAACCGCCTCGCCAATATCGGCATCGACTGCCGTAGGAATGCCTCTTCGCCAGTCGATCTCGACCTGCTGACCGACCGTACTTACAACTCTCTCTACGAGACCAGCGACGACGGCTGGCTGATCGGCGGCGGCGAGGACAGCAAGCTCAAGCGTCCCGATACCGCCCATGCCGAGATCTGGCGCTTCGGGCCTGACAACGAGGAGCACGGCGGCATCCCGTTCGCCAAGGTCGATGCGATCATGCGCCAGATCGCGTTCGCACCCATGACGCTCAAGCCGCTGCGGGTCAACTTTACCGCCACGAGCGAGCTTGAGCTGCTGTGCGCCTACGAGCCGGAGTCGGCGATCGGGCAGCTGTTCGGCCTGCTGAGCGATGTCCTGGCGTGCCCCTGCGGCGATTACGGCAACCCCTTCCACATCACCATGGCGCGCGGGGTCAAGTTCCGGTCCGAGGACCCCAAGCAGGCCTACCTCGCGAAGATGATGCCGATCGTGGCTCGCTGGAACGAGCAGTTTCCGGACGGTCTGATGTTCAACGACGGCGGGGTCGACCTGTTCGAGAATCGCGAGACCATCCTGTTCCACTATCCGCCGCGCCTGAAAAGCGGCGTCGAGGCCGACCTCGAGCAGCTGCGCGCGCTACGGCAATAGGTCCTCGAGGCCGACGGTTTCGAGCCCGTGGTGATCGAGGCGGCGCCGACGCTTCGCGACCAAGGCTGCATGCTGGACGACCCGGCTCACGCGCGCCGGGCGATCTCGATCAGATTGCCGTCCGGGTCGCGGGTGTAGATCGAGATCAGCGGGCCGGTGGCCCCGGTCCGTGCGACCGGGCCCAGGGTCACGGCATGGCCGATCGCCACCAGCCGGTCGATCACCTCGTCGAGCGGCCGATCGGTCACGAAGCAAAGATCGGCCGAGCCTGGCGTCGGCCGCAGGGCCTTGGGCTCGAACTCCTTGCCGGCCAGGTGCAGGTTGATTTTTTGGGCGCCGTAATGCAGCGCGATCCGTCCCTCGCCGAAGCGCTCCAGGCGCATGCCGAGGCCTCCGCGATAGAACCGCACGGTGGCCTCGAGGTCGGCCACGGTCAGCACCAGATGGTCGAGGCCGGTGATCATGGTTGTTTGCCGTCGCCGCCTGACAGCTGGATCAGCTCGGCGCCCGTCCGACAGGGCTGCTTACCCAGGTCCACCGCCCAGCTCTCGCTCAACGAGTTCTTGACGCAGTGCGAGAGGTTGAGGGAGGCCCGTCTGGCGAGCTCCGGCTGGGACGTCATATCCGGGATGATCGTGCCAAGCGCGATCATTGCCCTTGCGACCCCCGGGTCTTCGACCATGCCGAGATCGCCCCAATAGAGCTGCCAGAACCTGGTCAGGTCCCGGTCGCGTCCCGGATATGCAGGGTTCGTGGTTAGTCGCGACACGGTCGACACCGCCTCGACATAGAGGTCGAACTGCTTGTCGAGGAACTTCTTCCTCGAACTCCCGCTGCAGCGCTTCGATCTCGAGGCCGCGTTGCTTGATCTCGAGACCCCGCTGGGCGATCTGGCCGTCGCGCTGGTCGAAATAGGTCCAGATGCCGTAGATCAGGCCGCCGACCGTGCCGAGCACACCGATCGCACTGATCACGACTTTCCAAACCTCGACCGTCTGCCCGGTCGAGGGCGCCCGTGATCGACCGGTCTCGGTTTCGCGCGCCACGATCAGTCCTCGCCGAACTCGATCTGCTCCATGTCGTCGTCGGAGAAGCCGAAGTGGTGACCGATCTCGTGGATCAAGGTGTTGCGCACGATCGCCGCGAGCGGCTCGCCGGTCTCGCACCAGTAGTTCAGCAGGGGCCGGCGGTACAGATAGATCATGTCGACATCCTCGCGCTGCGCGAGCGTCAACTCGTGACCGACCGGCACGCCGTGGTAGAGGCCCAGCAGATCGAACGGGTTGTCGATGCCCATGCTGTCCAACGTGGCGTCGTCGGCAAAGTCCTGGACGGTGATCACCACGTCGCGGACGAAGCCACGAAACATCTCCGGCAGCTCGTCCAGCACCTGCTGGCCGAGCCGCTCGATGTCATCGGGGCTGGGCGGATGGTGATACAGGCGTTCGTCGGCAGGCTTCTTGCTCACGTCTCTCAATCCGGCTCTTCTCGCTCGTGAAGATGAGACGGGAGCGGGCGCGGCGCAATGCCCGCAGGAGGCGCTAGAGCAGCATCCGAGTAGACGCGATCGCCGGAGGCGATCGTCGTCCGGATAAAGCTGCTCTAGCTCTTTAGAATAGAGCAATTTTTTCCCGATGAGCGGAGCGACGGTACGATCCCAAGTGGGGTCCGCCTCATCGGGAATTGCTCTAGCCGTGCGTCTCGGGCTTGATCGGGCGGCGCATCAGCTCATCGAGCGCCGTCGGGATGTCGAGCCGGCCTTCGAGGATGGCGGCGACCGCCGCCGAGATCGGCATCTCGAGGCCATGTGCACGCGCCAGACGGCCGACCGCACCGGCGGTGAACACGCCTTCCACCAGCGCACCGGGCTTGCGGCGCAGGGCCTGCGGGTCGGCGCCCTGGCCGATCGCATGGCCGAACGCCATGTTGCGCGAGGTCAGGCTGCTGGCGGTCAGCACCAGATCGCCCAGACCAGACAGGCCCATCATGGTCTCGCGCCGGCCGCCGAGCGCCTCGCCCAGCCGGGCCAGTTCGGCGAGGCCACGGGTGATGATCGCCGCACGCGCGTTCTCGCCCAAGCCCCGGCCGGCGACGATGCCGGCGGCGATCGCCAGCACGTTCTTGAGCGCGCCGCCGACCTCGACGCCGATCACGTCCTCGGTCCAGTAGGCACGAAAGCTGATGCTGCTGAGCGCCTCGGCCAGGGCACGGCCGAGCGTGGCATCGGCACAGCCGAGCGTGGTGGCAGCCGGCAGACCGCGAGCGACCTCGCCGGCAAAATTCGGGCCCGACAGCACGGCGCGACGGCTGCGGGGACATTCCTTGGCGACCACCTCGCTCAGCCGGGCGCCGGTCGCGGTCTCGAAGCCCTTGGCGCAGATCACCACGGCATGCAGGTCCGGCAGCTCACGGCAGACCGCCCGCACCGTCTGCGCCGGCACGGCCAGCAGGACGGCATCGGCCCGACCGAACTCATCCAGCACCGAGGTCGCCACGATCGAGGAATCGAGTTTTATATCAGTGAGATAGGTAGCGTTTCTATGCTTATGGTTGATGTTTTCGACCACCGCAGGGTTGCGCGCCCACAGCACCACCCGGCGGCCGGCGCGCGCGGCGGTCTGGGCCAGGGCCGTACCCCAGGCGCCGGCGCCGACGATGGCGATCGTCTCGATGGCCATGCGCCCAGCCTCCTCGCTTGCCGATCCGCGTCAAGAGCGCTCGCGGCGCTCACAACTCGGCCAGCAATACGACCCGCTGGTTAAGGTCTGGTCTCTGCGCCTTGCGCCAGAATCGCTGGTCCGCGGTGACATAGGCGGCGTCGAGGTGGAGTGCCAGCGCAAGATACGCGCAGTCGTAGACTGCATGGTCGAGCATGCGCGCCCATTCGAGCGTCGAGGGCAGCGGCTCCTCACCATCCCAGATCACCAAGGGAGCTTGCCGCAGATCCGCCATACAACCGGCCACGGCGGCAGGGCTTAGCTTGCCGGAGCGCATCTGGTACCAGAGCGCATTCGCAACCTCGAGGAAGATGAACGCTGGTGCGTGCAACCAACCCTGCCAATCGATCAGGCGTTCGGCGAGGTCGCTGTCCTCCTCTGGCAAAACCCACTTCACGGCAACGCTGGCATCGACAACGAGCGCCTGTGTCAAGTCGGTGCCTCGTCGCGGAACCGCCGAATGACGGCGGTGGTATCGGAGAAGTCGCGGCCTTTTAGGCTTTCGCGGCGACGTCGGGCTAAGGCCTTGAAGGGAGCCGTACGGCGCCGCAAAGCTTGCTCCAGGATCACGCGATGCTCAGCCTCGGCCGATCGGCCGCTCTTGGCGGCTCGCACTCTCAAAGCCTTGATCAAGGCATCATCCAATCCGCGCACCGTGAGGACACCCATCTCGACTTCCTTGCAGCCGCATCACGATCGCTCCAAACGTAGTCATCGATGCGCTTGACGTCAATGAAAGCGCTACGCTACGCGATCGCCGGGCTTGGCCTGGACGGCCCGGGCGTCGACGCCGGGCAGCATGCTGGCGGGATCACGGGTGACCACGACGTCGACCACGGTCGGGCAGGCGCGCTCGGACAGGGCCTCGCGCAGGGCAGGCGCCAGGTCGCCCGGCTGCTCGACCCGGATGCCGTGGCAGCCGAGCGCGCGTGCCGTGGCGGCGTAGTCGGTCTCGGACAGATCGGCCGACTGATAGGCGTCCTGGCCGTACATCAGGTGCTGCAGCGCCTTGACGTAGCCGGAGGCGGCGTTGTTGACGATCACCACCATGAAGCCGAGCCCGAGCCGGCGGGCGGTCTCGAGCTCGCCCATGGTCATGTTGAAGCCGGCATCGCCGGTCAGCGCCACGACCGCGCGCCCGGGCGCGGCCAGCTGGGCGCCGATCGCGCCCGGCACGCCATAGCCGATCGAGGCGAAGCCGCGGTCCGGCACGAAGCTTCGGCCGGGCCGCTTGCTGTCGAACAGCAGCCCGCCCCAATGCGCCGCGAAGCCGCCATCGGCAACCAGGATGCCGTCCTCCGGCAGCGCATGCCCAGCTCGCGCATCAGCCGCGCCATATTGACCGGCACCTCGTCGGAGGAGAGCCTGTCCTCGACCGACTGGCGCCAGGCGGCCATGCGCGGCGGCGACCTCGGCGGCGTAGTCGGCCCGGTCATCGACGCTGTCGCGACGGCGCGGTCGGCAAGGGCGCGCGTGCAGATCCTCGAGGCCGGCGCGGGCGTCGCCCCAAAGCCCGATGGTCGGCGGGATAGCAGCGGCCGATCTCCTCGGCCACGATGTCCAGGTGGATCAGGGTCCTGCCGGGCGGTGGCAGGTGTAGCGCTTGGTCGCGATCTCGCCGAGCTTGCAGCCGACCACCAGGATGCAGTCCGACGCCTCGATCAGATCGTTGGCGATCCGCGTGTAGCGTCCGAAGATGCCCGGCCGAGAGCGGATGGGTGCAGGCGATCGCGCCCTTGCCGGACAGCGTGTGCGCGACCGGGATCGCGAACGCCTCGGCGAAGCGCCTGCAGCTCCTTGGCGGCGTCCGACAGATGCACGCCGCCGCCCGCACAGAAGGATCGGCCGCTTTGCGCGCGCGCGAAAAGCTCGCCCGTGGCCTCGACCGCGCGCGCATCGGGCCGGCAGCGCAGGGCCGGGATGGTCGTGTAGGTCGCATGCGCAACCAGCTCGTCGTCCTCGAAGCCATGGTGGTCGTGGGCGATGTCCTCGGGCACGTCGACCACCACGGGCCCGGGCCGGCCGCTGGTCGCGACCAGTGAACGCGCGGCGGATCAGCTCGGGAATGCGCGCCGATGGCCTCGATGCGCAGCACCTCCTTGACGGCAGGGCGCAGGATCTCCAGCTGGCGGCTCTCCTGGGTCATGTTCTTCCAGGCATGGCCGCGGTGCGTGTCGCCGACGATCGCGACAAGCGGCGTACCGGCGTTCAGGCTCTCGACCAGGGCGGTGACCAGGTTGGTGGCGCCCGGCCCCAGCGTCGCATCGCACACCCCGACCCGGCCGGTGACCCGGCGTAGGCGTCGGCGGCGAAAGCGCCGCAGCGCTCGTCGTTGATCAGGCAGTGCTGCAGGCCGAGCCGGCGCATGGCATCGTAGAACGGCAGCAGCTGGAAGCCGCCCATGCCGAACATCGGGCCCGACGCCATGGGCCTGCAGCATGCGGGCGAGCGCCTCGCCGCCGGTCATCTCGTTGGCCAGATCCGACATCAACCGATCCTCGCAATCAGCTTGTATGGCAGGCAGAATGATCGCGCTCGGCCGTGACCCGCACCTGGTCCTCCAGGCTTGGCGCGTAGCCGATCGGGATGCGCGGCGCGCCGAGCCGCCTGACCGGTGCGCGCAGCCGTCCGCGCAGCTCTTCGGCGACGGTCGCGGCGATCTCGGCGCCGAATCCGCCGACCTGCACGGCCTCATGCGCCACCAGCAGCCGGCCGGTCTTCGTGACCGACGCGTCAAGACCGTCTCCTGGTCCCAGGGCCACAGGGTCCGCAGGTCGATCAGCTCGACCGCGATGCCGCCTGGCTGCGGCCAGCTCGGCGGCCTTGGCCGCCTCGTGCACCATCGCCGACCAGGTCACGATCGTGAGGTCGTCGCCCGCGCGCGCGATGCGCGCCTTGCCGAGCGGCACCGCGCCCGTCGTCGGGCACCTCGCCCTCGAGCGCCCAGAGGTTCTTGTGCTCCATATAGACCACCGGATCGTCGCGGGCGGATCGCGGCCTCGAGCAGGGCACGATTGTCGGCGGGCGTCGCCGGCGCGACCACGACGAGGCCCGGAATATGGGCGTACCAGGCTTCCAGCGACTGGCTGTGCTGGGCGGCCGAGGAGCGCCACATGCCGATCGGCTCGCGGACCACCATCGGCACCCGGCTCTGGCCGCCGAACATGAAGCGCGCCTTGGCCGCCTGGTTGACCAGCTCGTCGATCGCGCACAGCGCGAAATCGGCAAAGCGCATCTCGACGATCGGCCGCGTGCCCATCAAGCGCGGCGCCGACGGCCGCGCCCATGATGCAGGCCTCGGAGATCGGCGCGTCGACCACGCGCTCGGGCCCGAACTCCTCGACCAGCCCCTTGTACTGCCCGAACACGCCGCCGCGACCGAGATCCTCGCCCAGCGCCCAGACGGTCGGATCGGCCCGCATCGCCTCGCGCACCGCGAGCAAGGCCGGCTTCGAGATAGCTGAGCTCAGCCAAGGCTCGCCTCCAGCCGGCGCCGGGCCAGCTCGGGCACGCCGACATCCTGCACGTCGGTCAAGGCGTGTCCCGGCTCCGGCCAGGGCGCCGCCCGCGCAGTCTCGAAGGCACGCGCCGCTTCGTCTTCGGCGGCGCGCCGCAGCGCCTCGATCTCGGCCTCTGCAATGCCGGCCGCGCGCAGCAGCGCCACGCCAGCAGCCGATCGGGTCGCTGCAGCCGCTGCTCGTCGACCTCGCTCTGCGGGCGATAGGCGGCCGGGTCGGCCGCGGTGTGGCCGGCCAGGCGATAGGTGTGGGCCAGCAGGAACTGCGGCCCCTCGCCGCGCCGCAGCCGGTCGATCAGCTCGCGCGCGATGGCATCGACCGCCAGCACGTCGTTGCCGTCGACCTCGAGCGCCGGGATGCCCAGGCTCTCCGCCCGGGCGCCGCACCCGGGCCGCCGGTCATGCGCCGCCGTGCGCGTGGTCGCGGCAAAACCGTTGTCCTCGCACACGAACAGGATCGGCAGATCGAACACGCCGGCCCAGTTCAGGCCTTCGAGGAACGGCCCGCGATTGATCGCGCCGTCGCCGAAGAAGCAGACGACGACCCGGTCCTCGCCCTTGAGCTTGATCGCATGCGCGGCGCCGGCGGCGATCGTGGATGTTGGCGCCGACGACGCCGTTGGCGCCGAGCATGCCGACCTCGAAATCGGCGATGTGCATCGAGCCGCCCTTGCCGTCGCAGGTGCCGCCGTCGCGGCCGAACAGCTCGCGCATCATGGCGGCGCGTCGGCGCCCTTGGCAATGGTGTGGCCGTGGCCGCGATGGGTCGACAGCAGCACGTCGCTGCGGCGCAGAGTTGCCGCACACGCCGACCGCGACCGCCTCCTGGCCGATCGAGGGATGGATCGCGCCCAGCACCAGGCCCTGCTTCTGCGCCGCCAGACCGGCTTCCTCGAAGGCGCGGATGCGCGCCATCTGATGGTACAGACCGAGCACACGCTCGGTATCGAGATTGCGATGCACCTCTCCCCTCCGTGCCAACCGGTTGACGGCGACGCCCCGAGATGCCGGTAATAGCAAAGCACCCGCCTGGTCAAGCCGCAGGAGGCCCGGTCATCGCGATCCCGCCGATCCTCGCCGTCGACAGTGCCACCAGGTTCGAGCCGCGCCATCGCGACGGGGTCGTGATCTGTGGCTCCTATGGCGGCCTGTATCCGGCCTATCTGGCGGCCAAGGCGCGGCTGCGGGCGGTGATCCTGAACGATGCCGGCGTCGGCCTCGAGGGCGCCGGCATCGCCGGCCTCAACTACTGCCAGGCGCTCGGCATGGCGGCCGCCGCGATCGCCTTCGACAGCGCCAGGATCGGCGACGGCGCCGACATGCGCAGGCGGGGCGTGATCAGCCATGCCAATGCGACCGCGCGGCAGGTCGGCTGCCTGCCGGGCCAGCCTGCCGAGGCCGCGGCCCAGGCCCTGACCGCGGCGCCGGCCTGGCAGGGCGAGCCGCCGCCGCACCGCGAAGGTCGCACGGTTCTGATCGAGATACCGGGCAAGCCACGCGTGGTCTGCATCGATTCCGCCGCGATGGTGCAGCCGGAGGATGCCGGCCAGATCGTGATCGCCGGCTCCCATGGCGCACTGCTGGGCGGCGATCCGGCCGCGGCGCTCGGGGTCGACGCGCTGGTCGCGGTCTTTCACGACGCCGGGATCGGCATCGACCAGGCCGGGATCGGGCGCCTGCCGGCCCTGGACGCACGCGGCGTCGCGGCCATGACGGTCGACAGCCGGACCGCCCGCATCGGCGATGCCCTCTCGACCTACCAGACCGGCGTGGTCTCGCGGGCCAACCAGGCGGCCGCAGCGAAGGGTATCGGGCCGGGCGTTGCGCTCAAGGACGTGGTCGAGCGGCTGCTGGCGGGATGACCTTGTTGCGGCGATCCCTATATCTGTATTGGCATCACACGGCATTCGGGCTCGATCGGCCGTCACGACAGCGGCGCGGCCGCCGACCCGCAGGCAAAGGCGCAGGACGAACTCCCTAGTGCTCAAGCTCGTTGATCTCTATCTGCTGCGCAAGATCATCGCCACGTCCTTGGTGATGACGGCGTCGGTCTGGCGGTGCTGCTGCTCGACCGCATGCTGCGCCTGTTCGGTCTGGTCGCCAATCCGAACAAGGCCTTCAGCTTCGTCGGCCAGATGCTGATCCTGCTGACGCCGCATTACCTGAGCGTCGCGTTGCCGGCCGCCTTCTTCTTCGGCGTCCTGCTGACCTTCATGCGCCTGCGCCAGGACAACGAGCTGGTCATCCTGTCGGGCGTCGGCCAGGGGCTGCACCGTCTGATCGCGCCGGCGATGGCGCTTGCCGTGATCATGACCGCGACCGCGATCCTGATCCTCGGCTTCCTGAGCCCCCACGCCCGCTATGCCTATCGCGAGCTCAAGAACTCGGTCGCCGAGGCTTCGCTCAACGCTGCGGTGCGCGAGGGCACCTTCATTCAGGCCGATGGCCTGACCTTCTTCGCGGAGGGCTCGGTGGCCAGTCCCAACGGCCTGCAGCTCTCCAAGGTGTTCGTCTACGAGAAGTCGGACGACGGCGGCTCGATCGTGACCACCGGAACCCAGGGACTGCTCGCCCAGGCGGGCGAGGACACCGGCGCGATCCTGAAGCTCAAGGACGGCGTGCGCGCCGAGCTGCCGGCGGACGACAGCGCCCCCCGGACGCTGACCTTCGAGGATCTCAGCTGGCCGGTCGCGACGTCCGAGGTCACGGAGTTCCGGCCACGCGGTCGCGACCAGCGCGAGCTGACCCTGCCGGAGCTGTGGCGGGCGCAGCCCTCGGCCGAAGACCATCCCCGCCCCGAGGAGATCGCGGCCGAGCTGCACTCCAGGCTGGCGATCATTGCCACCGTCCCGCTGCTGCCTCTGCTGGCGGCATCCCTTGCGCTGGTCGGCAGTGCTCGCAGCGAGCGGCGGGCCGCGCTGTTCGTCGGGCTGGCGATCCTGATCGTCTACTATGAGACGCTGAGCTTTGGTGAATCACTGGTCAAGAACGGTATGCTACCGCCAGTGATCGCCCTGTGGCTGCCGTTTGCATGCCTTGCTGCCGGCACCGCCTGCCTGTACGCGCGGGCCTCGCTCGGTCGCTGGCCGCGGCTACATCGCCGGGCGCACCGCTGGTCGCCGGCGAGCGCGCATACGGGCTGAGCGGACCAAGCGATGATCCCAACGGTCAGCCGCTATCTCTCGCGCCTCTACCTGGTGCGCTTTGCGTTCCTGCTGCTCGGCCTGGCTGTGCTGGTGGTGTTCCTGGATTTCCTCGCCGATGGCGACGATGTGCTCGAAGCGGGCGGTGGTGCCGTGCTGCCGATCCTTCGCTACAGCGTCCTGCGCCTGCCCGAGATCGTCTCCGAGCTGATCCCGATCACCGCGATGCTCGCGGGCTTTCTGACCTTCGCCGGTCTCGCCCGCTTTCGCGAGCTGACCGCGATGCTCGGCATCGGCATCTCGAAGTTCAAGCTGGCGGCGGCGATCGCGCCGGCGGCCCTGCTGGTCGCGGCGATGCAGTTCGTGATCGAGGACCAGGCCGTGCCGGTCGCGGTCGGCAAGCTGAGGGCGTGGGGCGTCGCCGACTACGCCGCATCGGACGACGACAAGGCGACCTGGATCCGGCAGGGCACCGACATCGTCCGCATCCAGCGCTTCGATCGCGCGGCCGACCAGCTCGACGGCGTCACGATCTTCCGGCGCGACGCGGACGGCAACCTGCTCGAGCGGTCGAGGCCGGGGCCCGCGGAGCCTCTCGTGATGGCGACTGGACCTTGCAGACGACCTCCGCCGGGACGCCGCCCTCGGACCTGGTCTCCATGGTCCTCGAGGCCCGGATCACCGAGGAGGACGGCAGGTCACGAACGCTGACCGACAAGGAGCAGATCGGTTCGCTGTACGTGCTGATGCTCGGCGGCATCGACACCACCTGGTCGCTGATCGGCGCCGCGCCTGCTGCACCTCGGCTCCCATCCGGCGGATCTCGCCCACTCGTCGCCGAGCCCGAACTGTTGCCCACAGCGATCGAGGAGTTCCTGCGCTTCTACTCACCGGCAACGGTCGGCCGGCTCATCACCGTGGACGCCGACATCGGCGGCTGCCCGGTCGACGTCGGCAAGCGGCTCCTGCTCGCCTTCGGGTCCGCCAACCGCGACGCCTCCCACTTCGAGCGCCCCGACGAGGTCGTGGTGGACCGCCAGCACAACCGGCACATCGCCTTCGGGACCGGCATCCACCGCTGCATCGGGTCGAACCTGGCCCGCATGGAGACGGAGGTGGCGCTGCGAGGTTGGCTCCGCCGATTCCCCCGCTTCGAGCTCGCCGGCGACCCGGCCGACGTCCGCTGGTTCAACGGCGCCGTGCGCGGCCCCGACCACGTCGCCCTGCGCATCCTCGAGCCATGAGCGGGCGCATCGATCTGGAAGGTCACGACGGCCTGCGGCTGGCGGCGGACGTGGCCGGGCCCGTCGACGGGCCGCCGGCGCTGCTCCTGCACGGTCTGGGCCAATCCCGCCAGTCGTGGGGCGGCACGGCGGGGAAGCTCGCCGAGCAGGGGTGGCGGGCGTACGTCATCGACCTGCGGGGCCACGGCGACAGCGAGTGGCCGGAGGAGTCCGCCTACCAGCACGCCGATGTCGGGCTCGACGTCATCGCCCTCTGCGCGGCGTTGGCGGAGCCTCCCCTCGTCATCGGCGCGTCGATGGGCGGAGCCGGCTCGCTCGTCGCCCAGGGCGATGGTCGACCGGCAGCTGTTCCGAGGGCTCGTGCTCGTCGACATCACCCCCGACGTCGACATGGAGGGTGGCAGACGCATCATCGCCTTCATGGCCGCCCACCCCGACGGATACGCCACCCTCGACGACGCCGCAGAGGCCATCGGCGCGTACCGGGGCGGGCAAGGCAAGCCGTCACCCGCCGGCCTCGCCCGGGTCCTGCGTCAAGGTGGCGACGGCCGCTGGCGCTGGCATTGGGATCCCCGCATCCTCGACGTCCGCAAGACCTGGCTCGACGACCCCGCGGCTGCGGCCGCCTACGCCCGGAACATGCGCGCCGGGATGACCGCCGGAGCCGACCGGCTCGAGGCGCCCACCCTGCTAGTGCGCGGTGGCAGCAGCGACGTGGTCACGCTCGACGCCGCCCGCAGGCTGCTGGAACTGATCCCCCACGCCGCCTTCGTCGACGTCGCCGACGCCACCCACATGGTCGCCGGTGACCGCAACGACGCCTTCACCACCGCTGTACTCGACTTCGCCGCCCCTCTGCTGGAGTCGGGCCGCACGCGCTGACCGGTACGATCACCGGCCAGTGACCGCCGCCGACGCCACCCCACCGACCCCACCCGTCGGCCGCCCCCGAGGACGACCGGCAGGCGACACCGTCGGCGGACACGACCGGGTCCTCGCCGCCGCGCTCGACCTGTTCCCCGCTCCGGGTACGCCTCCACCACCGTCGAGGACCTCGTCACCACGGCCGGCGTCACCCCCCCGGTTCTGTACCACCACTTCGGCACCAAAGCCGGGCTGTACGTGGCCGCCGCCACGCACGTGTACGGCGTGGTGCTGGACCGCTACGAGGCCGTCCTCGCCGGCGACCCGACCTTCGCCGAGGCCATCGACCGGATGATGGAGCTCGCCGCCGTCCTCCGCGACGAGCAGCCGATGCTCGCCCCCATGATGCTGGCCGTCGTGATCGACACCCAACGTGAGCCCGAGCTGACCGAGCGGCTAAGCGCGACGCTCCGGGCGTTCCGCCGGCTCTTCGACCGCGTGGCCGCACTCGCTGCCCGAGCAGCTCCGACCCACCCCCGGGGCGCAGCGCAGCCTCGCCCTGGCGCTCGTCACGCTCATGAACGGCCTCGACATCACCGCGCTCATGGCCCGCACCGCAGACGACTATCGCCAGACGGTCGCCTCTCTCCACGCACTCCTACAGCTCGGGACCTCGCCCCTCCGATAGTGCCCAATGCGTTCGACGGCGATGCGCCGGCCCAGACTTCCTGATCTCGACGTGACAGCGGGTGCGGCCCTTCGCTCCTGAGGCCGCCGCCCTGCCAAACATGCCGATGGTCGCGCCGTTCGCCGCGTAGCCTGGGCTCCGTCGGAGCCGCGGTTGGCAAGATGCTGGGAGGAGGCACACAGGCCGAAGGTCACGAGCCAAACCCGAACGACCGCGGCGATGACCGCCGTCGCCGCCTATGCAGCGGTCCTAGACAAGACAATATTCTTTCAGCTATATTCGTCCGGAAGCCGGTTGGCACCTGGGGGGTGAGCGCGATGCGCCCGTTCGACTACGAGCACTTCAAAGCGACGATCGACGAGATGCACGCCGAGGGATCGACGGCGCTCGCCTCACAGACGTGGTCGCAGTCGTCCGCGGTGTACTGCAGCGCCGATCGGCTGCGCGACGAGCAGGCACGGCTCTTCGATCGCCTCCCGCTCGTGGCGGCCTGCTCCAGCGAGATCGCCGAGCGGAACGCCTACATCGCCCGCTCGTTGGCCGGGACGCCGGTGCTCGTCGTCCGCCAGGGCGACGGATCGGTCCGGGCGTTCCTCAACTCGTGTCGCCACCGTGGCACCGAGGTCGTCTGGGGTGAGACGGCCGGCTGTGCACGCCGCTTCACCTGCCCCTACCACGGCTGGACCTATGGGCCTGACGGTCACCTGCTCGGCATCACGACCAGCGTCGGCTTCCCCGACCTCGACCGCGAGCAGCACGGCCTCGTGGAGTTGGCTTGCGCCGAGCGCCACGGGCTCGTTTCCGTGGCCCGGTGCCCCGACGTCGCCTTCGATCTCGACGACTTTCTCGGCCCGCTCGACGTCGAGCTGCGCTCGATGCAGCTCGGCGCGTTCGTCGTCGAGCGGCGCCAGGACCTCGAGGTCGAAGCGAACTGGAAGCTGATCATGGACGGGTTCCTGGAGACCTACCACGTGCGATTCCTCCATGCCGCCACGCTCACCAACCGTCTCTACTCTGATCGCAACACCTACGACGCCTTCGGTCGCCACGGCCGCCTCGCCTCCGTCCGAAAGACCTACGACCCAGCGACGATCCAGGCTCCCGAGGACCTACTTGGCCAGCTCGTAGTCAGCTACCGGATGCTCCCAAATACCGAAATCCTGTGGGCGATCGACCACTACGAAGTCTGGCAGATCGAGCCCGATCCGTTGCGGACCGACCGGTGCCGAGTACGGATGGCGTTGCTCACCCGACCCGAGGAGCGCGACCGGTCCGAGCATTGGGCGTGGAACCTGAAGATGGCTATGGACATCATCACGTCGGAAGACTTCGAAGCAGCCAGGTCCGCCCAGCGAGCACTCGACGGTGGCGCTGCGCCAAGCCAGGTGCTCTACGGGCGTAACGAACCCGGCGTGCAGCACTTCCACCGGGAGCTCGTCGACTGTCTCGCTTGACGTCAGAAGTTCAGGTCGGTCGGAAGTCTCGACCTGTGCCCGGCCCTCCGAGCTGAGAGCACAACCGCGGAGCCTTGGGCGCGAGCACCGTTACGCTGACGCCTCCGAACCGCGACTCGTTGCGCCTTCTCTTCGTGTGGCTCACGTCGCGGACAACGCCCGTCGACACCGTGACACGTCCTGGAAAGACCTTCCGCCGTGTCGGATCTGGCAAGGACGCGGATTCGGGTCAGGTGTGAACGCCTCCGTCCACGGTGAACTCTTGGCCGGTGCAGTAGCTGGCCTCGTCGGAGAGAAGGAAGATCACGACGTTGGCCACCTCTTCCGGCTGGGCGGCCCGTCGCATCGGCACCGAGCGGATCATGCCCTCGGCGTTGAGCTCCTCGGTCATCGGCGTGTCGATCACGCCAGGGTGCACCGAGTTCACGCGAATCCCCTTCCGGGCGAGCTCCCGGGCGGCGGTCTTCGTCATGCCCCGAACGGCCCACTTGGACGCGGTGTACGCGGCAGAGGCGTAGCCGCCGCCGAAGCCGGCGATGGACGAGATGTTGACGATGGACCCGGACTGCTGCGCGGACATGTGCGGTGCCACGGCCCGCATGCCGAGGAAGACCCCCGTCTGGTTGACCGCGATCCACGCGGTCCCAGGCGTCGAGTGGATAGTCGACGAGCTTGTTGAAATCGAGGATGCCGGCGTTGTTGACGAGCCCGTCGATCCTGCCGTGCCGCGACACGACGTCGTGACGACCGTCGTCCACTCCGCGGCCGAGGTGACGTCGAGGTGTGCGTAGTCGGCGCCCATCCCCGCGGCGGCGCGTTCGCCGGCCTCGTCGAGGACGTCGGCCACCACGACCGTCGCCCCTTCGAGGACCGCTCGCTTGCCCTCCGCCTCACCCTGACCCCGCGCACCCCCCGTGACGAGCACGACCTTGTTCTCCAACAGCCCCATGGTGACTCACCTGTCCTCTCCCTTGCTGCAAAGCTAGTGGATGATATATTTACCGGCGAACCGCGGATGCCGGGCCGAAGAGGGAGCAGCGGATGCGCCACCACGATTACGAGCAGGTCAAGGCGCACCTCGACGGATTGCACAAGGGTGGCACGACCACGCTCGCCTCGACGACCCACCAACAGGCGTCGGCGGTCTACTTCGACGCCGACCACATGCGGCGTGAGCAGTCGGCGCTGTTCGACCGCCTGCCGCTCCTGGTCGCCTTCAGCAGCGAACTGGCTGAGGCGAGCGCCTTCGTGTCGCGGCGGGCGGCAGGGACGCCGGTCCTGATCTCCCGCCAGCCCGACGGTTCGGTGCGAGCGTTCCTCAACTCCTGTCGTCATCGGGGGACCGAGGTTGTGTGGGGCGAACAGGCCGGATGCGCACGACGCTTCACCTGTCCGTACCACGGCTGGACGTACGGGACCGACGGTGCGCTCCTCGGCATCACCACGAAGGATGGTTTCCCGGACCTCGACCGGGAGGCCCACGGCCTGGTGGAGGTGGCGTGCGCGGAGCGACACGGCATGGTCTTCGTGGCCCGCCGGCCCGGTGTCCCCATGGACCTCAGCGACTTCCTCGGGCCGCTCGATGCCGAGTTCGAAGCCATGGAGCTGGGCCGGTTCGTGGTGGAGCGGACCGACGAGATCGAGCTCGACGCCAACTGGAAGCTGGTGATGGACGGGTTCATGGAGAACTACCACGTGCGGTTCCTCCACAAGGACACGCTCAGCCCGTACATCTACTCCGACCGGATCTCGTTCCACCCGCTGGGCCGCCACAACCGGGCGCTGCACCCGCGCAACTCCTACGACCCCGCCAGCCACAGCAGCCCCGAGACGTTCCTGTCCCAGGTGCTGATCTCCTACAACATGCTGCCCAACGTGAACGTCGAGTGGGCCGGCGACCACTTCGAGATCTACCAGCCCGATCCCGACCCGCTGCGACCCGACCGCTGCCGGGTACGCCTCACGCTCCTCGTCCGGCCCGACCAGAAGGGCCAAACCGAGAAGTGGACCCGCAACCTGAAGATCTCGACCGACATCATCTTCAAGGAGGACTTCGCGGCAGCGGAGTCGGCCCAGCGGGCACTCAGCGGCGGAGCGGCGCCACCCGAACTGATCTACGGTCGGAACGACCCCAACTCCACCACTTCCACACAGGAGCTGAGCGCCCTGCTCGACGCAACGAAAGAGACGTGATCGTGGCCGCCACGTACTACGGTGGTCTCGACACGTACCCCGAGCCCGGCTGGCAGCACTCATGGGCACGATGCGCGCCCGCGGCCTCTTCGGCGCCGTCGACTCGCTCACGGCCGTCGGCCGGCAGATCAACGAACACGTCGAAACGCTCACCGACGAGTCCGCCGGCCCCTGCGTGAGAAGACAGCCGTGAGCGGAAGCTTCTCTGGCCGCCACACCCGGCGTCCCCAGCCCGGCACCAGCATTTGGAGTGGGTCGAAACGACACGCTGCCTCTGCGTGCAGGCAGCCAGCCAGCCTACAGGTAAGAGTCTTGGAGGCGGCGCCGGGAATCGAACCCGGGTAAAAGGCTTTACAGAGCGTTCCAAAATGTCCATACCGTGGCGGCCAGTGGGCATAAGTGCTGGCGAGTGGGGTCGTCCATGTCGACGTGTGCCTCCCATGTCGTCTCATATCGCCCTGATATGGGACGCGATATGGGATGCACCCTGTCAATCCGCAAGGGATTGACCTCCTTTTTCATCGCGCCCTTTACCGGCTGTATCGCCTCTGCCGTCGCCATGAGGCTCTGTGTCTGGGAGTTCGGTCGGTCCGCTCGGCTCGCATCCGGATGCCACGGGCGGTCGTCGGCCTGACCTGCAGTGCAGGGGTGGCCAGCGGTTCGGTGACCTGGGAAGTTCGTGATGGACACGCCCTCCGGAACGGCCGGACGCTGATGGAGTGGGCGGGCGTCCTCGTTTCAGGCGGCCCGATCCGTATCGGCGCCCACGCCTTTGACGTCGCCTTCACCGATCCCGAACGGATGCAGGCTCGTCGGCGAATCGCCAGAAGCCCTCGAACGGGCCGCCTCCCGCCACGGCCGCGTCATCTACCCGGCGTGCGTGATCACACCCCAGCGGAAGCCTCGTCGAGCGAGGCGGCTGACCGACAGGCAATGGCACAAGAAACCAGGGAGCGACGGCTACGGACCCTTAAGGAGGGCAAACTTCATGGCGCCTGTGATGCGGCCCGCGCTCTGGGCATCGAGCATTAGCCGCAGGGCAGCGGTGTGGTAAGGGTGGCGCGTCAGCCAGGAGATGCGTGGTGCGACGGTGATGAGGGTCATCGTTAGGGCGCTCATAGTGAGCACGTAGGTGGGGAACGCCCAGTCCGCGAACGACCAGGTGTCGAGGACGAGGGGTCCGACGGCGCCGTTGAGCACACCGCCGGCGAACGCGGGATGGCTTTCTCTGTCTCTGGGCGGCGGAGCGCCTTGATCTGAGTGGGGATGCCGGCGAGGAGGCTCGCTGCGATGGCTAGGGCGATGGCGACGTTCTCGGAGCCGCTGATCGCCCAGCCGATGAGCGCCAGGCCGGAGAGCGCACCGCAGGCTGCGTCGAAGCGGGTGAGCCGCCACGGTGCGGTGGGCGCGAGCAGCGCGACGAGGAAAATCGTCGACGGGACCGCTCCGGCGCTGAAGGTGACGAGCGAGCGCAGCCCGACGCCCTCGTCGGAGTTCGGCGGCGAACGCGATGAGCGGCGCTGATCGACCACAAGCCCCAGGTGACGGGGTTCGGTTCGGTCTCCCCGCGTAGAGTGCCGCGGAGGTAGGGGACGGCGAAGGTGGCACTGATGAGCACAGCTGGCACGACGAGCCACTCAGGCAACACCTTCTGCCCCACCTTCCCAGCAGGCGGCCAATTTCACCCGTTATCGCGTCGGTGCTGGTTGAGGTCGTCGGCTGAGCGCGCCCGCCTCAGCTGGCGATCAGAGGGGTGCTGGGCGGCGGAGCTGGGGCGTCGCTGGTTCATCCGGATCATGTGGGAGTCGTTCGTCTTGCGGGGTCGTCACCGGCTGGTGGTCTGTCGGCGTGAAGGGAGATGCAGGTCAGGGTGTGCCTTGATGGCGACGACGACCGGGATGTGTTCCCGAGGCAGGTGAGGAAGCTGCCCGCTGCGAGTTCGGTGTTGCCGGTACGGAGTCCGTGGACGGCGATGAGGAAGTTGCCGGCGCCGATCACGACTCAACCCCAACCCAGTATCCAGAAGCCCCGGTAGACCCGAGGGTGGCGGTGTCCGATCGGTAGGGCACAGGTCCCGGCGACCAGGAGGCCGGCGGTGATATAATCAGCCCGGCATTGACCAGCCAGAGATACAAAAGCGGCGCGTAGGTCCAGTCCCCGTCGGTGTCGAGTCCTGTTCCGAGACCGGCGACGAGTGAGCTCCATCCGATCGCGGTGTAGCGGAGCTGTTGCCCGGCCAGCGAGATCGTCAGGGCGAGCAGGCCGAAGACCTGGGCCACCCGGCAACCGAGGCGATACCCACCCCGGAGATCGACAAGACGAACGTGCCTGCTGAGCACATCCCGATCGCCAGGACCAGCGGGGTGAGTCGGTCCGGTTGGGGATGACTGACTCGGTCCAGCACGAAGCCTGCTGCTGTTCGCCAGGGCCGATCGATCTCGTCTGGTTCGACGCCACCCTCGGGGTTGTAAAGGTCTTGGTAACCCGGGTGGCGCCACACCGAGACCCTTATCGGCAGCGGCAACCGTTTCTGCGGGTGTTGCGGCATCTCAGCCCCCCACTGTCACTGTCCCTGTGGATTATCCCTGATCCCGAACCGACGAACCGGCCCTCACGGTTTGGTAAGGCAGAGCCGATGAACGAGTTGTCGCTGCTACAGCGGCAATTCTGGTAGGAGTCCGACATGGGCAGGGATAGGTGGTTCTGCCCAGGGACCTGTTCATGGTTTGGTCAGGTTCGATACGCCCTCCACCACCATCTTGACACAAGGCACCGTATGCGCGTATGGTGGGATGGCTTCGATGGGCGTGTCGGAACGGAGCTGTGCCTCGTCCTGCGTCGACGTGGCCGTTGTCGCATACCTCCATGCTTGAAAGGGCCTGTCGTTGAGGCGGAAGAACGGTACGGATCTGGTCGATAACGAGGTGCGGTTGCTCGGTACCGCCGTCGACCTGCTGATGTCAGCGGAGGGGGAGGGCGAGGGTCCGATTTACGAGCGCCGCTTCCATGGCTATGAGCTTGTCCGGCAGATGCAACGTGACGCGCAGGCGACGAAGACCCGGCCCTTGAACCATGCGACAGACGGATGCGTC
>CAVSVZ010000046.1:0-120400 GCA_963731495.1 uncultured Alphaproteobacteria bacterium
CGAGCGTCGCGGTCGATGCGATCGAGGGCTTGCCGTTCGGCCCGGCGGAGCTGGCGGTCGCCCTGGCCGAGGGTGCCGCGCTGCGCGGCTACCGCTTCGACAAGTATCACACCACCAAGGAGGACGACGAGGAGGACCGGGACGAGGTCGGGACGCTGACCCTGCATCTCGCCGAGCCGGCCGCCGCGGAGGCCGCCTGGAGCGCTGCCAAGGCGGTGGTCGATGGCGTGGTCCAGGCGCGCGATCTGGTCTCGGAGCCCGCCAACGTGCTCTCGCCGGAGGCCTTCGCCGAGGCCTGCCGGGTGCTCGGCGAGCGGCTCGGCATGGAGGTCGACCTGCTGGATCCGGCAGCGATGCGCGCGCTCGGCATGAACGCCCTGCTCGCGGTCGGCCAGGGCAGCGTCCGGGAGTCCCGGGTCGCGGTGATGCGCTGGAACGGCGGCGCTGCCGACCAGCCGCCGGTCGCGCTGATCGGCAAGGGCGTGTGCTTCGACAGCGGCGGCCTGTCGATCAAGCCCGCGGGCGGCATGGAGGAGATGAAGTGGGACATGGGCGGCGCCGGCGCCGTGTTCGGCGCCATGGCGGCGATCGCCGGACGCAAGGCCAAGGCCAATGTGGTCGGCGTGCTCGGCCTCAGCGAGAACATGCCCTCCGGCCACGCCCAGCGCCCGGGCGACGTGATCACCGCCATGTCGGGCCTGACCATCGAGGTGGTCAACACCGACGCCGAGGGCCGGCTGCTGCTGGCCGATGTGCTGCATTACACCAGGGACCGCTTCAAGCCGCGCCTGATGGTCGACCTGGCGACGCTGACCGGTGCGATCGTGGTGGCGCTCGGCCACGAGCAGGCCGGCCTGTTCAGCAATGACGAGACGCTCGCCGGGCAGCTTGCGGCCGCCGGCGCCGCGGTCGGCGAGAAGCTCTGGCGGATGCCGCTCGGCGAGGCGTACGCTAAGCACATCAAATCCGACATCGCCGACATCAAGAATGTGGGCCAGGCGCGCCAGGCCGGCGCCAGCGCCGGTGCCGTGTTCCTCGAGCGGTTCGTCGGCGAGGTGCCGTGGGCGCATCTCGACATCGCGGGCGTGGCCTGGGCCAAGCGCGACCTGCCGCTGGCCGCCAAGGGCGCCACGGGTTTCGGCGTGCGCCTGCTCGACCGCCTGATCGCCGACAACTTCGAAGGTTGAGCTCCCTAAGCGGCATGGCGGCCAGCACCGACGTCGGCTTCTACCATCTGACCCGGACCGCGCTCGAGCCGGCGCTCGGCCGGCTGCTGGAGCGGGTACTGGACAGCGGCCTGCGGGCCGTGGTCCGGGCCTCGTCGGCCGAGCGCGCCGAGGCGCTCAACCGGGCGCTCTGGCAGTTCGGCCGCGACAGCTTCCTGCCGCATGGCACGCGCGCCGACGGCCATGCCGAGGACCAGCCGGTGTTCCTGACCGATCGCGAGGACTATCCGAACGGCGCGACCGTGCTGGTGCTGGTCGATGGCGCCGAGGCCGAGCCCCTGCCGTTCGCCCGCTGCCTCTATCTGTTCGACGGCAACGACGAGGACGCGCTCGGGCGCGCCCGCGACCTGTGGCGGCGCTGGCGCGAGCGCGGCCTCGCGCTGACCTACTGGCAGCAGACCGAGCGCGGCTGGCAGAAGGCGGCGACCAGCGACGACGCGCAGGCCTCGTGAGCGCCGACAATCCCTTTTGACCGGGACCGCGTGGCCGCTATAAGGCAGCGGCACCAACAGGAGGGAACCCATGGCCATCGAGCGCACGCTCTCGATCATCAAGCCCGACGCCACCCGCCGCAACCTGACCGGCCAGATCAACGCGCGCCTCGAGGCCGCGGGCCTTCGCATCGTGGCGCAGCGCCGGACCCGCCTGTCGCGCGCCCAGGCCGAGGCGTTCTACGCCGTGCACAAGGAGCGGCCGTTCTACGCGGCCCTGTGCACCTTCATGACCTCGGGGCCGGTGGTGGCGCAGGTGCTGGAGGGCGAGAACGCGATCGAGGCCAATCGCGAGGTGATGGGCGCGACCAACCCCGAGCAGGCCGCGGCCGGCACGATCCGCAAGGACTTTGCCGAATCGATCGAGGCCAACTCGGTGCACGGCTCGGATTCGGCGGCCACCGCCGCCACCGAGGTCGCCTTCTTCTTCGCAGGCGTCGATATCGTCGGCTAGGGCGTGTTAACACAAAGCACGTCGATGATGAGAGCGAAGTGGATGAAGGCGGTGAACATGAGGTCGAGCTTCTCGAAGCGTGAGAAGATGCGGCGGAAGCCTTTGAGCCTGCGGAACAGGCGCTCGACCTCGTTGCGCCTGCGGTAGAGGTTGCGGTCGTAGGTCCAGGGGCGGAGGCGGTTGGGGTGGGGCGGCACGACCGGCTCGAAACCGAGCTCCAGCACCAGTTGCCGGGTCGCATCGCCCTCATACGCCCGGTCCATCAGCATCGGCACGCCAACGGGACGCCGCTGCCAGCGCGCCAGCAGCTTGCGCCCCTCGGGCGCGTCGCCTGCCTGTCCAGGCGACAGGGCGAAGGTCAGGGCCGTTCGGTCATCCGCGGCAACCAGATGAAATCTTGGTGTTCCAGCCGCCGCGGGACTTGCCGATGGCCTGGGGACGGTTTTTGTTCGCGCGCCCGTGCCGTCGGGGTGAACCTTGGCGCTGGTGCTGTCCAGGCCGACGGATTCGACACGGATGCGGATCAGGCGATGTTCTTGTAGCGCCTGGAACAAGCGGTCCAAAACACCCGCTTCCGCCCAGCGCCGCAGACGCGTGTAAATGGTGTGCCAGTTGCCGAAGCGTTCCGGCAACCCACGCCATTTGCAGCCATTTTCGGCGACATAGAGCACCGCATTGATGACATCGCGATTGTCGATCCGCACGTTCCCGCGCTGCACCGGCATCAACGGACGGATCACCTCATACTGCTCTTCGGTCAGCTTCATCATCCGATGAACCTACCCGAAATCTCCTTCCTTGAATAGCGTTAACACGCCCTAGCGCGTTCCCGCTGAGATCCGACCGCTCCGGATCGCTGCGCCGCCTGGATCAGGGGCCGGCGCACCGTCCCTGCGACATCGGGGCGCCCGTCACGGCTCCCCAAGGCAATCGCATTAGGCGGCGGCGAGGATTTGGAGGAGGAAGGCGTCGTCCCAGCCGGCGCGCTTGATTTTGCCGCGGGTCGAGCCGGGATCAGGGTTGGTGCGCAGCAGATTGAGGGCAAAGCGGCGCAGCCGGGCGAGATTTTCCGGGGCGTGGTCCTTGCGGGCGCGCGAGCCGTCCTCGTCCATGACCACGTCGAGCACCCAGTGCAGGCGGTTCTCGATCTGCCAGTGGGCGCGCACGATCTGGGCGATGCGGGCGGCGCCGAGCTTGGCCGAGAGCAGGTAGTAGCGGCTCGCGGTGGTGGTCTTGCCGTCGAGCTCGCGCTTGGCGGTCACTTTGGCGACCGCGGCGAGGCCAGGAAAACCGTGGCGTTCGGCGAGCCAGGCGACGTCGTGCGCGACCGTCGCGCGGCGGGTCTCGATGCGGCCGTGGTCGCCATCGACCGTCTGGCAGGCGTCGTCGACCGGGGTCATGGGATCGTCCAGCCACAGGCGCACGTCCTCGTACAGCGCCGGCTGGTTGCCTTTCAGCGCCAGGGCGTAATCGCCGCCGCGGTTCAGGATGGTTTGCGCGGTGGCCTTTTGGCAGTGCATCGCATCGGCGGTGACGATCCGGCCGTCAAGCGCGAGCAGCGCCAAAAGCTCGGGCAGAGCCTCGATCTCGTTGCTGTCGCCAGCGACCTTCTGCTGGCCCAGCACCAGGCGCTGCTCGACCGCCCAGGCGCTCACCATGTGCAGCGGCCGGCGTCCGCCCTGCCGGTCGAAGCTGCGCCTGGCCGTCTTGCCGTCGACCGCGACGATCGCACCGGTCTCGACCTGCTCGGCGAAGGCGGCGACGAAGCGAGCGAAGCTGGCCTCGAACGCGTCCGGGTCGAGCAGCCGGAAGATCCGCGAGAAGGTGTCGTGGCTCGGAATGCCGCCCTCGAGGCGCAGGAAACGCCGCAGCAACGGCGCCTTGGCGCGTCCGAACAGGGCCATGTCGACGCACCCTTCGGCGCCGCACAGGCTGGCCGCCAGCGCGATCAGCAGGATCTCCAACAGATCGTGCCGTTGCGCGTTGCCCGTGCGCGGTCGTCCAGATCACCAAAACACGCCCGAAACCGCTCCATGCCGCCGTCCTCTTCCAAAACCAAGGCGACAGCACATCAAGCACATGCCCCATCAAAAAGATTCTACAAATTCCTTATGCGATTCCCCTGCACGGCTCCCTAAGTGCTCTTGATCCCCATCTATATCATCTATATGCTCTCGCTCTTCGTCTTCCTGCTGGCGGGTGCCCTGATCATCCTCCGTCAGCCCGCCTGCTGGCCGCCCTGCTCTGGATGGCGGTGCCCCCTGGCGCTGACGACCGTGTGGCGCGACAACGCCGCCGCAGGGAACTGGACCTGGTTTCTCTGGGTCAAGACCTGGTCGGGCGCGCTGGCCTGCGCCTGGTTCAGCCTTTGCGTTGCGTGGTCGAAGATTTCGACGCGTCTGGCGGCTGCCACCATGTGGGCATTTCTCGCGCTCAACATCGCCGAAGCCGTGGCGAAAGATGCGCTCGAGGGGCATTGGTTGAACGCGTTGGCTGGAGCACTGCTGATCGCCGCCGTGCTGCCGGCAGCTGGAGCGCGGTCCGTCGTGCGGCGCATGGACGTCCGCGTCATCGCCTACGATCTTCCCTGGATCTGGATCCTCGGCTACACGGTCTGGAACAGCTGCTTCACCTACCTTTTCTGGCATGGCTACCCCTTCGGCCAGCACCTTGCGGTGGTCGGCGCGGCACTAGCCCTGGCGCTGATCCTCGGCCGCATGGCCTGGCTGCATGAACGTGCCCTGACGCTCGGTCTGTATCTTGTTGTCTACAACTCGTTCGCCGCGCAGTTCGGGCACAACTTCGACACCTCGCCGTGGCAGCATCCGACCCTGACGATCCTGTTTCAAATTGCCAGCCTGGGCGTCGCGATCGCGGCCTGCGCAGTCCTCTGGCGGCAAAGACCCGCCCCGGCGCCAGCAAGCCTTGGGCCGGGACAGGAACGCGCCCGCCGCGCTGCTTCGGCCGAGCCGAGATGATTCCCCTCTACAGTCTCGCGCTGTTCGTGTGCTTGTCGCTGGGCACCCTGGTCGTGCTGCGGCTGCCGCCGTATCGCGGCTTGCCTGGACCTACGGTGGCGTCACCGATCCGTTTGAAGTCGAGGCACGGATGGACCATAGTCGCCACCACACGGCGTGAGGGCAAAGATACGCGAGAGCCTCTAGCGCTGAACACGCTCGGGGCGCGATCTGGATGCCTGGCTACACCCGTCCTGCGTGAATCATGATCGCCGCTTTGATCGCGCGACACGGAAGTGTTCCTTTGACCTGCATCGATCCGGCGCGACCGAAAGAGGATTTCGTTCAGTCTTGATCGCCATACCACTCACATTGATAAGTAAGATCTATCTGTATTGATAGTATCGAAACCGTGGAATCGCGCGTACAATAAATCTCGTATACCGACGCCCAAATTTGCCAATTCGACGGTGATTGCCAAAAATCTGTTCGTGGTGGCGGATTGCCGTACAATTCGGCTGGCATGCGCCATCGAGGTCGCGCACGCCTACCGGAGTGCCTTCGAAGTCATGGGAGAGTCAGAGAAGCAAAATGACCGTGAGCCCGCGATCCGCGTCTTTGTCCCGAGCTTGGCAATCACCTGAAGAACGGCACCTCGATGATGTGATTCGCTGCCTCCAACAAGACGAAGAGGACACGCCCGACCGAGTAGAGCGTCATGCCCCGCTTGCGCTCGCCTATTTTCTGCAGGAGTCCTACGAGCAAGCCGCGCGTCATTATGAAGACGCGCTAGAGCTGTGGCACGATGTCGGTGCGCGGGATGAGACGACGCCGCGAAGCGATGCGGAGCCGCGGTCGAAGCCTGGCGGGCCATGCTGGATTTCGCGGCGGCGAACGCGGCGGCGGAGATCGATGTTCCGGTGCCGACCCCCTACTTTTTCGATCGAGAGAAGCTCCTCGCCGCACCCGATGTGCCCGAGGGCGCCCTGCCATCGTCTGTTCCTGCCGCTCCTTTCAGCTGGCTTGCCGGCACGGCTGGGCGGCATGGCGGGCCGTGCCGTGCGCGGCGGGCACGCTCGCTTTCGAAGGCGCCATCGAGCTTTCCGGCCGATTGCTGGGCTACCGGGGGAAGATCTGGACCACCTGGTATCACCGCCCCGTGCCGCTCAACACCCTGATCATTGGTTATATGCGAAAGACGCTCAGCGCGAAGAATTCGAGACACACCTATCCGGTCGGCGCCTTGACCGGGTTCGCGCCCCAAGGCCTGACGCCACCGGAAGGTGTGAGCCATTGCCGGACCGCCGACGGCAGCTGGAACAATCTGGCAGACCCTAAGGAAGGGGCCGCGCTGACCCGCTTTTCCCGCAACATCGGTCATGCCGCGATCCGCGCGGAAGCGGACGCGAGCCTGATGTCGCCGAACCCCCGCGTGATCAGCCGGATTCTTCTCACGCGACAAGGCGAGATGAAGACGGTCCCGTTCCTGAACATGCTCGCGGTCCCCTGGATTCAGTTCCAGAGCCACGACTGGATCAGTCACGGCGAGGCTGTCAGGGATGACCCGCTGCAGATACCCCTGGCAGAAGACGATCCCATCCGCCTGCGCTTTGCCCAAGCCAGCATCGCGGTCGGCCGGACCCAGCCGATCCGCCATGACCCGGATCGAGAAAGCACGCCAGTGACCTTCATCAACGAGGTCACCCATTGGTGGGATGGCTCGCAGATCTACGGCAGCGATCAGAGCACGGTCGATCGGCTGCGCAGCGGGATCGACGGCAAGCTCGTCGACCCTGGGCGGCCTGTTGCGCAAGCCCACGGTGCCCGGCAGGACCGTGATCTTCTACAAGATCGGCGATGCCGCCGCCGAAACGGGCGACATGCTGTTCGTGTTCGCAGCCGGCTTGTCAAACCGCTATTGCTCGGGCAAGGATTTCGTCCTGGACTTGATGAAGGACGTGCACCACGAGCTGCGCGCGCGCCGACAGACCCCGGAGCGGCCGCGCATGTACCGCGCGCCGCGGAATCGGACGGGCAGCCGTCGCAGCCGCAGGCGCGCGCCCGATCGGCCTAGCCGGGCCGACGCGTGGCCGCGCCCGGCCACATCTGTGGTTGAAGCGTTACTGCGCCTTCTGCTCTTCCTCGCCGGACTGTTGCATCAATTCGCCGGTCGAATCCATCTTCTCGCCGACCGTCTCCATGTTCTCGCCGGTATCCTCCTTCATGCCCGACCACGTATTGCCGCACGCGGCCAGTACCGTGCCGAACACCAGGATCAAAGCGAGACGTCCCGCAACCTTGAAGCTCATCGTTTCCTCCATCATCACCCGTCTGACGTTGGTAATCGGCGCGTTCGGACCTGTCCAGATGCTTGACTACCGCCGCGATCCGCCGACCTCACATCTGCCCACAACAACGCGATTTGGCTGGACTTAGTTCCCGGCGATCGATGCACGCGCGGGGCGGGTCAGACACTGCCACCGCCTTTCTCGTGATCCTTGCCGTCATCGTCGCGGTCGTGCTCGTCGACCTCGGCCAGGGTGGGCAGGTCCCCGAGCGGGCGCTTCGCCGGCCGGGGCGTCTGCCCGTCGAGGATGTCCGCGACGCGCAGGGGCCGATGGGGCTCGTGAACGCGGGCCACCATTGGGTTCCGATGGGGCTCCATGAGGTCCTCCAGGCAGGTGAGCTCTGCATGCGAGCGCGGCCAGTTGGCGAGAATCGCGTGCTTGGCGCGCTCGAGCGCGGCACCTTGCGGGTCGAGCCGCAGCTTTTGAGTTTTGGAGGTCCCTATCTATATTGACGGCTTGGTAGCGGTGCTGACGCCTCGGGCGAGGTGCAACCGTTTCGGCGGCCTGCCGTCGCTAGGGTGACGCCGCGCGCCGGACCGGCTCGGCGTAGGTGATTTTCGCTGTGCCGTGGCGCCATCGCCAGAACGCCTGCGCGCAGGTCGCAATCGCAAGGCACAGACTGGCGATCTGAAACCAGATGACGACGGTCGAATTCTGTCAGGACGAGGTGTCGAGGTGATGCGACGGCGGGCCGTAGAAGGTCCTGAACACAATGAGGTGCAAGCCCAAAGTCACAGCGCGAGCATGCAGCCAAACCTTGCGGGTTGACAGAAGTGCCAGGGCGATTGGCGCGGCAAGCACTGAACCGCGCCGGGTTTGCCGGAGGCCGTTTCGTTTGAGTGCCTACGCCGCCACGGCAAGGTTGTCGAGCTTGGCGTAGAACACCGCTTCCGCCTCGGCCGGCGGCACGAAGCCGATCGGCTCGAGCAGGCGGCGGTGGTTGAACCAGTCGACCCAGTCGAGCGTCGCGAACTCGACGGCTTCGAGGTTGCGCCACGGTCCCTGCCGCCGAACCAGCTCCGTCTTGAAGAGCCCGATCACGGTCTCCGCGAGCGCGTTGTCGTAGCTGTCGCCGACGCTGCCGACCGACGGCGCGATACCGGCCTCGGCGAGCCGCTCGCTGTAGGTGATCGAGACGTACTGCACGCCTCGATCACTGTGATGGACGAGGCCACCCTCGACGGGCCTTCGAGCGTGCAGCGCTTGTTCCAGAGCGTCGAGCACGAGGCCCGTCTCGGCCCGCCGGGCCACCCGCCAGCCGACGATCCGCCGGGCGAAGGCGTCGATCACGAAGGCGACGTAGACGAAGCCCTGCCAGGTGGCGACGTAGGTGAAGTCGGCCACCCAAAGCACGTTCGGCCGCGGGGCCTTGAAGTCACGGTTCACGCGGTCCAGCGGACAACGGGCTGCCTTGTCGCTGACGGTCGTCCGCACCGTCTTGCCGCGAACCATGCCCTGGAGCCCCAACGCGCGCATCAGCCGGGTAACCGTGCAGCGGGCGATCTCGATCCCCTCGCGTCGCAACTGCCGCCAGACTTTCCGCACGCCGTAGACCTGGAAGTTCTCGTCCCACACCCGCCGGATCTGGCCGCAAAGCTCGGCGTCCCGCTGGGCGCGGGCCGGCAGCTTCGAGGGATCGGCACGCCGGCCGACGTGCTCGTAGTACGTCGACGGGGCGATCGGCAGCACTCTGCAGATCGGCTCGACCCCGTGGACGGCGCGATGATCGTCGATGAACGCGATCATGGCTTGGACCGACGGTCGAGCTCCGCCAGGGCAAAATAGGCGCTCGCCTTCCTCAGGATCTCGTTCGCCTGCCGCAGCTCGCGAACCTCGCGCTCGAGCGCCTTGATCCGCTCCCGCTCGTCCGTCGTCGATCCGGCGCGCAGCCCCTGGTCACGCCCCGCCTGGCGAACCCAGCCACGCAGCGTCTCTCCCGTACAGCCGATCTTCGACGCGATCGAGCCGATCGTCGCCCATTCCGAGGCGTGCTCGCCCCGGTGCTCCAACACCATCCGCACGGCCCGCGCCCGCACCTCCGGCGAATACCTCGTCTGCCTCGTCATCGCTCCATCCTCTCAAGAGCTGGAGCCTCCGGCAAACCCGGCGCGGTTCACACCGCGATGTGCTGTCCGAACAACATCCCTCCCAGATAGAGGTAGACAAAACACAGGTTCCAAAGCGTGTAGCCCAGGATCCAAAGCCACGGCAGGTCGTATGCGACGGCATGAAGCCTGGTCCGTTCGGCGATCCGCGCCGAAGCGACGCTGGGCAGGGCGGCGACGATCAGAGCGAGGCGGCCAGGGGATTGAGCCAGAACCCTTGGCTTGCGTCGATCGCCACGGCCTCGAGAATGTTCACGGCAAGGAGAACCCAGATCGCGACGCTGACCGGAAGCGAGGAGCGCTTCGATGAGCCCACGAAGGCGGACCCGACAGCGCAGCCGAGGACAACCGACCACACCTTGGCCCAGAAGAACCATGTCCAGTCGTACTCTTGGCTGTTATCCAGCCAGATCGGCGTGAGCGCCGCCGGCACCGCCAACCAAAGCAGCGCCGCAAGAAGAGGGGGGAGACGGAACACTCCAAGCGCGCCGATCACCAGAATGACGAACAGCGCAACGATGTAGATAGAGATCATATTGTTGCCACCTCTGGGGCAACCTTGTTCGCAGTATCTTCATCAGGAAAAATGAACGAAAGAAATGTAAACTATCTATATTATTGGCGCGCCCCTATCGATATTGATGGGGCTGTCGTCTCTTCGTCAGGCATGACGTGGGATCGGCTGTGCCCCGGCGATGGGTTCCGTCCGGCGCTCAGTCGAGCAACGGGTTGATCAGCACGTGGTGGGGCGCGGCAGCCCCCACGATCTCGACCCGCTCCTCGAGAACCTTGATCCGGCCCGCGGCGACCAACTCGAGCGCCATGGGATAGCAGCGGTGCTCGGCGGCGAGCACGCGGGCCGCCAGGCTGTCCTCCGTGTCGTCCTGGCGCACCGGCACCACCGCCTGCACGATGATCGGACCGTCGTCGACCTCGGCGCGCACCAGATGCACGGTGCAGCCAGAAAAACGCACGCCGGCCTCGAGCACGCGCCGATGGGTGTCCAGGCCGCGGAACGCCGGCAGCAGGGAGGGGTGGATGTTGAGCAGGCGATCGCGCCAGCGCTCGACCAACCAGGGACTCAGAACACGCATGAAGCCGGCCAGGCAAACGACGGAAATATGGTGCTCTTTTAGAGCCTGATCGATCGCTTGCTCGAACCCGGTCTGAGTCGGGAAGGCGCGGTGCGGAATCACCTTCGTGGCGATTCCGGCGGCGCGGGCGTGGGCGAGGCCGGCGGCATCGGCCCGATTGCTGACCACCAGCGCGATCTCGGCACTGGCGTCCGGCCGTGCGCAGGACTCGATCAAGGCCCGCAGGTTCGAGCCGCGCCCGGAGATCAGGACCGCGGTGCGCGCTCGAGCCACCTAGCGGGCTTCTCGCTGGCTGGTGCCGGCTCGAACCATGCCCTAGCCGCCCATGCCCTCGACCTGAACGCGCGCCGGCCCCTCGCCCGGGATCAGCTCGCCGATCTGGCAGACCGCCTCACCGCGCTCGCTCAGATACGTGCTCGTGGCGTCGGCATAGTCGGCGGGCACCACCAGCACCATGCCGATGCCGCAATTGAAGGTGCGCAGCATCTCGTCTGGCTTCATCTGCCCGGTCTCGTACAGCCAGCGGAACACGGGCGGTGCCTGCCAGCTGGTCGCATCGATCCGCGCGACCAGGCCCTCGGGCAGGACCCGGGGGATGTTGTCGATCAGGCCGCCGCCCGTGATGTGGGCGATCGCCTTGACCACGTCGGTGTGGCCCAGGAGGCTCAGGATGCTGCGCACATAGATCCGGGTCGGTGCCAGCAGCGCGCTCGCCAGGCTCTGATCGGTCGCGAACGGCGCCGGATCGGGCAGGCCCAGCTGCTGCTCGCGCAGGATCTTGCGCACCAGGGAGAAGCCGTTGGCGTGGACGCCGTTCGAGGCGAGGCCCAGCAGCACGTCGCCGGCCGCGACGTCGGTCCGGGGCAGGCGCCAGGCCCGCTCGACCGCACCGACCGCGAAGCCCGCCAGATCGTAGTCGCCCGGCCGATAGTGGTCAGGCATCTCGGCGCTCTCGCCGCCGATCAGCGCGCAACGCGCCTCGCGGCAACCCTCGGCGACGCCTGCGATCACTTCGGCCGCCTGCTCGGGCGCGAGCTTGGCGGTCGCGAAGTAGTCCAGGAAGAACAGCGGCTCGGCGCCCTGGACCACGAGATCGTTGACGCACATCGCGACCAGGTCGATACCGGCGACACGATGTCGGCCGCTTTGTGCCAGAAGCTGCAGCTTGGTGCCGACCCCGTCGGTTGCCGCGACCAGGATGGGATCGGCAAAGCCGGTCTCGGCCAGATCGAACAGGCCGCCGAAACCGCCGAGCTCAGCACGGGCGCCGGGCCGCGCGGTGCTGCGCGCAAGCGGTCCGATGGCACGCACCAAAGCCTCGCCGGCATCGATGTCCACTCCCGCCTCGCGATAGCGCTTGGCGTCGGCCGGCTCCAGCGTCTCTTGTGTCATGAGGTAGGACTTGGGTAAGTTTTCGCCCTGCGAGGCGGGTTTACGTTGGCCGCCGTCAGCTTAGGGCATCCGGATGGCATTGCAATGCTCCAGTACCGGCAGTTGTCTGGTTCGATCGCCGAGCCCCGCGCAGCGGACAGCAACGTGTTGAGATCGGCGCCGGGGGTCGCCCGGGCGATCGGCCTCGCGGTCGCGCTGGTGATCGCCGGTGCGGCTGATAGCGCAGTGCGGCCGGTCGACGCCCAGGAGATCTCGGTGGGGCCAGCCGGCCCGCAGCGTGCTGCGGATGTGTTCACGGTCAGCGGCATCGCGGTCGACGCAACCTCGAGCGATGCGGTGAGCGCTCGCAACCAGGCGGTGCTCGAGGGCCAGCAGGCCGGCCTCGACCAGCTCTTGCGCCGGTTGGTCTCAGCCGAAGCGTATGCCCAGCTGCCGCGCGCAGCGAGCCTGCCGATCGACGACTATGTGCAGAGCTTCGAGATCGCCAATGAGGAGCTCTCCAGCACCCGCTACATCGCGCAGCTGACGGTGTCCTATGATCCTGGTGCCGTGCGCAGCTTGTTGAGCGAAAGCGGCATTGCCTTTGCCCAGTCCCCGTCGATGCCGGTGGTGGTGCTGCCGCTGTACGAGACGGCGCAGGGCGCGCGCCTGTGGCAGGATGACAATCCCTGGTGGCAGGCCTGGGTCGACCATATGGACCCCGAGCAGCTGCTGCGGCTGGTGCTGCCGCTGGGCGATCTGGAGGACATCGCCAAGGTGTCGGTCGCCCAGGCCCAGACCGGCGATCGTGTCGCCCTGGCCGATCTCGCCGCCCGCTATGGCGCCCAGGATACGCTGGTGGTCACGGCGCGCACCGTGGGCGGTCCCGAGCCGGAGCAGGTCACCTCGGTGCAGCTCGACGCGCAGCGGTTCGGCAGCGAAGAGGCGCAGGGTCAGTCACTGTCGCTCGCGGTCGGCCCGGACCGGCCGCTCGATGCAGCCCTGTCGCTCGCGGTCGAAGAGATTCAGGCGGGCCTCGACGAGCAGTGGAAGAGCGTCAACCTCTTGCGCTTCGACCGCGGCGGGCTCATCCTGGTCAAGGTGCCGATTGCGCGGCTCGCCGACTGGGTTGCGGTCAAGCAGAGCCTGGAGCGTCTGCCCGAAGTCAGCGGCGTCGCGATGGAGAGCTTCGCCCGGGATCACGTGGGACTTGAGATTCGCTATATTGGTGACGAATTCCATCTCGAGCAGGCGCTGGCGCGGTTGGGCTTGGCGCTAACGCGGGAAGGGGAGTCATGGCTGTTGCTACCGACAGGGGGAAATCCCAGCCAAGGCGGGCAGCCGAGCGCGACGTCGACCGCGTCCTAGATCGATCGCCGAGCAACCTGGCGAACCTGGTCACCGTCAGCAGGTTGCTGATGGCGATCCCGCTGATCTGGCTGATCGCCACCGAGCGCATGTATGCGGCCTTCTGGCTGCTGCTGGCGGCCGGCCTGTCGGATGCGCTCGACGGCTTCATCGCCAAGCACTTCAACGCCCGGACCGACCTCGGCGCGTATCTCGATCCGATCGCCGACAAGACCCTGCTGGACGGGATCTATGTCGCCCTGGCCCTGGCGGGCTGGCTCCCGGCGTGGCTGGCGGCGCTGGTGGTCGGCCGCGACGTGCTGATCGTGCTCGGGGTCGCGCTGATCCGGCGGCGCAATCCGGTCTATCGCCCGCAGCCCTTGCTGATCGGCAAGGCCAACACCTTTGCCCAGCTGTCGCTCGCCGCCTGCGCGCTGGCCCATGCCGGCGGCGTGTTCGATCTGGGCCTGCTGGTCTCCGTGCTGATCGTTGCGGTCTCCCTGACCACCGTCCTGTCCGCCGCCGGCTATGCCGCGCAAGGCCTGCGCGCGCTCGATCCGGAGCGCGCTTCTTGAGCCATGGCCCGCGGCTGGCACTCCTGGCAGTGCTGCCGCTGGCGATCCTGGTCACAGGCCTGATCCTTCTGCACGGCATTCTCTTGCCGTTCGTGGTCGGCATGGCGGCCGCCTACCTGCTCGACCCGGCTGCCGACTGGCTGCAGCGCATGCACCTTAGCCGCGGTGCGGCAACCGCCTCGATCACCATCAGCTTTTTCCTGTTCCTGGTGGTGGTGGTCGTCCTGGTGCTGCCGGCCGTGGCGACCCAGGCGGCCGAGCTTGCCGACGAGCTGCCCCGCAACCTCGAGCAGCTGCGCGCCCGCCTGACGCCGCGCCTGACCGAGCTCGCCACCACGCTGGGGCTGGACGAGAGCTGGTCGGCGCAGGGCCTGGTCGAGCGTTTCTCGGGCCGGGTGGTCAGCTTCGCCGGCAGTGCCCTTTCGCAGGTCCTGCAATCCGGCATGGCGCTGCTCAACCTGCTCTCGCTGATCTTCGTCACGCCGGTCGTGACCTTCTACCTGCTGCGCGACTGGGATCGCATGGTCGGCCGGCTGCGGACGATGGTGCCGCGCGACCAGCTGCCGACCGTCGAGCGGCTGTTCCACGAGGTCGACGAGGTGCTGGGCGGCGTGATCCGCGGCCAGCTCATGGTCTGCTCGTTCCTGGCGATCTTCTACGGCGCCGGCCTGTGGCTCACCGGGCTGCGCTACGGCGTGGTGATCGGCTTGCTGACCGGCCTGTTTTCCTTCATTCCCTATATCGGCATGGCGCTCGGCCTGTGCGTCGGCCTGGTGGTTGCCACCTTCCAGTTCCAGGATTGGTGGATGGTCGCGGTGGTGGCGGCAGTGTTCGGCGCCGGACAGTTCATCGAGGGTAACTTCGTCACGCCGTACCTGGTCGGCACGCGGATCGGCGTGCACCCGGTCTGGCTGATCTTCGCCGTGCTCGCCGGCGCCGCCCTGTTCGGCATCGTGGGTGCGCTGCTGGCGGTGCCCGCGGCAGCGGTGATCGGCGTATTCATCCGTTTCGCGCTCGAGCGCTACCGCACGAGCACGCTCTACAACGGGCCGGCGACCGCCGGCTCGGGTGAGCCGGATACCGGCCGGTGATCGAGCAGCTGCTGTTCGAGTTCGAGCATCGCTCGGCCTCGGATCTGGAAGACTTCATGCCGTCGCCCTGCAATCGCGATGCCCTGGCCTGGCTGGAGCGCTGGCCGGACTGGCCTGCCTGCGCCCTGGTGCTGTATGGCCCGGCCGGCTGCGGTAAGAGCCACCTGGCCAGGATCTGGGCCAAGCGCGCCGGGGCCATCTGGCTCGATCGGCCCCTGCCGGCCGATGCGCGTCCCGAGGGCGTTCGCGCCTACGTCCTCGAGGACGCTGTCGCCAGCAACCGGCTGGCCGACGAGGTCGGGCTGCTGCAGTTCTACAACTGGCTCACCGAGGAGCGTGGCCACATTCTGCTGACCGCGCGCCGGCCGGTTGCGGACTGGCCGATCGACCTGCCCGATCTCGCCTCGCGCCTGCGCGCGGCACCCGCGGTCGCGATCGGACCGCCCGACGAGGCGTTGCTCGGCGCGCTCCTGGTCAAGCTGTTCGGCGATCGCCAGCTCGTGGTCTCCGAGGACGTGATCCGCTATATGCTGGCGCACATGGAGCGCTCCTTCGCCGCGGCCCGCGCGCTGGTCGCGGCGCTCGACGAGCGCTCCCTCGAGCAGCGTCGGGCGATCACCATCCCTCTGGTGCGCGCCGTGCTCGAGCAACCCGATCAACCAGGGCCGACGCCGGGCCAAAGTCCGTAGGCCGTAGGCAAAGCGCATCGAGCCCGTCAACATGGGCCCGTTCACACAGGGGAGGAACCGATGGATCTTGGAATTGCCGGTAAGAAGGCCCTGGTCTGCGCCGCGAGCAAGGGGCTCGGCCGTGGCTGTGCCCTGGCGCTCGCCAAGAACGGCGTGGCGGTCACGATCACCGCGCGCACCCAGCTCACGCTCGATGCCGCGGCCGACCAGATCGCGCGCGAGACCGGTGCCGTGGTCAACACCGTGGCCGGCGACATCACCACACCGGAGGGGCGCGCCGCAGCGCTCGCGGCCTGCCCCGAGCCCGACATCCTGGTCAACAATGCCGGCGGGCCGCCGCCCGGCGATTTTCGTGAATGGGATGAACAAGACTGGCAAAGTGCTTGTAATGGCAACATGATCACCCCGATCATGCTGATCAAGGCGGTGGTCGACCGCATGTGCGATCGGGGCTTTGGCCGGATCGTCAACATCACCTCGACCTCGGTCAAGGCGCCAATTCCGCAGCTTGGCCTGTCGAACGGTGCACGCGCCGGCCTGACCGGCTTCGTCGCCGGCATCGCCCGCCAGACGGTCGATCGCAACGTCACCATCAACAACATCCTGCCGGGACGGTTCGATACCGATCGGTTGCGCTCGGGCCTGGCGTTCGCCGCCAGCAAGTCGGGCCGCAGCGAGGCCGAGATCGAGGCCGAATCGATCGCCGCGATTCCGGCCAGGCGATTTGGCAAGCCCGAAGAGTTTGGCGAGCTGTGCGCCTTCATCTGCAGCGCCCAGGCGAGCTTCATCACTGGCCAGAATTTTTTGATCGACGGCGGCGCCTATCCGGGCACGTACTGAGGCACGCGGTGAGAATGCGCGGGTCTCCCCTTGTCACCCGCGGGCCCTTCGTTGTCATCCGCGGGCTCGACCCGCGGGTCCATTGGATGCCCGTGGCGAGCCTGGCATGACCTGATAGGGCGCGGACTGGTCACGGGCCGTCCTTGCAGGGCGATCTAGATCGAGGTGACCCGATGCTGAAGCTCAAGCCGAACTGCGAGTGCTGTGATCGCGATCTGCCGCCGAACTCGCCGGACGCCATGATCTGCTCGTTCGAGTGCACCTTCTGTGCGCTGTGCGCGGGCGACCGGCTGGCCGGGGTCTGCCCGAACTGCGGCGGCGAGCTGGTGCGCAGGCCGATCCGTCCGGAGGGCGCGCTGGCGCGCTTTCCGGCGGCGACCGAGCGTTACGTCAACCCGGCCGGCTGCGAAGCCACGGCCGCCGAGGCACAAGGGAGGCAACCATGAGCAGTGAGGTCCTGGCGCAACTGGTGGCAGCGCTCGGCGACGGCAGCGTCAAGGTGGTCGATCTGACCCAGACCCTGCGGCCCTCGACGCCGATCATCCAGCTGCCGCCGGAGTTCGTTCAGACCCGGCCGTTCGGCATCGAGGAGATCTCGCACTATGACGAGCGCGGGCCGGCCTGGTACTGGAACAACATCAGCTGCGGCGAGCACACCGGCACCCATTTCGATGCGCCCGCCCACTGGGTCACCGGCAAGGACGCCGCCGACGGCACGACCGACACGATTCCGGCCGGCCGCTTCGTCGCACCCGCCTGCGTGATCGACTGCACCAAGGAGGTCGCCGCCGACGAGCGCTTCGTCCTGCGAGCCCGCGCACATCGAGGCGTTCGAGGCGGCGCACGGCCGGATTGCCAGGGGTGCCTGGGTGCTGATGCGCACCGACTGGTCGAAGCGCACCGACCCCGCGGCATTTCTCAACATGAAGGAGGACGGCCCGCACGTGCCGGGCCCGAGCGCTGCCGCAGTCCGCTTTCTGGTCGAGCAGCGCGACGTCGCCGGCTGGGGCGTCGAGGCCGTCGGCACCGATGCGGGTCAGGCGTTCGGCTTCGAGCCGCCGTTTCCGGCGCACAACCTGATGCATGGCGCTGGCAAGCTCGGCCTCGCGTCCCTGTGCAATCTCGACCAGCTGCCGCCGACCGGTGCCGTGCTGATCACGCCGCCGCTCAAGATCGAGCGCGGCTCGGGCAGCCCACTGCGCGTCCTGGCGCTTGTAGCCGCCTAACGCGCCGGCTTTGTCCTCAGATAGTGGCGGCGCGCCTTGGCGCGGTTGCCGCAGGCCGCCATGTTGCACCAGCGCCGGGTGCCCGCCTTGCTCTCGTCGAGGAACAGCCACAGACAGTCCTCGTTGGCGCACAGCCGCACGCGCCGCAACCGCTCGCTGACCATCAGGTCGCCGGCTGACCACAGGACCGGCGCCAGCAGGACGGGTGCCGTGATCTCGCCAGGCTCGATCCGCCACGCATAGCTGTCACCATCACGTGCCAGTCGACCGCGGCCAGGGGCCTCGGCCAGCCCTTCGTTCAGCGCCGCCAGATCCTGGTCCGCGACCGGTGCGCCGGATGCAAGCGCCGCGAAGATCCTATAGATGACCTCGCGCAACGCGATCGCATCGCTGAACAGTGCGGCCGCCGGCCCCGGATGTTCGCGCGCCCACTGCTCGAGCTCCCGGACCGCTTCTGTGCCAAGTCCGGCCGATCCGGCGGCCCATGTGAGCAGATCGCTGAAGTCGTGCAGCGTCTCAATCGGCGTTGCACGGCCCCGCCACGACAAGCTGTTGGCGTAGGCCAGGCAGATGCCGGCGCCAACATCGCCAATCAGCATCGGCCTTCCGGCGGTCATCAAGGCTACAATTCTAACCCCCTATGCGGTTGACGGTTCCGCCTCCTGCTGCTACCAATCTAACCCCCAATGTAGTTAGGAAGATGGCCGCTTGTCACGAGGGGATTTGGCATGTCGTCCGAGCGCTACTGCCTGTTCGACACCGCGCTGGGTGCCTGCGGCGTGGCCTGGAGCGGTCGGGCGCTGACCAGGCTGCAGCTCCCCGAAGCCGATCGGATCGCTACCGAGCAGCGCCTGGAGTCCGCCGCGAGCCGGGACGCGCCGCCCCCATGGGCGGAGCAGCTAATCGCACAGATCCGGCGCTATCTTTCGGGCGAGAGGATCGATCTGCAGTCCGTGGCTGTCGAGCTTGCAGGCGTCGGCGAGTTCCGACGCGCCGTGTACCAAGCGGCACGTAGCGTCGGTTGGGGGCAGACCGCCAGCTATGGTGAGCTGGCGCGCCGCATCGGTTTTCCCTGGGGTGCTCGGGCGGTCGGCCAGGCGCTCGCGAGAAACCCGGTGCCGATCGTCGTGCCCTGCCACCGGATCCTGGCCCGCGACGGTCGCATCGGCGGGTTTTCGGCCTATGGCGGCATCGTGACCAAGCAGCGCCTGCTGGCCTTGGAGGGCGTGCAGGTCGGCGGCACACCGCTGCTGCCGGGCCTGACAGCGGCGCCCGCGCTTAGTCCACGATCACGCTGTCCCGATCGCCGGCCAGGAGGCGCTGGGGAACCTGGCTGAAGGCGGTGATCGGACCGCTGCCGCTCGGCCGGTCGCACACCCAGACCAGATCGTAACGATCGCCCGGCCAGGCCTGTGGCACCGAGATCCCGGACGTTCCGGTGTGCCTCAGGATATGATGGCCGATCTCGGGAATGTCCTGATGCTGCCAGGCGATCAGCACCACGCCATCGCACGCCAGGGCGGCATCCACCATCTCCTTGTACTTGGCTTTCTTGCCATGGGTGTCGATCTGGAGGCCGAGCCTTTCGGCGACCGCGGTCAGCGTCTGGTAGGGGCGTTGGCTGGGCTCGTCGTCGGCACCGTTGGCACGCCCGCTGTGGCCCTTGTCTTCCGGGTCCGCCGCGAACAGAAACGCGGGCGTGCTCAACCCGGCCGCCGGTCCCCAGGGTGGCGCGAACAGCGTCGTCAGCGCGCCGGCGCGCTCCCAGCCGAGCGTCACCAGCGATTTCTTGCTCGCCTCGCCGTTGGCCTGCACGCCCTCATAGGCGAGACCGCCATAGGTGCCGGGCTTCTCGGCATGGCGGATCACCATGATCCTGGTCGCTCCCATGGGCTCCTCCCGATCAGTTCTTGCGATCACGCGGCGTCTTGGCGTAGCGCCGCTTCTTCCAGACGAGCAAGCCGAATCCGGCCAGCCCGATCGCCGGCAAGGCAAGGTCCTGCGGAATCCAGAGGATCCACGCCGTGGCGCCGGCGAGCAGGCTCGACAGCAGCGGGATGATCGCCAGATGGAGCCGCGTGCGGCCCTCCGCCAGCAGCAACAGGCCGAAGGTCAGCACGGTGGTCGGCGCCGGCGCCAGCCCGACCACCCGCTCGGCCGGAAAGGTCTGGCCGAACAGCCGGTCGATCAGGGGCCAGGCGAGCGCCACCAGCGCCAGCGCGAGACCTGTGCTACCGAACGGGCCGGCACGGAAGCGAAAAGCGATCCTGCGCCGGATCACGAGCCAGATCAGCAGCAGCCCCTCCACGACGAACAGGGCGCCATAGAGCGGGGCGGCGAAGTTGAGCCGCGCAAAATACCAGATCTCCCAGCCGATGCCGGTCCACAGCCAGGCGGCGGCCAGCAAGGTGCCGGTCGCCCGGCTGCCGCCGCGCACCGGCCGGAGCGTCAGCAGGATCGCGCCCAGCGTCAGCGCCAGCGCCAGCACGGGTAGCGGCCAAAGCCGCGCGTTGTACTGAGCGAAGCTCGAGAACAGGATCTCGGCGGTATAGGGCAGCATCGATCCGGCGGGTCGCTCAGAGGCTTTCGACGTAGCGGATCATTCGCGTGCGCATCGTCGCATCCGGCAGCCGGCCGTACAGCGCGCCCATGTTCTCCTGCATGTGGTCGACCCTCGAGGTTGCCGGGATCGCGCAGGTGACTGCCGGGTGCGAGATGATGAACTTCAGAAAGAACTGCGCCCAGTTCGCGCAGTCGATCTCGGCCGCCCATTGCGGGAGCGGGTGCTGCTCGAACAGATCGAAGAGCTGCTTGCGGCGAAACGGCCGGTTGGCGATCACCGCAAGGCCCCGCTCGGCGGCGAGTGGCAGGAGGCGTTGCTCGGCCTCGCGATCGAGGATGTTGTAAGTGAGCTGCACGGCATCGAGTGGCTGCCCGGCCATGATCTGCTCGAGCGTCTCATGCCGCCGGCCGTGCGAGGTGGTCATGCCGATGTGGCGGATCCGGCCCGCGGCCTTGTGCTCGCGCAGGGTCTCGAGGTGGCCCTCCCAGTTCAACAGATTGTGGACCTGCATCAGGTCGAACTGCTCGACGCCCCAATAGCCGCGCGATTCCTCCATCTGGCCAGGCCCGAACATCTGCAGGGGCGTCCATACTTTGGTCGCGGCGAACACCCGGCTCGGCTGGATCTGCGCCAGGCAATGGCCGATCACCTCCTCCGAGGTGCCGTACATCGGCGAGGAATCGATCACGGTGCCGCCCCGATCGAAGAATTCCCGGAGCACCTGGACCCGCGCTTGGCGCAGCTTCGGGTCGTCGCCGACATTGAAAGTGATCCACGAGCCCATGCCGATCGCCGGCACCTCCTCGCCGCTCGCGGGGATCTTTTTGGTGAGCACCGGGCCCGGATCGGCGGCGCGCACGCTGCGCCCGCCCACCGCCGCCAGCGCTGCCAGCGACCCCAGGAAAGCGCGTCGGCTCACATCCACTTGGTTGCGCACGATCCCCCCTCGGCTGCTGTCGATCGAGCTTCGCTCACAGGGTAACGCAAAACGCCGCCCGATCGAGAGCCGCGATCCCCTGCGCCCGCCAACGGCCGCTGTTCACGCATCACAGATCGGTGTGCGCGCGTTCAACCCGAGTCGTCACTGGTCAACCGTGGCGAGCAAGTGAGCGCTGCAGCGCGCATGACGGTTGACTCTGCGGGACATTTGCCGACACCTTACCGGCGATTGTTGGCAGCACGCGGAGCATACGGCGCGTGGCGCATCCGACCGCCTGGCAAGGCTCACAAGATCCGCTTGACGCCCAAGCCGCCCCGCCGCCGGTGCGCGCCACCGGGACGCATGGGGCGCACCCCGACGCCGTTCGATCCTGTCGAGCCGCCCAGACCTGCGGATTGCTTGGCCGTGGCTTCGGTCTCGCCCTGACGTTGCTGCTCTCGGGCTGCGGCCTGGCCCAGTCCCCGGTGCTCGACCCCAAAGGCCCGATCACGCTGACCCAGCGCGACCTCTTGTTCGACGCGTTCGGCCTGATGCTGATCGTGGTGATCCCGGTCTTCATCATGGCCGCGATCTTCGTGTGGTTCTACCGGCCGGTCAGCAAGCACGACGTCTACCAGCCCGACTGGGGCTATTCGGTCTGGATGGATTCGCTGGTCTGGCTGGTGCCGGCCGTGATCGTCGTCATCATCGGCACCATGGTGTGGGAGTACACCCACAAGCTCGATCCCTATCGCCCGATCGACCCCGACAAGCAACCGCTCGAGGTCCAGGTCGTGGCCCAGGACTGGAAGTGGCTGTTCCTCTACCCCGAGCAGGACATCGCCGTGGTCAACGAGCTGGTGTTTCCGAGCGGGCGGCCGCTCAGCCTCAAGATCACCTCTGACACCGTGATGAACTCGTTCCTGATCCCGGCGCTGGGCAGCCAGATCTATGCCATGGCCGGCATGGAGAGCCGGCTCCACCTGCTGGCCGATGCGCCCGGCACCTTCCGGGGCCGCAACATGCAATACAGCGGCCTCGGCTTCGCCAACCAGTTCTTCGACGCCCGTGCCATGTCGAACGACGACTTCGACGCCTGGGTCGCCAAGGCCAGGCAGTCGCAGGACCGGCTCGATGCCGCCGCCTACGAGGAGCTCGCCAAGCCGAGCCAGCTCCATCCGGTCACCTACTACGCCGGTTTCGAGCCGGATCTGTTCGCCCGCATCATCGCCAAATACGGGCCGCATACCGACCAGCAGGATGGCGGCCCAGCTGCCGGCAGCGCCCCTGCTGGCGGCGCCCCTGCTGGCGGCGAAGCCCAGGCCGCGAGCGCCGAGTAGCCCGGAGGACGGACGTGTTCGGAAAGCTCACCATCGACGCGCTGCCCTTCTACAGCATGATCGCCGCGAGCGGCGCCGCGGTCACGGTGCTCGGCGGCCTGGTCGTGGCCGCGCTGATCCTGTGGATCGGCCTGCCCTACGTCTGGCGCGAGTGGCTGACCAGCGTCGATCACAAGCGCATCGGCATCATGTACATCGCGCTCGCCCTCGTGATGCTGCTGCGCGGCTTCGCCGATGCCATCATGATGCGCGCCCAGCAGGCGATCGCGTACAACTCCGGGGGCTATCTGCCGGCCGATCACTTCGATCAGGTGTTCAGCTCGCACGGCACGATCATGATCTTCTTCGTGGCGATGCCGTTCTTATCCGGCCTGATGAACATCGTCATGCCGCAGCAGATCGGCGCGCGCGACGTCGCCTTCCCGTTCATGAACTCGGTCAGCCTGTGGTTCACCACCGCGGGCGCGTCGCTGGTGCTGATCTCGCTGGTGATCGGCAAGTTCTCCACCGCCGGCTGGACCGGCTACCCGCCCTATTCCGGCATCGCGTACAGCCCCGACGTCGGCACCGACTACTGGATCTGGGCGCTCTTGATCGCCGGTGTCGGCTCGACGCTGACCGGCATCAATTTCGTCACCACCATCCTCAAGCGGCGCGCGCCCGGCATGACGCTCATGCGCATGCCGCTGTTCACCTGGACCTCGCTCTGCACCAGCCTTTTGATGGTGTTCGCCTTCCCGGCACTCACGGTAGCGGCGGCGCTGCTCGCCCTCGACCGCACGTTCGGCATGCATTTCTTCACCAATGATGCCGGCGGCAACATGATGAACTACATCAACCTGCTCTGGATCTGGGGCCATCCGGAGGTCTACATCCTGATCCTGCCGGCATTCGGCGTGTATTCGGAAGTCGTCGCGACCTTCTCGCGCAAGCGCCTGTTCGGCTATACCTCGCTGGTCTATGCCACCGCCGCGATCGCGATCCTGTCGTTCTGCGGTCTGGCTGCACCACTTCTTCACGATGGGCTCGAGCGCCGACGTCAACGCGTTCTTCGGCATCACCACGATGATCATCGCGGTGCCGACCGGCGTGAAGATTTTTGACTGGCTGCTGACCATGTATCACGGCCGCCTGCGGATGACGGCGCCGATGTACTTTACCGTGGGCTTCATCGTGACCTTCGTGATCGGCGGCATGACCGGCGTGCTGCTCGCGGTGCCGCCGGTCGACTACCTGATGCACAACACCACCTTCCTGATCGCCCACTTCCACAACATGCTGATCCCGGGCGCCCTGTTCGGCTATTTCGCCGGCTACATGTACTGGTTCCCCAAGGCCTTCGGCTTCACCCTCGACGAGCGCTGGGGCATCCGCGCCTTCTGGTTCTGGCTGGTCGGCTTCTGGCTCGCCTTCATGCCGCTCTACGCGCTCGGCTTCATGGGCATGCCCCGGCGCATGCAGCACTACGACGTCGCCGAGTGGCAGCCTTATCTGATCGTCGCGGCGTTCGGCGTGGTCCTGATCGCGCTCGGCATCGCCTGCCTGATCGCCCAGCTCGCGGTCAGCATCCGGCATCGCAACGAAAGGCTGGATCTGACCGGCGATCCCTGGGACGGCCGCACGCTTGAATGGCTGACCTCGTCGCCGCCGGCGCCGTACAACTTCGCGGTGGTGCCCGACGTGCGCGAGTCCGACGCCTTCCACGAGATGAAGCGGCGGGGCGTCGCCTATCGGCGGCCTGCGCACTACGTCGACATCGAGATGCCGCGCAACACCGGCATCGGCGTGATCATCGGCGGCCTCGCCTTCGTGCTCGGCTTTGCCATGATCTGGTACATCTGGTGGCTGGCGATCGCATCCGCCCTCGGCATCCTGATCGCGGTCGTGATCCGCGCGTCCGACGATGATACCGAGTTCGTGCTGTCCGCGGCCGAGGTGCAGGCGATCGAGGACCAGCGCCGCGCCACCCTGGCGGCTGCGCCCATCCATGTCGACGAGCACACCCCGGTCCGTGACGCGGTCTTGGCGCGAGGCTTGACATGACCAGCGCCCCGAACGCGATCAGTGACGCCGTCGAGTTCCGCGCCCCGGAGGTCGACGTCTACGAGGAGAAGGCGCTCGGCTTCTGGCTCTACCTGATGAGCGACGCCATCATCTTCGCGCTGCTGTTCGCGACCTATGTGGTGATGGCGCCGAACCATGCCGGCGGGCCGACCGGCAAGGAGCTGTTCAATCTCGGCCGCACCTTCGGCGAGACCATGCTGCTGCTGGTCAGCAGCATCACCTTCGGCTTCGCCACGGTGGCGGTGCGCCTTCGCAACCAGCGCGTGGCCTTGACCTGGCTGGCCGTGACCTTCGTGCTCGGCGCGGGCTTCGTCGCGCTGGAGATCAGCGAGTTCACTGGCATGTACGTGCAAGGCGCCGGCCCGCAGCGCAGCGGCTTTCTGTCCGCGTTCTTCACCCTGGTCGGGACCCACGGCCTGCATGTCAGCAATGGCCTGATCTGGATCGTGATCCTGTCGATCCAGGTGCTGGCCAAGGGGCTGACCGAGCCGGTGGTCTCGCGCCTGTTCCGGCTCGGCCTGTTCTGGCATTTCCTGGACATCGTCTGGATCGGGATCTTCTCGATCGTCTATCTGCCGGGGGTTCTGTGATGGCGACCACCGACCGCGCGGAAAACCTGCAGCAGCCCTACCTGAAGGGTTTCGTGCTGGCCCTGGTGCTGACCGGGGTGCCGTTCGGGCTGGTGGTGGCGAACCTGCTGCCGCCGTTTACCACCTTGGTGGTGATCGCGATCCTCGCCGTCATTCAGGTCGTGGTGCACCTGCGCTTCTTCCTGCATATCGACCTGAAGGAGACGCCGCGCGACAACCTCCTGGCATTGGCCTTCGCCGCCCTTCTGATCTTCATCATGGTCGGCGGCACCTTGTGGATCATGCTCGATCTCAACGCCCGCATGATGGGCTGATCCCGAGACATCGCGAGCGCGAATCGAAGCGCGGGGAGCCTTCGCCCCCGCCCACATCTTCTCCTGCCGCCAAAGGCGCGCGTAAGAAGGAGCGCGAGCGCATCTCGCGTGTGCCCGGACGGGCCCAACGGAACGAGACACGGAGCGTGGCATGTCCGCAGCAAGGTTGCCCAACCGGCTCGCTCGACCGGTAGACGGCGCGTACGACCACGTCCTCGGCCCGGGCGACGCCCAGTTCACGCTGGTCGAGTACGGCAGCTATGCCTGTCCGTATTGCCGTGCGGCCAACGATCAGATCGCCGGCGTGCGCGACCGTTTCGGCGAGCGTCTCCGCTACGTGTTCCGCCATCGCCCGCTGACCGGCAGCGACATCGCCCGGCGCGCCGCCGAGCTGGCCGAGCGCGCCGACGGTCCGGACCGCTTCTGGCATGCCCATGTCGAGCTGATGACCCGTTCGGAGACGTTGGTCGAGGACGATCTGTCCGCCGTTGCGAGCGAGCTGGACTTGGTGTGCGACGATGCCGAGCAAGCCGAGCACATCGCCCTTCGCGCCAAGGCACGGGTCGATGCCGACGAGCGAAGCGCCCACGCCAGCGGCGTGATGATCACGCCGACCTTCTTCATCAACGGGCGGCGCTACGACGGCCCCTGGGACGAGAGCTCGCTGTCCGATGCGATGCTCGGCACGCTCGGCCATCGCGTGCGCTCGGCTGCCCTCGATTTTGCAAGCTGGGGCCCTTCGGCCGGCGTCCTGCTGCTGGTGGCGACGCTGCTTGCGGTGGCCTTGACCAACTCACCGCTCGGGCCGGCCTTCGCCGGCGCTGTGGCAGCAGGAGCTCGGCTTCACCCTCGGCGCTGCCGGGTTTCACCTGTCGCTGCAGCACTGGGTCAATGACGGCCTGCTGACGGTCTTCTTCCTGGTGGTGGGGCTGGAGATCAAGCGCGAGTTCACGGTCGGCCACCTGGCCAGCTGGCGCTCCGCAGCACTGCCCATCGCGGGCGCGATCGGCGGCATGGTCGCACCCGCGGCCCTGTATCTGCTGATCATCCCGCAAGGACCATGGGCGCAGGGCTGGGGCGTGCCGATGGCGACCGACACCGCGTTCGCGGTCGCCCTGATCGTGATGATGGGCGCGCGCGTGCCGGTCGAGCTGCGCATCTTCCTGACCGCCGCCGCGATCGTCGACGACATCGGCGCGATCGTGGTGGTCGCCGTGTTCTATTCGGGCGAGCTGCACCTCGGATATCTCGCCGCCGCGGCGGTGATCACCGGCGCGCTGGCCCTGCTCAACCATGCGCATGTCTACCGCGTGACGCCCTACATGCTGCTCGGCATCGCGCTCTGGGCCTGCGTTCATGCCGGCGGCCTGCATGCGACCCTGGCCGGCGTGATCCTTGCGCTCGCCATCCCGACCCGGCCGCCTGCCAACCTGAAAGCGCTCGCGACCCAGGCCAGCACCGTCATCGCCGCCGAGGCGCACCGGGGCGGCGACGTGCTGCGGCACGGGCCCTCGCTGCCGGCCATGCGCGCGCTCGACGCGATCCACGACCGGCTGGAATCCCCTGCCGACCGGCTGCTGCGCCACGCCGGCGCGCGCTCGAGCTATCTGGTCCTGCCGCTGTTCGCCCTGGCCAATGCCGGCGTCGTCATCGCCATGGACGTGATCGGCGGTCATCAGCAGCTGATGCTGGCGATCATCGCGGGCCTGGCCATCGGCAAGCCGCTCGGCCTGATCTCGGCTTCCGCGCTGGCGGCCGTGCTGGGGGTTGCTGTCAAGCCGGACGCCTACTCGTGGCGCCAGCTGGCGGGCGCCGGCGCCCTGGCCGGCATCGGCTTCACCATGTCGCTGTTCATCGCCGGCCAGGCGTTCCCGGTGGCCACCGATTTCGCGGCCGCCAAGATCGCCGTGTTCGCCGCCTCGATCCTGTCCGCCATCATCGGCGTGGCCGTGTTGTGGGGTGCCGGGCGCGTCGTGGACAACGCAAACGAGACGGTCCAGGCTCCTTAGAAGCTGGCGTCGGCACGCGCGAGGGCGCAGAATTGCGGACGCCTGCCAAGGAGGGAGCCCACCGATGTCACACAGCTCGCAAACCGGGCAATGGCCGGACTTGCCGTATGACGCCTGGAAGGACACCTGCACGACGCTGCACCTGTGGATACAGATCGTCGGCAAGGTCCGGCTGGCCCTCACACCGTGGGCCAACCACTCCTGGCACGTCACGCTCTATGTGACGCCGCGCGGCCTCACCACCTCGCCTGTCCCGTACGACGGACGCGCCTTTCAGATCGATTTCGACTTCATCGATCACGTGCTCCTCGTCTCGACCAGCGAGGGCGGGCTGAGGCGCCTGCCGCTCGCGCCGAAGTCGGTCGCCGACTTCCACGATCAGCTCATGGCAGCGCTGGGCGAGCTGGACATCCGCGTGCGGATCCACGGCCGCCCGAACGAGGTCGTCGACGCGATCCCGTTCCGCGAGGACCGCACGCACGCCGCGTACGACGCGGAGTATGCGCAACGCTTCTGGCGGGTGCTTCTCCAGGTGGATCGGGTCTTCAAGCAGTTCCGCACGGGCTTTCTCGGCAAGGTCAGCCCGGCTCATTTCTTCTGGGGCAGCTTCGACCACGCGGTCACGCGCTTTTCGGGCCGCACGGCGCCGACGCACCCCGGCGGCATCCCCAATCTGCCGGATTCCGTGACCCGCGAAGCCTATTCCCATGAAGTGAGTAGCGCGGGCTTCTGGCCGGGCGGCGGCGCGATCGACTATCCGGCTTTCTATTCCTATGCCTATCCGGCACCCGACGGCTTCGCATCGGCGCCGGTCCAGCCCGAAGCAGCGTTCCTCCACGAGACGCTCGGTGAGTTCCTCCTGCCCTACGATGCCGTCCGCAACGCCGACGCGCCGGACAGACGCTGCTCGAATTCCTGCAGAGCACCTACGAGGCTGCAGCGAACGCCGGAGGCTGGGATCGCGCATCGCTGGAATGCCCGCAGGGCCGGCCCGGCGTCGCGCGGCCGATCCCGTAAACGTCACGGCGCGGGCCAATCCCGGAAGGCCGGGCTCAGCGCCGTTTTGCCAGTGCTGACAACGATTTATTTCGGTTCCGGGCGCCGCTGCTTCCTGTGTCCGGCCGGTTCCAAGCACAGTCTGCACGCCTGTAGAAACCAGTTGCCGCGCCCGGCGAACGGTGACACGCTGGCATACAAGGGACGGCGATAGCCCCTTTGGGGGCCACGGAGAGGCTCGGGGATGGCGCACGCAACGGCACAAAGCCGGGCGCCTCAAACAGTCAAGCGATTCTGTCGTTTCACGGCATGACCAAGCGGTTCGGCGGCACGCTCGCCGTCGACCGGATCGACCTCGATCTGTTCCCCGGCGAGATCCTGGCGCTGCTCGGCGAGAACGGTGCCGGCAAGTCCACGCTGATCAAGATGCTGGCAGGCGTCTACGCGCCCGACGCCGGCCACATCCGCTCGCAACGGCCAGCCCTACGACCGGGCACAGGGCACGTCGATCGCCTTCATCCATCAGGACCTCGGCCTGATCGAATGGATGACGGTCGCCGAGAACATCGCGCATCGCCCAGGGCTTTCCCGGCGCTTCGGGCTGATCGACTGGCGCGCGCCGAGCGCCGCGCCAGGGAATCGCTGGCCCTGGTCGCCGAGGGCATCGACCCGAGCAGCGGGTGCAGGACCTGTCGCGCACCGAAAAGTCGCTGGTCGCGATCGCGCGCGCGCTCGGCGCCGAGGCCGAGGTGCTGGTGCTCGACGAGCCCACCGCCAGCCTGCCCCAGGACGAGGTCGAGATCCTGTTCGAGGTGCTGCGCTCGCTGAAAAGCCGCGGCGTCAGCATGATCTATGTCTCGCACCGCCTGGACGAGGTCTATCGCGATCGCCGACCGGCTGGCGGTGTTGCGCGACGGCCGCCTGGTCGCCGTCCAGAAGGTCGCGGACACCTCACCCGCGGAGCTCGATGCGAGCTGATCATCGGCCGGCCGCCCGAGGCCGTGTTCATCCGGCCTTCGCGCCGCAGGAAGGCGAGGCGCTGCTGCGCTTCGCGGGCGTGGCCGCCGAGCGACGTCGGGCCGTTGGATTTCGCGATCGAGGCTGGCGAGATCGTCGGCCTCGCCGGTCTGCGCGGCGCCGGCCAGGAGGCGGTCGGCCGGCTGCTGTTCGGCTTGCTGCCGATCGATCGCGGCACGGTGCGCCTTGCCGGCGCAGCCGCTCGATCTGACCAGCCCGCATGGCGCGATCGCGCGCGGCATCTGCTTCGTCGCGGGCGACCGCAACGCCGATTCGATCGCCAACGGGCTGTCGCGTGCGCGAGAACATGTTCCTCAATCCGCTGCGCCAGCGGCCGCAGCCCGTTCGCCTGGCGCGCGCCGGCCGACGAGGCCGAGGAGACCCTTCGGCTCGGCGCCCGCGGTCGACCTCCAGCCGAACGATCCGGCGGCGCCGATCGAGACCCTGTCCGGCGGCAATCAGCAGAAGATCGTGATGGCGCGCTGGATGCGGATCGGCGGCAAGGTGCTGGTGCTCGAGGACCCGACGGCCGGCGTCGATGTCGGTGCCAAGGCGGAGATCTATCGCCTGCTGGCCGATGCGGTCGGCCGCGGCCTCGCCGTGATCCTCATCTCGACCGATTTCGAGGAGGTCGCGGCGATCTGCCATCGCGCCCTGGTGTTCCGCGACGGCCGGATCATCGGCGACCTTGCAGGGGGCCGAGCTCACGATGGAGCGGTTGATCCACGTGCGCATCCCTCACGCCACGGGAACGAGGGCGCTCATGCCGGAGGGCGAGAGGGCCGGGCCGATGCAGTCCCTGAAGTCGAACGCGCTCGAGCCGACCCGCCTGGAGCTCGCCGGCCTGCCGGCCGCGTCAGCGGCTGATGCGGCTGCTACCGGTGTTCGGCCTGCCGATCCTGACCGTCCTGCTGATCATCTTCTTCTCGCTGCTGCTGCCGCGCACCTTCCCGACCATGCTGAACCTGCGCTCGATCCTGGGCGACAAGTCGGTGATCGCGCTGCTGTCGCTGGCCGCGATGATCCCGATGATGGCCGGCCGGATCGACCTCACCGCCGGCTACGGCATCGTGCTCTGGCACATCATGGCGATCGCGCTGCAGACCCAGCTCGGCCTCGACTGGCCGGTCGCGGTCCTGCTGGTGCTGCTGATGGGCTGCACGCTCGGCCTGGTCAACGGCCTGCTGGTCGAGATCGCCCAGATCGATTCCTTCATCGCGACGCTCGGCACCGGCACCGTGATCTACGCGATTGCCCTTTGGTACACCGAGGGCCGGCAGGTGATCGGCGTCCTGCCCCAGGGTTTCTCGGACCTCTACATCTACCGGCTGTTCGGCATCCCGATCGCCGCCTTCTACGTGCTGGCGGCCGCGGTGATCATCTGGATCGTGGCCGAGTTCCTGCCGATCGGCCGCTGCCTGTACGCGATCGGCGCCAATCCGCGGGCAGCCGCCCTCAACGGCATCCCGATCCGCCGCTACGTCATCGGCGCGTTCGTCGCGTCGGGCTTCCTGGCCTCGCTCGCCGGCGTGGTGCTCGCCGCCAAGCTGCGCATCGGCCAGGCCAGCGTCGGCCTGGAATTTCTGTTGCCGGCCCTGGTCGGCGCGTTCCTCGGCTCGACCACGATCAAGCCCGGCCGGGTCAATGTCTGGGGCACGGTGATCGCGGTCGCGATCCTGGCCGTGGGCATCTCCGGCATTCAGCAGCTCGGCGCCGTGTTCTATGTCGAGCCGCTGTTCAACGGCGTCACGCTGGTCCTGGCGATCGGGCTTGCCGGCTACGCCCAGCGCAAGCGCGGCAGCATCCGCATCGCCAGGCGCGCCGAGGACCGGGCCGCCGGCGCAGCCGAAACCTCGTCATGAGCCCATCCAACCAGAAAGAGGGAGGCTTTTTCATGTTGAGAGCAACCACATCGGCGCTCGCGATCGGCGCCGTGGCGTTCGCCGTGACGGCGCTGCCGGCGGCCGCCCAGGACGATCCGGTCGCCGCCGCGAAAGCCTATGTCGAGCAGGTGACCGCACCCAACCCGCCCTGGGACGGCCCGACCACGGGCCCCGCCGCGCAGCCGGGCAAGACCATCGTCTATGCCTCGGCCGACCAGCGCAATGGCGGCGCGCTCGGCGTCGGCCTTGGCGTCGAGGAGGCGGCCAAGCTGCTGGGCTGGGACTTCCATCTGATCGACGGCCGCGCGTCGGTCTCCGGCCGCTCCGAGGCGCTCAACCAGGCGATCGCGCTCAAGCCCGACGGCATCGTGCTCGGCACCATCGACGCCAACGAGCAGGCCGCCGCGATCCAGGCGGCAGCCGATGAGGGCATCGTGGTGGTCGGCTGGCACGCCACGGCATCGCCCGGGCCGCACGAAACCCCGCCGATCTTCACCAACATCACCACCGACCCGCTCGAGGTCGCGCGCGCCGCGGCCTCCTATGCGATCGCCGATTCCGACGGCAAGGCCGGCGTGGTGATCTTCACCGATTCCGTCTACGAGATCGCGATCGCCAAGTCCGACGCGATGAAAGAGGTGATCGAGGCCTGCCCCGGCTGCCAGGTGCTGGCGCTCGAGGACACGCCTTTGAGCGACGTCACCGCGCGCATGCCGCCGCTGACCACCGCGCTCTTGCAGCGCTTTGGCGATCAGTGGACCCACGCGCTCGGCATCAACGACCTGTATTTCGACTTCATGGCGCCCTCGCTCGCCTCGGCCGGCATCGACGGCGACGGCCAGCCGCACAACGTCTCGGCGGGCGACGGCAGCGAGGTCGCCTTCCAGCGGATTCGCACCGGCCAGTACCAGGTCGGCACCGTCGCCGAGCCCTTGCGCTTGCACGGCTGGCAGGTGGTCGACGAGCTGAACCGCGCGTTCGCCGGCGAGGAGCCGAGCGGCTACGTCGCGCCGGCCCATCTGTTCGTGCCGTCCAACATCGAGCACGACGGCGGCCCGCGCAACATCTACGATCCCGAGAACGGCTATCAGGACGCGTATCTGCAGATCTGGGGCGTGAAGTAGCCCGAGCGTCCTTGTCCGGGGAGGGGAGCCCGCTCCCCTCCCGTGCCTCCCATCGCGAGGAGCCTCCCCATGGCATCGCACGATCTTCCCGCGCCCGACCACGCGCGCAACATGCGCCTGATCGGCCACACCGATCAGGGCGGCCGCCCCGACGGCGTCCAGCTCATGGTCCATCGCGGCCATGCGATCACCGGCCACATGTTCTCCAAGGGCTTTTCCGTGATCGACGTGCGCGACCCGCGCCAGCCCAAGCCCGTCAGCTATCTGCCAGCACCGCCCAACACCTGGAACATCCACCTGCAGGCTCACGACGACCTGCTGCTGGTGATCAACGCCAAGGACATGTTCGCGGCCGCCGAGTTCGCCGACGAGCACGCCTATTACAAGGGCTCGCTCGGCAAGACCGTCGGCACCGCCGAGCAGGCGCGCCCAAAGGAACGCGACTGGACCGCCGGCATGTCGGTCTACGACATCGCGAACCCCGGCAATCCGCGCCAGATCGGCTTCCTGCCGATCGAAGGCGGCGGTGTGCACCGGATCTGGTACACCGGTGGCCGCTGGGCCTACGTCTCGGCGCTGCTCGACGGATTCACCGACTACATCTTGATGACGGTCGACATGGCGGATCCGACCCGGCCGCGCGAGGCCGGCCGCTACTGGCTGCCCGGCATGAACCTCGCCGCGGGCGAGCAGCCGGACTGGCCACCCGAGCGCCGCTACGGCCTGCATCATGCGATCGTGCATGGCGATACCGCCTATGGCGCTTGGCGCGATGCCGGCCTGGTGATGATCGACGTCGCCGACCGCAGCGCCCCGAAGCTGATCGCGCACCGCAACTGGCACCCGCCGTTCGGCGGCGGCACCCACAACTGCCTGCCGCTGCCCGATCGCGATCTGCTGGTGGTGCTCGACGAGGCGGTGCTCGACCACCAGGAGGACGGCCTCAAGCTGATCTGGCTGTTCGACATCCGCGAGCCGTCCAATCCCATCAGCATCTCGACCTTCCCGACCCCCGCCGAGGCGGACTACGTCGCCAAGGGCGGCCATTTCGGCCCGCACAACATCCACGAGAACCGGCCCGGCAGCTTCGTCAGCTCCGAGCTGATCTTCGCCACCTACCAGAACGCCGGGGTGCGCGTGTTCGACATCAGCGACCAGTACCGGCCCGAGGAGGTCGGCGCGTTCGTGCCGCCCCAGCCGGCGCGCCTGGTCGACCACCGGCCGAACCGCGAGCGCGTGATCCAGTCCTGCGACGTGTTCGTCGACGCCCAGGGCCTGGTCTATTCCAACGACTACAATGGCGGTTTGTTCATCCTCGAGTTCGAGGGCTAGAGCCTGTCCCACTTAGGTGGACACTGAACCGCCCCCGCCCGGCCACACATTGCCATGGTGCCGTGTGAGTGGCCGGGTGGGGGCGGTTCAGTGTGAGCAGGCAGCGCTCTAGCCAACGGCCTTTCGATCGCGGCGGGGCCTGACCTTTCTCAAAAGCCGGCGCACGGTCCTGTCGCCGGCGGCGACATGACGGACCTTGTTTGTCGTGCCCGGACTTGATCCGGGTCCCCACCTTTCGGAACGACATGGATGATGCTCGATCGCAATGCCCGATCGGCGCAGCGTCACGCTTTTTTAAGCATGGCCACCTAGGGTCGCGCAAACAGCGCTCACGGTGTCATGCTCGCATCAATCCACCTCACGGTCCTCCAGCATTCGAGCCAGCCACTCGAGTCCGTTTGCTCGCGCCTGCAAAGCTGGGGTTGCCACATCACCTCCTGTGGCACCGCGGGCGAGGTGCTGAACGCCCTGGCCACCACGCGCACCGATCTCGTGCTGATCGATGCCGGCGCCCAGGACAGCATGGGGCTGGTCGCGCATATCAAGGCAAGCGCCGAGACCCGCGATCTACCGACCGTCGCCACCACCACCGACGATCCGGCCGCGGTCGCCGCCTATGCCCTGGCGCTTGGCGCCGACGACATCTTTGCCCTGCCAATCGAGGATATCGAGCTGTATGCCCGGGTCCGTGCGCTCGCCCGCCTCGCCATGCTGGAGCGCGAGCTGCGCCGGCGCGAGAGCGTGCTGGCCGAGTTCGGCGTCCGGACCGCCAACGGTGCGCCCGGCGTGCCGGCGATCGATCGGATCGGCATCCTGCTGATCGGGCCCGCGGGCGGCGATCAGGTGCAGGTGATGTCGGCCTTGGGCGGCGCCGCCACCGCGGCTTATGCCGAGACCGCGGAGGCCGCGCTCGAGCGCCTGCGCCGCGAGGACCTGGATGTCGCGGTGATCACCGCCGCGCGCGACAATCACGAGACCCATCTGCTGTGCGAGGCGATCCGCTCGGACGCGCAGCTGTTCGATCTGCCGCTCTTGATGATCGGCCGTCCGGAAGCGTTTGACGACCGCGCAACGCCGTTCCGCTGGGGCGTCTCGGACGTGCTGTTCACGCCGTTCCATCCCGAGATTTTGCGGCTGCGGGTCAATGCCTGGGTGCGCCAGCAGCGGTTGCGGCGGCGCCTGCGCGGCGATCTCGAGGACGGCAGTATCCCCCCCACCAGCGACCGGCTGACCCGGCTGTATGGCCACGGCTTCGTGCACGGCTACGTCGATCATCTGATCGAGCATGGCCCAAGCCTGCCACTCTCGGTGGTGGGCTTCGGCGTCGCCAAGATGGGCCGGATCAACCAGGCCCACGGCTATGCCGCCGGCGACCTGGTGCTCGCCCAGCTCGGCACCCTGATCGGCCGGGCCGGACGGGCCGAGGATCTGCCGGCCCGCTACGGCGACGACCGGTTCTGCATTGTGATCAACGGCGCCAGCGCGCGCGAGGCGCGCGGCATCGCCGAGCGCATCGCCACGATCATCACCGAGACCCCGCTGTCGATTGGTGGCGGCCAGAGCATCGGTATCGAGCTCAGGACCGGCGTCGCCGAGTGGAGTCATGGCGACCACGCCGGCTCGCTGATCGGCCGCGCCCTCGATCGCATGCACCCCTTCGGCCTCCGCCAGGCGTATTAGGTTCGTCACGAGGCGCCGATTCCCGTCGCGTTACGCAAGGCTTGGTGCCTTCCCCCTCGGCAGCGGAACTCCAGCCATGGGCGTCGATTGAGATTGAGGTCTAGCCAGGCGCACCCCGGACCGGGCTGCGCCTTTCTTGCGACACCCGTAAGTCGCTGCCCTCGACGACCGTCCTGCGGCTGAGGCTCGTGATGCCCATACACCGGCCGCTATCGGTCTTCACGCCGCCGATCGGCCGGCGCTTGGGCCGCCTGCCGGCCACCGGCGCCAATGCCGACTGAGGTACGGACTGGCAGTTGTCGCGCCAACCGCGGCACATGCGAGTGCCAGCTCAGGGGCGGGGCGTCGCGCCGTCTGCCTGTCTGCGCCAAGCATCCTCCAACGAGGCGCGCAGGTCGACGCCGAGGATCAGGTTGAGGGCGGCGGCAAGCTCCGTCTTGTCCTTCAGGAACTTTCTCAGATCCTGCTTGCGCCACGACACCAGGCGTGTCGGCGCGACAGCGACCACGCTGGTCGATGGCGCCTCATCGGTCAAATAAGCGATCTTCCCGGCAAAGTGCCCTGCCCCAAGCTCGTGGACGGTCCGGTCGTGCTGGCGGACGTCGGCCCGGCCCGTTACGATCACACTCAGCCGATCCTGGATTTCGTTTTCACTTTCCATAATATCGCCAGGCACTTTGTCCTCCCATGTCGACAAACTTCAACAGATCCAACATCTCTCGCGGCGTCAGAACTCTGAAGGCGAGACGGTAGAGCCGTTGCTCGTCTTCGGTCATCTTGACCGGTCGCCGTTCCAACAAGAGACGAACGATCCAGAATGCGTTGAGGGCAATGAAACCGAGATTCCAATAAATAGGCGCCAAGAGTGGTGCGGGCTGCAGATAGTAGTAAGGTATCGTGGAACTCGTCCCTATGAGCGTCAGAATTCTCAACCATAGAACGTCCCGTACAGAATAGGCGCAGACAAAGATGATGTTGGCCAAGTCCAGCAACATTGTCATGGTGGTCTCCCACGGAGGCATGAGGCCCCTGGATGGGCTATCGCCACGTCCGGACCGGCCGAGGATAGCCACCGCCTCAGGCGGGGACTTACCAACCTCCTGGGGCCGCGGCAAATCTTGTCCGATCCGACACCGTCGAGCGGCGCTTGCGACTCACGCCGATCCGGTGCCAGCGTGCGCCGCTCTCAACCAAACCGGGGCTGGTTGGGACCTGGCTTCGTCTAAGTGACCTGGATGCAACAGATGGTACCCATTTGTTGCATGGCAGAGACCATTCGAACCGTATCCGTTCGCGCGGTGCAGGCACTGGAGATGCTGAGTGGTCGGAGGCAACCTTGCGTGGGATATCCGAGCATCAGCTAGACTTATTCCGGCGTCTCTCCACGCGCCAGCAACCTGCGCGCGCGCGTCCGATTTGCCAGTCGCCACCATGCGCCGGGTCGCGCAACTCGCTCACCAGAACCGCCGATCGAACCCGAAAGCCGCCGGATCCTAGTGATCTGGAGCAGACAGATGATTTACATGTCTGCTCGCAGAGAGCACTAGATTCCAATGAGATAGTGCAGCGCAAGCCGGCAATTAGATGACTCTTCTGATTGCTCGCTGCACTAGCTCAACGTGCGACGCGGCCGTCCCACCGGCTCGCGCGCGAGCCGGCGCCCGGGCACGGTTTCAAAAGAGAACGGGCCGCCGGGGCGGCCCGTTCGCTGCTGTGACGCTGGGACGAGGAAGGAAATCAGTCGCGGGCGACGCACATGGCGATGCCCATGCCGCCGCCGATGCACAGCGTGGCCAGGCCCTTCTTGGCGTCGCGCTTGATCATCTCGTGCAGCAGGGTGACGAACACCCGGGTGCCGGAGGCGCCGATCGGGTGGCCGAGCGCGATCGCGCCGCCATTGACGTTGACCTTGTCGGTGTCCCAGCCGAGGTCCTTGTTGACCGCGCAGGCCTGGGCGGCGAACGCCTCGTTGGCCTCGACCAGGTCGAGATCGTCGGGCGTCCAGCCGGCCCGCTCCAGGGCCTTGCGCGAGGCCGGGATCGGCCCGGTGCCCATGATCGAGGGATCGACCCCGGCATGCGCCCAGGACACGATCCGCGCCAGCGGCTCGAGGCCGCGGCGCTGCGCCTCCTCGGCGGTCATCAGCACCACGGCGGCGGCACCATCGTTGATGCCCGAGGCGTTGCCGGCGGTCACCGAGCCGTCCTTGGCGAACGCGGGGCGCAGCTTGGCGACCGAATCCAAGGTGGCGCCAAAGCGCGGGAACTCGTCGGTGTCGACCACCGTGTCGCCCTTGCGGCCCTTGATCGTCACCGGCACGATCTCGTCCTTGAAGCGGCCGCCCGTGATCGCCGCCTCCGCCTTGTTCTGCGAGGCCACGGCGAACGCGTCCTGGTGCTCGCGGGTGATCTGGTATTTTTCCGCGACGTTCTCGGCGGTCTGGCCCATGTGGTAGCCGTGGAACGCGTCCCACAGGCCGTCCTTGATCATGGTGTCGACCATTTTGAGGTCGCCCATCTTCTGGCCGGCGCGCAGATAGGCGGCGTGCGGCGCCTGGCTCATGCTCTCCTGGCCACCGGCGATCACGATCGTGCTGTCGCCCTGCCTGATCGCCTGATAGCCGAGTGCTACGGCGCGCAGGCCCGAGCCGCACAGCTGATTGACGCCCCATGCCGGCACCTCGACCGGGATGTCGGCATTGACCGAGGCCTGGCGGGCGGGGTTCTGGCCCTGGCCGGCGGTCAGGATCTGGCCCATCACCACCTCGGAGACCTCCGCGGCTGCGACCCCGGAGCGCTCGAGCGCCGCCCGGATCGCGACCTCGCCGAGATAATGCGCCGGCACGCTGGCAAAGGCGCCGTTGAAGCTGCCGATGGGTGTGCGGGCTGCGCTCGCGACAACGATCTCAGACATGGCATCTCCCCAAAATGAACATTTCCCGATGGCGAGGCTGCGTCGGCTCCGCTCCCGGGTCTACCCGGGCCCGTCATACGCCCCGGCGTGTCGTTGCCGTATATAGGTCATCGGTGCCCGGCTCACCATGCCTTTCTTGCATTGCAGCAATGTGGGCGGCAGTCCGCCGGCGCGAGCGCCCGTGACCCGCCGTGATCCTCAAGCTTAGGGCAATCTTTACCGCGCAAGCACATGGTCGGCGCAGGACAGATCGCCCTGAATGGACCTCATGCTTGCGCAGTCGGCCATGCTCAGTGGTCCGGTGCCGGACCGAACGCCGTTTGGTTGGCTGATCCTGCTGCCGCTCGGCTGCCTGGTGCTCGGGCAGGTGCTGCTGGTCACGACCGGCGTCATCCCGGTGCTTGACGGCATCCTGGTCGATCCCGACGGCTACATGCGTCTCAACCGGGTGCTGGCGCTGCATGACGGCGGCTCCTGGTTCAATTCGCGCTTCTGGCGGATCGATCCGCCCGTCGGCCACGTGCAGCATTGGACCAGGCCGCTCGATGCCCTGCTGTTGGCCGGGGCCTGGCTGCTTGAGCCCTTCTTGGGGTTCCGGCAGGGGCTGCATCTGTGGGGCGTGCTCTTCAGCCCGTTCTGCCTGGCGCTGAGCGTGATCGCCCTGGCCTGGGCGATCGAGCCGGTGCTGGATCGCGATTCCCGCCTGTTCGCCTGCCTGGCGTTGCTGATGCAGCCGACCATCTTGGCCTATTCGAGCGTCGGGCGGCCGGACCACCACAGCCTGTTGCTGCTCCTGTTCGTGACCCTGCTGGGGCTGACCTTCCGGCTGCTGATCGACCCGCTGGACCGGTCTTCGGCCAGGCTGGCCGGTGCGGTCGCTGCGCTCAGTCTGTGGATCAGCCCCGAATTGCTGACCTTCGTCGGCTGCAGCATGGCGATCCTGGGCCTCTACTGGCTGCTGGGCGATGGCGGCCTTGCCCGCCAGAACCGCGACTATCTGGTGTCGCTCACGGTCGCTCTGGCGGTGGCGCTGGTGATCGAGCGCGGGCCGATGGACCTGTTCGCGGTCGAGAACGATCGGCTGTCGATCTCGCATGTGATCCTGTTTTCGCTGATCACCCTGTTCTGGCTGGTGGCGGCCCGGGTCGACCGCTCGGAGGAGGTCTGGAGCAGGCGCATCGCGCGTCTCCTGATCTATTGCCCGCCGGCCGTTTGCCCGGCCTGATCCGCCCAAGCCGCGCTCGGCGGGCATCGCCGGCCGGATCGTGTTCGCGGGCGCATCGATCGGCAGCATCGCCCTGGCCATGCTGATCCTGTTCCCGGACCTGGCGCGCGGGCCGCTCGGCAAGGTCGATCCGCTCTACGCCGAGCTCCGCCTCCAGCGGATCGTCGAGGTTCAGCCCCTGGTGTCGATCGAGGATCTGGCCGCGGGGCATCTGGGCGAGATCGCCAACCGGGTCATCCAGATCATCGGCATCGCGTTCGTGGCGGTGCCCTTCCTGGTGGTGCTGCTGCGCCGCCGCAACCTGCCGGGGCATCGGATCTGGGCCTGCCTTGCCATGGCGCTCGCGGTGTTCCTGCCGCTCGCCGCCTATCAGGTGCGCTGGTCGAGCTACGCGCAGATGCTGCTGGTGCCGCCCTATGCCGCGTTCGTTGCCTGGCTGCTGCTGCGGCTCGCCGAGCATCTGCCGCCAAGCCGGCTGCAGCTGGCCAGGCCGCTGGCGATCGTCACGGCGCTGTTCTGGCCGATCGGCCTGGCGCAGCTGGTGCCGCACCAGGAGATCGTGACCGCGACCGAGGCGTGCCCGATCGCCCGCGTGAGCCCCTTGCTCGACCGGATGGAGCCTGCCGGGACCATCCTGGCGCTGGCCGACTATGGCCCGGAGCTGTTGTACCGGACCCGGCATAGCGTCCTCTCGATCCCCAATCACCGGCCCCAGCCGGGCTTCGCCGCAAGCTACCGGGCGCTGACCGCGAGCGATCCGCAGGCGGCCAGGGCCGAACTCGCCCGCCACGGCGTCGACTGGATCCTACTGTGTCCGAGCATCGTCGAGCGCAGCCACTTTCTCGAGGGTCATGAGGGCGAGGCGACCCTGTACCAGCAGCTGCTCGACGGTGCGCCGCCGCCATGGCTGCACCCGGTCGCGCTTTCCGAGGATCTGCAAGACGTCATGCAGCTCTACACCCTGCGTCCGGATACGCTGGCACATGACCCGAACGGGGTGGCGGGGCGGCCCTGATCGATGTCGTCCGGCAAGACCCTGATCATCCAGATCCCGTGCTTCAACGAGGCCGAGACCCTGGGCCTAACGCTGGCGGCCCTGCCGCGTGCCGTGGAGGGTTTTGCGCGGGTCGAATGGATGGTGATCGACGACGGCTGCAGCGACGACACGGTCGCGGTGGCCCTGGCCAACGGCGTCGACCACATCGTGCGTCTGGAGCACAATCAGGGACTTGCGCGGGCCTTTGCCGCCGGGCTCGAGGCGGCGGTGCGGGCCGGTGCCGACGTGATCGTCAACACCGACGCTGACAATCAATACTGCGCCGAGGACATCCCCCGGCTCACGCGACCGATCCTGGCAGGCGAGGCCGATCTGGTGATCGGCGCGCGGCCGATCATGGAGACGCCACACTTCTCGCAGACCAAGAAGGCCCTGCAGCTGGTCGGCAGCCTGGTGGTGCGCATGGCGTCGGCCACCAAGGTGGTGGACGCGCCGAGCGGCTTTCGCGCGTTCTCGCGCAAAGCGGCGCAGAGCCTGCATGTGCACGGCGAGTACAGCTATACGCTCGAGACCATCATCGCCGCCGGCACGCAGCACATGGCGGTGACGTCGGTGCCGATTCGCACCAACCCGGATCTTCGCCCCTCGCGGCTGGTCAAGAACCTGCCCGACTACGTGCTTCGATCGGGCGTCACGATCGTGCGCAGCTATGCGACCTACCGGCCCCTGCGCTTCTTTGTCGGCATTGGCGGTGTCGCGCTGCTGGCCGGTCTCTGTGTGGGCTTTCGCTATCTCTATCTGGTGACCATCGGGCACGGTTCCGGCCACATCCAATCCGTGATCTTGAGCGCGCTCCTGACCGGCATGGGGTTGCTGATCGGCCTGATCGGGATCGTTGCCGATCTGATCGCGGTCAACCGGCGGCTGCTCGAGAAGGTGCTGGCTCATCAGCAGGCGGGTGTGCAGGGCGAGCCGGCTCAACCTCAACACAGGCGTCGCCGGAAGGTATCGGCGGCATAGGCTCTACGAGCCGGACAACGATCGGAGCGAAGGATGGCCGTGGTGTCGGCACAGCCCGAGGACGTGGTGGCGGGCAACGTCTATCCGAAATACACGACGCGCAATCCGTTGGCCCGACTGCTCGTGGCGAACTTCATGGCGACCCTGCGCCAGCTGGTCGAGCGAACCGGCGCCCGTGACGTGCATGAGGTCGGCTGTGGCGAGGGTTTTCTCGCCAGGCAGATGGCCGCCGACGGCTATCGCGTGCGCGGCAGCGACCTGTCGCCGGCCACGATTGCGGAGGCCCGCCGGCGCAGCGCCGAGATGACCGGGATCGCTTTCCAGGTCGCCGACCTGTATCGGCTCGATCCGGCGCGCGACGCGGCGGCGCTGATCATCTGCTGCGAGGTGATGGAACATCTGCCCGATCCGATGCAGGCCCTGCACGTACTGGAGCAACTCGCCCGGCCGCATCTGATCGTCAGCGTGCCGAGAGAGCCGCTCTGGCGGATCCTGAACGTGGTGCGCGGCAGGTACTGGTGCGATCTCGGCAATACGCCGGGCCATCTCCAGCACTGGTCGAGCCGCGACTTCACGGCACTGCTGCGGCAGCATTTCGATGTGCTCGAAGTCCGCACCCCGTTGCCCTGGACCATGGCGCTCTGCCGAACCCGATCGTCGCGATGATCAGAGCCGCCGGCAAGGCGGTGGCAAGCGGTCGCCTGATCGGTTGGGCCGCGGTCGTCGCTTCCTTGGGCTTTGTCGGGCTTGAGCTTTGGCAATATGCGCCATGGCAGCTGGCCAGCGCGCATCTACGACCTTTGGTCGCCGCGATCGTCGCCGGTGCGGTGCTGTACGGCTTAGCCGGCTTCCTGCTGTCGACCGCCTGGCACCAGTTGCTGGGAGCGACCGGCCCGACCGGGTCGCTTCGCTGGCATCATGCGGTCTATGGTCGAACCCAGATCGCCAAGTACCTGCCAGGCAACGTGTTCCATCTGGTCGGTCGTCAGGTCATGGGCCGGAGGCTCGGTCACGGCCAGGCGCGCCTGGCGCTTGCTTCGCTGCTTGAGGCCCTGTTGCTGGTGCTGGTCGCCGCCGGCCTGAGCCTGCCGATCGCATGGCATTGGCTCGAGCACGGTCTGTTGTGGGTTTTGGCGCTCGGCGGGCTTGTGTTGGCATGGATCGTGAGGCGATGGATTCGCCGCCGGCATCCTGAGCTCTGGGATCTGTTGCGGGGGGCCGACCGCGACCACTCGCAGGACGTTGCGCGCTTGCTGCGCGCCGCTTGCCTCTATGTCGGATTCTTCTGCATCGTCGCGGCGATCTTCCTGGTGCTCGCGCTGAGTCTCGGCATCGCCGGCTGGCCTCCGATCGAGCTCGCGACCAGCGTCTCGGCGATCGCTTTTGCCTGGCTCGCCGGCTTCGCCACACCGGGCTCGTCGGCTGGTATCGGCGTGCGCGAGGCCGTGCTGATCGCAGCGCTCGAAGGCACGCTTGGCGCTCCCGCCAGCGCACTGATTGCGCTTGCTCTGCGCTTGGTCAGCATCGCAGGCGATGTTGTCTTCTTTGCGCTCAGCATGGCGCTCGTGCCGGCAGGCGGCTGGCCAATGCCGGTCGCAGGGGGTGGCGATCTTCCTTAACATGGACTGAGGGGGCGTACTATAGATCGCCTATTGTTTGTGTCGTAAATTGTCATTTACTGTAACAGAACGAGATAAACAAATCTCAATATCGTTCATTATAGCTTTCTTAAACGAAACAGTCCAAAGTCAACTTACCGCGTCAATATTCATGGGGGAACGTTCCATGAGCACCATCCGTAAGTTTCTGAGGGACGAGAGCGGCACCACCGCGATCGAGTATGGCCTGATTGCCGCGCTGGTTTCGGTTGTGATCATCGCGGCGCTGACGCTGCTCGGCAACAACCTGAACGCTACGTTCCAGCGCGTTGCCAGCAACCTCGCCGGCGCCACTCCTTGATCATTTCGTGATGGGTCATGGCATTGGCGGTCGCGAAGGCCGCCGATGCCGGACTCGCCAGCGCCCGCACACCGCCCGGGAGGGATGACGGTGAAAGCACCATGCCAACGCACAATGCGGACGGTTTGCCGGATTGGGCAACATGCCATCGACTTTTGGCATGAGGCCAGCGGTGCGACCGCCATTGAGTACGGCTTGATCGCAGCGCTGGTCGCCGTCGCGATCATCGGGGCGATTATCCATCTTGGCGAAACACTGTTGGGCTTCCCTTTGCAATTGCTGAGCGATGCGCTTGCCGGCGCACTGTCTTGAGATTCTCTCTCATCCCATCGCCGTGGAGCTTCGCGACGTGTTGATCTGGCTGCCGCTTGCAGGCCTTGTGGCGCTCTTGGCGCTGGCCGCTCTGATCGACTTTCGCGAGCGGCGCATCCCGAACTGGCTGACCGGCGGCGTCGCTGCCCTGTATCCGCTCTACGTGCTCGTCAGTCCCATGCCGATCGTCTGGCTCGGCGCTCTGGCCGTTGCCGCCGCGGTGTTCCTGTTCGGCTTCGTGCTGTTCGCCCGGCAGAAGATCGGCGGCGGCGACGTCAAGCTGATCGCCGCCGTGACCCTCTGGGCGGGACTGGATCACCTTGCGCTGTTCGCCCTGGTCACCAGCCTCGCCGGTGGCGGCCTGGCGCTCGTCGGCCTGTGGTATCAGCGCTGGCAAGGCTTGATCGACGCCCACCTGGCTGCACTCGGCTGGAAGCTTGCGCCGGTCGGTCGTGCGCGCCACGCCGAGGACGCCGCCTCCGGGACCGGTGACGGCATCGCATCGACGTCAGTCGACCGACAGCCGATCACCCTCCCTTACGGCATTGCGATCGCTGCGGGGGGGCTCGCTGTGGTCGCCCAACTGACAAAACTCTGAGGAAACCCCGATGGGTCTGCGTCGCATCATCGTATTGCTTGTTGCCGTGGTCGTCGCCGGCGCGACGGCCGTGTACGCACGCAGCTGGATTGAAGGCCAGCAAAACAATGTCACCATGGTCGCGCCGACCGCACACGAAGAGATCTACGAGGTGCTGGTCGCAGACGCGAATTTGCCGTCTGGAACCTTCGTCAAGCCACAGCATCTGCGCTGGCAGCGCTGGCCGACCGATGATGTGCCGGACACGTACGTCCTCAAGGGTATCCGCTCCAAGGACGTGATGGTCGGCGCGGTGGTGCGGCGTGGCCTCGCGGAGGGCTTCCCGATCACCGATGGTAGTGTCGTCAAGCCCGGCGAACGGGGCTTTCTCGCGGCGGTCCTGGCACCCGGCATGCGAGCGGTCTCGCTGCCGATCAATGCGACCTCCAGCAACGCGGGACTGATCTTTCCGGGTGACCGGGTCGATCTGATTCTGACCCAGACGCTGCAGGGGGCCGATGGCGGGACCACACGCCGAGTCAGCGAGACCGTACTGCAGGACATTCGCATCATCGCCATGGGCACGGCGACCAGCGACGAGCCGGACGAGGGCAAGAACTACGAGAAAGCGAAGACCGCCACGTTCGAGGTGGAGCCGCGCGTCGCCGAGAAGATCGCGCTGCTCACCGAGCTCGGCAAACTCTCGTTGAGCCTGCGCAGCCTGGCCAAAGAGACTGCCGAATCCGAGCCGTCCGAAGAGGAACAGCCCTACACTTGGGATCTGGATGTCTCACGCGTGCTGCGCAGCGACCACCGCCTGACCTCCCGCCTGCTCGTGCTGCGGGGTAGCAAAGCCCAGGACGTTCAGCTGCAGCAGCAGGGAGCCAACTGATGACTGTCGACTTCACTTCTTCACTGGCGCCCGAACCTGTCTCTGCGCAGCTCCAGCCGGCATGTCCTGGGCATCTGCCTGACCTTGTTGGTCGGGCTGCTCGCTACGCCTGCCCACGGCCAGGACACCGTCGAAGCACTCGGCACCGACGGCACCTTGCGCGTCGAGGTGCGTAAGGGCCAAGTGATTCGCCTACCACGCCCCGCGGCAACCGTGTTCGTCGCCGACCCCGAGATCGCCGATGTCCAGGCTCAGTCAGCCAGCATCGTGTATCTGTTCGGCAGGAAGGCCGGATCGACCAGCCTGTATGCGGTCGACGAGAACGATCAGGTGCTGCTGCGCACCATGGTCTTGGTCGAGCACAATCTGACCGGTCTGCGCGAGGCGATCGACCAGCTCGCGCCTGGCAACCGCGTACGAACAAGCTCGGTCGACGGCAGCATCGTGCTCGAAGGGACCGTCGATACACCGGTCCAGGCGCAGGAGCTCCGTGAGCTGGGCGAGCGCTTCCTGGGTGAGGAGGAGACGCTGCTGTACCGCGTCAAGGTCGCGGCTTCGACCCAGGTGCACCTCCGGGTTCGCGTGGCCGAGGTATCGCGCGAGGTCATCAAGCAGTTTGGTATCAACTGGGAGTCGGTGTTTGAGACCGGCGATCTGTTGTTCGGCTTCGCCACGGGTCGACCGGCATTCGGCGCGGCCGGGACCGTCTTCCGAGGGCCACCTCAAGCCAATGGTACCGCGCCCGACCTGTTCTTCGGCAGCTTCACCCCGGGCGACAACGCGGTCAACACAGCGATCGACGCCCTCGCGCAGGAGGGGCTGGTCAACATGCTGGCGGAGCCGAATTTGACCGCGCTCTCGGGCGAGACCGCGAGCTTCCTGGCCGGTGGCGAGTTCCCGATCCCGATGGCGACCGACCAAAACGACGATCGAGATCGAGTTCAAGGAATTCGGCATTCAGCTGGCATTCACGCCGACTGTCTTGTCCGACGGCCGCATCAGCATGAGGGTTCGGCCCGAGGTCAGCGAGCTGTCCGAAGACGGGGCGATCGAGGTCAACGGCCTGACCATTCCGGCCCTCAAGACCCGGCGTGCAGAGACCACGGTCGAGCTGGGTAGCGGTCAGAGCTTTGCGATCGGTGGCCTGCTGTCCAGCGACGTGCAGAACTCGATCTCCAAGACGCCCGGGCTGGGCGACCTGCCGGTACTCGGCACCCTGTTCCGCTCGACGGCGTTCCGACGGGACGAGAGCGAGCTCGTGATCATCGTGACGCCCTACCTGGTGCGTCCGGTCGATGAGCCTGTGCTTGCAACTCCGGGTGACGGCTACAAGGCGCCCAACGACATCGAGCGCATCCTGCAGGGTCGCCTCCACAGCGCCCAGCTGCACCCCGGCCGGGGCGGGCCGCAGGGCCCGCAAGGTCAGCGATTGAGCGGCCCGATCGGCTTCGTTCTTGAGTAGGAGAAGGGTGATGACCGCTGCCCCGCAGCATTCCACCAGTCGAGGCAGGCGCCTGCCGCGCCACCTCGGCTGTCTGACCGCGCTCGGCATCGGGCTCACCGCCTGCGCAATGCCCGCGCCGGGCACCAATCCATACCTCGGATGGATGGAGGCGAGCTCACCCAAGAACCTCGAGGTCGAGCGTGCGCAATACCGCCACACGATCCATTTCGAGACCAATTCGGCGGAACTCTCGGCCGTGGAGCAGGAGCGGCTCCTCACCTTCTTGGAGACCGTCGCGCCGGCCCGGCACGACACGATGATCGTCGAAGGGCATGCCGACGAGCGCGCATCCGACCTGTACAATCTGGATCTGGCCTCACGTCGCATCACCAGCGTGGCCGACTTCCTGCGCGATCAGGGCTTCGAGGGCGTCGGGCTGCGTGCGAGCGCTTATGGCGAGCAAGTACCGGCAGCCGAAGGCAGCAATCCCGAGGCCTGGCAGCAGAACCGGCGGGTCGAGCTCGTGCTCGAGCGTCACCTGGTCGAGCTGCCGCCCTGTCCGGACTGGAGCCGTCAGAGCGGCCTCGACTATGCCAACCTGCCAGGCAGCAACTTCGGTTGCGCCACGCAGACCAACCTCGGTCTGATGGTGGACAATCCCAGCGATCTCGTCCGCGGTCGCAAGCTCGCGCCGGCCAGCGGCATTCATGCCGCTGAGAGCATCGTGCGCTACCGGACCGGCGAGGTGGTCGAACTTCAAGAAGAGGAGCTCGGAAACTAATGGCAACCGCGATCGCAGCCGCCGAGCACTCAGGCGCCGATTCGCAGCGCGATGAGTTTCTCGCATTCTGCGCCGACGCCGAGACCTACGCCGTCGTCGACCAGGTGGTCGGCGAGTTGATGCTGCAGCATGCTTCGATCCATGAAGGCGGCGTCAAGGAGGCGGTCAAATATCTCAGCGAGCACCGCTCACCGAACCTGCTGCTGATTGACCTCAGCAAGTCTGAGCTGCCGCTCTCCGACATCAACAGCCTGGCCGACGTCTGCGAGCCCGGCGTGACCGTGCTCGCGCTCGGCGATCGCAACGACTGCGCCATGTTCCGCGATCTTCTGGCCCATGGCGTCGCCGACTACCTGGTCAAGCCGATCACCCCGGGGCTGCTGCAGAAGGCGCTCGGCAGCGCGACCGAGCACACCAGCGCGCTGAAGTCCAACAGCAGGCTCGGCAAGCTGGTGGCGATCACCGGTACCAGGGGAGGGGTTGGCGCGACCATGGTCGCGACTAGCATCGCCTGGCTGATCGCCCATGAGCGGCGGCGCAGGGTCGCGCTGGTCGACCTCGATCTCCAGTTCGGCAGCGTGGGCCTGTCGCTCGACCTGGAGCCTAGCCACGGCCTGCGCGAAGCGCTCGAGAACCCCAATCGGATCGACGGTCTGTTCATGGACCGGGTCCTGGTCCAGCACTCTGAGCGCCTCTACGTGCTGAGCGCGGAGGAGAGTCCCGACGAGGCGCTGCTGCTCGACTTCAATGCGCTCGAAGCGCTGATCGCCGAGCTGCGCAACAAGTTTCACTATGTGCTGGTCGATCTGCCGCGGACGCCAAACGCGTGCTCACAGCAGATCCTTCAGAGCGCCACGGATCTGGTTCTGGTCTCGGACTTCTCGCTCGCCGGCATGCGCGACACGATGCGCATGATCGGCCTGTTGCCGACCACCAATGCATCCTGCAATGCCTTGCTGATTGCCAACCGTTCCGGCGAGCACAAGCAGGGCGAGATGCCGCGCACCGAGTTTGAGAAGGGGGTCGGCCGCAAGCTCGACGTGGTTTTGCCGTTCGACGCCCGGACGGTGGCGGCGGCGACCAATTTCGGTCAGGCGGTCGGGGCCACCAAGGGACCGGTCGCGAGCGGTCTGCGCCAGATCACGGAGCGATTGTGCGGGCCGCAGACGGGCAGCGGCGTCAGCCGGGCTGGCCTGTGGCAGAAGCTGTTGAAAAAGACCTAGGACCTCGAAGGCATGTTCGGTCGCCGCCAGAACGCCGAGATCGCGCCCGCCCACCCGGGCGCCTCGCCGCACGCACAACCGCAGTCCGGGTCGCGGGCGGCGGGCGGCCCCATCGAGGGCGCGCCCGTAGGCACCACCGCGCCAGCACCGCAGCGTACCCAGCCCACGCACGTCAACCATGCGGCCAACGAGAAGCGCGCTGCTGCTGCCAAAGCGGTGTTCGAGCGGATTCAGGTCGCTCTGCTCGAGCGGATCGACGCCAGCGCTGCCGCCAAGCTGCCGCGCGAAGAGCTGCAACGTCAGATCGCGGAGCTGATCGGCGAGATCGTCGCCGAGGAAAAGCTCTCCTTGACCTCGCGCGAGCAGCAGGCGCTGACCACCACCTTGGTCGACGACATGGTCGGTTTGGGGCCGCTCGAGCCCCTGCTGGCCGACGAGTCGATCAACGACATCATGGTGAACGGCCCGCACCAGGTCTACGTCGAGCGCAAGGGCAAGCTTGAGCAGACCGAGGTCCGGTTCCGCGACAACGGCCACGTGATGAACGTCGCGCAGCAAATCGTAACCCGGGTCGGCCGTCGCGTCGACGAGACCTGCCCGATTGCGGACGCCCGCTTGCCCGACGGCTCGCGCGTCAATGTGATCGCGCCGCCCCTTGCGATCGATGGCTGCTCCATCTCAATTCGTAAGTTCTCCAAAAAGTCGATCACCCTCGACGTGATGACCCGACAAGGCAACATCTCGGAGAACCTGGCGAAGGTGCTGAAGATCGGCTCGGCCTGCCGTCTCAACATCATCATCTCTGGCGGCACGGGCTCCGGTAAGACGACCATGCTGAATGCCATGTCGCAACTGATCGACCCGAATGAGCGGGTGGTCACGATCGAGGATGCCGCCGAGCTCCAGCTCCAGCAGCCGCACGTGGTGCGGCTCGAGACGCGGCCGCCCAATCTCGAGGGCACGGGCGAGATCACCATGCGCGATCTGGTCAAGAATGCCCTGCGTATGCGACCGGACCGGATCATCTGCGGCGAGGTGCGTGGCCCCGAGGCTTTGGACATGCTGCAGGCGATGAACACGGGTCACGACGGCTCGATGTGCACGCTGCACGCCAACAATCCCCGTGAGGCCCTGACCCGGATGGAGAACATGATCGGCATGGCGTCGGTCAATCTGCCGAGCAAGGCGGTCCGCACCCAGATCGTCGGCGCCGTCAATCTGCTCGTCCAGGTTTCACGGATGCGCGACGGCGTGCGTCGTGTCACGCACGTGACCGAGATCATCGGCATGGAAGGCGAAGTCATCACGACGCAGGATCTGTTCAGCTTCGAGTTTCAGGGCGAGAGCCGCGAAGGCACGCTGATCGGGCAGTACAAATCGAGCGGAGTCCGGCCTCACTTCACCAAGCGTGCGGCGTATTTCGGCCTCGAACGCGCGCTTCAGCAGGCGATGATGACATGACCCCTCTGCTCGAACGGATCGCCACGGATCCCAATCTGCTGGCGGCCACCGTCTTCGTGGTCTGCCTGGTCGGCGCCGGGATCTTTGCCGCCATCTGGTTCGCGCTCTTTGGTCAGGCAGAGCGCCAGCTGCGGCGTCGCCTCGAGCGCCTGCATGCGCCGCGCGCGGTCAGTGTCGACCAAGGCGCGCGCCCGGTCGAGAGCCTACGCCGCAATCGTAGCGACAGCTCGATTGCGAGTTTCGATCGCTTGATCAAGCGCTTCTTGCCAAATATTGGGCTGCTGCGCCTGCGACTCGCCCGAAGCGGTTGGCCGCTGAAGATCGGCGACTATCTGCTGATCTGCTTGGTGCTGTCAGCTATCGCAATGCTTATCATGCGGCTTGCGCTCGACTTCTCCTTCCTGATTGACGCGTTGGCCGGCATCGTCGTCGGCCTGGGACTGCCCCACTTCGTGCTGCAGCAACGGATCCGTCGCCGGCTCAAGAAGTTCGTGACCCTGATGCCGGAAGCGCTCGACCTGATCGTGCGCGGGATTCGATCGGGTTTACCCGCTTCCGAGGCGCTCAAGACGATCGCTGAGGAAATCGAAGACCCGGTCGGAACCGAGTTCCGGGAAGTGACGGATCAGATGCGCATCGGCATGGGGCTGGATGAGGCGATGGGGGCCGCCGCCCGGCGCCTTGGGATTGCCGAGTTCAACTTCCTGGTGATCAGTCTGTCGATCCAGCAGGAAACGGGCGGCAATCTGGCCGAGATCCTCGAGAAGCTGTCCGACATGGTTCGTCGACGCGAGCAGATGCGTCTCAAGGTTAGAGCCGTGTCCTCCGAAGCCCGGGCTTCGGCGATGATCATCGGCTCCCTGCCTTTCATCATGTGCGGCGTGATCTCGTTGGTCAATCCCGACTACATGAGCGTCCTGTTCACCGACCCCAAGGGCTGGGTGATGATCGGCGTCGGGGTGACCAGCCTGCTGATCGGTCTGGCCGTGATGGCGAAGATGATCAGGTTTGAGATATGAACCAGCTCAACCAAGTCCTGCCGTTTGGCCTGACCGGCGACAACCTGCTTTTGGTGCTCCTGACAGCGGTCGCGTTCATGACCGTGCTCGCCGTCTGGTACGCTTTGCTCGAGCGCGATCCGATGGAGCGGCGTGCGCGGGTTCTTGCGGATCGTCGGGCCGAGCTGCGCGGCAACATGCTCAAGGACCGCAGTCAGAATCGGCGCCAGCAGGAAAGCCTGAGCGTCATGCGACGCGTGGTCAAGCTCTTCAAGCTCGCGCAAAGTCAGCAGAGCGGCAAACTGACCGATCGCCTGGCCCACGCGGGCCTGCGGTCACGCGACGCGGTGACCGTGTTCCTGTTTTTCAAGGTTGCGATGCCGGTGCTGCTCGGCGCCGCGGTCTTCTTCCTGGTCTATCTGCTGGAGATCGGCCATCTGTCACCGGCGCTCCGATTGTGCGCCGTGCTGGCCGGTGCCGTGCTCGGGTTCTTCGCGCCCGAGCTCTACGTCTCCAATCTCACCTCGAAGCGCAAGCTGGCGCTCTCGAGAGGATTGCCGGATGCGCTCGACCTCCTGGTGATCTGCGCAGAATCGGGCCTATCGCTTGATGTCGCCCTCAAGCGCGTGGGCAACGAAATCGGTGCTGCCAATCCGGAGCTGGCAGAAGAGCTCGAACTCACGTCGATCGAGCTGGGTTTTTTGCCCGAGCGACGCCAAGCCTTGATGAACCTCAATCGCCGCACCGACATTCCGGCTATTCGTGGGGTCGTGAACACCCTGCTGCAGACCGAGAAGTACGGCACCCCGCTGTCGCAGTCGCTGCGCGTTCTGGCCAACGAGTTTCGCGACCAGCGGCTGATGCGGGCTGAGGAGAAGGCGGCGCGTCTCCCAGCTACGCTGACCGTGCCGATGATCGTGTTCATCCTGCCCGTTCTGTTCATCGTACTGATCGGACCCGCGATTATCCAAGTCATTAACACCTTTTTGTCATGATCGCGTACGTCCTGAGGCAGGCCCCGGACCGGCGTCAGATCGTCTGCATCGACGCCACGACCCAGCCCGCCGGCGGCAGTCTTGCCGGCGCGTTTCTCGACCGCGACGATGCCGTGGTCCCCTGTGGTTGGCCGGGAGGAAGCGCGGCTTGCCGCCAGCGCAGGCGGGCGGCTCCTTTTCCCACCAGACCATGGCGCCGGTTCGAGCTGGTTCGAACGTGCTTCACTGGACTTCCAGGGCCGCCTCACCGCGGCTGCGTGTCGGGTGAGCCGGGCTAGAGCGGCAGGGCACGGCAGTGCTGACCACGGGCACTCAGTGTATCACAAAGCGATTGAGCCTTCTCGGCGCTCGCCAACGGGCCGGCGAGCAGTGGCTGCGGTCCTTCCTGGACCCCGGCAAGGCGGCTCAGGCCGCCGAGCAGGTCTCCATATTGGCTGCGCAACTGGCGCCAGGCTGCTGCTGCCTGAGCACTGCTGCCAAAATCACCAAGATTGACGAACCAACGGCCGGTCGGCGACAAGCCGAGTTCCAGCCCCGGCCCCTCCAGCGCAACGGCAAGGATCCGGCGGTTTGCCTCGGTATCGCTAGCTCGGTCCGCCATCTGGGGGCCGTGGACCCCAAGTGCCGCGGCCCGCTGCCGGCCATCCTCGACCGCCGCAAGAGCTGCGAAATAGGCGACATTGTTCTTGACAGCCTGCTCGTCGAGATCGAGCCGGCTGATCCGCTCGGCGGCGGCCAGATTGCCGGCAAGGCCATAGGCCAGCGCCAGGTTCTGCCGGTTGCGCGCCGTCGCTCCCGGCTCATCGACCACGGCGCTCAGGACGTCCAGCGCCTCTTCATGATCCCCGGCCAGGGCCAGCGACAGGCCGTAGTTGTTGCGCAGCAGCATGCTGTCGGGCGCGATCTCGAGGCCGTCGAGATAGGCGGCCTGGGCGGCTTCGTGCTGGCCGTTGAGGTCGTAGGCGACACCGAGGCCGTTGTACGCCTGGATGTCGGTGGGATCCGCGGCGAGCACCGACTTGTAGTGCAGGATCGCGTCATCCGGCCGGTTCAGCGCCAGCAGCACACGCGCATAGCCTCGATGCGCGGTGATGTTGTCGGAATCGCGCTTCAGGACCAGCTGGAATGTCTTGGCGGCCTCGTCGAAGGCCTTGAGCTCGATCAGGGTGTCGCCGAGCAACAGATAGGCCTCCGGACGACCCTGCTCCAGCGCGATCGCTCGTTGGTACACATTGACGGCAGCGGCCGGGTCGCCGGCGGCGCGCGTCGAGGCGGCCAGCCGCAGCAGCGTGCCATAGCGGCTGTTTTCGCTCTCCGCCGCCGCCACAGCCCCGCTAAGGCGTGGCTGGATCGGCGTGCGGGCGGTGTTCGGTGCGCAGGCGGCAAACGCGAGCAGCGCGCCAAGGGCGACCGCCGTCGAGGGCCAGCCCCTCCAAGAGATGACGAGCATCGGAAGTCCTCCAACTCAACCAGCGAGCACCCGCATGCTGGAAGAGTATCCTTACGGAAGGGTAAAGACCGATGAGCTTCGTGAACCCCATTCGCCCGCGGCCTCCGACCAGGAGCCCGCGACCGATCTGCCCGGCGACCGTCGGCGACGGCGGTAATGCGATCGTCGAGTTCGCGCTCGTCGCGCCGATCTTCCTGGGTATGTTGCTCTCGATCCTCGAGTTCTCGGGGATCATGTTCGTGCAGACCTTGCTCGAGGGCGGGGCCAAAGAGGCCTCGCGCTACGGCATTACCGGTCAACAGCCAGACGGTGTTAGCCGCGACGACATGATCCTCGAAATCATCGGTGAGAACAGCTTCGGCGTCATCGACATGGACAAGCTCGAGATGGAAACGCTGGTTTACGACAGCTTCAGTGCGGTCGGCCAGCCCGAGCCGTTTACCGACGAGAACGCCAACGAAGTCTGGGACACAGGCGAGCCCTACACCGACGTCAACGGCAACGGAAGTTGGGACGACGACATGGGCGCCGCGGGGCTGGGGGGGCCAGGCGACGTGGTGGTCTACAGCATGAGCTACGACTGGCCGATCATGATTCCCTGGTTCAGGCCATTCTTCGGCGATCACGTCACCCTGGAGGCGAACATCGCGGTTCGCAATGAGCCGTACGACTGATCGGCGATGGAAGGGAGCGTTCGAGATGGTTGACCTACCCAGATGGCGCCCGGCGTCGTGCGGTTCCCGGTGTGGCTGCCGTGCCGAGGCCATGGAGGCTGCCCGCCTCACGTCGGGACGCTCGCGGGCGGGGCGCCGGAGCCTCGGCGACGCGGGCAACGTTGCGGTCGAGTTTGCGCTCGCTCTGCCGGTGTTGATGCTGTTGATGCTGGGCAGCGCGGAGATGGCGCGTTTCGTGATCCTGCATCAGAAGGTCGATCGCGTCGCGACCACCACCTCCGACCTGGTCGCTCGTGCTGAGACCATCAAAGAGATCCGAGCTGGACGACATCTTTGACGCCGCCGACTTGGTGGCGCAACCGTTCGATCTCAGCAATCTCGGAGTGGTGATCGTTTCGGCGATCACGAACGATGACAGGTCCGGACCGACGGTCGCCTGGCAACGCGCGGGGACCGGCTCGGCCGCGCACACAAGCCAGATAGGAACGGAGGGTGGTGCGGCAACCCTGTCTGCCGATTTCGAGGTCCGCGAGGGTGAGACCGCGATCATTGCCGAGGTCTTCTACGACTTCGAGCCGTTCTTGAGCGAACTGATCGTCGAGCCCCAGACCCTCTATCGGCGTGCCCATCACCGTCCGCGTCTCGGCACGCTCGAGGAGATCGACGCCGGCTAGCGGAGGCATCCAGTCGCGTATTCGGTGATCTTGCCGAGCAACGTGGGATGTTTGGCACCGGTGACCGAGGGCATGTTGCTCGGTCGCCGGTCAATGCGCTCCGATGCCAGAATCGCGAAGGCGATCGCCTCCTTGGCGTCCACCGGCAGGCCGTACTGATCGCTAGGCCTCACGGGCAGTGGCGCGAACCGGCTGGCAAGCCTGCTCATCAGTGCGGGGTTGCGCGCGCCGCCGCCGCTGACGACAACCGCATCGACCGGCAGCTTGAGCGCCACATGCCGGCGATAGGCAGCCTCGATGCCGTAGGCCGTGAGCTCCGCGGCGGTCGCCAGCAGGTTGCACCAAGCCTGCTCGTCGTCGGGCCGCGCTTGCTCGAGCAGGCTCTGAACGAAGGCCGGGCCGAACTGCTCGCGACCTGCCGACTTGGGTGGCGACTGGCGGAAAAAGGAATGCTCCTCAAGCTTGTGGAGGAGGAGGGGAAGCGGGTGACCACGGGCGGCGAGACGGCCATCGATGTCGACCGATTGCCGGCCTCCGGAATAGGCCTCCATCAGCTGATCCAGAACCATGTTGCCTGGACCGCAGTCCATCCCGAGCACCTGGTCCGGCCCGCCGCCCCCTGGAAGCGCGGTGAAGTTGGCGATCCCGCCGATATTGACCACCAGCAGCGCCTCGCCACGACCTGCGAGCAGCCGATAGTCCGCATAGGGCACCAAGGGCGCACCTGCGCCGCCGGCCACAATGTCGTTGGTGCGAAAGTCGTGCACCACAGGACAGCCAAAATGCATCGCCAGGGGCGCAGGTTCGCCCAGCTGTAACGTGGTCGCACCATGCTCGTGATAGACCGTCTGACCATGGCTGCCGATCAGGTGCAGCTCGATCGGGTTTCGCTTCAGCACATCGGCCAGGGCATCAACGAAGTAGCGCCCGAGAGACATATGGGCACGCGCGATCGCGCCGACGTCGGCCAACCGCTCGGCAGCAAGCGACCGGCGGAGATCAGCCGGCATGGGTACGGTTTCGAATGCCAACAGCTCGAAGCTGAGGGGTGTCGAGGTGATCCGGCAGAGCGCCACGTCGAGCCCGTCCATCGACGTGCCGGTCATCAGGCCGGCGACGTTGCGCACCGGCAGGGCCACCACCTCCGCCAAACTGATCACACGATGAGCCCGATCATCGTCCAGCGGTCTCTTTGCCAGGGCAGGCGCTCAGCCTCGACAGCACGACGCCCTATTCCGCAGGCTGGATCGTCGGCTCCGGCGCCGTGCCTGCGGCCCGCGGCAGAGCGATGCCGACCGCCATAGCAATCGCGGCGCAGGCGATCAGAGCCCAGAACACGCCATCGAACGAACCGCTGGCGCCGTAGATCATGGCGACTAGCGGCACACCTATTGACGACAGCCCGAGCGCCAGGACGAACTTCATGCCATAGACCGTGGCCCGCCAGGCCTGCGGCGTGTATCGGGCGATCAGACAGTTCTCGACGGTGGCGGTGCCGGTCTGCAATGTGACGGCGAACGCCACGAGCGCAACCAGCCACAAATTCTGGGTGGCTGCCGCTGCCATCAGGACCAGGACCTGCAGGCCGTAGCTCGCAGGATAGATCCACCGCTCGTCGTGGCGGTCCGCGAGGACGCCGCCCAAGTACTGCCCGAACGCCGAAATTGCATAGACCACCGACACCAGCGTGCCGGCCGCCAGGGCGCCGGTGCCGATCACATCGCCGAGTCTGGCCTGAAACAGCTTGGGCATGACGACCGACATCATCTGGAACATGAGACCGGTGAACAGGATCGCGCCCAACAGCATGAACAGCCCGCGTCGCGCCTCGTGAGCACTGGGCTGTGCCTTGGCTTGCCGATAGCTGCGCCGCTCCATCAACACCTTGCCGGCCATCAGGCGCAGCAAGAACCATGCGCCGGTAAGCAGGCATACCACGCCGGGCACGATGAACGCGGCGCGCCAGCTGATCAGATCGGCAAGAATACCTGCGACCAGCGCCGCGCCCGAGATGCCTGCAGCGCCATAGATGCCGTTGATGCCGAGCGCCCTGCCTGGCCGGTCGTCGGCGCCGACCAACCAGGCAATCGCGACCGGATGATAGATCGAAGCGAACAGGCCGACGAGGGCCAGGCCCAGCGCCAATGTCCAGGGGCCGAGCGCCAATCCGGTCAGAATGGATGCGGTACCTGTACCGACATAGAACATCACCATGAGGGCCGCACTGTCCCAGCGATCGGCGAGCCAACCCGCCGGAAGCGAACCGATGCCGAACAGAAAATAGCCCACCACGCCCAAAGGCAGGAGCTCAGCATAACCCAGTCTCCAGGTGCCCTCGAGCGCCAGCACCACGGTCGGATACAAGAGCATGAACAGATGGGCGTACATGTGGCCGACATTGATAAAAGCCACCGTCGGCCGAACAGATGCGGTCAAGTCGGTTGTCCGAGCAGGGAAGTAAGCTGAGTATCCTATAAGCTTGGCAGGATGCCAAGAAAAGGCGTGATCGCCGCGGAGCGGATCGATCTTCGGACGGCGCCTTGGAAGGTTGGCTTGCGAGCTACAGGCACGCGCGAGCATCGAAGCGACGGGGTAGCTGCCCAGAAGTGCTGCATGTTGACAGCATCATCCGGCCGCCGCCTCCGACCCCTGGCCGCTGGGGCCGCAAAACGCGCCGTCTCTTCGCGCAGAAAGCTCGTGCCGACGATACTGGCGGCGCCACGCACGTCAGTCGAGACAGCCGACTTCGGCGTGGTCGAGGCTCTGAGCGCAGGACCAGTCGCAAGCTCGCAACTGCCCCGGCGTCAGTCGATAGAACAGGAACGGCCCGAACATGCCGGTCGGCAGAAGATCGCGCGACCACGCCGGGCTGACGTCGACTCGGTGCACGGCGGTAGCTCCTTGTGTCGGATCGACCAGGCTGCCGCGCAAGGCGCGCCGGGCAATGCGCTGGCAGATCGCCCGTCGCGTCTCGATATCCCGATTCGATGCCGCATCCGAAGTAGCGTACTCGGCCGCCGCTTCGGACAAACCGCCGGGTGAGTTGCGATAGTGCTCGCGCAGGCGCCGTGCGAGGACCGCAGCAAGAGCTTCAATCACGCGAACGTGCTGATCACCTGCCAATTCGAATAGGGTCTCCGTCAGCCAATCAAGCGGTTCACGTCCGACCTGGTGCCGCGGCGCGGGCTCAGGCTGCATCGAAATCCGCCTTGGTTCGGGGATCATGACGTTTCTCCGACTGAGGCCGCGGCCAGTCCGGTACGCCTCCGGAGCCTGCCGGAGGGAGGGGAGCTGGATACGTGAGCCGGGTCTCGAGGCGTAACAGGTGATCGGTCAAACGCTGCTCGACATCCTTGAGATCGGTCACCGTGGCATAAAAGCGCGCGATCTCGAGCTTGGACTGGGCCAGATTGTCCAGCACCATGTTCAGATTGCCTTGGATCTCACGGTAGATCCGAAGGAGGGCCCGCTCGGATTCACGGCGTCCGTGATGGATCAGCCAGAACATACAACCGAGGACTGGCACCTCGATGGCCGTCGTCCACCACATCCAGCTGATGCTCCATTCTTCGCCCATCGGATTTCCTCCCGGTCATGAGGAGCGGTTCCATCTCGATGACATCTCGTGCGCGCGCGCGGCGAGCCGGAGATGTCCAGGGTCAGGGGTTGAAGTCGATCGTGGCCGTGTGGGGCGACTGCCCCGGCCGCCAGTTATACCGTTTGCCGGGTCCGACTCTGCGGAGACGGACCGGCTCGGCGAGCAGACAACCGCTCACCGCGTCGAGGCCGTCGTCCCGACACCGGCGACCCGGGCGCCATTCGCGCATCTCCTCGATGAACGGCGAAGCCCAGATAGCGGTATGTGCGCGGAGCGCGGCCGCCGCCAGCAGCGGATCGAACGCTTGCAAAATCCGCTGCTCCTTGTTGCTCTTGGAGACGTGCTCCAGTACTGGGCAGGCCAGACCAGTCGCTTGAAGCTCTCGACGAAGCAGAGCTGGCAGAAAACGACCCAGGCCATTGGTCTCGATCGTGATCGAGGGCAGATACAGTTCTCTGGCGAAGGCCGCGACCTGGCGACACAGCTGGGTAGCCTCGTCGACTTCATGCCGTTGTGCGGGATCGTGGTTGAGATAGCGGATATCGTGTAGCCAATAGCCACCGGCTTCGTCGACGAACACGGCGGCAACGACGCTGGCATCGCCGACGTCAGGAGCGCCATAGGCCGGATCCCACCAGCAGCTGGCCGAAACCAGGCGTTTGCCGGACAGCGAAAGGACGCTCTCGCCATTGGCTTCGCGCAATTCGAGGGGCGCGTCGTAGCGAACCAAATGGCCGGGATCGAGCCGGAGATCCTCGGTACTCCTGGGTCGAAGCAGCATCTGGCTTTCGAACTTCGCCGGACCGCTTCGTTGCCGAATCTCTGCAATCCCTTCGGCAGTGAACCGCTCTGGCCAGCGGCTTTGTCCGCGCTCGTCGAGCAAGGGAAGGCAAAGGCGCTGGAAGCCCGCCAAGAAGGTCGCCTCCTCGCCTTCCTTCTCGCACGTGTCGGCGTAGATCGAAATCGTGGCTATGCGGTGTGCCGACATAGAGCTGCAGGCCGTCGGGCACGAGCACATAGCTGGTCTCATGCAGGCGCGCTCGCAGCTCTTCGCGCCGTCCCGCCGTCGCGCAGGTGTTGGGCACCTCGACGTCGTCGCAGATCATGACATCAGCACGTGAGCCGGTGATGTTGGCGGCGATGCCGCGCGCTAGGAGCGACGGATCCCGTCGGGTCAATCGCCGGCGCACCGTAAACTGATCCGAGGCCCACTGTTCGGGCCTCCTAGGCACCAGGTGTCGCGTGGCCGGGTGCCGCTCGATGATGCGCTTGATATTGCGCACCATCTTGCGCGCGAGATCGAGCTCGGCTGCGAGTACCATGATCCTAAGATCGGGATCGTTCAGCAGCAACCAGGCGCTGAAGATGCCGACCAGCGTAGATTTGCCGGCGCTTCGGAAGACGAGCATCACAAGACGGCGGTCGCCTCCGTGCCAGCGTCGTTCCAGCCATTCGGCGATCTCCATGTGCAGGGGCGGCGTCGTCTGGCCCTGGCAATGGTTCCAGAGCCAGACGAATTGCCGAAAGCCAATCTGCCGATACTCCGACTCTACGACTGGGCCGGCGATCGCGCCGTCCGACCGGCTAGAGCGGCGCACCGACGACAAACAGGCTCATCGTGCGCGGCGGGCCGGGCAGCCGATTCTCGACGTAGATTTTGCCGTCCGAGTGAGCTGAGAAGGTGAAGACACCGGCATTGCCGGTTGTGCCGGTGAGCGGCGTGCTCTGCAAGGTCTCGACCGTGCTAACGCCCGCGACCAGCTCCGTGAAGCCGAGTGCGTCGGCCCGATACGTAAAGAGCGCGGCGCTCGGATCGCCGAGCGTAGAATGGCCGAACACGTGGACCATCCCGATGCTCGAATCCGGCGTGAAGGAGACGGCAGTGTCTTCGGCAATCTCGAGCGTGACCAGCCGCGTGAGGGCGCTGTTGATGGCTCCTCGCTGCAGCTCGACCCCGGAGATGTCGACCGGTTCGCTGGTGAGGCCGGGGAAGTGCCGCAGATCTGCATTGCTGCCCAGCAACTCGATCCGATCGGCGGCCATCGTGTTCTGAGCGGCGAGCACTCGACTGTAGTCATCGGCTCGAAGCCAGATGGAGGTCGCGGCTGGTGCGCTCGGACCAACGCTGTCGACCGTCGCGGTGCCAGAGCGCCCCACGACCCGGACGACGTCACCGGCCTGGATGAGAGGCTGGCCCACGGCGCTGGCCAGGGTGATCTCGGCGGTGCTCGTCGTTTGGCTGGCCACCTCGTGCACGACACCCGCGCGGGTCGCCTTGAGCGTTGTCCAGAGATCGTCGACGTCATCAGCGTCGACAGCAAGCACGATCAGATCACCAGGCTCAAGCAGGTCGAGATCGCTACCGCCGCTCAATATCATCGAGGCAACCTCGGGAACCTCGGCCTGGCAGTTCTCGACGATCAGACTGGGCGCGAAGTCGGTTTCGCCGGACGCGACCAGATCGAGGCATGTGCCGCTCCGTTTGCCCGCCGCGTCGATGAAGCAACCACGGATCGCAACGGCGTGGCGCGGCCCAGCGCTGACATCAACGTCGAGATTGCCGGGCAGCTGCAGATCGGAGAGTTCGACCACACGCCGGCCGCTACCCGGTGCGTCAAGATCGATCGCCCGTCCGCAGAGCGACACTTCGCCTCCGGCCAGCGTCGTCCGGTTGAACAGGGCGGCCGAATCGCCGTAAAGCCCCCGACTGCATGCATGGAACCTGGTCCGCGCAAGAGGGAGCGAACCTGTTGCACCGGCGCGGATCTCCGATCCGCTGCGACAGAATTGGAAGGTGCAGTCGACGATCGCCCGGACAGGGCCCGCGATGGCCAGGCCGGTGTGGCATGCCGCGATCTCGACGCGATGAAGCGTGGCATCACGCGCACCGGCCGCGATCTGAACGCCGTCCAGGGCTACCCCGCTCAAATCGACGTTGGCAGCGGTCGAGGGCCACGCCCCGGCGCCGGGGCCGAGCAGACGGAGGTCGGCAAGGCGGGGCGCGTCGCCGGTAAGTTGAAGACCGTAGCCGATGGCGAGCCCCAGCTTGAGCATGCTGCCCGGGCCGGCTCCGATCAGGGCGACGCCATCGACTACGAGCCCGACGCCGATCACGTACGGGTTTGAACTTGCTGGCACGTAGACCGCGCCGGAGCGCGCCTGTGCCGCCAACAGTGCGGCCTGGAAGGCGACGCTGTCGTCGGACACGCCGTCCCCGATGGCACCGAAGTCGCGCACGTTCACAATCGTCGCGAGGTGCTCGCCAAGCCCGCGCGCAGTTGTTGCGCCTGCTGGCGTTACCAACAGGCCGTTGGCGTCGCCACTGATCGGCAGCTCGCTCTGACCGAACACCATCGGCTGCCCGGAACTGTCGAAGCCGAGCAGATTGTTGGCGCGCTGGGCCACCTGCGGCAGGCAAAAGTCAAGATCGCCCTCAAAGGCTCGAGCCCGGAGCGCGCGGTTGTGCTCTTCGCGGTTCTCCTGGATCAGCATCATGATCCGATCGAGCTCGGCATTGATCGCGGCAGCTCGAAACGGCCCGCCGTCGACGAACTCGGTCTCACGGATACCTTCCGTCCGGCGTAGCAAGGTGACGGTCGCGCCGGCTGCGGGTGGCTCGAGAAAGGTGACCTCACATGTGGATTCACCCAGGCCGGAGATCGCGAAGCCGGTTGCCGCCTGATCGTCAACGAATGTCAGCAAGTCGTCACTCGCGAGAATCGGAAACGGGAACGAAAAGCTGGTTCGGGCGCCATCGCCAGCATATTGAATGCGCGGCTGGGGATCGCGGGTGAAGGTATTGGACATGAGCGGGCTCCAAGCCTCGTTGCTGGAATGGCGATGCGCTAGGCGGCAGCCTAGAAATCGAGCAGCGACGAGCGGCCAGAGCCGCCGAAGAGACTGCCGGCAGCGTTGCCGGCGAAGTCGAGCAGGCTGTTGCGCCGGGCGCTGCTCGCGTTGCGGCGCAATTCCGTGATCTGTTGACGCACCGAGTTGCCCGCGGCTTGTTCGGCCTTGTCGGTTTCCTCGACGAGGCCACGCAGAACAGCATCAGAGGATCCGCCCTGTGTCGCCACGCCTGCGGCGCCTGCACGTGCTCGCTCCGCAGCCAGACGCCGTCGCAGCTCTGTGCGCCTCTTGCGATTCTCTTCACGGTTGCGCGCTTGAATCTCCTGAATCCGTCGATCGCGCTCTTGACGTACATCGCGAGCCTGGCCGCTGGCGGCCTGCTGGGACAGCGCGAGATTGAGGCCGGTCGTGGCCAGACTGCTGAGAGCACCCATCAGCTGTTCACCTTCACTTCGGTGGTTGCAGAGAGCAATGTACAGGGCAACGGCGTAGTCTGCTCGATACGCCAGGGCGGCTGGTCGGCGCCCCGTCGCCACCCGAGCGCACGGACCGAGCGGTCGCCTGTGAATGGAGCAGGGCTACGATCCATCGGATCCTCGCCCACCGCATGGAGCGGCAGTTCCCGCAGGCCACCGCCGGTGTCGATGCGGAGACTTTGCGTCGCCAGCAGGCGAAGCGTAATCCGAACGGGCCGATAAGCCGGGTCCTGACCGACGGAGCGACCAGGCGCCAACACCGCCGGCATCGGCTCGATTATGTGCGTGTAGGGAAGCCCGGCGGTAATCGTACGAGCTGGTGCCGTGAGCATGATCGCGCCACCGATCACCGTGGTCGGCTCGACCGCTTGCTCGTCCGCCACGACTGAGACCTCCTGGCCTTCCAGGTGGTCGAAGCCGTCCCAGAGCTGGCTGGGTTCCGGGCTACTCAAACGGCGGCCAGAGTTCGACCAGGAGCGTGTCGTCGAAACGCTCGATAAATACGCCATTTGCGCGTGCGACGAGCAACATCGCCTGTCCGTCGAGAATCGCGACGGAGAGCACCCGGCCATCGGTTTCCTGCAAGCTCCAGGCGGCGATGTCCGCGTTGCGGTAGATCGCAATGGTGGCCAGCGACCCGTCCGCCATGGCGATCAGGCAGAGGCGGCGGACCTGGTCGAACGCCTGGTCAACCGGATCCACGACGAGATGGCGGGCCAGCAGCGCCAGATCTGCAGCCTGGTATGCGTCTTCAATGCTGGCGAAGAGGAATTCCCGAATCTCGCGGCCGTTTCGCGCGACGAACAGGGTCGCCCCGTCGACGTCGACCGGCGGCACTTGACGGTCGCGTGGAGATCCGACTCGGCTTTGTTGCTCTACCTGAAGATTGGTCGGGGTCAGCGGATCACCGGTTACGACCCATTCACCGACGCTCGCGAATACCTGTAGCTTGCGGCCTGATACGAGCGCCCGAATCGCTGGATCGTCATTGGCGGCCAAGCGAAAGACGATCGCCTCGTCGTCGAGGCCTTCCCCCGTGTCAAAATTGAAAAACCTGCCTGACTTCGAAAACCAGAGGGTGCTGGCCAGGTCTCGAGATCCGCCGATTACCATTCTGTTCTGATGAAAGGTCAAGGAAACCGGCCAGCCGCGTGCCTCACTGAAGGCGAGTTCTTCCCAGTCGGTGGTGGGCCCGGTGTCGACGAGGGTCTGGACAACCAGGGCTTCCGCCACCGTGGTCGTCTGGACGTTGGTCAGCTCGACCTGCTTACCTTCGATCCGCAGTCGACTGCCAAGATGCTGGGCGACGAAATAGGGCACCGAGGTGGTCAGTGTGATCGAACCACTGGTCGCGGATGCCTGAATTTGCACGTCGGATTCGGCAAATCGAGCAAACGGGGCGCAGAGCGCGCCATTATCCTTCTGTTCGAAGCGCCATTCCTCGAGGCTCCACACCGTATCGCTTTCGCGGCTCAGCCGCTGCGGCGGGATGTCGGGGTGCACCACGAGCAGGCTGTCGTCTTCCTGCGCCCAGACGAGCTGCGACAGGTGTGCCTGCGCCCAGGGACTGGCGACCATCGCCTGCCAGACTCCCTCGTGGTAGATGTCGATCTGGAATTCGGAAAATGCCAGCAGGTAGGCTTGGGAGGGCCCGGTCTCCAGCGCTACGAGGCGGCCCTCCCCTTGGGCGGCGGCGATGTACGCCGTGCCCGGCCGGCGGCGCACGCCCCCGGTCGTGTCGACCACGACGTTGCGCAGCCTTGCCGCACCGTTTTCGAATGCTTTGAGGTCGGTGCGTCCAAGCAGGCGCGGGTCGAGCTCGCCGGCGGTGAAATTGGTCTGCGCCAAGAAAGCCCGGGTCATGCGAGCCGTGCCTCAATCAAGGTGAAGTCCTCGACCCTAGGTGGTGTGTCCTGCTGACTATCGACCAGCTTCGCGACCTTGAGCTCGGCCTCGGCCAAACGCGAGAGACGTTCGGCACGGCTCGAATTCTCGGTCAAAGGCAAGCAGAACTCGGCGGCAAGTCGGGCGACCAGTGCCGCGTTGAAATAGGCGGGGAAGTCGCCCTCGCTGGGCCGAAACACGTAGGTCAACACCGGAAACTCGGCATCGGTATGGAGCTGCCGGTTGACGATCTGGAAAATCAGCCCCCTGCCACGCCCGCCATCACCCGCCGAGAGGGCCTTCAGATAGTCGTTTGGCAGCTGATAGGCGTAAGCAAAGGTGGTCGTTGGCCCCATCGTCAGTCGCGCAAGCTCCGCCTGGCGCGTTGCGAACGACCATGGATGAGTTGAGAGCAGCGCATCACGTGCAAGCGGATAGAGTTGCGAGGCGACTCGAGCCTCGGTGCTGCCGTCATCGAACGAGCTGATGCTTTCGGCGCCAAGCTTGACGAGGGCACTGGAGCACAGCTCGATGCTGCTGAGAGCCATGACTGGCGGTCCTTCAAGGTGAAAGGCAAACGTGGGGAGCCGAGCCGCGCTAGATGGTCCAGCCGATACGCGGTCCTAGCCAACGCAACAGACGTTCGCGGTCGACGGAAAGAGACGCGATCATGCAGGCTCCGCTCTGATAGCCGATCAGAAACGGATATCCGGGCACTGAGTAGACCATGACCCGCTCGGGCATCGCCGGCAGAGCGGGCCGCTGGCCGGACCGCCAGAGATCGACGAACGGCTTGAGCAAGCCATGCTCGAATGGGTAGCGCCTGACGCGACTCGGAAGCCGCTGCTCGAACAATGTCACGGCAATGCCGGGACAGACCTCTCCTGCGACCTTCTGCTCAGCAGCCAGCCGAGCGGTCGGAATTGAGGTGATCGAGATCAACAAGGCAATCATGAGGAATTTCGGCATGGCGGTCTCCCGGAGGATGTGGCCAAGGCAAGGCCGTGCCGGCGATCGGCAGGCCCGGAGAGGGAGGCCAGGCCGGGCGAGACGTCGGTTGAACGTCTCGCCCGCGCGCTGGTGGCGAACCGGTGCCGGCCGGCACCGGTCCAAGACGCCGATGGACTAGTCGGTGTTGAGTGCGCCGAAGTCCAAGATGTTGGCAGTGTCGACCACAGTGCCGGTGTTCGATTTTACCACGAACACACCGCTCAGGACCGTTCCGCCAGTGTTGGTGTTGGCCATGATGAAGTCACCCGCACGAAGCATCGCTGCGGCATTGTTGAAGTAACCGGCGGTATCAACAGAGCCCGCCAGATCGGAAGTCCTGTAGTGCCACAGGGTGAAGCCATTGGCGTAGGCGAGGGCGCTCAGGTTGTTAGGATTGTAGGCCATGCTTAGTTCTCCAGGCAGGACATCGCGATGACGCCGTCGCCATCGATCAGGCAGGCGCCTTGGCTCATCGAGTTGGAGACGAAGTGAGCGGCGCGGTCGCCATGCCAGGTCACGTCCGTGGCGACCTCCTGACCGATGGCGTGCCCAACAGCGCTCCGGTGGTACCAGAAGCAGCTACGAACGCCGGCATCGAGCGCCAGACCAGAGTGCGGCAGCCACAGGGTGCCGAGCCAACGCTTTGCTTGGGTGCCCCGCCACGGCAACTCGTCGGCCCCGACAAAATCGGCGTCCGCGAACTCCGGCAGTTGCAGCAGCTCGGACCACTGCTTCCAACCGATCACCGCAAATCGCTGACCATCGTCTGGCACGTCCTTATCGCCAAGCGACTCGAAGGCTTCGAGCACCTTGGCCTTGGTCAGACCGTCGGTACCTGCACCGGCGGTGTTCGTGGTCTGTGCGAGGCCGGCCATGATCAACTCGTCGGTTTTGCGTCCGAGCGCAAAGGCCCCCGCGTTGGCGAGCACCTGGCGCTCGTCGATGTTGATCTTCAGCTCGTCCAGGTGATCGACCCAGTCGCCGGCATAGAAGTCGAGCAGCTGGCATTCGATCGGAGTGTGGTCGACGTTCATCACCGGCACCTTGCCGTGCCGCGCCTTGGTCGCGGCGCTGCCCTTGCCGACCTTCTGGAAGACCGTGGAGCTACCCCGAACGCCGTTCTTCATGCGGACGGTGTTGCGCAGCTTCGACCCCATCCGCTGATAGGCTTGGTGAACCTCTTCCTCGAACTGCTTGATGAAAGCTTGGTCAATGGTGGTGGACACGTTCGTCCCTCCGTAGAGTTGGACCGAGAGACGACGCGCGGTTGGTCCGCATAGGACGGTGGTGGCTCAGCCATCCCGTCCACAAGTGTGCGGGCCGCGGTCTGGGCGGATACGCTCCACCTCGGCGGGTCGAGTTCGGACGGGCCCGCGCATGGGTGCGGGTTGGACCGCCGCTTCGACCAGTGAAACCTCTGAGCGAGATCGGTCAGAAACGTTGGCGTCGGCCGGCTCTATGCTGCCTCCAGAAGGCGTTCCTCGCCGGATTCCGTCAGGCGAATCGCGCCATCCTCGGTGACGCGCACTACGGCCGTCCCGCCGCTGACGCCGTTTACCAGGCAGTTGACACTTTCGACACGCACGACGGTATCGCCGAGCGGCGTTGTCGCGCCAGTCGACAAGACCGTGTTGTTGTCGCCCACGCAGTCCAGGTTCTCGAGCGTAGCGCCGCCCTGTTTCGCGAGGTGATACGCCGCGTAGCTGCCGGCTCCGTTACGGGACGCGTCGCGAGCGTGACAACGGGTGATCGTGGCGGCCGCCTGGGCGGTGAAGTGGAAGCAGTCGCGCCCGATGTCGAGGGCGCTGCAGCGAACGACGACGTTGTCCGTCGGATGGGACACGCTGTTCTGACCGCTCAACGCAACTCCGTGATACCAGCACGCGAGGGCAAGCAAGCTCTCGCCATGCCAGCGGCTCGAGTTGTAGACGATGAATCCGGACCCGCCATCGCTTACGTGATCCGGTCGGCCGCAGCTCAGCGCACGGCAGTTGAAGGCCACCGCGTCATCGCTCTGCTGTTGCCAGCGGAAGCCGTCGCTCTCGCAGACCTCCGCAACGCAGCCGAAGATGTGCGTGTTGGTCGTGCGGACAAAGCCGTATCCCGTGCCGTGCCCGACCGCTTCTCCGATGTACCCACGCACGGTCACGCCGGTGATCTCGACGTCATCGCCACCGTGTGTCCCGCAGTTGAGCTGAATGCCGTCGCCCGTGGGGCCGGCTCCGGGGTGCTCGAATTCGCTGTCGCGGATCCTGATCCGGGCGAGGCCCTGGGGGTCGGCCGCGAGAATTCCGTAGCCACCACCGGTGTGGTCGATTCCGTGGGCGAACAGGTCGGTGCAGCCATCGCCGAGAACCAGGAAGCCGCCTTGCGAGTTACGCGAGGTCACGCTGGCGATCGTCAGCCCGGCCGCGCCCGTTGCACGCAGGCTGTAGCCACTGGGAATCAGATCCGCTTGGTCGAACAACAGTCCGTCACCGTCGATGGTGACACCCGTGCCGGTGATCTCCAGGATCGCCGCTTGCGTCGACCACGCGCCGCTTGTCGCTCGAATGCCGCCGTCGCCCTTGATCACAAGGCCGTCATGCGGGCAATTCAGCTGATCGCTCGTTCGGAAGGTCCCGCCGGCGATCACGACGTCGTCGCCCGCCGGACCCGCAGCATCGATGGCTGCCTGGATCGCCGACGTGCTGTCGGTGACTCCGTCCGGAGCTCCACCGAACTCCTGAGGTGTGCGGTCCGCCATATACCTAAAGTCCGTATTTGCTCGTGAGATAGTTGTACAGGGCAACCCTTTCGCCCGCAGAGAGGGAGCGGGTGTAAAGGCCCATCTCATGGACGTCGATCGCGCTGTATCCGAAGGTGCCGTTGTCGTAGTGGCCTGCTACGATGATCTGGTCGGGTGTCGCAAAGGCACCGTCATAAGTGTCTGATCCCTGGCCATCCAGGTCTTGAAAGATCGCATTGCCGGCAGTCGCAGAGAGAATCGCGAGGCCGACGGTGCCATGATCGTCGCGCTCGATCAGCAAGGCATCCGACCCGGCCGACCGACCAAGCCACTGAAGCTGATCGCTCGCTGCGCTGGCGTTCTGCAGGCTGAAGAAGGCCTCGTGGTCCACGCCTGTGGTGGCGGCGGCTGAAACGATGCCCGAGAAATCGCTCCGAGTGCGGACGGCGAAGACGAAAAACAGGGTCACGCCTGCCGCCAGGCTCGGCGGAACTGCGACCGCAAGGGTGTCGTCGACGCCATCGAACCGAATGACGTCGCGACCTTCGTCATCCGTCGTCTTGATCGGTCGCTCGCTGCTGGCCGACTGACCAGCGTGATTACTGTTGCCGCTTAGGTCATCCCAACGTTCGATGGCGCCAGCGGTCTCGATCGTGGGGCTGAATTCTGCATCGTACCAGAGGGCGAGGGAACTGATCTGGTCCGGTGACTCGGGTGGTGCCTTGGACCGGGCCCGCCGCCTTGAGCTCAAGGCGAGCCGTCCAGAGGGCCGCAGGCCAAGTGCTGTCATTGCCTACTGCCGCTCGCAGATCTGGGCCACGATGTTCCCCGACCCGCTCGCGGACAGGATCGACACGTAACCCCACTCCTCGCCTTCGAACACGGGTAGCTCATGCCATTCTCCTTCCGGGAGGTAGGCATCGTTGGCAGTAGCCTGGACGGTCGAGTCACCTTGTTTGAAGTGCGCGTCCCCGCCGATCGCGATGATGCTGACCACGCCACATGTGGCTGAGATCGCTGCCGTGTTGCGTGCTGGTGTGGCTTCGGTGGGTGCTAGGGAATGCACCGTGCCCCACGGCATGATCGGCATCTTGGCGCCGTCGTTGTCGCGAACGAGCTCGGTTGTGCTGAGCCCTTTGCGCCGGAGTCTGGCCATGAACGTCTCCTTCGGCGCCGGCCAACCGGCCGGCCATACAGAGGTTGAATTTCTGGTGCCGCGAAGCGGCGCGGTCGGGACCTGCTAGGCTGGGTAGAGACGCCGAAAGCCCTCGGTCACCTTGGCGATCACATCGGGATCTCGATCTCGCCAGTAGCGAGGGTCACGCATCATCTGGCTGAGGGTGGCTTCGTCCGTGGCGGTTTGTGGCCCTTCGCCATCACGCAGGACTGCGGGCTCGCGCGCCTGCATCATCTGATGCATCGCCAGCACGCCGTCATAGCTCGTTGACAAGGTGCCGAAGACGTCGTCCGAGAGGTTGGCGCGACCCCAGGTTTTGATCTGGCTTGCCAAAGCCCGCCAGGCTTCGGTACCGCCAAAGCGATCGGCTAGGCGCTCCAAGTCGCGCGCGGAACCGAAATCGTCGAGCAAGTCGTCGACCAGCGGCAGCAAATGATCTGCGGCCAGGTCATACACCAGCTGCGCCTGCTGCGGCGTGAACCCTGCCGCGTGCAGTTTGGCATTGATCTCGGGGGTCGGCTCCAACAGGTCGCTCCGCGACGCGATCTCATAGCCATTCGGGTCTTCCGGCACACCGAGCGCCCGGTGCAGCCGGCTGTGACCTTCGTGGTCGCCACCATCCGTGGGCAGTGAGATCATCGACCCGAGTTTGCGCTCGATCTCCAGGTACGACTTCAGGAGGGCTTCGGTGCGAACACAACCGGCCTCAGCGTCCCAGAACTTCTCGGGCACGCCAGAGGGACGTGGAGGCTTCGCCTCGTGCATCGTGTCCGCCTCGGCGTCGGGCATCGGCGCTGCCGACACGTCAGACTTGGATTGCGGCGCTTCTTCAGCTACCTGCAGTTGCTGCTCGCTCATCTTCGCCCCTAAAGTCGAGGTTGTCATGCATCAAAGCTTGGATCGTCAACGGCCACGCTCGATCATGCCGAGCACATAGGCGATCGCACTGCGCTGGCCTTCGAGATGCCAGAGTTCGGCAGTGGTCGCGCTTGGCGCGAGTCGTCGCTCAAGAGTCAGTCGCTGGAGATGGTCGAGGACCTGCTGCCCGTCAGGTCCGGCAAAGCAGCGTGCGAAGGCGCGGCAAAGCGAAGTACTGCTCTCGTCAGCCGGCGCTTCACTACGGTCCTCGAACCAGGCCCAGCCATTGGGCGCGCGATCAGTGATCATCGGCCGATCCCGTGGCATCCAGGCTCGCTGCGGCGACCAGATCGTCAGTCAGCTCGAGCAGCGCATTCGGTAGCTGAGTGTCGCGGATCAACTGGCCGGGCACGCCCAAGCGGTCACCCAACCAGCGCGCCGTGGCTGGCAGATCGACGGCGGCGACCGCCTCGGCACCCATCTTTGCGGTGGTCTCCAGCCACAACAGCGTGCTTTGCACATCGTATTGTGCCTGGAGGCGGGCAAGCGGCGACTTGTACTGCAGATCGACCAGCCTGCCGTCCAGGGACAAATCAGGAATCTCCCCACGTCGTCGCAGGATCGAGATGGCGCGCCCCAGCAAGGGTGTAAGGAGTTCCGACTGGAGTCGTCCATAAGTCGCGCCGAGCAGGCGGGTCATCTCGGCACTGCGCTCAAGCACTTCGGTTGCAGTCATTTTGCGGCTGCCGATCGCTCCCAGGCGATCGACCAGGAGCGCATGGCGGATCCGGCCTCGCAGCTCCTCCAGCATCAGGCTGGAGACATCGAAGCGGCCAGGCGCCTGCAAGGGCGTAAGGCCTGCAGAACCCACGGCTTTCGGGATGATGCTGCCCGGCACAAGCTGAATATTGGCCGGATTGATGACGCCATCGTCATCGGCCTGCCATATTCCGGTGACCGAGATCGAGGCATTCTTCAGAACCAGCTCGACGACCTTGTTTACGGTCTTGATATCGGGTAGCACGGTCATCACCGGCGAGCGGCCGTAGACCTCGCCGGCGCCCTTCAGCCAGCGGAAGCTGATGAAGGGCGAATGCTCGAAATCGGCCGCTAGCGAGCAGGAACGGCTGACCAGTGCCGTGGGCCAGCATGGCGAGGTAGTGGAACCCAGGCCCGGCAGGCAATACGGCTTCGATTACCGGAAGAGACCGATCCTTTTGCGCCCGACAATCCTCGAGTAGGCTGCGCGGAAGCTCCGTGTCAGGAAACCGGGCGCAAAGCGTGTCCAGAGGCAGCGAGCTTTGGCGAAAATGCCCGCTGATTTGTCCGTCGGGACCCGCCTCCAGCCACATCTCGGCCATCGGTACGGCGGTCAGGCGAAACGCACTGAGATCGCCGACCGGCGCCTCCTCGAACAAGAGCGTAGCGCTGCCGACGGTCACGAGATCGAGGAAGGCTTGATGGATCTCGGCCGCAAAGTTGGATCGATCCAGATGTGCCTGGATGGTCAAGGAAACCTGATCCAGGCTTTCCGCCAGCATCCCGCGCTCGAGCTGGCTCACATGCTGCCCCGGAACTAGGCCAAACCACTGCGACCAGGGTGGAGTGAGCTCGGCAAGGAGCGAGGCAGCGAGCTGCTCGACGGCGTCGGGCGCCGTACCGTCGAACGTTCGCTCGGCGTGGTTGCGACCGGCGGAGAACTCCGCGCCAAATCCAGCACCGCGGTGGGGAAGCACATAGGTGTAGCAATCCCGCCAAAGGCTTTCCCAGCGAAGACGCCGGTTTTTGGCTCGCTGGTAACGCGACCAGACAGCCTCGAGCGAGAGCTCATCCATGAAAGGACTCCGCGTTCTACCTGGGATTTGTGCCACCGTGATGCCGATCGGCTCCGGCGCGTGGCATGCAGCGCCGTGGATGTATGCTGTATATATTCCTATTTTTGTAGCTTGTCAAGCCGAAAGGGTGCTTCGCGCCCAACTACCTGAGACAACCTGTCGGCAGAGACGGAGCGCCACACCTTTGGTTGCGCACTCAGAAGGTGGCGAAAGAGTTGCCAGGGTGTCCAGACCTGGCCGGCGCGCACGGCCAACAGTCGCTTGGCAACGCTTACGCAGGTAAGCGGGGCCAAGCCGAAGGAAGGGGGCTGAGCAAGCGATCCCGTTCGTCCGAGGAGGACGCAGTGACCCTGATCAGCGTACGCCTTCCCGAGATCGAACGATCTCGGCAACTCAAGCAACGTCAACTCCATATGACCCTTGAGCGAGTTCGCACACGAGCCAACCGCGACCCTGCTGCAGGGCCACAAAGCAGTGCCGAAAACCACGCTTCAACGATCGAAGCCAGCGGCACTCTGTCCGATCGACGAAGACGACCATGGCAGCCTGGCCCCCCCGTTCTCGCGAGATGATCACAAGTTGTCTCCGAGAGGTTTCGCGCGGATGTAGGGATGCGTGTGACAAGGACGTCGACGCGGTTCAGTAGGCGCGCATGGTGGTGATGGACAATAGCACGAAATGATCTGGACAAGAGGAATATGTGCCTATATAGATGCAGGGAACGTGCGGATTTGTCAAGAGGGCAGACCGATGTTCCTACTGACAATAGCAGCTGCGATTCCTAGTTTGGGGCGGGATCGCATTCTCAGTCGGGGTTGATTCCTATGTTCACGCACGAAGAGGTGTGGAGGGGCATTGACCGGTTGGCCAGACATCATGGCTTGACCGCTTCGGGGCTGGCGCGTCGCGCCGGACTCGACCCTACGACGTTCAATCCGAGCAAGCGGATTACCAAGGAAGACAAGCCTCGATGGCCCAGCACCGAAAGTCTGGCCAAAATTCTGACGGCTACAGGCACCCGCTTCAGTGCGTTCGTCGCGATGATGTCGGACGAAACAGGGGCAGGGGTTGAAACGCCGTCACAGCGGATGCGGTGCATCGCCCTGGATCAGGCGGGGCGCGCCAACCTGTTCGACGATGCTGGATTTCCGGTCGGGAATGATTGGGACGAGATCGACTTTCCCAATCTCGACGATCGCCACGCCTACGCGCTTGAGGTGCATGGTAATGCCATGGCACCGATCTATCGAGATGGCGATCTGCTGATCGTGTCACCCGGTGCGAACATCCGCCGTCACGATCGAATCTTGTTGAAGCCCGCGAAGGGGAAGCTGGTCGCTGGACGGCTTTTGCGCCGAACCGCGCAACGAATCGAGTTGGCGCCGTTCGCCGAGGGCGAGGAGAACAAGCGTTTTGCCATTGGCGACATCGGCTGGCTCGCGCGCATCGTATGGGCCAGCCAATGATCTCCTCTCGCTGCTGCGCGGGACTGCGCCAGATCGGAGGCCTTTGCCGAGAACGAGGGGATCAAGCGTCTCGGGATCGGTGATCTAGGCTGGCTCCCGCAAGTCATGCGGGCGCGGCTGACAACCCGCCCGAGCCAGCCCTGTCATCACCTTGGCGACGAGCTACCCCGCGAGCCTCGATGGTCGACGCGTCTCCTGCGTCCACAGACAAAGAGGCCGCCGGCGAACCGGCGGCCAATTCAACAGGGAGGCATCACAACGTCAGGGAGGACATCGGCTTGGTGGTGCGAGGAGTCCGCTGTAAGCGGATGTCGACGTCACAACCAAGCCTCCATGTGTTTAGCAGGCGGCGCTTAACACAAGGTTAACAGCAACTCACTTTGTTCGGGGACGATGATGCGTCGGCACGGTCCAAGGCTGCTCATGAAAGCCACCGGCCCCGCTCCGCGCGATCTGCCCTCAGCTTTCCTGTAGATCTTCGATGCGGTTTGAGCTGACGAGGGTGACGTACAAGACATCCTTAACGAGGCCGGGAACACTCTGCGGTCCGGTTCATCAAAGGCTTCATCTAACCGCGACCAGCAGGAGACCATGGTCGAGCCGCTGCACCAGCACTGCCGAGCGACCCGACGCCGCCGTCCCGAATATTTTCGGGCGCGCCTTCGTGTCCGATGTTGCGCCGCCGGGCGCGGTCCTTTGGTGCGCCGGAACGACCATGCTTTGGTGTTCGCATGCGCCTGTTGATCGTGGCAGCGGGAGACGAAGCGCTCGAGCGCGCGGGTCAGCTGCAGGCAGCAGGCGTCGTGTTTGATCGGGTCGCAAGCCTGGTCGAAGCACGGATCGTGCTGCAGACGGGGCCGCCCATCGCTGCCATCCTGATTGATGCCGCGTCCGACGTCGCACGGTCCCGGCGTGTCGCCACGGTCGAGCAGGCTGCGATGACCGACTCCGATGGTTGCCTGGCCATGGTGATTGCGGAGGCGGCGGCCAAGGGCTTTGTGCCTGTGCCGGCGGAGCGCGCGTTCATCGAGGCGCTCTTGTCCGAGCCTGCCGAGCGTTCATGCGAGCTGACGTTCGAGGATGTCGGCATGCAGCAGCTTCTCGCTGTCGCACGTCAGATCGCGACCGCCGATGCCAGCGTGGTGATCACCGGCGAGAGTGGCACCGGCAAGGAGATACTGGCACGCTATGTGCACGAGCACAGCCGCCGAAGCGGGCAGCGCCTGGTCTCGGTGAATTGCGCCGCGATTCCCGAACATCTCCTCGAATCCGAGCTGTTCGGCCACGAGAGAGGCGCTTTCACCGGGGCTGTAGTGCGTCGCGTCGGTAAATTTGAGGAGGCTCACGGGGGCACGCTCCTGCTGGACGAGATCAGCGAGATGCATGCGCGCCTGCAGGCCAAGCTGTTGCGTGCCATTCAAGAGCGTGAGATCGACCGGTTGGGCAGCACGGCGCCGATCAAGGTCGACATCCGCCTGATCGCGACCAGCAATCGCGACCTCGAGGCCGAGGTTGCTGCCGGCCGGTTCCGCGAGGATCTATGGTTTCGGCTGAACGTGGTCAATCTGCATCTGCCGCCGCTGCGCGAGCGACCGGCCGACATCGTGAGGCTGGCCGATCATTTTGCGGCGAAGTATGCGGCAGCGAATGGCCTGCCCAAACGGCGCCTTGTCCCCGCCGCGATCGCGCTCCTCAAGGCGCACCACTGGCGGGGCAACGTGCGGGAGCTCGAGAACTGTATGCATCGCGCGGTACTGTTGGCGAGCGGTGAAGAAATCTGCCCAGACGACCTGGTGTTGCACGGCATCGGCATCCCGGATGGCGCCGGTGCCGGCGAATCCCTGGTCGGCCGTACGGTCGCTGAAGTCGAGCGTGACCTGATCCTGAAGACGCTTCGCTACACGCTGGGCAACCGCACGATAGCCGCCGCCATCCTGGGGATCTCGATTCGCACCCTGCGCAACAAACTGCGCCAATACAGTGACGAGGGGTTGGCGGTGCCGCCACCGAGCGCCGGGTCGGTCGAGCCCCTGGCCAAGATTGCCTGAATCCTCAGCGCCCGCTCTGGTGGTCGCCGGCCGGCATAGCGCCGACCAGGAGCGCAGGGTCGACGGCCTGGCCGAACCAGTACACCCCCCAATGAAGATGCGGGCCTGTCGCACGGCCGGTCGCTCCCACCGTGCCGAGGGTCTGGCCCTGGCGCAGCCGTTGGCCGACCGTAACCCGAACCTCGTCGAGATGAGCATAAATGCTGTGCAGACCGTGGCCGTGATCGAGCATCACCGTGCCCCCGGTGAAATACATGTCGGGCTCGGCGAGTGATACCACGCCGCTCGCCATCGCGCCGACCGGCGTGTCGGCTGGCGCCGCGACGTCGACGCCGCGGTGTGGGCTGCGGGGCTCGCCGTTCAGAATCCGCTGGCTGCCATAGACCCCGCTGATCGGACCGATTGCTGGCCAGGCCATCTGCTCGGTGAAGCCGCGCGCGGCGATGTCGCGCTGCTTGGCCGCATCAAGCAGGGCGGCGTCGGCTTGGATCCTTGCCAGATCCGTCGCGCTGGGGGTGACCTTGCGAGGCGGCAGACCGTCGATGCGCTGAATCTGGTAAGTCCGGGGTGCGACCGCGAGTGGGTATCGCCGTTGCTCACCCGTCGGGGCTTCGATCACAAGCTCGACGGAAGCGGGTGCGTCGCGGCCAAAACCGAACACGAACCGGCCATCCGCCGCGACCCGCAGCGGTCGCCCCTCCAGCCACACCGCGCTGCCCGGCGCGACCCGGCCGCGCACGAGCCCGCCCTGCACAAGCTCGCCGGCTAGATCCAGGTCCGTGCCGGCCGCACCACTCAGCAGCCATGCCGCAACGAAGATCATCGTTGGACGAGCTGCCCGTCTCCATCTCGATCGCTTCACGATGCTGGTCTATCCTCTGGCGATCCGTTGTCGATCCTTGGATCTGCCCCCGCAGTCCTCGGATGGCTGCGACAAGGGGGCAATGTGAGTCGTCTCGACAGCTTCATACGTCGGTTGGAGGCGCAGCGGGCCTGCCTCAACCTTGCCGTCGCCCGGATTGCGGATCTGCCGGGACCTGTGCTCGAGCTGGGCTTGGGCAACGGGCGCACCTACGACCATTTGTGCGAGCTTCTGCCGGCGCGCGAGATCTTCGTGTTCGAGCGTGAGGTCCGCGCCCACCCGGCCGATCGGCCCGATCCGCGGCATCTGCTGCTGGGTGACTTTCGCGACACGTTGCCAGGTGCGGGTGACCGCCTGCCGGGCAGGGCCGCTCTGGCGCATGCTGACATCGGGAGCGGTGATCTGCAGGCCACCGCCACGCTGGCCCGCTGGCTGTCCGGTGCGCTACCTGGCCTGCTTGCCCGGGGCGCCTGGGTGGTTGCCGACCAACCCCTCCAGCATCCTTCGCTGGCGGTACAACCTTTGCCCGAGGGGGTTCTGCCCAACCGCTACTTCCTGTACTGCCATCGATCCGAATGAGGGAACTGCACCCTATCCTGGCCCATGTGTGGTTTAGAAGCCTTGTCGTGACTGGGGAATTCCTGTTTGGTGCACACATGAGGCGGCTCGATGGCGCAAAATGAGGATTTCTGGGTCCGCTTTTGGGGGGTGCGGGGTACCGTGCCATGCCCTGGCCCCGAGACCGTGCGCTATGGCGGCAACACACCTTGTATTGAGGTGATGTGCGGGCGCGAGCGGTTGATCTTCGATGCGGGGACCGGGATCCGTGCGCTCGGCACCAGCCTCGCCAGCGAACAGGCACTGACGTCGCATATCTTCCTGACTCACACCCACATGGATCATATCACCGGGTTCCCGTTCTTTCGCCCGGCCTACAGTCCGCAAAATGCGTTTCAAATCTGGGCTGGCCACCTCGCTGGGCAGGAAGGCGGCATTCGGAGCATATTGTCGGCGATCATGAGCAAGCCAATCTTCCCAGTGCCGCTTCGCATCATGCACGCCTGCATCGCGTTTCACGACTTCAGCGGCCGGCGACACGCTCAGTCCGCTCCCCGGAATCGTGCTCCGCACGGCCCCCCTCAACCATCCCAACGGCGCGACCGCCTATCGCATCGACTACGCCGGACGCTCGATCTGCTACGTCACCGATACCGAGCACCGGGAGGGCGAGCTCGACAACACCATCATCGAGCTGATCGGCGGCAGCCAGCTGGTAATTTACGATACCACCTACACCGAAGAGGAATATCCCCGCTATCGCGGTTGGGGCCATTCGACCTGGAACGAGGGCGCAAAGCTTTGTGACGCAGCCGGGGCCGGAACCCTGATCGCGTTCCACCATGACCCCGATCACACGGATGCCGACCTCGATCGCATGGCCGAAGACATGGCCCGCGTCCGACCCGGCTCGGTCGTCGCGAGCGAGGGCTTGGTGGTGCGTCCTTGAACGCCCGCGGGCAGGCGCAAGGTCCTGAGACGGCCAGAGCATCACCAGGGCCAGTTTGGCGGTCGAGCGGGGCCCGTCGCCTCGCGATGGGGCTGGCAACCCTTCTCGGTGTGAAGCTGCAGGGCTTCTTCATCCCCTATCGGCACGCGGACCGCGTCGTGCCTGACAGCTACCCGATGGTGGAGGCTCGGCTTGCCGCCCGCAGTGCTTCGTTCCTTGATCGGTTGGCCGAGATCGAGGGCTTCGTCCCGGAATTCCGCACCATGGAGGGTCCGGCGCCGGCACCGAGATTCGATCAAGACTGGTTTCCGAGGCTGGACGCGGCGGCGGCCTATGCTTTCGTGCGTCACGCCAAGCCGGGCCGCATCGTCGAGGTCGGCTCCGGCCACTCGACGCGCTTTCTGGCGCGCGCGATCAGCGATGGCGGGCTCGCGACCCGTATGACCTGCATCGATCCCGCGCCACGCGCCTCGCTTGAGGGTCTGGCTGTCGATTGGCTGCCTGTCCTGGCGCAAGACGCGCCAATGGAGTGCTTTGCCGGCTTGGGGGCAGGCGACATCCTGTTCGTCGACTTCCAGTCATGTCCTCATGCCGGGCTCGGATGTCGACCGAATCCTCAATCAGATCCTTCCTCTCCTCAGGCCCGGCGTCCTCGTGCATTTTCATGACATCTTCCTGCCCGATCCCTATCCCGAGAGCTGGGCTTGGCGGGGCTACAACGAGCAGTTGGCGATCGCCACCCTGCTCCAAAATGAAGCCTATGAGCTTCTGTTTGCCAGCCACTACGTAGTCAGCCGGCTCTGGGATCGGCTAACTCCCGGTTTTCTTGCCGAACTGCCGCTTCTCGAGTTGGCTTTCGAGAGCAGTCTGTGGCTGCGAGTGCGCGCGTAGCCGGGTTAGGGCGCCTGATGCGTATCACGCTCGGGGATCCTTCTTGAGCTTTCGACGGTTCGGCGTCCTGTGCCTGCTCGCTTGGGCAACATCGGCCAAGGCGGCTGGTGATGCCGAAGAGGGCCGGCGCGTGGCCGACCGATGGTGCGCGCGCTGTCATGTCGTCGGCCCCGAGAGTCTCATCGGTGGCATCGGCAGCACGCCATCGTTCTTTCTGATGCATGACAAGCTGAACGACTATCGTGAGCGGATTCAAACGTTCGACGAGCGTCGCCCCCACAAGGCCCTGGAGTTTGATGTCGGGCAAGCCGACCGCGACAATCTGATCGCTTACATCCGTGTCCTTGAGCGCCCCTGACGCCAAGTGTCGCGCAATCTCTCCAACCAAGCAGCGCCGTCAGAGCACGCCGGATCACAAATCCGCGAAGGGGCTATACACCTGGCTTGGGCAGCCCCGGTCGGCATCAATGTGGGGGCCGATGCTCGGCCTGACAAAGCCGCGCTCAAATGGCGAAGTCGACCTCGCGCTCGGCCTCGCTGACCACGCCCTTGTCTTCGGCTCGGCGGCACAGATCCTCGATCGTGACCCGGTCGAGCCGCGCCATCAATTCTTCCTCGGTGGCAGCCCAAAAGGGCCCGATCACTTTCGCGCCAAGCTCGGATGCCGGCCCGAGGTCGTCCACGGTCGGCGCTTCCTCGATACCCCGCACCACCCGCACCACGTCGCCGACGCTGACCCGTCGCCGCTCGCGCGCCAAGCGATACCCGCCCCTGGGCCCGCGCACGCCACGCAGGATTCCCGCACGCACCAACTGCTGCATGACCTGCTCCAGGTAACGCCTGGGCAAGCTCAAGCGCCGCGCGATGTCCTGGCTCTGCACGGGCTCGGCGCCGCCGTGATAGGCAATGTCCGTGACCGCCGTCAGCGTGAGCACCAACTTCTTGGATGGCCTCTCCATCGTATCCGTCCTAGATGTCTCGGGTGTTGCAGCTCAAATGATGTCCACAGGGTGTTTGACAAGGGGGGGCGTCGACTGCGCCACTACGCCGCGACCGCCGGTTTGCCGCGTAAATGCGGCACGATGCGCGCTACAAGTCGCTCCGCGACCTCCGTCTTGGCGAGCCTCGGCCAAATCTCTGGATCGGCATCGGCCCGGATCAGTTGAACCGTATTGTAAACGCCGCCGAACACTTCTTGTTCCTTCGAAACGTCATTGGCGAGGATCCAGTCGCATCCCTTCGACGCGAGCTTCCGGCGCGCATTGGCCGGCACGTCATTCGTCTCGGCGGCAAAGCCGATCACCAAGGTGGGTCGCGTGGGACCAGCCGCTGACAGGGTCTTCAGGATGTCGGGATTCTCGCGCAGGGCCAGCGTCGGCAGCCCTCCATCGCGCTTGACCTTGCGCGTCTTTGGCTCGGCAACGCGCCAGTCGGCCACGGCGGCCGCACAGACCGCGACATCGATCGGTCGGGCAGCTTGACAGGCTTCCAGCATCTGCAGCGCGGATTCGACCGGGACGACATGGACGCCCGATGGATCGGGCTCGCTGACCGGCCCGCTCACCAGCGTGACGTCGGCTCCTGCCGCAGCCAATGCGGCCGCAATCGCATGGCCCTGCTTGCCCGAGGAGCGGTTCGCGATGAAGCGTACCGGATCGATCGCTTCGTGGGTCGGCCCGCTGGTCACGAGCGCGCGGATGCCCTCCAGGGGGCGCTCTGCCGGCCGGAGCAACGCTTCGACCGCGGCAATGACCTCATCCGGCTCGGCCATACGACCAAGTCCCGTCTCGCCGCAGGCCATATCGCCTGGATTGGGGCCGACCAGACGGACGCCGTCGCCCGACAGGGTGGCGATATTGCGTCGGGTCGCGGCATGTCCCCACATCTGCGGGTTCATCGCCGGCGCGATCAACACCGGCTTGTTGGTGGCGAGCAGTGTCGTCGAGGCGAGATCGTCGGCCAAGCCATAAGCCATCTTGGCGATCAAATCGGCGGTCGCCGGTGCGACCACCACCAGATCCGCTTCTCGGGACAGGCGGATGTGGCCCATCTCCGCCTCATCGGTCAGCGAGAACAGGTCGCAGAACACGCGCTCACCGGATAGGCTGGCAACAGCGAGGGGTGTGACGAACTGAGCGCCCGCTGCCGTCAGGATGCAACGAACGCGAGCCCCACGCTCACCCAGCCGGCGGATCAGCTCCAGGCTCTTGTAGGCCGCGATACCGCCGGCAATGATCAGCAATATGCGTTGCCCGTGCACCTCTTCCAGCGCTCCGAAAATCGCCCACCGCACTCCTTAGGAAATGGTGCTGGCGGGCTGCGTGGCAAGTCGATCGATCGCGCCAGCTGCGGGCTTGCCAATACTCCTTACTCTTGCGGTTGGGATTTGTCTCTTGCCTGCGGCGATCTGGCGCAATGCGACCGCATCCGATCCGGGCCGATCAGGTTGCTTGTCGGCGTGATCGAAACGTCGCATATCAAGACATCATGGTCGCTGGCCCGGAGCGGCTAGTGGTCCAGCCGGGAAAGGGTCATGCGAGACGCCATTCGACGGCCGGGGGGAAGCGACATAGCGGTTGGGACCAGCATGGGCGCGGCTTCCGGAGATTCTGCACAGATCGGGCTGGCTCATCGGGCAGTTGCGCATATGAAATCGGTTGGTGACGAGCGGAGCTACGACTGGTTCGCCTCGGCACGGACGCCGGAGACCGGCGATGCCGGCCGCTTCGTGGTGTTCGGCCACGGCCGGTGCTTTGGCGCAGACGGGCACCGCGACCCGACGATCACGGCGGCATCGAGCGCTGGCGTCGGGCCCGCCGGCGGCCGCCATCCCCTGATGGGCCGCATGTTGCTGCGGATCTACCGGTGATTCCGCCGGTCATCGGGCGTTATATCGACGGGCTGAAGAGGCACGATGTCGATCAGGTCGCGGGCACCGTGGCCGAGGATCTGGCCTTCGTGACGCCTGCACGCACCATGACCAAGGCGCAGTTCCTGGCGTTCCTGCGCGCGCTCTATGCCGGTTTTCCGGACTGGACCTACGACCACGACCCGCCGCGGCTGCTGCCGGAGGGCGCCATCGCGGTCCGCTGGCGCCAGGGCGGCACGCACACCGAGACCCTGGCCCTGCCGGGCTTTGATGCGGTCGCGGCGACCGGGCGGACAGTCGCGATCCCCGAGCACGATTTCTTCTACAAGGTGGCGGGCGATCTGATTGTGGAAATCCGCCCCGACCCAGTGCCGGGCGGTGCGCCACGCGGCATCTTTGAGCAGATCGGGGTCGAGCTTCCGCCTCTTTGATCGATGCCTCAGCCGGCGCCGGTCTGCGAACGAAACGCCCAGCCGGTGAAGCGACGCTCGAGCAGGGCGAACACGGCATACATGCCGACACCCATGACCGCGACCACGATCAGCCCGGCAAACACCAGCGGCACGCGAAAGCTCGAGGATGCCGACAGCATCAGGTAGCCGATGCCGCGATTACCGGCGATCGTCTCGGAGATCACCGAGCCGACGAACGCCAGGGTCACCGCGACCTTGAGCGAAGCGAAGAAATACGGCATCGAGCGTGGCAGCCCGACCTTGAGCAGGATGTCGCGCGGCCTTGCGCCCAGCGAGCGCAAGACGTCGCGCAGCTCCGGCTCCACGGTCGCGATGCCGGTCGCAACGTTGACCACGATCGGGAAGAACGAGATCAGGAACGCGGTCAGCACCGCCGGCACCGCGCCGATGCCGAACCAGATCACCAGGATCGGCACGATCGCGACCTTGGGGATGCTGTTGAAGCCGATCAGCAACGGGTAGAGCGCCGAATACATGAGGGCGGACGCGCCGATCAGCAGCCCCAGCGCGAGGCCGATCACCACCGCCAGCGCAAAGCCGAGCAGCGTGACCCAGAGCGTGAAATACGCGTTGAACCAGATCGCGCCGAGATTCTGCCAGAGCGCTGCCAGGCTGGCGCTTGGGGTCGGCAGGATGAACTCGGGCAGCGCGAACGCCCGGCACACCGCTTCCCAAAGGACAAGCAGGCCGAGCGTGGCGACCCAGGGGGCAAGCGTGCGCGCGGTGACGCTGCTCATGCCGTGCGCACCACGCTGATCGCGTGGCGTAGCTCGTGGACGATGTCAACGAAGGCCGGCTCGAAGGTGTTCTCCAGCGTGCGCGGCCGCGGCCGGTCGACCCTGCGGCTTTCGACAATCCGGCCCGGCCGCTTGCTCACGACATGCACGGTATCCGCCAGATAGACTGCCTCGCGCAGATCATGGGTCACCAGGATCACGGTAAAGCGTTGCTTCAGCCAGAGGTCCTGGAGCACGCCCCACAGCTCCTCGCGCGTGAACGCGTCGAGCGCCGCGAACGGCTCGTCCAGCAGCAGCAGGTCCGGGCCGTGGATCAGGGCGCGGCACAGATTGGCCCGCTGCTGCATGCCGCCCGAGAGCTGATAGGGTGCGTGGTCGGCGAACTCCTCAAGCCCGACCGTGCGCAGCAGCGCCATCGCCCGCTCGACGTGTTCGGCGCGTCTGGCGCGAAACGTGCGCCGCTCATGTTCGGCGACCTCGAGCGGCAACAGCACGTTGTCGAGGGTCGAGCGCCAGGGCAGCAGGGTCGCGTTCTGGAACGCCATGCCGATGCGGCCACGCGGGCCGGCGACCTCGCGACCGTCGACCACGGCGAAGCCCGAACTCGGCGGCATCAGGCCGGAGACGACCTTTAGCAGGGACGATTTGCCGCAACCGGACGGTCCGACCAGGGCGGTGAACTCGCCCCGCTCGACCCTGAGCGAGCACTCGGCGACCGCAACCGTGCCGCCGCCATAGGCAAGCGACACGTTCTCGAGTTCGACGAACCCGTGCGCCACGCGACCGGCGCTCCGGCGCTAGGGCGTCAGCTTGCGATCCTCGGCCGGTGGCAGGAACGCGTCGGTCCAGATGTCGGCGACCGCCGGTTTGCTCGGCAGATCGAGCGCTGCGGCCAGCTGGTCGATCGCCCGTGCCATGCGCTCTTCATCGATCGTGCCGAAGCCGTTCTCCTTCACATAAGGGGTCATGATATTCTGCTCGATCGCCATGGCGAGCCGCTGCTGCTCCAGTTCCTGGTCGATCAGGGGATCGTACTTGGCGACCAGCTCGACCGCGCCGGCCGGGTCGGCGAGCACGTCCTTGAGCCCATGCGCAACCGCCCCGTTGAAGGCGGCCACGGCGTCTGGATGCTCCTCGATGAAGGCGCCGGACGCAATCACTGCATTGCCGTAAAAGTCCATGCCGTAGTCGGCATAGAGCATGACTACGATGTCGTCTGCCGGCACGCCCTTGGAAATCAGATCGAGCATCGACGAGAAATAGTGGCCCGAGATCACGTCGACGTCGCCGCGCACTAGCATCGCCTCGCGCAGCGGTGGGTCCATGTTGACCCGCGGCACGGCGGCGGGATCGATCCCGGTCTGCGCCGCGAACGCCGGGAACAGCTTGTAGGAGGCATCGAACACGGGCGCGCCCAAGGTGCGGCCGACCAGGTCCGCCGGTTTGGTGATGCCGCTGCTCTTCAAGGCGTACAGGCCGAACGGCGGCGCGTCGTAGATCATCATGACCGACTTCACCGTCTGGCCGGGGTTGGCGACGTTGAACTCCACGAGCGCGTTGATGTCGGCAAAGCCCATCTGGTAGGCGCCGCTCGCGACCCGGGTCACCGCACCTGCCGAGCCGTTGCCGCTGTCGATCGAGACATCCAGACCCTCGTCGTGGAAATAGCCCTTCTCCTCGGCGACGATGAACGCTGCCGTGGGCCCTTGGAATTTCCAGTCGAGCGTGAAATTGATGTCGGTCTCGGCGGCGGCGCTGTGCTGTAGTCCGATCAGCGTCGCGGCCAGGATCGCGCCCAAGATGCCCTGCCTCATGTCCCCTCCGTCCGGCGTTGATTGGTTCGGTACCCAGATCGAGCAGGAATCGTACCACTTGGCGCGCGCCAGCGCCACCAACCCGCCCGGCATGGCGGGCTGCGTTCCGTTCGACAAGCGGACACGATCCTTTATTCTTATACGGAACCGCGTGCCGGCGCCGGCCCGGCAGCTGGGAGAAGAGGGGATGGATGCACGGCGGAAAGGCTTGGTGGCGTGCCTCGCGTTTGCGCTCAGTGCCTGCGCGAGCGGCACCTTTCACACGGGGCAGCCGGGCAGGGAGCACCCACTCGCCGGGCAGATCTATCGGGCCGCCGACGGTACACGGATCACCGAGGCTGCGTTGATCGCCGAGGTTTCACATGCCGACTTCGTGCTGATCGGTGAACAGCACGACAACCGCGAGCATCATCGGCTGCAGGCGCGGCTGGTGGCGGCCCTGGAGGAGCAAAGCGAAAGCCCGCGCGCCGTGGCGTTCGAGATGATCCCGGCCTGGCGCCAGCTCGATGTCGTCGAGTATCTGGCCGCCGATGGCGATCCCTCGGACCTAGGCGAGGCGGTTGCATGGGGTGCCAGCGGCTGGCCGGAATGGTCCTGGTATCAACCGATCGCGGCGGCTGCGCTGGCGGGCGATGCGCAGATCGTCGCCGCCGATCTCGGGATCGCGGAGAAGCGCGCCGCGTTCGTGCAGGGCGCGCAGGCGTTTCGGTCGGCCTTCGTGCAGCGCACCGGTCTGGGCGAGCCGTGGCCGGCGCCGATGATGGTATCGCTACAGGACGAGTTGCGTGCAGCCCATTGCGACCGGGTGTCGGGGCGCGTTGTGATCGGTATGATGCGGGTACAGCGCGCGCGCGACGCCATGATGGCCGATCGGCTGGCTGCCACCGCCGGCAAGGGTGGCGGCACGCTGATCGCCGGCAACGGCCATGTGCGCAAGGATCGCGGCGTGCCCTGGTATCTTGCCCGGCTACGTCCCGGCGCACGGACCGTCAGTATCGGTCTGCTCGAGGTCCGGGACGACGTGCTCGAGCCGTCGTCTGATCTGCCCTACGACTACGTCTGGTTTACGCCCCGGGTCGACCACCGAGGCGATCCTTGCGACACGGCCGATCCCGAGTTCCAGCTGCTTCAAGAAGGGTGAATCCGTGTCTCACGACGGCGCGGCTGACAGCCGGCTTAGAGTGCGTTGCAGGAGGCCGATTGCGGCCTGACGCTCATGGTCCGAAAGGGCGTTCAGGTCGATATCAATCTTGATATGCGGTTGTTCCTCGTGGATCTGCGCCTCCGGCGGCGTGGTGTTGCGATGATCGATCACCTCGTAGGTGGCGATCGGATAGGCGATGCCCTTGACCCCGACTTCGCCGCGTTCCTCGCAGCGCACCGCATCTTTGACCAGCGCATAGGTCTCGTAGGAGATCAGGACGCCGCCGGGCGGCGCCAGGTGCTCGAGCCGAGAGGCGAGATTTACGCCGCTTCCGACGATGGTGTAGTCCATGCGGTCCTCGCTGCCGAAATTGCCTACCGTGCAGTAGCCGGTGCTGATGCCGATCCGACATTGCAGGGGTCGCTCGATCCCGGCATCGCGCCAGCCGGCGCCAAGCGCCTGCATGCGACGTTGCATGGCCATGGCCATCTTGACGCAGGCCAGGGCGTCCTCGCTCGTGCCGCGGCTCTCGGGATCGCCGAAGAAGATCACGATCGCGTCGCCGACATACTTGTCGACCGTGCCGCCGTGCTCGGTCGCAATCCGCGTCATCTCGGTCAGGTAGTGATTCAAGAGCTGGGTCAGCTCTTCCGATTCCAGTCGCTCGGTGGTCTCCGTGAAGTTGGCGACATCGGAGAAGAACACGGTCAGCTTCTTGCGCTGGCTGGCGATCTTGACCTCCTGACGACCCGCGAAGATCGAATCGTAGACCTGGCGTGACAGATACTTGGCAAGTTTGCTGGAAAGCAACTCCAGCTCCTGATTCTTGCGCTCGATCTCGCCGACCGCCTGGGTGATCTGACGATTAGCAGCCTCCAGCTGTTGCTCACGCTGTTTCAACTCGGTGACGTCGGTGTACACCCCCACCGTGCCGGCATCGTGGGTCTTGCGCTCGCTGATCAGGATCCAGCGGTCATCGCTCTGCATCTGGAGCCGTGGCGCGGAGGGCGCGCGGTGCTCGCGCAGCCTCTCCTCGATCCAGCGTTCGTCGTTGCCGGCCGCATCCCCGATGATCCCCCGGCCCACGGTGGTTCGAATAACAGTCTCGAACGACACGCCCGGCGCCAGGATGTCGGCATTGCCTGGGTAAAGCGCTTTGTAGCGCGTGTTCGAGAGGATCAGTCGGTCGTCGGGACCGTACAGACAGAACCCCTCCGAGATGCTCTCGATGGCATCGACCAGCCGCTGCTCGCTGTCGCGCAAGGCCTGCTCACGCCGCCTGAGTTCGGTGACATCGGTATAGGTCGTGACAAATCCCGAACCCGGGACAGGCGTCCCGTGCACTTCGAGAATTGTGCCATCCGGCCAATCCGCTCGAATCGGTGAGGCTCGAACTTGCGGGCGAGTTCGAGACGCGCGTACACCTGCTCCTCGACATCGCCGGGCCCGAACTCGCCGCGCTCGGCGTTGAACCGGAACATCTCATCGAGTGCGTCTCCCGCCTTGAACCGGTCTGGCGGGAAGTCCAGGAGCTCCAGGAAGCGCTGGTTCAAGACAATCAGGCGCAGGTCCCGATCGAACATCGTGATTCCCTGGCTCATGTGCTCGAGCGTCGTCTGAAGCACTCGGCCCTGATCGCGCAGCTCCTCCTCGCGCTGCTTGAGCTGGGTGATATCGCTATAGACGGCAACCGTGCCGCCGCCTTCGGTCCGGCGTTCGTTGATCTGGATCCAACGACCATCGGCACGTCGTTGCACCAACGGAGCGCCCGGATTTCGATGTTGGGCGACGCGTCGCGCGACCCAGGCCTCGGCGTCGTCGCCGGCATCAGGGATCGCGCCATGCTCGATCGCGTCGCCAATGATGTCCTCGAACGATGTGCCCGCCTTGATCACGCCAGGTCCGTGGCGCAGCAATGCACGATAGCTGGAGTTGTACATCTCCAGGCGATCGTCGGCGTCGAAGAAGGCGAAGCCCTCGGATGTGCTCTCCAGCGCATCGACCAGCCTTTGGCGCGCTTTGGAGATCTCCTGGAGATTGTTCTCCTCGACCACGAGGGCCTGCTCGCGAAACACGCTCAGGGCGTCCGCCATCCGTCCAATCTCGTCACGGCTGCCGGGTGCGGGCAGGGGCGCTCGAAGATCGCCGGCGGCCAGCGCCAGCATGCTGTCGCTGAGACCGGTCAGGCGGGCGACCAGATCGCGGTCGACATAGAGCCAGACGATCAGGCCAGAGCTCAGTAGGCTAAGGACCACGAGAGCGACCAGCACCTTCGAGCTGGCCGCCTGGACATCGAGCGCCTCGACGCTCGCCTGACGGATGTCGTTCTTGGAAACATCGACCAGCTGGTCGACGGCTGCGGTGAGATGCTGCGCCAGTTCGACGTTGTCGCTCAAAACCCGCTGCGCTCGATCGACCACCTCGATCTGCCGCCGCCGGGATTCGATCAGCCCGTCGGGACCATCAAACAGATCCTTGATGGTTCCGACATAGACGTCCATGTGCTGACGAAGCGTGTCGGGCAAAGCCTGAGAGAGGTCCTTCAGCTCGTCGAGCGATTGGTTGACCGGAACCGTCTGCGCGGACAGATCCTCGCTGCTGTCGGTCATCGCAGTGCGCAGATAAGCTTCAACCACCGCGGCGATGAGCGTTTCTGCCTTACGTTGCGGCAGCAGGGGCATCAGGTTGCCGACGCGCTTGGCGGTGGCGGGGTCGACGTCGGCCTCGGTCAGCTCGGCGGCCGAGCCGCCGGCACTCAGCCATTCACTGAGCGCCGAATCGAGCAACAGCCCGCCCGGCGCAAGGTCGCGCTGTGCGGCACGCACCGTGCTCATAAACCGAGCGAGCAGGTCGGCCTGCCGGCCCGCGATCGCCAGTCGTTGCTCGACCAGGAAGTTCAGATCGTCGAGATTGCCCTCGAATCCTTGGACCAGAGGCGCGATCCGGACGCTGATGAGGCCGCTCACGTCAACTTGGCCTTGCAGCGTGTCCAAGTGCTGGCCGAGGTACTCGATCTCGCGTGCAATCCCTTGATAGGTGTGCTCGCGCTCCGCTTGGCTTGACGCCGCCAGGAGAGCCGGTGCGGCGGCGACAATGCGCTCGGCTTGGCGCGACAATTCGAGCGAAGCAAGCACAGGTGGCAGCCGTTGCTGTGTAATCTGCTGCAGGACGTCGCCCGCTCGAGAAAAAGCGTAGATCGCCGCTATCGCCGCGATCACGGCAAAGGCGCTGATGCCCAGAAATGCCAGCAGAAGTCTGCCGCGGACACCGAGAGACCGGATCATGTCTCCCTCCGATTCTGGAGGATGCTCAGTTGGTGTTTGTTGGCCGGGTCTTAGTGCGGCAGGTTATACTGCCGTGCGAGCTTGCGGTAGAGGCGTCGGCCGTTCGGACGTTGCAACGCGGAACGACGCCGGAGCTACTGCGTTGGCATCAATCATGGACGATTCGCCTGATCTGTTTGAACCGAGGCGCAGCTTGGCCGAGCTGAAACAAGAGGCGCGAAGCTGCACGGCTTGCCCGTTGTACGAGAACGCGACCCTGTTCGGCGAGGGCCCGGCTGATGCCAGCCTGATGTTGGTCGGCGAGCAGCCCGGCGATGTCGAGGACCGACAGGGTCGGCCCTTCGTGGGGCCGGCCGGCCAGTTGCTCGATTGGGCGCTGGAGAAGGCCCACATCGACCGGCAGCGGACCTATGTCACCAATGTGGTGAAACACTTCAAGTGGGTGCCGCGGGGCAAGCGCCGGATCCACAACAAGCCGAGCTCCATGGAGATCCGGGCATGCCTGCCGTGGCTCGAGCAGGAGATTGCGCTGGTCAGGCCTAATGCTCTGGTCTGCCTCGGCGCAACCGCAGCCCAGGCCCTGCTGGGCCGGAGCTTCCGTGTGACGCAGGAGCGCAGCCATTTTGTCTGCTCGCCGCGCGCGCCGCACGTTATGGCCACGATCCATCCCTCGGCGTTGCTCAGGATCGAGGACGAGGCCGAGCGCAAGGCAGCGATCCGCACCTCCGTCGCCGAGCTGCGCAAGGTCGCCGAGGTTCTGGGCTGAAGCGGCTGGCTATTGCGGTGCCATGCGCAAGGCGCCGTCGAGGCGGATCGTCTCACCGTTCAGCATCGGGTTCTCGAGAATGTGGCGGACCAACGCGGCATACTCGTCCGGCCGGCCGAGCCGTTTGGGGAACGGCACCGATGCGCCAAGCGATTGCTGCACCTCCGTGGGAAGGCCCATCAACATCGGCGTCTCGAAGATGCCGGGCGCGATCGTGACGACACGAATGCCGTGCCGGGCAAGCTCGCGCGCCGCAGGCAGCGTCAGGGATGCGATCCCACCTTTCGAGGCAGCGTAGGCCGCCTGTCCGATCTGGCCCTCGAACGCGGCGACGGAAGCGGTGCTGACGATCGCGCCGCGCTCGCCTTGGGCATCCGGCTCGAGCTGGATCATCTCGGCGGCCGCCAGGCGCAAGAGGTTGAACGTGCCGATTAGATTGACCCGGATAACGATCTCGAATTCGGACAGCTGCATCGGCCCGTCACGGCCGACGATCCGCTTGCCTGTGGCGATGCCGGCGCAGTTCACCAGGATCCGTGGCGTGCCGTGGGCGGCGACCGCTTGGCCGAGGGCGTGTTCGGCGCTCGCAGCATCGCCGACATCGCATTGCAGGCCCCGCCCGCGGCCGGCGCCGAGCGATGCCGCGGCCTCGGCGACCCGCGCTGCGTCGATGTCGAGCAGGGCCACGCGCGCGCCCTGCTGCGCCAGCATCTGCGCGGTGGCGAGGCCGAGGCCGGAGGCCGCGCCGGTGACGATCGCAGCGCTACCGTCGATCTGCATGGTTCTTCCCCTTACCTGGGCGCCAAAGCGCCTAACTCATAGCGCCCTCGGATGGCAGCGGCCAGCGCGGGACTGTCGATAGCACGTTAAGTCGACCGGTGTCGGCGGCAGACGGTTTGGCAGCTGTTGGTGGTGGAGCCTGTGGGGCTGGTGGGCAAGGCGGAGGTTGTCCACAGATGCAGAGGGCGGGCCGGCCAGTGGCTGGTCATGGTCGAGCGGACTGCCGCCAGCGCGGACCGTGGAAGACCGCGAGCGTGCCGTCGGGATCGTGGTGGACACGCACAGCTTGACGACGTGCGGCCGGATCGGGCTTTGCGGGATCTGAGGTCCCGGCAGTGCCCGGTGTTGTCGTTGCCGACCACGCGCTCCTGGATGCAGAGGATGTTCCGATGGGCGCCGGCGGGGTCGGCGACCAAGGCCGTCTCGAGGGTGCTCGGGCGCGACCGCGAAGCGCGCGTTGTGCTCGCGAAAGCCGCCAGCGCCGCAAGGCCCGCTCGCTCATGCCCACAATCTCGGCAGCCTGTGAGGGGCTGGCTCTCCTGCCAGCGACCGTAGACGTCCTCGAACTTCGTGCCGTCGCAGTCCTCGCCCCATTCGAGGCCCTCCGCCTGCATCGCCTTCATCATCTGAAGCGCGGCTGGCAAACTCTTGATCGTCGCGGTCTGCGGCATCCGGGGTGCTCCACCTTGCGGGTCTCATCAATTCCGCGGAGTACCCCCTCCAACTCGCTGACACAAAACCTCGTACGTCACCCGATGATTACGGCATCTTATTGTACGGCCGCTGTTGTGCTGTAATCACTGCCTGCTATGATGGGGTTGACAGTCGGTCGGAGCAGCGCCGACCTGAAAATTACACTGTCGGTTGAAGAATGACATGTCGAGGTTCCTGGTTGATTGAGGCCACACAGCCGCCGGCGAGTGTGTGGCGGGCGATGATGTGTGTGCATCATAGCCGGCTGAGCTGACGCGTGCGTGCGGCAAGCAAGCCCTCTCGCGAACCGAGCATTCGTTTCGTCCGGCTGCTGTCCAAGCAGATGAAGCTGCTCGAAGGGCAGATCGACATCCTGAACGACCGGCTTACCGCGATCGAAGCGCGCTTGCGCTTGAGCGCGCACGACATGTGCCCGCAATGTCGTAGCGGCCGGCTGCGCGTGATCGAGACATCGCCCCATCCCGAGTTCGGCTTTGCCGGCATCGAGACCCATCAGGTGCGCTGCGATCGCCCCGAGTGTCGCTACGCCGGCACCCGGCTGTACGATCCCAACGAGTTTTTGCGCTGACCGCCAGCGAGGTGCGGGCAGGGCGTCACGAGGCGTCGAGCAGATCCCGGTTGACGCAGTTGCGCAGCCTGTGCTCGGTCAGATAGTCGCGCGCGGTCTCGGCGGATTTCCGGCGCAGGTCGGCGCGACCCGCTTCCGAGAACCAGGCAACATGCGGCGTCAGCAGCAGGCGGCCCTCGAGCCAAGGCTCGCGCAGTACCAGGGCCTGGACCAGGGGATGGCCGGCAGCGAGCGGCTCGGTAGGGAAGACGTCGAGCCCGGCGCCGCCGAGCCGGCCGTCGCGCAGCGCCGCCTCGAGCGCTGCCAGGTCGATCAGGCCGCCACGCGCGGTGTTGATCAGCAGGGCGTCCGGCTTCATCGTGGCAAGCGCCTCGGCATCGATCAGCTTCGCGGTCCCGGCGGTCAGCGGGCAGTGCAGGCTGACCACGTCGGACTGCGCCAGCAGCTCGTGTAGCGACGATCTCCGCTCGAAGCCCAAGCCCAACTCGGCGCCATCTGGCAGATAGGGATCGTAGAAGCTGACCAGCATGTCGTGAGCCTGGGCGCGCCGTGCCGTAGCGGTGCCGATCCGGCCGAGCCCGACCACCCCGAACCGGCTGCCGCGCAGGCGGCGCACCAGGGGCGCCCCCAGCCAGTGCCAGCCCGCCTGCGGATCGGCGACCAGACGCGTGTGATACGACACCACGCCGCGCGCCAGCGCGAGCATCAGCCCGATCGCGTGATCGGCGACCTCGGTGGTGCCGTAGTCGGGCACGTTGCAGACCGGGATGCCGCGCGCGCCGCATGCGGCGACGTCGATCTGGTCGTAGCCGACGCCGGCGCGGACCACGATCCGGCAGCGCTCGAGCCGCTCGATCAGGGCGCGATCGATCGGCACGCCGTAATAGACGATCAGCGCGTCGGCGCCCCGCCAGTGCTCGGCCGGGACCCGGTCGGCCACCAGCTCCCGATGCAGGGCGACATCGACGTCTTCACCGAGCACCGCCCGCTCGATCGTCGCGTCGTCCTCGATCTGCGCGTCCGGCATCAGCACCAGCATCTCGTCCCCGCTCCCCGCTCCGGTTTCTTGGTCCGGGCGAAGGTACAGGCGCAACAGTCTTGCCGCCAGCCCGGCGATCCGTAGCATGGCCGCGCACAACCCGGGAAAGCCTCAGGAGGGAACATGGCCGGTCGGCTCGAAGGAAGAACCGCGATCGTCACCGCGGCGGCGCAAGGCATCGGCCGCGCCACCGCGATCGCTATGGCGCGCGAGGGTGCCACGGTGCTGGCGACCGACATCAACACCTCGCTGCTGGCGGAGCTCGATGCCGAGGAGCGGATCACCACGGCCAGGCTGGACGTGCTCGATCCGGCTGCGATCGCCGCGCTTGCCGACGAGCAGAGCGCCCTCGACATCCTGGTCAACGTCGCGGGCTTCGTCCATCACGGCACGATCATCGATTGCGAGGAGGACGATTTCGATTTCTGCATGAATCTCAACGTCCGCTCGATGTATCGCATGATCCGGGCCTTGCTGCCGGCGATGATCAAGGGTGGCGGCGGCAGCATCGTCAACCTCGCCTCGGTCTGCTCGAGCATCAAGGGCCTGCCGAACCGGTTCATTTACGGCACCACCAAGGCGGCGGTGATCGGCCTGACCAAGTCGGTCGCCGCCGATTTCGTCGGGCAGGGCGTGCGCTGCAATGCGATCGCCCCGGGCACCGTGCAAAGCCCCTCGCTTGACGAGCGCATCGCCGCCTTTCCCGACCCCGAACAGGCGCGCAAGGAGTTCATCGCGCGCCAGCCGATGGGCCGGCTCGGCACGGCCGAGGAGGTAGCGGCGCTGGCGGTCTATCTGGCGTCCGATGAGAGCGCCTATGTCACCGGCCAGGTGATCGCGATCGACGGCGGGATCACGATCTGACCCGCGTTTCAAGGCCTGCCTGGCATCGCTCGCGCGCCGCTTATGCGTCGTGCACGGCGAGACCGGACATCGCGATGGACACGACAGCGGCCGACCGCAAAGGGCAGATGCAGAGGGGCGCGGTGAAGGCCGAGGACCAACCCGCCGCCCGCCCGTTGGTTGCCACGAGCCTGGTGGCTCTCGGCATCGTCTATGGCGACATCGGCACCAGCCCGCTCTATGCGTTTCGCGAGAGCCTCCTTGGCCACGCGCTCGCGGCACCGGCAATGTCCTCGGTGTTCTGTCGCTGATCTTCTGGGCGCTGATCATCGTCATCTCGATCAAGTATCTGCTGATCGTGATGCGCGCCGACAACCGCGGCGAGGGCGGCATCATCGCGCTGGTGGCTCTGCTCAATCCGCGGCAGGCCAAGCGCGGCACGCTGCGCTATGGCCTGATCTCCCTGGGCATGTTCGGGGCTGCCTGCTCTACGGCGACGGCACGATCACGCCGGCGATCTCGGTGCTGAGCGCGATCGAAGGCCTCGAGGTCGCGACCCCGGCTTTCGATGCCTACATCATGCCGATCACGCTCGGCATCCTGGTGGCCCTGTTCGTGTTTCAACATCGCGGCACGGCCAGCGTCGGCGCGGTGTTCGGCCCGATCATGCTGGTCTGGTTCCTGGCCCTGGCGATGCTCGGGATCGGCGGCATCGCGCAGCATCCGGCGTGCTCGCCGCGCTCAACCCGTTCTATGCCTACGCGTTCTTCCACCTGCACGGCATGATCGGGTTCGCGGTGCTCGGCACGGTGTTCCTCGCGGTTACCGGCGGCGAGGCGCTCTATGCCGACATGGGCCATTTCGGCCGCGCGCCGATCCGGTTCGCGTGGTTCGCCCTGGTCCTGCCCTCGCTGGTCCTGAACTATTTCGGCCAGGGCGCCCTGGTGCTGGCCGATCCCCTAGGCGTCTCGCAGCCGTTCTACCAGCTGGCGCCGACCTGGGCGCTCTATCCGCTGGTCGCCCTTGCCGCTGGCAACGGTGATCGCCTCGCAGGCGGTGATTTCCGGCGTGTTCTCGCTGACCCAGCAGGCCGTGCAGCTCGGCATGCTGCCGCGCATGACCATCCTCCAGACCCACGCCGAGGAGAGCGGCCAGATCTACATCCCGGGATCAACTGGCTGCTGATGGCTGGCGACGATCGGCCTGGTGCTCGGCTTCCGCTCATCCGGCGAGCTCGCCTCGGCCTACGGCGTGGCGATCTCCACAGACATGGTGATCACCACCGTGCTGACCTTGTTCGTCGCCATGCGATGGGGCTGGAGCGGCTTGTTGGCTGGCCTGATCGCCGTGCCGTTCCTGGTGATCGATCTCGCGTTCTTCGGCGCGACCCTGCTGAAGATTCCCGATGGCGGCTGGTATCCCCTCATCCTCGGCAGCCTGATCTTCGCCCTCATGCTGATCTGGAGGCGCGGCTGCCGTGTGCTCGTCGCGCAGTTGCATGGCAGCCTGGAATTTGTCGACGCCTTCCTTGCCAATCTCAGGCAGCGGCCGCCGCCCCGGGTCGCCGGCACGGCGGTCTTTATCGCGACCGAGGGACTCACAATCCCGCCGGTCCTGCTGCACCATCTTCGGCACAACCAGGCGCTGCACGAGACCGTCGTGCTACTGCGGGTCGAGACCGAAGATATTCCGAGGGTGCCGGCCGCCGGGCGCCTGGAGGTCGCTTGCCTGGAGCGGAACCTCTATCGTGTCGTGACCTCCTACGGCTTCATGCAGACCCCGAATATCCCGGTGGCGGTCAGGCTGTGCGAGCCCTTGGGCCTGACCATCGATCTCGACACCACGACCTTCTACCTCGGCCATGAGACGCTGATCGCGCGCAAGGATTTCGGCTTGCCGCTCTGGCAGGACCGTATCTTCGACTTCATGTCGCGCAATGCCACGCGGGCGACGGCCTTCTACCATCTGCCGCCGGACCGCGTCATGGAGATCGGCAGCCAGGTCGAGATCTGACGAACCACCAGGGATCTTTCGCAATGCCTTTGGATCTCTATTGCGCGTTCGTGGCGACGACCGTGGTCCTGATTTTGATCCCCGGTCCCAACGTCACGCTGCTGGTCGCCAACAGCCTGACCTACGGGCCAAGGCGGGCGCTGACCACGCTTGCGGGCACCAGCTCGGCAATCGCGTTGCAGCTCGCGGTCGTGGCGTTCGGCATGAGCTCGCTGATCCTGGTGCTCGCTTCCTGGTTCGCGTGGCTGCGCTGGCTGGGCGTCGCCTATCTGCTCTGGCTCGGCATCCGGCAGTGGCGTGCGGCACCGGTGGTCCTCGACGACATCGATGCGCGCCGGATTGGCCGGAGTCGGCTGTTCTGGCAAGGCATGCTGGTCTCCGCGACCAATCCCAAGACGCTCCTGTTCTATGCCGCGTTCTTTCCGCAGTTCGTCGATCCGCACAGGCCGTTGGGCCTGCAGCTTGGGCTGTTGTGCGCGACCTTCCTGGTCATCGCGACCGTGCTGGACGGCAGCTACGTCCTGCTCGCCGGACGCCTGCGCACCTGGCTGCGTGGCCGGCGCCGCGCCCGCCTGCGCAACCGGATCACCGGCTCGCTGCTGATCGCCACCGGGCTGGGCCTGGCCGTGGCGCGCCGGAGCTGATCCGGTTGGTTACCCTGCCATGCGGCCGAAGGTGACGCCGAATCCATGTGACGGAAAAGGTCTGGAAAGGTCGGGCGGGCTAGCCTCCCAGGTGTCGCGTTCGGGATCCTCCGACGCCGCTCGCCGATCCCCGGCGGCATCGAACAGAAAGCGAGGCCATGATCGACCTGTCGCACATCCATCCTATGCTGGTGCACTTCCCGATCGTTCTTCTGATGTTGGCAGCGGTCCTCGATTGCGCGGTGGTCGCTCGCGGCGGCGACCTTGCGGCCCACCAATACCTGGCACGGTCGGCCGCGGCGGTACTCTGCCTGGGGGCGCTTGCCGCCGCGGCGGCGGCGATCTTCGGCGACATGGCGCTGGATCATGCCGTCGGCCTCGGTTTCCCGGAGGCACCGCTCGAGCGGCACGGCGACCTCGGCCTGATCACGATGTGGATCTTCCTTGGCCTCGCCGCCGTACGGCTGCTCGCGATGTGGCGGCATGTGTCGCTGGCAGGTTGGCGCGGAGGAGCGCTTGCCGCGGCCAGCGTCGCGGGCGTCGCCTTCCTGCTGACCACCGCCTATTTCGGCGGCGAGCTGGTCTATCAGATCGGCGTCAACGTTGCCTCGGTGAAGCCCTGAGCGGCTGAGCGCACGATCCTCGCCTAACGAGCGGCCTCTGCCGCTCGCCGGGTGAGGACGATCGAAGCCTCACTTGGTGCCGTACAGGCGATCGCCGGCATCGCCCAGGCCCGGCACGATATAGCCGTGATCGTTCAGGCGCTGATCGATCGCCGCGGTGAACACCGGCACGTCGGGATGCGCGTCCTGGAAGTGCGCGATGCCCTCGGGCGCCGCCAGCAGGCACACGAACTTGATCTGCTGGGCGCCGTCCTCCTTGAGCTTGGAGACCGCGGCCACCGCCGAGTTGCCGGTCGCGAGCATCGGGTCGACCACCACCACCAGGCGTTCCTGCAGGTCTTCCGGCACCTTGTAGTAGTACTCGACCGCAGCCAGGGTCTCGGGCTCCCGATAGATGCCGACATGGCCGACCCGGGCCGAGGGCACCAGGTCGAGCATGCCCTGCAGCAGGCCGTCGCCGGCGCGCAGGATCGAGACGAAGCACAGCTTCTTGCCGGCCAGGGTCGGCGCCACCATCTCGGCGAGCGGCGTGTCGATCGGCGTGGTGGTCATCGGCAGATCGCGCGTGACCTCGTAGGCGAGCAGGGTCGCGACCTCGCGCGAGAGCTGGCGGAACTTGACCGTGGTGGTCTCGCGTCGGCGCATCACCGTCAGCTTGTGCTGGACCAGCGGATGGCTGACGACGGTGACGTTAGATGAACCTGGCATGGTGAACCCTTCGATGGCTCGGGCCGGGCGGCAAGATCAGGCCGCCGCGTCCTCGCGGATCATGATCGGCTGCCTTCTCCGCCACCATGACGGTCGGCGCATAGATGTTGCCGGACGGCATACTGGGCATGATCGAGGCGTCGACCACCCGCAGGCCGTCCACGCCCGCGACCCTCAGCCTCTGATCGACCACCGCCATCGGGTCAATCCCCATTTTGCACGAGCCGATCGGATGGTAGATGGTCGAGCCGGTCTGACGAGCGTAGGCGAGCAGCTCTTCGTCGCTCGCCGCCGCCAGACCCGGCAGGACCTCGGCTTCGCAGAAGCGCGAGAGCGCTGGCACCGCGAAGATCCGGCGGATCGCCCGCATGCCTGCTAGCGTCGTCTGCCGGTCGAGCGGATCAGCCAGGTAGTTCGGCTGGATCTCGGGCGCGGCCGTCGGGTCGGCCCACGTTGCGCGCACCGAGCCGCGGCTCTCCGGACGCAGCTGTGAGCAGCCGCAGGTCATGCCAGGCAAGCTCTCGAGCGGCGCCCTGCCGGAGCGCCCGCCCTCGAAGCTCGCGGGCGAGAAGAACAGCTGGATATCGGGCGTGGCCAGCTCCGGCCGGGTACGCAGAAATGCGCCCGCATGGGCGGGGCTCATCGCCAAAAGACCACGGCGGGTCAGGAGGTAGCGCAGGATTTCGCGCGCAAGGGGCAGGCCGTGCGAGCGCTCGTTCAAAGTCGGCGCGCCGCGCACCCGCCAAGCCATGCGTACGGCGTAGTGATCGCGCAGATTCTCCCCGACACCCGGCAGATGATGGACCACCGGCACGCCGATCTCCTGGAGATGCACGGCGTTGCCGACGCCCGAGAGCTGCAGCAGATGCGGCGAGTTGATCGCACCAGCCGCGAGCAGCACCGCCTTGCGCGCCGTCACCGTCCGCTGCGAGCCTCCGACCCGATAACTTACGCCTACGGCCCGGCTGCCCTCGAAGCGAATGCGCTCGACCTGTGCCCGCGCGATCAGGCGCAGATTGCGTCGCCGTAGCGCCGGCCGCAGATAAGCGTCGGCAGCGCTCCAGCGCCGGCCGTCGCGGATCATCTGCTGATAAAGGCAGGATCCCTCCTGATCGCCGGAATTGTAGTCAGGGTTCGGCGGCAGGCCGGCCGCCGCGGCCGCCTCGAAGAACGCCTCGCACAAGGGATGGCGCTCGCGCTGGTCGGAGATGATCAGCGGCCCATCCTTGCCGCGCCAGGACGAATCGCCGCCGCGCCTGGTCTCGGCCTTCATGAAGTAGGGCAGCACGTCCTGATACGACCAGCCGCGGCAACCGAGCTGCGCCCAATGGTCGTAGTCGGCGGCCTGGCCGCGCACATAGAGATGGCCGTTGATCGAGCTCGAGCCGCCGATCACCCGACCGCGCGGGAAATCGATCCGGCGATCGCCGAATTCCTGCGCCGGGCGCGGTCTGATAGCCCCAATTGAGCTTCGGGTCGTCGACCGTCATGCGAAAGCCCGCCGGAACCTTTATGAACAAGCGGCGATCGGAGCCGCCTGCTTCCAGCACCACGATCTGGTCGCGCCCGGTCGCGCTCAGGCGGTTGGCGAGGACGCAGCCGGCGGCACCAGCGCCCACGATCACATAGTCGGCCGTGACGTCGGAGGTGCTCAGCCTCGAATCTGCTCCCATGGTCAGGCCGCGCACGATGTAGCGCTGCGCAATCAGCGCGATCAGCACGGGCGGCAGGATCGCGATCATCTGCCGGACCGCCAGATACCAGAAGAAGACGCCGCGCGTGCCGGCGGTGCCGGCCATGTGGACGGGAATCGTGATCGCGCCCTTGCTGGCGATCGCGAGCGCGAACAGGAACTCGTTCCAGGCGCGTCCGAAGATGATCAGCCCGGTCGCCGCGACCACCGGCGCGATCAGCGGCAGGGAGATCCGAAAGAACGCGCCGAAGTGATCGGCGCCATCGACCAGCGCGGACTCCTCCAACTCGACCGGCAGGTCGAGAAAGCCCTGGCGTAGGATCACCACGACGAACGGCAGGATGAAGGTCGCGTTGACCAGGACCAGCGCAAGGTGCGTATCGAGCAGGCCGACCATGCGGATCATCAGGTAGAACGGGATCACCGTGGCCACCGGCGGCAGGATCCGCTGCGCCAGGAAGAAGATCGTGAGGTCGCGATTGGGCATCACGGTGAAGCGAAAGCGTGCGAGGGCGTAGGCCGCGGGGGTGCCCAGCAAAAGCGCGAGCAGGGTCGCAAACGTCGCGATGATCGTGGAGTTGTAGAGCGCGCTCTGGGTTTCGGGCACCTCGAGCTGGTCGATCCAGTTGTCGAGCGTCGGCGCGAAATCGATCCAGGGGATGCCGAAGCCGTTGACCGTGAAGGTCTCGAGCGGCGGCCGCAGGCTGGTCGACAGTCCCCAGAAGAGGGGAAACAGGAAGATCAGCGTGACCACGATGGCGATCACCGAATACACGGCATAGCGCAGCTGGCGGTCGATCGCATCGGGCGCATAGCGCCGCCAGGCAATGCCGAGCGGCAGCGCCGCCTGTCCCGGCCGACTACCGAGCGCCATCGAGAAAGCCCACGAGGTCCTCGACCAGATGGTCGAAGTCGGGATTGTAGGTCAGGCGGCGCATGACATGCGCGCTGAGGTTCGCCTCGCTGATCTCGCCGTAGCGGACCTCGGAATTGGCCGGGGTCTTGGCTGGATCGGAGCAGAAGAACCAGCTGGGCGCGTCCTTCTCCCAGTAATAGTGCAGGCAGCTCCGATAGCCGCTGCTGCGGCCGTACCTTGCGTTGTCGGCAGCGATCGGCAGGCCGATGTGGGAGATGTCCAGCGCCTCGTCGCTCGGCCGGATGGTCCGCTCGGTGACGAAGTCGCAAGCGGCCGGCTGATCGGGTGCGCCGGTGTACCAGAGCATCTCGCGCGGGCCGGCCACGCCCGTGCAGAACCAGCGCCTCGCGGCCTCGGCATCGATCGTGGCGTCGTCCTCGCTGATCGCCATGAAGACCGGCAGATCCAAGGCACCTTCCTGCCTGTCGAGCTCCAGGATCAAGCGTCTCCCCTGTCTTTGTGCGTTGCTTGGCAGGGATTCATAGCGCACGGGATCGTCATCGGCAAAGACCTCTGGCCAGGCCGCCGCGGGCACCAGGCTGGACCAGCCGGCCTTGGGTGCGAGCGCATAGTAGAAGCGCTGTGCCTCTGCCTCCAATTCCGAGGTCGGGCCCGTCATGGCCGGGGCCAGGAGCACGAGCGCGCTGATGGGAACCGGGCTTGGCTGATCGGACAGGGCGTAGTCGAGCGCCAGCGTGCCGCCGAGGCCAAAGCCGACCAGCGTGACCTCGCCGGCGGCATCGGCCAGGCTTGCGACCCCGAGACGCACGGCCTGCTGCCAGGCGCGATAGTCGACCGTCAGGAGGTCGCCGGGCACGCCGCCGTGCCCGGGTAGCAGGATCGCCCGTACCAGGTAGCAGTCGCGCGCCAGGCGCTCGCCGAGATCGCGCATGACATAGGGGGTATCGCCGAGATCGTGGATCAGCAGCGCGGCGCGCGTGGCTTGGCCATTGGCGGCATGGCAGCGGCGCCCGCTCGGCGTCAGCTGAAAGGGCCCGCGGTCCTCGATCACGGCCTCGGGCAGCGGGTTACCGGCAGTCTGGTTGGCCGCCGCGACGTACTGGCGGGCGGCGACCACATAGGCGTCGAAGTCGGGGGTCGGCAGGGGCGTGGTCAGGTGCGAGGGCTCATGCCGCTTGCCGAGCTCGCCGCTCGGTGCGCAGCCGACCAGGAGCGCCAGGGCGCCGAGCCAGACCAAGCGCGTTGTCGGACCGGATCGCAAGATCGAACAACCAAAAGTTCTGAATCGCGCGTCATCATCGCCTATTCCGCGCGCGATCGCCAGGGTTTCCGGCGCTCGCAGGTCGAGTTCGTTAGTCCTTTGTTGGGGACCCTGGCAGCACATAACGTACAGGCGTCGACCGGCGTCGCGCCGTGCTGCGTCAGACGGAGTGCCGCCTTGGCCTATGTGTTCGATCCGGACGTCCTGCGCGAGGTCGCCAAGCTCGGCGACGGTCTGCCGCTCGAGGACCGGTTTCGCACCATCGCTCGGGCGCTGGCGGAGCGCTATCCCGGCAAGATCAACGAGCAGCAGGAGTGGGTACTCAACAACGCCGGCGGCGTCATGGGCCAGTTCACCCTCCTGTACGCCTCGCTCACCGAGTACGTGATCTTCTTTGGCAGCCCGATCGGCAGCTCGGGCCACAGCGGGCGCTATTCCTTCGTCCAGGACTGGGCGTTCCTGCTGGATGGCGAGATGTGGTACTTCGAGCAGGGCCAGATCCAGCGCGATGTCTATCGGGCCGGCGACGAGATCGTGCGCAAGCCGCGCACGGCGAAGGGCTTTCGCATCGTCGACCATGCCTGGATCCTCGAGTACGCCCGCGGTCCGATCGTGACCATGCTGCCCTTCGGCCTGGCCGACACCGTGTTCTCCACCCTCGATTTTCGCACCGTGTTCCGGACCATCCGGCTCTACGGCAAGCACGTCTGGCGCAGCTGGAGGTCCGGATAAGCCATCCGGCAGGAAGAAATCCTCCACATATTGATAGTATAGCTCTCAATTTGAGCTTGTTGATCCTATCCACCCTGGCAGTTGTCGCCAAGCGACCATTCCCTTAGCGTGTCACTGACGGTCGCAAGAGAACTCAAGATTAATGATCTATCAGTGGTTGTACGCGCACTATGGCTGGGTGGGTCTCTTGATTACGACCGGCATGTTCGGCTTCGCGCTCTATGCTTTGGTCGCCAGTCTCAGTTACTTCACTTATTTCGTTCATGGGCGGGACCGGTTCGTGCCGGGCTACCGGCCGGACTATCGTGCGATCCGCCTGGCCGTCCTGTGGTCGGCGTGCGGCACCATGGGCAACGCCTTGCTGGTCCTGCCGGTGCAGCTCCTGATCGTGCACGGCTATTTTCCGTTGTACTGGGAGATCGGCGACGGTGGCTGGTCCTATGTGATCATCAGCTGCGTCGGCGCGGTGGCGTTCGCTGAAACCTGCATCTACTGGATTTACCGGGCCCTGCACACACCCTTGCTCTTCAAGACGCTGCACGTGCACCATCATCGCTTCCGCGAGCCGACGCCCTATGTCAGCTTCGCCTTTCATCCGCTCGAACTCGTTCTCCCAGTCCGCGCCCTATCACCTCTATGCCCTGTTCGTGCCTGTGTACGGCTGGGCATATTTGGCGCTGTTCGGGTTTGCCATGCTCTGGTCGCTGATGATTCACGACCAGGTCCGCTGGGTGCCGTTCCGCTGCGTCAACCACACCGGCTGCCATACCGCCCACCATTGGTACTTCCGCCACAATTACGGCAATTACTTCACCTTCTGGGATCACCTGTGCGGGACCTATTTCGATCCGGAGGGGCTGCCCGAGAAATTTGCCGCATCGAAGCAGCCGCTGTTCTCGGGCGGACGTCCGGGCGTGCGACCGAATGCGGACGCGGTTCCGGGGGAATGACTGCGGCCGAGCCCCGACTTACTGCTTGCGCCGGTTCGCCTCGTAGATCGGCATCGCTTCGGGCAGCAGGCTTTGCAGATTCTGGATGCGCGAGCCGGGCGCCGGGTGGGTCGAGAGAAACTCGGGCGGCCTGTTGCCGCCAAAGCTCTCGAAGTTCTGCCAGAGCTCGATCGCCTGGCGCGGATCGTAGCCGGCCTCGGCCATGTAGATCAGGCCGATATGGTCGGCCTCGGCCTCCTGGGTGCGCGAATAGGGCAGGGTGATCACCAGGGTCGCCGCCTGGGCCGCGAGCCCTGCGGTGGTCTGGTCGGTTGCGATGCCCAGCCCCGCGAGGCCCGCCTGCATCAGCACCTGCTGCGACATCCGCTCGGCACCGTGCCGGGCGATCGCATGCGCGACCTCGTGGCCCATCACGGCCGCCAGCTGATCGTCGTTCTTGGCGACCTGGAACAGGCCGGTGTTGACGCCGACCTTGCCGCCGGGCAAGGCGAACGCGTTCGGCTCGTCGTTCTCGATCACCGTGAACTGCCAGTCCCATTCGGGATGCGGGCTGGCGGCGGCAATCCGACGCCCGACTTCCTGGACCCGGCGGTTGAGGGCCGGGTCCTTGGAGATCTCGCTCTCGGACAGAATCTGCTGGTACGCCTCGAGCCCCATCTGGGCGTCTTGCGATTTGGGCAGCACGATCAGCTGGTTGCGTCCGGTGATCGGCGCCGCCTGGCAGGCCGCCAGCAGACCGAGGGCGGCCAGCGCTGCGATCGATGCGCGACATCTCTTGCGATGATGACGAACCACGGTTGTATCCAAGATCCAAGGAATCTCTGGGCGCCGGTTCTGTCGACGGGCTTCCAGCCGGCTTATCTAGGCATTCCGGCATCCGCCTGCAACGCGATGCTGATCGTCTCGCGTGATCGCGGGCGGTACTGACCGAATGCGTCGGAGCCGCAACCGACAGCGCGGCGTCGCGTGGCGGTGAGGGCTCGAGCGGTGTGCAGACCTGCCGTGACGCAGTCCTGCCGTGACAATGACGTGTTCGTGTGAGGGAGATCACAGCGCGCCGCGCAACGACGCGGTAGGAGAGTTCGTAGAAACTTGCTAAAATTGCGTCTTCCCGGATGGCTTGGGGAAGGCACCGCCGGCAGCGCTAAAAAGGGTGCAGCCCATGGATATTCTGGCTTGGCTGCGGAAACTGGGGCACGAACGTGGTGGGCGGGTATTCCGCTCCCTTGATATCGATCGTCTCCTCGGTGCCGCGGATCTTCGAAAACCCAACCTTGCGTTCCTTAGCCGGCGCGAGGCGTTGCTGAGCGCGATCGCGCTTCCGAAAGAGCGTGCGATCACGCCGGAGCGGCGGACAGCTGCGCGGTGGGATCATGTGCCGGGGCCCGGTCTGGTCCTCGACAACAGGCCGCCGCCGACGCCGTCGATGCTCGCCGGGCGATTCGCGGTAGCGCCAGGGCAGCACCGGCAGACGCCACTTGTTGGCCGTGAGACCGAGTTGCGATGGCTGTTGGACGCCTGGGGCCGGGCAGCGAGCGGTCACGGGCAGATCGTGCTGTTGTCCGGCGACGCCGGAATAGGAAAGTCCCGGCTCCTTCGGGAATGCCGGATGGATGAGCCCCATACGACGCTCTGGCACCGCTGCTCACCCGAGCGCGCGTTCAGCCCGTTTCATCCGGTCGTGGGACTGCTGCAGGAAGGAGCCGGCCAAAACGTCGAGCCGCGGCGCCGCGCCGGGGCAAGCTGTGCGCAGTCCAAATCGACACCGCAGCGGCGCAGGCAGCGAACCTTCGAGCTTCTGCTGGCCCGATTCGAGCGGCTCGCCCGAAAGCAGATGGTCTTTGCGGTGTACGAGGACCTGCAATGGGCCGATCCTTCCACGCTCGAGTTCCTGGGCCGGATGGTCGACCGCATTGCAAAACGACCGGTGCTTGCGGTCATGACCTTCCGGCCGAAATTTGCGATCCCGTGGCAGGGGCACGCCGATGCCGTGTCGCTGGCGCTCGCGCCCCTGGAGTGCGGACCCTGCCAGGCGATGATCCAGCAAGTGTCGCCCGGCGAAACGTTGGCGGAGCCGATCGTCGAGGACATCGTCGCGCGCTCGGGAGGTGTACCCCTGTTCGTCGAGGAGCTCACCAAGGCCGCGCTCGAGGTCGCTGACCGCGTTGAGCTCGATGGGCGCGCCGATGCCGCGACGGCGGACGAAGTCCCGTTGGCGCTGCGCGAGGGGCTGATTGCGCGGCTGGCTGCTGCCCCCGAGGCCATGGCCATTGCCCAGATCGGTGCCGTGATCGGATGCGAATTCTCTCGAGACCTGGTCGGCGCGCTGGTCGACTGGCCGCAGGACCAGCTGCAATCGGCGCTCGATCAACTGGTTGCGTCAGAGGTGGTGTCGCTTGCTTGCGGCCCTGCCGGGGAGACAGCGTATGTCTTCAGGCACGACCTGGTCCGCGAGGCGGTGTACCAGAGCATCGCCGAGCCGGTGCGCCGGGAGCTGCACGGCTCGATTGCCGGTATTCTGGAAGCGCGCTGGCCCGACGTGGCCGCGAACACGCCCGAGCTCCTGGCACCACACTACGCCGCTGCCGGGCTGGCGGAACCGGCCGTGGCCTGCTGGCTGCGCGCGGGAATGCGTGCCAACGACCAGTGCGCCCATGAAGAAGCGATCGCCATGTTCGGCAAGGGGCTGGACCTGATCGACCGCCTGCCGGCTGGCTCGGCGGCGGTCCAGAGCGCGCAATTGCTCGCCGTCCTGGCCCAGGCACTGACCGTCACCAAAGGGCTCACGGCGCCGGAGGTCGCGCAGGCCTCCGCCATGGCACGTCAGCTTTGCCAGAGCTCCGAAGACGACGCCCGACTGTTCCCGCTGACGCGCAGCTTGTGGGAGCACTACAACACGCGCGGCGACTTCGAGGCGGCATGCGAGCTGGCCGAACAGTGTCAGAGGCTCGCCGTAGCCGGGCAAGAGCCGGAATCTCGTGGCCGAGGCCGATTTCTGCGTCGGCGTGAGCTCGCTGTTCGTGGGGCAGCTGGCCGAGGCGCGCGATCGCCTCAACCGCAGCGCGGTGCGCTTTAAGGTGCGATCCCGACAGGACCCTGGCGCGGCCGCGGGGCGCGATCCCCGGATCATCGCGCTCGTGCATCTCGCGCAAGTCCTCTGGTTGTGTGGCTATCCCGACCAGGCGCTGCGCGTGAGCCAGGAAGCGGTCGAGATGGCCCGTGCCGCCGGCCATGCGTTCACCACGACGTACGCCTTGCTCGGCGCCAGTTGGGTGTCCCAGCTTCGGCGCGACGTCGAGCGCACCCGCACGCTGGCCACGGAGGCCATGGCTGTCGCGACCGAGGAGGGCTTTGCCGCGTTCCTGGCCATGGCCAAGGTTCTCCGGGGTTGGACCTCGATCGATCAAGAGGCCGGGGACCTGGCGGCGAGCGCGGGTGCGGTCTGCGCGGCGTTGCAAGACTACCGCACCACCGGCATGGAGATCGCGCGGCCCTATCTGCTCGGTCTGCTTGCCGAAATGCACGGAGCCCTGCCGGAAACAGAGCTGGCGCTCGACCTGTTGGATGAGGGCGCCGAGGTGGCCAACGCTAGCGGCGAGCGCTGGTACGAGCCCGAGATTCGCCGGCAGGAGGGCGAGCTGTTGCTACGCCAGTCGATCACCAATCGGCGGGTGGCCAGCGCCCGATTCTGCCAGGCGATCGCGGTGGCGCAACTACAGGGCGGCAAGTCGCTGGAGCTGCGCGCCGCCGTCAGCCTCGCCCGGCTGTGGGCGGACCTTGGCCGGCGGTCCCAGGCTCACGACGTGCTCGCGCCGATCTACGGCTGGTTCAAGGAGGGCTTCGACACGCCCGACCTGCGGGCCGCCAGCGCGCTGCTCGACGAGCTACGATAACCAATCGGAAGGCGCCCTCAGAACCGCCGGCGCCCTAAGCGGCCTCCCGGCGCGCCTTGCCCTTGGTGCTCGACCTGGCCGCAGCGCTCGCTTTCTTGGCAGCGCTTGCTTTCTTCGCAGGGCCCGCCTTGGCGCTAGCCTTCTTTGCCGCGCTCGCTTTCTTCGCAGGGCCGGCCTTGGCGCTGGCCTTCTTTGCCGCGCTCGCTTTCTTCGCAGGGCTTACCTTCCTGGAGGCGGCGGCCCTGTCCGCGGCCCTGGCGCTCCTTGCCACCGCGCCGATCGCCATCGCCTCGGGCACCTCCTCGAGGCGACCGCTCCTCACATCGTAGATGTAGCCGTAGATCGGGATATCGGCGGCCACCAGCGGATGCGCGCGGATCCGGCGCACGTCGGAAACCACGGCCTCGATCGGATCCTTGAAGGTCAGCCAGTCGATGAACTCGCCTTCGTCCGAGCCCGGTCCCTGGCCGGTATCGTGCCAGCCGTTGGAGTCGAGCGCCGCGGTATCCAGGCTGTTCGATAGCAGCTTGCGCATGGTGTCCTCGGTGAACATCCCCATGCCGCAGTCGGTGTGGTGGATCACGAACCACTCCTGCGTTCCGAGCAACTTGTGGGAGATCACCAGCGATCGGATCGCATCGTCGCTGGCGCGGCCGCCGGCATTGCGGATCACGTGCGCGTCGCCCTCGGCCAGGCCGGCGAGCTTGGCCGGGTCGATGCGCGCGTCCATGCAGGTCAGGATCGCGAACCGTCGCGCCGGCGGGATCGCCAGGTCCGCCTTGGCGCCAAACCGGCTGGCGTAACCCTTGTTGGCGGCCAGCACCTCGTTGAGGATCTTGCTCATGTTGCGGCCTCCCGTAATTCTACACTTATCACTTATCACATGGTTATTAAAGCGATTGACACCATAAGTTACGGGCTAATGGTCTCATACAACAAAGTTCAAGCGTTGTTCGAGCCGCCAGCCGGCGGCGCTCGCGCTGTTCTTCACGAGGCTTTGGCGCCCCTGTGAACGCGCCCCTCCATGCTAGTAGCTTTGCGCGCACATTCAGAGCGTATAGGTTGCCCGCCTCGGCAACGGTGCGGGAGTGACCGCGTGGGCTTTTTCATCACCCGCCCCATTTTCGCTTCGGCGATCGCATTGATCATCATCCTGGCGGGCGGCGTCGCGATGTTCACGCTGCCGGTCGCCCAGTTTCCTCCCCTCGTGCCGCCCGAGGTCAGCGTCTCCGCCTCTTATATCGGCGCCGGCGCCGAGGTGGTCGAGGAGTCGGTGACGATTCCGCTCGAGGAGCAGCTGAATGGCGCCGAGGGCATGATCTACATGTCCTCGAACAGCACCAACAGCGGTGACGCGGACATCACGGTCACATTCGATGCCGACTACGACCAGAATATTGCCCAGATGGAGCTGCTGAGCCGGGCGAACGAGGCCTTCTCGCAGCTGCCGCAGGACGTGCAGCAGGTCGGCGTCAGCGTCCAGAAGAGCTCGTCGAGCCTGCTGCTGGGCGTCAATCTGTACTCACCCAACGGCACCTACGACGGCAAGTTCCTGGGCAACTACGCCGAGATCCACATCGCCGACCAGCTCGCGCGGATTCCAGGTGTCGCGGAGGTCCTGAACTTCGGGCTGACCGAGTATGCGATGCGGATCTGGCTCGATCCGGACAAGCTCGCCAATCTCGGCATGACCGCAACGGATGTTGCAGACGCGATCAGCGAGCAGAACCAGCAGGCAGCGACTGGCGCGCTCGGTCAGGCGCCAGCACCCGCCGGTCAGGGCTTTACCTTTCAGCTGACCACCCTGGGCCGCCTCGATCAGGTCGAGCAGTTCGAGGACATCGTAGTCCGCGCGCTGCCGAACGGCTCGGTGGTGCGCATCAAGGACGTGGGCCGGGTCGAGCTCGGCGCCGACACCTACAGCTGGTCGACCACGCAGAACAACCAGCCCTCGGGCAACCTCGGCATCTTTCAGCTGGCCAACGCCAACGGTCTGCAGATCGCCAAGGAGATCGAGGCGACCATGCGGCGCCTCGAGCAACATTTCCCCGAAGATCTGAAATGGGAGATCATTTACGACACCACGATGTTCGTGCGCGCCTCGATCCGCGAGGTCGTCGTGACCATGCTGCAGGCCGTGGCGCTGGTGCTGCTGGTCATCTTCATTTTCCTGCAGAACGTGCGCAGCACGCTGATCCCGATGATCGCGGTGCCGGTCTCGCTGATCGGCGCGTTCGCGGCGATGGCGGCGTTCGGCTTCACCATCAACACGCTGAGCCTGCTCGGCCTGGTGGTGGCGGTTGCCCTGGTGGTCGACGACGCCATCGTCGTGGTCGAGAACGTCAATCGCCGGCTGGACGAGGGTGGCAAGGACCTGATCGAGGTCACCAAGCTGGCGATGACCGACGTCAGGGGCCCGATCGTCGCCACCACCTTGGTCCTGATGGCGGTGTTCGTGCCGGTGGCCTTCATTCCCGGGCTGACCGGCCAGCTGTATAATCAGTTCGCCATCACCATCGCGATCGCGGTGGCGATCTCCGGCTTCAACTCGCTGACGCTCAGCCCTGCGATGTGCGCCACCCTCTTGCGTCCACGCTCGGGCGGTCGGAAGAACATCGTCTTTCGCGCCTTCAATACCGGCTTCGAGAAGGTCACCTCGGGCTATGTCGCGGCCATTAAGGTGTGCGCGCGCGTATGGTATCTGATGCTGCTCGCCTTCGCAGGGTTGTGCGCACTAGCCGTCTACCTGTTCTTCACCATTCCACAGGGCTTCGTGCCCGAAGAGGACCAGGGCTATGTGATGACCCTGGTCGATCTGCCGGATGCGGCGACGATCGCGCGCACCGAGGACATCGTGACCCAGATCAACCAGGCGGCGCTCGGCACGCCGGGCGTCTGGGCGACGGTCGCGATCGCCGGCTACAACATCGTCGAATCGATCGATCAGCCGAACACCGGAATCGTGTTCGTGGTGCTTGAGCCCTGGAGCAAACGCACCACGCCGGAAACCTCGGCCACCGGCATCATTGCCGCGCTGCAGAAAAAGTACGACGAGATCGCCGGCGCGCGGGTGATCGCCGTGAACGCACCGCCGATCATGGGGCTGAGCGCCACCGGCGGCTTCAATTTCGAGCTGCAGGATCTCAACGATGCGGGCATGGATGCGCTCGCCGCCGCCACGAACAATCTGGTCGAACGGGCCAACGCACGGCCGGAGTTGCAAGGCGTCTACACCACCCTCAATGCCGACGTGCCGCAGCGCAACATCAACATCGACCGGGTCAAGGCCATGACCCGCGGCGTCTCGCTCGACGACATCTTCGACACGCTGCAGATCAATCTCGGCTCGATGTACGTCAACCAGTTCAACAAGTTCGGACGGGTTTACCGCGTCTATGTCCAGGCGGAGAAGGCCGCACGGTCCGGCGAGGCCGACGTCGGCCGCCTGCAGGTCCGCAACAAAGACGGCCAGATGATCTATCTGAACGCCTTCATCGACATCGAGCCGACGGTCGGCCCATACAGCATCCAGCACTACGACATGTACCGCTCGGCACAGATCAATGGCGGCCCGGCGCCGGGCTACAGCTCGGGGCAGGCAGTGCAGGCGATGGAGGAGCTTGCCGCCGGCTTGCCGCAAGGCTTCGGCTATCAGTGGACCGACGTGGTCTATCAGCAGAAGAAGGCGGGCAATCTGGCGCCCCTGATCTTCGGGCTGTCGCTGGCGGTGGTGTTCCTGGTGCTGGCGGCCCTGTATGAGAGCTGGGTCATGCCGGTGATCATCCTGATGGCGATTCCGCTGGGCATGCTCGGCGCGGTCGGCGCGCTCAATCTCCGCGGCCTCGATCTCGACGTCTATGGCCAGATCGGCCTGGTGATGCTGATCGGCCTGGTCGCCAAGAATTCGATCCTGATCGTCGAGTTCGCACGTGACGAGCGAAAACGAGGGGCGGGCATTCTGGAGTCGGCGATGACGGCGGCGCGCATTCGTCTACGGCCGATCCTGATGACCGCGCTGGCCTTTGTGATTGGCTTGCTGCCGCTGGTGTTTGCAGGCGGCGCCGGCGCCAACGCCAGGCGCTCGCTTGGCACCGTGGTGGTCGGCGGCCTTTTCCTGGCCACGGTGCTGATCATCATGGTACCGATCTTCTACTATGTGATCGAGCGGCTGAGGGAGCGGCGCAGGGGCGAGCCGTCGCCCTCCGGCGTCGCGCAGCAGCCCGCAGAATGAGACACGAGAGCGATCCCGTCGCCAGCGCGGAAAGGATGAGATGCCGATAACGCGATCGATCAAAGCCAGCAGTGGCCTCTTGGCGGGCGGCCCCTGGTGGGCGCTGCTGCTGTTGCTGCAGGGCTGCGACGACAAGGCGGCCTCCGGTGCGGGCGCCGACCCGCCGCCTCCTCAGGTGATCGTGGCCGAGGTGAGCCAGGGTCCGGTGCCGATCGAGATGAAGTTCAGCGGCACGGTGCAGTCGGTCAAGACCGTCGATATCATCCCCAGGGTCTCAGGCTACATCGAGAAGCGCTCGTTCACCGAAGGCAGCAACGTCAAGACCGGCGATCCGCTCTACGGAATCGATGCGCGGCCGTTTCAGGCGAGCCTGGATCAATTGAAGGGGCAACTGGCGGTCAACCAGGCAAACCTCAAATATTGGACCGACGAAGCCAAGCGCTATGGCGATGCCATCAAGTCCGGCGCCGTGTCGACCCAGCAGTACGACGAGGCGGTCACCAAGCAGCAGGAAGCGCAGGCCAACGTCGAAGAGACCCAGGCGGAGATCGTCAACGCGCAGCTCAATCTGAGCTTCACCGACATCACGGCACCCTTCGACGGGCGCATCCAGCAGACTCGCAAATATGAGGGCGATCTGGTCGATGCCTATCAGGACACGCTGACCACGCTGGTTCAGATCGACCCGGTCTACGTGATCTTCAACGTGACCCGCCGCCAGTTGTTCGAGATCCAGGCGATGCAGGTCCAGGGGCTGGTAAAGAAGATCGAGGACAGTGCCAAGATCGAGCTGACGCTGCCGGATGGAACGCCCTATGCCCAGGAGGGCAAGCTGGACTTCATCAGCAGCCAGATCGATCCGAGCACCGACACCGTGACCTTTCGCGCCATCATCCCGAACGATTTCTCGCACAGCGAGGAGGGTGACCTGGTGCCCGGCCAATATGTGCCGGTGCGTATGGTCCTGGGCGAGCGGCCGGACGCGCTGCTGATTCCGAAGCCCGCTTTGGTCGAGACCCAGGCGGGTCAGCAGGTCTATGTTGTCGACAAGGACAACAAGGTAGCCACCCGCAAGGTCGAGGTCGGCCAGCCCTACAAGGACCAGTGGGTGGTCACGAGCGGCCTGAAGCAGGGCGAGCAGGTGATCGTCGAGGGCCTGCAGAAGGTGCGGCCGGGCCAGGTGGTCGACGCCAAGCCGGCAGCACCGCCGGCAAGCCCGACGCCAAGCGCTTGAAGCTCAGGACAGGGATGAACATGGCTGCTCGACCAATTTTTGCCAGAAAACGTGCTCTCGGGCTGATGCTGGCGCTCTCGGCATTGCTCGGGCTGCCGCTGTCCGGTTGCAACACCGTCAATGATACTGCCGACCACACCATGGCCGAGCAGGAGGTGGCGCGGCCGGATGCGATCGTCGTGCAGCCATTCGCGCTCTCGCCCGATGCGCCCGACCCGACGGTACCTGCCGGTGGTAAGGCATCCGGCGACGATGCCAGGCAGGCCGCGGAAAGGTTCCAGGCCTCATTGACAGCCCATCTGGTGACCGCGATTCGCGCGATGGGTCTGCCGGCGGTCGGCGCGGATGCGCCGCTACCGCCGGGGGGCACCGTGATCACGCTCGAGGGTCGCTTCGTCTCGGTGGCCAGCGAGGACTTCTGCCGAACAGGCGATTGTCGAGCTGGCCGACGCCTGGCCCGACGTGACGGTCGACGTCCAGATCTACGACACCTCGGAGGAGGACGATCGCCTGTTCGAGGACATGGAGTTCCGGATCAGCGAGGCCAACCCGCTGCTCGTGCCCGGGACGCCGCCCGGCGAGCCGACCGTGGCGCCGGCCAGGCAGTCGGCGATCTCGCCCGCAGTCCAGGTCAAGCTCGATGCTGCGGCCAAGGATGGCGCCGATACGATCGCCAAGCAGCTCGCGCCGTTCTTCGCCGATCAGGGCTGGATCGCAAGCCCCGGCAGCTAGCTACACGACGTCGCTCCACGGACTATCGAGCCTGCCAAGTCCAGCGACGGCCTTGACCCGATAATAGCGCGGGGCGGACCAGGCAAGCAGTGGATTTGTATGCTGCAGCCCGGCGATCGCCGCCCCTGGCCCTATGCTTCTGCCGCCCTACCATGGCGCCTCGCTTTTCGCGAGGAACTCCGTTTCCTTGCCGTTGTAGAGCTTCTCGGGCTTCGTGAACGCTTGGTCCGTACTCGTCTGAAGCAGGTAGTCGATCGCGCCGTCGACGGCCGACCAAGTGAGCTGGGCGACACTGCTCAACCGCCATGACACCTCGAGCTTCGGTGCCGGCAAGGGCTTGGGCGGCACGACCTTGACGACGTTGCTCCACAACAAATCGAGCCAGCCCGGTCCGGCCTTGGCCTTGACCCGGTAGTAGCGGGTGCCGAACAGCCCGCTGGTCCAAAGTCCTGCCCCGATGGGATTGGCCCCCACGCCAATTCCGAGGGTGGGAGTGAGCCCGGCAAGAGCGAGGGGGCTCAAGCCCAAGAGCTTGGGAGGTTGGAGGAATTCGGTCTTCTCGCCGGTATGCAGATCTTCCGGCTTCGAGAATGCTTCGTCTGAGGCGGCCTGCAAGACATAACCCGAGGCACCCGCGACGGTTGTCCACGTGAACTTGCCGTTCGCAGGTGCGGCAAGCTTCGGCGCCGGCAGCGGCGTGAACAGAAACCGCGATTGCAGCGGCAAGATCCAGTCGCTGCCGGCCAGATCCGCCGTCGCTAAATCCGCCACCTTTAACATCTCGCGAACGGTCTCGCGTTCCTTCTTGGGCGTCGGGACAACCCTGGTCTCCTCTGGGATCACCAGGAACCGCTTCACCAGGACGTCGATGTTGGCTTGGTATTGCTCGTCGTACTCATAGATGAACGAGAAGTACTGGTACTGCTTCAGCTCCTCGAGTTGGCCCGGTAAGGTTTTCCGTTGTAGCTTTTGAAGCTCTTCGGCGAACGAGAAACGCTTGGCCAGCAAGGGGATGATGTTGCGCTTGGTCTTCAGCGCGTGCTCGATCTCCCGTCGATACCAGTCGTCGTCCCTGGTTGTCCTGACGAGGCTGCCTGGCACCAGAACCGTGAGAAAATGCGGTCGAGCCTCGATCTGGTGCAGGATCGTCTCGGCAAACTTGCCGCTGGGGATGCTTTGAACGTCGACGAAGACGTCGAAATCCCTGGCCCTGAGGTGGTCCCGCAACCGGTGGACGAAGTCGGTCGACAGTGCCCGGCGATAGCTTACGAAAATTTTCTTGCTGTCATCCGGCATCCGGAAGTGGTCTCGGTCTATGCGAAGGCTGGTTCACCCGAATGCGGCAGCGCGATCGACGCAAGGCGACAGCGCGTCAAGAGGATCACAGGCAGCTTAGTCCCGTCTTGCGTCGGGTTGCAACGCGCAAGCGCATCCTTCGATTGCGCCATGATCGATCTCGACGGCACGGCGGGGTGCGGCTACAACGCCACGCGCGAGCGCCCAGCGCCCACGCGAATGCCCGAGATCACAGCCCGGACGAAAGGAACGACACCATGGCCAAGGAAGACGCTTGTGTGGCCACGTTCGCGAGCCACGAAGAAGCGGAGCAGGCGGTCAAGGCCCTCGAGCAGGCCGGCTTCGACATGAAAAAACTCTCGATCGTGGGCAAGGACTATCATTCCGAGGAGCACGTGGTCGGCTATTACAACGCCGGCGATCGCATGAAGGCATGGGGCAAGCTCGGCGCGTTCTGGGGCGGCCTGTGGGGCATCCCATGGGCGCCGCGTTCTTCGTCGTGCCGGGCCTGGGTCCGATTGCGGTGGCCGGCCCCCTGGTGGCCGCGATTGTCGGCGGCCTCGAAGGCGCGGTCGTGGTTGGCGGTCTCAGTGCGGTCGGCGCCGGCCTCTACAGCATCGGCATTCCGAAGGATTCTGTCGTGCAGTACGAGACCGCGCTCAAGGCCGGCAAGTTCCTGCTGGTCGCGCACGGCAACAAGGACGACGTCGAGCGGGCCCGCTCGGTGCTCGCCGTGCAAAAGCCCGAGGCGATCGACGTCCACGCCGCGCAGGCTGCCTGACCGCCTCGGTTTCGATCAAAGCTCGCGACCCGGGCAGGTGACTGCCCGGACCTTGACTGCCCTGCCCGGCATCGTCGCCCATGCCGACTGGAGCATGCATGCCGACAAGCGCTGGCTGGTCAGGGCGAGCCTGCAGCGGTCGGGGCGTTATCGGATGCTGCCGCCCGAGCCGGTCGGAGCGCTCGAGGATCTGTTCCCGCGGCTGGGCAGCGAGAAGGTGCTGCTGGGCGTCGATTTCCCGATCGGGCTGCCGCGCGCGTATGCTAAGCGCGCCGGGATCGACGATTTCGTCGCATTTCTGACGCAAATCTGCGTCGGCGAGTGGCGCGACTTTGCGACGGTGGCGCGCGCCCCGACCGAGATCTGCATCACCCGGCCCTTCTATCCGCATCACGCCGGTCGCAGGGGCACGGTGTCGCGCCGACAGCTGCTGGAGGGCCTGGGCCTGGCCGATCCGGACGCCCTGCACCGGCGCTGCGATCGTGCCACCACGGAGCGACCGGCGGCCTCGCCCTTGTTCTGGACGCTCGGGCCCAACCAGGTCGGCAAGGCTGCGCTGAGTGGCTGGCGGGACCTGCTGGCGCCGGCGCTGCGCAGCGGGCTCGACCTCGCGCTCTGGCCGTTTCAGGGGCCGCTCAGCGAACTCCTGGCCGCACATCGCTATGTGGTTGCCGAGACCTATCCCGCCGAGATCTACCGGCATCTCGCGCTGCCCCTGATCCGACCGGGCGGCGGCGGCAAGCGGCGCCAGGCGAGCCGGCGAAGCTGTGCGCCGGCCTTACTCGCCTTCGCGCAGGGCGTCATCGAACTCGACTTCCGGCTCGAGGCGCCGATCCGCGACGGCTTCGGCGCCGCGGCCGACGGCGAGGATCGGTTCGATGCCACCGTGGGCCTGCTCGGCCTCCTGAACGTGGTGCTGGGCCGGCGCCGACCGGGACCGGCGAGCCCGCGATCACCCGGATCGAGGGCTGGATCCTTGGCCAGTCGGCCGAGACCACGCCACCGGTAGCATGAGGCCGCGCGTCGGCAGGATCTTGCGAGACCTCGAAAAGATCTGTGCCGGACTCCAGGGCGGGGGATCGCTTCTGCCCGGTATAGCGTTACTTTACAGGAGCGGCACTCGCGCGTGGCGATCTCGAGGCACGGGAGGATGACGATGCGCGTCAAGGATGTGATGACCAGACCGGTGCACGTCATCGAGCCGGCGACCTCGGTGGTTGCCGCCGCCAACAGGATGCGCGACGCCAATATCGGCTCCTTGCCGGTCGCTGAGGCTGGCAAGCTGCTGGGCATGATCACCGATCGGGACATCGTCGTGCGCTGCGTCGCCGATGGATTCGATTGCCACAAGCGCACCGTGCGCGACGTGATGTCGGCCGAGTTGCTGGTCTGCTTGGATGACCAGCCGGCCGAAGAGGCTAGGCAGCTGATGACCGAACATCAGGTGCGCCGCCTGCCCGTGCTGGATCACAAGCAGCGGCTGGTCGGCATCCTCTCGCTCGACGATCTGTCCGGCATGGGCCTCAAGACTAAGCCGCATCGGGTGGCCTTCTACAAGGCGCTGACCGGCAGCGGCGCCGGCCATTCGCGCAACGTGCCCGTGGCGGTCGTGCATGTGACCGGCCGCCATGCGCGCGAGGAGGTCGAGGCCGCGGCGATCAAGAAGTTCGAGCGCGACCGCGGCATCGATTCCTGGCGACGCGCCGCCGACGGCTACGAGCTGCTGGATCCGGACTGAGGCCGACCGTCGTTGCATCTCCCGCAGGCATGCTCAGGGCGCGGCGAGGCGAAGCGTGACCGGTTGCTCGACATGCGTGCAGCGCTCGAAGGTTCGGGTGCTGACATAGGCGCCGCCTGTTGCACCAAGCTGTCCTGATCGGTGAACAGGATCTCGGCAGCCTCCTTGTCGGCCGGCGAGAGGCCCGGTGCGTGCTGGATAAGGGCATAGAGCAGCAGCGCCTTGTCGCGATCGCTGCCGGTTCGAAGCATCAGCACCTCGTCCGGCAGGCTGATCCGTTCGCGCATGTCGAAGATCGAATTCGCTGCCCTCGATTGCGCGCACGATCGTGACCGCATCTTCCAAATTTCGAACCGCCTCGGCCGCATGCCGTGCCTTGTGCTCGCGCAGGGCCGCCCGGACATAGGCCTCGGGGTGGCGCACGGAAAGGTCGCGGAAGGCGTAGAACGCAGCTTCCAGGATGGTGCCCGGATGCGCGGCCGCCATCGCGCGCAGGGCCTTGGCGATGTCGGCGGCGTCGTCCAGCCGATCGAGCGGAGCGAAGGAGAAGCCAGTCAAGGAGCCGGTCTGATCGTGCCGGGTCTGGCGTGCGCCTCGCGAAGCTGCCTTAGCTCGACGCCGAAGAAATCGGCGAGCTCGGCCTCGATCGCCTGCAGCCGCTCGGGCGCGATCGTGCACACGCCGTCGTGCAGCAGATAGCTGCCCGAAGGTGTGATGATCCGATCGAAACTGATCAGGCGGGCATCGAACTGGTCCTGGTTGTCTGGCGGGCCGCTTGGCGATCCCGATTGTGCGCACTGGCGGGCCCAGCTGTGCTTGAAGAAATACTCCCGCTTGCCGTTGAACCAGCAGCTGCAGCGGCCGTGGCGGAGGAAGGCGCTGTAGTGCGCCACCGAGCCCAAGATCACCAGCTCGTCCAGCGCGATGCCGTGCAGCACGGCGGCGAGCGAGCAGATCAGCATAGCTTCGTCGGCGCAGCAGGTGATGCCGAACGGCTTGTGCTTCTTGCGCTTCAGGATCCGCCGCTCGGCGCGCAGGACATCCAAGGTGCGGTAGGTGTACTCGGGAAAGATTCCCTGTTCGATCAGGGGCCGGACGTCGATCCGATCCATAGCTTCGCCATGGGCTTCGCGGCCGTTCATTTCCTCGACAATCACCCGGATGGCGTCGTCGATACATGAGCGACCGAGCCGGGCCCGCTCCTCCTCCAGGTCCACAACGCCCCAGATGTCCTCCATGTCGAGCGGCGCTACGTGGAAGAAGTGGCCGTTGACCTCATGCTGGATCGCATCCATGAGCAGGGCTTCGGGATCGCCGGCGTCCAGGTCATCGCCAAGGCCTTCAACGAGATCATCGCCGTGGAGGGCGAGCGCTTGGTGCTCGACCGTCGTGCGGAACGCCCAGAGCGAGGGCGACATCAGGTTGGACAGCACCAGCGCGAACAGCAGCTCGGGCTCGCAGGCGGCATCGAACAGGCTCGGCCGCGCCGCGCGCGCCATCCGCTCGATCGGTTGTTCCTGGTCGTCCATGGACCTTCATCACGGGACGGACACTCTAAGTCAATGGCGGCGCCTCGCTCCTGGACACGACGTTTCCCGCTGGAGATCCAAGACGCGGCCTGACCTGCGCCGACCATCGGCAGCGCGAGCCGGGGCTGGAACCGCGGTTCGAAGTCCCATACATTATTCTGGTGCTCCGAGACGCCGACCAGGGCTTCGCCGGCCGCGCCAGCGGCGGGGCTGGCGGTGGCGAGAACGGCCAAGGCGACGATGCCGACCAGGCGCGTGTCGCGATGGAGCATCGCAGCCGCCGGATCTGCGCCCATGATCTCGGCCGCCTCTTCGACCTTCTGGTCCTCTGCTCGCTCGGTGCCAGCACCTGTGCCAGCGCGATGGTAGCTTAGGCGCGGTCTCGGAGTTCCGCGACGCCGTCTGCCTTGGCGCAGTGAGCGCAGCAGAACACCGTGTCGTGATGCTCGAGGCCGTGACCCGTTACGCGCACACCGCACCGGGCGCATCGCGGAGCCAGAGCGTGAATAGCACACTCGAAGCTGTCGAACGTGTGCGTCGTGTCGCCCATCATGACCTGGAACGTCTTATCGTAGTCGTTGCCGCAAACGTCACAGACCGCCATGGTCCCACTCCCTCGGTACCGATTTCCTTCTTGCTTGCGGGAACGAGAGCGCCGGATCCGGGTTCCGCAAAAATGCGCGCCGCCGGTGCAGGGGATTGGGTGCCTGATTCGAACACGCAATGGCCAGGCGCCGGGCGTGAGCGAAACCGGGCTTCCGGGCCGACCTTTCCAGGAATTTTGGCGCACAAGTGCTATGTAACCCCGCCCGAGGGTTGCCGGGGCAGGGGCGCTTTGCCACGTTCACGCATGCGCCCGCAGCGGTCTTGCTACGGGAGAAGGACATGGGTGAGCGGCCAGATCAGGAAGAGGCGAAGACGCTCGATCGCCTGCCCTTGGTCTGGCAGCGCGAAGCGAGTATCCGTGCGCGCATCAAGGGCAAAGGGCTCGCCGTGTTCCTGGACTATGACGGCACGCTCAGCCC
>CAVSVZ010000047.1:0-27663 GCA_963731495.1 uncultured Alphaproteobacteria bacterium
AGGTGATCCAGGCGCTGCGGGATGTCGCCATCATCCTCCTGCCGATGCTGCTGGTGCTGCTCGTGGTGATCCTGTTGCCCGATCTGATCCTGGCGCTGCCACGCCTCGTGATGCCGCGGTTCGTCAATTGACGGCCGTTTTACTGTGCGGCAGCAGCGGAAAGAACATCCCTGGTATCCTCGCCAAGAAGGACTCTTTGGACTTAGGGAGTATCGGCCAGAAGCGGGGAGCGGTGAAATCGCAGTTCGTCAAGACGTGCGCCGCGCGGTGATCGACTTGATTCGTCCATGTCAAGAGCGTGCGCCTTGTCTGAAGATCGATTGGAGTGACGCATCGGTGGCGCATGCATGGCGCATATATGCGTCACTTTGGATTGCAGTGTCGCATGCCGGGTCAAAGTCGATCCGGCCGCATCAACCCGATTGATCCGATGGAGGTTTTTTCTCCATCGAATCGTCAAGTCAAGCGACGCGCTAGCGAACCAAGCCTGCGGAATTCGCATGCCAAACGTGGCAGAGACGTTGTCGAGCCAAGAAATAGTGCGGTACGAACACTTAATGCTGGCGAGCGCCCGAATTGCGGGACTTAAGCCGATGGAGGCGCCCAGAGCGTGTGACCGGTGACGCAGATCTGCGTCGGGTGACGCATTGGGGAGGGGCCGCGGCGTGAACGTTCTGTGAACCTTGCCATTGACAGCGTCCCGGATGATGGAAAGGGACCGCGCAGCTTCGGGAGGGTGGATGTGGCGGGGGCAGTCAAGCTTGCCAGGAAGGCCAAAATTCCCAGGATGGGGCTTCGCTGACCGTTAACCAATGCCGGTAGAACGTGGTGGGGAGGTGAACGATGAAGATCCGAGGTGTGATCGTAGCGGCGCTTGTGGCTTGCCATGCTTTCGCGTTGCCGGCCGCCGCCGACGAGGCCGCGACCGTGGCCGAGCTCAAGGCGGCTGTGGTGGAGCTCGACCGGGCCTACGCCAATGAGGATCTTGCGACGATCCAGCGTATGGTCCTGCCGGATCACGTCTCGATCGCACCTCGCTATGGCGGAGCGGCCTCGCAAGACGAGCAGATCGCGACGTTCGAGCAACTGGAGCGGCGCCACTTCGACTATTCGCCGATCGAGGTCGCGTTGCTGCGTCCCGATGTCGCCCTGGTCACCTTCGAGAAATCCTACGCGGGCACCTACAAGGGCGTGCCCCTGCCATCGCGCGTCGTGGTCAGCGAGATCTGGCTGAGGCAGGACGATACGTGGCGGCAGCGCCTCTACCAGGAGACGCCGATCGAGGAGCAGTAGCCTTCACCGCGGCTTGGCCTGATGAGGCCGAACGCGAGCGAGATATCTGGTCAGAACGTGCAGGTCCCGGCTATGACGGCGCGAGCATGACGGGATCGATTTGAGAGCGGGATGGCATTTCGGGCGAAGGAGCGTGGTGCGCCGGACGGTGGGGGCGGCGCTGGCGCTGCAATGAAGTGGTCGGTGCGGAGCCGGCGACGCTGGCAGCGGCCGGAAGACCGGGGCGACGACCTGCTGGCGCGGCTGAACAGGCTGCAGGACGCCGCCAACGCCGCGAGCGGCGATGCCCGCAACGTCTACATCACCTTCCTCCTGTTCGGGCTCTATCTCGCGATCATCTTCGGCTCGACCACCCATGAGCAGTTGCTGCGCGAAAGCCCGGTCACCCTGCCGCTGCTGGGCGTCGGCCTGCCCTTGTTCGGGTTCTACTGGATCGCGCCCGCGCTGTTCGTGCTGCTGCACCTGAACCTGTTGCTGCAGTTCTATCTGCTGTCAGGCAAGCTGCACCGGCTCGACGATGCGCTAGAGCAGTCCGTCGCGAAGGGGCTTCTCGATCGGCAGCGCGCGGACGAGACGACGCGCGCAGCTCTATTGCCTTCCCGTTCAGCCAGATGCTCGTGGGCCGCCAGCACGGCCGGCTGATGCGCTTTTTGCTGTGGCTGGTGGTCTGGCTGACCGTGCTCGTGCTGCCGGTGCTGATCCTGCTGATGGGTCAGGTCCGCTTCCTGCCCTATCACGATCCCTGACCACGATGTGGCAGCGCTCCATGGTCGCGGCGGATATCCTGCTGATCCTGATCTTCTGGCGCGCCATCCGCCACCCGGCGGACCGGTTACTGCGGCATCCCGGCCGATGGCTCTGGCACCAGGCAAAGGTCCTGTCGCTGGGGATGATCGTTTGGCGTTTTCGTTCCTGGTCTTTACCTTCCCGGGCGGCAAGGGCACCAGCAGATTTCGGTGATCCGATGGCAGAGTCGTCGGTCGCCAGGCTGGCTCGCGCATCCGAGCTACGTGATCTTTGGCAGTTTCTCATTTCTGCGGCGCAATCTGGTGGTCCGCGAGGTCGGCCTCGTCGCGAGCTGGCCGACCCAGAGCGAGATCGATCAGTTCGGCGAGGATCTCGCCTGGCAGAACTTCGGGGCGCCACCTGATCTGCGTGGCCGCGATCTGCGGTTTGCGGACCTCAGCCAGGCGATCGTCGTTCGCGGCGACCTCGGCGAGGCCAACCTTGAGGGCGCGATCCTGTCGAGCACCAACCTCTCGGGCGCGAACCTCTATAATGCCGACCTTCAGGGCGCGTATTTGACGCGCGCCAACCTTCAAGGCGCGCACCTCGGTGGAGCGGACCTTCGGCGGGCGGATCTGCAGGGTGTCAACCTTCGAGGCGCAGATCTCTCCAGCGCCAACCTCCAGAGCGCAATGATCAGCGCGATCCGTACTCCCCTTACGCAGAGAGTTGCACACCGACCTACGAAACGCGCGTCTCGAAGAAGCAGATCTCCAGGGCGCAAACCTCGAAGCGGCCCTCCTTCAGGGTGCCGACCTGTCGGGAGCCGACCTCGGGGGTGCGAATTTGGGAGGCGCCGGTCTCCAAGGCGCCACCTTTTCTAGCGCCCAGCTTCGGGGTGCGGACGTCTCTGGGGCCGATCTGAGAGGCGCCTTCCTCGAAGGGACGGACCTTAGGGGCGCCGCCCTGGTCATAGGCAAACTCCAGGGCGCGGACCTACGTGGCACACGGCTCTGGCGCGCGGAGGTCGGCGGTAACCCAGATAGCTGGACCTTCGCCGACCTGCGTGACGTCGACATCGATCCGATCCAGGACCTCGATGCATGGATCGAGGAGGAGATCGGGGAGATCGCTGAAGATGAAACGCGAGACCGGTCGCCAAAGAGCTTCGAGAAACGTTGCGCGACGACGATCGGCCGGGCGTCCCGGAGTTTCCCGACGAATGGCGGTCGAGACCAAACGTCATGTTCGAGTCTGATAACCCCTATCGCAGCAGTTTGGCTGGGGAGCGCCCAGATGGGAGACGTAGGCGGCATACGACGAGGCCCTAGCCGACTTCCTCGGTGAGCTTGCCTGTGGCGAGACGCCACTATCCACGTTGCGCAGGGGCTCACCCGGCGCGCCACTGGGATCCCGAACGCCTGTACGCCAACGCCTCGCCGGCCGGCTGCTCGGCGACGACTGCCCGCCCGCTGCCGAGTTGCCGGACGAGACCGCATCAACTGGAGGAACTGGCCGCGCGCGCTGCGCAGTAGGCGCGGGCGGCGCAGTGCGGTCTCAGGATTGAAAAGGCATGGCGAGCAGCAGGCTGCGGAGGCGTTACCGGAGACATGCCCCTACAGCTTCGAGCAGATCATCGGCCAGGACTGGTATCCGCAGAACCGGCACGGGCTGGTCGACGACGCCTGACCAGTCTCCTCCAGGGGACGGATCGGGCTACCGGCTGTCCGCAAGCTGGTCCTTGAGGGCGGCGAGCTTTTCCTTGGCGACCAGCAGGGGCACATGGCCGCGCGGGATTTTTGGGCCGTAACGGTTCTCGAGGGCTGCGATCTGTGATTCCGCCTGCTGCAGATAGCTGTTGGCGCGCTCGGGGTGTCCCCCAAAAAGCTCGTCCTCGGCGCGCGCCTGCAGCGTCTCGACCTCTTCCATGCCCGCCACGAAAGCCTCGGGCGGTGTCGGCGTCTGGCCCGCCCCCTCGCCGCTGGCGGCACCGCTCGCCGCGCCGGCCAGCGCCGTGGCCAGATCGTCCTGCAGCGTCTGGTAGGTCTGTTCGAGCTGCGGCAGGGACGGATGATCCGGCGCCTCTTTGGCGAGCAGCTCGAGCTGGCGTTTCTGGGCCTCGAGGTCGTGCGCGGCCTGGCTCGGCCGCGTCTCGATGCGAAACGCGATGCCCGCCAGGTTCTGCTCGATGGTCAGGGCCAGGTCGTCGGCGCCCTGCGCCACGGCGATCGCCGGCGCAAGCATGACCGTCGCCACGAGCAGCTGCAGATCGCGCCATCCGATGTGCATGGCGTCCTCCTTCCTCTTCCTCAAGAGGAGAACGGCGAAACGCTCCAGGCATTCCATCGGCGGGGCTATCGGCAGCAAAGCGGTCCAAAGCCGCCGCTCAGAGATCGAGACGGCAGTCGGTCCAGCGGCCGCCGTTGCGTGCGGATTCGACCGCGGCCTCGACGAATTTAACGCCGCGCGCGCCGTCTTCGACGCTCGGAATATCCAGTAGGGGATCGGCCGCCTGGCCGGTGCGCCGGGCGACGATCGCCACCGCCACGTCACTGTACAGATTGGCGAACGCCTCGAAATAGCCCTCGGGATGGCCGAGCGCCACCCTGGTCGCGCGCTGCGCCGCGGCGCTCAGGCACGGGCGGCCGCGGGTCATGATCTCGGGAAAACCCTCGAGGCGACGGTAGAGCAGCGCATTGGGCTCCTCCTGGTGCCACTCCAGTCCACCGCGCTCGCCGAACACCCGGATGGCGAGGCCATGCTCGCCGCCGGCGGCCGAGTTGGTGACCCACATCGAGCCGCGCGCACCGCCGTCGTAGCGCAGCAAAAGATGCGCGTAGTCGTCGATGGTGCGGCCTGGCAGCGCGCTGCCGACCTCGGCCGCGACCTCGGCCAGGGCCTGGCCGCTGATGTAGCTGGCCAGGTGATGGGCGTGGGTACCGATGTCGCCCAGCACCAAGGACGGGCCGCACATCTCCTCCGAAAACCGCCAGGCCGCGTCGGGATCGGTGTCCGCCGTGGTCGGCCCGGCCAGATGGCCCTGGATGTACTCGACCTGGATCTGGCGGACGGCACCGAGCGTGCCGTCCTGGACCATCGCACGCGCCTGCCGGACCATCGGATAGGCGCTGTAGTTGTAGGTGACGCAGAACACCCGGCCGCTCTCGCGCACCCGCCGGACCAGGTCGAGGGCGTCGGCAAGCCGGGTGGTCATGGGCTTGTCGCAGATCACGTCGAGCCCGTTCGCCAGCGCGTCGCATGCCGCGCCGTGGTGCAGGCCGTTCGGGGTCATGATCGCGAGCACATCGATGCCGTCGTCGCGGGCCGCCTCCCTGGCGATCAGCTCGGCATGGGAGGCATAGGCGCGATCCGGCGCGATGCCGATCGCCGTGGCCGCCTCGCGCGAGCGCTCGGCGTTGCTGCTGAGCACGCCAGCCGTCACCTCGAAGCGATCGTCCATGCGCGCGGCCATGCGATGGACCTCGCCGATGAACGAGCCGGGGCCACCGCCGACCACGCCGAGCCGCAGCCTGCGGCCGAGGGCCTTGAGCGTCGTGTTCATGATCCCTACCTCCCGATTGCCATGTGACGTTCGCCCGGCTCGCCGGCCGCGTCGTTGATCCGGGGCGACCGGCTGCCGCGGGTGGTTGCGAGCGCGGGCATGGTCGACTATAAGGCGCATGCTTCGAGCCGTGCCGAACGGACCGTGCTCGGCAGACGGAGTTTCCCGATGACCAAGTTGAAGACCAAGCGCAGCGCCGCCAAGCGCTTTCGCTTCACCGGCACCGGCAAGGTCAAGCGCAACCACGCCTATCACCGTCACCAGCTGACCCACAAGGCGAAGAAGGTGAAGGTCGGGCAGCGCGACGCCACGATCGTGGCCGACGCCGACGTCAGGATGATCAAGCGCATGCTGCCTTACGGCTCGTAGGGCGCCGGGCGGCTTGCAGGGGTAGCACGAGATGGCACGGATCAAGCGCGGGACCACCACCAAGGCCCGCCACAAGAAGGTGATGGCCCAGACCAAGGGCTTTAAGGGCCGCAGCAACAACACCTTTCGCGCGGCGGTGCAGCGGCTCGAGAAGGCGATGCAATACGCCTATCGCGACCGGCGCAACCGCAAGCGTGACTTCCGCGCGCTGTGGATCCAGCGGATCAACGCGGCGGCGCGCGCCGAGGGCCTGACCTACGGCCGCATGATGCACGGGCTGAAGACCGCGGGCATCGAGATCGACCGCAAGGTGCTGGCCGACATCGCGGTGCGCGACCAGGCCGGGTTTACCAGCTTGGCCAAGCAGGCCCAGGCCGCGCTCGAGGGCTAGCCGGCAATCGCCGGCCCGAGGGTGCGAAGGGGCCGGACGGCCCCTTTTTGCTGAACGGACGGAACCCCTGGAAGAGAGCGATTTGGGAGCGATTGGGAGATGGACGTCGACGTCGAGCGACTGCAGAGCGCATTGCTCAGCGAGGTTGCCGCGGCGCCGGACCTGCCGGCGCTGGAGCAGCTGCGGGTCACAGCGCTCGGCAAGAAGGGGCGGATCACCGGCCTGACCAAGAGCCTGGGCGGGCTCGACCCGGAGGCAAGGCGCGCCGCCGGCCAGCGCTACAATCAGCTGAAGGATGCCGTGTCCGAAGCGATCGCCCTGCGCAAGGAGGCCCTGGAGGCGCAGGCGCTCGATGCCCAGCTGCATGCCGAGCGGGTCGACGTCACCCTGCCGGTGCGCCCGTCGCCGGACGGCCGCGTCCATCCGGTCAGCCAGGTCACCGAGGAGATCATCGCGATCTTCGGCGAGATGGGCTTTCAGGTCGCCGAGGGGCCGGAGGTCGAGGACGATTTCCGCAATTTCGAGGCGCTCAACATCCCGCGCGACCACCCCGCCCGCCAGATGCAGGACACGTTCTATCTGGAGGCCGAGCAGGACGGCGAGCCACTGGTGCTGCGCACCCACACCTCGCCCGTGCAGATCCGCACCATGCAGGCCGGCCCGCCGCCCTATCGGGTGATCGCGCCCGGCCGGACCTATCGGCGCGACCTCGACATGACCCACACGCCGATGTTCCACCAGGTCGAGGGCCTGCTGATCGACCGGCGCACCCATCTGGGCCATCTCAAGGGGTGCCTTACCGATTTCGTGCGCGCCTTCTTCGAGCGCGACGACATCCCGGTGCGCTTTCGGCCGAGCTACTTCCCGTTCACCGAGCCGTCGGCCGAGATGGACATCGGCTGCCGGCGCAGCGGCAGCGAGCTGGTGGTCGGCGAGGGCGACGACTGGCTCGAGATTCTCGGCTGCGGCATGGTCCATCCGAACGTGCTGCGCGCGGTCGAACGTCGATCCGGAGGTCTGGCAGGGCTTCGCGTTCGGCATGGGCATCGATCGCGTAGCGATGCTGAAATACAGCATTCCGGACCTGCGCACCTTCTTCGAGGCCGACCTGCGCTGGCTGCGTCACTACGGCTTCGGCGCGCTCGAGGTGCCGACCACCTATGGCGGGCTGTCGCGATGAAGTTCACGCTACCCTGGCTCAAGGAGCATCTGGCGACCGAGGCGGACCTCGACGAGATCACCTCGCGCCTGACCATGCTCGGTCTCGAGGTCGAGGACGTCGGGACCCGGGGCGCCGATCTGGCGCCGTTCACGGTCGCCGAGGTGGTCACGGTGCGCCGCCACCCGAATGCCGAGCGGCTCAACCTGTGCGAGGTCGACACTGGTGCTGGCACGCTCGAGGTGGTCTGCGGCGCGCCCAATGTCCATCCGGGCATGAAGGCGGTGTTCGCCGCGGTCGGCACCGTGATCCCGGAGAGCGGCAAGCCGCTGCAGCAGGCCAGGATCCGCGGCGTCGACAGCTGCGGCATGCTGTGCTCGGCGCGCGAGCTGCTGCTCGGCGAGGACCACGCCGGGATTATCGAGCTGGCGCCGGACGCGCCGGTCGGCCGTCCGGCCGATCAGGTGATCCACATCGAAGGCCCGGTGATCGACGTCGCGGTGACCCCCAATCGCGGCGACTGCTTCGGCGTGCTCGGCATCGCGCGCGAGCTCGCCGCGGCCGGTCTCGGAACGCTGATCTCGCGCGATTTCAGCAAGGTAGCGCCGAAATTTGATGCATCGCTGAAAATCTCGCTCGACTTCCCGGAAGGCGATGCCGCGGCCTGTCCGCTGTTCGTCGGCCGGGTCTTTCGGGGCGTGCGCAACGGCCCGAGCCCGGCCTGGCTGCAGGAGCGGCTGACGGCGATCGGCCTGCGACCGATCTCCGCCCTGGTCGACATCACCAATCTGGTGACCGTCGATCTCGGCCGGCCGCTGCACGTGTTCGATGCGGCAAAGCTGCAAGGCGATCTGCGCCTGCGCTTTGCCAGGCCCGGTGAGCAGCTGGCAGGCGCTCGACGGCAAGACGTATGCGCTCGAGCCCGGCATGACCGTGATCGCCGACGACAGCGGTGCGATCAGCCTGGGCGGCATCATGGGCGGCGAGAGCACGGGCTGCACCGAGCAGACCGTGGACGTGGTGCTGGAGGTCGCCTTGTTCGATCCGGTCCGCACGGCGACCACCGGCCGCCGGCTCGGCATCGAGAGCGATGCGCGCACGCGGTTCGAGCGCGGCGTCGATCCGGCCATGGTGCTGCCCGGCACCGAATACGCCACGCGGCTGATCCTGGAGCTTTGTGGCGGCGAGGCGAGCGCGCCGATCGTGGCCGGCAGCCTGCCCGAGACGGCCGCACCGTTCACCTTCCGGATCCATCAGTTGAAACGGCTTGCCGGGATCGCGCTGGAAGTGCCGGCGATCAGCGCGCAGCTGGAGAGCCTGGGCTTCGAGGTCGACGAGGACGGCCCGGACGCGATCCGGGTGACGCCGCCGTCCTGGCGCCATGACGTCCGCATGGAAGCCGATATCGTCGAGGAGCTGGTGCGTCATCACGGCTACGACCGGGTGCCGCCGATGCCGGTGCGGCGCACCGAGGCGGTCGGCGGGCCGACGGTGACCGTGGCGCAGCAGCTGCGCTCGGTCGCGCGCCGCACGCTCGCCCAGCGCGGCCTGGTCGAGGCGGTCACCTGGTCGTTCATCGAGCCCGGGCTGGCCGCCCGGTTCGGCGACCCCGGGCTGCGCCTGCGCAATCCGATCCATGCCGAGCTTTCGGTGCTGCGGCCGAGCCTGCTGCCCAATCTTGTCAGCGCGGTCGCCCGCAACCAGAGCCGCGGCCAGGAGGACGTCGCCCTGTTCGAGGTCGGCGCGCGCTTCTTCGGCGGCCAGCCGGGCGAGCAGGAGATGACCGCCGGTGGCCTTCGGGTCGGCCACGACCATGGCCGTCACTGGGCATCGGCGCGGCGGCCGGTCGACGTGTTCGACGCGCGCGCCGATGGGCTGGCGGTGCTCGCCGCCTGCAAGGTGAACGCCGATGGCATCAGCGTCGTCGCCAACGGGCCGGCGCATTACCATCCCGGCCGGCGCGGCCGCCTGATGCTGGGCCCCAAGACCGTGCTGGCCGAGTTCGGCGAGCTGCACCCGGCGATCCTCAAGGCCATGGAGGTGGAGGGCCGCGGCGTCGCCTTCGAGGTGTTCCTGGACCGCGTGCCGAAGCCGAAAGGCCGAACGGCGCGCGCCCGGGTGCCGCTCAAGGCGTCGCCGTTCCAGCCGGTCGATCGCGACTTCGCCTTCGTGGTCGCCGAGGACGTGCCCGCCGAAAGCCTGCTGAGCGCGGTGCGCAGCGCGGAGAAGGGCCTGATCCGAGAGGTCACCCTGTTCGACGTCTATGTCGGGCCGGGCCTCGGCGAGCGCCAGAAATCGCTCGCCGTCGGCGTGCGTCTGCAGGCACAAGATCACACGCTCACCGAGGGCGAGATCGAGGCGGTCGCCAGGAAGATCACGAGCGCCGCGCACAAGGCCACGGGTGCGGTGCTGCGGCAGTAGCGCCGCCTGCTGATGGAGATCGCGGATGCCGGACGACCAGCGCGAAGAGATGCCTGCTCAGGGCCGCCGAGATCGAGCAGATGGCGGCGATTCGAGATGTCTCATCCGCTCAATCCGAACTCGGAGGTCCATCTGCGACCGCTCAGCGAGCTTGCGGGTATGGGGCGGGTGCGCCTGACGCTCGGTCGCATTCCGCCCGGCAAGGAATCGTTCGCCTACCACGCCCACGAGGCCGACGAGGAGTTCGTCTACATCCTCTCGGGCCGCGGCCGCGCGGAGATCGGCGAGGAGACGATCGAGGTCGGGCCGGGCGATTTCATGGGGTTTGCGACGCCCTCGGTCGCACACCATCTGATTAACCCTTACGACGAGGATCTGGTCTATCTGATGGGTGGCGAGCGCAGCCGGGTCGAGGTCGGCACCTTTCCGCGTGCCGGCAAGCGCATCATCATCAGCGCAAGCGGCATCTGGCAGGTCGACGAGAAGGATCTGAAGCCCATGGGCCTCGAGCAGTGGCTGGCCGGTGGCCCGAAGAGCGACACGCAATAGGGCAAATCCCATGCCGCAAGAGCGCAAACGAACCCCGAAAGCGATGCCGGCCGAGAAGCTCTCGGCGCTGCGGACGGCTTCCTATTTCAAGGAGCGCGCGGCGCGGGGCGATATCGGCAGGGCACTCGAGCTTTTGGATCGTGCCGGCGACGAGCCGCCGCGGGAAGGGGACGAGATCCCCGCATGACCGATCTCGGCCACATCCGCAATTTCGCCATCATCGCGCATATCGACCACGGCAAGTCGACGCTCGCCGACCGGCTGATCGAGCGCTGCGGTGCGCTCGATGCGCGCGAGATGACCTCGCAGGTGCTCGATTCCATGGAGATCGAGCGCGAGCGCGGCATCACGATCAAGGCGCAGACCGTGCGCCTGGCCTACACCGCGCGCGACGGCCAGACCTACGAGTTCAACCTGGTCGACACGCCAGGCCATGTCGACTTCGCCTACGAGGTCAGCCGCAGCTTACGCGCCTGCGAGGGCTCGGTGCTGCTGATCGATGCGACCCAGGGCGTCGAGGCGCAGACCCTGGCCAACGCCTATCAGGCGATCGATGCCGACCACGAGATCATACCCGTGCTCAACAAGATCGACCTGCCGGCCGCCGAGCCCGAGCGGATCAAGCAGCAGATCGAGGACATCGTCGGCCTGCCCGCCGAGGACGCCCTGTTGATCTCGGCCAAGACCGGGGCGGGCATCAACGAGGTACTGGAGGCGATCGTCAGCCGGCTGCCGCCGCCCCAGGGCGAGCTCGAAGCACCCCTCAAGGCGCTGGTGGTCGACAGCTGGTACGACGCCTATCTCGGCGTGGTCACCCTGGTGCGGGTCAAGGACGGCGCGCTGGCCAAGGGCCAGAAGGTCCGCATGATGGGCACCGGTGCGGTCCACCAGCTCGACCAGGTCGGCGCGTTCACGCCCAAGCGCGTGGCCGTCGACCGGCTGGGTCCGGGCGAGATCGGCTTCATCACCGCCAGCATCAAGGACCTGGCGGATGCCCGGGTGGGCGATACCGTCACCGACGATCGCAAGCCCGCGGCAGCACCCCTGCCGGGCTTTCGGCCCTCCCAGCCGGTGGTGTTCTGCGGCATGTTCCCGGTCGATGCCGCCGACTTCGAGGATCTGCGCGATTCGCTCGGCAAGCTGCGCCTGAACGATGCCAGCTTCGAGTACCAGCCCGAGCATTCCAGCGCGCTCGGCTCGGGCTTTCGCTGCGGCTTTCTGGGCTTGCTGCACCTCGAGATCATCCGCGAGCGCCTGATGCGTGAGTTCGATCTCGACCTGGTGATCACGGCACCGTCGGTGGTCTACCGTGTGCATCTGACCAAGGGCGAGGTGCTCGAGCTGCACAATCCGGCCGACATGCCCGATCCGACCCAGATCCGGTGCATCGAGGAGCCCTGGATCAAGGCGACCATCCTGGTGCCGGACGAGCATCTGGGCTCGGTGCTGGCGCTGTGCACGGAGAAGCGCGGCGAGCAGGTCGAGCTGACCTATGCCGGCACGCGCGCGCTGCTGGTCTACCGGCTGCCGCTCAACGAGGTGGTCTACGATTTCTATGACCGCCTGAAGTCCTATTCGCGCGGCTATGCCAGCTTCGACTACCAGCTCGACGGCTATGCCGAGAGCGACCTGATCAAGCTCGGCATCCTGATCAACGGCGAGCCGGTCGATTCGCTCTCGATGATCGTGCACCGCTCGATGTCGGAGGCGCGCGGCCGGGCGCTGTGCGTGCGCCTGAAGGAGCTGATCCCGCGCCAGATGTACCAGGTCGCGATCCAGGCGGCGATCGGCGGCAAGATCATCGCGCGCGAGACCGTCAAGCCGTTCCGCAAGGACGTGATCGCCAAATGCTATGGCGGCGACGTCACCCGCAAGCGCAAGCTTCTGGAGAAGCAGAAGGAGGGCAAGAAGCGCATGCGCCAGGTTGGCAAGATCGAGATCCCGCAGGAGGCCTTTCTGGCGGCCCTCAAGATGGAGGGCTGACGCGCCTGCCCAAGGGATCTACCCTGCAAGCGCCAGGATGTTCGGGTAGGATGGCGGCATGACGAGCTTGTACAGGAAGTCGGTGAAGGCCCGCGAGCTCCCGGCCGCGTGGCGGAAGGCGGGCCATTTCTCGCCGAACGACGAGGTCACCGTGACGATCACGCCGTCGGTCGCAGGAGCGGGCGGATCGCCAAAGCGCTTCATCGGCCAAGGCAAGGGCCTGTTCGCCTCCGCCCGCGAGATCGACGCTTATCTCCGGCGCAACCGCGAGGCATAGAGGATCTCCAGGGCGGGAAGGTCTATCTCGACACCAACGTCTTCATCTATGCGGTCGAGGCGGTCGCAGAATACGCCGAAGCCGTGGAGGCGCTTTTCGATCTGATCGACCGCGGGGCCGTAAAGGCCGCGACCAGCGAGCTTGCGCTTGCCGAGGCCCTCGCCAAGCCGCTCGAGGTAGGCCGCTCCGACATCGCAGAGGTCTATGAAACGATGCTAACGACCTCGGCATGGCTGTTGGTACTGCCGGTCGAGCGCTCGGTGCTGATCGAAGCGGCGAAGGTGCAGGCCCAGCTGAAGCTCCGGCTTCCGGACGCCATTCACATTGCGACCGCGATTGCCGCCGGCTGCTCGACCATAGTCTCGAACGATCGCCGGCTCAAAGCACCACCAGATATCAAGCTGCTTCGTCTGAAGGCGTGAACCGGAAGCATCGAGATCCGGCAGGAACCCTTCCAGTGCGCAATGGCAGCGCCCCACGTGATCTAACCTCATTCCGGGACACCGTTGAGAAAGGTACGGCTGCTATGATCCGGCAACATGCTGGGCATCTCGATGGGCCGCTGTCATGAATGATGGTCATACGATCGTGCGCGAGAGGATCTGCCGGCCAGGAGCCAGGGCAGGTCATGGCGACCTGGTGCATGCCCGCTTGAGCGCATTTTTCGAGACCTCGGCTCCACCGTCCTGCCGGTGCCACAAGCCATGAAGGTCATCGTCCTCGGCCTCGGATACGTCGGCACCACGATGGCCGCCTGTCTCACCAAGTGCGGCCATCGCGTGGTCGGCATCGACACCAACCCGGACAAGCTGTCGATCGTCGGGGCGGGCCGTTCGCCGGTGCGGGAGGCGGAGGTCGATACCCTGATCGCCGCGGCGCTGGACCGGGGCCTGCTCGGGGCGGCAGGGGATATGGGCGATCACGTGCTGGACGCCGATCTCGCCGTGGTCTGCGTCGGCACGCCGTCCCGCCCCGACGGCCTTTTGGAGACGAGCCGCGTGGCCGCCGTGGCCAAGCAGCTCGGCGCGGCGGTCCGCCGCCGGCCGGCCGACGCGCAGCCGCTCGTGTGCGTGTTTCGCTGCACCATGCTGCCCGGCACCATGGAGACGCTGGTGATGCCCGCGATGGCCGAGGCGTCGGGCGAACCGCCCGGCGAGCGCTACGAGGTCGCGTTCAATCCCGAGTTCCTGCGCGAGTCCACGGCGGTGGCCGACTACTTCCAACCGTCGAGGATCGTGGTCGGCGAGCGGCAGACCGGCGTGACCAGGCGGCTGCGAGGCCTGTACGACGGCATCGACGCGCCGCTGTTCGAAGTGCCGTTCCGGCTCGCCGAGATGATCAAGATGGTCGACAACACGTTTCACGCGCTCAAGGTCGCGTTCGCCAACGAGATCGGCCGGATTGCGGCATCGGCGGCGGTCGATGTCGACCAGCTCATGGCTCTCTTCACCCAGGACCGCAAGCTCAACATCTCCGACGCCTATCTCCGGCCAGGCGCGCCGTTCGGCGGCTCGTGCCTGCCCAAGGACGTCGCGGCGCTGTGCGCGTTCGGGCGCCGCGCCGGCGTGGACGCGCCGGTGATCGAGCACGTGCTCGAGAGCAATACGGTCCACCAGGAGGCCCTGAGCCGGCGCGTCGCCGCCGCCCTGCCGGCCGGGGTTCCGGTGCTGCTGGCGGGCATCACCTTCAAGCCCGGCACCGACGATCTGCGCGAAAGCCCGATGGTCTACCTCGCGCGCAGCCTCCTGGATCGGGGGCATGCGCTGACGATCTACGATCAGGATTTGAAGGGCTGCGATTTCGTCGGCGAGAACCTGGAGTTCGTGCGCCGGCACCTGCCGGAGATTTTTCGGCTGCTGGTGTCCGACCTCGAGCAGGCGCTGCAGGCGCAACCGGTGGTGGTCCGTGCCAAGCCCCTGCCGATGCCGCTGCCCGAGGGGATCAAGGTGATCGACGTCGACGCGCTCTAAAGCGCCCGACGTTCCAGACCAGTTCCCGGTGGGTCTGGGCCGTTCGTGAGACGTCTACTCGCGGGTCGGCGTGGTGTGATCCTGGCTGGCTTTGACGGCGTTTCCTATAAGCGATCCCAGCGCCGCCCCTACGATGGCGGCCATCGGAGCGAAACTCACGTGATCTAATGGGGAGACGCCGTCTTTCGAAGCCAAGGCCGCGAAGAACTCGAGCGCCTTGTGAAACATGCTGCTCACGGCCTTGGCCAGCTTCGAAAAGCCAGCCTTGACGCGGCCCCAGAGCGAGGTCGGGGCCTGGTGGCTGGTCGAGGACGTCCGGGCGTTGTCCCGGCGCCGGGGTGAGCGGAGCGCGAAGTCGCCATCGTCCATCTCGAGCGAGGTTGTAGGCTTGTAGCTGGCTCGGGACGCTCTGGCACGGCGCTGACCTGAAGGTCGCCGCCGGGCACTGATGTCGCTCACCTTGGGCGAGGTCGCAGGCTCGTGAGCGGCTCGGGGCGCCTCGGCGCCGGGCTGAAGCGAAGATAGCTGGGACCCGTCGCCGATCTCGCTGAGCTCGAGTATCCTGGCCCACCAGCCCGAGTCGCCCGACATCATGGCGGCACCCAATGAACAACATTTTACCGATGGTCGGATCGGCGAGAAGCTGGGCAAGCTGATGGTATCCCACCAAGATGGAGAGGAACCTGCGGCCGCTCCGTATCGTCCCCAGCTTGTTGGCGCGGCGTACCGATCGTTCCGTCAAGGTGTTTTGCGCGAGCCCGCTCTTGTGGCCGGAGTGCGCCTGCTGCTTTGTGGGCGCCGGAGCCGTGATCGCCGAGGGAGTGCCATGCCCGAGAAACCCGCCCCGTTCACGCTGAATGTGCCGGATGCGGCGATCGCCGATCTGCGCGAGCGGCTGGCGCGCACGCGCTTGCCCGACCAGGCCCCGGGCGAGCCCTGGGCCTACGGCAGCGATGTCGCCTACATGCAGGAGCTGGTCCGCTACTGGCAGGAGGCGTTCGACTGGCGCGCGGCCGAGGCGAAGCTCAACGCATTTCCTCAATACAAGCTGCCGCTGCACGACATCGAGCTGCATTTTTTGCATGTGCCCGGCAAGGGCCCCGATCCTTGCCCGCTGCTGCTCTCGCATGGCTGGCCCGGCTCGGTGTTCGAGTTCCTGGAGATCATCCCGCGGCTGACCGATCCCGCACGCTTCGGTGGCGATCCGGCCGATGCGTTCACCGTGGTGGCGCCCTCACTGCCGGGCTACGGGCTGTCGTTCGCGCCGGGCCAGAAGCGCTTTGGCGCCGAGGCGATCGCCGCGTGCTTTGCCGACCTCATGACGGCGCTCAGCTATGAGCGGTTCGCGGCCCAAGGGGGCGACTGGGGCGCCTTCATCGCCTCACGCCTCGGGTATGCCCATGCGCAGCGCACCATCGGCATCCACCTCAACCTGATGCCGATCCCGCGCGACCCGGCGATGGTCGCCGACGCCACGCCCGAGGAGGCGCGCTATCTCGAGGAGCTGAGAATCTTCCTCAAGGAGGAGACGGGCTATCAGTGGATCCAGGGCACGCGGCCGCAGACCCTGGCGTTCGGCCTGACCGATTCGCCCGTGGGGCTTGCCGCCTGGATCGTGGAGAAATTTCGGGCGTGGTCCGACTGCGGCGGCGATCTGGAGAGCGTGTTCACCAGGGACCAGCTGCTGGCCAACATCGGGCTCTACTGGTTCACCGGTGCGATCGGCTCCTCCTTCTGGCCGTACTATGCGCGGATGCACGGGCCCTGGCCGATCCCGCAAGGCGAGACGGTCGACGTGCCGACCGGCTATTGCGCGTTCCCGCACGAGATCCTTCGGCCGCCGCGCTCGATGGCGGCGCGGATGTACACCGACATCCGCCGCTGGAGCGTGATGGCCAGGGGCGGCCATTTCGCCGCGATGGAGCAGCCCGACGCCCTGGCCGACGAGGTGCGCGCCTTCTTCCGGCCGCTGCGGGGAGGCTGATGGCCGGGGTGAACCGGTTAGCCCAGACCACTTGACGTCTTCCGGCGTGCCCTCGCGCAGGGACGTGTTCGGTCGATTTCGCTCGTCATTGCTGGGCATCATCCGGCAATTCATTGGTCGGTGGATGCCCGGATCCGTCCGATCACGGCCGGGCATGACCAGGATGAATTTCTGGCACAGACGGATGGGTCGTACGTCTGCTCGCAGAGAGCGCTATCTCAGTCCCTTTCGGCGGCGCCAAGGCTCGCGCCCAGCGCTCATGCACGGGCAGGTTGGTGTCAGCCGCGGCACAGTAGCAACGCGCGATTGCGGGTGATTTGCAATGTCTTGATGCCCTTGATGCTCTCGGTAACTATGCAGCGCTTCTGTTGGAAGCGATAAAAACCCCAAGAGATAGGACGACAGCCTACTTGCGCAAGGTGCGAGGCGAACCCAACTTGGATAACTTGAAGTCCATTCAGCTCGGGATCAAAGACAGCACCGAGAAATTGGATGTAAAAGATTGAACTAGCTCTCCAGGACCTGCCGACGTTCATTGAGCGCTTCGGCACCGATGAGCAGTGCCACCGCTATCTGTGCGACAAGCGCTGGCCGGAGGGATTTTGCTGCCGGGCGTGCGGTCACCGCCAGGCTTGGCGGCTCGGCCGGCGCAGCATTTACGAGTGCGCCGCCTGCGGCCAGCAGCACTCGCTGCTCAAGGGCACGATCTTCGAGCAGACCAAGTCCGGGCTCGCCAGGTGGTGCCTGGCGATCTACCTGGTGAGCGCGAGCAAGGGCGGGATCTCGGCCCTGGAGTTGCAGCGCCAGATGGGCTTGGGCAGCTACCAGACCGCCTGGACCTGGCTGCACAAGATCGGCCGCGCGATGGTCCGACCCGGGCGCGCGGCGCTCACCGCTCAGGTCGAGGCGGATGAGACCTATGGCGGCGGCGCCGAGCCCGGCAAGCCCGGCCGCGGCGGCGGCAAGAGTGTGGTCGCCGGCGCATCGAGAGCGGTCGTGGCAAGGCCCGCGGCCGCCGCCTGGGCCGGCTCCGGCTGGCGGTGGTGCCCGACGTCTCGGCCGAGAGCCTCGAGGGCTTCCTTGGCCGGAACGTCGCCCGGCCCGCGACCGTGACCACCGACGGCTGGGCCGCCTATGGCGGCCTGGCCGCGGCGGGCTACCGCCATGCGCCGATCAACCTCAGCGCCTCATGGGGCGACGCGGCGCTGCGCCTGCCGGCGATCCATCTGGTGTTCAGCCTCGCCAAGCGCTGGCTGCTCGGCACCCATCACGGCGCGGTCCAAGCCAAGCACCTGCCGGCCTCTCTCGACGAGTTGGTCTTCCGCTTCAACCGCCGCACCGCCAAGAGCATCAGCCACCGCTTCGCCCGCGTCATCGAGCACGCGGTCCAGCTCCCGCCAACCACCTACCGCGCCCTGGTCGCCGCGCCAGCCTGACGGTCGTGGAGAGCCAGTTGACCTCATATCTTCATGGCAATCAAAACACAGTGGAATGCAATTGTCAAAAGTATCAAGACCTCCCTCGGTTTTTTGTTCAATGTGGTGCAGTTCAATTTTGATGCCACAAAACTTATGGCACAAGGAGTAGTGGCGTCCGGATGCTACCAACGAATTTTCTCGGACCTGAGGCGGAAAGGGCATTGGCTACACGGTCCAAGATAATGGCAGCATCTATCGCTAGACTTCTGCTGGATTGAGCGCGGTGCACCGAGACTGCACCATCTTGGTCATCACGCCGCCAGCGGCGGCACCCGCTCCATCACCTCGAGCGCGTCGTGGCGCACGTGGTTCTGGCGCATCTCGTCGCGCAGCATGTCCTGCGTGACCGTGCCGTTCTCGACGCACTCGCGCAGCAGGCCGAAGAACAGCGCTTCCTGATTGTCGTCGGGATGCCTGCTGTAATGGCCGAGCAGGACGTATTCGCCCAGCATGCGACGGCGCGCGCGCAACAGCCACGCGACCGGCGGGAACAGCTTGAACCGCTCGGCCGGCAGGAAGTCGACCGGCAGGCCGGTCTTCCAGGGCTGGGTCTTGCGCCTGGTGTTGTGGACCATCTTGGTCTTTGGGGTCAGGCGGTCGAAGTCGTTCCATTCCGGCTCGAGCATGCCGATGCTCTCGTCCGGCTCGTACTCCAGATTGATCCACTTGCGATAGTCGCGGCTTTGCGTGAACAGCTCGTCGAACTGCTGCTCGGTGCGCCAGTGGCTCAGCCTGGCGCAGTCCAGCAGCATCACGCTGCTTGCCCAGCGGCCCCCGACGAACCGCTTCACGGCGCTCGGCCGGGTGCGGCACATGATCGCCTTGCCCTGCATGTCGCGCGACAGCAGCTCCCACACGTCGCCGACCGCGAAAATGTCCGGGTCGATCACCAGCGCGCGGCCCTGATAGCCCATCAGCTCGGGCGGCATGAAGCGGAGCGGCGTGAACGACTGCAGGTCCTCGTTGTGCCACTCGCGGGTCGCGCCGTCGCGCAGGAAGGTCTCGCCCTCGTGCCGGGCAAAGAACGGGTAGTCCTTGTGCTCGATGATCCGGACGTCGAACTGCCCGGCATGCGCGGAATTGCGGCACAGCGAGTGGGCCGACACCAAGGCGCCCATGTGCTGGCGATGATTCGTGTGGATGAACACGGTGGGCTTCATCGGACTCTTCCTTGACGAGGACTTGGGCGTGGCTACAGGCGCTGGACTTCCTTGCCCATGAGCCGATCGCGGACGCGCCAGTACAGATTGCTCGGATTGACCACGACGATGAACACCTTGCGCATGTGGCCCTCGGGGCAGGTGATCTCCTTGACGCCGTGCCAGCCGCGGGCGCTGCGCTCGATGATCGCGCTGCGATTGCCTTCCGAGCGGCAGGTGATGATCTGGTCGAACTCCTCGAAGGCCGGCGCCGATTCGGGGCTGAGGCGGCCGCCGTCGTCGAGCACCAGTGTGTCGCCGCCCCAGCCCGGATCCCATTCGTCCGGGTCGTTGAAATACCAGATGTGCGAGCCGAACTCGCGCTTGGAGTCGCAATGCGGTGACACCGCGCAACCGGCGGGCGTGTAGTGCCAATGGAACCGGAACTCGGGGTCATTGGCATCGAACAGGCGGGCGATCGTGTCGCGATAGAGATCGCTCCTCAGCTCGCCGATGAACTCCTGCCAGGGCTTGGGCACCTCCATGCCCTCGACATACTCCAGCGAGTAGCGGTCGTGTGGCACCTGGTTGCCACGGCGCTGCTTGCCGAACTTGCGCTCGAACATCGAGATGTCCGGCATGTTGTGCAGCAGCGCCTGGTAGCCCTGGTCGGTAAGCAGCCCCTGCGGATTGGCCCAGGGGTAAGGCGAGGTGTTGCGGAAGGCCTTCGTCTCGATCGCGTTCAGGTGATCGGGGTCAAGATACTGCGGCATGCTCGGGACTTGCCAAGGGTGGGGTGCGCTCGATCACCTTGAGGGCGTCGTGACGCACGTGGTTTTGCTGCATCTCTTCGCGCAGGAGCTGTTCGTCGACGATGCCCTTGTCAAGGCACTCGCGCAGCAGCCCGAAGAAGAACTGCTCCTGCTTGGAATCGGGGTGCTTGGCGTAGCGGCCGAGCAGCCCGTACTGGCCGAAGATTTTCGCGCGCAGCTTCATCAGATAGGCGAGCGGCGGGTATTCCTTGAGCTTGTCGGCCGGCGTGTAGTCGACCGGCAGCCCGCTCTTCCAGGGCTGCGTCTTGCGCTTGGTGTTGTGCAGGAGCCTGGTGCGCTCGCTCAGATGATCGAAGTCGTTCCATTCGGGCCCGAGGAAACCGATGTTCTCGCGCGGCTCGCAGCGCAGGCCCATCCAGTCCTTGTAATCGCGCTTATATTGGAACAGCTCGTCGAACGCGGCCGGCGCGTCCCAGTGCCTGAGCCTGGCGCAGTCCATCAGCATCACGCTGGTGGCGACCTCGAACTCCTTGTCCTCGCGATCGGAGCGGCGCCGGCCCATGACCGCCTTGCCCTCCATGTCGCGGCTCAGAAGCTCGTAGATGTCGCCGACCGCGAACACGTCCGGATCGACCACGATCGCGCGGCCCTCGTAGCCCATCAGCCTGGGCGGCATGAAGCGCAGGGGCGTGAACGACTGCAGGTCCTCCATGTGCCAGACCCGCGAGGTGCCGCCGCGCAGGAACTCCTGGCCCTCTTTCTCCCACAAGAACGGGTAGTCCTTGGTGTGGATGAACGCGACCTCGAAGTCGCCGGCGTGAGCCGAGTTGCGGCGCATCGAATAGGCCGAGACCAGGGCTCCGATCCACTGGCGGTGGTTGGTATGAATGAACACGCACTTGTTCACGGCGTCACCCGATCGATGGTTGGTTCGCTGGCTGTTGGCGCAATCGGCGTGGTATCGGCGATCCCATCGGACGCCTCGTGATAGCCGAACACCGGTGACAGGCTGGATTGCACCAGGGCATCGATGCGCGCCAGCTGCTCGTCGTCGAAATAATCGCGGTAGCCGCCGACCTTGGCGCGCCGGACCTTGTACGAGTTCGGGTTGCCTCGATCCTTCGGCTTCATGCGGATGCCCGCGCCCCGAAAGAACCGCCGGCGCTCGAGCTCGCGCAGATTGTCGACCGAAGCAAAGCGCACCGCGTCGTCGATCCGCCGATCGTCGGCCTGCATGCCCAGGAACTCGACCATCCGACGCAGCTGAGCAGCCGGCTCGGCGTGCATATCCTCGTAGCGCAGCAGCAGGTGATCCTTCAGGTTCGGCAGCTCTCGCGCCCAGCCGTTCATGAAGTCGACAATCCCTCCGAGGCCGACCCGCGGATTTATCACGAAGTCGTAGAGCGAGAGGTCCTCACCGTCGGCCGGATACTGGTTCAGCCCCTTCTTGCGCGCCGGCATCCGATATTTCCACTGGAAATACTGGGACACCGCGACATCCTGAGGTCGTCGTACCAGGAGAATCACCTTCTTGTCATAAAAATCCTGTTTCGAATCATGATGGCCGGTATAGTCACGCAGATAGTTGCCATGTGTAAAAAAGATCTTTGGCACTGCGGTATTGATATTAGAATAGTTATCGAAACGCAGGATCGAGCGCTCCGGTAGGCCGTAGGCCAGCTGATAGTAGCGGGACAGCATCACGCGGAGCCATGTGCGCCCGCTCTTGCCGAACGACACGAACACATAGTCGGCAAGCTGCAGCCTGCGGTATTCCTCCTTGCCACGGCGCATACGCTCGAGTGCCCGGCCCCTCTCTTGAGACAGGAACAGCGAGGCCACCGAGATCAGCGAGCGGTTCACACGCTTGACGACTTGATGCATGGCAGAGGCTATAGACCCGAGGCGATCGGATGCCAAATGTTGGCGCGGGATCTTGCACCGTGCTGGCAACGTAGGCAACGGCAAACCACGAGCGGCAGCGAAACGGTCCAAACGGTCACGCCGCGACACCGACGTTTGCCCGCTGATCGCCGCCGACCCAGGTCTCGTGCCAGGCCTGGAACATCAGGAGACTCCAGAGCAGGAACGTATGTGCCCGCTTCCGCTGGCCCGACACGTGCTCCATCCAGAGCGCGCGTACCGACTCGGGCCGGAAATAACCCTCCTCGCGCAGGCGATGCTGGTCGAGCAGCGTCTCGGCCCAGTCGCGCAGCGGGCCTGCCAGCCACTCCTCGATCGGGATGTTGAAGCCCTGCTTGGGACGCTCGAACAGTGCCCTGGGCACGTAGCGCGCGAGGAGGTTCCGGAGAATCTGCTTGCCGCCCGTGGGCCCTATGCGCATCGAGCGTGGCAGACTCCAGGCCAACTCGATCACCCGCGGGTCGAGCAACGGACAGCGAACCTCGAGGCTGACCCCCATGCTGGCGCGATCGACCTTGGTCAGGATGTCATCGCCCATGTAGGTGGTGAAGTCGACCAGCATCATGCCGAGCAGAGGGTCCGGCACGTCCACCCAGCCGCTCGGATCGGTCAGGCCGCTCGGCACCGGTCTGGCCCCGAGCACCAGCTGATCGGCCGGCTGGACCCTGGCCCGGAGGCTGGCGTGCAGCGCAGCGCCGCTATCGAACGGCAGGATCCGCCTGCCTCGTTTCTCGAGCTTGCCGAGCTGCTTGGCGAGCTTCCACCGCAGCGCACCGACGCCCGCATCGGCGCCGTGCATGCCCAGGGCACGCCGACCACCTTGTCCCAGACCGGTCATCAGGGTCGCCAGGCCACGCCTTGCCGAAGGTGGCCAGCCACGCCAGAGGTTGATCTGCCGCTCCCAGTCGCGAAGGTTCTTCACGTAGTCACGGTAGCCGGCGAACAGCTCGTCGCCGCCATCGCCGGACAGTGCCACCGTGACCTCGCTTCGCGCGAGCCGCGAGACGAGATAGGTCGGGATCTGGGAGTGGTCGGCGAACGGCTCGTCATAGAGCGTCGGCAGCAGGGGCACCACCTTCAGGCAGTCGGCCGGCGTCACATAGAGCTCGGTGTGATCGGTCTGCAGGTGGCGCGCGATCGCCTTCGCGTACTCGGCCTCGTTGTACCTTGCCTCGTGATAGCCGATTGAAAAGGTCTGCACGGGCTTGCCGCTGACCGACTGCATGAGCGCCACGACCGTGCTGGAATCGATACCGCCGGACAGGAACGCGCCCACACTGACGTCGGCGATCATGCGGCACGCGACCGCGTCGCGCAACACATCCTCGAGCCTGTCCGTGGCCTCCTCGAGCGACAGCCCGGCGAGCGTCCGCTCGGCGCGTGCCGCGACCCGATGGGCCGACCAGTAGCTTTCGGGCTCTGCGTGCCCGGGCGCGCTGTCGTTCCCCACGGTCAGCGTCGTGCCAGCTGGCAGCTGGCGAATCCCCGCATAGATTGAATAGGGCGCCGGCATCCAGGAATACTGGATGAACAGGCCAAGTGCGTCGCGATCGACGGTCGGCTCGAAGGCCGGGTGAACACGCAGTGCCTTCAATTCCGAGCCGAACACGAAACTATTGCCACACCAGCCATAGTAGAGCGGCTTCTTGCCAGTGCGATCGCGCGCGAGCGTGAGCCTGCGCCGCTTCCGATCCCAGAGGACGAAGGCGAACATGCCGTTCACGCGTCCCAGCGTGTTCGCCACGCCCCACTCGGCGAGCGCCGCGAGCAGCACCTCCGTATCGGAATGGCCACGAAAGGTGTGGCCGTGCTGCTCGAGCTCCGCACGCAGCTCACGGAAGTTGTAGATCTCGCCGTTGTAGGTGATCAGGTAGCGGCCGCAGGCCGATGCCATCGGCTGCCGGCCGGCTTCTGACAGGTCGATGATCGAGAGCCGGCGATGACCAAGTGCGAGTTCGGCTTCCGGATCGGTCCACACGTCGGAATCGTCGGGCCCGCGATGGCTCAGCGTATCCGTCATCGCCTGTACGATCCGGCGCAGGCTGTCCGGTGCAAGGGCCGCATCGCTCACGCGAAAGCCGGCAATCCCACACATGAGCGCGTTTCCTCCGTGGCAAGCGCCGCAAGAGCGGCGTCCGGGCAATCTAGCCGCGAGCGAACATCAGGTCGACGCAACGATCGATGGCCCGATCGACCTAGAACATCTCGCGCGCCTGCAACGGGTCGGCGGCGATCGGCTGGTCGAGAGTGGTCGCGATCGCTGCCGCCGTGGCGCGGTCGTCGCCTACCGCGACAGCGCGCCAAAGCGGCCGCGGTCCAAAATCCCGGCGGGCCCTGACGGGCAGTCGGTGCGCCGCCACCGCTGGCACCGAAGAACATCAGGGCGACCCGAAGTGGAGGTCCGGGTTGTGGGCACTGAGAGGTGTCGGCGATGCGGTGCGCGCCAGAGATCGAGAACACTCACCCCTTCCTCGATGGGTGCTGGATCCTGCAGCACAACCACACACTGGCGCCCTTCGACCAGGCGCGCAAAGAGCTGCTTGCCGCCACCAGCCCAAGCTGTCACGCCAAACCGACCCGATCGGCGGGATTGCCCAGCAGCACGGCGGTATAGCGTGCGATCGCAGTGCGATAGTCGAACATCGCAGCGCGCCCTTCGAGGTAGGTTCGCTCCGGCGGGTTGTCCAGGGTCGCCATGATGGCCGCCGCCAGGGCCGCGTCGTCTGCCACCGGGACCAGGATGCCATAGGTGCCGCCATCCAGAATCTCGTCCGGCCCGCTCGGACAGTCGGTGCTGACCACGGGCGTGCCGCAGGCCAACGCCTCGATCAGCACGTTCGGCAGGCCCTCATAGAGAGAGCTCAGCACGAAGACCGCAGCGCGTGCGATATAGGGCAGGGGATTGGACTGATAGCCGAGCAGAGCGAAGTCATCCTGCACGCCGAGCTCGCTCGCCAGGGCATGCAGGCGGACGCTCTGCTTCTGGTTGGTCTCGCCGACGATCGCCAGACGTGCCGGACGAGCGGCGCGGATCCGGGCGAACGCGCGCAGCAAGGTGGCAAAATCCTTCTGGGCGGTAGTGCGGCCGACCGACAGCAGGACCGGCGGTGCGCCGTCCGCGAACCACGGATGGTCGACGGGCCGGCTCGCCTTGTCCGCGAAGTCCGGCGTAATGGTCGGGTTGTGCAAGGTCGTGATCGCATCGCGCGCGATGCCGACCGAGCGCGCGATGTCCTCGGCGACGCCACGAGAGACCGCCGTGATCACATCAGCCTGCGGATAGGTGCGGCGCATGGCGGCGACCAGATGGCGTTGCCGCCAGGCCTTGCGTGGCTTGCCGCTGGAGAAGTGGCTCCGATCGCCGATCACGAGCCTGGTCGGCACCCCGGCGAGCCGCCGGGCCAAGACCGCCTCGATGTTCATATACGTGGTCGCGGTGTACATGCTGTCCGGCTTTGCCTGCCGCAGGTAGCGGGCCAGCGACGGCAGATAGCCGAGCGTCGACGAGGCGTATTTGATCGTGATCAAAGGCCTCAAGTACGCCGCAAATCCGCGCGGATCGGCGCGCAAGGCGGCAAGCCTCGCCGCGATCGGGTTGCTGCGCTCGAGCGGCACCATGCGCACGGTTGGCGCGATCTGCTCTTTCAGTGCCCCTTGCGGGTTGCACAAGACGAGATCGACCCTGGCACCTTGCGCCGCTAGGCCTTCGGCCAGGAGGCTCGTCATACGCTGCACGCCGCCGCTGTTCAGATCGCTGACCACAAAGGCGACATGGGGTGCGGGTTGCCCTCCGACCAGCCCGCGCGGCGCGGACGCAGGCTCAGCCGCCGTCGGATCTGCCGTTACGTGATCCATGCAAACTCTCTTCTCAGGCGAACGCGGAAAGCCGAGGCTCGTGCCGGACCTTGCGCCGCTCGTCACGAAGCATGAGCCAGACCGCCACGGCGGCGAACACCATCGCCGGTGTCCACGCCGCAAGGGCCGGCGGCAACAGTCCGATCTCGCCGAAGGTCAGCACCAGGCCGTCGAACGTCCAGGCCACAAAACCCGCGGCCAGCCAGATGGCGAGCAGGACGCCGCGCCCCGTGCGGCTCTCGAACGGCTGCGCGAGGGCCACCGTCAGCATGATCAGGACCATGGTCACGACCGGTCCGGCCAACCGCTCGTGCAGCCAGAGCTTGTAGCGATAGCCCGGCTGGGTGCCAAGCTCGCTCCGCTCGCTCACGCTCAACAGGCCGGTCAACGGCGTTTCCTTGGGATGCGAGGCCGCTGAGAGCAGCAGATCCATGCTCAGGCCTTCCGGCCAGCCGAGCGGCGCGGTCTCGATCGGTATCTGCTCGCCAGGTGTCGATCTCTTGACGCCCTGCAAGGTCCAGTCGCCATCACGATAGGTTGCGGTCTCGGCCTCGATCCGCTCGAGCAGGTTGCCGTCCGCGTCGCGCCGGAAGATCGTGACGCCGTCGAGCTGGTCGGCCGCGCGATCGAAGCGCTGGATGCGGACGATGTCGGTGCCCTGCCGGATCCAGGTCGCCTTGTCGTCGTCCGATGCGGCGTAGTCGGCGACGCCCCACGCCCTCAGCTCGCCGACCGCGACCGGCACGGCCTGGTCCTCGATCACGAACTGCATCGCCGCGACCAGCAGGGCCGCCGGCGCGATCGCCGCCGCCAGCTTGAACTTCGAGATGCCGATGCCGAGCATCGCGGTCAGCTCGCGAAAGCGGGCCAGACCCGCGAAGGTCAAAAAGCCCGCGAGCATCGCGGTGATCGGGATCAGCTCGGAGACGATCTCGGGCAGGCGCAGGAGGCTGTAGCGCAGGATCGGCAGCACAGCGCCACCGCCCGCTTCGAGCACATCGTCGCCATCGGCGAGGAAATCCAGGAACACCACCAGCACAGCCAGGCCGAGCAGCAGGAACGCAAAGCGCACCAGGTAGAGGCGCGAGAGGTAGCGGCTGACCGTTGGGATCATCGCTTGGTCCGCTCAGCCCGTATGCGCGCTCGCCGGCGACCAGCGGTGCGCCCGGCGATGTAGCCGCGGCCAGCGACCGAGCGAGGCCCGCGCGTACAGGCAGGCGGTGCCGGCAGCAAGGCATGCAAACGGCAGCCACAGGGCGATCACTGGCGGTAGCATACCGTTCTTGACCAGTGATTTACCAAAGCTCAGCGTCTCATAGTAGACGATCAGGATCGCCAGCCCGACGAACAGCGCGGCCCGCCGCTCGCTGCGAGCACTGCCGACCAGCGCAAGGGATGCCGCCAGCAGAGGCAGCAGCGGGACGGTGGCAATGATCGCGAGCCTGGAGTGCAGCTCGGCCGCGATCTCCTCGGGGCGGGGATGGTCTTCGGCCGAGGGCTGCGCTCGCCACAGCTCCGGCAGGGTCAGCTCGCGCTGGTCGCGACCGCGTGGCCGGAACTCCGTGACCTCGGACGTCGCGACCGGCCAGCTGAGATCCTCGAAGGTCAGCGTCCGGGGGGCGCTGTCGTCCGCCGGCAGCTCGGCGCGCACGCCGTCCTTGAGCCTCAGGATCGCGCCGGTGTCCTCGCCCGCCTGGGCGAGCAGTCCCCGGGTTCCGGTGGTCACGATCGAACCGCCGTCGTCCGACCTCTCGTAGACGAACACCTTGGAGAGCTGCAGGCCATTGGGACTGGCCACCGAGCCCTCCGCG
>CAVSVZ010000048.1:0-142118 GCA_963731495.1 uncultured Alphaproteobacteria bacterium
TTCGACCTGGAGAGTGCGCTCGCACGTGTTCCGCTTAGGACCGAACACGGGCTTCGTTCCCGCGCGGGGGCCGGGAGGTACCAAGCTCGAGCTCTCGGAGCAGTGCCTGAAAGATGCCCCTCGCTTCAGCCGAATGGCCCTCATTGCGGTCGACGGCACGTGTGTGGAGATGCAGCTTGGCCTCCGCCCGGACGAAATCGGCGAAGACCGGGAGAGCAACGTGGCGCTGATCGCTGCAAGGCTCGCGCCCTATGTCGGCAACCGGGACGGCGATCAGGCGGCAGTGGTCAGGAACCTGTCAGCGTATCTCGGGCAAGGTCCTCTGGTCGCGATCAACGGGCCCGCTCAAGGTCTATCTCTTGGCGCCGCTCCGCTCGAGGCGCCCAGTCACATGGTTAGCCCTGCCGGAGAAAGCCACTCGCCCGGGATCGATGTCCGGGAAAGCGCCGAAGATGGCTCGTACCTGCTCACGTACAGCGGCCGTAACGCTCGATCAGGCGCTTCGGCTCGTTACACGGGCTTCCCGTATCAGGCGGCCCACGGCCACTGGGAGGTCTCGATGACGATCCGGGTGCGGCGCGATGACCTGGCAGCCGGCAAGCGAACTTCGAGTGGGACAAGCCGCCCACTACGACAAGCTGGAGCTGAACATGGGGCCTGCGCCCCAGATCGCGAGGCGGTCGAATGATCGCCGGTGATCCGGTGCGCGCCGGCACGGATCGGGCGCTGGCCTGCTGCGGCGCCAACTGGCCCGGATGCCGCCGGTCATCCGGGCCGCGGGCAGACGACCGGCGGGGAGACGGTCGAGGCGGGCATCTTGGATTTCTGGGCTCGGCGACCAGGCGGCGCCGCCATCCGGCGCCCCGGATGCGCCCACGGGGCAGGGCCAGAGGACGGGCGGCTCCGTGTTGGGGAGCTTCCGGTTCGACGATGTCACGATCGCAGGCGACGGCGGGACCAGCCCGCCGCCTGGGCTCCGACGATGACGACCTTTCATCGCTCGAGAGCGAGTTCAACGAGTTCAAGCGAGAGGAGTTGGAGGCCGGCTTTTCACGGCACCCGTTCGGGTCCGATGGCACCCCCGCATCGCGGTTGGCGGGCCGGCAGCCGCCGGCGCTGCCCTCTGCAAACCACGGCGCAAGCGGTGCTCGGGCGGTGCCGCGTCGGCGGACGGAGACCGAGTTGTCGAGCGACGACGCAAGGACGATCTGAAGCACGGGGCCGCGCCTCCGGGAGGGCTCGGATCGGGGCTCGTATCGGGGCTCGGCAGCGGGCACGGGCAGCCCGCGCCCGCGCCAGGCGGGTTCAGGCCGATCCATCTGATCCGGGGTGGTGCTGGCGGCAAGGGGCGGGCATCGAGCCTCGCCACGGCCAAACCGGGTCAGGACGGTGCAGGCGAGCGATGCGCGCGGCTGGAGCGGCGAGGGCATGCTGGCCGGCACGATGATCGGCCTCGCGGTGGGCGCGGTGGTGACCGGGGTGACGGTCGCGACCGGCGGCCTCGCCGCGGCGTTCGGCGGCTTGATCCTGTTCGGCGCGATGCTGGCAGGCGGCGGCACCGGCTGGTCGAATCGGATCCTGGCTGGCCGGCCGTCGGCAACAAGAAGACGCAGTATGACGCGGCGCTGGAGAGCCTCGATCGGGCCGGCGAGCGGTTCAGCGAAGGCGAGAAGAACCGGCTCGCCAAGGTGACCGACGCGCAGTGGCGCAGCCTGTTGGAGGTGTCGCGCTCGGAGGTCGCCGACCGGGCCGCCCGGCGGGAGCTGCGCGAGGACCTGGTGCTCCTGGTGGCAAAGCACGGCTTCGAGGAAACCGCCGCGGCGCGGGATCTGCTTTCGCGACACGTGCCCGGATCGGAAGCCACCGACCGGGCCGGCCGGCGGGAACTGCGTGAGGACGTGGTGCAGCTGGCGGCGGAGCACGGTTACGCGCGGACGGCCGCGGCGCTGAACCTGCTCCACGTGCCGCGCACCGAAATGGTCGCCAACCCGCTCAAGCCCGGCACCCTCCGGCAGATCAGGATCGACGGGGACGCCCGGCGGGAGCTGCGCGAGGATCTGGTGGACCTGGTGGCGAAGTACGGCTACCGGCAGACCGCCGCCGCGCGGGACCTGCTGAACGTGCCGCGCTCGCAGGAGGTTCCCGGCCTCAAGCGCCACACCCCCCGGCGGATCGAGATCGACCGGGACGGGCGGCGGATGCTGCGCGAGCACCTGGTGTTCAACGTCGCAAGGCACCGCCACGGGCGCACGGCGGCGGAAAAGCCCGCCCTGGAGCGCATGGTGGCGGTAGGACGCTGCGCGGGGGCCCTGCCGACCTGGACACGCTCCGGCGTTCGGTCAGGGGGCCGGGTGGCGAGACGCTGTACGGACCCTACGACGGGGATTTCGAGGAAGAGGTCGCGGAAGGATTTCGCTCAGAGCCTCGCGAGGGTTTCAAGACGGTGCCTGATTCCCAAGGCTTGGAACTCTGCAGCGATAGCGTTGGTTCCATCACAAGAAATATACCGCCTGTGCTGATCAAGGGACGCCGGCGAGGTGACACTGCACGTGCCTGCCGGGCTGGCGAGTTGACGAGAAGGGGAGCGGGATCTGAAGACGATTGGCGCAACGCTTGCAGACTATGTCGGCGACAGGAGCGGCGATCAAGCGGCCGTGATCAAGAACCTCTCGGCGTATCTCTAGCAGGCCCGAGCTGGCAACATGAATATCGCGACCTTTACACCGCGAAGGGGAACGGACCCACAGGTCGGCAGCGGTATCAGGCCGCACCCCGACGATCGGCACAATCTCCGGGTCGAGGAGAGCCAGGACGAGGGACGCCTACGGTATTGCGGTATAGCGATGACGTGCGTCCATCACCTCCTGCTCGCCTGCTGGGAAGGCGATGGAGGAAGAGAAGCCCATGGCCACGTCAAGGCCTCCGTGGCGATCCGCGTGCGGCGCGAGGATCTGGCGGCGGGCAACCACAAGTTCGCGTCGGGTCGAGCGGCCGCGCTACGACCTGCAGATGACCATGGGGCCGGCGCCGCCGGGCTCCGGCCACGGTGTCCCGGATAGCAAGGCGGACTCCTGATGGCGCAGGCTTCAGGAAATCGCCGTCCCGTCGTAGGATCGGCGGTGGTCAGCAAGCGAGGGGGACCATGCCCGGCCAAGCGACCAGCCGATCCGGCGGAGGGCCATACAGCCGGCGGCCAGGGCCTGAACGCGGGCGCCGTGCTCTGGCGCGAGCTCGAAAAGCATCTCGAGGAGGTCCGAAGGTCGGTTCTCGGCGGAGCATCCGAAACTACCCTGCCGCCGATCGCCGGCTGCGACCAGCAGTTCAACCATCTGCTGGAGCAAAGAAGCCGCATCGCCCGCGCGCTGCGCCGTGTGGCGTCGATTCGACAGGGCGACCCGGCGACCGAGGCCGATGTCGCGGCCCTTCTGGCCCTTGTGCATGAGGCCTCGTCGATCGGCGATCCGCTGAAAGCCCACCTGGTCGAGCTGTTGCAGCAAGGAGCCCTTCCTCGGTCGGTTGAGGGTCATGGTCGAGGCCGAGGATCCTCCAGCCGCGGTCTGCCGAGCGGGCACCGGTGCGAGGCGGCGAAAAAGCAGGCCGTGGCTGACGGTGGCGTTCGGTGTACACTCGAGGGGATCTACGGAGGAGCGGCATGCGGATCGGTATGTTCACGGCCGCACAGTGGTCGCAGCAGGAGCATCCGGCGGCCTTTCTGAGGTCGCTGCGCGAGCAGGTGCGTGCGGCGCGCGACAATGGTTTCTCTTCTCTGTTCGTCGGCCAGCACCTGCTGACCGGGCCGATGGGCATGTTCCAGCCCCACCCGCTGCTCGGCCAGCTGGCAGACGATGCGGCCGGCATGCAGATCGGCCCGGGCGTCCTGCTGCTCGGCATGATGAACCCGGTGCTGGCGGCCGAGGAAGCGGCCACCCTCGACTGGCTGTCGGACGGCAACTACGTGCTCGGCGCCGGCCTCGGCTACCGGCCCGAGGAGTTTTTGGCGATGGGCGTCGAGATGCGCGAGCGGGTGGGGCGGCTGACCGAGGGCCTCGAGGTGATCAGGCGGCTGTGGACCGAGGACAAGGTCACCCACCACGGCAAGTATTTTTCGCTCGATGGTGTCCAGGCGAGCGTCCGGCCGAAGCAGCGCCCGAGGCCGCCGATCTGGCTCGGCGGCGACGTCGAGGCGGCGGTACGCCGGGCGGCGCGGATCGCCGATGCCTGGTGCATCGGGCCGAGCTCGTCGCCCAGGTCGATCGAGGCGAGCCTCGCGGCCTATCGCGACGAGCGGCGCAAGACCGGCCAGCCGGACGACGTCAGCTGCCCGATGATCCGCGAGTGCTTCGTCGGCCGCGACGCGGCGCACGCGAGGGACACCAGCCGCGGGCCGCTGCTGTTCAAATACCGCGCTTATGCGTCCTGGGGCCAGGGCGACACCAGCGAGGACGCGTTCAGCGCCAGGTTCGACGATTTTTCCGGGGAGCGGTTCCTGATCGGCGATGCCGAGCAGGTCAAGGACGGTATCCAGCACTACGCCGAGATCGCCCGCACCGACCACATCCTGCTGCGCCTGCAATGGCTGGGCCTGGAGCACCAGGAGGCGCTCAGGTGCATCGGGCGGCTCGGCAAGATCATCGCGACGCTACCCTGAGGTCGTCGCCGCGATTGGATGAGAACGGCGCAGGCGCAGTCCCGTAAGCGGCCGCCTATCGGCTAAGATACGCGGCAGGGGTGACGATCGGGATGCGCCGGAACGGGTGAAGAGCAAGCAGATCGTCGTCGCCGGTCACGATCAGGTCTGCCTCACCATTGACAGCCAGCTCAAGGAATTTGTCGTCGCGCGGATCACGGCAGGCACGGATGGTGTGAACCATCGGAACCATCAGGGCGATGCGTCCGAGCAGCCGGAAAAACTGCTGCCGGTCTTCGAGGCTGACGTAAGGGTCGAATTTGGGGCGGGCCAGAACGTCGGCGAGCTCGGTCATGGTCGCGTCTGAAACCAGAAGCTGGGCTTCGCCGACGGCCTTGCGAACGGCCCGGGCCGGAACCGAATTCGCGAGCAGCAGACGACTGACCAGCGTGTTGGTGTCGAGGACGATGCGCGCGCTAGGGGAACAAACGGAGGGCTCCGAGGTTTGGTGTCTGGCGAACCATGATTCCCGTCCGTGGTCTGCGATCAGACATTGGGAATCATGTGTCTGATCCAGACCACTAGCCATCGTCCTGGAGGATGGCGGCGAGCTTGGCTTCGGTAAGGCCGCGCGCCGCTGCTTGATCGGCCACGCGGTCGCAGAAGCGCTCAAACTCGTCGATATTGAGTGCTCGCAGCCGGTCGTATTCCTGTGGCGAGAGGATCACCGCCACGTCGCGCTTCTGCCGCCTGATCGTGACGGGCTCGCGCTGCGCGGCGTCGAGCAACGCGGCGAGACGCTGTTTGGCCTCGGTCGCAGAAACGTATCGCATCACGCACCTCCAACGTCGTGCATTCTGTCTAAATTAGGTAAAATAGACAATGCCTCATCCATCTGCCTCGCGCCAGGCGCAGCGCGATCGGCAGGATCAGCGCTGCCCTGAAGGTCTCGAACTCACTCCTCTGGTCGCACCGCTTGACGCGCTGGTATCCGAAGGGATACCGAGCGAGTCAGGCGCATGGTGGCGGAGCTCGACAGAGGGTAGAGCGGATGGTCCAGGTGAGCGAATTCGAAGTCGAGTGCCTATCTAGATGACGACGAGGTCGTGGCCGAAGATCTGACCGCCGCGTTGGAGGACCCCAAACCGGACGTCTTCCTCGCGGCTGTGGGCAACGTGGCCAAGGCCCGTGGCATGAGCGCCATTGCCGAGCGCGCCGGCCTCGGCTGCGAGAGCCTCTACAAGGCGTTGGCGCCGGGGGCCAAGCCCCGCTACGACACGGTGCTCAAGGTACTACAGAACCTCGGCGTCAAGCTCACTGTGTCGGCGGCCTGAATCCGACAAGGTACTGCGCACTGCTTTTCTCCACGCTTTCCCAACTCCTCTTGCCGGCGCTATGTTGACTGGACCGCTTGTGGCGCCGCTAAAAAGCCGTTCTGGACCCCAAACGCATTGAGTTTATCAATTAAATCCTCCCCAAATAAAAATAACGACCAACAAATTTCGGCAAACTCGTCGACCGAAAAAAGAATGTAATAGTCTCGAAATCCATTTGACAAGATCCAGTTACTATATTGCTTCTTGATCTCCCCTTCTTCCCATCTCAGGCCAGAATCAAATTGCATCTTAAATCCGGTTGGTAACTCGAGTGTCGAAGACCCGAGCGCGTCCAAATTGTGCAAGCCAGCGGCCACAAGAAGCGTGGTGCGTTGCAGGGAACGCGACAATCGCCCCCGCAGTCCACTCAAATCAATTTTGACATGGATCCTCTGAGAGGACATTTGCTTTGACAACTCGATCCTTGCAGCTCGGGTCATCCCCTCGGGCGAAAAGCAAAGGTGGAACTCGTCGACGCTGGGGCTAGACTGACGAAAGCAAAGGTCCTCACCCTCCCACGATCTGCGGGATGATGTGGACCTCGCTATCGGGTGGGATGGGTTCGAGCCAGGCGTCTTGAAAAATCTCGCCGTTGATCGCGACGGCGACGCCGTCCTTGAGGTGGGGCTGCTAGGTTCGGGTAGCGCTCACCGAGGGCACGCAGCAGCTGACGGATGTTGTCGGCGTCGAGCTCGAGCTCGCGCTCGCCGCCGGTGTACTGCGTCAGCCCTCGGGTGAGCACCACCTTGGCCATCGGTGCGAGGCCGTCAGTCGCCCGAGCCGTTGGCACTTGGCCGCGTCGAGCGCCTTCAGCACCTTGGGCGGCGACATCGGCAGCTCGGTGAAGCGGATGCCGGTGGCCGCCTCCATCGCGTTGGCGATCGCCGCCATGGGCGGCACGATCGGCGTCTCGCCGACCCCGCGCACGCCGTAGGGATGGCGCGGGTTGGGCACCTCGACGATCACCGTGTCGATCATCGGCAGGTCGGAGGCCACCGGCATGCGGTAGTCGAGGAAGCCGGCGTTCTGCATCTTGCCGTCGGCGCCGTAGATGTACTCCTCGTTGAGCGCCCAGCCGATGCCCTGGGCGGCACCGCCCTGGTACTGGCCCTCGACGTAGGCCGGATGGATCGCCTTGCCGGCGTCCTGGATCACCGTGTAGCGCAGGACCGTGACCCGGCCGGTCTCCTGGTCGACCTCGACGATCGACCATGTGGGTGCCGAAGCTCGGCGCCGCACCCTGGGCGTTGATGTGGGCGTGGCCGGCGATCGGGCCGCCGGTCTTGCCGGCCATCTTGGCGATCTCGGCGAGCGACAGCGGGTCGAACTCGCCGGCATTGCTGCCGGCCGGCACGGCGCAGCCGTTCTCCCACTTGACCGCGTCCTCGGGGATCTCCCAGATGCTTGGCGGCGCGCGTGCAGGCCTCCTTGATCACCACCTCGGCCGCCTGCTTGACCGCGACGCCGTCGAGAAGGTCGCGCGCGAGCCGCCGGTCAGGAAGGTGTAGCCGAGCTGGCTGGTGTCGCCGATCGATCGGCGCGCACCTTGTCGTAGGGCACGCCGAGCGCTTCGGCCGCCATCAGGCAGACCGAGGCGCGCGAGCCGCCGATGTCGGGCGTGCCCTCGACCACGCGTCACCGTGCCGTCCTCGTTGATGTTGATGGGTGACCGAGGTCTCGCCGCCGATGTTGAACCAGAAGCCGGACGCGATGCCGCGCCCCTGGTTGGGCCCGAGCGGCGCGCTCCAGTGCGGGTGCGCCTTGGCGGCCTCGAGGGTCGCGATCAGGCCGATCGGGCCGAAGTTCGGGCCGTAGGCGGCATGGGTGCCTTCCTTGGCGGCGTTCTTGAGCCGGAAGCTCGATCGGGTCGATCTCGAGCTTCTTGGCGATCTCGTCGACCACGCGATTCGACCGCGTATTCCGAGATCGGCGCGCCGGGCGCGCGATAGGCCGCGACCTTGGGCCGGTTGGTGACCACGTCGTAGCCGACCACCTTGACGTTCTCGATGTCGTAGGGCGCGAACGCGGCCATCGCACCTGGCTGCACCGGGCCGCCCTGGAAGGCGCCGGCCTGGTATTTCAGCACCGCCTCGCCGGCGGTGATGCGTGCCGTCCTTGGTGACGCCGATCTTGACCCAGACGTGGGCGCCCGAGGTCGGGCCGCTCGCCTTGAAGGTCTCCTCGCGGGTCATCACCATCTTGACCGGGCGGCGCGACTTGCGGGACAGGCGCGAGCGCCAGCGGCTCCAGGTAGACCACGGTCTTGCCGCCGAAGCCGCCGCCGATCTCGGACGCGGTCACGCGCAGCCTGCGAGATGTCCATGCCCAGCAGCCGGGCGCAGTGCGCGCGCACGACGAAGTGGCCCTGGGTGGTGCACCACAGCTCGGCCTGGCCGTCCTGCGACCAGCTGGCAAGACAGGCGTGCGGCTCGATGTAGCCCTGGTGCACGGGCTTGGTCTCGAACTCGCGCTCGATCACCAGGTCGGCCTGCTCGAAGCCCTCGTCGGTGTCGCCGATCTCGAACTCGACCCGCTTGGCGACGTTCGAGGGCTCGGTCGGCGGCGGCTCGACGCCGGCGGTGAACAGGTCCTCGTGCAGCAGGGGCGCGCCGCGCTCCATCGCCTCGACCACGTCGATCACGTGCGGCAGGACCTCGTAGTCGACCTCGATCAGCTTGAGCGCCTGCCGGGCGACCGACGCGCTGGTGGCGGCCACGGCGGCTACCGGATGGCCCTCGTACAGCGCCTTCTCGCGCGCCATGACGTTGCGCGTCACGTCGCGGTAGTTCATCAGCATCTCGCCGGCCGGCACGAACTCCGAGGGCATGTCCTGGAAGTCGTCGCGCGTCACCACCGCCTTGACGCCCGGCAGCGCCGCGGCCTTGGAGGTGTCGATCGAGCGGATGCGGGCATGCGGATGCGGGCTTCGCAGCACCTTGCCGACCAGCATGCCGGGCAGGGAGAAGTCGGCGCCGAAGCGGGCCCGGCCGGTGACCTTGTCGACGCCGTCCGGCCTGACCGGGCGGGTGCCGATCCACTTCAATGCGGGCTGGATCTCGTCGGTCTTCAGCGCGGTTGCCATGTCAGCTTCCTCTGATGTCGGCGGCAGCATCCATCACGGCGCGCACGATCTTGTCGTAGCCGGTGCAGCGGCAGAGATTGCCGGCCAGCCAGTAGCGCACCTCGGTCTCGCTGGGATCCGGATTGCGGTCGAGCAGGGCTTTGGCGGCGACCAGGAAGCCCGGCGTACAGATGCCGCACTGCAGGGCGGCATGCTCCAGGAATTTCTGCTGCAGCGGGTGCAGGTCCTCGCCGTTGGCCATGCCCTCGATGGTCTCGACCGAGCTGCCCTCGGCCTCGGCGCGCCAGCACCAGGCAGGCGCAGACCAGCCGGCCGTCCAGCATCACGCTGCAGGCGCCGCAGTCACCCGAGGCGCAGCCTTCCTTGCTGCCGGTCATGTCCAGCTCGTCGCGCAGGACATCCAGCAGGGTCTGCTCCGGCTCGCACAGGAACTCGACCGGGTCCCCGTTGATCGTGGTCGATACGTGGTACTTCGCCATCAATGCCTCCTTCGCGCGCTCGAGCGCGATCACGGCGGCACGCCGCGCCAGCACGCCGGCGACCTTGGTTCGGTATTCGATCGTGCCGCGCTTGTCGTCGATCGGCTCGGCAGGCGGCCGATGCGGCGCCGCGCAAGCTGCTCCAGCGCGTGCTCGTCGAGCCGTGCTGCCGATCAGCGCGTCGGCGGCTTCCTGCACCAGCAGCGGCCGGGCGGCGACCGCGCCGAGCCCGACCCGCGCGGCCGTGCACGACGCCGGCTCGTCCAGGGTCAGGCTGACGCCGCGCCGACCACGGCGATGTCCATCTCGGTGCGCGGGATGAACCGCAGATAGGCGTCGCCCGAGTGCGGCGGGCGCGCCGGCAGCAGCACCGAGGCGACGAACTCGCCCTTCTCGAGCGAGGTCTTGCCCGGGCCGATGCAGATCTCCTCGACCGGCACCTCGCGCTTGCCGTCCGGGCCGACCACCGGACGATCGCGCCGGCCGCGATCATCGCCGGCACGCTGTCGGCCGCCGGCGAGGCGTTGCACAGGTTGCCGACCATGGTGGCGCGGCCCTGGATCTGGGTCGAGCCGATCAGCTCGACCGCCTCGACCACGCCCGGCCACAGCTTCCCGACGCTCGGCATGCTCGCCGAGCTCGGCGCCGCTGACCGCGGCGCCGATCCGAAAGCCGCCGTCCTCGGCGGTGATGCCGCGCATCTCCGGGATCTGCTTGATGTCGACCACCAGGTCGGGCTCGATCAGGCCGGCGCGGAGCTGCACCAGAAGGTCGGTGCCGCCCGCCAGGACCCGCGCCGAGCCCGACGCATTGGCGAGCAGCGCGGTCGCTATTTCGAGTGATTGTGGTGCCTCATATTGCATCGTGTTTCGACTTCCTCCCCCGGGCCGCGGCATCGCGCGACCGGTATCGATACCTGAACGTTAGCCTAGCCCGGCGGCAGCTGTTGCCTCAAGGGCTATGAACCGCGCCGCCTGGAATCGTTTCCAAAACAACAAGTCCGCTAACCGTCGATCACGCCCCGCTAACCGTCGATCACGCGTAGCGGGCTGCCGGCGAGATACGCGGCGACGCCCTCGACCATGTCGCGATAGAACACCGCATAGCTCTCGCGCGTGACATAGCCGATATGCGGCGTCGGCAGCAGGTTCGGCGATGCGCCGCAGCCGGTCGTCCGGCGGCAGCGGCTCGAGGTCGTAGACGTCGAGCGCTGCACCCGCGATCCGCCCGGCCTCGAGCACCTCCACCAAGGCGTCCACGTCGACGATCGGGCCGCGCGAGGTGTTGATCAGGTAGGCGTCCGGCTTCATCAGGGCAAGGTCGGCGGCCCCGATCAGGCCGCGCGTGCGCGCGCTGAGCTGGACGTGCACCGAGATGAAGTCGGCGGCCTTGAACAGCAGGGCCTTGTCGACCCGGCGCACGCCGCGCTCGGCCGCTGCCGCCTCGGTCAGGTTCTGGCTCCAGGCCAGGGTGGTCATGCCGAAGGCCTGGCCGAACTGCGCGACCTTGCTGCCGAGCCGGCCGAGCCCGACCAGGCCGAGGGTCGCACCGTTCAGCTCGCGGCCGACACCGACCTGCCAGCCGCCCGCCCGCACCGAGCCGATCTCGCCCGGCAGCCCGCGCGCGAGCGACAGGATCAGGGCGATCGCGAGCTCGGCGGTCGGCGTGTCCCGAGGACTGCGTGCCGCACACCGTGATGCCGAGCCGCTGGGCCGCGGCCACGTCGATCGAGGCGTTGCGCAGGCCGGTGGTGATCAGCAGGCGCAGCTTGGGTAAGCGCTCCAGCAGCGAGCCGGGGAACGGCGTGCGCTCGCGCATGATGCCGATGATCTCGAACGGCGCGAGCCGGGCGACCAGCTGGTCGGGATCGGCCAGATGATCGTGAAAGAAGCTCACCTCGACCTCGTCCGGCAGCACGCTCCAGTCGGCCGCGCTTCGCGCGACCTTCTGGTAGTCGTCGAGGATTGCGACTCGTGTCATGGCCATTCCACGCCGGTTGCGGAGCGCCCGACGCCAGATGGCCGGCCCGCTCGCGATGGTCAGTTGAACCGCAGCCCTCCGCAGCCGCGTTTCGGCCTTGACCGGCCGCGCCGAACCTCTCTAGCGTCGTCCCGATTGCGGTCATACGGTGCCATGGGTGCGCCCGCAAGCGAGAGGTTGGCATGGCCGAACCGATTGATGTCGCCGCTGGCCGATTGGCGCCCGAAGCGTACGCGCGCAATTTTGGCGACCTGATCCCGCCGCTCACGGCCGGGCAGGCGGTGGTCGAGGCCGAGCGCTGCTATCTGTGCGAGGACGCGCCCTGCGTCACGGCCTGCCCGACCCGGATCGACATTGCCGGCTTCATCGGCAAGATCGCCAAGGGCGATCTGCACGGCTCGGCGATGGACATTTTTTCGGCCAACATCATGGGCGGGGTCTGCGCCCGCGTCTGTCCCACGGAGATCCTGTGCGAGGGCGCCTGCGTGCGCAACCTGCCGGGCGACGAGCCGATCAAGATCGGCCTGCTGCAGCGGCATGCGACCGACTGGATGCTCGAGCAGGGCATCCAGCCGTTCGAGCGCGCGCCGGCGAGCGGCAGGCGGGTCGCGGTGGTCGGCGCCGGACCGGCTGGCCTGGCCTGCGCCCATGCCTGCGCGCGCGGCTGGCCACGAGGTCGTGGTATTCGAGGCCCGCGACAAGGCCGGCGGGCTCAACGAGTACGGCGTCGCGGCCTACAAGGTCCCGGACGCGTTCGCGCAGCAGGAGGTCGCGTTCATCACCGCGATTGGCGGGATTGAGCTGCGCCTGGGCCAGGCGCTCGGCCGCGACCTTCATCTCGCCGACCTGCGCGAGCAGTTCGATGCCGTCTTTCTCGGCTTTGGCCTGGGCGGCGTCAACGATCTCGGCCACGAGCATCTCGAAGGCATCGTCAGCGCCGTGCACTACATCGAGCGGCTGCGCCAGCACGACGATCTGTCGAGCCTGCCGATCGGGCGCCAGTGCGTGGTGATCGGCGGCGGCAGCACGGCAATCGACATCGCGATCCAGAGCCAGCGCCTCGGCGCCGAGCAGGTCACCATCGTCTATCGGCGCGGCCCGGAGCAGATGGGCGCCACCGCGCACGAGCGGGTGCTGGCCCAGGTCAACGGCGTGCGGACCATGTTCTGGGCCCGGCCGACGCGGTTGCTCGGCTCGCATGGCCATGTGCGCGCGGTCGCGTTCGAATCGACCCGGCTGGACGAGCAGGGCGCGCTCGGCGGCGCCGGCGAGACCTTCACGCTCGACGCCGACATGGTGTTTCCGGCGATCGGCCAGACCCTGGTGCCGGATCACACGGGCATCGCCAACCTTTTGACCATCGAGCGCGGCAAGGTCGTGGTCGATGCCGAGCGCGAGACCTCGCTGGCCGGCGTCTGGGCCGGCGGCGATGCGGTGCATGGCGCGGATCTGACCGTGGTCGCGGTCGAGGACGGCAAGATCGCCGCCCGCTCGATCTGTCGCCGGCTGGCCGGCTGAGCCTCGCCAAGGACACATGCCGGGGACGTGCATGCCCGGAGCCAAGGCGCTATATTGAGGCCATGACGCGATCGGAACCCATCACCACGGACGAGTTCAGCTACACGATTATCATCGAGCCTGCTGAGGAGGGCGGATATGTGGTGACCTGTCCGTCCTTGCGCGGGCTCGCCACGCAGGGCGAGACGCTCGAGGAAGCCCGGGCCATGGCGGCAGATGCCATTCAAGGCTACCTCGAATGTCTCAGAGAGGATGGCCTCTCGATCCCGCCAAGCGATCAGCCCCTCGCCGAACCGATCCGAGATCGGGTGACCGTCAAGCTTCAGACCGTATGAGCCGGCAGCTCCCGGCACTCAAGCCCAAGGACGTGATCAGAGCGCTCGAGCGGGCCGGCTTCGTGGTTCGCCGCATTCGAGGCAGCCACTACCAACTCGCGCACGCGACAAATGCCGCCCTGCGCACAACGGTGCCCTACGGGACGAAGGACATCAAGCGTGGTGTGTTGCGAGCGATTCTCAAAGACTGCAGCATCACGGTCGACGCGTTTCTTGATCTCCTCTAAGCGCAGCCATTCCGCCTAAGGCGTCTGCTGCAGGCTGACCTTGCGCCGGACCGGCTTTGGCCGGTGCGCCTGGTACCGTTGCTCGGTGGCGACGTGCACCGGGTGGCGGGGCGGGCGCGGGATGTTGCGGCCGGCACCACGCTCGGCATCGAGCTGACCGTTGCGCCAGACCACCTTGCCCTGGCTGATGGTCACCGCCGGCAGGCCCGTCACCTGCATGCCCTCGAACACGTTGACGTCCAGGTTCATGTGGTGGCTGTCGGCGCTGATGGTCTTGGAGGCCGCCGGGTCCCAGACCACCAGGTCAGCGTCGGCGCCGACCTCGATCGCACCCTTGCGCGGATAGATGTTGTGGATCCTGGCGCAATTGGTCGAGGTCATTGCGACGAACTCGTTCATGGTCAGCCGGCCGGTGTTGACGCCATGGGTCCAAAGCACCGCCAGGCGGTCCTCGATCCCGCCGGTGCCGTTGGGGATCATGGTAAAATTGTCGATGCCCAGCTTCTTCTGCTCCAGCTTGAAGCAGCAGTGGTCGGTCGCGACCACCTGGAGCGAGCCCGAGACCAGGCCGTCCCACAGCGACTTCTGGTGGTCCTTGGAGCGAAACGGCGGGCTCATCACGCGCGCCGCGGCGTATTCCCAGTCGGTGTGCTGGTAGACGCCGTCGTCGAGCACCAGGTGCTGGGCGAGCGGCTCGCCATAGACCCGCTGGCCGTTCTCTCTCGCGCGCCTGATCGCTTCGTGCGCCTGCTTGCACGAGGTGTGCACGATGTAGACCGGCACGCCGACCGCATGGGCGATCATGATCGCGCGGTTGGTGGCCTCGGCCTCGACCTCGGGCGGCCGGGACAGCGCGTGGCCTTCCGGCCCGTAGATGCCGTCGTTCAGCATCTGCTGCTGCAGCAGGAAGACGGCCTCGCCGTTCTCGGCATGGACCAGCGGCAAAACTCCCAGGTCACGACAGCGCGAAAAACTTTTGAACATGATCTCGTCGTCGATCATGATCGCGCCCTTGTACGCCATGAAATGCTTGAAGCTGTTGACGCCGCGCTCGACGATCGCGGCCATCTGCTGGGCGACGCGGTCCGACCACCAGGTGATCGAGACGTGGAAGGAGTAGTCGGCGGCGGCCTTCCTGGCCCACGCGCTCCACTGGTCGTGGGCGTCGATCAGGCTCTGCTGCGAGCTCGGCAGGCACATGTCGATGATCATGGTGGTGCCGCCGGCGAGTGCCGCCGCGGTGCCCGAGAAAAAGTCCTCGGACGCGACCGTGCCCATGAACGGCATTTCCATGTGGGTGTGCGGATCGATCCCGCCGGGCATGACATAGGCGCTGCCGGCATCGATCCTCTCGGCGCCGGCCGGGGCTTCGAGATCCGGGCCGACCGCCTTGATGATGCCGTCCTCGCAATACACGTCGGCGCGCCGGGTGCGATCGGCCGTCACGACCGTCCCGCCGCTGATCAATACGGACATGGTTCCTCCCAGGTTCTGTGCCGGGTCCCGCGAGGCCGAGCTTAGCGGGTTTTTGGTTTGCCGGGGAGCCGCCGGTTCGTCTGTACCGGTTGTCCCGTGATCGCCGCGCGCGGGGCTGGTGGCCACCGCCCCACAGAGCAGGGTCGAGCCCGCCGGCCAGCGCCTCGGATCGGGCAGGGGCGAGGACGGCGAGGGCAGCTGGCGCCCCCAGCGCCAGCGACCCCGCTATGGCGATCATGCGGCGGCGATCGATCCGGCCGCCCGCCGGTCCACGATGTCCAAAAGACTCGCCATAGGCCTCAACTACGGCAAAGCGCACCGTCGGCAAGGAATCACCACCGCCATGGCTGCCGATCCGAGATGGATCTCGGCGGCGCAGCGCTGCATCATGAACCTGCCGGCGGGGGCACCGCGTGCGGCGATCGGCGGCCCTCGAGCGCGAGCGGACATGAGGTTTCGCCATGGCGTCCACCATCACGGTGTTCGGCGGCTCGGGTTTTTTGGGCCGCGAGATCGTCCGGCGCCTGGCCGGTGACGGCGCCGTGGTGCGGGTGGCGGTGCGCCATCCCGAGCGCGCCGGCTTCCTGCAGGCGTTCGGCCGGGCCGGGCAGATCGTGCCGCTGCGCGCCGACGTCTGGGACCAGGCCACCGTCGCACCGGCCGTGGCCGGTGTCGACGGCGTGGTCAACACGGTCGGCCACTATGTCGAGCGAGGCGCCAGCTTCGAGGCGATCCACGGGCAGGGCGCGCGGCACGTTGCGCAAGCGGCGGCCGCCGCGGGTGTCCGGAGCATGGTGCACATCTCGGGCATCGGCGCGGATGCCGCCTCGCGCTCGCCCTACGTGCGGGCCCGCGCGATCGGCGAGCGCCTGGTTCGCGACGCGTTCCCCAACGCGACCATCCTGCGGCCGAGCGTCCTGTTCGGGCCGGGAGACCGATTTTTGAACACGCTCGCGGCGCTCGGGCGCGCGCCGGCGATCCCGCTGTTCGGCACCGGCAGCGTCAGGCTGCAGCCGGTCTATGTCGGTGACGTCGCAGCGGCGGTGGCCGCCGCTCTCGATGCCGGGCCCGGGTCCACGGTGCCGGCCGCTGCAGGCAAATTGTACGAGCTGGGCGGTCCGAGGATCTATACGTACAAGGCCCTCGTGCGTCTGGTGCTCGAGATGACCGGCCGCAAGAGCCTGCTGGTGCCGGTGCCCTATGCGATCTGGCGTGCACTGGCCGCGCTCGTGGCGCCATTGCCCTTTCGCCCGATCTCACGCGATCAGGTCATGCTCATGCAACAGGACAACGTGGTCGGCACCGACGGGCTTGCGCTTGCCGACCTCGGCATCACCCCGACCAGCCTCGAAGCCGTCGCGCCCGGCTACCTGCATCGCCCGGCCGGTTGAGCCGCCTCGGCCAGGTCTCGACAGTGGTCGTCGCCGTCGACCGGGGTCCGGCCCCGGATCTCGCCTGCGCGCCGCGAAGCACTTGTCGCAGGTTTTCCGGGACCGGCTCGTCGAGGATGTCTTGCCCGATCTGGCGCAAGGCTTCGTCGAGTGCATCGGCCGTGGCGTGGGCCCTCCTGCCCGGCATGGATCTGTCTCGTCTCATCGCTGCCCCTGTGTGGGGGATTCGCTTTCAGAGTGCCTGAAGACTGGTATAGTGGCGGCCATCGGAAGATGCACCGCACTCATCGATGAACAAGGTGTAACACGCGTCGCGGTTCTTGGTTCCGTTAGCACCATCGGTTTTGGGAGGTTTGACGGAGATGGGCATGTCAATCAACACAGACGCCGTCCTCCCGCACGTACCGTATCTGCGGCGGCACGCCCGCTTGCTGTCCGGCTCGAAGGAGGTTGGCGACGAGTATGTCAGGATCTGTCTGGAGCTGATCGTGGCCGAACCCGAGCGGCTCGATGGCAGCGACCAGCGGATCCTGCTGTTCCGGGCGTTCCATGCCGTCTGGTCGGCGCTCAACGAGGACGCTCGCACCGGGTGGAGCGACGCGACGACACGGGAGGATCGTGTGGATCAGGGACTGGCCGCCCTGGCCCCGATCGAGCGCCGTGTGCTGTTGCTTGCCGTGGTCGAGGGGATGTCGCTCGAACAGGTCGCCCTGGTCCTCGATCTGGGCATCGGCGAAGCGCGGCAGCACCTGGCCGAGGCGCGCGCGAATTTGCAGCAGGAGGTCGGGCTTCCCGTGCTGATCATCGAGGATGAGCCGATGATCGCGATCGAGCTCAGCCAGATCGTTCAGGACATGGGGTTGACCGTGGCGGCCATCGTGGCGCGCCAGGAGGAGGCCCTGATCGCGGCCGAGGCGGGTGGCGAAGACGAGCTCGGCCTGGTGCTGGCGGACATCCAGCTGCAGGAGAGCGGTAGCGGCATTGCCGCCGCGCAGCAGATTCTCGAGCGCTGCAACGTGCCGATCGTATTCGTGACAGGATTCCCTGAGCGGTTGCTAACCGGTCGCGGCCTCGAGCCCGCCTTCGTGGTGGCCAAGCCGTTCGACCCCGAGAGTCTCAAAGTGACCATCGCCCACGCCTTGTCGACCTATGCCAGCAAGAGAGACGCGGTGGCGCACCGCGCGAGCCTGCTGGCGAAGCTCCGCGAGATTACCGGAAGGAGTGGGGTCTTACCGGCTTCGGCATCCTGAGCTGCGCACGCGAGCGACGCCGCGCTCGGCGCCGGCTCAGATCTCGTCGCGCGGACCGCGAAGCGGGATGGTCAGCACGCACTTCACGCCCGCCGGCGGGAAGTCGAGCCTGGCCTCGCCGCCGAACTCGTGAGCGATGTTGAATTCGATGAGTTGCGAGCCGAAGCCACGCCGGGTCGGCGGCGCGACCCCGGGACCATCGAACTCGTGCCAGGTCAGACGCAGGACGCGGTCAGGTTGGACCCGCCACGAAATCTCGACCCGGCCGGCCGGTACCGAAAGCGCGCCATATTTGGCCGCGTTGGCGGCCAGCTCGTGCATGACCAGGCTGAGGTTGAGCGCCTGCTTCGGATTGACCAGAAGCCTGGGACCGGAAATGACCAGCGCGTCGGTGCGATCCTTGGTGTAGGGGGCCAACTGCTCGGCGATCAGGTCGCGCATGGCCGACGCGGTCCACTTGGTGGTCGCCAGCAGCGTATGGGCCTTGGCCAGGGCCGCGATCCGGCCGCCGAAAGCGAGCCGGAAATCCTGGACCGAGGGCGTGTGCTTGAGGGTCTGCGTGGCGATCGCGTTGACGATCGCCAGCGTGTTGCGCACCCGATGGTTCAGCTCGTCGATCAGAAGCTCCATCCGCTCTTCGTCCTGCTTGCGCGCATCGATGTTCTGGCTGATCGTCGCGAAGCCGAGCGGCTGGTCGTGCTCATCCCTCAAGACGAACACACTGTAGCTCATCCAGACCGGCTCTTCGGTCTTGCAATGCCTGAACCTGACTTCGATGATACCGTGCCCTTCGCGTAACACCTCGGGCAGAAATCGTTCGATAATATGCGGACGATCTTCCGGGAAGAAATAGTCCTCGACCGACAGGCGGCACGCTTCGTCCATATCGTCGAGACCGAGCAGCGCCAGACCGGCTTCGTTGACGAAAAACGGCCGGCCGGCGAGGTCGCACATGCCGATGAAGTCACGACTGGCATCGACCAGGAACGCGAACTTGCGCAGCTGCTCGTCGGCTTCCTTGCGTGCCGTGATGTCGCGGACCGTGCCGGTCATGCTGAGCGGCCTGCCGGCCCCGTCGTAGGTGGTGAGCCCGTGCGTGCTGAGCCACCGGAGCGTTCCATCCGGCCGCATGATACGAAGCTCTACCTCATACAGCTTGTGCTGGTCGATCGCGACCGCGAGCGCCGCCGAGATGCGCTCGCGGTCATCAGGATGAACGAACGTGGTGAACTGCTCGAACGTCTGTTCGAACGACGATGTGCCGAAGATCTTGTAAACCTCGTCGCTCCAGGTAACGACGCCGGTCGCAAAATCCCACGACCAGATTCCGGTGCCCGACGACAGCAGCGCAAGGCGCAGCTGCTCGTTCCGCTCTTCCAGCTCGCGCTGATCCTGCTTGCGCTGCGTGATGTCGTTGATGAAGCCGTGCCACTGCAGGCTGCCGTCCGCACCGGTGAGCGGCGTGCAGCGCACCCGCATCCAGATCGGTCCTTTGCTCGGATGCCGGTAGCGGAACTCGACATCCCAAGGAGTCTGATCGCGCGTGCCCTGCGCAATCGCGCTGCGCAATTTGGTCAGGTCGTCCGGCTCAATTCGACGGAGCAGCGGCCAGAGGTCCTCGCGCACGTCCTCCGGCGCGATGCCGCAGATCTCGAGCATGGTCGGACTGGCATCGGGAAAGGCACCGCCACCATCGCCACGCGGAGAGAAGGTGAACATCACGTACATGCAGCGAGATCGCCACTCGATCGCTTCCGGACCATCCCGGCAGTCTATCGAAGATAGGCCTCGGACGCATAGCGCCGCATCATGCGCTGGCTGTTGAAGTACGAGGCGATCTTGCCGATGGTCTGCTTCATCATTGCGATCCAGGCACTGCGGTCCTGGTAGTACAGCGGCAGCACCGCGTGCTCGAACTTGTCGTACAGCCCGCACGCATCGTTGTCCGACGCGACGCCGTCGCCTATCGCCCAGCCGGTTCGGCCTTCGAGATAGGCCTCGACCCACCAGCCGTCGAGCACGCTGAGGTTCAACACGCCATTCAGCGCCGCCTTCATACCGCTGGTGCCGGACGCCTCGAGCGGCGGCAGCGGCGTGTTCAGCCAGATGTCGGCGCCACTCACCAGGTAGCGCGCCAGCGCCATGTCGTAGTTGGGGAGGAACACGCACGGCACCGCGCCCTCCAGCTCCGCCATATGGCGATGGACCCTCTCAATCAGCTCCTTGCCGGTGCCGTCCCGCGGGTGCGCCTTGCCCGCCATCACCACCTGGAACGGAAATTTTTGGGCGATCTGGCGCAGCCGGGCGAGGTCGCTGAACAGCAGGTCGGGCCGCTTGTAGCCGGTCATGCGGCGCGCGAAGCCGATCAGCGGCACATCCGGCGAAAGCGCGATTCCAGTCAGCTCGCGGCAGGTCTCGATCAATGCCTGCTTGGCCTCCTGATGGGCCGCCCAGATCGCGTCGTCGGCCAGCAGGTCGGCGCGCACCAGCACTTCCGGCTCGTGCTGCCACTTCGGGAAGTGCGTCTGGAAGAGCCGGGCAAAGCCCGGGCTCGCCCAGGTCGGCGGGTGAACGCCATTGGTGATGGCATGCACCCGAAAGCCGGGGAACATCCGGTGCGCGGTCTCGGCGTGGCGCTCGGCGACGCCGTTGACATAGCCGCAAAGATTGAGCGCGAGGCGGGTCATGTTCAGACCGTCTGCACCCGCCAGCATCTTGAGCTGCCGGATCTCGAACTCCTCGCCCAGAATGCGGCCGACCAGGTCGTAGCGGAACCGGTCGTGGCCTGCCTCGACCGGCGTGTGGGTCGTGAAAATGCAGTGCTGGCGGATCTCGGCGGTATCGAACGCGCACTCGGCGGGCGACAGGCGATCGGGATCGAGCGGATGGCGGCGCAAAAGATCGAGGGTGAGCAGCGCGGAATGCCCCTCGTTCAGATGGTAGGTGTGAATCTCGAAACCGAGCGCGCGCAGGATGCGCACGCCGCCGATCCCGAGCACGATCTCCTGCTTGAGCCGATAGGCCTGGTCGCCGCCATACAGCTGGTCGGTGATCCCGCGGTCCTGCTCGGCGTTGTCGTCGAGATCCGTGTCCAGCAGGATCACCGGTATCTGGTATTGGGTGCCGCCGGTCAGGAGATACAGCCAGGGCCGGACCCAGATGTCGCGGCCCTCGATGGGGACCGCCACCATCGCCGGCAGGGGCGTGGTCAGGGTGGCCGGATCCCAACGGTCCGGCGTCTCGACCTGGCGGCCATGCTCGATCTGCTGGCGCAGGTAACCGGCCCGGCTCGCCAGGGTCACGAACACGGCGGGAAGCTCCAGATCGCTGCACGAGCGCGCGGTATCGCCCGCGAGCACGCCGAGGCCGCCGCTGTAGGTCGGAATGTCCGGGCGCAACGCGATCTCCATCGAGAAATACGCGATGTGCGTGCGCCGGCTGAATGCCTCGAGGTGGTTCATCGCAATCTCCAGGCGAAGCGTATCTTTTGCTTAGGGTCGGGCGATCGAATTGGCACCGGTTTTGTGACGCTATTGTGCGGAGGTGGTCTCACACGGCGTGGCTTGCGCCGTGTGGGCACCCTGCTTGGCTGACGCTTCCGCCGGCTGATCCGCCTCGACCCGGCCGCGGGCCTGAAGCCATAGCGCGATCGCCCAGCAGCCGAGCGCCCAGGCCGCGCCGAGAGTCCAGCCTGCGAGCACGTCGGTCGGCCAGTGCACGCCGAGATAGATCCGGCTCAGCCCGACCAGCACGGTGAGCGTGGCTGCGAGCCCGATCAGGTACAGCTTCAGGCGCAGGCGCGGCTGGCCGCGGGCGAGCAGGGCCCCCAGGGTCAGATAGGTGACCGCTGCCATCATCGCGTGGCCGCTCGGAAAACTCGTCGTGAAGACCCGGGTCTCATGCGGCACCAGATCGGGGCGCGGCCGGTCGAAGCCGAGCTTGGTCAGCGTGCTGACCAGCATGCCGCCGCCTACTGCGACCACCACCAGGAGCGCGAGGTGGCGCTTGCCCTGCAGCACCAGGAACCCCACCACCGCCAGGCTCAACAGGGTCAGGACGCCGAGGCTGCCCAGCGCGGTGATATCCCGCACAAGGCTCTCGAGCCAGGCCGGCCCAAGGGGATCGGAGGGATCCGCGGCGCTGCGCAGAGCGAGCAGCACGGTCTCGTCGAAGGCGTGGGTGCCGCCCTCGAGCACCTCGTCGGAGAGCTGTGCGAACAGCACCAGGCTCGCGGCCGCCAGCATGAGCGCACCGAGCAACGCCGCCTCGCGCCGCGCCCGCGGCAGCCATTTCTGCGCGACGTCCCGCAGTGCACCGGCGCTGTTGGCCAAGCGGTTCGGCGGGCGCGGTGATGCACGCCTCGATCGAGGCTGATGTCGCCGCTTGCTGTCTCGGGACGAGAAGCCGGGATCTCCACTCATGATCGAGATATAGCAGAGGCGCGAGCGAAGGTGTCCAAGCATGCCGCGCTGAGGGGCAGCGGGACGGAACGCGGCCGCCTTTGGGCAGGCGTGATCCCCGGTTAGCAGTTCATTAACCTATATCGCCGACCTTCCCGGGCACCGGTGGCGCGGCCGGATCCAGGAAAAAGGGTGCGCGAACGTGCTCATCATCGCCTGCGTGGTTCAGCTCGGGATCTGCCTGTCGATCGCATCGCTGGGCTTCCTGCTCGGCCTGCACGCCCAGTTCGCCGACGGGCTGACGGCTACGCTTCCGGTGCTGGCCGGATTGCTGGCGGTGTTCGCGATCGCCGGAACGGCGCTCGGCGCCTGGCTCGGCGCAGCCCTGCACAAGACCCCCGGCAGGGAGCAGGAGGCCCTGCGTGCCGCCGAGGAGAAGGTGCACCATCTCGTGCGCCATGACGCGCTGACCGGCCTGCCGAACCGCGGCGTGTTTCTCGAGCGGCTGAGCGCGGCTCTGGCCGGCGGGCGCCGTGGCGATCGGATGACGGCCGTGCTCTGCCTGGATCTGGCCGACTTCAAGGCGGTCAACGATACACTGGGCTATGCGGCTGGCGACCTTCTGCTGCGCCACATGAGCGCGCGGCTGCTCGCCAGCCTGCGGGAGACCGATACGCTGGCGCGCATGGGGCCGGACGAGTTCGCGGTCATTCAGGCCGACATCGAGGCGCCGGCCGGCGCCGCCCGGCTGTGCGAGCGGCTGTTGACGGTCATGGAGGAGCCGTTCGACCTGTTCGGTGAATCGACCCATGTTCGGGCCAATATCGGCGTTGCCCTGTGCCCGACCGACACGCGCGATCCGGAGCAGCTGTTGAAGCAGGCAGGCCTGGCCCTGACCCGCGCCAAGAGCGAGGGCGCGCAGACCTTCCGCTTGTTCGAGGGTGCGATGGACAGCGAGCTGCGCCAGCGCAAGGCGCTCGAGCAGGACCTGCATCACGCCCTGCAGCGCGATCAGTTCGAGATCCACTATCAGCCGCAGATCGACCTCGCGAGCCGTGCCATGATCGGGGTCGAGGCGCTGCTGCGCTGGCATCATCCCAAGCATGGCCTGATCGCTCCCGAGCGGTTCATTCCTCTGGCCGAGGACACCGGCCTGATCCTGCCGATCGGTGCCTGGGTGCTGGGGCAGGCGTGCCACCAGGCCAAGCAGTGGCAAGGTGCCGGGCTGCCGCAGTTCCGTCTGTCGGTCAATCTCTCGCCGGTGCAGTTCCGTGATCCCGACCTTGCCGGCCTGGTGCGCGACGCGCTCGAGCAGAGCGGCCTGGCGCCCGACCATCTCGAGCTCGAGATCACCGAGCGCACGCTGATGGAGGATACCGAGATCAATCTCGCGATCCTGCGCGACCTCAAGCAGCTCGGCGTCAAGATCTCGATCGACGATTTCGGCGTGGGCCACTCGAGCCTGAGCTATCTGCGGCGTTTCGCCTTTGACGAGATCAAGCTCGACCGCTCGTTCGTCGCCGCGCTCGAGCACGATCCGAGTGCCGCAGCGATCGTGCGGGCCACGCTCAGCCTCGGCCACAGCCTGGGCCTCGATGCCGTCGCGGAAGGAGTCGAGAGCGCCGAGCAGCTGGCGATGCTCGATGCCGAAGGCTGTCGATTGGCCCAGGGTTACTATTTCAGTCCGCCCGTCCACGGGCAGGAGATCAGCGCGATGGTGAGAGCGCTGGCCGAGCGCGAGCCGGATCTCGGAGAGAAGCCATTAGATATGGCAAACGCGTGATATCTCAGAGCGTTATGGTGTCATTTGTTGATTTTAGAAGAACTTCTGCCGTGGCGGCCGTCTGACGACACATCACAAGTTAATTAATGATTGAAAAACTCAACCCATAGCCGTAACATCGCATTCAACTTGAGGTTTGGTCACTCCGGCTGAACTTCACCTAATATCTTAGCGGAGCGGCAGTCGTTCTGCTGACTCCAAGGGCGTTTCACATGGCGTCAGCAAGCGGTCGAGCCGTCAATTCCATCCTGCAGCCGGTGCGTGACGCGTCTGGCGGTCCGCTACCCGAGCCGGGTCGCGTTGCCGGCGCGAGCTGGCTGGCGGAGCGGTCGGAGGCCGGCCTGCCGGCGCTCGGGCTGGCGCTGGATCCGCTGCTTCGCGTCGAGGTAGCCAGAGCCGCCCACCGCGACCGGCGCGGTGCCCAGGGCAACCGGATCGACGGCCTGGCGATCGGCGCACCGGTGACGGCTGCGTTCATCGGCGTGATGTTGGCGAAGGGCGAACTGGCCGGCGCCCCCTCCACCGAACAGGAGAGCGCGGCGGCGCCCGTCAACAGCGTGGCGCCCGGCGAGGCCAGCGCGACCACGCCGATGCCTGGCGGGAGCACGCCGGTCGTGTCGGCGGCACCGGCGGTGCTCGAGGATGGGCTGGTCGAAGGGAAGGCCGCGATCGATCCGCTATCGGTCGGCGCGCCACGCGCGGAAACCTCGCCGACGACAACCAGCGGCGAGCAGGCGGCGCCCGCCACACCTTCAGAAGCCCCGGCCGGCGAGACGACCGCGGCCACGAGCGGCGGCATCACCATCAATTTTTCCAGCGTTGCGCTCGGTATGGGTGAGGGCGTCGCGGCGATCGATGTGGCGGCGGACCAGCATGCGCCGCCGATCGGCGCCTACACCGGCGGCACGACGGGTGACGACAGCCTGCAGGGCACCGAGCAGAGCGATCGCCTCGCGGGCGGTGCGGGCGATGACGTGATCTATGGCCTGGCTGGCGACGACTGGCTGGACGGTGGCAGCGGTGACAATTCGCTGTTCGGTGGCGCCGGCGCGGACTCGCTGTTGGGTGGTCCGGGCGAGGATCAGCTCGACGGCGGTGGCGGCAACGATCTGCTGCTCGGCGGCGATGGCGACGACAGCCTGTTCGGCCGTAGCGGTGACGATCTGCTGGACGGCGGCGCCGGCAATGATTCGCTCGACGGGGGCAGCGGCGCAGATCGGCTGACTGGCGGTCCCGGTGACGACGTCCTGATCGTCGGCAGTCACGACGATCTCGCCTTGGAGTACGGCGACGGCGCAGATGGCGGCGGCAAGGATGTACTGCAGGTCGCCGAAACCTTCGGCAGCGCGCGGACCTTCGTGTTCGGCGACGATCTCGGTGAGTTGACCGAGGTCGGCACGGGCGTCCGGCAGCAGGTCGACGGCGATATCGAGGACCTCCTCCTGACCGGCTCCGTGGGGCACAGCGCGATCGGCGATGGCCGGGCCAACAGCCTGATCGGCAATGCCGGCGACAATGCGCTGTACGGCGCCGGGGGCGATGATGTTCTGCAGGGCGGTGATGGCGACGATCTGCTCGATGGCGGCCTCGGCGCCGACCGGCTCGAGGGCGGCCTCGGCAATGACATGCTGGCCGGCAATTCGGGCGACGACAGTATCTGGGGTGGCGCCGGCGACGACCAGCTGGCCGGTGGCACAGGTGCCGATCTGCTGTATGGCGAGGCCGGTGACGATGCCTATGTGATCGGCCTGAACGATTCGGCCGTCGACACCGTGTTCGATCACGAGGGGATCAATCGCATCGTCCTCGAGGGCGTGACGACGGAGACCGTCAAGGCGGCGATCGTGGGTAACGATCTCTACCTGGGGGTCGAAGGCAACACCGTGGCGGTGGTCAGCGACTATGTCGGCAACGAGGCCAGCTTCGCCGGCATCGATCTCGGTGCCGGGATCGTGCCGATCGACGACATCCTGGTCGACACCGGCGGACAGCAGGAATCATCGGCGCTCGAAGCAGAGCCCGAGCCGGCCGAGGACCTGCTGGCGTCCCAGTTGTCGGAGCCGGCCTGGGTTGGCGGCGACGCGGACGATCCCGCGATCGACGACACCAGCGGCGCGGACTGGCTGCATGATCCGGTCACTGACGCTCCGCAAGGCGCAGCCGGGACCGAGGGGCTCGAAGACGGCGCCGGCCACGACCCGCTGCAGAACATCGCGGAGGACGACCACTATCTGCTCAGATCGGGCGAGTCCGAGATGAGCACCATCCGTGACACCGAGGGCTCGAACGTCGTCGAGCTCGAGGGGTTCACCGGGGCGAGGTTGGAGGGAGTGGTGGTCGGCCACGACCTGATCGTCGTGGCCGACTATGCCCCGATCCTCAAGGTCGAGAACTACGTCGGCAACGAAGCGAGCTTTGCCGGCCTGCAGGTCGACGACACCTTCGTGCCGACCGAGGAGCTGTTCGCCTGATTCCAGCCTTCCGGCGCGCGCTAACCACGCGCTAACCGGTCACCGGGTCAGGCCTCCAGGCTCTGTCGCAGCGGCGCGCAGCCCGCGCTGACCGCCGGCAAGAGGGCACTCGCGGGTGGCAGCAGCTGGCGGGCATAGAACCGGGCGCTCGCGAGCTTGTCGGCCGCGAGCCGATGGTCGATGCCATGGGCGGCCAGCGCCGAGCGAGCCAGCAGAAAACCGCCCGCCGTGGTCGCGAACATGCGCAGATAGGGCGTGGCACCGGCCGCCGCGTCGTCTGCATCCTCGTGTTTTTGCTGGAGCCAGGAGGTCGCCCGCTTGAGCGCCTCGAGCGCGGTACCGAGCGCCGCGGCCAGGTCGGCGTGACCAGCGACTGCGAGCGCCTCCAGATCGCCTGAAAATTCCGCGAACCAGTCCCAGGGCAGGCGGCCATCGGCGAGCGCGAGCTTGCGCCCGACCAGATCGAGTGCCTGGACACCGTTGGTGCCCTCGTAAATCATGTTGATCCGCGCGTCGCGCAGATGCTGGGCTGCTCCGGTCTCCTCGATGTAGCCCATGCCGCCATGGACCTGGAGCGCCTCCGATGCGATCTCGAAACCCGTATCCGAGCACCAGGCCTTGACCAGCGGGGTCATGAGGTCGAGCCGCTCGGCGGCGCGCCGGCGAGCGTCCGGGTCGGGCGCGTGCAAGGCGTGATCAAGACAGGACGCTGCCGCATAAACCAAAGCACGCATGGCCTCGATCCTCACCTTGATCGCGAGCAGCGTCCGGCGTACGTCGGGATGTTCGATGATGTGCGCCGGCTTGGCTGCCCCGCCGTTGGCGCGTGCGCCTTGGACACGCTCCTGGGCATAGGCGCGCGCACCCTGATAGGCCCGCTCGGCGATCGCCAGACCCTCGAGACCGACCTGCACCCGGGCGAAGTTCATCATCGTGAACATCGCGCGCCATGCCGCCCTGCTCCTCGCCGACCAGATAGCCGACAGCACCCTCATTGTCGCCGAACGACATCACGCAGGTCGGGCTGGCGTGGATGCCCAGCTTGTGCTCCAGCGACACGCAGCGCAGATCGTTGCGCGGCCCGAGCGAGCCGTCGTCGTTGACCAGGAACTTGGGCACCAGGAACAGCGAGATGCCGCGCGTGCCCGCCGGCGCGTCGGGCAGCCGTGCCAGCACCATGTGGATGATGTTGTCGGTGTAGTCGTGCTCGCCGAAAGTGATGAAGATCTTGGTGCCGCGGATGCGATAGTGGTCGCCCTCGCGCTCGGCGCGCGTCCTGAGCGCGCCGACGTCGGTGCCGGCGTGTGGCTCAGTCAGGCACATGGAGCCGGTCCATTCGCCACTCACCAGCTTGGCGAGATAGCGCTCCTTCTGCTCGTCGGTGCCGAGTCCCAACAGCAGCTTGACCGCGGCCTGAGTTCAGAAGCGGGCAGAGCCCGAACGACATGTTGGCGCTGTGCCACATCTCGCTGACCGCGGTCGCGACCGTCCAGGGCAGGCCCTGGCCGCCGCAGTGCTCGGGAAACGGCAGGCCGTTCCAGCCGCCCTCGACGAACGCCGCATAGGCTTCCTTGAAGCCTTCGGGCGTGCGCACGACGCCGTTCTCGAGGCGCACGCCCTGGCGATCGCCGCTCTGGTTGAGCGGGGCCAGGGCGTTGGCGGCGAACTTGCCCGCCGCCTCCAGGATGTGGTCGACCAGGTCCGGGGTCGCTGCCTCGTAGCCCGGCAGCTCGCCGATCGCGGCCAGATCGGCCACGTGGTGGAGCACGAAGCGCATGTCGTCGAGTGGCGGTGTGTAGTCGGCCATGGCGTCAGATTCCCGTTGGCAAGCTCAGTTCCGCTGCGCGCTCAGGCATCATCAAAGTACCGCGCCCGGGTTCAGGATTCCTTTGGGATCGAGGGTCTGCTTGATCTGCCGCATCAGCGCCAGCTCGATCGCCGACTTGCGCGCGGCAAGCTCGGCCCGCTTCAAGCGGCCGATGCCGTGCTCGGCGCTGATCGTGCCGCCGAGCGAGGTGACCAGATCGAACACCTGCGTCTGCACCTCATCCTTCATGGCGACGAACTGCTCGGCCGACAGCGCCGCCGGCTGCAGCAGGTTGTAATGGATGTTGCCATCGCCCAGGTGACCGAACGGCATGATCCGCACGCCCGGAATCGCGTGGCGGAAGTGCTCGGCACCGCGGGCGAGCAGATCCGGCACCCGGGAGACCGGCACGGCGACGTCGTGGCGCAGCACCGCGCCCTCGTGCGCCATGGCATCCGTGGGGTTCTCGCGCAACGCCCAGATCGCCTTGCGCTGGGCCTCGCTGGCGGCGATCACGCCGTCTTGGATCAGGTCCTGCTGCATGGCCGCCTCGAGCGCCTGCTCGAGGCGCGCGGCCAGACCGTCCTCGAACGACCAGGCGACCTCGACCAGCACGTACCACGGCGCCCCCTGGTCCAGCGGCAGACGGGCGCCCGGCAGATAGCGCACCACCAAGTCGACCGCCGGCCCCGCCAGCAACTCGAACGCGCCGACGGTCTCGCCGAGCCGCTCGCGAAACAGCGCCAGCAGCGCCACCGCGGCGTCGGGCGAGGCCACGCCGAGCCACGCAGTCTGGCGCTCGCGCGGGCGTGGCACCAGGCGCAGCACGGCCGCGGTAATCACGCCGAGGGTGCCTTCGGCGCCGATGAACAGCTGCTTTAGATCGTAGCCGGTGTTGTCCTTGCGCAGAGCGCGCAGGCCATCCCAGATCCGGCCGTCGGCCAGCACCACCTCGAGGCCCAGCACCAGGGCCCGGGCCATGCCGTGGCGCAGCACCTCGATGCCGCCGGCATTGCTCGACAGATTGCCGCCGATCTGGGCCGAGCCCTGCGCACCCAGGGCCAGCGGAAACAGGCGGTTGGCATCGGCCGCGGCATGCTGCACGGTCTCCAGCACGCAGCCGGCCTCGACCGTGATGGTGTCGTTGAGCGGATCGATCGCGCGGATCCGATTGAGCCGGCTGAGCGAGAGCACGGCCATGTCGCCGGATTCGTCCGGCACGCCGGCGCCGACCAGCCCGGTATTGCCACCCTGCGGCACCACCGGTACGCCCGCCTCGTGGCAAAGCGCCAGCAGCGCCGAAACTTGCTGGGCATCGGCCGGACGCAGCAACAGCGCCGAGCGGCCGCGCGCGATGCCCCAGGTCTCGGCGACATGCGGGCCGATCCGCTCGCGATCGGTCGTCCAGCCGCGCCGCCCGACCCGCCGCTCGACCTCGTCGAGGAAGCCCGCGGGAAAGCTGGCTGCCGGGCCGGCGGCGGTGGCTTGGCGGGCCGTGGACATGGCCATTATCTACGCGCCGGACCGAGCGATCGCAACGGCTTCGAGCCGCTTCGGCGACCACCTGCCTGCGGTTGACAGCCGCGCGGCGATGACGTACCGGCACGACGCGACCAGCAGGCATCGAGGATCGGCACGATGGATCAGGCAGCGCTGCAAAGCGCGATCGAGGACGCCTTCGAGCAGCGCGACCAGATCGGGCCGACCACCGAGGGTCCGGTGCGGGCTGCGGTCCAGGCCGCGCTCGACGGGCTCGATGCCGGCCAGCTGGCGGGTCGCCGAGAAGGCCGATGGCGCCTGGCGGGTCCATCAGTGGCTCGAAGAAGGCGGTCCTGCTGTCGTTCCGCCTGCGTCCGATGGAAGCGATCGGGGGCGGCCCGGGCGGAGCCCAGTGGTGGGACAAGGTGCCCTCCAAGTTCGCCGGCTGGACCGCCGACGACTTCGCTCGCGCCGGCTTCCGCGCCGTGCCCGGCTGCGTCGTGCGGCACTCCGCCTACATCGCGCCGGACGTCGTGCTGATGCCCTGCTTCGTCAATCTCGGCGCCTATGTCGACAGCGGCACCATGGTCGACACCTGGGCGACCGTCGGCAGCTGCGCCCAGATCGGCAAGAACGTGCACATCTCGGGCGGGGCCGGGATCGGCGGCGTGCTCGAGCCGCTGCAGGCCGAGCCCATGATCATCGAGGACGACTGCTTCATCGGCGCGCGCTCCGAGGTCGCGGAGGGCGTGATCGTCGAGCAGGGCGCGGTGCTTGCCATGGGCATCTTCATCAGCGCCTCGACCAAGATCGTCGACCGCGCCAGCGGGCGAGGTCCATCATGGCCGCGTGCCGGCCTATTCGGTGGTGGTCCCCGGCACCATGCCCGGCAGCGAGATCGCGGGCAGGCCGGGGCCAGCGCTCGCCTGCGCGGTGATCGTCAAGCAGGTCGACGCGAGGACCCGGGCCAAGACCTCGATCAACGAGCTGCTGCGTGCATGATCGAGCTGACCGATCCGGTCGCGCTCACCCAGGCGTTGATTCGCTGCCCGAGTATCACACCCGAAGATGCCGGTGCGCTCGATGTTGTCGAGGACGCGCTGAGCCGAGCTCGGCTTTCGCTGCCACCGCCTGACCTTCGAGGCGCCGGGCACCGCGCCCGTCGCCAACCTGTACGCCCGGCTCGGTAGCGACGCGCGGCCCAATCTGCCTTCGCCGGCCACACCGATGTCGTGCCGCCCGGCGATGCCGACCGCCTGGCGGGCCCCGCCGTTCGCCGGCGAGCTGATCGATGGCTTCGTGCATGGTCGCGGCGCGGTCGACATGAAGGGCGCGATCGCCTGCTTCATCGCGGCGGTCGCCCGGCTGTCGGCCGAGCAAGCGCCCGGCGGGTCGATCAGCTGCCTGATCACCGGCGACGAGGAGGGGCCGGCGGTCAACGGCACGCATAAGGTGCTCGACTGGCTGCACGAGCGGGGCGAGACGCTGGACGCCTGCCTGGTCGGCGAGCCGACCAACCCGACCGCCTGGGCGAGATGATCAAGATCGGCCGGCGCGGCTCGATGACCGGCCATCTGACGGTGCACGGCGTGCAGGGCCATGTCGCCTATCCGGACCGGGCCGACAATCCGATCCCGCGCCTGTTGCGCATGCTCGAGGCCTGACGCGCGAGCCGCTGGACGCCGGCAGCGCCCATTTCCAGCCCTCGCAGCTGGCGGTCACCACGGTCGACGTCGGCAATCCGGCGAGCAACGTGATTCCCGCCGTGGCGCGGGCGACCTTCAACATCCGCTTCAACGACCAGCACACGCCCGCCACGCTCGAGGGCCGCCTGCGCGAGCAGCTGCGCGAGATCGACGATCGTTACGAGCTGACGATCAGCACCAGCGGCGATTCCTTCGTGACCTCGCCCGGGCCGTTGACCCAGTTGCTGGCCGACGCGCATCGAGAGCGAGCTTGGTCGGTGCCCGAGCACTCGACCTCGGGCGGCACCTCCGATGCCAGGTTCATCAAGGACATCTGCCCGGTGGTCGAGTTCGGTCTGGTCGGCCAGACGATGCACCAGGTGGACGAGCGGGTCGCGGTCGCCGATCTCGAGGCGCTGACAAGGGTCTATCGAGCCTTCCTCGAGCGTTACTTCCGCCCGCATGAGCCCCGGAAGCCCATGATCCCCGATCAGGAGGAGGTGCTCCGCTCGATCTTCGGCGCCTATCGCCTGGCGTGGCTGGACCGCTCCGGCATGGGTTTCTTCAATCTCTCGGTGGAGGGCTTCTGGCGCTCGTTCTTCGCTGCCGTCGTGGTCGCGCCAGGTTATGCGCTCCTGGTCGTGCAGGAGCTGATGGCCCGTCCGGAGGAGATCAGCGCACCTTGGGCTTTCGTGGTCGAGACGCTGGCCTATGGCGTCGGCTGGGCGGCGTTCCCCGTGGTCGCGATCGTCCTGACCCATCTCTTGGGCCTGTCACGCAACTATGCGGCCATGATCATCGCGGCCAACTGGGCGGCGGTCATCCAGATCGGCGTGTTCCTCGCAGCGGTCGGGCTCAGCCTGTTGCTGCCCGGGTTCGGCGGGTTTGCCGTCACCCTGGCGACCGGCGCAATCCTGTTCTACCAGTGGTTCGTGATCCGGACTGCTCTCGACACGAGCGGCGGTGTCGCGGTCGCCCTGGTGCTGGTCGACCTGCTGGTCAACAGCGCGGTCAACATCACCGCCGACGCGCTGGTGTGAGCGGCGGGTCATCCTCGTAGTCGACCCGGACCAGATAGAGGCCGCAGGCCGGCGCGGTCGGGCCGGCCGCCGACCGGCTTCTTGCCGCCAGCACCTCCTCGATCCGATCCACCGGCCACTTGCGCTGGCCGATCAGCTTCAGCGTGCCGACCATGTTGCGCACCTGGTGGTGCAGGAAGGAGCGTGCCCGCGCGCCGATCTCGATATGGCTGCCGCGCCGGCTGACGCTCAGCGAATCGAGCGTCTTGACCGGCGACTTGGCCTGGCAGAGCGCACTGCGGAAGCTGGTGAAATCGTGCTGGCCGCGCAGTCGTGACGCCGCCTCGTGCATGACCTCGACATCCAGACGGCCCGGCACGAACCAGGCGTGGCCGCGCTCCAGGGCAAGCGGCACCGGCCGGTTGACGATCACATAGCGATAATGGCGTGCGCGCGCCGAGAAACGGGCGTGGAAATCGGGCGCGACCTCGGCCGCCTCGAGCACCACGACCGGAAGCGGCCGCAGATGGTGGTTGAGCGCGTTGCGCAGCGTCTCGAGCCGTACCTCCCGCTCGAGGTCGAGATGGACCACCTGTCCCAGCGCGTGGACCCCGGCGTCGGTCCGACCGGCGGCGTGGACGGTCACGGTCTCGCCGCAAAAGGCGGTGATCGCCTGCTCCAGCGCCTGCTGGACCGAGGGCCGATCCGTCTGCCGCTGCCAGCCGCAAAACGGGCCGCCGTCATATTCCAGGGTCAGCTTGTAGCGGGGCATGGCCGACCCAGCCGTGTGCCGACCGGCACCGGAAAGCCCCGCAGGAACGCTTCGCTCGCCATCGGCTTGCCGCCGGGACGCTGCACCGTGGTCAGCTCCAGGCGGCCCTCGCCACAGGCTACCGTCAGATGCTCGTCCAGGACCTCGCCCGGCACCGGGCGACGACCATCCGAGCCGGACAGGGGCCGCGCCGCCAGGACGCGCAGCGTCTGATCGCCGATCTCGGTCCAGCAGCCGGGCCAGGGATTGAGCGCGCGCAGCTGACGATCGAGCGCTGAGGCGGACCGGCACCAATCCAGCCGGCCTTCCGCCTTCTCGATCTTGGCGGCATAGGTGACGCCGTCCTCCGGCTGCGGCACCGGATGCGTCCGGCCGGCGGCGAGATCGTCGACCACCGCCACGACCATGTTGGCGGCGACCTCGGCCAGAGCGTCGTGCAGGCTGGCGGCCGTGCTCCGGTCCGCGATCGGGACCGCCTGGCGTCGCCAGCATCGGGCCGGTATCGAGGCTCGGCTCCATCTGGAAGATCGTGACGCCGGTCTGCCGGTCGCCGGCCATCAGCGCGCGCTGGATCGGCGCTGCACCGCGCCAGCGCGGCAGCAGGGACGCATGCAGGTTGATGCAGCCCAGCTGCGGCGCATCCAGGATGGCTTTCGGCAGGATCAGACCGTACGCGGCGACCACGCCGAGATCGGCATCCAGATCGGCAAACGCCGCCTGCTCTGCCGGCTCGCGCAGGCGCGCGGGCGCGCGCACCGGGATTCTCAGGGCCTCCGCAGCGGTCTGCACGGGCGAGGGTCGCAGCCGCCAGCCGCGACCGGCGGGCCGGGGCGGCTGCGTGTAGACCGTGATGACCTCGTGCCGGCTGGCAGCCAGCGCTCTCAGCGCGGGGACGGCGAAGTCGGCGGTGCCCATGAAGACCAGCCGCAGGGGCGGAACCGCTTGTCCGGCCATCGATCAGGCGCTGGCCCGGCTGCGCGATCGCTTGGCCTTTTGCAGCTTGCGCAGGATCAGCGTGCGCTTGAGCGCCGAGAGGTGGTCGACGAACAGCACGCCGTTCAGATGATCGATCTCGTGCTGCAGGCAGCGGGCCAGGAGACCCTGTCCTTCGATCTCCTGCGGCTCGCCGGCGCGGTCGAGAAACCGCACCCGCACCTGCCCGGCGCGCGCCACCTGGCCGAAATGCTCGGGCAGGCTGAGGCAGCCCTCCTCCTCGACCACGATCTCGCTCGAGGACCAGGTCAGCTCGGGATTGATCAGGAACAACGGCTCGCTCTCATCGGGTTTGCCGATGTGGATCACGCAGGCGCGCCTGAGCTGTCCGACCTGCGGCGCGGCGAGGCCGATCCCCGGCGCGGCGTACATGGTCTCGAGCATGTCGTCGAGCAGCCGCAGCAACGCCGCATCGATTCCCTCGACCGGCTTGCAGACTGTCGACAGACGCGCATCCGGCGCCTCGAGAATCTCGAGCAGAGCCATGATCCTGGTGTGACCTCTTGGCGGAAAAACCGAGCGAGACCTAAGAAGCCCCACCGATTTCGTCAAGTAAGGCTTGTATAAACAACCCCAGGTCGAGCGTTCGTGCGACAAGCATGGCGTGGCGCCCGTTCAGCGGTTGTCGGCGGACGATTCGTCGATCGGCCGTCTGGCCTTGAGCGCCGCGCCGAGCGTGCCGTCGTCGAGATAGTTGAGCTCGCCGCCGACCGGCAGCCCGTGCGCCAGGCGGGTCACCAGCGTGCCGGCCGAGGCCAGGCGATCGGCCAGATAATGCGCGGTGATCTGGCCATCGACCGTGGCGCTGGTCGCCAGGATCACCTCGGCTACGGCATCCGCCCGGATGCGCTCGAGCAGGCGATCGATCCGCAGGTCATCCGGGCCCGTGCCGTTGATCGCCGACAAGGTGCCGCCGAGTACGTGATAACCGCCCTTGAACAGGCCGGCGCGCTCGACCGCCCAGAGGTCGTCGACCTCCTCGACCACGCAGATCAGCCTGCGATCGCGCTCGATGTCGCTGCACACCCAGCAGGGGTCGGCGCTGTCCAGGTTGCCGCACACCTGGCAGCGGCGTACCTGGCTCGCGGCATTGGTCAGCGATGCCGCCAGGCGCACCAGCAGGGTCTCGCGCTGCTTGAGCAGATGCAGCGCGGCGCGGCGCGCCGAGCGCGGCCCGAGCCCCGGCAGCTTGGCGAGCTGCGCGATCAGGTCGTCGAGCGCCTGGCCCGCCATCCGTCGATCCTAGTGGTCTGGCAAAACATTGCAATTTTTCAGACGATTAAAACGGCAACTTCAAGCCGGGCGGCAGGCTCATACCGCCGGTGAGCTTGCCCATCTCTTCCTGCAGATAGGCCTCGAGCCTGGTCTTGGCGTCGTTGAAGGCCGCCACGATCAGATCCTCGAGCACCTCGATCTCGCCCGGCTCGGCCAGCGACGGATCGATCTTGATGGCACGCATCTCGCCCTTGCCGTTGACGGTGACCTTGACCAGGCCGGCGCCGGCCTGGCCGGCGATCTCGGTCTCGGCGAGCTTGGCCTGCATGTCGGCCATCTTGCTCTGCAACTTCTGGGCTTCCTTCAGCATGTTGCCGAGGTTCTTCATCATCGCTCCTCGAGTAAGTTTTCTAGGGTGCCGGCGCGGTGGATCGCACGTCGATGATCCTGGCCCCCGGAAAACGCTCCAGGATCGGCTTGATCCGGGGATCGCCGGACAGGGTGTCGATCCGTGCCTGCTGCTCGGCTGCGGCCAGCTCGGCCAGGGTCGGCATGCCGGCGCCGTCGACCGCGCGCACGCGCCAGGGCCTTGCGGTCCACTGCGACAGGCATTCGGCCGCCTCCTGGTGCCATGCCGGCGGCGGCTGCTCGGCGCGCTCGATCTCGATCTGGCCGGGCTCGAACCGCACCACGCGCACATGGTCGTGCAGCCAGCTGTAGAGCCGCGGCCGGTCGTTGTGCCGGAACAGCGCGACCGCGTCGGCGAAGGTCTTGGGCTGCGGCGGGCTCGGCGGCTCGGCCGGCGCCTCGGCCAGTCCGGGCGCCGGTGCCGGTTCGGCCGCCCCGTTCACGCGCGGCGCGAGCGGATCTGGCCGGGACCGGCCTCTGCAGGCGCTGGCTCGGGCGGACGATCGGCTGGCGTGTCTGGCCGCGGCGGTGACGCGGAGACCATCGCGGCGCCTGCGCTCGCGCCATCAGCCTTGAGCAGCGATGCCAGCTCGGCCGGCGGCGGCAGGTCCGCGACATAGGCGAGACGGACCAGCAGCATCTCGGCCGCGAGCAGCGGTGAGGGCGCCGACTGCATCTCGTCCAGGCCCTTCAGCAGCATCTGCCAGGTCCGGGCGAGCACCGGAATCGAGAGCCGCGCCGCCATCGCTCCGGCACGCTCGGCATCGGCGCTCGCCACGTCACGCGCCTCGGCCGCCGCCGGCACCACCTTGATCCGGGTCAGCCAATGGCTGATCTCCAGGAGCTCCCGGATCACGGTCTCCGGCTCGGCGCCGAGGTCGTACAGCTCGCCGAGCCGGTCCAGCGCGTCCTTGATCGCGCCCCGCATGACCAGCTCGAACAGATCGAGCACCCGGCCGCGATCAGCCAGGCCCAGCATGTCCTCGACCTGCCGCACGGCGATCGGCGCGCCGTCGCCGCCGATCAGCGTAATCGCCTGGTCGAGCAGGGACAGGCCGTCGCGCACCGAGCCCTCGGCGGCGCGCACGATCAGCGCCAGGGCGTCCGGCTCGATCGACACCTGCTCGCTCTCGGCGATGCCGGCCAGATGCCGGCTGAGCAGCGGGCCTTCGACCCGGCGCAGATCGAACCGCTGGCAGCGCGAGAGCACGGTGATCGGCACCTTGCGCACCTCGGTGGTGGCGAAGATGAAGATCGCCTGCGGCGGCGGCTCCTCCAAGGTCTTCAACAGGCCGTTGAAAGCCTTGTCGGACAGCATGTGCACTTCGTCGATGATGTAGACCTTGAAGCGCGCCGAGGTCGGCGCGTAGCGCACGCTGTCGACGATCTCGCGGATGTCGTCGATCCCGGTGCGGGTCGCGGCGTCCATCTCGAGCACGTCGATATGGCGGCTCTCGGCGATCGCGACGCAGGGCTCGCACACGCCGCAGGGCTCGGGTGTAGGCCCGCCTTTGCCGTCGGGGCCGATGCAGTTCAGGGCACGTGCGATGATCCGCGCCGTGCTGGTCTTACCGACTCCGCGGATCCCGGTCAGCAGGAAGGCGTGCGCGATCCGACCGGTGCGCAGGGCATTGCCCAGCGTGCGCACCAGCGCCTCCTGACCGATCAGCTCGGACAGGCGCTGCGGGCGGTGCCGGCGCGCCAGGACCCGGTACAGGTCGGCGGTCGCGGGCGCCGCGCTGCCGAATTGGCTGATGTCCTGGTCGCGATTGTCCGGCATCATCAATGACCACGGGATGACTACGGGCGGGCCGGCGGGCGCAAGAGGGGAGCTGGCAAAACGACCCGGTTATCAACTCGTTACGGCTGCTTCCTTCCGGACCTGACCGGGTTGGCGAGCAAACCGTCCGCCGCCAACTCCCCCCCCCAATATCGGTGGTTCGGCCAGCCAGCGCAAGCGCCGCGCGCTGGTTCGCGCAGCGCGTGCATGCCAAGCGGTGGCGCAAAGGAGCCGGCCGGCACGGTTGGTCGGAATGCGCCGATCGCCTAGACTGAACGCAGGACGCGTCACCCTGGAGCTTCGATGCCGCAGCTGATCAATCCACCACCGCACCGCTACGCCGGGACGACCATCGATCGCGCCGCCGGGCGCCGCGTCGATGCCGCCTGGCTCGCCAGCATGCGTGCCGATCCAGCCACGCGCGTGCTGCTGATGTCGAAGCTCGAGCTGCTGGTCGCCGACTCGCCCACCCCGCGCGCCCTGCTGCCGACGCTCGCGGAGCTCGGCCAGGCGCTGCCCGAGGATGTGCTGTTTCTGGGTACCGACGAGGCTGGCGGCCTGTTCGCCGCCGACCTCGGCATCACCCCGCCCGGCGGTCGCTATGTCGAGCTGAGGAGCGTCGGCGCGGCGCTGTCGGCGCGCGAGGCGGGCCTGTGCGCCTACGCCCGCGGGCTCGCCTTCTGGCACGCACGCAACCTCTATTGCGGCGTGTGCGGCGCACCCACCAGGAGCGAGCAGGGCGGCCACGTGCGCCGCTGCACCGCCTGCGACACCCAGCACTTTCCCCGTAGCGATCCGGCGGTGATCGTGCTGGTGACCCATCGCGACCCACGCGGCGAGCGCTGTCTGCTGGGCCGCTCGGCGCGCTTCGTGGCCGGCATGTACTCGACGCTCGCCGGTTTCGTCGAGCCGGGCGAATCGCTCGAGGACGCGGTGCGTCGCGAGGTGCTCGAGGAGGCCGGGCTGGAGCTGTTCGCGCTCGACTATCGGAGCTCGCAGCCGTGGCCTTTCCCGGCCTCCCTGATGCTGGGCTTTCGGGCCTGTGCGCTGAGCGACCAGCTGGCGATCGATCCCACCGAGCTGGTCGATGCCCGCTGGTTCACCAAGGCCGAGCTACGCGATCCCGAGCGGCGACCGATCCGGCTGCCGAACCCGGACTCGATCGCCCGCCACCTGATCGAGGAGTGGCTGGCCGAATACCATCGTTAGGATTTCAGTGGGGAGCGGAGGGTGGCGGGTCGGAGTCGGCCCGCCACCTCGAGGATCACTCGGCGATCCGCAGCTTGCTCAGCTCGTCTGCGATGGTGACGAACACCTGCTGCAGCTCGCTGTTGGTCGGCGAGTTGAAATAGTGGTCGTCGTCGGTCGCGCAGTCGCGAAAGAGTTGCTGCGTTCTTCCTTTCAGGTCGACCAGCGCGTCGTCTTCCGAAAGGCTACACCGCCTTGCTACTGAAGAACGGCGAGCTTTTGCTGCATTACGTCTGGCAGCGGATAGCCGTTACCGGGATCGTATTGGATGTGAAGATCGCCGTTGCCGGACATTCGAAACTGCCAGGCGACGAACCAGGGCGTACCGGAGCCCGAGCCTGCGCCGTTGCCGACGTACTCGGCGATGCCGACCGGGATGTAGATGACGCCGCTATAGGATTTGTTGCTGCCGCCTCGGAAGGCGTGATGTTGCAGGGGAGGGTTGTCGCGGTCCTCGAAGAACAGAATCCCGGCCAGATCCCCGGTGGTCGGGGCCGACAGGTTGATCGCACCGTTGCCACCGGTATCGGCGACCGCACCTGGCCCGGTCAGGAAGATGGTGACCCCGATGCCCGTGACGTCCGCCTGACCCGTGATGGTAAACGGGCCATTTTTCATGATGTAGAGGCCGGGCGCCATGGTGACCTCGGCCTGGCCCTTGATATCGAGCCCACCGCAGTAGACGCCCTCCGTAAGATTGTAGGTAGAGGGAGACGACAGCACCATATTGGTGTAATCGCAGCCGCCGACCGTCGGTTCCTCGAGGCCTGCGAGCGGATCGGACACGGGAGGACAGCCCGTGGTCGGCGGTGGCGTCGCGGTGCCCATGATGGTGGCGCCGCCGTTGACGCAGGTTTCGAGCGTCTCCATCGTGCCGTTGGAGGTGACGTCTAGGGCTTGCGGATCGTCCGAGTTGACCTGGACGGCGCAGCCCTCGGCAATGACCTGGCCGTTGTTGACGAGGAACGCGTCTGTGCTGCTGGGGTCGAGCGCCAGGATGCAGACGGCGCTGACCCGGCCCGCGACCGAGGTGGTTTCGACGTCGACCTCGTCGTAGCCCATGAGTCCCGCGAAATAGGTTCCCACAGGGTTGCTGTTGGCGGCGGAGCGGCGTGTCGTGACCCTGACGGAGTTGACCGGGGTGCCGGCCGGGACGAAGCTCCGGGTGCCCGGATGCCAGTAGCCAAAGTCGATGTCGCCATTGACCAGCGCGTTGCCGTTCTCCGAGACCGGCATGTTCTTCACGGCGTATTCCAGGGCCTCGGCCCGGGCATCAGTCTCGCTTGGCAACTGGCTGGCGGCAGCCAGTGCGGCGGCGTCGGCGGTGCGCTGGAGCTTGGATTTCATCACGTAGAGGTTTCCGCCATCGACCGCGAGGGCACTGAAGGCGAACAGGGCGCCGATCGCCAAGGCGAACATGATGGCGATGTTGCCACGCTCCTCACGCATCAGTGCTCGAATGGCCAAGCCATCAAACTGCAACATCACAAGCCTCCTACTCCTTGCGCACCGTCGCCTGGGCGGTCAGATTGCCAGTATCGAGAAAGTGGCCGAAATCGACGATCGCGGCGTCCGAAAGGGGCACCGAGATGTCCACCTGGATGTCGTCCGTGGTCGGTGAGGTGACATTCACGGTGAACGTGGCGTTCCAGCCCGAAAGGCGGTCCTCCGCCAGGGCCTTGCCCGTCGCGTTCGTCAGATCGCCGACGGAGACGCGGCGGGCCACGTCGTTGGCCACATTCACCATGGTGTTTTGCAGAAAGAGCAGTGCTCCGAATTGAATGATGCCCATCAGCAGAAGCACGGCGAATGGCATCACGAACGCCATCTCAACCGCGGCCCCTCCGGTATCGCTACTGAAGGGCGACCGCGGCGGCGGCTCCTCCGACTCGAAGAGAGGATTTGGCGTTGCACCGTGGCAGGCATGCAGCCCGGCGACGAAGAGTAGGCGGTGCCGTATCCGATGCGACGATGGTAGCCGGCGTGCTCCGTTCTGCATTGCCGCCTCACCTCAATGCTGACAAGAATGAAGGAGAGTTGCACGACGAGGTTACTAATTTCTTTGAGGAAATAGTTAGCTGGCATTAGCCAACCAGGTACCCGTCGAGCGATTGATGAAGTTGGCGCTTGATCTCTCAATGATTTCATCGACTACGTCAGTGAGCGCAGACAGCGCAACTAAGCGTCGCGCGGCGACTGGATCGCCAGATCTGAAACCCCATTAGTCGAGAACACTATTCCACCGCGTCAGGGTGGAATACCGCCGACGTTCTGCCAAAGGTATGGTGGTCCACCCCAGTGGATCGTCAGACGACCGGGTCCAGGAGGGCATGCAGTCGAGCCGCGGCCAGACGCGCAAACTGCACCAACATTGCCTTGCGGCGCGCGGCAGCTGAGCGGTCGCAGCGGCGCCTCGCGCACGATCTCGCCGCCGAACCGGTCGGCCAGGATCAGCCCCTCGCTCTCGGGCAGCAGCTCGAGCGGGAAATCGCGGTCGACCGCGAAGTAGAACCGGTCGCAAAAGCCGAGATAGGCCTGCCATTTGCGGTCGGCCAGAAAATCGGCGCGGCCGGACTTGACCTCGACGATCGTGATCGTGGCGGCGCGGTCGATCGCCACCAGATCGGCCCGCCGGCCATTGCCGAGCGGCAGTTCGGCCAGCACCGCATGGTCGGCGTCGATCAGCCGCCGGGCGGCGCCGCGCCAAATGCCGGCGGCCGATCGCGTCCGCGGCGTCCGACAGTGCACCGACCGCCCGCATCGAGCGGCTCGTCGCCGGTCATGATTCCTCCCCATGATCCACACTGCTGTGGACAAATTCGCGTGTTCCGCGAGCCGGCAGCCGTGATACCCTATGGCCATGTCCTCGAACAGTCTGCCCGTTCCCGAAGCGCTCCCCGGGGGGCTGGAAGCCCGCGCCCCCGTGGGCTTTCGCACCCAGCCGCACAACATCGACGCCGAGCAGGCGCTGCTCGGCGCGATCCTGGTCAACAACGAGGCCTACCACCGGGTCGCCGACTTCCTGCGGCCCGAGCATTTCTACGAGCCGGTGCACGGCCGGATCTTCGAGGCGATCACCCGCCTGATCGAGTCGGCGCGGGTCGCCGATCACGTCACGCTGAAGGTCGCGTTCGACGAGGACGAGGCGCTGCGCGAGCTGGACGGGGCGCAGTATCTCGCCCGCCTGGCGCGCGCCGCCGAGACCATCCTCAACGCCGCAGGACTATGGCCGCCTGCTGCACGACCTGGCGCTGCGCCGCGGCCTGATCCACGTCGGCGAGGGGACGGTCAACAAGGCCTTCGATCCGGCCGCTGCTCGAGAGTGGGCGCGAGCAGATCGAGGTGGCCGAGCAGCAGCTGTTCATGCTGGCCCAGGAGGGCCAGATCGAGGGCGGCTTCCGCGGGCTGCCCGGCGTGCTGACCAGCACCGTCACCATGGTCGAGGCGGCCTACCACAAGGACAGCCAGATCACCGGCGTGCCGACCGGCCTGACCGACCTCGACGACAAGCTGGGGGGCCTGCAGCCGTCCGACCTGGTGATCCTCGCCGCCCGGCCGAGCATGGGCAAGACCGCGCTCGCGGTCACCATCGCCGCCAACGCCGTGGCGACACGGGCGGTCGGCCCCGACGCCGAGGGGCTGGAGAGCGACAACTACACGGTCGGCATGTTCTCGCTCGAGATGTCGGCTGAGCAACTCGCCATGCGCCTGCTCTCGTCCGGCGCCAAGCTGAGCTCGGACGACCTGCGGCGCGGCAAGCTCAAGGAAAGCGACTTCAGGGCGGTGGTCCAGGCGAGCCAGGAGCTTGCCAGCCAGCCGCTCTATATCGACGATACCCCGGCACTCTCGGTCGCGGCGCTGCGCACCCGCGCGCGCCGGCTCAAGCGGCGCCACGGCCTGTCGCTGCTGGTGGTCGACTATCTGCAGCTGGTGCGACCGGTGATCGTCCTCGAGCCAGACCAACCGCGTACAGGAGATCGCCGAGATCACCCAGAGCTTGAAGGCGATCGCCAAGGAGCTGAATATCCCGGTGCTGGCCCTCTCGCAGCTGTCGCGTGCGGTCGAGCAGCGCGAGGACAAGCGGCCGCAGCTCTCCGACCTGCGCGAGTCGGGCGCCATCGAGCAGGATGCCGACGTGGTGATGTTCATCTATCGGGACGAGTACTATCAGGAGCGCTCCGAGCCCAAGCAGCGGCCCGACGAGAGCGACGAGCGCTTCCAGGAGCGCTATGAGGGCTGGCGCAAGCGCTATGAGGACAGCCTGCGCAAGGCGGACGTGATCATCGCCAAGCAGCGCAATGGCCCGATCGGCTCGATCAAGCTGGTGTTCGAGGCCGCGCACGGCTCGTTCCACAACATCGAATATCGCGACATCGCGCTCAACGGGTACTGAGCGGCGGTTGGCCGGGATGCCCATCGACGGGTCACGCGCCGTTCTGACCGTCGACCTCGGCGCCATCGCCGAGAATATCGGCGGCTGCAGCGCCTGGCGCCGGGTAGCGAGATCGCCGCGGTGGTCAAGGGCAATGCCTACGGCCTCGGCGCCGCCGAGGTCGCCCGGGCGCTCGAGGCAGGCCGGCTGCCGGACATTCTTCGTCGCGCATGCCGAGGAGGGGCTGGCGCTGCGCGAGCCGCTGCGCGGACGCCGACATCTTCGTCCTGCACGGCCTGCGCCGGCGAGCAGCGCGACGGCGCTCGAGGCCGGGCTGATCCCGGTGCTCAACCATCCGGGCGAGCTGCAGCGCCATGTCGAGCGCGCCCGGGCGGCCGGGCGCCGCCTGCCGGCGGCACTGCACGTCGACACCGGCATGTGGCGGCTCGGCTTCGGCAAGGCCGAGCTCGCGGCGCTCGATCCCGTCGCGCTCGATGCGCTCGATCTGCGCCTGGTGATGAGCCATCTGGCCTGCGCCGAGGAGCCGGCCCATCCGCTGAACGAGCAGCAGCGCGCCCGCTTCGAGCGGCGCCGCGCCATGTTGCCGCCGGTGCCGGCCAGCCTCGCCAACTCCTCGGGCATCTTCCTGGGTGCGCCATTCCACTACCAGCTGTGCCGCGCGGGCGTCGCGCTCTACGGTGTCAATCCGACCCCGGGCCGCGCCAACCCGATGGCGCCGGTGGTCACCCTCGAGGCGCCGATCCTCCAGGTCCTCGAGGCCGATGCCGAAGCCACGGTCGGCTATGGCGCCACCTATCCGATCCGGTCAGGCGCACGGCTCGCGACCGTGCCGGTGGGCTACGCCGACGGCTATCTGCGTGCGGCAAGTGGCCGCGCCCAGGCGCGGATCGGCGGCATCCCGGTGCCGCTCGCCGGTCGCGTCTCGATGGATCTGATCACCCTGGACGTCTCGGCGCTGCCCGAGGGCGCGGCGCGTCCCGGCACCATGGTCCAGCTGATCGGCGGGGCCGACGGGCTGGACGAGCTGGCCGCGGCGGCCGGCACGATCGGCTACGAAGTGTTGACGCGGCTTGGCACGCGGTTCGCGCGCAGGTATATCGGCCCCGGAAGCTGAAGAGCGGAAACGTCGATCAACGAGCCTGTATGAACCCCCTTGCCATCATCGGCCGCCTGTTCCTGGCGTTCCTGGCCGCCATCGGCGACCTGACGCTGTTTGCCGGGCGCGCGATCGTGCACGGCATCAGCGGGCCATATTATCCGCGCATGATCGGCCGCCAGATGATCGACATCGGCTACTACTCCTTGCCGGTGGTCGGTCTGACCGCGATCTTCACCGGCATGGTGCTGGCGCTGCAGAGCCACACCGGGTTCTCGCGCTTCGAGGCGCAGAGCGCGGTCGCGACCATCGTGGTGCTGTCGATGACCCGCGAGCTGGGCCCCGTGCTCGCCGGCCTGATGGTCGCCGGCCGGGTCGGCGCCTCGATGGCGGCCGAGCTCGGCACCATGCGCGTGACCGAGCAGATCGACGCCCTGACCACGCTGTCGACCGATCCGTTCAAGTACCTGGTCTGGCCGCGCCTGATCGCCGGCCTGCTGATGCTGCCGCTGCTGGTCTTGGTGGCCGACATCATCGGCGTGTTCGGCGGCTACATCGTGGGCGTCTACAAGCTGAACTTCGGCCCGTACGACTACATCCACAAGACCTTCGAGTTCCTGGAGACCCAGGATGTGGTGTCCGGCCTGGTCAAGGCCGCGGTGTTCGGCTTCCTGGTGGCGCTGATGGGCTGCTACCAGGGCTACAACTCGCGGGGCGGCGCCCAGGGCGTGGGTGCGGCCACGACCAAGGCCGTGGTCTCGGCCTCGATCCTGATCCTGACCGCGAACTACGCGGTCACCGAGCTGTTCTTCAGCCGCTGATCTTTCTGCGCGGAGCGCCGATGACCGCGATCCCGGAGACGCCCAAGATCCGCGTCCGCGAGCTGCGCAAGGCGTTCGGCCCGAAGGTCGTGCTGGATGGCGTCGATCTCGAGGTCGGCGATGGCGAATCCCTGGTGGTGATCGGCGGCTCCGGCACCGGCAAGTCGGTGCTGCTCAAGTGCATCCTCGGCATCCTGGCGCCGGACAGCGGCTCGATCGAGGTCGATGGCCAGGAGGTCACCGGCCTGTCGCGCGGCGATCGCGAGGAGATCATGCACAAGTTCGGCATGCTGTTCCAAGGGGCCGCTCTGTTCGACAGCCTGCCGGTCTGGGAGAACGTCGCGTTCGGTCTGCTTCAGGTCGAACGTCTCGCGCGTGCCGACGCGCGCGCCAAGGCGATCGAAACCATGGCGATGGTGGGCCTGGGCGAGGATGTCGCCGACCTGTCGCCGGCCGAGCTCTCGGGCGGCATGCAAAAGCGGGTCGGTCTGGCACGCGCGATCGCGACCCAGCCCGAGATCCTGTTCTTCGACGAGCCGACCACGGGCCTCGACCCGATCATGGCGGACGTGATCAACGAGCTGATCGCACGCTCGGTGCGCCAGCTCGGCGCGACCGCGGTCTCGATCACCCACGATCTTTCGAGCGCGCGAAAAATCGCCGACCGGATCGCCATGATCTATAAAGGAAAGATCATCTGGCAGGGCCCGGTCGGCCAGATCGACGAGAGCGGCAATCCGTATGTCGATCAGTTCATCCACGGCCGCGCCGAAGGCCCGATCGAGCTCGACGTCCGCGCGGCTTGAGGGCGCGATCCCGGCGCGCGACATGAGCCGCAGGGAGAGGGCACGCTATGCGCAAGAGAGCGGAGCCCGTGCCAGCCTTCGAGAGCGAGGCGGAGGAGCAGCGCTTCTGGGAGAGCCACGACTCCACCGACTACGTGGACTGGAGCAAGGCCGAGCGCGTGCGGTTGCCGAACCTCAGGCCGTCGACCACCTCGATCTTCGCTGCGCATGCCCGTTGGCCTCCTCGAGCGCATCAAAGTGGCCGCCCACAAGCGCGACGTGCCCTACCAGTCGCTGATCAAGATCTGGCTCGCCGAGAAGCTCGACGCGAGCTGAGGTGCGTGCCGCCGCTGCGATGGTCGCGCGCCTGGCTCAGAGCGCCAGGACGAGTCGAAGCCCGGCGTCCAGCTCGATTTGCTTTTGAGGCGGCAGGCGGCCGAGCCGGCTTGTGGCGAAGTCTTTGTCGAACGTGATGAGCTGGGAGACGTTGATCACGGACTCGCGAGGCAAGCCTCCCGTCCCCTTGGGAAGGTGAATGTTGCCGGGCGCGTCCTTCAGCCTCAGATTGGAGGTAAGGATCGCGCCGATCACCGTCGCGACCGAGCTTCGGTTGAAGGCATTCGACTGAACGATCACGACCGGTCGTCGGTATCCCGGTCCCGAGCCGGACGGCTCAGGCAGGTTGGCCCACCAGATCTCGCCGCGCTCCAACTACCATTCTTCCTTGGGCAGCGACCGCCACTGCAGGGCTTCAAGAACTGGATCGAGCTTCGAGAGTTCCGGCTCGGCGTCGTAGACCGCGTTCAGCCGCTCCGTCACATCCGTGTCGGAATGCTGCTCCACATAGTGCGCGACCGCCTCGCTGTAGAGCTGGCTGCGGGACTTGCCGAGGCGCTTGGCCAACTGGTCGGCCGCCTCGAACACGCGGTCGGGGATCGAGATTGCGGTCTTCATGCTCGTGGTATAACCCCTGTTATACTCTTGATCAAGTCGAGGCGGCTTCGCGTCGTGCGGCTGCGCTCAGCAGCCTCACCCAGCGGGGGTCTTGCGAGATCTCGCGCCGGTGGCATTGATCCTGGAACCATATTGCGGCGACAAGAATCCCCAGGCACGAGTTGGGCGCCCGATACGGGGTGGCGGCTTGCGGTTGGCCGGGTACGTGCTACATCTGCGACGCGCGCTCGAACGAGACATGCATGACGGTGGTTCACGCCACGATCAGGGTCGACGCCGACGGGACGATTTCCGGCAAGGCGCCGCGCGACGTTCCGCCGGGCGACCCCGATCCAGGTCTCAGCGGATCAACCGAGGCCGAAGCGCAAGCGCCTCGACCTGCCTTTGCATGACTCTGGTCCGTGGCCTGACGGATTCACGGTGCGCCGGGAGGAGATCTACGACCACAGCGGCCGCTGAACGTGTTGGTCGATACCAACATCCCTCGTCTACGCAACCCAAGCGACATCTCCACACCGGGGCACGGCCCGTGATGGGCGGCGGCGCTCCAGCGCGAGAGCGGACCGCTTGTGTCGCAGTCGGCGGATCCTTCGAGAATACTTGTCGGTCGTCACGCGCCCGCAGCTCTTTCCGGCGCTTCGAGCCCCGCATCGAGATCGTCGAGCCGTGAGCAATCTGCCGGGGATCGCCCTCCGGTATTATTTCCAGATCGGCTTGCCCGAGCCCGGCAGGCCGTAGTCGGCCCAGCGCTCGGTGACCTTGGCGATCACGTCGTCGTCCATGCGGATCTTGCGGCCCCATTCGCGCGAGGTCTCGGGCGCCGACTTGTTGGTGGCATCGATGCCGAGCTTGCTGCCGAGGCCAGGCTCGGGCGAGGCGAAATCGAGGTAGTCGATCGGCGTGTTCTCGAGGATGGTCAGGTCGCGGGCAGGATCGACCCGGGTCGAGATCGCCCAGATCACGTCCTGCCAGTCGCGCGCGTCGATGTCGTCGTCGGTGACGATCACGAACTTGGTGTACATGAACTGGCGCAGATAGGACCACACGCCGAGCATCACGCGCTTGGCATGGCCCGGGTAGGCCTTCTTCATGGTCACCACCGCCACCCGGTAGGAGCAGCCCTCCGGCGGCAGCCAGAAGTCGACGATCTCGGGGAACTGCTGGCGGAACAGCGGCAAGAACACCTCGTTCAGGGCCTCGCCGAGCACCGAGGGCTCGTCCGGCGGCCGCCCGGTGAAGGTGGAAAGGTAGATCGGCTCTTCGCCGCATGGTCATGGCGGTGATCGTGAACACCGGAAAGCGCTCGACCGCATTGTAGTAGCCGGTGTGGTCGCCATACGGTCCCTCATCGCCGTAGTCGTCGAGGCTGACCAGCCCCTCGAGCACGATCTCGGCCGTCGCCGGCACTTTCAGCGGCACCGAGACGCAGTCGACCAGCTCGACCTTCTGGCCGCGCAGCAGGCCCGCGAACTGGTACTCCGACATGGTGTCCGGCACCGGCGTCACGGCCGCCAGGATGGTGCCCGGATCGGCGCCGATCACCGCGGCCGCCGGCAGGGGATCGCTACGCTTCTCCTGCCAGCGACGATGGTGCTGCGCGCCGCCGCGATGGCGCAGCCAGCGCATCAGCGTGGTGTTCCGACCCGTCACCTGCATGCGGTAGATGCCGAGATTGAAGACGTCGGCGCGATCGTCGCCGGGCCCTTTGGTGACCACCAGGGGCCAGGTGATCAGCGGCGCGGGCTCGCCCGGCCAGCAGGTCTGAATCGGCAGCAGGCCGAGGTCGATCTCGTCGCCCCGCAGCACCACTTCCTGGCACGGCGCGCGGGCGACCGTCCTCGGCTTCATCGCCAGCGCCGCGCGCAGCAGCGGCACCATGCCGACCGCCTCGCGCCAGCCGCCCGGCGGCTCGGGCTGCCGGAGGAACGCCAGCAGCTCGCCCAGCTGGCGCAGCTCGTGCGGCTCGCGGCCCATGCCCCAGGCGACCCGCTCGACGGTGCCGAACAGATTGGTCAGCACCGGCATGGTGCTGCCGGCCACGTTCTCGAACAGCACGGCCGGGCCCCGCTCGGCGAGCAGCCTGGTATGGATCTCGGTGATCTCGAGCCGCGGCGAGACCTCGGCGCCGACCCGGACCAGACGGCCCGCATTCTCCAGCCGCTCGATGAAGTCCCGCAGGGACTGGTATGCCATGGCGTGATCCGCTCCGCGCTGGTCGCGAACGTCCAGCATCGCACGTCGGCAAGGGCCTGCGAAGCGCCGCGCCATCGAGGCTCTGGACGGAATGGCGCCGGCCCGGTCTAGCATGACCGGCGCGCTCGAGCCGCCCAGAGGATCGCGATGTCTCCGGAACTCTATCTCGCCTAGTGATCGCCTGCTTCCTGGCGGCCGTCGTGCCGGGTCCGACCGTAACCCTGATCGTCGCCAACAGCCTGACCTACGGGTCGCGGGCGGGCCTGCTCAATGTGGCCGGCGCGCAGCTCGCGCTGGCGCTGCTGCTCGGCGTCCTCCTGGTCGGACTCGCCTCGGTGATCGAGACGATGGGCTGGTGGTTCGACTGGCTGCGCCTCGCCGGTGCCGCCTATCTGGTCTGGCTCGGCTGGCGGCTGCTGCGCTCCTCGGGCGGCCTCGACCGCCCCGGCGGCACTGCGCCGCCCCGCGGCGGCTTCTTTCTGCAGGGCTTTTTCGTGATGCTCAGCAATCCGAAGGTGCTGCTGTTCTTCGGCGCCTTCATCCCCCAGTTCGTCGATCCGCGCGGTGACCCGGTCGCGCAGGTGGCCCTGCTCGGCGTTACGGCGATGGCGGTCGCGACGATCTCCGACGGCGGCTACGCGGTCCTGACCGGACGCGCCGGGACACTGCTCGCGCGCCGGCACATCCGGCGCATATCCAGGGCGAGCGGACTGTGCCTGATCGGCGGTGGCGTGTGGCTGGCGCTCGCGCGCGCCCGATGACCGCCGACCGCCCGGACCGGCGGCTCAGGCAGCCGCCCTCCACTTGATCGAGCAGCCCATGCTCGGGATCTGGTCCTCGGGCCCGCGGCCGGTCTCGGCGACCTGGACCATCGCCTCGTACAGCTCGCGGATCGCGCCCGGCACGGGCGTGGTCTTGGACGCGTCCAGCCGGCCGCGATATTGCAGCTGCAGGTCCTTGTTGTAGCCGAAGAAGTCCGGGGTGCAGACCGCGTCATAGGCCCGGGCGACGTCCTGCGACTCGTCGAACGCGTAAGGGAAGGGAAACTTCTTCTCCTCCGCCAAGCGTTTCATGTTGTCGAAGCTGTCGGCCGGATACTGCTCGGGATCGTTGGCGCTGATCGCGATCACCCCGATGCCGTGGCTCCGCAGCTCGCTGGCATCGCGCACCATGCGATCGAGCACGGCCTTCACATACGGGCAATGGTTGCACATGAAGATCACCAGCAGGCCCTTGGGACCGCGCGCGCTCTCGAGCGTGTACCGTTTGCCGTCGGTGGCCGGCAGGTCGAAGGGCTTGGCCGGCTCGCCGAAATTGCAGATCGGAGGTTGTGCTGCCATGCTGTGGGCTCCTCGCTCTTGCATGAGGCTCTCTATCTAGCGCGGCGCGGCCGGGCTGGCGAGGCGGTTGCTCGAATGCTACCTCCTCGCGCAGGTGCCGGTCCGATCGTCCGCGCCGATCCAACCCCGAACAGGCGCATGGCCCACCAGCACGGACACAGCCATCAGCACGGCCACACCGACAACGAGCGGCGGGTGCTGCTCGCGTTGCTGCTGACGGGCAGTTTCATGGTGGTCGAGGTGGTCGGCGGCCTTGCTGCGGGCTCGCTCGCCCTGCTCGCCGATGCCGGCCACATGCTGACCGACACGTTCTCGCTAGGCCTGGCGTTCATCGCCTTCCGGGTCGGCCGCTGGCCGCACGATGCGCGCAGGACCTACGGCTACCATCGCTCCCAGGTGCTGGCGGCGTTCGTCAACGGGCTGACGCTGGTGCTGATCGTCGGTTGGATCGCCATCGAGGCGATCAGCCGGCTGTTCGCGCCGGTCCACGTCCTGGGCGGCCTGATGCTGACGGTCGCGGTGGTCGGCCTGGTGGTCAACCTCCTGGTCTTCGCGATCCTGCACGGTGGCGACCGCAAGAACCTGAACCTGCGCGGCGCCGCCCTGCATGTGCTCGCCGACATCCTGGGCTCGGTCGCCGCCATCGTTGCCGCGCTGGTGATCAGCTTTACCGGCTGGATGCCGGTCGATCCGCTGCTCTCGCTCCTGGTCGCCGCGCTGATCCTGCGCAGCGGCTGGGTTCTGCTGCACAAGGCCGGCCACATCCTGCTCGAGGGTGCGCCCGAGTGGCTGGACGAGGCCGAGCTGCGCGACGCCCTGGTGGCGGCGGTGCCGGCCGTGCGCGACGTCCACCATGTCCATGCCTGGATGCTGACCCTGGAGCGTCCGCTGGTCACCCTGCACGCCCGCGTGGCGCCGGGCGTCGACCAGCAGGCAGCGCTCGCGGCGATCCAGCGCGCGCTTGCCGAGCGGTTCGGCATCGAGCATGCCACGGTACAGATCGAGACGGCGGAGGAATGCGCGCCGGCGACGGCGAGCCGTGCGCCGGCATGAGGATGGCGGCGAAACGCTTGTGGATTCGGGGCCGCGCGGGCATACCCCCGGCATGACCGCTCCCGCGTCGCGCCTCGCGAAGGTATCCTGGGCCCTCTACGACTGTGGCAACTCCGCCTTCTCGGCGGTGATCGTGACCTTCGTGTTCGCCACCTATTTCAGCGAGGGGATCGCCCGCAACCCGGTCGACGGCACCGCCGACTGGGGCTGGGCGATGACCGTGAGCGCCCTGACCGTCGCCGTGGTGAGCCCGATCTTCGGTGCGATCGCGGACATCGGCGGCCGGCGCAAGCCCTGGCTGGTGGTATTCACCCTGCTGACCATCCTCGGCAGCGCGTTGCTGTGGTTCTCGCAGCCGCACCAAAGCTTCATCACCTATACGCTGACCGTCGTGATCTTGACCAACATCGCCTTCGAGGTCGCCGCGGTCTTCTACAACGCGATGCTGCCCGAGCTGGTCGACGAAGACCACATGGGCCGCCTGTCCGGCTGGGGCTGGGGGGCTGGCTATATCGGCGGCCTGACCTGCCTGATCATCGCCCTGTTCGCCTTCGTCCAGGCACCGACGCCCCTGTTCGGCCTCGACAAGACGAGCGCCGAGCAGGTCCGGATCGTGGGCCCGCTGGTCGCCCTGTGGATGCTGGTGCTCAGCGCCCCGATCGTGCTGTTCACGCCGGACACCAAGAGCACCGGCGTGCCGGTCGCGGTGGCGGTGCGCCGAGGCCTGAAGACGCTGCACGCCACCTTCAAGAATCTGTGGGACCACCGCCAGACCGCGCTGTTTCTGGTCGCACGCATGATCTACACGGACGGGCTGAACACGCTGTTCGCGTTCGGCGGCATCTTCGCGGCCGGCACCTTCGGCATGGCCATGGCCGAGGTGATCAAGTTCGGCATTCTGCTCAACGTCACCGCCGGCATCGGCGCGCTCGGCTTTGCCTGGGTCGACGACTGGATCGGCGCCAAGCCGACCATCCTGATCGCGCTCGCCGGCCTGACCGTGACTGGCGCCGTCGCGATCTCGGTGCACGACGTCACCCTGTTCTGGATCGCAGGCGGGCTGCTCGGCCTTTTCGTCGGTCCGGCCCAGGCCGCGAGCCGCTCGCTGATGGCCCGAATCGCGCCGGACGACATGCGGGCCGAGATGTTCGGCCTGTACGCTTTGTCCGGTAAGGCCACGGCCTTCCTCGGGCCCTTCATCCTCGGTACGGTGACGTACTGGACCAGCAGCCAGCGTGTCGGCATGGCGACAATTCTGGCGTTCTTCATCGTCGGCGGCATTCTGCTCGCGCTCATGCGCCATCCTAGTCTCCGAACGGCATAGAGTCCGCGAGCGGCATAAAATCTGCCAGAAGGCCCTGTGCGGGCCGCATGGGGGGAGCTTCAATGAACGGTGCCGAAAGCCTGGTGAGGACGCTCACCGCCTGTGGGGTCGAGGTCTGCTTTGCCAATCCCGGCACCTCCGAGATGCATCTCCTGGCGGCGCTCGACCAGGGTGGCGGTCCGCGCTGTGTGCTGGGGCTGTTCGAGGGCGTGGTCACCGGTGCTGCCGACGGCTATGCGCGCATGGCCGGCAAGCCGGCGGCAACCCTGCTTCACCTCGGGCCCGGTCTGGCCAACGGCCTCGCCAACATCCACAACGCCAGGCGGGCGCGCAGCCCGATGGTCAACATCGTCGGCGAGCACGGCACCGCCCATCAGGGCCTGCAGTCGCCGCTCGAGACCGACATCGAGGCGGTGGCGGCGCCGTTCTCCGACTGGGTGCACTCCATCGCGACCGCGGCCGATGTCGGTCGCGACACCGCACGGGCGATCGGCGCGGCCCGCAGCGCGCCCGGCAAGATCGCGACCTTGATCCTGCCGGCCGATGCCGCCTGGAGCGAGGGCGGCATTCCGGTCAACGAGCTGCCTGAGGTGATCCCGCCCGCCACGGTGCCCGACCAGCAGCTGGCGGCGATCGCCGAGGTGCTGCGCCGGGGCGAGCCGAGCGTGCTGTTCATGACCGGGGCTGCGCTCAGCGAGCAGGGCCTGGTTGCTGCCGGCCGGATCGCCGCGGCGACCGGCGCCACTTTGCTCGCCCAGGGCAGCAACCGTCGGGTCGAGCGCGGCGCGGGCCGCGTGCCGGTCGATCGCCTGCGCTATCCGGTCGACCAGGCGCTCGACCAGCTGGCGCCTTTCGAGCACGTGATCCTGGTCGGCAGCCGCGAGCCGACCGCGTTCTTCGCCTATCCCGGCAAGCCCAGCCTGCTCTCGCCGGCGCACGCCAAGGTCCACACCCTGGCGCGGCCACAGGACGACCTGGTCGATGCCCTGGAACGGCTGGCCGATCGGCTCGGCGCACGCGGTGAAACACCGACGGTCGCCAGCTTCGACCCGCCGCCAGCGCCGACCGGGCGTCTGGATGGCGACAAGATCGCGGCGGCGCTCGGCAATGCGCTGCCCGAGGGCGCGATCGTCGCCGACGAATCGGTGAGCGTGGGGCGCAGCTTCTTCCCGTCGACCATTCATGCCAGGCCGCACAGCTGGCTGCAGGTGACCGGCGGTGCGATCGGCTGCGGCCTGCCGCTGGCGACCGGTGCCGCGACCGCCTGTCCGGATCGGCCGGTGGTCTGTCTCGAGGCCGACGGCAGCGCCATGTACACCCTGCAGGCGCTGTGGACCCAGGCGCGCGAGGGCCTGAACGTGACCACGGTGATCCTGTCCAATCGCAGCTACGCGATCCTCCAGGGCGAGATGCGCAATGTCGGGGTCGAGCAGCCGGGGCCGGTCGGCCGCGACATGATGAGCCTCGATCGGCCTGCGCTCGACTGGCCCGCGCTGGCCAAGGGTCTCGGCGTGGAAGCCGTCGCGACCGACGATGCCGGGCAGTTCGCCCGCCTGCTCGCGCACGGGCTCGCGACGCCCGGGCCGTTCCTGATCGAGGCGGTGCTTTGAGAGCGAGGTGGCGGGGCAGGGGCCTCCGAGCGCCGTGACGCCCGGAGGCTTAGGTCACCAGCCGCCTTTGGCGCGAGCTACCACATCATGACGGCGGTCTGGCCGGCACGCTCCTCGTGGTAAAGGCGGACCCGCAGCACGTATCGGCGGCCCTTGAACAGCTTGACCTGCAGGCGCGCGTTGTAGTCCTCGCCGCTGTCATCGTCGCCGGCCAGGTAGCGCAGCTCGCCGTTGTCGTCCTCAAACAGGACGATCACCGTGTCCGACGCGCCGAAGGTGCGGATCTCGTATCTGCGCGTCGCGGTCGGCCGGATCACGAAGTTGCTCTGGCCGCCGGGGGCGATGTTCAAGGTCACGCTCTCGAGCAGCCTGAGCTCGCTGTAATCGTCTGCGGTCAGGCCGGGATAGAAGGTCCTGACCCAGGTCTTGTCGCGCTCGGACAGCCCTGGTGCAGGCTCGAGCCCGTTGCGATAGTCGGCGGGCGCCGAGATCAGGCCCGCCTCGAACGGGTAGTGCATGATCGAGTTCGGGTCCCAGTTCGAGCCCTGCACGGTGTCCGGCCGGATCTTGCGGATGATGTTGTGGAAGGTGGTGGCACGGTCCCAGTTGTTGGGCGGCCCGCCGAGCGCGGCATAGACCGCCTCCTCGTCCCAGACGATGCCGGCATTGGGGTTCTGATGCTCGTGCGGGAAGCCGAGCGTGTGGCCGATCTCGTGGATGGCGGTGTCGATCTCTTGCGCCCGGCGCGTGAGATCCCAGCCGAAGTTCATGGTCCGCTGGTTGGCGCCGATGTTGAGCACGCCGCGGCCGATATAGGACCAGGCGCCGTCGCCGCGCATGAAGCCGATACGGATCTCGGCGTCGTCGCGTGTGCTCACCTCCTCGAACTCGAGCCCGATCCCGACATCCTTCCACTTCCGGAAGGCCTGTCGCACCACATGCTTCTCGGCATCACTGGTCGTCCACGGCCGCCACTCGCTGGTGCCGTTGGAGAAGAACACCCGTTCGCCGTCGGTCTGCCGGTCGAAGAAGTAGTAATGCAGCCTGGTCCCGTTCACCCATTTGTTGTCGAGCACCTGGATCAGCCTGGCCCGACCGGGCGTCACGTTGGGCTGGAGGGTCCGCCCGGGCACGTCGGGCACGGAGCAATAGGAATATTCCGTCTCGTCGTCGTCTGACATCCAGGCGTCCTTTGTGTCGGGGCTCGGTCCGCCAGCGTCGCTGGTGTAACGGGCAGTCCCTGAATCCAATCCCAGGTTGAATACGCCGATTGCGCGAATCATGCAAGATCAAATTCCTATATTGCTCGCAACGCGATGGCTTGGTCACGCCCGGTCGATGCCTTAGGCTGGCATCCGCCTCAGACTGCCGAAACGGATGGACGATTGAGCACCGACCAGCGGCCCCTGTTCACGATCGGGCATTCCAACCACCCGACCGAGCATTTTCTCGGGCTGCTTGCGCGGCACCGGGTCGATGTGGTGGCCGACGTCCGGACGCGTCCTTACTCCCGCTTCGTGCCGCAGTTCCGCAAGCAGGCGCTCGAACTCGATCCTAGCCGGTGAGGGGATCGGCTATCTGTTTTTGGGAGAGGGGCTCGGCGGCAAGCCGCCGCGAGGCGACGTCGCGGCGGCGCGGCTCGACTATGCCGGGCGCATCCGCCAGCCGGCGTTTTTGGACGGCATCGAGCGGCTGCTGGCCGCCAGCGCCGAAGCCCGTGTCGCCCTGCTCTGCCGCGAGCGCGATCCGATCGACTGCCACCGCCTGCACCTGATCTGCCGCTATCTGGCGCCGTTGGATCTGGACATCCGACACATCCTGCCCGATGGCGCGATCGAGCCGCAGGCTGCGACCGAGCAGCGCCTGCTGGCGCGGACCGATGTGCCGCTGCTCGCCGGCGCCGACGCGGCCGGGGACGCGTTGCAGCGCGAATATGATCGATGGTGGGATCAAAGCCGTTAAATTCTGTCTTATTACGATCATAGAACCGCCCTACAGCAAGTTCGTGGCCTATCGGATAGGGAGTGTTGTCCATGGCTTTGATCCGTCCCGTGACCCGGCGCGATCTGCTGCAGCGCTCGGCGCTTGCGGCCGGGGGGCTGGCGGCCGGCGTGCTGCCGCTGCGCGCGTTCGGCCAGCAGGCCGGGCCGGCGGTGATCACCAGCGAGCGGGCGCGACCGCAGCTGCCTTACGGCGTGCAGAGCGGTGATCTTCTCGGCGATCGCGCGATCCTGTGGGCGCGCGCCGACCGGCCGGCGCGCATGGTGGTCGAGTGGGCGACCAGCGACAGCTTCGCCGACGCCAGGACCCTGGTCGGTCCGGCGGCGCTCGAGGATACCGATCTCACCGCCAAGCTGGATCTCGGTGGCCTGCCCCGGGGCCAGCAGATCGTCTACCGGGTCACCATGGTCGACCTCGCCGATGCCAAGCTCATGAGCGAGCCGATGGTCGGCAGCTTCCGGACGCCGCCGGCCGCGGGTCGGCCGATCCGCTTCGTCTGGTCGGGCGATGTCTGCGGCCAGGGCTGGGGCATCAACCCCGATTGGGGCGGTCTGAAGATCTTCGAGGCCATGCGTCAGGTGAACCCCGACTTCTTCATCCATTCGGGCGACACGATCTATGCCGACGGCCCGATCGCGGCCGAGCAGGCGATGCCGAACGGCGGCGTCTGGAAGAACATCACGACCGAGGCCAAGTCCAAGGTTGCCGAGACCCTGCAGGAATTTCGCGGCAACTACGCCTACAACCTCCTGGATGAGAACCTGCGGCGCTTCAACGCGCAGGTGCCGATGTTCGCCCAATGGGACGACCACGAGACGGCCAACAACTGGTACCCGACCGAGGATTTTTCGCAGGACCCCTCGAAGAGCCCCTACAAGGTGACCAGCGCCGCGCTGCTGAGCGCGCGCACCGCTCGCGCCTTCCAGGAATACATGCCGGTTCGTTGGGATCAGACCGCTTGGCCGCAGCTCTACCGGAGGTTCGGCTACGGGCCCTCGCTCGACGTCTTCCGGCTCGACATGCGCAGCTATCGCGGTCCCAACACCGCCAATCGGCAGGAGCAGGCGGGAGCCGAGACCGCCTTTCTCGGTGCCGGGCAGCTCCGCTGGCTCAAGCAGGCGCTGCTGGCCTCCGATGCCACCTGGAAGGTGATCGCCGCCGACATGCCGATCGGCATTTTGGTGCGCGACGGCGAGCAGGCCTTCGAGAACCTCGCCAATGGCGACGGCCCGGCCCTCGGGCGCGAGCTGGAGATGGCGAACCTGTTGCGCTTCATCCGCGACAACGACATCCAGAACGTGGTCTGGCTGACCGCCGACGTGCATTACACGGCGGCCCACTACTATGACCCCGACCAGGCGCAGTTCCAGGAGTTCGCGCCGTTCTGGGAGTTCGTGTCGGGGCCGCTCAATGCCGGCACCTTCGGCCCGGGCGAGCTCGACAACACCTTCGGGCCGCAACTGATGTACGTCAAAGCCCCGCCCGAGGGGCAGGCCAATCTGCCGCCCTCGGCAGGGCTGCAGTTCTTCGGCCAGGTCGACATCGACGAGGCCGACGTCATGACCGTGAGCCTGAAGGACCTGGAGGGCACCACCCTGTTCGCCCAGACGCTCGAGCCGCAGCGCAGTAGAGCGCCGGCCGGTGTGATGGGTGCAGGCGGCATCGCCTCGGGCGGTGGCGAGTCGCCATAGGCCGGCGCCCGTCTGCATCGCAACGAGGAGGAGTGCCACCGGCACCCCTTCGCGTCGGTCAGCCGGGCACCCTGCCGGCGACCAACGACGACGATCGAAGCTGATCGACCAGACCGATGCCGAGCTTGACGCTGGTCCAGAAGGAGCTCGCCTCGAGCTCCGGGAGGGGACGAGGCCCGCCGTCCGGATCGAGCGCAAGACAATGCGCGCCGAACCGAACCGCCAGCACGCGGCCGGTATTCTCTTTGATGACCTCGCTCAGCTGGCAGACATCGAGGCCGTAGCTGAAGGTCTGCACGATCGCGTTGGCGCAGCCCTCGAGCCGGTTGAGGTCGGCGATCTGGTCGTCCGACGCATACCGCTTGATCTGCTCCATGTCGCGCTCGTGCAGGATGCGCTTGAGCCCGACCGAGAGCGCACTCAACGGCGCGAACTCGCGCTCGAGGCGGGGCCAGTCCAGACGATAGCCGATGTCGAACTTCTGCTCGTCCGACGATCCCGTCTGGAAGTAGACCTTGGCGATCCAGAGCACCACCGGCACCGTCTCGCCCAGACGATTGATGAAGGTGCGGCCCGGCAGCGCGTCGCTGCTGATGTTGAAGTCGTCCTCGTTGAGCGGACACAGCTGCCCCTCGATCTGGCCGTCGAGGGAGACCGCGTAGAGCTGGCCGGGCAGCGGGTCGGTGACCTTGGTGGCATCGACCCAGTCCGAATAGCCGACGGCGTCGGCATCGGTCACCGTGCCGAGCAGCACGACCAGGGTCAAGGTGACGAGCAAGACAGCCAGTGCAGAGGCGCCGATGAGAACCTTTTTCAGCATGATCGTGACTCCGCGCCCGGCCACCGCGGCCGATCGCCGGGCGAACCCTGGGTTATTGGGGGCAGCACACGCCGCGGCCGCAGTCGACGTAGCCCTGCGGGCAGGCGTGGCTGGCGGTGGTGATGCCGATCAGGGTGAGGGCCAGGAGAACCGCGAACATCCAGCGCATGGCTGAGCCTCCTTTTGAATGAACCAGGAGCTGTATTGCTCTCTTTGTAGTTATATTGCGCCACGCCTGTTTCCGTTTGTGATCTCCTTCACAGGCAAGTGTACTTTTCGGCAAACAGCGGGTTCGGCGCGAGCGAGCGCCGGTCGAAAGCGGCTCGGGTAGCCGAATTCGGGTTCCGACCGTCGACCGGGTCCGAAAACGGCCAGCGGCGAGCGCGCGACGCGGTCAGGCTGCCGTTCTCAAGAATCGCAGTCCGACCCGCTTTGCCCCGCCTCACCACCAGATCTTCTGACAAGCCCAGGCCAGCCGTCTCGAGCCGCCTGTACCATGGCTGGCTGGTGGTCGCGGCGGCCTTCCTGATCGCGCTGTTCGGCTGGGGCCTCGGGTTCTACGGGCCGGGCATCTATCTCATGGTGCTGCAGGAGGGTCATGGCTGGCGCGCGGCCGAGATCTCTTCCGCCATCACGATCTATTATCTGATCGGCGCGACGCTGATCCTGTTCGCCGGCGGCATCTTCGAGCGGTTCGGCGCACGGCGCGTCGTGGCCGCTGGCGCTGCGGCGATGGCCGGCGGCATCACGTTGCTCACGCTGATCACCGAGCCGTGGCAGGTCTATGCGGCGTTCGCCATGATGTCCGTGGGCTGGGCGGCGATGAGCGGCGCCGCCGTCAACATCGTCGTCGCCCCCTGGTTCGAGCGGCGGCGCGGGCTCGCCATCAGCCTCGCGCTGAACGGTGCCAGCGCTGACGGCGTCGTGATCGCACCTCTCCTCATCCTGCTCATCAGCCGGCTCGGTTTCGGCCCCGCACTGTGGTCCGCAGCCGTCCTGATGCTGGTCATGCTCCTTCCGGCCGTGGCGATGGTCCTGCGGTCTCCACGTCCGGCCCCGGCGCAGACATGGATTCGCCGCCCGCCCTGCCGTGGCGCCCGGGCTTCGCGCTGCGCGACAGCCGCTTCCTGACGATATCGATCCCATTCGCGCTCGGGTTCACCGCGCAGGTCGGGTTTCTGACCCATCAGGTGGCCTATCTGTCGCCCCTGATGGGGAGCATGGCCGCCGGCTGGGCGGTGAGCCTTACGACCTCCGCGGCCATCATCGGCCGCCTTGCGACCGGCGCCTTCGTCGACCGGGTCGACCGCAGGATGGTGGCCTGTGCGAATTTTCTGGTGCAGGTGGTGGCGCTCTACATCCTGGCTGGCGCGCGCTCGGCGCCGATGCTCTATCTCGGTTCCGCGCTGTTCGGGCTCGGCGTCGGCAACATGATCTCGCTGCCGGGCCTGATCGTTCAGCAGGAGTTCCGAAAGGAGGATTTCGCACGCGTCATCAGTCTCGCAACGGCGGTCAATCAGTTCACCTTCGCCTTCGGACCGGCGCTGCTCGGCGCGCTGCGGCAGGCCTACAGGCAGCTACCCCATGCCCCTAGTGGCCTGTCTTGGCATCCAGACGCTGGCGGCGATCATCGTGCTGGTGCCGCGCCTGGCGATGGTCCGCTCGCAATCGTGATCTTACGGATCCGCCACGACGCTTTCCAGGTGGTGCCCTTTCGCGGCATCTCGTCTACAAGCGGTGCGGAGCGATGGCGAGATCGAGGGAGCACGTCGTGGACGCAACCGAGCTCAAGCAGCTGCAGGCGCCGCACAAGCAGCGCTACCGGGACGAACCGAACGCCGCGGTGATCACGCTCAAGGCCGAGGGCGCGCTCGGCGAGGGCGTGACCTGCTCGGTGCAGACGGGGCGCGCCCTGGTCGATGCCGGGCTGCATCCGGCGACCGGCGGCAGCGGCCTGCACGCCTGCTCCGGCGACATGCTGCTCGAGGCGCTGGTCGCCTGCGCCGGCGTCACCATGAACGCGGTCGCGACCGCCCTGGAGATTCCGGTGCGCTCCGGCCGCGTCTTTGCCGAGGGCGATCTGGATTTCCGGGGCACGCTCGGCGTCGCCAAGGACGCGCCGGTCGGCTTCAAGGACATTCGCCTGCGCTTCGAGCTCGACACCGATGCCAGCGAGGAGCAGCTGGCCAGCCTGATGAAGCTCACCGAGCGCTACTGCGTGGTCTACCAGACGCTGCGCCAGCCGCCCGCGATCGAGGTCGGCTGCAAGGTCGCTGGTTAGAAGAAGCATCACAAGTCACGAGGGAGAACCGCCATGGCCAAGCCCGTGATCTATGGACCTGCCTACAGCACCTATGCCCGCACCTGCCGAATGGCGCTCGAGGAGAAGGGGGCGGACTACGATCTGGTCGAGGTCGATATCCTGTCGGGTGCCAACAACACGCCCGAGCACCGTGCCCGGCAACCCTTCGGCAAGGTTCCCGCCTTCGAGCACGACGGCCTCGAGCTGTACGAGACCGATGCCATCATCCGCTACATCAACGAGGCGTTCCAGGGCGATGACCTGGTGCCTGCGGATGTCGTCGGTCGGGCCCGCATGACCCAGGCGCTCAATATCGTCGGCGGCTACGCCTATCCGGCCATGATCGGGCAGATCTTCATCCAGCGCGCGGTCATGCCGATGGTGGGCAACACGGCCGACGAGGACGCGATCGCCGCGGCAATCCCCCAGGCCGAGACCTCGGTTGCGGCGCTCGAGAAGCTGATCGACGGCAACGACTACCTGGCCGGCGATCGGCTCAGCCTCGCCGACCTGCTGCTGATCCCAGTCTACGACTACATCGCGCAGACGCCGGAGGGGCAGACGCTGCTCGCCAAGGCGCCCAATCTGCAGCGCTGGTGGGACAAGGTCCGCACCCGGCCGAGCGTGGAGAAGACCAGACCGTCGCTCGGCTGACGCCCTCGCGCTCCTCTGTCTCTAGCGGGCTCTCACGGCGAGGCCGGGATCGGCTCTAGTGCTCTGGAGCAGACAGATGAATTCATCTGTCTGCTCGCAGAGAGCACTAGATTCCAATGAGATAGTGCAGCGCTGGCCGGCAATCAGATCGACTTTTCTGTTTGCCTCGCTGCACTAATGCCGGAAGTGCCGGCGGCCGGTGAGCACCATCGCGGCGCCGGCCCGATCGGCGGCCGCGATCACCTCGGGATCGCGCATGCTGCCGCCCGGCTGGATGGCGGCGGTCGCCCCGGCCGCAAGCGCCGCCTCGAGCCCGTCGGCAAACGGAAAGAAGGCGTCCGACGCGACCACGCTGCCTACGGTTCCGGGCTCGGCCCCGCCCGCCGCCTGCGCTGCCTTGCTCACGGCGATCGCAACGCTGTCCAGCCGGCTCATCTGGCCCGCGCCGATGCCGACCGTGGCGCCGCCTTTGGCGAACACGATCGCGTTCGACTTGACATGCTTGCAGACCGCGAAGGCAAAGCGCAGGTCGGCAAGCTCCGCCGGCGACGGCGCCCGCTCGGTCACCACCTTCAGCTCCAGATCGTCCATACCGGCGGCGTCGCGCTCCTGCACCAGGAGGCCGCCCGCGACCGAGCGCAGCATCAGCCCGTCCGGCGCCTCGAGGGACCCGGTCAGCAGCAGCCGCAGGTTGGGCTTGGCCGCCAGCAGCGCGCGGGCATCCGGCTCGGCGTCCGGCGCGATCACCACCTCGGTGAACAGCCTGGTGATCTGCTCGGCGGTCGCCACGTCCAGGGTGCGATTGAGCGCGACGATGCCGCCATAGGCGCTGATCGGATCGCAGGCCAGCGCCTTGGCATGGGCCTGGCCGAGATCATCGGCGATCGCTACCCCGCACGGATTGGCGTGCTTGATGATCGCCACCGCCGGCTCAGAAAACTCGCCGACCAGCTCGAGCGCGGCATCGGCATCGGCCAGGTTGTTGTAGCTCAGCTCCTTGCCCTGGACCTGCTCGGCGGCGCCGATCCCGCGCTTTTGGTCGGTCACGTAGAAGGCGGCCTGCTGATGCGGGTTCTCGCCGTAGCGCAGCCGCTGGCGACGGGTCGCCGTGATCGCCAGCTGCTCGGGCATGGGCTCGCCCAGCTCCTGCGCGAACCAGCGCGCGATCGCGCCATCATAGGCGGCGGTACGGGCAAAGGCCTTGGCTGCCAGCTGCTGGCGCAACGCGCCCGGCACCTCGCCCTCGGCGCGCAGGGCAGCGAGCACCGCCTGGTAGTCCTCGGGCGAGGTCACCACGGTGACGCTCGCATGGTTCTTGGCGGCGGCGCGGATCATCGCCGGCCCGCCGATGTCGATCATCTCGACCGCCTCGCCATAGGCCGCGTCGCCCTCGATCGTGGCTTCGAACGGGTAAAGGTTGACCACCACCAGGTCGATCGGCGGGACCCCCAGGGCGGCGATCGTCGCCATGTGCGCCTCGAGATCGCGGCGCGCCAGAATGCCGCCATGCACGGCAGGATGCAGGGTCTTGACCCGGCCATCGAGGATGCCGGGCGCGCCGGTCACCGTGGCGACGTCGACCACGGTCAGTCCCGCCTCGCGCAACGCCTTCGCCGTGCCGCCGGTCGAGATCAGCTCGACCTCCGCCTCGGCCAGCCCGCGCGCAAACGGAACCAGCCCGGTCTTGTCCCAGACGGAAAGCAGCGCACGTCGGATCGGTGCTGGGCTCATGCAGGCAGACCTCTCTTTTCGGTGTGCGGCTGTGGTAACGGTTGACCGGCGGGTCCGCAAGCAGCGTTCGAGACTCTCCAAGGTCTCGGGCGACACGTCCCCAGGTCCGTCATCGCGCCGATGATGACAACCATAGCGGGGGCTATCCGAGCAGTGTTGATCTGAGGTTTGCGCGCAAGAAGGGCCAGGTGGTGCTCGATCAGATCCGCACCATCGACAAGTCCCGCCTGGTTCGAGGGATCGGGCGTGTGGAGGACGCCACCGTGCTTGAGGTTGCGGCGGTCCTGACCGAGATGTTCGCGATCAGGTAGCGGCGCCGTCTTCGGCCCCGTGGCAGACTCGAAGGGGCCATCGGCTCGCCTGGACAGTTTGCCATATTTGAGATAAATTCTCATATATGGAAACCTCACACGAGGATGGCGGCTCGATCGACCGGCGCATCGCGCAGCGCCTCCGGGGGCTGCGCACCGAGCGCAGCTGGTCGCTGGACGAGCTTGCCCGGCGCAGCAAGGTGAGCCGCGCCACGCTGTCCCGCCTCGAGAACGCCGAGGTGAGCGCAACGGCGAGCGTGCTCGGCAGGCTGTGCGCGGCCTACGACCTCACCATGTCGCGACTGATGCTGATGGTCGAGGACGACTTTGCGCCGCTGGTCCGGCGCGACGCGCAGCCGGTCTGGACCGATCCCAAGAACGGTTTCCGGCGGCGCTCGGTATCGCCACCCGCTCAGACCCTGGCCGGCGAGGCCATCGAGGGCGCGCTCGGGCCGGGTGCGCACATCACCTACGACCGTCCGCCCAGGCAGGGCCTCGAGCATCATCTGCTGCTGATCGAGGGCAAGCTGGAAGTCACGGTCGATGGGCATTGCTACGATCTGCGGCCCGGCGACTGCCTGCGCTACCAGCTGTTCGGCCCCAGCGCCTTCGCCACGCCCCGACAAACCCCGGCCCGATACCTTCTCTTCATGGTGTGAGGCAGCGGCATGGCCAGCGAGGCCCCGACCACCATCTCGATGCTTTCGGCCGACGACATCGCAAGCCGTGTCCGCGAGCTGGGCGCGCTGCTGCACGCCTGCGTCCATGCCGGGGCGAGCGTCGGCTTCGTGCTGCCGCACACGGAAGACGAGGGCGAGGCGTTCTGGACCCGAAGGGTGCTGCCCGCGGTGCGCAGCGGCGGACGGGCCGTGCTGGTCGCGCAGCAAGGCGGACGGATCGTGGGCACGGTGCAGCTGGGCTACGACACCCTGCCCAACCAGCCCCATCGGGCGGAGGTCTCCAAGCTGCTGGTCCATCCCGATGTCCGCCGCCGGGGCATTGCGCGCGCACTGATGGCGGAGCTCGAGCAGCTGGCACGCGAGCTGGGCCGAAGCCTGCTCACGCTCGACACGCGGACCGGCGACCACGCCGAGCCGCTTTACGCATCGTTGGGCTACAGGACGGTAGGGGTGATCCCGGGCTATTGCCTCGACCCGTTCGAGGACCGGCTCGAATTCGACCACGATCATGTACAAGGTTCTGTGACGCCGCAGGGGTCCGGCCCAGAGGGCTGACCATGGCCGCGCCTCAGAACGAGACGCCGAACGCGAACCCCAGGACCAGCGCATCGTCGATGTCGGAACGGCCGTCCGGGTCGATGATGACCTGCATGTCCGGCTGGACGTAGATCCAGGGCGCGATCTGGGCGCGGTAGTTCAGCTCGAGCAGGGTCTCGCCGTCCTGGCCCGGCAGGTCGTCGCTGAACAGGCCGTAGGCGCCGATGAAGGACAGCGAATCGTCGGGGCGGCTCGGGATCAGCCCCTGATAGCTGAGCCCGCCGGCCACCATGAACTGCAGCTGGTTGACGTCCGGCGGCGCGTAGCTCAAGCGACAGGAAGCTCGACAGGCCCTCATCGTATTGGTCGTTCTCGCTGTAGAGCATCTGCTGGCCCATGGCGTAGACGCCCCAGGTGCCGCGCTCGCTCTTACCGGAATCGAGGTCGGTCAGCCGCTCGGTGTCGTAGTAGGCGCCGATCTTGTACTGGCCCGGCCGCCCCTTCTGGCCGCCATCCTTGCCGACCAGATAGCCGACCTCGCCGAGCGCCAGGACGCCCGAGCCGCTCGGCGCGCCGAACTCAACGCCGTGGTCGCCGACATCGAACAGGTCCGGATAGACCAGATAGGCGCCGGCCTGGGCATACCAGCTGTCGCGGGGCTTGACCTTGAAGCGACCGCCCCAGGCCGCCAAGGGATAGGTAGGGAAGGTGATGCTCTGGGCAGCCGCGATCGGATTGCCGCAGACCGCCTGGTTGAGGGAGGTGCACGCCAGCTGCAGGGTCGCGAAATCCTCGCCGGTGATGATCCTGCCGAGGACCAGCTCGGAGGTGTTGTCGAACAGTTGCTTGCCGAACGCCAGGTGCACGAGCTGGGTCGAATCGCCATCGTCGCCGGCGCTGAGCTGTACCGGGAACTGATTGCCGATATCGTCCGCGGACAGATTGTCGCCCGGCGTCTCATAGGAGAAGGATGAAGTGAAATACGCCCGGTCCCAGCCGATCATTCGCTGCAGGTCGAGGAACAGACCGGTGCCCAGGCTGCCCTTCCAGGCGGAACCGTGCCGCTCGCCGCCGACCGGGTTCGCCACGAGCTGCTCGGAATAGGCGGTGAGCAGCTGCACGCCCTGCTCGACCAGCCTGTCGCGCGCGCCACCCCAGCTTCCCGTCACGGCATCGGTGGTCCGCCACCTGCCGGAAAACACGCCCCATTCCTGACCGGGTGTCCAGGTCGGCGGATGCAGCCACGGCGTCGCCGTGTAGGGTCCGGCGGTGTCCCACTTCCTCGGGTCGTAGAGATTGCTCGCCACCCAAGGGTTGATGTCGGCGCGGGCCTGACCGGCGAGCACCAGCCACAGAAACCCCGTTGCGCAGACGACTCTGCACATGCTGCGGCGACCGAACCGTTTGCGCGCATTTCGCCACCGAGTTATTCCTTTATTCTACTGGCAGCAAGGCCGTCCGCAAAATTGGCAACAGGCAACATTCTGATGCGACAAATTGTCCGCAAGTCATTTCACCTATGAGTTCACGATGTCTGTCAAATCGATGGCGAAAACCCCTAAAGATTGATAGCATGCCTATTTATTAACGGAGCTGGACGCGATGCTTCACTGCTGCTACCAGGCCGATTCAACTAGGCAATCCAGACAGTTTGCAGGGTGGAGCCACGCCATCACGGACGCGGGACAACGACAACATCAAGCGTAGATAGAGAAAATCTTGACGAATAATCAACCTCTGGGATAGCCAGTGCACCGCGGTTCTGGGAGTGGATGAGAGCCTGCGAACGATCATGCCGGGAGCGTTGAGAATGATCAGACTGCTTGCCTGCGGCGCGGGCGCGATCGCCCTGGGTGCCTCCTTGGTCCATGCCGCCGATTTCGGCGAGCGTGGTCGACGAGGTCCAGATCAGCAAGTCGCAGCAGGCGGCAAACCGGTTATTCGCGCTCGACGATAAGATGCAGCCGTCATGCCGTGGCCGCAGGCCATACCATCCTAGGCCTCGGCAACACCGTCGCCGAGATCCGACAGCACCGCCAGCTGATCTGTTTCCTTGCCGCCAACATGGTGATCAAGGACGGCTTGGCGGCGGCTGCCGCGTTTGGCGGCATCTATGCGGCCGCGGTGTTCGACTGGCCGGTCCAGACCGTGGGCCTGTATGGCGTCCTGCTGGTCATTGCCGCGGCCACCGGCGCCTTCCTCGGCGCGTTTCTGGATCGCCGCTTCGGATCATGGTTGGTGTGCGTCGCGGCGGTCGCTCTGTTCACGCTGGCCATGCTCGGCATCCTGTCGGTGACGCCGCATGGCTTGCTGTTCTCGATCGAGGTCGCACCGCCTCGACCGGGGCGGGCCCTGTTCGGCTCGGCCGCCGAGATGGCGTTTCTGGCCTTCGGGTTCGTGCTTGGCGCATCCGGTGGTCCGATCTTCGCCGCCAGTCGCAGCATGCTGGGCCAGATGGCGCCTGCAGAGAGACTGGCACAGTATTTCGGGCTGTTCGCCCTGTCGGGAAAGATCACCGTGTTCGTCGGCCCGCTGCTGGTCGGCATCGTCACGGCCTGGACGGGCAGCCAGCGCCTCGGTCTGTCGTCGATCCTGCTCCTGTTGCCGGTCGGCCTTGGCCTGCTCATACGGGTCGGGCCACCTCGACCCGCTGTTGCCGCGGCCCGGAGCCACCGGACACAGAGGCACGCGCCGCGTCGAAGGCCTGCAGGCCTTTGGCGGGATAGCTCCAGCGCGCGTGTTGGAAGATCTGCTGGTAGCCGGTCAGCAGCTCGAGGCGAGCAAAGCTCGTGCCCAGCGTGACGGCGAGGCTCTGTCGATCGAGCCCCCTAAGTTCCGTCGTGCGCATGCCGCGGTTGGTCTCGTCGAGCGCGGACGCCCAAAGGGTCGGCACGATCAGCGACTCTCTGGGTGGCGCCGCTCCCGCTCCCTGTGCTGGCGTCGCCATGACCTCGAGCCGTTGCATGCGGTAAAACGCCACCGCGCAGACGAAGGGAAGCCAGGTCAGTCCGCCCGGCCAGACGCGTCGCACCAGTCCAAGCGGTCGCCGAAAGAGGTGCGTCAGCCGTGCGGCGACCGACCCGGCTCCGATCGAGACCAGGGTCGCGAACGGGCGGCCGTTGACGCTGCCCAGACCCAGCTTGCGGACCTCGCCGCGGCCCAGGATGTCGGTGAACGCCTGCAGGTCCTCGGGCATGCCGACCCTGCGCGCCAGATTGTTCTGCGTGCCCATCGGATAAACGGCCAGCGTGGCGCCAGAGCGCAGGACGGCGGGCAGCAGCGCGTTGACCGTGGCGTCGCCGCCAAGGGCGATCACGCAGTCGCTGCTTCGCAAGCCGGCCAGGGCGGTTCGGACCGCCTCCACATGGTGGCTATCTTGGATCTGTCGATGAGCAATCCCCTCGCCATCGAGAAAGGCAACGATCTCGGCGAGGAGCGGGCGTTCCAGAGCACCGCGCGCATGCCGATTGATGATGGCAAGGCGGGTCATGGAGCGGCGGACTGCAGGGTTCTTTTGCCGATTTCGGGCGCGAGCAACGTCATGGCTGCCATCCGATCGGGTCGCTCATCGCTTCGGATCGTGACAGCTGTCATGAGGAATCAAGTCGACATGCACAAGTCCACCCGCTGGTGGAGAAGCCGCCAGCCATGGGTCTGAGCACCAGCCAGCGTGCCGAGCCTGCAGATTGGCGTGACCGCTGGGTGGTCAGCAACTGGCTGGCTGCGGTCCCGCTGCTGCGGATCCTGGCGCTGACTTCCGGTCGGGACGCTGTCTTCGCCCTGGGCGCGGACGCCCTGATGATCGCCGGCATGGTGATCGGCATGGATCTGGGATCGGACGAGGTGGCGTTCCTGGACCATGCCGTGGCGTTGTCGCCCGCAGCTGCGGATGCGGAGTTCGGCCACCTGATCGGGCTCCTGACTACCGTGACGATGGTGCTGGGCATGGCCGCCGGCATGATCCTTTGGAACCGGCTCGCGCCGCTCCTGGGCCTGGCTGCCGACCAACCGGAGCAGCCTGGCAGGTCCGCGCGGCGAGGGTGGCGAGACAGCGCGCTGGTCCGCAAGGGAATCCTGTTCGTGCCCTGCCTGCGCGGCCTATGCGAGCGGTCGGTGGGGAAGGCGTGCGTGGACTTGTGTACCGATGCCTTTCTCATCGCTGGCATGCTCGCCGGCATGGCCGTGGCGCACGAGCTCGCGATGGGCTCCGCAACCCCGGTTCGGGGCCTGCCGATGGCGCTCGCCATGGCGGCCGGCATGGCGCTGGGCATGGGCGCCGGTCAGGCTGCCTGGAATACCGCCCTCGGCGTCGCACAGGCCTTTCGATCGATCCTGCTGCCCATGCGACCATAAGGCTCAGCTTCGCAATCGTCTCAGCGCCGGCGCAGGCGGGCGATGTAGAAGCCGTCGACGCCGCCCTGCTCGGCCAGGTGGCAGGGCAGGGTGCGCACATCACCCGCCGGCGTGATGTCGACCTGCAGACCGTCGAGCTCGGGGCGCGCCACCGGCACCCGGTCGATCGGCAGGCTTGCGAGCGCGCGCGCGATCACCTCCGGGCCTTCCTCGGGCTGCAGCGAGCAGCTGGCGTAGACCACGAGGCCGCCCGGCTCGACCATGTCCACCGCGGCGGCCAGCAGGCGGCCTTGCAGCTCGGCCATCTTCGCGACGTCGGCCGGCGTCTTGTGCCAGCCGATGTCCGGGTGGCGACGGATCGTGCCGGTCGCGGTGCAGGGCGCATCGAGCAGCACGGCGGCCTGGGGGGTCGGCGATCGCCATTCGAGCGCATCGGCGACGACGACCTCGGCCTCGAGCTGAAGGCGCGCCAGATTTGCCCGCAGACGCTCGGCCCGCTTGGCAGAGATCTCGACCGAGGTGACCTGCGCACGCCCGACGCATAATTGCGCCGTCTTGCCGCCTGGAGCGGCGCATAAATCGGTCACCTGGCGACCGGCAACGTCGCAAAAAAGCTTCACCGGCAGGGCGGCCGCCGCATCCTGGACCCACCAGGCGCCCTCGTCGTAGCCCGGCAGCTGCTCGACCGGGCCGCCCGTGACGCGACGCACCGAGCTGTCGAAAAGCTTTGTGGCTTCAAGCCGTTGTGCCCACAGGTCGAGATCCTGCTTGATGGTCAGGTCGAGCGGCGGCTCGGCCAGGTGCGCGGTCGCGATCGCCTTTGCCCGCGCCTCGCCATAGGCCTGCCGCCAGGACTCCCAAAGCCAGTCCAAGGTATTGATTCGGATGGGGTCCTGGCTCTCGATCGCGGCCTTGCCGTCGCGGGCGAGGCGGCGCAGCACGGCATTGGCGAAGCCGGTCACGGATTTGTGCCGATGGGCGCAAAGCGCCACGGTTTCCGCGACCGCCGCGTGCGCCGGCGTGTCCAGAAAAAGCAGCTGCGCGGCGCCCAGGCGCAACAGATTGCTGATCGTCGCCGAGCGCGGCGGGGTGGTGACAAAGCGCGCGATCACCGCATCGATCTGGCCCAGCCGGCGCAGCGTGGTGGTCAGCATCAGCCGGGCAAAGGCGCGATCGCGCACGCTCAGCGCGCCGAGCGCCGGATGGCCGGCAAAGGTCTCGTCGAACGGCTGCTGCTGGCCCAGCACCCGGTCGAGCACATCCAACGCCAGCCGGCGCGCCGAGATCGTGGCCATGCGAAAGGGCTCAGGCGGCCGGTTGATCGAGCCGGCGGCCGTCCAGCACCTGGCGGATCAGGGCTGCGGTCTCGGCCGGCCCGTAATAGGCGACGAACGAGCCGAAGCGCGGGCCCTCGGTCTGGCCGAGCAGGATCTCGTACAGGCTCTTGAACCAGGCCCGCAGATCGTCGGCAAAGCCGCAGCGCTTGCCGATCTCGTACACCTCCTCCTGGATCGCCGCGGCAATGTCCTCGCCCGAGCGTCCCTCGGCCTCGAACCGCTCGAGCCAGCCGGCGAGCTGCTCCAGGCCCTGCCGCTCGGCCTCGGTCGGCAGGCGATACGCCTTGTTGGGCTTGACGAAATCCCGGTAGTAGGCGAGCGCCAAGGTGACCAGCTCGTCCAGCCCCGGCGCATTGCGGGCCGAGGCGCCTGGCGCATAGCGCTCGATAAAGCCCCACAGCACCGCCGGCTCCTCGGCGTTCACCACGCTCGCCAGGTTCAAGAGCATGGTGAAGGTGATCGGCAGGCCGCCCGGCGGCGGATCGCCGTCGTGAATATGCCAGACCGGGTTGTGGTAGCGCTGCGCCTGGTCTTGCTCGCCATAGCGGTCGAGCATGGCGATAGTAGTCGTCGACATTGCGCGGGATGACGTCGAAATACAGCCGCTTGGCCTTGCGCGGTCCCTGGAACATGAACAGCTTCAGGCTCTCCTTGGTGCCGTAGGTCAGCCACTCCTCGACCGTCAGCCCGTTGCCCTTGGACTTCGAGATTTTTTGGCCGTGCTCGTCCAAAAACATCTCGTAGGAAAAACCCTCGGGCGGCACTCCGCCCAGGACCCGGCAGATCTGGCCGGACAGCTTGACCGAATCGATCAGGTCCTTGCCCGACATCTCGTAGTCGACGCCCAGCGCCACCCAGCGCATCGCCCAATCGGCGCGCCATTGCAGCTTGGCCTGGCCGTCGGTCACCGGCTGCTCGACCACACGGCCGGCCTCGTTGCGATAGGTGATCGTGCCGGCCGTCGGGTCGGTCGCCAGCAGCGGCACCTGCAGCACGCGCCCGGTCTCGGGGCAGACCGGCAGGATCGGGCTGTAAGTCTCGCGCCGCTCGGGCCCCAAATGGGGCACCACCACCTTGCGGATCGCCTCGTGGCGCTGCCAGCAGCCGCAGCAGGACCTCGTTGAAGCGGCCCGAGCGATAGCACTCGGTGGCGCTGACGAAGGTGTATTCGAAGCCCATGCCGTCCAGGAACGTCGCGCAGGCGCTGGTTCATGTGCGCGCCGTAGCTCTCGGCCGTGCCGAACGGGTCCGGGATGGCGGTCAGCGGCCGCTGCAGGTGCTCCGCGACCATCGCCGCATTCGGGATATTGTCCGGCACCGCCCGCAGCCCGTCCATGTCGTCCGAGAACGCGAACAGCCTGGTCGGCAGATCGGACATGCGCTCGAACGCCTGGCGCACCAGGGAGGTCCGGAACACTTCGGCGAAGGTGCCGATATGCGGCAGGCCGGACGGCCCGTAGCCGGTCTCGAACAGCACGAAACCCTTCTCGGGCGGCGCCTTCTCGACCCGCTCCAAAAGCCTGGTCGCCTCGGCCACCGGCCAGGCCTTGCTCGCCCGCAACAGCTCTACGTCATCCATGGCGCATGCTTAGAGATCCGCCGCGCTCCCTGCAACCGTAACGCGGCGATACCGGCGGCAACGCGTGCGATGGAATCCGGCTCGAGGAGCTAAGCATTTGATCCGGCGTGATGTGATTGGGTTCGTTTCGCCATTTTTTTGCCGAACCCACGGCGTCCATCGACCGCGAGCGGGACCACCGTGCTTCGTCCACAATACCATAGCATAGGACCGCTGTCCGCGTCACGCGAACCTGCGCTTCGCACGCGGCAAGAGTTCATGTTGCTCTTCACCTCGGATCTGCCAGGCCGCACGGGCTTCCTCAAGTCTTTGACCGCATACTCGCCGAGGCCGGCGAGGCCGAAGAGCCCACCGGCAGCCCAGCGCGTGCCGGGCGTGATCACCACCGTGTCCGGCTTGGATGCCCCGTGTTTGGTCCGCCGTCACCACAGGTCTGGGTCATGAGCGGCGCATTGACGGCCGGCTCGGGGGGGAGGTGCGCTACAGGCTTCAAGCGGTCTTAACGCGACCGAACGTCCGCTTTAACGCGTGTTATGATCGTGCTGAGGCAAGGTATTGAACGGCTCGGTGTAGCCAGAAGCGGAAAACGGCATCGCCGCGGAGCTCGACCGGCGGACCCGGTTGGCGTGCGATGGTGTGGCGGGTTGAGAGCGCTAATGACCTGTGCCACGAATAGAGGGATGGTACCACCGGTAAAGCTAATCTCCTGGAACATCGCCCGGCGTGCGGACGCTTGGCGCCTCCTTGTTGAGTGCGATGCGGACGTAGCATTGCTTCAGGAGGCAGCGGCACCGCCGGCTGACGTTGCAGCGATGCTCGATGTCGATCCGGCGCCATGGCGGACAGCCGGAGCGGGGCGGAATTGCTTATGGCGGACTGCGGTCGTCAGCCTGTCAGACCGCGTTGAAGTCCAATGGCTTGAAACGAAGCCACTGCACGATGCGCATGCTGGTCAACTGGGGGTCAGTCGACTAGGCACCCTCGCTGCCGCGACGGTGGCGCCTCCACTGGGAGAGCCGTTCATCGTCGTCTCCGCGTATGCCCTCTGGGAGAAACCTCACCGCGCCACCGGTAGCAACTGGATCTACGCAGACGGATCGGTTCACCGCGTGCTGTCCGACCTATCCATGCTGATCGGCCGACAGGGGAACCATAGGATTCTTGTGGCTGGCGACCTCAACATCCTGCACGGATATGGAGAAGGAGGGAGCCACTATTGGGGATCCCGCTACGCGACCGTGTTCAGCAGGATGGCGGCACTGGGACTAGCGTTCTTGGGGCCGCAGGCGCCAGCGGGACGTCGCGCAGAGCCCTGGCCCAACGAACTGCCGCGAACAAGCGACAATGTCCCGACGTACTACACAAGCTTCCAGGTGCCACTGACGGCCACTCGGCAACTCGATTTCGTGTTTGCTTCAAATGGGTTTGCCGAACGGGTGCGTGTCAAGGCACTTAACGAGCCGGATCAGTGGGGCCCCAGCGATCGCTGCCGGCTAGAAATTGAGGTTGCATAAGGCAATGTCAAACAATCTACAAAGGGTTTTTCCGGAGGGGATCGCATTCTTGGAGCTTAGCCGCGACATTGAAGGCCGTTGCGAGACTATATCCATTTCACAGTTTTCGAAACGAGACGAGAACGACGTTGCTGCTCGTCTCGGCACGATCTTGTCCCTTCTTTATCGATTGGCGTGCTGTCATTGGGGATGTCATGGCAAGGAGCACGTTTTCGAGTTTCTTGCCGGCCGCACATGCACGTCGGCCCTGTCCGCTTTTAGGCTTATGGGCTTCGGTTACTACGATGAGGCGTTGGCCTTGACGAGAAACATCGCTGAGATCGGAAATCTTACGCATCTATTCTTCGTAGATAATGTACACATCCGGCTGTGGCTCGATCTGCCAGACATGCACCGTCGCCAACGTTACAGGCCCATGCAAGTACGCGCAGCTTTGACCAAACTCGGCGCGGTCGTTCCAACCGATTCGGATCGCTACTCGTGGCTCTGCGAGGTGGGAACGCACGTCTCGCCTCGCACTGTCCCACAAGGCCATAACCGAGAGAAGCGCCCCATCCTCGGAGCAGTCTTTCAGGAGGAAGGTTGGGATACGACTCTTGAAGCACTCGCGTGGTCAGTGTGCACAGTCACTGGTCCAATTGCGAAGTTAGCCATGTTTGATCGCACGCATGCCGAGCGACTTTTCGACGAAACAGTGGCTTTGGTCGAGCGGCTCTGAAACGGAAGGGGGTTATCGAGCCGCTGGGGACGGTCGCGCTGACCGCCGTTGGCGCCGTCGCCCCGGTGCAGATCATCGAGCGGATGTCGACGACGCGGGATAGATAGGCGCGCTGGCGTTTTCGGCCGAGTGCCGGTTGTCGGCGGCATGGCCTCTTGATGGGACTGGACTTGAACATTCGGCGCCGAGCACCGAGCGTCCGCTTCGGGTCAACTCCAGCCTTCTGGTCGGCAGACCGTCGTGCCCGTTGCTGAGGGTGAAGCGGCCAAAACGGCGTGAAAGCGGACATCGACGGCTTTGACGGCCGGATTCCGCACCATGGCGAACGTGGCATGGGACGGGGTGGGACGGCTGGGTATGGCCAGCAGCCGAGCTTCAGCCATCCTGGTGCCAGCCTTGTCTGCCTTGACCCGACGGACGACCTCAGAGCGCGCCGTAGATCGGCTTGTGCTTGGTATAGCCTCCGTCGAGGGTCAGGACCTCGCCGACGCACCAGCATTCGTTCGCCCAGAAGTACATGGTCGCCGTGGCAATATGCGACGGGTCGGTCAGGCCGCCGATCGGCATGCTGTCCTCCACCGCTTGCAGGCGTCCCGCTTCGGCGGCGCGATGGTCAGACCTCGAAGATTCGTTTCTCCGTCCTGTGCAGACAATCGCTCACGCCCGTGGTCTCGACCAGGTAGTTGTCGCAGATCACGGCAAACTGCGAGGCGCTGGCATAGCCCGGATGCACGGCGAAGTTCATGCCGGCCTCGAGCCGCATGGTCTCGTCCGCGCGGATCAGCGGCCGCTCGACCATGTCGTAGCCCTGGCCGTGCGCATAGAGCCGCGCCTCGGTCGGCAGCCCGCGCTCGCGCATGAACCGATCGTGCGCGGCGGCGATCTCGGCGCAGTCCGCACCCGGGCTGATCAGGCTCAGGGTGTGCGGCCTGCGCCTCCTTCATCGTCTCGAAGCCGTCGATCAGCTCGTTCGAGGCTTGGCCGAGCACGATGGTGCGCGCGATCTCGGTATAGAAGCCGCCGGGGCCGTTGTTCTCGATCAGCAAAGCGAGGTGATCGCCAGCCTTCAGCGTCCGTCCCTGCAAATGCCGTCCGCGAAACATCGAAGCCTGGCCGAGCGGGGCCGAGCTGCCCAAAAAAATTCCCTGCTCGCTGCCGAGGCGCTGGCCCTGGTATTGGGCATAGGCGGTGACGTCGACATCGCGCATGCCAGGCTCGATGTGCGCCACAACCTTGGCGAAGATCTCGTCCTGCATGTGCGCGGCGGCGCGGATCAGCTCGATCTCCTCGGGGCTCTTCACGGCCTTGAGGCGGTCGACGACCTCGGTCGCGTCGACGATCGTGGTGCTGCCGCCGATCGCGGCCTCGAGCGCGCTGACGAAGCCGTGCGGGATGCCGGCGCCGCCGACCAAGCCGACGGTCCCGCAGCCGCGGTCCTTCAGCACCTCGATCGCAATCTTCGCATCGTCGTCGCGTGTGTAGGCGACCGACAGGAACGAAGGTGAGCAGCGGATTTCGCCGACCCCGCGATGGATCGCATCGCCGCCGTCCAGGCGGCGCGTCTCGCCGCGCGGCCCCATCTCGATCACCGTCATCGGCGAATCGCAGTGGAAGATCACGGTGCGCGGATAGCCGTTGGTCGCCGGCAGGTCGGTGAACCACTTGACGTAGCCGCCGAGCCAGTCGCTCGCGTTCTGCATGACCAGCGCGTCCAGCTTGCGCTCGGCCATCTCCTGGCGGACCGCACGCCAGCGCCGCTCCAACTCGGCATCCGAGATCGCGGTGGCAATGCGTTCGCTTGCGGAATTCACGATCGTCCTCCGGCTCGAGGGAGGAACAGAATTACGCATCCTGTTGTCGTTGCCGTCCAGGAAAAACCGCATGTTCTCGGTCAGAGAGAGCAGGTGCGAACTCCAGGCATTCTTCGGTCCTGGCGCCGCCGGCCAAAGTGCAGGTCCCCAGTCCACGGTATGCGATGTGCAACCTACACAACATGAAGCGTTGAGGCGAAAGAGCTCCAAAAACGCGACATACCGATGGCCTTACCACCAGGTTTGTTCCTGGTGTGGTTGGACTCGGGTTGACCCGTGGCCCGCCCTTCGAAAGCGACACGACTCGTTGAAAGATTGAGCCAGATCAAAGAGGCTGTGCGCCAGCGTCGGTCATTCTAACGACCAGGGGAGGGGACCATGAACCGATCATCACTCGAGGTTGGGATTACGCTTCTGATCGGGTGCGTCATTCTCACGATGCCCATAGGCGCGCTTGCGGTGCCAAGTTTTGCGCGACAGACAGGATGCCGTGCACGGCTGCCACACCAACTTCCCGCAGCTGAACGCGTTTGGTCGGGATTTCAAGCTGAATGGCTATCTGTTGAGCAGTGGCAACAGCAAATTTCCCCCGATCGCATTCATGGCTCAGTTCGGTTATACCCATACGAGCGAAGGACAGCAGCCGCCACCGGCGCCGGGCTTCGACGCCAACGACAATGTCTCTTTGAACCAGGGGAGCGTCTTCTATGGCGGTCGCATCATTCCGGGTTACGTGGGCGCCTTCGTCCAGGGCACTTATGACGGCATCGAGAAAGCGTGGGCGTGGGATAACCTGGATATACGGTTCGCGCATACATCCACTGTTGCCGACAAGGCGCTGGCGTATGGCGTTACCCTGAACAACAACCCGACGGTCTCCGATCTGTGGAACTCGACTCCGGCCTGGACCTTTCCCTATAGTACGTCCGGTCTCGCGCCGGCACCCGTCGCCGCCCCGCTGATCCAGGGAGGTTTGGCCCAGGAGGTGCTCGGCGTCGGTGCCTTCGGCATGTGGAACGACGCGGTCTACCTCGAAGGCGCAGGCTACAAATCGCTCTCGGCAGACGCACTCGATTCCCTCGGCGCAGATCCCGGCGGAGCCGGGATCAAAGGCCTTGCCCCATACTGGCGGATCGCAGGACAACATAGTTGGGGTAACCAATATGTCGAGCTCGGTACGTTTGGCCTTTACGCGGAGACCTATCCCGGCCGGGATCAAAGTGAAGGTACTGATCGAACGACCGATGTGGGCATCGACGCCCAGTATCAGTATTCCAAAGACGAGCATGGTTATTCGCTGTTGACGTCATTCATATCGGAAAAGAACAATTGGGATGCGAGTAAAGCGCTCGGTCTCAGCCAGCAACTCCGATGACAGACTCTACAGTTTCTATGTCACGCCTTCGTATCTTTATGACAAGACCTATGGCCTGACCGTGAGCTATTTCTCGATATGGGGAGACAGCGACGTCAATCTTTACGGGACCAACACAGGGTCGCCGGACAGTAACGGTTTCATCCTTCAGCTGGACTGGCTGCCCTTGAACAAGGGCGGAGGTCCTTCGTTCTTGCCCTACAGCAGCATCAAATTTTCCCTGCAATACACGATCTACAACAAGTTCGACGGATCGAGCAGCAACGTTGACGGCACCGGACGCAGTGCTTCGGACAACGACACACTCTACCTGCAAGCATGGATCGCGTTCTAGTAAAGCAAAGGAGGCGCAGACGTCGTCAGTTTCCGGGCGCCATTGAAAGGAACGTGTAATGGAGCCATCCGAAGCGCTCTACGGATTTCTCAGGTCGGTCGGCTACACACATCCGCTTCATCCTGCGCTGGTCCACATGCCGATCGGTCTCGTGGTCGGTGCGCTCGTGTTCTCCTTTGCAGCCCCTTTCTTTCATAAGCCGCGACTGGAGCGAGCTGCATATTATTGCCTTGTGCTGGCTTTTCTCTTTTTGTTTCCGACGATACTGCTCGGGTACATGGACTGGCAGCACTTCTTCGCCGGGGGGTGGATTTTCTACATCAAGATGAAGATGGCGCTGGCGGCCGTTCTATTGGTACTCGTGGTTCTCGGACTCGTGCTCGGGCGTCGCGCTGGAACAGCGACGAAAAGCCTCATGACGGTGTACGGTCTTGCCTTCCTGACTGTCGTGGCTTTGGGTTATTACGGAGGCCAGCTGGTCTATGCGGCAGTACCCCGGTCGCGCCGGACGCTTATCGGGCAGGTGCAGAGATTTACGATAGCCGATGCGCCAGCTGCCACCCGCAGGGGGGAAACATCATTCAGTCGAACCTGCCTGTAATGGGCGCACCGCAACTTGCGAGTTCTGCGAAGCTTCATCGAGTGGTTGCGTGATCCCAAGCGGCCCGATGGTTCGCCGGGGATCATGCCGCGCTTCCCTCCGGCCCGGATCTCGGACCGCCAGGCCAACGCACTGCGCGAATACATCATCCACGTCTGGAGAACCCGAGAGGGAAGCCACACGCAGCCAGGGCGAAGTGAACGCAGGGGCCAACAGAGCCTGGGCGAACCTGAGTTCGCCTGCCGATCGACCGCACCGCTGATCGACAGCACCAAGGAGGTAGGGATGAAGCTGAAGCCGTTCTTTCCGCTGCTGGCGAGTTTGTTCGTCGGCCTTATTGGTGAGACCGCCTCGGCCGCTGATGCCGAGAAAGGTAAGGAGATCTACGATCGAAGGTGTCAAATCTGCCACTCGATGGACAGCGGCGTGAACAAGCTCGGTCCGTCATTGGCAGGCGTTTTCGGCAAAAAGGCGGGCTCTGTCTCCGGCTACAGCTATTCACAGGCGTTGAAAGACTTGGATATCGTATGGAACGCGCAGAACCTGGACCAATGGCTGGCTGACCCGCATCAGTTCGTCCCCGGTGATAAGATGCCATTTCCTGGTCTGAAGAATGCCGAGGACCGTCAAGATGTCATCGCTTATCTTAAGGAGTTGAAGTAGCTGTGCTTCGCAGGCACGCGGCCAACAGACCGCAGCCTGAGGTCCCGATGCGCCAGGCGCGAGATAAGCCAGGGTGCAGCAAGCCAGGATGATCCCTGCTCGAAGGTGTGTTCCCTGTACAGGCCTGAGGTGTGGCCGTGAGCCGTGACTGCGACCGGCCAGATCCAGTCGCAGGACGCCGCAACGCGCGAGAGCGACAACAGCCCTTGCGCGCGGGAAAAGTCCGGCTATGGTCGTCGCCATGGTTGGCCTGAGCCTGTGCAGCTGCGAGCGACGTCGCCCTCACTGAGGGCGGGCGGCCAGCTCTTACTCAAAAGACCAGTCGACGCACCGCCACCGAGGGATCGGTCGAGCGGCGTTCGCATCTGTCCCCGGTGGCCCAACTCCGGAGGACAGCATGCAAACCTCTCCCGTGACCGATACTCCCGACTTCGCGCCGCTGATGCAGATAGCACCTCGGCCGCCGATCGTGTTCAGCCACGGCCAGGGCTCCTGGCTGACGGATCAGCAGGGCAGGCGGTATCTGGACTTCATCCAGGGCTGGGCGGTCAACTGCCTCGGCCACTGCCCGGAACCGCTGGTCAAGGCGCTCGCGGCGCAGGCGAACAAGCTGATCAACTGCTCGCCGGCGTTCTACAACGACGCCATGCTGCGTCTGGCCGAAGGCCTGACCCGGGCGAGCATCCTCGACCAGGTGTTCTTCGCCAACAGCGGCGCCGAGGCCAACGAGGGCGCGATCAAGCTCGCGCGCAAATGGGGTGCCGTGCACCGCGATGGCGCCTTTGAGATCATCACCACAGACGGCGGCTTCCACGGCCGGACGCTGGCGACCATGTCGGCCTCGGGCAAGGCTGGCTGGGACAAGCTGTTCGAGCCCAAGGTGCCCGGGTTTCCCAAAGTGCCGCTGAACGACCTGGCGGCGATCGAGGCCGCGATCTGCGAGCGGACCGTGGCCGTGATGCTGGAGCCGATCCAGGGCGAGGCGGGCGTGATCCCGGCCGACGACGGCTATCTGAAGGCTCTTCGGCAGCTGACCCAGGAGCGCGGCATCCTGCTGATCCTGGACGAGATCCAGACCGGGATGGGGCGCACGGGCCGGCTGTTCGCCTACCAGCATGTCGGTATCCGCCCCGACATCCTGACATTGGGCAAGGGGATGGGCGGCGGTTTGCCGCTTGCAGCCTTGCTGGCGCGCGCAGAGGTCTGCTGCTTCGCCTATGGCGACCAGGGGGGCACCTTCAACGGCAATCCGCTGATGGCGGCGGGAGGGCTTGCTGTGCTCGAGACCCTGACCGCGCCGGGATTCCTGGAGCGGGTGGTCGAGACGGGCAGCTATCTTGCCGCCGGCCTGGAAGCGCTGGCGGCGCGGCACGGCTTCGGCGCGGTGCGTGGCCGGGGTCTGTTGCTGGCGCTGGACCTGAAGCAGCCGATCGCGCCGGCGCTCGTCGAGGCTACGCTTGAAAAGGGCCTCCTGCTGAACGCGCCGCGTCCCGACACGCTGCGCTTCATGCCGGCGCTGACCGTGACGCCGGACGAGATCGACCAGATGCTGTCGATCCTGGACGAGGTGTGTGGCGCGGTGCGGCGATGACGGCGCGTGAGACCGACATGCGGTAGGGTGACGCGACCGCTGGTGCTCTGGAGCAGACGGATGATTCCGACGTCTGCTCCAGAGAGCGCGTCTGCCGGCCCACCGTGCTCGAGACCGGGCGCCACCGGTGTGATCAGGCCGCCCCCTCGAGCAAGGGGCGCACGTCGATCTCCGAGATGAAGCCTTCGAGCGCAACCGGCTGCCCGTCGGGGCCGGGAATTGGCCTGCCGATCGTTCCAGCACCCTGACTGACAAGCAGCTTGTGGTTGTCGGTCATCAGCAGGTTGCTCGGCAGGTCGAGCTGCTCGGCCAAGATCGAGGCCACGCCGCTGCGTCGGTCGATGTGCAGGAGGCGTCCGGAGAAGCGGCGAAAACCGCCATGGCGAGGCCGCTGGAAATGCTCCTCCGCACCATCGGGTCCAGGAAGGCGTTGCAGCCCTCGAGCACGAACAGATGCGGGCCATGCGCAACGGCGTTGGTCGCGAGGGTCAGCCCCGCGACATGGGTCTCGATGGTGCCTTCGCGCGGATCGACCGCCAGCACGCGGGCGACCCCGTGCAGGAAGTTCAGGCCCGTGGAGCTGGCCGGGTGAAGATCCCCCTCGCGGTGCTCGCCATGAACCTCGCCGCTCAGCAGGGTGACCAGCAGCGCGCCCGACCACGGATCATGACAGAGCGCGCAGGGCACCGCACGCTGACCCTGGTGCTGGCCCGTGACCTCTCGGGAAAGCGTGACCCACACGATGGATCCACCTTCCCGGTCGAGCTGGTAGATGCAGTCTCGGTCCGAACTGACCGCGTACTCCATGCTCATGGCAGGATCGTGGGCAAAGTCCATCACGTTGCCGGGCAACTCGCACCGGAGGCGACCGGCCTCCGGGAGGATCTCCAGCATGCGCGTCACCCGGCGACGACTGTCCACGAACAAGCCGAACACGGACGAGGCGCGCGCGTGAATGGCGGCCGCGCCCATGATCTCCTCACGCTTGACGTCGGGCCCGACGCTGACCGATGGCTGCTCGTCGAGGAGCACCTGCGCAATCCGATAGCCCTTGGAGCAGGGCTCGAGCCGGATTACCCGGCTGTCCGGGCGGGTTCCAGTGCCGGCCTCCGCAACCAGCAAGCTGCCGTCGGGCAGCTTCTCCATGCCACGCGGATTGTTGAGCCCCCGTGCGACCGTTCGAATTGGGTAGTCCCGGACTCTGAGCTCAGCCTCGTCGATGTGAAACGATCGCTCGTTGGCTCTGGTATCACGCGCAAACGCTGCCCGATCGGTCATCGCATGCCCCCCAAACTATGACCGCGGATCCAAACAATGCGCTCGTATTTTGAATTCAAAGTTATGACAAGCGCGCGGACTTAACAAGCGCTTTCCTTGATCCTCAAATAAAAGATTGTATTTTCGTTAAATTGCGCAAGATCCTATCAAGATTGAGGGGCGCATGGACTATAGGCATACTCAAGGGTGCCGATTGAGCATACTCAAGGGCGCCTAACAGTGCCTGTGCATACTCAGGGGTGCCGTATGGCCCGATGCAGTCGCGCCTGGGCCAGGGGATGGACCCGGCCCTCGCCAAGCAGCGCCACCTCGAAGCCGTCCCGAAACAGGTCGGCGATCGCCGGATCGAAGACGTCGAGGCCACCGGCATAGCTGCCGAACGCCGGCAGGATCATGCGCTCCTGGTCGGCAACGAAGCAGGGCCGGGCGAGCCGGCGGCCGCGCACGTTGACGCGGGCGCTGGGGTGCAGATGGCCGGCGATCTCCGAACCGTCCGGCGCGCCTGACGGGACGTGCCGGAAGGTGATATCGGCCATTGCGATCTCGATCCCGGTTCTGCCGCCGAGTTCCCGCGGGGGGCAGCGGATCGTGATTGCCCTGCAGCCAGATCCAGTCCTGGCGCTCGACCAGGGCGGCGAGCCTGGCGCGATCTTCGGCCGCAAGGCGGACGCTCGCCTCGCCGTCGTGGAACCCGTCGCCGAGGCTGACCACGGTGCGCGGCGCGAAGCGGGCCACCACCGCCTCGAGGCTGGCGAGCGTGGTGCGCGTATCGTAGGGCGGCAGCAGGGTGCCGCTTCGCGCGAGCGATGAGCCCTTCTCGAAATGCAGGTCGGCCACGACCAGCAGATCCCGCTCGGGCCAGAACAGGGCGCCCGACGGATCGGCCAGGAATCCGACGCCGCCACAATGCAACCACGCCTGCCTCATCGCGCGATCGGTCCCCCTCGACGTGGACAGCCGGCATAGGATCCCGCCGACGGGTGCGCAAGCCTCGTCTCACTGTGCAGGACTGGGGTGCAGCCAGGGATCTCACAACGCCATGGAATTGCCACCTTAGCGCTGTATGGTCGATCGAGATCAACGGCAGCAATGCAGGGAGGGGAGACGCCGAGATCTTGTCTCATCCGACTGGCTCTTGCGGGGCTCGTCGGCCTGGCTGGCATCGCGATCGCGTTGCCGGCCAAAGCGGACGAAGATCGCCCGATCCAGTGCGGCGATGTGGTGTTCGGCGCGAGGCAGCTCGATCAGGATCTGGCGTGCGAAACCAGTCCGGCGCTGACCGTCCTCGGCGATCTGGACCTGAACGACTTCACGGTCAAATGCCTCCTGGACGAGGCTGCGGAACAGCAGGGCGTGGTGCTTGCGGGTCATGGCGCGGTCGTGCGCAACGGCACGGTCGAGGGCTGCTACCGCTCGGTGGTGCTCGGCGGTCGCGGCGGACATGTCGTGACGCAGGTCGCCGCCAACGGCATCAATCGGGGGATCTCGGTCGAAAGCCACGGCAACCGGGTGGCCGGCAACAGCGCCAGCTCGCGCGACAACGATGCGATCCGGGTCGAGGGTGCTGGCAACTTTGTCTCTCAGAACACGATCACCTCGGCGGGCGGTGACGGCATCAACGTCCGAGGTCGGCGCAATGTGAACCGCGCCGGGTTTGCCGGAGGCCGTTTCGTTTGAGTGCCTACGCCGCCACGGCAAGGTTGTCGAGCTTGGCGTAGAACACCGCTTCCGCCTCGGCCGGCGGCACGAAGCCGATCGGCTCGAGCAGGCGGCGGTGGTTGAACCAGTCGACCCAGTCGAGCGTCGCGAACTCGACGGCTTCGAGGTTGCGCCACGGTCCCTGCCGCCGAACCAGCTCCGTCTTGAAGAGCCCGATCACGGTCTCCGCGAGCGCGTTGTCGTAGCTGTCGCCGACGCTGCCGACCGACGGCGCGATACCGGCCTCGGCGAGCCGCTCGCTGTAGGTGATCGAGACGTACTGCACGCCTCGATCACTGTGATGGACGAGGCCACCCTCGACGGGCCTTCGAGCGTGCAGCGCTTGTTCCAGAGCGTCGAGCACGAGGCCCGTCTCGGCCCGCCGGGCCACCCGCCAGCCGACGATCCGCCGGGCGAAGGCGTCGATCACGAAGGCGACGTAGACGAAGCCCTGCCAGGTGGCGACGTAGGTGAAGTCGGCCACCCAAAGCACGTTCGGCCGCGGGGCCTTGAAGTCACGGTTCACGCGGTCCAGCGGACAACGGGCTGCCTTGTCGCTGACGGTCGTCCGCACCGTCTTGCCGCGAACCATGCCCTGGAGCCCCAACGCGCGCATCAGCCGGGTAACCGTGCAGCGGGCGATCTCGATCCCCTCGCGTCGCAACTGCCGCCAGACTTTCCGCACGCCGTAGACCTGGAAGTTCTCGTCCCACACCCGCCGGATCTGGCCGCAAAGCTCGGCGTCCCGCTGGGCGCGGGCCGGCAGCTTCGAGGGATCGGCACGCCGGCCGACGTGCTCGTAGTACGTCGACGGGGCGATCGGCAGCACTCTGCAGATCGGCTCGACCCCGTGGACGGCGCGATGATCGTCGATGAACGCGATCATGGCTTGGACCGACGGTCGAGCTCCGCCAGGGCAAAATAGGCGCTCGCCTTCCTCAGGATCTCGTTCGCCTGCCGCAGCTCGCGAACCTCGCGCTCGAGCGCCTTGATCCGCTCCCGCTCGTCCGTCGTCGATCCGGCGCGCAGCCCCTGGTCACGCCCCGCCTGGCGAACCCAGCCACGCAGCGTCTCTCCCGTACAGCCGATCTTCGACGCGATCGAGCCGATCGTCGCCCATTCCGAGGCGTGCTCGCCCCGGTGCTCCAACACCATCCGCACGGCCCGCGCCCGCACCTCCGGCGAATACCTCGTCTGCCTCGTCATCGCTCCATCCTCTCAAGAGCTGGAGCCTCCGGCAAACCCGGCGCGGTTCAATGTCCTCACCAACAACGAGGTGAGAAATGTCGGCGAGGAGGGCTTCGACATCAGGGAGCGGTTCAACGAGATCGTCTCGAACTTCATCAGCAATTCGGGCGACGACGGCGTCCAGGTGCGCACCGGCGACAACCGGATCGCCAACAACCTGATTCTCAACAGCAAGGGGCGCGGCATTCTGATCGGCGGCTTCGAGAGCCAGCCCGTCGGCAGCAACGACATCATCGGCAACCACGTCGCCTATGGCGAGCAGGAAGGGATCAATGTCGACGCTGGCTTCGAGCGGCAGCGGATCTTCAACAACGTCTCCGTGAACAACGCACTCGACCTGCGCGATCAGAACCCGGACTGCGACGACAATCTCTGGGTCGACAATATTTTCGATATGGCCGAGCCGGCCGACTGCATCGACTAGCCTCGCGGATCACGGGCGCGTCGCCTCGGCGATCAGGTCGCTCGCCGCCTCCTCGAGCAGGGCTTCGTCGGCCTCGCCCGGCACGCTCTCCTTGCCGATGTCGATCAGCACCGGCACGGCGAGCGGCGAGACCCGGTCCAGGCGGCGGTGCACGATCCTGCCCTGCACGCTGACCAGCAGATCGGCCAGGCGGCGCACGTCCATCAGCCCGACCGCGGCCTCGGCGCGGGTCGCGCGCAGCAGCACGTGCTGCGGCTCGTGCTTGCGCAGCACGTCGTAGATCAGGTCCGAGTTGACGACCACCTGACGGCCGCTCTTCTCGTGACCGGGATGACGCCGCTCGATCAGGCCGGCGACCACCGCGACATTGCGAAAGGTGCGCTTGAGCAGGCTGGACTCCGCCATCCAGTCTTCCAGCTCGTCACCCAGAATCTCGACGTCGAACAGCGCCGCCGGGTCCGGCACCGGGGTCAGGCCCCAGATCGCCACCATGTAGTCGCTGGCGTTGAAGCCCAGGGGTTTCAGGCCGAGGCGCTCCATCCGCCGGGTCAGCAGCATGCCGAGCGTCTGATGCGCGTTCCAGCCGACGAAGCTGTAGACCACCAGGATATTCGCGCCCGGAGCGCGGAAAGGTCTCGATCAGCAGCTCGTCGCGCGCCGGCATGATCGAGCGCCTGCGCTGCAGCTCGAGCCACTCCAGCACTTCGGCCGGCAGCCCCTGCCAGCTGGCCGGCTCGGCCAGGTAGCCGCGCACCCGGTCCGACAGATGGGTCGTGAACGGCATGCGCGTGCCCTGATAGCTCGGCACGGTCGGCTGCACGCCCGGCGGCGCCAGGGTGACGTCGGCAAAGGTCTCGCGCATGCCTTCGAAGCGCAGCGCCCGGCCGGCGAACTGGAACACATCGCCCGGCGCCAGCCAGCTGACGAACCATTCCTCGAGCTCGCCCAGCACCTGGCGGCGGCCCTTCAGGCGCACCCGCACCATCGGCACCTCGACGATGGTGCCGACGTTCATCCGATAGCGCTGGGCGAGGCGGCGGTCGGCCAGCCGCCACAGGCCGTCGGCGCCGCGTCTGAGCCGCCGGAAGCGCTCGTAGACGGCGAGCGCATAGCCGCCGGTGGCGACGAACTCCAGCACGTCGTCGAAGTCGTCGCGGCTCAGCGCTGCGTACGGCGCCGCGCTGCGGACCTCGTCGAACAGCGCATCGGCATCGAACGGCCCGGCACAGGCGGTACCGATGAGATGCTGGGCGAGGACATCGAGGCCGCCCGGATGCGGCGCCTCGCCATCCAGCGTGTGCTCGCGGATCGCATCGATCGCCGCGCGGCACTCCAGCACCTCGAACCGGTTGCCCGGCACCAGCAGCGCGCGGCTCGGCTGGTCGAAGCGGTGGTTGGCGCGGCCGATCCGCTGCAGGATGCGCGACACGCCCTTGGGCGCGCCGATCTGCACCACCAGGTCGACCGCGCCCCAGTCGATGCCGAGGTCGAGCGAGGAGGTGCAGACCACGGCCTTGAGTCCGCCCCGGGCCATCGCAGCCTCGACCTTGCGCCGCTGGTCGACCGCAAGCGAGCCGTGGTGCAAAGCGATCGGCAGATGGTCGTCGTTGATCCGCCACAGCTCCTTGAAGATTACCTCGGCCTGGCCGCGGGTGTTGACGAACACCAGGGTGGTGCCGGCCTGCCTGATCGCCTCGTACAGCGCCGGCACGGCATAGGTCGCGTAGTGGCCGCTCCAGGGCATGCGGCCCTCGGGCAGCAGGATCCTGACGTCCGGCTCCGGCCCCGGTGCGGCAACGATCAGGCGGGCGGGCCGCGCGCCCGGCGCCAGATAGCGCAGCAGGGCATCGGGCTGGCTCACGGTCGCCGACAGGCCCACGACGCGGGCGGCTGCGATGCGGGCGAGGCGCGCGAGGCCGAGCGCCAGCAGCTGGCCGCGCTTGCTGCCCGCCAGCGCGTGCAGCTCGTCGACCACGATGCAGCGGAGGCCGCCGAACAGTTTCTGCGGCGCTCGGGATAGGACAGCAGCAGGGCCAGCGATTCCGGCGTGGTCAGCAGGATGTCGGGCGGATCGAGGCGCTGGCGGATGCGTCGGTTCTGCGGCGTATCGCCGGTCCTGGTCTCGCAGCGCACCGCCAGGCCCATCTCGACGATCGGCGCCTGCAGGTTGCGCGCAATGTCAGTGGTCAGCGCCTTCAAGGGTGAGACGTAGAGCGTGTGCAGGCCGCGCCCCTGGGCGCCCTCGAGCTCGATCAGGCTCGGCAAAAAGCCGGCCAGGGTCTTGCCGCCGCCGGTCGGCGCGATCAGGAGGACGGATTCACCGGCGGCGGCTGCCTGCAGCATGGCCAGCTGATGGTCGTGCGGCCGCCAGCCACGCCCCTCGAACCATGCGGCAAAGCGCGCCGGCAGTCCGGGCGGAGGCGCAGAGCGCAAGGGATGCGATGAGACTCGCCGCATGCTGTCCTTTGTGGCTATCCTCGCTCGCCCCAGGTCCCGGACCGATGCCCGGGCGGCGGCAACCACGATGACAAGCTTGAGGGCGCGTGGCTAGCGGTCCCGACGACAAACCCAAAGCACGACCGGCCCGTCGGCTGGCGGCCATTCTGGCCGCCGATGTCGCCGGCTTCAGTCGCCTGATGGGCATCGACGAGCGCGGCACCTTCGAGCGCCTGAGGGCTCTGCGGCAGGACATCGTCGATCCGGCCGTCGCCGACCATGCCGGCCGGATCGTGAAACTTATGGGCGACGGCCTGCTGGTGGAATTCGCGAGCGCGGTGAACGCCGTAGAGTGCGCCACCGCCATGCAACGCGGCATGGCCGGCACTCACGGCGATCTGCCGGACGATCGCCGCATTCGGGTGCGGATCGGGATCAATCTCGGCGACATCATCGTCGAAGGACGCGACATCTACGGCGACGGTGTCAACGTCGCGGCGCGGATCGAGGCGCTGGCGGAACCCGGCGGGATCGTGATCTCGGAGGACGTGCACCGCCACGTCCGCAACAAGCTCGACATGCGGTTCGAGGATCTGGGCGAGCGGCAGCTCAAGAACATCGCCGAGCCGGTGCGCCTTTATCAGATCCCCGCCAGCTTCTTTGCGCCGGGAGCCGCTGCCGCGGCCGGCCTGTCGCACGCGCCGCAGCCGACTGCCCGGGTGGCACCCGAGGACAAGCCTTCGATCGTCGTGCTGCCGCTCGAGAACATGAGCAACGATCCCGAGCAGGCCTATTTCAGCGACGGCATCGCCGAGGACATCATCACCGATCTCTCGAAGATCTCGGGCCTGTTCGTGATCGCCCGCAACACCGCCTTCACCTATCGGGGCCGGGCGCTCAATCTGAAGGACGTCTGTGGCGAGCTCGGCGTGCGCTTCGCGCTCGAGGGCAGCGTCCGCCGGGCCGGGAGCCGGGTCCGGGTCACCGCGCAGCTGATCGATGGGGCGAGCGGTGGTCATGTCTGGGCGGAGCGCTACGATCGCGATCTCATCGACATCTTCGCGGTCCAGGACGAGGTGACCGGCGAGATCGTCACGGCGCTGAAGATCCATCTGACGCCCGACGAGCGTCGCAGGGTCGAGACCCGGGGCACCGACAGCATCGAAGCTTATGATGGCTTCCTGCGCGGCCGACAGGTCTTCTGGCAGGACGTGTCACGTGAGGGCGTGGCACAGGCGCAGGCGCTGTTTCGGGAGGCTATTAGGCTGGACTTCGGTTTTTCCCTCGCCCATGCCTATCTCGCGCTCACGCATGCGCTGCAATACGCCAATCGCTGGAGCGCAGACCCCGAAGGGTCGCTCCGGCGCGCGCAGACCGTGGTCGACCGGGCGTTGACCTTGGATCCCATGGAGGCGGAGGCCCACTACGTTCAGGGCATCATCCATCTCTGGCAGAAGAACGTCGACCAGGCGATCGCCGACGCCGAGCGGGCGATCTCGCTCGATCCCAATTTCGCGCGGGGCTACGGCTCGCTGGGAACGGCGCTGCACTACGCCGGGCGGTCGGAGGAGGCCCTCGAGCGCCTCGAGACCATGCTCCGGCTCGACCCGCACTGTCCGCCCAACTACCAACACTTCGTGGCGCAGGCACACTTCGCGCTCGGGCATTACGAGGAGGCCGTCGCGGCGCTCAAGATTTGGCTCGCCCGCCAACCCGACAGCGACGTCAGCCACGTCCTGCTGGCAGCGTGCTATGGCCACCCGGCCGCGCCGACGAGGCGAGGGCCGAGTGGCAGGAAGCGCTCCGAGCCAATCCCGACTATTCGATCGAGCATCGGCGACAGATCCTGCCCTACAAGAATCCGGGCGACTTCGAGCAGGTGGTCGAGGGGCTGCGCAAGGCCGGCATCGCCGTCTGAGCGCTATCCTGTCCTGCACGGTGCGCCATTGTCTCCGGGCGCGCACCAATCCTGTTCCCCGCAGGGGACTTATCCCACGCGGCCGGATTGCGACATGGTCGGCACCCAGAAACCTCCACGCGGGAGACCGATCATGTCCCACGCTACCATCGACCCGACCACCGCGCCCTATGCCGCGCTGGTCCTGCGCCTCTCGCTCGGCATCATGTTCGTCGCGCATGCGCTCCTGAAAGTCTTCGTGTTCACCTTGCCCGGCACCGTCGGCTTCTTCGAGTTGGTCGGCTTTCCGGGCTGGCTCGCCTATGTCACCATCGCCGCCGAGCTGGCCGGTGGCTTCCTCTTGATCCTCGGCATCCATGCCCGCTGGGTGGCCCTGGCCCTGGTGCCGGTGCTGCTCGGTGCGCTCTCGGTCCACCTCGGCAATGGCTGGGTGTTCAGCGCGCAAGGCGGCGGCTGGGAGTATCCGGCCTTCCTTGCCGTCACCAGCCTGGTCCAGGCGCTGCTCGGCGATGGCGCCTATGCGCTGCGCCCGACCGAGCGCCGTCTCGCCACCGTCTGATCGATCGCGTGCCGGTCCGCGCTCGCGCTGCGGACCGGCGAGCCAGCCATCCCCTTGCGTTCCCCCGCCGGCAAAGCGAGAATAAATCCGATCTTTGCCTGCAGGGGGCCTCGCAATGGGCAGTCGGTTGTCAGTTGGCGTCGGCGCACTGCTCATCGTGGGCATGCTGCATCAGGCAGGCGCCGAGACCCCGCTCGAGCGGGGCACCTATCTGATGAGCAGCATCGTCGCCTGCGGCAACTGCCACACGCCGCAGGGCCCCGACGGACCGCTGCCGGGCATGGAACTGGCCGGTGGCCTCGTGATCGACGAGGAGGCGTTCACGGTCCACACGCCCAACATCACGCCCGATCCCGAGACCGGCATCGGCAAGTGGACCGACCAGCAGATCATCACCGCGATCCGCGAGGGCCGCCGGCCGGACGGGCGGATCATCGGTCCGCCGATGCCGATCGGCCTGTACCGCAAGATGTCGGATGCCGACGCCCTGGCGATCGTGGCCTATCTGCGCCAGGTGCCGCCGGTGCGCAACGAGGTCGCGGCATCGGAGTATCGCGTGCCGCTGCCGGAGAGCTGGGGGCCGCCGGTCGGCTCGGTCGCCGAGGTGCCGCGCGACGATCCGATCACCTATGGCGGCTATCTCGCCGGCCCGCTCGGCCACTGCATCGAGTGCCACACGCCGCTGGTCGACGGCCGGCCCGACTACAGCCGGACCGGCGCCGGCGGCAACCAGTTCTATGGGCCGTGGAGCGTCTCGATGTCGCGCAACATCACGCCCGACCGCGAGACCGGCATCGGCAACTGGACCGATGGCGACATCCGGCGGGCGATCACCGCGGGCATCAGCGCCGACGGCTCGCCACTCCTGCCGCCGATGGGGTTTCCCTACTACGCCAACATCAACGAGGACGATCTCGACGCCCTGATCGCCTATCTGCGCTCCCTGCCGCCGCTGGAGAACTGATCTAGCCTCCGCGCCACCCCGTTCAACGCGCGCCGCCGCCGGCGCCGCCATCACCCGCGAGGCCGCCGGCGCCGCCATCGCCCCCGGTGCCGCCGGGCCGCCCCCGCCGCCACGCCCCGGTGCCGCCGGTGCCGCCATCACCCCCGGTGCCTCCAGCACCGCCATCGCCCGCAAGGCCGGCCCCGCCGCCATCGCCCCCGGTGCCACCGGTGCCGCCATCACCCCCGGTGCCTCCAGCACCGCCATTGCCCGCAAGGCCGCCCCCGCCGCCATCGCCCCCGGTGCCACCGGTGCCGCCATCACCCCCGATGCCTCCAGCACCGCCATTGCCCGCAAGGCCGCCCCCGCCGCCATCGCCCCCGGTGCCGCCGGTGCCGCCATCACCCCCGATGCCTCCAGCACCGCCATTGCCCGCAAGGCCGCCCCCGCCGCCATCGCCCCCGGTGCCGCCGGTGCCGCCATCACCCCCGATGCCTCCAGCACCGCCATTGCCCGCAAGGCCGCCCCCGCCGCCATCGCCCCCGGTGCCGCCGGTGCCGCCATCACCCCCGGTGCCACCGGTGCCGCCATCGCCCCCGGTGCCTCCAGCACCGCCATCACCCCCGGTGCCGCCGGTGCTTGGTCGGCCTTGATCGTCGGTGTTGCCGCTGTCCTCATCGCTCCGGTCGCCGTTGTTGTGACCGCCCCTATGCCGGGCTTGGTGGTGGTCTCTCTGGCCATGGCGATCCCGGCCACGACGCGAGCCGTGCGCAGCCGCGTCCTTCACGCCTAATCGGAGCTCGCCCGGGTCGACTGCACATGCCACAATCGCGAGCATAGTAATGGCGCTTGTTATCAGGGCTTTCTGGATGAAGCTGCGCCGAGTGCTCGGTGATGAATCCGGCACAGCGCGCCAAGAGCGAACGTTACTCATGACTGTTCCTCCATCCAATGGGAGATCTTCGCTGGGCGAACCCATACTGATAACATCCGGCCCGTTAACACCTCACGAACGGGCCAGCTGCCGCCTGTAATTCGTTCGGAGAGGAGAAGCAGCTAGGGCACGACAGCAGATTCGCGCGCCAGTGCATCCTGGCGCGCGCGCTCCCAGTCGGGCTGGGGGCCGAAGCGCTCGACCAGAAAATCGACGAAGGCGCGGACTTTGGCCGACAGGTAGCGAGCGTGCGGATAGACCGCGTGAATCCCGCTTGGCGGCGTCATCCAGTCGCACAGCACCGGCTCGAGCCGACCGGCCGCCAAGTGCGAGCCGCATAAGAAACAGGGCAACACCACGACGCCGAGCCCGGCGAGCGCGGCGGCCATCGACAGATCGCCGTTGTTGGAGATCAGCGGCCCGTCGACATGGACCGTGAAGCGGCCGTCCGGGCCGACGAACGGCCATTCGTTCGGGTTGTGCTGATAGGCGTAGGTGAGGCAGGCGTGCCGGGTGAGGTCGCGCGGATCGCTCGGCCGGCCTCGCCGGCGCCAATAGTCGGGAGAAGCGCAGACCACGAGGTGGTTGTCCGCGATCCGGCGCGCGATCAGACTGGAATCGGGCAGGGCGCCGATCCGCACGGCGAGGTCGTAGCCCTCCTCGATCAGATCGACCATGCGGTCGGCGAGCCCGATGTCGACCCGCAGCTCGCGGTGGCGCCGGAGGAAGTCGGGCAGGGCCGGCGCCAGGTGCAGATTGCCGAAGCTGACCGGCGCGCTGATCCGCAGGGTGCCGCGAGGCGTGGCCTGCAGGTGGCTGACGGCGAGCTCGGCCTCCTCGGCCTCGGCGACGATCCGGGCGCAGCGCTCGTAAAAAGCCTGGCCGACCTCGGTCAGCGCGAGGCGGCGGGTCGTGCGGTTGAGCAGCCGGGCGCCGAGCCGGCTCTCGAGCCCGGCGATCGCCTTGCTGACCGCCGAGCGTGACATGCCGAGCTGCGCTGCCGCCGTGGTGAAGCTCTGCGCCTCGACCACGCGGGCGAACACCGCCATGCCGGTCAGCTTATCCATCGCCATCTGCGGGCTGCCATTTGCCGCTGTGGGGAAACAATCATGTATCGTGCCGGCCGCTGTATACGGTGGCCCCTGAGGCTACCTCCAGACAAGCATTCTGGCGAGCAGGTGCCGCATCGCCATGATCCCGCGGCACTGGGCCAGATGACGAGGAGACCTCCCATGACCGTCGAGATCCGTCCGTTCGACAGCCTGGGCCAGCTCGAGATCGACTGGCTGAGGGCACGCCATCACTTCAGCTTCGGGCACTATCACGACGCCGGGCGCATGGGCGTCGGTCCCTTGCGCGTCTGGAACGACGACCGGGTGGCGCCGGGCACCGGCTTCGATCCGCACCCGCACCGCGACATGGAGATCATCACCTATGTCCGGCGTGGTGCGGTCAGCCATCGCGACAATCTCGGCAATGAGGGCCGCACGGAGGCGGGCGACGTCCAGGTGATGTCGGCCGGCACCGGCATCACGCACGCCGAGTACAATCTGGATGACGAGCCGCTCGAGCTGTTCCAGATCTGGATCCAGCCACGCACCCGCGGTCTGGCGCCGCGCTGGGCGCAGCGGCAGTTTCCAAGCGGCGATCGCGCCGGCGCCTTGGTGGCGCTCGCCTCGGGGCGCGATGGCGATGACGGCGCCTTGCCGATCGACCAGGATGCTGCGCTGCTCGGCGCGACGCTTTCGGCGAGCCAGCGGGTGGAGCATACGCTCGGCGCCGGTCGGCAGGCCTATCTGGTCGCGGCGCGCGGCCGCATCGCGGTCAACGGCAAGGAGGCCCAGGCGCGCGATGGCATCGTCGTGCGTGGCGAGGGCACCATCGCGATCGAGGCGCTCGACGACGCCGAGATCCTGCTCGCCGACCTGCCGTGACACCAGCAGCGAAGGGACATTTCCGATGGGCCAACTGATCGACGGCGTGTGGCGGGACCAGGCGCGCCCTGTGAGCGCTGACGGACGCTTTCTGCGCGCCGACACGCAGTTCCGCAACTGGATCACCGCAGACGGCAGTCCAGGTCCGACCGGCCAGGGCGGCTTCAAGGCGGAGCCCGGCCGCTATCACCTGTACGTCTCGCTCGCCTGCCCGTGGGCGCATCGCGCGCTGATCATGCGTCGCCTCAAGCGCCTGGAGGATGCGATCGACGTGTCGGTGGTGCACTGGCACCTGGGCGCCAACGGCTGGGAGCTTCGCGAAGGGCCGGGTGCTACCGGCGACCGGCTGCACGGCCTGGACTATCTGCATCAGGTCTATACGCGGGCGCGGCCCGACTACACCGGGCGCGCCTCGGTGCCGGTGCTGTGGGACCTGCAGACCGGGACGATCGTCAACAACGAATCGGCCGAGATCATCCGGATGCTCAATGCGGCGTTCGATCGAGCCGGCGCGGATGGTCCCGACTTCTATCCGGAGCCGCTCAGGCCCGCGATCGATGCGATCAACCAGCGCGTCTACGAGACCGTCAACAACGGCGTCTATCGGGCCGGCTTCGCCCGCTCGCAGGAGGCCTACGAGGAAGCGGCGACCGCCCTGTTCGCCACCCTCGACCATCTCGAGGAGCTTCTGGCGTCACAGCGCTATCTCGCGGGCGATCGGATCACCGAGGCCGACTGGCGCCTGTTCACCACACTGGTCCGCTTCGATGCGGTCTATGTCGGCCACTTCAAGTGCAACCTGCGGCGCCTCGTCGACTATCCGAACCTGTGGGCCTATGCGCGCGAGCTGTACCAGGTCCCGGGCGTCGCCGAGACGGTCGATTTTCACCACATCAAGCACCACTACTATGGCAGCCATGAAACGGTGAACCCGACCCGGATCGTACCGATCGGGCCGGAGATCGACTGGACCCGTCCCCCCGCCGCCCGGCTCCGCTCGGGCGGTCCTAGTTGAGTAAGAGGGGGCTGAGGCGCTTCACAAGGCCTGGGCATCCGTGCCAAGAAGCGCGCGGATCTCGACCAAAGGACCTGCCTATGCCTTCAGTGCCTCTGATCCGCGGTCTGCGCGAGATCGCGCCCGACTATGACGCGCTGATCGTCGATCTGTGGGGCGTGGTGCATGGCGGCGTCGAGCCCTATCCGGACGTGCTGGACACGTTGGCTGCGCTGCGCGTCGCGGGCAAGCCGGTCGGGCTCTTGTCGAACGCGCCCAGGCGCTCGCACATGGTGGCGCAGCGCCTGGCCGAGATCGGCGTGCCGCCCGAGGCTTACGATCGCCTGGTGACCTCGGGCGAAGCCGCCCACGATGCGCTGCGCGAGCGCACCGACGCCCATGCGGCACTCGGCCAGAACTACCTCTACATCGGGCCACCTTGGGATACCGGTCTCGTCGAAGGTCTCGACTACGTGCGCGTCGACGTGGTCGAAGAGGCGGATTTCTTGCTGACCGTCGGACTGTTCGACGAGGCCGATCCGCTCGAGAGCTACGACAAGCTATTCGCCGGTGCGCGCGACAAGGACCTGGTGATGCTGTGCGTCAACCCCGATCTGGTGGTGCACCGGCAGAGCGGCATCACCTCGCCCTGCGCCGGGCTCCTGGCGCAGCACTATGAGAGCCACGGCGGCCGCGTCATCTACCATGGCAAGCCGGATCCCGCCGTGTTCCATCGCTGCGCCGAGACGTTAGGGGCCAAAGGCGCGGACGCCCGTGTCCTGGTGGTCGGCGACAGCCTCTCGACCGATATCAAGGGCGCTGTCGCTGCCGGCTACGACTCCTTATGGGTCACCCGCGGCATCTACGCCGCCGACCTCGGCATCGAGCCTGGCGACGAGCCGGACCCCGAGAAGATCGTGGAAGTCTGCGCACGCCACGACCAGTGGCCGACTGCGGCGATCGCCACCTTCCGCTGGTAGGTGGATCAGACCTTGCGTCGCGCCGATGTGCGCCGATATGGTAGAAAATCAGCGATTTTCTTGCCTGAAAGCCTGCCGATGCTGAACATCAAGGACGTTGAGACCGATCGCCTCGCGCGGCAGCTCGCCAAGCTCACCGGCGAGTTCATCACCCAGGCGGTACGCACCGCGGTCGAGGAAAGGCTCGAGCGCGAGCAGCGGCATCGCGGCCGGGCATCGGTGGAGCAGATCATGGCGATCGCACGCCGATTTCGCATCCCGGCCGGTCATCGACGATCGCTCTCCAGACGAGATCATCGGCTACGACGAGCGAGGGTTGCCGACCTGATGGTGGTGGACACGTCGGTGGTCGTGGCGATTTTCCTCCTGGAGCCCGAGGCCGAGCCGTTCGCTCACGCGATCCTCGAGGCTCCCAGGGCGATCATTTCGGCTGCCAATCTCCTTGAGGCGGGAATCATCCTGGATAGCAGGATCGGTCATCGGGACAGTACGGAACTCGATGAGTTCGTCGTGAACGTCGGTCTCGAGGTCGAGCCGGTCACGGTGGATCAGGTGCGGATCGCGCGCCAGGCCTATCGGACTTACGGCAAAGGCAATCATCCGGCGGCACTGAATTTCGGCGACTGCTTCGCCTACGCGCTCGCCAAGACCACCGGGTTGCCCTTGCTGTACAAGGGTGACGACTTCGCACAGACCGATATCTCAGGTCCGGCCTGAGCCTGCGGCGATCCGGCCGGCGGCTACGTCGTCGCCCTGAATGGCACCGGGCTCACTGGGCTCGGCCGCCCGGGCTAGTCTTGTGCCAGGACGCGGTGTCAGGCTGCGGAGGCCGACTTCGATCGCGCCATCTTGAGGTTGACCGGTACCGGTTTGCTGACGATGTCGAGCACCGGGCAGCATCGACCGCCGCCTTGAGGCGGGCGAGGTCGGCATCGCTCGCCGGGCTGTCGATCGTCACCGTCGCATCGATCTGCTCGTAGCCTGACCGGATCGAGGGATCGACGTTGAAGAAGCCGCGCAGGTCCAGATGGCCGTCGAGCTTGACCGAGATGCCGCTGACCGGAATGCCCATCGCCTCAGCGTACAGCCTGTAGGTAATTTCCTGACAGGTTCCAAGCGCCGCCAGCACGAGCTCCACCGGGTTCGGCCCCTTGTCGGTGCCCCCGAGTTGCTCGGGCTCGTCGACCGTCAGCTCGAACTGCCGAACTGCTGCCTTGCTGACCAGACCAGCGACCTGCTTGCTTTCGGAGGTAAACGTCGCCGCTGCGCTGTCGGGCTCCTGGCGCAGCGCGGCCTGAGTTTGGTCGAACGCAGCCTTGTAGGAGTTTGCCATGACCGATTTCCCCTCATTCAGGCTGGGTTTTTCGTTGTTGCCCCAAGCCGATGTATCATGCGCCAGCCGGTTCTGCCTGCCAAGCGTCGGTCGCGGCGCACAGTGAGGGTAAGCCAATCGCTCCTGCTGCACGATCCGGCACGATGTCGCGGTCAACCGCAGCGGTTCACCTGCGGGCGTTGATCCGCGTGGCAGGCTCCGCCATATTCTAAATGCACGGAACACAACGCATCGAGGTGGCATGACCCAGGCTGCGACCATCGCCGAAGAGCAGCAGCTGATCGCCGAGGATTTTGAGCTGTTCGACGACTGGCGCGAGAAGATCGAGTATGTGCTCGACCTCGGGCGCGCGCTCGACTCGCTGCCGGAGGACGAGCACGTCGAGGCCAACAAGGTGCGTGGCTGTCAGTCGCAGGTCTGGATGGTCGCCGAGCTGGACCAGGACACCGGCCGGATGGTGATCCGGGCGGACAGCGATGCGTTCATCGTGCGCGGCCTGATCGGGTTGCTGCTGCGCCTCTATGCCAACCGGCCGCCGGAAGAGATTCTGGCCAATCCGCCGACGGTGTTCGACGAGATCGGCCTCGGCGCGCATCTCTCGCCGACCCGGGCGAACGGCCTGCATGCGATGATCACGCGGATCCGACAGCTGGCCTCGGGCCTGGCCCACGGCGCGCCAGTCGCCGCTGCGAGCTGAGCCGCGTTGAGCCGGCCTGCCGCGTTCGGATCGCGGGGCGTCGGGAGGACGTGATGGCCAAGCTCGATCATCTGCTCGACGAGAGCGCCCAGGGCGTCTTCATCATCGCGGCTACCCCGTTCACCGAGCAGGGTGGTCTCGACCTGAAGAGCCTCGAGCGGCTGATCGGCTTCTATGTCGAGGCCGGCGTGCACGGCATCACGGTGCTCGGCATGATGGGCGAGGCGCCCAAGCTGACGCCCGAGGAGTCGCGCCTGGTGATCCAGCGCACGCTGCAGCAGGTGGCGGGCGAGCTGCCTGTGGTGGTCGGCGTCAGCAGCCCGGGGCTCGCCAGTGTTGCGGCGCTGACCGGCGATGCCATGTCGCTCGGCGCGGCCGCGGTCATGGTCGCGCCGCCGTCGGGCCTCACGACCGACGAGCAGATCGAAGGCTACATGCACCAGCTGTGCACCACGATCGGCGAGGAGGTGCCCGTGGTGTTGCAGGATTTTCCGCAGGCGACCGGCGTGCATCTCTCGGTGCCGCTGTTCAACCGGCTGATCGATGATCTGCCGCAGATCAAGGTGCTCAAGCACGAGGACTGCCCGGGGCTCGGCAAGATCACGCGGATCCGGCAGAGCGCCAAGCGCGACGACCGCCGCCGGATCAGCATCCTGATCGGCAACGGCGGCATGTACTATCCGCTCGAGCTGGCGCGCGGCGCCGACGGCGCGATGACCGGCTTTGCCTTCCCGGAGCTGCTGGTCGAGGTCTATCAGCGGTTCACGGCCGGGCGCGACGAGGACGCGTTCGACCTGTTCGACGCCTACCTGCCGCTGATCCGCTACGAGCAGCAGCCGGGCGTCGGCCTTGCGATCCGCAAGGAGATCCTGCACCGGCGCGGCATCCTGGCGAGCTCCGCACTGCGCCCGCCGGGACCCAAGCTTGGGCCCGAGGACGCCGCCGAGCTGGATTTTCTGCTGGAACGGCTCGACCGGCGGATGGCCGGCGGCACCTGAGCCCGGGCCGCTCCCGCACGCGCTCGTATGGACAAATGCGGCCCTCTGTTGGATCGTGGCGGTCTGGACAGGGAGGACCGAGCGACCGCAGACGCGGCACGGCTGCGACACGGCCGCCACACGACGGCGTGGGTCATGCTCCCGAATTGCCCGGACGCCGCTTTGACCTGAAAGCCTGGAAAGAGCATGCCCACCTATCGCTCCCGCACCACCACGCATGGCCGCAACATGGCCGGCGCGCGCGGCCTCTGGCGCGCCACCGGCATGAAGGACGCCGATTTCGGCAAGCCGATCATCGCCGTCGTCAACTCCTTCACGCAGTTCGTGCCGGGTCATGTGCATCTGAAGGATCTCGGCCAGCTCGTGGCGGGCGAGATCGAGGCTGCCGGCGGCGTGGCCAAGGAGCTCAACACCATCGCGGTCGACGACGGCATCGCGATGGGCCATGACGGCATGCTCTACTCGCTGCCGTCGCTGGCGCGCGTGTTCGAGAGCCAGGCCGCGGCGGTCCAGGGCATCCTGGCCGACAAGGTCAGCCCGGGCGACGTGGTGGTGATCCGCTACGAAGGCCCGCGCGGTGGCCCGGGCATGCAGGAGATGCTCTACCCGACCAGCTATCTGAAGTCGAAGGGCCTCGGCAAAGCCTGCGCCCTGGTCACGGACGGACGCTTCTCCGGTGGCAGCTCCGGGCTCTCGATCGGCCATGTCTCGCCGGAAGCGGCCAATGGCGGCCTGATCGGCCTGGTGCGCGACGGTGACATCATCGAGATCGACATTCCGAACCGCGCGATCGACCTCGCAGTCGATGCTGACGAGCTCGCCAGGCGGCGTGCGGCGCAGGACGCCGCGGGATGGAAGCCGGTGGAACCCCGCAAGCGGCGCGTCACGACCGCGCTCCGGGCCTACGCCGCCTTCGCGCAGAGCGCCGCCCAGGGCGCCGTTCGCAGCGTGCCCGAGTAGGCTAACGGTCCGCAGCTGCCTTGAGGCCGGAGAGGGCCTCGAGGCTCTCGCGCAGGCCGGGCGTGCCGGCGAACACCGGCCCGGACACGGTGAGGCCGGCGTCGCTCAGGAAATCGCTGGCGACGCCACCCGCCTCCTCGACCAGCAGCAGGCCGCCGATCACGTCCCAGGCGTGGCAGTAGACCATGGCGAGGCCATCCAGGCGGCCGTCCGCGGTGTGGCACAGCATCAGCGCGCTCGAGCCCAGGCGCCGGTGATCGAGACCCGTGCGCAGGAGATCGTCCATCAGCCTCAGATAACCTTCCATCGAGGCCTTGAAGGAGTAGGCTGTGCCGATTGCCGAGCGGCCTGGATCGGTTCGCCCCGAGACCTGGATCGGCTTGCCGTCGCGTCTGGCACCCTGGCCCCGGCGCGCCGCGAACAGCTCGTCGTGCACCGGGTCGTAGGTGACCGCGAGCTCGGTCCGGCCGCGCACCACATAGGCCAGTGCTACCGACCAGTAGGGCACGCCGCGCAAGAAATTCGCCGTGCCGTCGATCGGGTCGATCACCCAGACATGATCGCCGCCGCGGTCGTTGGCGTAGCCGCCTTCCTCACCGATGATGTCGTCGTCGGGAAAGGAACCGGTCAGCTGGTCGCGGATCACGTCCTCCACGGCGCGATCGGCGACGCTTACCAGATCCTGCTGGCCTTTGAACTCGATCTCCAGCGACTCGCGCCGATGGAAGTAGTCGCGCGCGAGCTGGCCCGCATCGCGCACGATGGCGCTTGCGGCGAGCAGCCGGAGATCGAGGGCGTCGGTCATGTCGGTGTCCTTCTGGTGGCGATGGTCGGATCCCGGCCGGCCTCGAGGAGCGCGCAAAGGCGCGACCAGCGGCGTGGCTCGGGTCGCCCGGCGATCGCCAGCTCGAGCGCGTCGCCCTCGACCACCAGCACCACCAGGCGCTTGGCGCGGGTCACGGCGGTATAGACCAGATTCCGCCGCAACATGCGACCGTGTTGGCGGGCGAGCGGCAGCACCACCGCCGGGTATTCGGAACCCTGCGCCTTGTGCACGGTGATCGCATAGGCCGGGACCAGGCGGTCGAGCTCGCTGAAGCTGTAGGTCAGCTGGCGGGCATCGATCTCGACCTGGACCTGGCTCTGGGCATGATCGATCCCGACCAGCCGGCCGAGGTCGCCATTGTAGACCTCGCGCTCATAGTCGTTCTCGAGCTGCATCACCTTGTCGCCCTGCGCGAAGGTCACGCCGTAGCGCTCGACCCGGTCGGCGGCGTCCGGATTGAGCCTGGCCTGCAGGGCGGCGTTGAGATGACGCGCGCCGAGCTCGCCCCGGTTGGTCGGGCACAGCACCTGGATGTCGGCCAGCGGGTTGAGGCCGAAGCGGGCGGGAATCCGCTGGCTGACCAGCTCCAGCACCAGCCTTGCGCCATCCTCGGGGCCGCGCGCCTTGATCGCGTAGAAATCCGACAGCTGGCCCTCGTCGCGCGCCAGCTCCGGCATGGTGCCGTGGTTGATGCGGTGCGCGTTGCGCACGATCTGGCTCTGCGCCGCCTGGCGGAACACCTGATCGAGCCGGATGACCGCGAGGCGCTCCGAGGCGATCAGATCGGCCAGCACCTGGCCCGGGCCGACCGAGGGCAGCTGGTCGGCATCGCCCACCAGCAGCAGACCGGCCTCCTCCGGCAGCGCCGCCAGCAGCGCCTCCATCAACGGCACGTCGACCATCGACATCTCGTCGACCACCAGCAGGTCGCAGGCGAGCGGACGCTCGGGGCCGCGACGAAAGCCGCGACCGGGCTCGGCCTCGAGCAACCGGTGCAGGGTCTTGGCCTCACGACCCGTGCTTTCGCTCAGGCGCCTCGCCGCGCGTCCGGTCGGCGCCGCCAGCGCGATCTCGATGTTCTTGCCCCCGGCTCCGTTGCCAAGGCCCGCGAGGATCGCTTCCACCAGGGTGGTCTTGCCGGTACCCGGCCCGCCGGTGATGATCAGGAGCTTGCTGACCAGGGCCAGGCGTAGGGCTGCGCGCTGGCTGTCGGCCAGCCGCAGGGCCAGCTCCCGCTCGACCTCGGCGACCCGGCCGTCGGGATCATCGATCGCCCAGGTCGGCCGGCCGCGCCCGAGCCGGCGCAAAGCGTCCGCGATCTCGTCCTCAGCCTGGTAAATCGCCGGTAGGAACAGGCAGTCCGTGTCGTCGACTCGATCGGCGATCAGGGCTTTCGCCGCGGTCGCGGCATCGATTGCCGTTTCGACCTGGGCGCTCTCGATGCCGAGCAGGGTCGCCGTCTGCTCGGCCAACTCCTCGCGCGGCAGGCCGCAGTGACCCTGTCCCAGCGCCTCCTCGAGCACGTGCCACAGCCCGGCGCGCAGCCGGAACGGCGAGTCGCGCGGGATGCCGAGGCGAGAGGCCAACTCGTCGGCCGAGGTGAAGCCGATACCGCGAATGTCCTGCGCCAGCCGGTACGGATTGGCGCTCACCGTCTCGATCGCACGCTCGCCATAGGTCTCGTAGATCCGGGCCGCGCGCAGAGGGCTCAGCCCGTGGGCATGCAGATAGAGCATGATCTCGCGCACGGTCTTCTGCTCGTCCCAGGCCTGGGCGATCCGCTTGGCGAGCCCCGGCCCGATGCCGGGCACCTCGCGCAGCCGCTCGGGCTGATGCTCGATCACCTCGAACACCTGCTCGCCGAACGCCTCGACCAGCTTCTTGGCAAAGCCGCGTCCGATGCCCTTGATCATGCCCGAGGCGAGATAGGCCTCCATGCCCTCCATGGTGCTAGGCGGCACCACGGCCACCGCCCGGGTGCGAAACTGACGGCCGAACTGCGGATCGGTCTGCCAGCTGCCCTCGGCGCGCACCACCTCGCCGGGTGCGACCTGGGCACATTCGCCGACGAAGGTCGCCAGCTCGCGCTGGTCGGCGAGCTTGACCCGCAGCACACAGAACCCGGTGGCGGGATTGTGGAAGACCACCCGCTCGACCAGGCCCGAGAGGCGCTCCGTCGGCGGCGCCGGCGGGCGCAGCGCAAACGGCTCCACGTCGGCAGCGTGGCGGTTTCCATGCGGCATGGCGGGCGCAACGTGGCGTGAGCCGCCTGATTTGACAAGCACTTCGTCAATCGGAGATCGTGTAGCGGTTGATCAGCGGGAACTGGCAGGCGATGCGTCAGGTCAAGGGCAGTCTGAGGGTCCGCACCGAGGGCCAGGGCCTCTACGATATCACCGCGCGAGTCCGCGCCTGGGTGTCGGAGCAGGACATCGAGGAAGGCCTGCTCACCCTGTTCCTGCACCACACCTCGGCCTCGCTCCTGATCCAGGAGAACGCCGATCCCGACGTGCTGCGCGACCTCAACGATTTCTTCCGGCGCGTGGTGTCCGAGGACATGCGCCTGTACCGGCATACCCAGGAAGGACCGGACGACATGCCGGCGCACATTCGCGCCGCGCTGACCACGACCCATCTCGCGATCCCGGTCGAGGGCTGCCGGCCCGACCTCGGCACCTGGCAGGGGATCTACGTGTTCGAGCATCGGGCCAAGCCGCACGAGCGACGGATCACGCTGCACCTGATCGGGGATTGATCGCGTCCTCAACGAGGCTCTTCGCTCAACGGCACAAATACCTGCTGTTTCTCGCGAAACCCGCGCAACGTGAAGTCGCCGAACGGGGTCAGCGGGTGCGGGCAGCGCGCGGCGAATCCGGCGGAGACCACGAGGTCGCGGCCGAGATCGCGCGCCAGGTTCTCGAGCCTGGCGGTCAGATTGACCGCGGGACCGATCGCGGTGAAGTCCAGCCGACCGGCGCTGCCGATATTGCCGTAGGAGACCTCGCCGATGTGCAGCGCCATGCCATAGCGAAGGACCGGCTCGCCGGCCTCCTCGCGGCCCAGGTTGGCTGTGGTGATCGCGGCTCCGGCCTCCCGCGCCGCGGCCAGCGCGGCCCGGCAGGCCGCGCCGGGATCGCCGGCCGGATCGAAGATCGCGAGCAGGCCGTCGCCCATGAATTTCAGCACCTGGCCGCCATGCCGCTCGATCGGCGGCACCAGACAGTCGAAATGGCTGTTCAGGAGGTCGATCACCCGAGCACCGGGCAGCCGATCGCTCAAGCTCGTGAAGTCGCGCAGGTCGGTCAGCAGGATCACGGCTTCGATGCGCTCGATGTCGCCGCGCCGGATCCGGCCCTGGAGAATCCGCTCGCCGGCATGCCGGCCGACATAGGTGTCGAGCAGCGTGGTCGCGGTGCGGCGCAAGGCATAGATCTCGGCAAGGCGCGCGAGCGGGAGCCGGACGGCTTCGAGCGCCGCCACGTCGGCGTCGAAAAAACCTCCGGGCCGGGTGGTGGTCCAGCTGATGGCCTGGATCTCGCCGCTGGTGAACGGAAGAGGCTGGATCAGGTAATCGCGCACGCCCTCGGCGACCAGCTCCTCGAGGATGCCGTAGTCGCGCGGGCAGTCCGGGTCCTCGATCTTCCGTCGGATCGGCCGTTCGGTCGCGAATACCACCGGCACCGGGCTGTGATGGTAGGTGTCGGTCTGGAGCATGCCGTAGTCGGCCTCGCTGACCTTCACGCCTTCGCCGTGCCGCCAGAGAAAGCGGCGGCCCATGACGTCAGGATGCAGGGTCCGCACGAACACCGCGACCCGGTGCAGCGGCAGGCCGCAGGCGGACAGCCGCTCACAGAGCTCCGCCAGGACGTCCTGCGGCACATGAACGGTGCGTGCACCTTCGACCAGCCAGTCGACCACCGAGGCGACGTCGTTTGCTTGGCGGGTCTTAGCCGTCATGTGGGTTCGATCCGGCCTCGACAAATCGTGGCGAGCGCGTTAGGTCCTAGCTCAGCATATCGGACCGCTTGGACCACTTCGCTGGGATGGACCATCGCCGACGGGAGATCAAGATTGCCGATGACGATACCGGTGCGCTGGCTCGCCATAGCGCTGGCAGTGTGCGCGCCGACCGCCTGCGGCCTCGCCCCGCCGGACGAGCTGGCGACCGAGGTCAACCGCTACTACGCTGAGCACGCCAGCGAGGAGGACGGCAGCTGCCCGAACCCCCAGATCGCGACGGTGACCGAGCGGACCGAGCTGGAGGGCAATCTGGTGATGGTGCGCTACACCTATTTCGAGCCAGGCGAGCAACAGACCGACTGGCCGACCGTGTTCCACAAGCCGGTGCCCTGCACCGGCACCGGCGAGCGGCAGTTCACGGTCGAGCAGACCAAGCTCGGCCTGGAGGTGACAGGCATGACCGGGCCGCGGCGCGACTGAGTTGCCATGAGCGACGACCTCTACCAGGTGCTCGGCGTCAGCCGCACCGCCAGCCAGGACGAGATCAAGAAGCACTATCGTGCACTCGCCAAGGAGCTGCATCCCGACCTCAATCCGGGCAAGCCGGACATCGAGGAGCGCTTCAAGGGGATCACGGCCGCCTACGACATCCTGTCAGATCCCGAGCGGCGAGGGCGGTACGACCGCGGCGAGATCGACGCGAGCGGCCAGGAGCGGCCCGAGCAGCGGTTCTATCGCGAATATGCCGAGGACCCGTCGGCAACCCGGTTCTACACCCGGGAAGGCTTTGGCGACGAGGAGCAGCTGCACACCTTCTTCAGCGACCTGTTCGGCGGTCGCGGCGCGCGCGGCGAAGGCATGCGGATGCGCGCGCGCGGCGCGGACGTCTCCTACACGCTGCCGGTCGAGTTCCTCGAGGCCGCCAAGGGCGCCAAGAGACGGGTGACGATCGCCGACAAGCACAGCATCGATCTGACCATTCCGGCCGGGGTGCGCGATCGTCAGACCCTGCGTCTCAAAGGGCAGGGCATGCCGGGCTTCGAGGGCGGGCCGGCGGGCGATGCCTTCATCGAGGTGCACATCCAGCCGCACGCCTTTTTCGAGCGCAAGGACCACGACATCCATCTGGAGTTGCCGGTCAGCCTGGCCGAGGCGGTGCTGGGCGGCCGCATCCAGGTGCCGACGATCGACGGTCCGGTGGCCATGAACGTGCCCAAAGGCTCCAACACCGGCGCGACGCTGCGGCTGCGCGGCAAGGGCATTGTCGATCCGAGGAGTGGCCAGCGCGGCGACCAGTATGTCCGCCTCAAGGTCGTCCTGCCGAAGACACCCGATGAGAAGCTGGAGCAGCTGGTCAGGCAATGGTCGGAGGACCACCCCTACAACCCGCGCGCGGAGATGGAGGGGCGATGAGAACGCTGTCCGAGGTCGTGCTGCTGGTCGGCCGGGTCGACCGGGTCGAGCTGCACCGCTGGGTCGAGCTCGGCTGGGTCGCGCCGCAGGGTGCCGGCGCCAAGGGGGCCGAGCCGGCGTTCTCCGAGATCGACGTCGCGCGCGTGCGCCTGATCTGCGACCTGCGGCACGATCTCGCGGTCGAGGAAGAGACCATGCCGCTGGTGCTGTCGCTGCTCGATCAGCTGTATGCGATGCGGCGCCACATGAAGGCGCTCACGAGCGCGCTGCAGCAGCAGCCCGAGGAGGTGCGCCGCGAGTTGCTCGACCTGGTCGAGACGTCGCGGCGCTCGGGTGGCCGGCCGGACTAGGAAACCGGTCCGGCGGTCATCGCAGGCTCAGGCGAAAGCGTCGCGCCGGCTCTTGGCGCGCAGCGCATCCAGGCTCCAGGGGCCGGGGCCGGCGGCAAACAGGTAGAGAAAGACAAAACAGAAGAGAATGGCCGCATCGCCGCCGTTCACGGCCGGCGCAAAGTGCTGCGGTGCGTGCGCCAGCCAATAGGCGACCGCCATCATGCCGGAGAGGACAAAGGCTACAGGCCGGGTGAACAGGCCGAGGATCAGCAAGGCGCCACCCGCGGTCTCCAAGACGCCGGCGAGGCCGAACAGCGAGAACAGCCCGGGGCCACCACCTTCCATGGGCGGGAAGCCCAGCAGCTTCTGGGTACCGTGCTCGAAGAAGATCAGCGCCGCGACGATGCGCAGGACGCTGAGCAGCCGCGGTGCCCAGACGGTCTGAAGCGTGTTTTCCATAATCTCTCCTCTTCAGCACGATGTCGGTATGACGGGAAGGGGTGGCCGGGCGATCTACCGCCGCGGCGCTCTGCGTAGCACCGGGACGCGCACCGGCAGGCTTCAGGCGAGCGGCCCGTTCGGCGTGACCAGGATCTTGCCAGCGCGGCCCTCGCGTCCGGCGTGCTCGAGCGCTGCCTTGATCTGCTCGATCGGATAGGTCGCCTCGATCTCGACCCGCAGGGTGCCGTCGGTCATCCGCCTGGCGAGATCGGCGTACAGCGCCTCGAGGTCGGCGCGCGCCATGGAGGTCAGGTTCTTCTGCAGCCAGAAGCCGGTCAGCGTGATGCCCTTGAAGATCGTCTGATGGGCACCGAGCATGCAGGGTTGGCCCGAGAGCAGGCCGTAATTGACCACTGTGCCGCCCTCGGCCAGGCAGTCGGCGAGCCGCATCACCGTCTCACCGCCGACCGCATCGATCGCGAGGCGGATTGGCCCGGCGCCGGCAGCGTGGACCCGGACCCGCTCAGCCAGATCCCCGCCATCGACCACCACCACGTCGGCGCCGATCGCCTGCAGCGGCGCCACCAAAGATTGCCGGCGGACCACGTTGACCGTGTGCAAACCCTCGGCCTTGGCGAGCCGGATCAGGTTGGTGCCCACGCCGGAGTTGGCCGCGTCCTGGATCACCCAGTCGCCCGGATCGAGCATCACGTAGTTCTTGAGCATCAGCCGTGCGGTCGCCGGATTGACCTTGAGCATGGCGAGCTGCAGGACATCGGCCGTAGCCGGCACCTTGAGCACCTGTGCCGCCGGGACGCGGCGCTGCTGACACCAGTTTTCCCGCGCGAGCACGATCACCCGATCGCCGATCGCGAGGTCGGTAACGCCTTCGCCGACCGCGGCGATTCTGCCGGCCGCCTCGGCGCCCAGGGTCGCAGGCAGCTGTGGGCGGACCGCATAGCCGCCGGTCATGGTCAGGAGGTCCGCCGGGTTGATCGGGAACGCCTCGACATCGACCACCACCTCGTCCGCGCCGGGTGCACCGACGTCGGCGACCTCGACGCACGAGGCGACTTCGTGGGGCTTGCCGAAGGCCGTGAACTGGACCTGCTTCATGGTCCCTCCCATCTTAAGGCTGGCGTCCGCTCGCCGCGGCTAGTATCGCATCACGACCACATGAGCAATCGGTGTGCGGCGACGATGGGTGGCATCATGCGACCAATCCGGAGGGGCCTGTGACGAGTGGAACTCGACGAGATTCAAAAGACCCTGGTGCTGGATGCGCCGCTCAAGCGGGCCTTCGAGGTGTGGACGCAGCATGTCGGCCGCTGGTGGCCGCTGGCCGAGCACTCGATCGGCATGGCGGATGCCACGGGCTGCTTTATCGAGAGCGGGGTTGGCGGACGGCTCTACGAGACCACGCGAGGGGGCGATGAGCATCTGTGGGGCAGGGTCACGGTATGGGAGCCGCCCCGCCGCATTGCCCACAGCTGGCATCCCAACGGCGATCTCAGCGAACGGACCATGGTCCTGGTGATGTTCACCCCGCTCGGCCCGAATCGGACGCGCCTGATCCTGACCCATACCGGCTGGCAGCCGGGCCAGGAGGAGCGCCGAAAGATGTACGATACCGGCTGGAACGGCGTGCTGGAGAACGGCTATGTCGCCTACCTTGCCGGTGTGCTGGAGACAGGCTGAGGCCGTCTTTCCGGGGTAGCACCCGGCGGCGGTCAGGCTTCGCGCTCGAGCCAGGCCTGGCACCAGCCGTCGGCGCTGACCAGCTTGCCTTCGAAGATCTGGCAAGGGCCGGAGGCTTCTCCCTCCGCCCCTTCGTACAACTGGCAGTTGGCACAGTGGTGCCCCTCGACATAGTCGGCCCACTCCTCGACATCGACATCGGCGGCATTGGCCTTGTAGCCGAGCTGCTGGGCGAGCTCGTCGTCCTCCGATAGCTTTTCCTGGGCATGGGCCGCACGCAGCAGCAGGCCACGGCAGCAGGGCACCGCAACCGCAGCGGCCGCGGTGATTCCGAGAAACCGGCGGCGTGCGTGGGCGTCGTTTCGAAGTGTCATGCTTGCTCCTCCCCCTACCGTTGATCTGCCGCGCCGTTTCGAGCAGGTCAAGCAGTTCGAGCGCGGCGCCGGCCTGCCGCCGCCCGACCGGGTCAGGCCCGGCGCTTCTCGTCGGTGACCGGCGGGGCAAGGACGCGCGTGAGATAGTCGCCGGTGTAGCTGCCGGCGATCCGGGCGACCTGCTCGGGCGTGCCCGAGGCCACGATGCGGCCGCCGCCGCTGCCGCCTTCCGGACCGAGGTCAACAATGTAGTCGGCGGTCTTGATCACCTCGAGATTGTGCTCGATCACGACCACCGTGTTGCCCTGCTCGACCAGCGCGTGCAGCACCTCCAAAAGCTTGCGCACGTCCTCGAAATGCAGGCCGGTGGTCGGCTCGTCGAGGATGTAGAGCGTATCGCCGGTGGCGCGCCGGGACAGCTCCTTGGCGAGCTTGACCCGCTGCGCCTCGCCGCCGGACAGGGTGGTCGCCGACTGGCCGAGCTTGATGTAGCCGAGCCCGACCTTCTGCAGGGTCTCGAGCTTGTGGCGGATCGAGGGCAAAGCGTGGAAGAAGTCGACGCCGCTCTCGACCGTCATGTCGAGCACACCGGCGATCGACTTGTCGCGATATTTGACCTCCAGGGTCTCACGGTTGAAGCGCGAGCCGTGGCAGACGTCGCAGGTGACGTAGACGTCCGGCAAAAAGTGCATCTCGATCTTGATCACGCCGTCGCCCTGGCAGGCCTCGCAGCGTCCGCCCTTGACGTTGAACGAGAAGCGGCCGGGCTTGTAACCGCGCGCCAGGGCCTCGGGCAGGCCGGCGAACCAGTCGCGGATCGGCGTGAAGCAGCCGGTGTAGGTGGCGGGATTGGAGCGCGGCGTGCGGCCGATCGGCGACTGGTCGATGTCCACGACCTTGTCCAGATATTCCGCGCCCTCGATCCGGTCGTGGGCGCCGGCCAGCATGCGCGCGCGCTGCAGGCGCTTGGCGAGCGCCGGATACAGCGTGTCGACGATCAGGCTCGACTTGCCGCTGCCCGACACGCCGGTGACGCAGGTGAAGGTGCCGAGCGGAATCGCGGCGTTGACCTGAAGCAGGTTGTTCTCGGTGGCGCCGAACAGGTTCAGCCAGTGGCCCCGCTTGGCCTTGCGCCGGGCAAGCGGTACCGGGATCACGCGGCGGCCGACCAAATACTGGCCGGTCAGGCTTTCCGCGGCCGCCATGATCTCTGCCGGCGTGCCCTCGGCGACCACCATGCCGCCGTGCACGCCCGCACCGGGCCCCATGTCGACCACGTGCTCGGCGGCGCGGATCGCGTCCTCGTCGTGCTCGACCACGATCACGGTGTTGCCGAGATCGCGCAGGTTCTTGAGCGTCTCGAGCAGCCGGTGGTTGTCGCGCTGGTGCAGGCCGATCGAGGGCTCGTCCAGGACGTACAGCACCCCGGTCAGGCCCGAGCCGATCTGCGAGGCGAGCCGGATGCGCTGGCTCTCGCCGCCGGACAGGCTGCCGGAGTCGCGGGCAAGGGTCAGGTAGCCGAGGCCGACATTGCGCAGGAAGCCAAGCCGATCGTTGACCTCCTTGAGGATGCGCCGGGCGATCTCCTGGTGCTTTTCGGAGAGATGGACCGGCAGCGTGGCGAACCAGGCCGCCGCCGCCTCGATCGAGAGCTCGGTGACCTCGCCGATGTGACGGCCGTGGACCTTGACCGCCAGGGCCTCGGGCTTCAGGCGATAACCGCTGCAGGCCTCGCACGGAGCGCTGCTGAGATAGCGGCCCAGCTCCTCCTTGAGCCATGCGCTCTCGGTCTCGCGCCAGCGCCGCTGCAGGTTCGGCAATACGCCCTCGAACGGTCGGTCGGTGCTGTAGCGGCGCAGGCCGTCGTCATAGCTCAGCTCGACCTTCTGTTGCCCGGAGCCGTGCAGGATCAGCTCGCGCATCGCCTCGGGCAGCTCCGACCAAGGCGTGTGCAGGCTCGCGCGAAAATGCTTGGCGATGCTGTCAAGGGTCTGCAGGTAGTAGGTCGAGGTCGAGTTGGACCACGGCTCGATCGCGCCGTCATACAGGCTCTGGTCGGGGTCGGGCACGACCAGGTCCGGGTCCATGTACAGCCTGCGGCCGAGGCCGTCGCAGGTCGGGCAGGCGCCATAGGGGTTGTTGAACGAGAACAGGCGCGGCTCGATCTCCTCGATCGTGAAGCCGGAGACCGGGCAGGCGAACTTGGCCGACAGCAGCAGCTGCTCGCCGGTATCGGCATTGTCGACGATTACCAGGCCGTCGGCATGGCCGAGCGCGGTCTCGATGCTCTCGGCCAGGCGCTGCTCGAGCCCGGGTGCCAGCACCAGCCGGTCGACCACCAGCTCGATGTCGTGCTTTTGCTTCTTGTTGAGCTTGGGCACCTCGTCGAGCTCATAGAGCTTGCCGTCGACGCGGACCCTTTGAAAGCCCTGGCGCTGGAAGTCGGCCAGCTCCTTACGGTACTCGCCCTTGCGGCCGCGCACGATCGGCGCCAGCAGATAGAGGCGCGAGCCCTCGGGCAGGGCCATGATCCGATCGACCATCTGGGAGACGGTCTGGCTCTCGATCGGCAGGCCGGTCGCGGGCGAGTAGGGGATGCCGATCCGGGCGTAGAGCAGGCGCAGATAATCGTAGATCTCGGTGACCGTGCCGACCGTCGAGCGCGGATTGCGCGAGGTGGTCTTCTGCTCGATCGCGATCGCCGGCGACAGGCCGCTGATCGAATCGACGTCCGGCTTTTGCATCAGCTCGAGGAACTGACGGGCGTAGGCGGACAGGCTCTCGACGTAGCGTCGCTGGCCGTCGGCGTAAATGGTATCGAACGCCAGCGACGACTTGCCCGAGCCGGACAGGCCGGTGATCACCACCAGGCTGTTGCGCGGCAGATCGACGTCGATCGATCGAAGATTATGCTCGCGCGCGCCGCGAATCCGGATGAAGTCGTCCATCGGGCTCATCTGGTCAGAGGAGCGGGCAGGGCCGCCTCTGCTTAGATGCCCTTTTGCCGAGGGATGGGCAAGAGCCACGGCGAAACGGTGGATAACTCGGTCGGTGAGCAGACCTTCGCCGGCCCTCAACGATAGAATTCAGGGATTCCGCGGGCTTTGGGTTCATTTGGCGATTCCAGCAGAGACAACGGAAACAGATTCCGGGGTCCCGTCCGGTGCGCTGCGTGCTAGTGTCGGCATGAACGGCTGAGCGGAGGGAGTCATGGCCGGCAGCGTCAACAAGGTTATTCTGGTCGGCAATCTCGGTCGCGACCCGGAAGTTCGCCAGACCCAGGACGGCACCAAGATCGTCCATCTCTCGGTCGCGACCAGCGAGCGCTGGCGGGATCGCAGCAGCGGCGAGAACCGCGAGCGGACCGAATGGCACCGCGTCGTGATTTTTAACGAGCGCCTGGGCGAGATCGCCGAAAAGTATCTCGCGAAGGGCCGGACCGTGTATCTCGAGGGCCAGCTGCAGACGCGCAAATGGACCGATCAGTCGGGCCAGGAGCGCTATACCACCGAGGTCGTGCTGGGGCGCTTTCGCGGTGAGCTCACCCTGCTCGGCGGGCGGGGCGACGACGCCGGATCCGGCGGCGGTGGTCCGCCATCCGACGATGGCGAGAGCCGTGGCGGCTCGGGTCGCGGTGGTGGCGGCGGCGGTCGCGGATCGTCAGGCTACGACGACCTCGACGACGAGATCCCGTTCTGAGGTGCAGCCAGCGTCCTGCCGTCAGGAAAGATCGATCTCGCGTGCCGACGCCGCGGCATCTGCCACCTCGTCGGCGATGTTTTTGAGTTCCCGCACGGTCTCGCAAAGCTCTGCCAGGCTGGTCGCGCCGGTCGCCTCCGGTTCGGCCTGCCGACTGTCGAACAGCCGCCAGCCATCCTTTGGCGCATGCCGGCGCCCGCTGCCCGTCGGTTTCGCAGCTGCGCCATGGTCGGACATGTCAGCGCCGGTTCTCGGCGCGGCACTGGCCGCCGGGCGTATGCCGCCGAGCCACGGGCTCGCAAGGGCTCGGCACAGGCCCACATAAAGCTCACCGTACAAGGGGGAGCCCCATAGCGTGAGCGGCGGCGGCATCAAGGGCATCATGGCGTTCCCATTCGCACATCCGACGACAGCCTCGCAGCGGCAGGGCTAACAAAGCGTTAACCCACAGATCAGGCGGCAAAGTTGAATAGGAATATAGACCTTTTCGCCGAGGAAGTAAAGCCGCGCGTAGTGGGGTTGGCTCCTCAATTCCGACCAGGTGAAGGCGGGCAGGGTGAGGCGACGGAGCGCGCTGCTGGACCGGCCAAGGGTGAGGACCATGCGATGCGCCGGCCCGCTGGTGAGCGAAAGGAGACCGAGTTCGTGGAGCCGCAGCAGCGGCTCGGCTGGACGAATCCCGTCAGCGAGGTCCAGGCGCAGGTCCACGATCTCGGTCAGACCGACCGCCCGTTGCCGTGCGCCGGCGCGGCCGTCGGTCCAGTGGTCGGGTCGCTGGCTGCCGGGCGAGCGGAACAGCAGGGGCTGACGCGGGTCATCGCTCGCGACCGCAATCGGGATGGTCGAGCCTGCGGGCAGGAATGGCGCCGCGTAGTCCCAGGTCTCGAACGGCAGCGGGTCGCCAGCAGTGATCCGCAGGGCGATGCCGAAGGGTGAGGCGTCAGTGCTCTGCCAGCCGGCGCGCTCTGCCAGCCGCAGGCGGGCGGCCGCCGGGTCCAGCGCTTCGGCGCGCTCGCGCAACCACAGCAGCTCGAGATAGGCGTTGTCGAAGCAGTAGCAGACGTTCGCCGTTCCCTGTCCTGGATGCTCCCGCCTGAAGCTCTCCTGCAAGCCGGCCCGCGCGAGAGCGGCGGCTTCGGGTGCGTTGGGCCGAACCAGGACGAAAACGTGGTCGAGCTCGATCGGTCTCGTGACCAGGCTTACGACGCCTTGGTCTGAAGCTTGGCCCAGCTGTCGCGCAGGGCGACCGTCCGATTGAACACCAGCTTGCCGGGCTGCGAGTCGGGGTCCGCGGCAAAGTAGCCCTGACGCTCGAACTGCACCGGCTCGCCGAGCGCGGCCTCCGACAGCGCCGGCTCGAGCCGGCACGGCTCCAGGACCTCCAGCGAGCCGGGGTTCAGATCGGCATGGAAATCGCCCGAGCCGCCGGGCTCCGGGACCGTGAACAGATGGTCGTACAGCCGCACCTCGGCCGGCACCGCATGGGCGGCCGAGACCCAGTGCAGGGTGCCCCTGACCTTGCGGCCGTCGGGCGCATCGCCGCCCCAGGTCGCCGGGTCGTAGGTGCAGCGCAGCTCGAGCACTTCGCCCTCGGCGTTCTTGATCACCTCGCGACAGGTGATGAAGTAGGCGTAGCGCAGGCGCACCTCGCGGCCGGGCGCCAGCCGGAAGAACCTGTTGGACGGCTGCTCCATGAAGTCGTCGCGCTCGATGTAGAGCTCGCGGCCGAACGGCACGGGACGCCGGCCGGCCGCCGGGTCCTCGGGGTTGTTGATCGCCTCCAAGGTCTCGGTCTGGCCCTCAGGGTAGTTCTCGAGTACCACCTTGAGCGGGCGCAGCACCGCCATCCGGCGTGGCGCGGTCTTGTTCAGGAGCTCACGCGTGCAGTGATCGAGCAGCGCCGGCTCGACCAGATTGTCGGCCTTGGCGACGCCGATCCGGCGGACGAAGTCGCGGATCGCGGCCGCCGGCACGCCGCGCCGGCGCAGGCCGCGCAGCGTCGCCATGCGCGGATCGTCCCAGCCGCGTACGTGGCCCTCGGCGATCAGCTGGATCAGGCGCCGCTTGGACAGCACGGTGCAGGCGAGGTTGAGGCGGGCGAACTCGTACTGACGCGGCCGCGAGGGCACCGGCAGATGGTCGATCAGCCAGTCGTAGAGCGGCCGGTGATCCTCGAACTCGAGCGTGCAGAGCGAATGGGTGACGCCCTCGATCGCATCGGACTGGCCGTGCGCATAGTCGTAGGTCGGATAGACCTTCCAGGCATCGCCGGTGCGCGGGTGGGCCGCGTGCAGGATGCGGTAGAGCACGGGGTCGCGCAGATTGATGTTGCCGGACGCCATGTCGATCCTGGCACGGAGCACCCGGGCGCCATCCGGAAACTCGCCGGCGCGCATGCGCTCGAACAGGTCCAGGTTCTCCTCGACCGAGCGGTCGCGCCAGGGGCTGTTGCGGCCGGGCTCGGTCAGCGTGCCGCGGTACTGCGCGCATCTCGTCGGGCGAGAGGTCGTCGACATAGGCCTTGCCGGTACGGATCAGGTGCCGGGCCCACTGATAGAGCTGCTCGAAATTGTCCGAGGCGAAGTACAGGTGCTGGCCCCAGTCGAAGCCGAGCCAGCGCACATCCTGCTCGATCGCCTCGATGTACTCCTGCTCCTCCTTGACCGGGTTGGTGTCGTCGAAGCGCAGGTGGCAGCGCCCGCCAAAGTCCTGAGCGACGCCGAAGTTCAGGCAGATCGACTTGGCGTGGCCGATGTGCAGATAGCCGTTCGGCTCCGGCGGGAAACGGGTGACGACCATGTCGTGCCGGCCGGCGTCCAGATCGGCGCGCACGATGTCGCGGATGAAATCCCTCGACGGCTCCTCGATTGCAACCTCGCTCATGGCATCTCGCCCGGTTCTGCTGCGGCGCACTGTCTGCCACAGATGGCGCGGCACGCCAAGGCGGCGTCCTGAGGCAGGTGACGGTCGCAGACCCTCAGACGGGGCGTCCGGAACCCCTGCCGCCGGTTCGCGTTGACGATCCTCGTCCGTAGCGCCAAGAATCAGCTGCTCGACCCATGGCCCGATCCTCTTCGGAAAGCTCCGTCACCGTCTTCGTGGCAATCGCCGCGAACTTCATCATTGCCGTCGCGAAGTTCGTTGCCGCCGGAGTGACCGGCAGCTCGTCGATGCTGTCCGAGGGCATCCACTCGTTGGTCGATACCGGCAACGAGGGGCTGCTCCTGCTCGGCCTCAAGCGCAGCCACAAGCCACCGGATGCGCTTCACCCCTTCGGCTACGGCAAGGAGATCTACTTCTGGAGCCTGATCGTCGCGATCCTGCTGTTCGGGGTCGGCGGCGGGGTCTCGGTGTACGAAGGCGTCGCCCACATCCGCCGGCCCGAGGAGCTGCACAATCCGATCTGGAACTACCTCGTGCTTACGGTGGCGCTCGGGGCCGAGGGCTGGTCCTGGTGGGTCGCCATCCGAAAGCTGCTCGACGATCGGACGTCGAGGGTCGGCGTCCTTCGAGCCTTCCGCCGAAGCAAGGATCCCGCCGTGTTCGTCATCGTGGGCGAGGATACGGCGGCGCTGCTGGGCATCCTGGTGGCGGCCGGCGGCGTGTTCCTCTCGCACCGACTGCAGGCGCCATGGATCGATGGGGCGGCCTCGGTCGTGATCGGGCTGATTCTTGCGGGCGTGGCGGTCATGCTGGTCTATGAGAGCCGGGCACTGATCGTCGGCGAGACGGCCGATCCCGGGCTCGTTCGTGACGTCCAGGCGATTGTCGAGAGCGACCCTGCCGTGTTGCGGGCGCGCCCGCCGCTGACCATGCAGATGTCGCCCGACGACGTGCTGCTCAATATGGACATCGAGTTCCGGCGTGACCTGTCGGCGGGCGAGCTGATGTCCGCGATCGACCGCATCGAAGCCGCGATCCGCGAGCGGCATCCGAGCGTTCGCCGCATCTTTTTGGAGGTCGATTCGGTGCGGTCGACAGTACAGGCATCATAGCGTCTTCGCCGCGAGAGCCGGCCTCAGCTGGCGGACTTGTCCGGCCAGACACGGCCCTTCATGGTGAGATCGGGCCAACCGATCGGGGCACCGGCCTGCGCAGCCGCCTGGTCCGCGCGCAGCGAAGGATCCCACAGCGCCGATCGCAAGCAGGCCCCCGGCGATCGCAGCACCGATGCCGCGCGCGCCGCCGGTGACCAGCGCGACCTTGCCGGCCGCGGAAAGGCCCGATGTCATCATCCCTCCCCGGCAGCATGGTCTGCGCCGTGCCGCCGCCGCCAGACATAGACCAGGCCAGCCAGCAACGCCGCCACCACGAGCCCGATCGCCAGCGGCTCGATCCGCTTCAGCGCTGCCGAGATGTGGCCAATGTCCCGGTCGAGCCAGTAGCTGCCGCCCCCCCACACGCCAACCCAGAGCAGGGCACCGAGCACATTCCAGAAGGTGAAGCGCCACCAAGGCATCTCGAGCAGGCCCGCGATGATCCCGTTCAGCTGCCTGGGCCCGTCAATGAAACGGGCGATCAGGACGAACCAGCCGCCATAGCGCTCGAACCCCGTCCCGACCCGGGCGAGCCTTGCCTCACTGATCGGCAGCTTTCGGAGCAGCGGACGTCCGCCCACGCGGCCTATCAGGTAACCGACGCTGTTGCCGGCGACTGCTGCGAGCAGCACCAGCGAAAGAAGAAGAACGATGTTCAGGGAACCCCGTGCGGCATCGATCGCGCTGGCGATCGTCAGCATCTCGCCGGGCGCCGGAATGCCCACGCCTTCGAGAAAATTCGCGACGAACACCGCGACGTAGCCATATCGGTTCAGCAGGTTCCGCGCCGTGGCGAGCGCCTTGTCGAACTCGGTTTCGACGAACCTCTCGCCTTTCCGAACGACGCTCTGCGCCTGCTCGTCGCCGGTTTGCGCAACCACATCGGGCGCGCCGGTCAGCAAGACAAGCGCAATGATCGCCGCGAGCCAGGCGAGCCGGCTTGTCATCCAGGGATACGCATGCGGTTTCCTGTTCGGTCGCCTCGCCGGCTTCAGCGCGGGGTCATCGCGCGAACCGAGGCCGCACGCTCCTTGGCCGCGCCGAGCATCAACGAGAGATCCGAGCCCGCCAGGATGAAGCGGAAGCCCATGGCGATGTAGCGCTCGATCAGGGATGGCACGTAGACCCCGCCCAGGCCCGCGTATTTGCCGTGGGCGCGACAGGCTGCGACGATTCGCTCGAACGTATCGACCACCCGCGGGTGATCGAGCTGACCGGGAATGCCCATCTCCAGGCACAGATCGTTGGTGCCGACCAGCAGCACGTCGAGGCCCGGCACGGCCGCGATCTCGTCGACATTCTCGATGGCGAGCGGAGTTCTCGAGCATGACCACGACGAGCGTCGCAGCGTTGACCGCCACGGTCGCCTCACCGAGCGGCATGGCGGCGAAGTCGATCTGCGGCAAGGCGCCGGTCACCGAGCGGTGTCCTTGCGGCGGATAGCGGCAGTGATCGACCATCTGGGCCGCAATCTCGGCGGTATCGACATGCGGCACGACGATCCCCTGAGCACCGGCGTCGAGCGCCCGCGAGGCGTGAAAATGCTGGAAGCCGGGGACCCGCACGATCGGCGTGATGCCGGCATCCTGCGCCGCATTGCTGATCTGGCCGGCCATGTCGACCGACATCGCATTATGCTCGCCGTCGATGAACAGGAAGTCGAAGCCGGCGGTCTTCATGATCTTGGCGATGTCGACGGTGCGCGCCTGGCGCAAGCCGACCCCGAGCGCCAGCTCACCGGCCTCCAGACGTTCTTTGGCGATGTTGCGAATGGTGGCCATGCCTGCTCCTCCCGATCGGCTGATGTCTGTTGCTGGCTTAGTGCACCAAACCACCGTCCTGGGCTAGCCTGAACGGCGAGTTGGGGGATGTCGATGGCCCAAAAATCCAAGTCCGCAGAGGTCCGGCGCGAGCGCGCGCAGGGCATACCGATCGCGCTGGTCCTGATCGCCGGGATGGGGCTTCTTCTGCTGGCCGCGATCTCGATGGTGTTCATCACCGGCTACCGGATCGCACGCTCTAACACCGCCGAGCTGGTGCGGGACAAGGCCGAGCTGGTCATCACTTCGATCGACGAGCGGATTCGAAGCCACCTCGATCCGGTGCAAGCACAGCTCGAGTTCATCGGCGAGATGATCGACCGCGAATCCCTCGATCTTCGCGACCGGACGGAGCTCGGCCACATGCTCCTGGCGTCGCTGGCGGCCGTGCCGCAGGTCTCGGCGGTCGCGTTCGTCACGCCGGACCTGCAGGTCCTGCGCGCCTTTCGACATCGTACCGAGACGCCGATCCGCCTCGACGACTGGAGCGAGGATGATGCCTTTGCCGAGGTGATGGCCGAGGTGCAGCAAGCGCAGGGCGCCTATTGGGGTGGCCTGTTCGTCGCCGAGCCCGACGGCACCACCTTCCTCAACCTGTTCGTGCCGATCCGCCGCGACGGACGCTTTGCCGGGGCGCTGGTGGCGAGCGTCTCGATCTACGAGCTGTCGCGCTTTCTGGCGAGCCTGGACAGCCAATATCACCAGAACGCGTTCGTCCTGTACGACCGCCAGTCGGTGCTCGCCCACCCGAAGCTGCAAAGCGTCTTTCCGGGTCTCAGCGACGCGCATCCCCTGCCGCGCCTGGAGGACTTCTCCGATCCGATCCTGGCGCAGATCTGGAGCTCAGAGCGGCTTGCCAACGTCGAGGTCGACTTCGCCAATGCGATCGAGGCACGGGTGGTGGACATTGCGGGCAAACGGTTCGTCTTTCTCCTCGGCACGCTCGAGGGTTATGGCAGCCAGCCCTGGCTGGTGGGCACCTATGTCGGACTGGACCAGGTCGCGCCGCAGTTCCGTCGGCTCAGCTACATCTGGTGGGTCGGCCTTGCGGTCCTGATCGTGGCGCTGGGCCTGACGCTGTGGTTCGCTCGCGGCCTCAGCCGCCCGATCCGCCGTCTGTCGGGTGCCGTCGCGCGCGTGCGCGACCTGGAGTTCGAGCCCGCACCACGGCTCAGCCGCGGACCGTTCCGCGAGCTGAACGAGCTGGCCGGCGCCTACAATGGCATGATCGAGGGGCTACGGCTGTTTGCAACCTATGTGCCGTATCCGCTGGTGCGCCGGCTGATGCGACCTGGGGCCAGGCGCACGCTGGCCTCCGAGCAGCGCGACATCAGCGTCATGTTCACCGATATCGTCGGCTTCACCGGTCTCGCCGAGCATCTCCCGGCGAGCCAGGTCGCCCACTTTCTGAACCGTCACTTCACGCTGGTCGATGCCTGCATCGAGATCGAGGAAGGCACCCTGGACAAATACATGGGTGATGCCGCCATGGCGTTCTGGGGTGCGCCGGAGAATCAGCCGGACCATGCCGCGCGCGCGTGCCGCGCCGCGCTCGCCATCGGGCGCGCGATCAAGCGCGAGAATGCGTCGCGCGCCCTATCGAGCATGGCGCCGATCCGGGTCGGCATCGGAATTCACAGCGGTCCGGTGGTGGTCGGCAATATCGGCGCGCCCGGGCGCGTCAACTACACGATCATCGGCGACCCGGTGAACACCGCGGAACGGCTGGAAGAGCTGTCGCGGTCGATTGCCAGCGACGAGGATCATGTCTGTATCCTGGTCAGTGGCGATACCACCAGTCGGATCGGCGAGGCGTCGCGGCGCGATCTGCATCTGACCCCGCTGGGGCGGCGGGATCTGCGCGGACGCCATGGGACGTTGGAGGTGTACCGGCTCGAATCCGTTCACTAGCGCGCGAGCTATTCACTAGCGCGCGAGCTATCGCGGCCGTGATCGCACCGCGAGCGCGCGGGCGGCTAGATCATCAGCGACGTGCATCAAGGGAGCAATCCGATGAGAAGCTTGAACCCCATGGGGAGCCGTTTACTGATGGGCCTGCTGCTTGGCCTCGTGCTGGCGATCGCTGGCCCGCAGCCGGCAAGCGCGGGTGGCGTGGTCAACGCGAGCTGGACCGGCACCGCGATCGAAGGTTACGACCCGGTCGCCTACTTCACCGACGGCAAGCCGGTCGAGGGCGACAGCGACTACTCCTACGAGTGGATGGACGCGACCTGGTACTTCGCCAGCGCCGAGAACCGCGACCTGTTCGCCGCCGACCCCGAGAAATATGCGCCTCAGTATGGCGGCTATTGCGCCTATGCCGTCTCGCAAGGCGGCACCGCCACCATCGACCCGGAGGCGTGGCGCATCGAGGACGGCAAGCTCTACCTCAATCTCAACAAGGACATTCAGGCGACCTGGATGAAGGACATCCCCGGCTACATCGAGAAGGCCAATGCCAACTGGCCGGGCATCCGCGAGAAGCTCGCCAACTGACCACAACGCGGCGAGGCGAGGGGCCGCCGCTCCGTCGGCGGCTTTTTCGCGCCAGCATCTTGACTTTCCAGTGACTGGAATGTCCATCTCCAGCGCACCACATGCGGTCACGGAGATGGACATGGCGCACCGGCTGGCCCGTCATCGATCCGAAGGCGCTGCGGATGCCGAAACGCTCGTCAAGGATCCGGTGTGCGGCATGACTGTCGACCCGGCGACCGCAGAGCATCGGCGGGAGCATGCCGGCAAGACCTACGTCTTCTGCTCGGCCGGCTGCGCCCAAAAATTCGAGGCGGCGCCTGAGGACTATCTCGGCGATCGGCCCAAGCCGGCGAAATCCGCTTCGGACGAAGCCATCTACACCTGCCCGATGCACCCCGAGATCGAACAGGTCGGGCCCGGCGACTGCCCGATCTGCGGCATGGCGCTCGAGCCGAAGATGATCAGCCCGGAGGACGAGGGGCCGAGCCGAGAGCTGCGCGACATGACCCGGCGCTTCTGGTTCAGCGTCGCGTTCGCGCTGCCACTGCTGGTCTGGGTCATGGGCGAGCACCTGCTGGGCCTCGACCTGCTCCTCGCGATCCCCGGCGGGCTGGCCCCCTGGCTGCAGCTGGCGCTCGCGACGCCGGTCGTGCTGTGGGCCGGTTGGCCGGTGTTCAAGCGCTGCTGGGCCTCGTTCCGTTCGATGAGCCCGAACATGTGGACGCTGATCGGGATCGGCGTCGGCGCGGCCTATCTGTACAGCGTGGTCGCGACCGTGGCGCCCGGCATCTTTCCGGCGGCGTTCCGCGGTCCCGAGGGGCAGGTCGACGTCTACTATGAGGCGGCGGCGGTGATCATCGCGCTGGTCCTGCTTGGCCAGGTGATGGAAATTCGGGCCCGAGAGCGGACCAGCGGCGCGATCAAGGCATTGCTCGGCCTGGCGCCCAAGACCGCGCGCCGGGTGCGCGACGACGGCAGCGACGAGGAGGTGCCGCTCGACGAGGTCGAGGTGGGCGATCGCCTGCGCGTGCGTCCGGGCGAAAAAATTCCGGTCGACGGCGAGGTGATCGACGGGCGGAGCACGGTCGACGAATCCATGCTGACCGGCGAGCCGGTGCCGGTCGAGAAGACCCAGGGTGAGCGGGTCAGCGGCGGCACGCTCAACCAGTCCGGCAGCTTCGTGTTCCGGGCCGAGCGGGTCGGTGGCGAGACCATGCTGGCGCAGATCGTCCAGATGGTCGCGGAGGCACAGCGCTCGCGCGCGCCGATCCAGAGCCTGGTCGACGTGGTGGCGAGCTACTTCGTGCCGGCGGTGGTCGGGATCGCGATCCTGGCCTTCATCGTCTGGTCGATCTTCGGGCCGGCGCCGGCGATGGCCTATGCCCTGGTCGCGGCAGTCGCGGTCGTGATCATCGCGTGTCCGTGCGCGCTCGGGCTGGCCACGCCGATGTCGATCATGGTCGGCACCGGGCGCGGCGCCCAGGCCGGTGTGCTGATCAAGAACGCCGAAGCGCTCGAGCGTTTCGCCAAGGTCGACACGCTGGTGGTCGACAAGACCGGTACGCTGACCGAGGGCAAGCCCAAGGTGACCACGCTGGTGCCCGCCGAAGGGATCGAAGAGACGCAGCTTCTGCAGCTGGCCGCCAGTCTCGAGCGCGCGAGCGAGCATCCGCTGGCCGCCGCGATCGTCGGCGCGGCGCAGGAACGCGACATCGACTCTGCTCGAGACTGTCGACTTCGAATTCGGTGACCGGCAAGGGCGTGCACGGCAAGGTGGACGGGCGCGAGGTCGCGCTCGGCAACCGCCGACTGCTGGAGAGCCTGAAGGTCGATCCGGGGTCGCTCGCCGAGCGGGCCGAGCAGCAGCGCGCCGAAGGCGAGACCGTGATGTTCGTGGTGGTCGACGGCAAGCCTGCGGGCCTGGTCTGCCGTCGCCGACCCGATCAAGCAGACCACCGCCGAGGCGCTCGCGGCGCTGCGCGAGGAGGGCCTCGCGATCGTCATGCTGACCGGCGACAATCGGACCACCGCGGAGGCGGTCGCCCGCAAGCTCGGGATCGAGGAGATCCATGCCGAAGTGCTGCCGGAGAACAAGAACGAGGTGATCAAGCGGCTGCGCGAAGAGGGCAAGGTCGTGGCGATGGCCGGCGATGGCATCAACGATGCGCCGGCACTTGCCCAGGCGGACATCGGCATCGCCATGGGCACCGGCGCCGACGTCGCCATGGAGAGCGCCGGCATCACCCTGGTCAAGGGCGATCTGCGCGGCCTGGTGCGTGCCCGCCGCCTGTCCGAGGCAACCATGCGCAACATCAAGCAGAACCTGTTCTTCGCCTTCGTCTACAACGCGCTCGGCATACCGGTGGCGGCCGGCGTGCTGTATCCGTTCATCGGGCCTTCTGCTGAGCCCGATCTTCGCCGCCGCCGCGATGAGCCTGAGCTCGGTCTCGGTGATCGGCAACGCGCTTCGTCTGCGCGCGGTGCGGCTGTAGCGGGGAAGCGCGTCGACATGCGGATCGCCGCCAGGCCGCTTGGGTCCTACCCCTGGTTCCTGCGGCCGTTCTTTTGGAACCAGCGCCGCAAATATGGCCAGGTGCTGGAAGCCGCGCTGCTGTGGGCGCGCGTCCCCAAGCTGTTCCTGGGCGTCGCAGTGCTGTACGGCGCGATCGATCGCAAAGGTTCGCCGATCGAGCCGGCCTTGCGCTCGCTGCTCACCGTGCGCGTCTCGCAGATCAACCACTGCAGGTTCTGCGTCGACATCAACGCGGCCACCCTGCTGCGCCGCGGCGTGCGCGAGGACAAGCTGCTCGCGCTCGACGACTGGCGCGCGAGCAACCTGTTCGATCCACGCGAGCGCGCGGCACTCGACTACGCCGAGGCGATCACGTATTCGGACCGCGAGGTCGACGATGGGCTGATGGAGCGCGTGAGCGAGCATTTCGACGATGACGCGGTGATCGAGCTCTCGGCGCTGATTGCCTTCCAGAACATGTCGAGCAAGTTCAACAGCGCGCTCGCCGTGCCGCCGCAGGGCTTTTGCCGGATCGACGAGGCATCGCGGACGGGATGAAGGATGCCGTGATACGCACTCGATAAAGAGGATTCCCGGATGTCCGTCACCATCTACGCGGTGCTGGCTGCGCTGGTTGTCGCTTTTCTCGCGGCGGCGATCAAGATCCTGCGCGAGTACGAGCGATCTGTCATGTTCACGCTTGGCCGTTTGACCGGTGTCATGGGACCGGGGCTCATCATCATGATCCCCGTAATCCAACAGATGGTCCGGGTGGACTTGCGGACGCGGGTGCTGGATGTCCCGCAGCAAGACGTCATTTCCCGGGACAATGTCTCTGTGAAGGTCAACGCGGTCGTGTATTACCGCGTCGTGCAGCCGGACAGAGCGATCATACAGGTCGAGGATTTTGACAGTGCCACCAGTCAGTTGGCGCAAACGACGCTGCGTTCCGTCTTAGGTCGCCACGATCTCGACGCGATGCTGGCCGAGCGCGAAAGGCTCAATGCGGATCTGCAGCGCATCCTCGACGAGCAGACCGATGCCTGGGGCATCAAGGTGAGCAACGTCGCGCTGAAGCACGTGGACGTCGACGAGCGAATGATCCGGGTGATAGCGCGGCAGGCCGAGGCCGAGCGCGCGCGGCGCGCCAAGATCATCGAGGCCGAAGGCGAGCAGCAGGCGGCACAGAAATTCGTCGATGCCGCGACGATCCTGTCCGCCCGGCCCGAGGCCATGCAACTGCGCTATCTCTCCACGCTGATGACCATTGCCAACGAACGCTCGAGAACGATCGTCTTCCCGTTTCCGCACAATCCGGGACGTCTGTTGCAGGGACGAGCCGAGCGTTCTCGACCTACGTCAGCGTCCTCCTGAATGCGCCGAACGGCCAGCACGGGCATGGCGGCCTCGCCGATCGTTCCAGCATCTTGATGGAGATCCATGCGTCAATGGCACCCCGCGCCAACGCCAGGACGTAAGACCCCCCGGCGCCGTAAGCGGTGTGCATGCTGCCTGCAAAGGGAGAATGGTGATGAGGAAAGGCTTGAGGAAGGCGACAGCGACACTCTTTGCGTTGCTTGTCATGCTGCCGATCCAGGCCCTTGGGCAGGATCGCTATTACGGTCACGGCATGATGTGGGATGGAGGTTGGGGCATGATGATCTTCGGCCCGCTGATGATGATCGTGTTCATCGGTGCCATCGTGGTTCTTGTGGTGCTGGTGATCCGCTGGCTCGGCAGTTCCGGCCACTTGCCAGCAGGACCGGCGGCTCCGCCTTCCCGAACGCCGCTCGACCTTCTCAAGGAACGGCTCGCCAAGGGCGAGATCGATGTCGCCGAGTACGAGGAGCGGCGCCGGGCCTTGGGTGAGTAACCATGGGAGACCAGACGGTGCAGCGTCGAACGTGGTGCGTGATCGTCGTCGCCGGGGTGTGGGTCGCAACGGCAGCTCAGGCTGCCAACCCAACCCCCTACGCGGGCTGGGAGCAGCGTGGCATCAAGGCCCTCTCGACCGAGCAGATCGACGATCTGCGCAGCGGGCGTGCATGGGCCTGGCGCTGCCGGCCGAGCTCAATGGCTATCCCGGCCCGCATCACGTGCTCGACCTCGCCGATCGGCTTGGGCTGACGGTGGAGCAACGGACCGAGGCACAGCGGCTGTTCGGTGAGATGCAGGTGCAGGCGATCCTTCTGGGCGAGCAGGTGATCGCGAGCGAAGCGGCGCTCGATCGTCTGTTCGCCGAAGGCATTACATCGAATGCCTCAGTTGAGGCCGCGGCCATCGAAGCCGGACGTCTGCAGGCCGCGCTGCGCGCCCATCATCTCGGCTATCATCTGGCCATGCGCGACCTTCTCGAGCCCGACCAGGTTCAGATGTATCAGCGATTGCGGGGCTACGCCGCATCCGACCCGTCGCCCGGACACCACCGCCGTCACCACGGCGGCGACACCCCTGACGCTTAGTCGGCATGGGCCATCTCGCGCGGGTCGTGCATACCCTCCTTGACCCCGAACCTGACCAGCAGAACGTTGGCCGGATAGGCGGCGACCAGGCCGGCGGTCAGCGAAAACACGAGCGAGGACCAGAACAACGGCTCGCCTATGGTGGCTCCAGCAGCGAGCCAGAGGTCGACCCCGATGGCGACGATCTCCATGACCGTGATGCTCGCGCTCTCGCTCCAGAACGCGTCCCACATCGCCTCGCCAAAGGGAACGCCTTCCTGCATCAGCGGGCCGACCGTCATGGCGAAGCCGGCGACATAGGCAAGCGCGAAGGTGATCCCGGCCACCCACCAATTGCCCAGCGAGAGCAGGCCGGCGGCGATGAAAACACCCGCGATCTCGCCAGCGCCGCAGCCCGAATAGCAATGCGCGGTCGAGCGGAAGCCGCGCCGCCACATCGAGTTCGGTCGCGATCTGCTTGCGGCCGGAGTAGTAGTATACGGCGAGCCCGATAGGCCCCGAGTACACCACCGTGAAGATCCATACTGCCTTCATCAGCCCTGCGATCTCGGGATTCCGGCGCCAGAGATCGCGGATCAGAACGGCAACCGATCCGGCGACCAGAACCGCCCAGGTGATCAGAAACATGGGACTGGTGAGGATGGCTTTGAGAACGGGCTCGATCATGCGCCTGTCATGTCGTGCTGGGGTTGCTGCGCCCGGCCTGCCGTCCGGGCCACACCCATACTAATGCAGCCTGGAGAGACATGGTTCCATCGAGAGAAGTCTCACCATGAACATCGGCGAAGCCGCGACCCGCTCGGGCGTGCCTGCCAAGACCATTCGCTATTACGAGGATGTCGGGCTGATCAGGCCGGCGCCCCGTAGCGGCAATAACTATCGGGCGTACGGCCAGCGCGACGTCCATGTGCTCCGCTTCGTGCAGCGGGCGCGCTCGCTCGGCTTCGGTGTGCAGGACTGCCGCCAGCTGTTGGCGCTCTACCAGGATCCGGCGCGTGTCAGCGCCGAGGTCAAGGCGCTGACCGAGCGGCGAATCGCCGAGATCGACCGCAAGATCGCCGAACTCACCAGCATGCGCGCAACCCTGGTCGAGCTGGCGGAAAAATGTCACGGCGACGACCGGCCCGAATGCCCGATCCTCGACGACCTGGCGGCGGTCGGTCCGTGATCCTGCGTGCGGTATCGAAGTTTGTCAGTAGACGCCGTTGGCCTGCTGCAGCTCGCGCACGAACTGGACGATCTGCTGCATGCTACGCTCGCCGATTTGCGGCTGGGGCGGCATGTCACCGAAATTCCAGTGATGCTGCGGGACACCTCGGTTCGCCGCCAGGAAGAAGGCGACGTCGGCATGGTGGTCGGGCCGATACCACTGGTGAATCAGGGGCGGTCCCTGGTCGGTGCCGCCGGCGCTTTGGCCATGGCATTGCGCACAGTTGGCGGCAAACGCGTGTTGGCCGGCGACGGCGGTCGGCGACAGCTCGGGCACGGTCACACTCACCGGCGTGTCCTCGTCCGGCAGCAACCACCAGATAGCGGCACCTGCGGCGAGTGCTACCGCGACGGTCAACAGACTGCCGCTAGTGGGGCGTTGTAAAGGTTTCGGCAAGGCTCCTTCCCGATTCTGAGCTGCGTGCGCTGAGCTGCCTGACGGTCGGCAGGAATCACCGCGTCTCTTAGCCGGGCATTCGGCTTGACGGAAGTCTCAAACCGGAGGAGTTCCTGCGATCGATCCTGCCGAGAAAGCTTGCGATGGTGGGATGCCCGCGCCTTCGCATGATGCCAGCGGCCACAGCTGGCACCACCCTGACGTGTTGCTGTTCGGGATCACAAGTTCGGCGGTCAGGCACTGGCACCCGCAGGCTTCAAGAGCAACATGCCGGCGTTCGCCGATCAACTGAGCGATCGCGAGATCTGGGCCGTCCTGGCGTTCATCAAGAGCCGCTGGCCGGCCGACATCCAGCCCGCACAGCAACAGAGAAACAAGATCCAGAACTGAGGAGTTCTCATGCAGCAGGCCAGAACTGTTGTCCTGTCGATGGCGTGCGCCGTCTTTCTGCTAGGTGTGCCTTTGGCGCTTGCCCATCAAGGCGCCACTGGCCCGGTCAAGCGACGGATGGATCTCATGACGAGCATGGGGAAGGCCATGAAGGGCCTCGGTGACATGCTCAAAGGCAAGACCGTTTACGACCGGGCCGCAGCGCACGAGCATGCCCGAGCCATCGAACAGCACACGTCCATGATCCTGGAGCAGTTTCCCGAAGGCAGCGTCCAGCCGCCTTCCGAGGCGCGGCCGACCATCTGGCAGGAATGGTCGGTCTTTGAGGAGATCGCGACACAGGCTCAGGCCGGGAGCAGCGAATTGCGCGCGATCCTCGAGGACGGCGCCGACCAGCGGGCCGTGATCGCACAATATGCGGAACTCGGCCGGGCCTGCGGCGCCTGCCATGAGCGCTATCGTGAGCCGCGCGGCTGATCAGCTCGCGCCTCAACACCCGGATGTGATGGAGCGGCCAGGCGAAAGGCTGGCGGTCGCGTGCGCCTGATGGCAGGTTTGCGCCGGCAAGCGAGCGGGAGTTGAGATGCGGTTTGCGATTTTGGCGTTGGGGATCCTGGTTGCGGCGGTCGCGGTCTGGTTGTTCGTGCCGTTTCCGGTCACGCCGCCGAAGGTCGATGAGGTCGGCGATGCCGAGCGCGGCGCCTACGTGCTGCGGATGGGCGGTTGCGTTGCTTGTCACACCGACGAGAAGAACGGCGGCGCATTTCTGGCCGGCGGCCGGATGCTGCAGACACCGTTCGGCACGTTCCGGACGCCCAACATCACGCCCGACCCCGATACCGGGATCGGCGGCTGGACCACCGGCGAATTCGTGCAAGCGCTGACCAAGGGCGTATCGCCCCAGGGCTACGACTACTATCCGGCGTTTCCCTACACCTCCTACGCCAACATGACGCTGCAGGATCTGGCCGATCTCAAGGCCTATCTCGACACGGTCGAGCCGGTCGTGAATCAGGTGCCACCGCACGATCTGAGGTTTCCCTTCGGCTTTCGGGCGCTGCTGAAGCCGTGGAAGGCGATGTTCTTCCGAGCGCACGGCATCGAGCCCGACCCGAGCCAGTCGGAGGCGTGGAATCGTGGCGTCTACCTGGTCAACGGGCCGGGTCACTGTGGTGAGTGCCACACCCCCAGGAATGCGCTCGGCGCCGCGGAGCGAAGCCACTTTCTGGCCGGCACGCGTGACGGGCCGGATGGCAAGACTGTGCCCAACATCACGCCGAACCCGGACAGTGGCATCGGCGACTGGTCGCCGACCGACATCACCTTCGCGCTGCAGACCGGGATCCTGCCGGATGGTGACGTGCTCGGCGGTGCGATGAGCGAGGTGGTGAAGGACAGCACCGGCGATCTGACCGCCGAGGACCGCGCCGCGATCGCCGAGTATCTGCTCTCGCTCAAGCCGCTGCCGGGCCCGGCACGGACGAGCCAACCGGCAGATCAGAGCGGCTAGGCACAAGCTGCGCGCGCCAATGGTGCAGCGCAACAACTTGTCGGGCGGGCTGGCTTCTGCTAGATCAGCGGCGCGCAACGGTCGCGTTCGCCGTTGGCTGAAGCGTCTCGTCTAGGCAGGATCGCAAGAGCTTGGCCACCGCACCTCCCGATCGCCCGTACGAAGCCGTCCCTCTCGAAGAGGAGATGCAGCGCTCGTACCTCGACTACGCGATGAGCGTGATCGTGTCGCGCGCGCTGCCCGACGTGCGCGACGGCCTCAAGCCGGTGCATCGGCGCATCCTCTACGCCATGCGCGAGGGCGGCTACGACTACAACCGGCCGACCCGCAAGAGCTCGCGCATCGTCGGCGACGTGATGGGCAAGTACCATCCGCATGGCGGCGATGCGATCTACGACGCCCTGGTGCGCATGGCGCAGGATTTCTCCATGCGCCTGCCGCTGATCGACGGTCAGGGCAATTTCGGCTCGATGGACGGCGATCCACCGGCGGCGATGCGCTACACCGAGGCCCGCCTGGCCCAGGCGGCCGACGCGCTGCTCGCCGACATCGACAAGGATACGGTCGACTTCCGGCCGAACTACGACGATTCCGACCGCGAGCCGGTCGTCCTGCCGGCGCAGTACCCCAATCTCCTGGTCAACGGCGCCGGCGGCATCGCGGTCGGCATGGCGACCAATGTGCCGCCGCACAATCTGGCCGAGGTGATCGACGCCTGCATCGCGCTGGTCGACAATCCGGAGCTGGGCTTCGAGCAGCTGCTCGAGCTGATCCCGGGGCCCGATTTCCCGACCGGCGGCATCATCCTGGGCCAGGCCGGCATCCGCCAGGCGTTCGCGACCGGCCGCGGCAGCATCGTGCTGCGCAGCAAGACCCACATCGAGGAGGTCCGCAAGGACCGCGACGCGATCGTGGTCACCGAGATCCCCTACCAGGTCAACAAGGGCCGCATGCAGGAGCGGATCGGCGAGCTGGTGCGCGAGCGCCGGATCGAGGGCATCGCCGAGATCCGCGACGAATCCGATCGCGACGGCACCCGCGTGGTGATCGAGATCAAGCGCGACGCCGACCCGGACATCGTGCTCAATCAGCTGTTCCGGCACACGCCGCTGCAGATCTCTTTCGGCGTCAACCTGGTGGCCCTGTCCGGCGGCCGGCCGGCGCAGATGAACGTCAGGCAGGTGCTGGACGCGTTCCTCGAGTTCCGCGAGGAGGTGATCGCGCGGCGCACCGCGTTCGACCTCGCCCGCGCGCGCGAGCGCGCCCACGTCCTGCTCGGCCTCGCCGTGGCGGTCGCCAATCTCGACGCGATCATCGCGCTGATCCGGGCGGCGCCCGATCCGGCGAGCGCCAGGGAGCAGCTGGCGGCGCGCGACTGGCCGCTCGGCGATGTGGCACCCCTGCTGCACCTGGCCGAGGAGAGCGTGCGGGATACGCCTGCCAGCCCCGACGAGACCTATCGGCTGTCGGAGCGTCAGGCCCAGGCGATCCTGGAGCTGCGCCTGCACCGCCTGACCCAGCTCGAGCGCTCCAAGATCACCGACGAGCTCAAGGAGATCAGCGAGCGGATCCGCGAGCTTTTGCACATCCTGCGCTCGCGCGAGCGGCTGCTGGAGGTGCTCAAGGAAGAGATGCTGAGCGTCAAGCAGCGCTTCGCGACGCCGCGCCGGACGACGATCGAGGACCTGGATTACGAGGTCGACATCGAGGACCTGATCCAGAAGGAGGACATGGTCGTCACCGTGACCCGGCTTGGCTACATCAAGCGCACGCCGCTCTCGACCTATCGCGAGCAGCGGCGCGGCGGCAAGGGCCGGGTCGGCATGGCGACCCACGAGGACGATTTCCTGGCGCAGCTGTTCGTCGCCAACACCCACACGCCGGTGCTGTTCTTCTCGTCCGCGGGCCGCGTCTACAAGCTGAAGGTCTATCGTCTGCCGCAGGGCATGCCGCAGTCGCGCGGCAAGGCGATGATCAACCTGTTCCGGCAGCTGACGGAAGGCGAGACCATCACTGCCGTCCTGCCGCTGCCGGAAGACGAGTCGAGCTACGACCAGCTGAGCGTGGTGTTCGCCACCGCGAGCGGCAAGGTCCGGCGGAATGCGCTCGCCGATTTCATCTTCGTACCTGCCAACGGCAAGATCGCGATGGGGCTCGACGAGGGCGACCATCTGGTCGGTGTCGAGGTCGCGACCGAGCGCAACGACGTGCTGCTCGCGGCGCGCGGCGGCAAATGCGTGCGCTTCCCGATCAGCGGCGTGCGCGTGTTCCGCTCGCGCAGCTCCGAGGGCGTGCGCGGCATGGACCTCGCCAAGGACGACCGGGTGGTCTCGATGTCGGTGCTCGATCACGTCGAGCTGTCGATCGAGGAGCGCGACACCTTCCTGCGGTACGATTCGGCCAGGCGCAAGCAGGACGGCCAGGATGAGGCGGAAGAGTCGGACGAGCTGACCGCCCAGCGCGTGGCGACCATTCATGCGGCCCGTGAGGAGCTCGGCGCCGACCGGCTGGCCGAGCTCGACGCCGAGCAGCAGATGATTCTGTCGCTGACCGTCAACGGCTACGGCAAGCGCACCTCGGCGTTCGAGTACCGGGTCACCAACCGCGGCGGCCAGGGCATCATCAACATCGAGACCAGCAAGCGCAACGGCCCGGTGGTCGCGGCCTTTCCGGTCGCGGGCGAGGACCAGCTGATGCTGGTGACCAACAAGGGCAAGGTGATCCGCATCCCGGTCGACGGCATCCGGATCGCCGGGCGGAACACCCAGGGCGTGACGCTGTTCAACATCGACGAGGACGAGCAGCTAGTATCGGTTGCGCGGCTGACCGGCGCGGCCGAGGCCAGTGACGAGGAGCCCGGCGACGAGGCTGACGATCCGGGGCAGGCTGCCGACGACAGCCAGGAACCGGAGCCGGACGCGCCGTGAGCGTCGCCCGCACGGGTGTCTATCCCGGCACGTTCGACCCGATCCACAACGGCCATCTGGACGTGATCCGGCGCGCCACCAAGGTGGTCGACCGGCTGGTGCTCGCGGTGGCCGTGAACATCGGCAAGGATCCCATGTTCTCGGTCGAGGATCGGGTCGAGATGGTGGAGGCGGAAGCGCGCGCGCTGATGGATGGCGACCGGGTCAACGGTTGCATCCTCGAGGTCCGCGCGTTCGACAACCTCCTGGTGGACTTCGCGCAGAGCGTCGGCGCGCTTGGTCGTGATCCGGGGCCTTCGGGCGATCTCCGACTTCGAGTACGAGTTCCAGATGGCGGCGACCAACGCGCGACTTTGCCCGAAGATCGAGACCGTGTTTCTGCCGGCGTCGGAGACCAACCAGTTCATCAGCTCGCGCTTCGTCAAGGAGATCGCACGGCTCGGCGGCGACATCTCGAGCTTCGTATCCGCGGACGTTCGGGCAAGGCTCGAGGCCCTGCGGCGGGGCTGAGCCGGTAGCGCGATCGCGATCGGACCCAGACCCGCGCAAGGCTTCGCCTATTTCTCCACGTCGTCGGGCTGCTCTTCGGCGGCAATCGAGCGTTCCACAACGCTTGCAGCGAGCCCGGCAGATGGGGGAGAACCGGAGCCGCCGTGCGCACCGAGCTGTTCGATTTCCACCTGCCACCCGAGCTGATCGCCCAGCACCCGGCTCGACCGCGCGATTCGGCAAGGCTCCTGATGGTCGATCGAGGGCGGCTGCAGGATCGCAGCGTGCGCGACCTTCCGGCATTGCTGGAGCCTGGCGATCTCCTGGTGTTCAACGACACCCGCGTGCTGCCGAGCAGGCTGGTCGGCAGGCGCGGCGAGGGTACGGTCGAGGTGACCCTGCACGCGCGCGAGGAGGGCGACCGCTGGCGGGCGTTCGCCAGGCCCGCCCGCCGATGCCGGCCGGGCGATCGACTGGTGTTCGCGCCCGGCTTCACCGCCGAGGTCCTGGCCAGAGGGCAGGGGGGTGAGGTCACGCTCGAGCTGGCCTGCGAGCACGGCAGCCTGATCGAGGCGCTCGAGGCCCATGGCGCGATGCCCCTGCCACCCTATATCAAGCGTCCGCGCGGCGGTGACCCGCGCGATCGTGACGACTATCAGACCCTGTTCGCGCGGCGGGCGGGTGCCGTGGCGGCGCCCACTGCAGCGCTCCATTTCACCGAGCGGCTGATGGCGGCGCTGGCGAGGCGCGGCATCGACCATACCTTCATCACGCTGCACGTCGGCGCCGGCACCTTCCTGCCCGTCAGGGCGGAGAACACCGAGGACCATGTGATGCACGCCGAGTGGTACGAGGTGCCGCCCGCAGCGGCCGAGCGGATCGCGCGCACGCGCGCCAGCGGTGGGCGCGTGATCGCGGTCGGCACCACGGTGCTGCGTGCGCTCGAGAGCGCCGCGGCAGGGGACGACACGCTGCGTCCCGGTCGCGGTGAGACCAGGCTGTTCATCACGCCCGGCTACCGCTTCAAGGTGGTCGATCGTCTGCTGACCAATTTCCATCTGCCGCGCTCGACCCTGTTCATGCTGACCGCCGCCTTTGCCGGGCTCGAGCGGATGCGCGCGGCGTATGCCCATGCGATCGCGCAGGGCTACCGGTTCTATTCCTATGGCGACGCCTGCCTGCTGGCGCCGGCGAATCAGGAATGAGCGGGTTCCGCTTCGAGCGGCTCGGCGAGGGCGAAGGTGCGCGACGAGGTCGGCTGCACACCGCGCATGGCACGATCGAGACCCCGGCGTTCATGCCCGTGGGCACGGCGGCCACGGTCAAGGCGATGACTGCCGACATGCTGCGCGCGACCGGCGCTCAGATCGTGCTGGCCAACACGTATCACCTGATGCTGCGCCCGGGGCCGGAGCGGATCGAGCGGTTGGGCGGCTTGCACCGCTTCATGGCCTGGCCCGGCCCGATCCTTACGGATTCCGGCGGGTTCCAGGTGATGTCGCTGGCGGCGCGGCGGCGCATCGACGAGGACGGCGTGGTGTTCAGCTCGCACCTGGACGGCAGCCGTCACGCGCTCACGCCGGAGCGCTGCATGGAGATCCAGCACATGCTGGATGCCACCATCACCATGGTGCTGGACGAATGCCCGTCGTTTCCGATCAGCCGTGACGATGCTGCGCATTCGATGCGGCGCACGATGCGCTGGGCCGAGCGCTGCCGTGCCGTCTATCGCGAGCGCCCGGGCTATGGTCTGTTCGGCATCGTCCAGGGCAGCACCGATCCCGAGCTTCGGCGCGAGTCCGCGGGCCGGCTGGTCGAGATCGGCTTCGACGGCTATGCGATCGGCGGTCTCGCGGTCGGCGAGGCCAAGCCGATGATGTTCGAGACGGTGGAGCTTACGTGCACAGGCCTGCCGGCCGACCGGCCGCGCTATCTGATGGGGGTCGGCAAGCCTGCCGATCTGGTCGGTGCTGTCGCGCGCGGCGTCGACATGTTCGATTGCGTCCTGCCGACCCGATCGGGACGCACCGGCCAGGCCTGGACCAAGGCGGGCCCGCTCAATCTGAAGAACGCGCGCCACGCCGACGATGCCGCGCCGATCGATCCGGACTGTACCTGCGGGGCATGCCGCGACCATGCGCGCGCCTATCTGCACCACCTTGTGCGGTCCAACGAGATTCTCGGGGCGATGCTGCTGACCTGGCACAATCTGCACTTCTATCAGCAGCTGATGGCGGAGATGCGCGCGGCGATCACGGCCGGCACGTTCGACGCCTGGCGCACCGCGTTCGCCGACGGCTTGACCTTGCCTCTCGATTGACGATGATCGCAACGCCGCCACCGCCATGCTTGGAGCGGCCCTTGGCGGGCGCGTAGCTCAATTGGCAGAGCAGCTGACTTTTAATCAGCGGGTTCCGGGTTCGAGTCCCGGCGCGCCTACCAAATTCCCCGTTATAGACCAGTAGCTTAGGTGGTGGTGTGGCAAAACGCCGCACCCCGCCGTTATTTGGAAAATACGGCTTTTTGCCGGCCAAAAACGCCAACACATGACACCCGCCACAGCTTTGCAGCGCCTTTTGCCGCCAGGTGCCGCCGTATTATCACATGTAACCCACAGCGGGAGCATGTGAATGCGAGAACGGCTGCACGATAAACATCATCACCTCGACAAGCGAGCTAGGAGCATTGCCGAGGCGTCCGAAGGTCCACGAGACCAACTGATCGATACGAAGACCCTCGCCGATTGGCTGGGAATGTCAATCCAATGGTGTGAAATCGCTCGCCGGGACGGATACGGTCCACCGTTTCAGAGGTTCGGGCACTCGGTGCGATATCGCCGGGATGCGGTGATCCAATGGCTTGAGGAGAGGGAGCGGCGGTGATGACGCGGGGAGAGCGACTTCCACCACCGCTCCACGATCGCATTCGAGGGACGATAGACGAGCACGGCGGTTCCCTGAACCGATACACTGTGCTGTCGAATCAGGTTGATCCCTATAGGATGGACACGCCAGCTAGTACACTGACGCATTCAGACGATTCACTTTGGTGAGGATGTCACCGGCAGGTTTGGACCAGATGAAGGGTTTGGGATCATCATTGTGCTCGGCGATGTAGCGGTTGATGGCGGCCTGCAGGTCGACGATCGAGTGGAAGCTGCCACGCCGGATGCGGCGGCGGGTCAGAGCCGAGAAAAAGGTCTCGACCGCATTGAGCCAGGAGCCCGAGGTCGGCGTGAAATGGAAGGTCCAGCGCGGATGCCGGCCAAGCCATTTGAGCACCTTGGGATGCTTGTGGGCGCCGTAATTGTCCATGATGGCGTGGATCACCTTGCCCGCCGGCACCGTCTGCTCGACGGTATTGAGGAAGCGGATGAACTCCTGGTGACGGTGGCGCTGCATGCCGCGGCTGATCACCGTGCCCTCGAGCACGTTGAGCGCGGCGAACAGCGTGGTGGTGCCGTGGCGCTTGTAATCGTGCGTCATGCGTGCCGGCTTTGCCCGGCTTGAGCGGCAGGCCCGGCTGGGTGCGGTCCAGCGCCTGGATCTGCGATTTTTCGTCGACCGAAAGGACCAGCGCGTGCTTGGGCGGCGCCATGTACAGGCCGACGATATCCTCGAGCCCACGGGTCCGGCTACGCCGGCCCGAGGACAGGCTTGGCGGCAAAGTCGGCATCGTTGGAGCGCTTGAAGGTGCGGATGCGATGCGGCTGCAGCTTGTGGGCGGCCCAGATGCGCTGGACCGAGCGCAGGCAGACGCCGACCGTCCTGGCCATGGCGCGGCCGGTCCAGTGGGTGGCCTCGCCGGGCGGCTCGGCACAGGTCAGCGCCACCACGCGATGGACGGTCGCATCGCCCAGATGGGGTCTGCCCGGCCCGCGCGCCGCGTCGCGCAACAGCCCCTCGACGCCGGCTTCGGCGAACCGCCGCTGCCAGCGCCACACCGCCGGTCGGCCAACCCCGGCCAGCCGCGCCGCCTCGGCGACCGGCAACCGCTTGGCCGAGGCGAGGATGATCCGAGCCCGCGCCACGTGCTTTTGGGCGCGGTTGCGATCGGCCACGATCGCCTCCAAACGAGCACGATCGGCAGCCGAGACCAGAGGACACACGATCTGAGCCATGCGCCCAACATGGCACAACACCTCATCCATGTGAATCTTTAAAATGCGTCAGTGCACTAGCGCCAATGCCGCGATGCGAGCCTTCCGGGCAATGTGGTACTTCGCCAAGGACTACATTGATGTGCCCAGCTCTATGCGGCCTCGAAGATAGCGGCCGATGCCGCGGTCCGCGCCTACGCGTCCGTCTACGGCCTGAAAACGGTCGCGCTCCGGTTCATGAACACCTACGGACCGGGGGACACGCAGCGCACGCGGCTTGTGCCGCGGGCCATCTTCAATCTGCTCAAGGGCAAGCCGTACGATTTCGGTGACCGGGACGACGGTAGCACGCGCCTGGACTTCCTCTACATTGCCGACATGTCGCGTGCCTACCTCGCGGCGGCGGAACGAACCATGGATGTCGCTGGGCAGGCGTTCAACATTGCGACTGGGCGGCCGGTCAGCGTCCGAGAGGTCGCAGAGACCGTGGCGCGGCTCTATGCGGCGGCGTCCGGTCAAGCTCCGCCAGCGCCGGTATTCTCCGGCACGCCGGCACCGCGGCCACGTGTCAAGTATCTGACAGCGGAGCGCGCACGCACCGAACTCGGCTGGCAGCCGAAGATGGGGCTGCTCGAGGGACTCGAGCGCACGGTTGCGTGGTACCGGCACGCCTATCCGGTCAAGGGATGAGCCGACGCGGCACGGCCGGCCGGCTCGCCGCTTTGCTCAAGGACGGCGATCCACACCACAAGCCTGCGCCCGCGCGGACGCGTCGTATGGACACGCCTGATCGACGGACACCGCCAGGGAGACCTCGACGGTCGGTCTAAGTCGGCGTCCAAATTCTCCCGACAACCCATTGTTCTCTATGTGGCAGCAGGTTAGCGCCCGCCTTTCGGTGCGCGCTGCCAGCCGCGCCCGACCATGGCATCACCGTCGAATCCAGAGAGCCGGTAATCCCGGGGCGTTTTGCGCCCGGTCGATCGCGTTTGCGCGGCTACCTTGGGCGGGGCTATCGTGCGGGCACGCCAGCCGGAAGGGAGGGCAGCCCATGGAGGATCTATTCGATCTCGGTGCCGAGACGGCGGCCCTTCCGCTCGGGTCCAGCGTCCCTGAGATCCAGGTGTACGACATCAAGGTGTTGGGCGTCCGCGACGTCTCCTGGCGCTCTCTGTTCGAAGGCTTCCAGACCCTCGAGGTGATCACCTTCTCGGCCAGCGTGCCGGCGATCCTCGATGTCGCCCGGATGTTCGAGGATGTGGAGATCACCTTCGGCTCGGAGCGCGTCCTCTCGCGTGAGCTCGCTGCCCTGGAGCAGGCAACCACCGCAACGGGCTATCGGTTCACCGATGCCCTCGCCGACCAGAAGGCCTTCATCGAGCGCCTGGTGCGCCCGGCCCTTTCGACGCGCGGCGAGCAGCTGCTCCAGCGCGTCCACGACGGCACGCTGCGCTTCCGCCTGCTGCGACAGGCGCCGAGCCATGCCAAGCTCTACCTGATGGCCGCCCCGAGCCGTTTTCGCGTGGTCACGGGCTCGGCCAACCTCAGCATCGCCGCGCTCACGGGACGCCAGCGGGAGACCTTCTTCGTCTCCGACGCCGAGGCGGACTACTGGCGGTTCCGTGAGCACTATGCTTCGAACGAGGAGCGCTCCGATCCGGTCGCCGCGGATCTCCTGGTGGCCGGCTCGGGTCAGCCCGACGACCCTGGCCTCAGGGTTCCCGACGACCCGCTCGAGGTGCAGAGCGTGCCCTGCTTCCGGTTCCTCCGTGCCCAGGGCGCCATCGTCGAGGCGCCTCGACCACCCGCCATGCCGGAGCTCTCGGCATCCGCCATGCGGCAGGCGAGCGAGCTGGGCAAGGAACTCCGCCAGCTCTCCCTCGACCGCAACAAGAGCGGGGCCACGGTGGTCACCGCCAATGGCTTTGCCCGGGCCTATCGCGCCCACACCGCCCGCCCGATCACCGACAGGACCGACCAGGTTCGGGCGGCGCGCATCGACCTGGATGCGGCTCTGGTCACCCTCGATGGCCGCCCGTGGCACCGGATCGGCGCACCGGTGCCGTGGCCCGAGGTGCAGGGCGATGCGGAGCTGCTGGCGCCGTATTTCGCGGGCTTCGGGCAGTTCTACGGTGATGCGGCCGGGGTCGTGCGCAGCTACTGGGCGCTGACCTGTTGGCTCTATGCGGCGCCGTTCGCGCCGCTGCTGCGCTCGGCTGCGCTGCGCCACGACGGCTCACCGCTGGCGTTCCCGGTCCATGCCGTCCTCTACGGCCGCTCGGATGGCGGCAAAACCATGTTCTCGCGGGTGATCAGCCGCTCGATGTTCGGCGTCGAGCAGATGATCCGCGGCCAGCACTTCACCACCGCCCGTGCCCTCGGTCTGCGCGAGCAGCTGGGCGCGATCCCGCTCCTGATCGACGACGTCAACCGCGACCGCTTCTCGCAGTACGTCCCGGACCTGGTGAAATTCGACCACGAGAGCGGCGAGGGCTACGCGCCGATCCTGATTGGCACCAACCGCGACGTCACCGCGGTGACACCGGACCTCCGCAAGCGCATGATCGTCTGCCACATCGACGGGGCGAGACCAAGAAGCGTCCCCGAGGCGCCCGCGCGGGTGGCCCTGTCGAGGATCGGCACGGCACTTTATCGTAGCTATCTCGACCGCCTGGCACCGCAAGCCCCTTCCTTGATCGAAGCCGTGGCTGCGGCCCCCGACGATCCGCCAGATCTCCTGCTCCGGTCGTCCGAGATCCTGGGCGAGCTCCTGGCCGAGGCGCTCGACGGTCGACCCGCGTGGGCGACGCCGATCAGCCTCGACGAGGTGGACCGCCTAAAGGACAAGCCCTTGCTCGACCTGCTGGGCGAGCTGGTCGAGCAGGACAGCGAACGCGTGAGCATCGACCGCATCGCCGGTGAGCTCGTGGTCCAGTTCGGCGGCGATCACCATCAAGCGGCGCGCTTCGAGAAGCTGGTGCCGGCCCAGGCGCTCAAAGGGCGGTTCGCGGACGCGGTGAAGCTCGATCTCGCCGCGCTCGAGCAGGAGTACGGGTTCGCCGTCGCCCGCCGGCCGCGGCGATCTTTCCTGGCCCGCCTGTTCGGGCACTGAGGCCGTCATGCCGGGTTCGAGATGGTGGGCAGACGGAGCCATGCCCATGCGGTGCACGGAAGAAGCTGAAGAAGAGCAGCTCGATCTTTTCTCCGCGCGCGGCGTGGTGCCGGCGCCGCAATCAGGGGCCAGCGCGAAGCGACCGGCTACGCCGCCGGAGGGTCTCGACGATGCCGCGCTGATTGCCGCGATCCCCACGGGAGGCATCGCCGACGGCCCGGACCTGGCCCGGGAGGCGGGGCGGCGTGGCCTGGCCGGAGCCGTGCCGGCCCTGGAAGCGCTGTGTCGGCGTTTCACGGGCTTCGGTGTCGATTGCGCCATCCCGGAGCAGGTCGCGGCGCTCGAGGCACTGGCCCTGATTGGCGGTCGCGCGGCGGCACAGGCTGTGGGGCGCATCATCGCCAAGGGTGCCGTGCTGGGCCCCGCACTCAGGACGGCGATGGCGGCGGCCGTGCGTCTCGATTCCGATCTCCCGGCCAGAACTGTGCTGCTGCTCCTGCACGATGCGGATCCGGCCGTGCGCGCCGATGCCTGCCGCTGCGTCCGGGTGTGGCCGGAGGCCGTTCAGATCCTGTTCGAGCTCCTCGACGAGCCTCGGACCGGGGTGCGCACCGCGGCGGCCTGCGCGCTCGGGCGGCTCGGCCGGCGGGAAGTGCTTCCCGCGCTGGTCGAGCTTCTGAGACACGCCCCCAGCCCGGAGGTGATCGAGGCGGTGACGCCGATCGCCGACGAGGACTGCGCCGTCCTGCTGGCCAGGCTGGTCCGCACCAGGCCGGATCTTGCCGATGCCGCGCTCGATGCTCTGGAAGCGATCGACCACCCGCGCGCCGCACAGCTGCTCAAAGCGCTTCAGGAACGGCGGTCCGGGTAACGCCACAGCCCTTACGACCTTCGGGCCACTTCCTGAAGGTCGGTGGTGGCTCGAAACGCCCGAACGGTGGCGGACGATCAGTCCTCGTATTTGAACGAGACGTTCACCTTGGTCCGATAGGCCTTGACCTTGCCGCCCTCGATGACCAGGTCCTGCTGGACCACTTCGGCAACGCGCAGGTCCCGCAAGGACGCTGCGGCGCGCTCGACGGCTGCGGTCGCCGCCTTCTCCCAGGATTCGGTGCTGGTGCCGACCAGCTCGATCACCTTGTAGACACTTTCCGGCATGTCAGCCTCCTTGGTCGACGGTGATACTTGCGCTCGGGATGCCTTCCCAATCTCCAGTGGACCAAGGGCGAGCTTGCGCCTGCCGGCGCGTGAGCGCAAGACGGCCGCAAGCAGTGCGGCGATCTGCGCGTACCGGCCCCGCAGGCCTGCACGACCAGGCGGTTTCGATCGACGGGCCTTTTTCGCCATGCCGGTTGCCCACATGATGACGTAAGATCCGGTCTTCGCCGGGGCATAGGGCAGGGGACCCGCAGCATGAGCGATCTCGAGCGGGAGGAGGTGATCAATCGGAGGGTGGCGCACGATCGTCCCGGCCGTTCGTTCGTCGAGGTCGAAGGTTCGCGCTGGGGCGAGCTGATCCTGCCGTCGCCGCAGGAAAGGCGCGCGAGGAGCGAGGCGGGGCTGCGCCTCCTGGCGGTGACGAGCTATGCCTTCGGTACGACGCTGCTTGGCGCGCTGATCGAAAGC
>CAVSVZ010000049.1:0-67754 GCA_963731495.1 uncultured Alphaproteobacteria bacterium
GCAACTACACCGCGCGCTCCTTTTCGGGAGGCTTCTTGGGTGCCCGATCCTGAGCCTGGCAATGCCGGCGAGGCCGATCGCCAGCCACCGCCGGAGGCGGTGCGAGAGCAGCTGGAGCGGATTTTGGCGAGCGCCCAGTTCATCGCGACCGATCGGCTCAGGAGTTTTTTGCGGTTCGTGGTCGAGCAGACGCTCGCCGGATGCGCCGATCGTCTGAAGGCGTATACGATCGCCCTGGAGGTCCTTGGCAGGGATGCCACCTTCGATTCGCAGAATGATCCGGTCGTCCGGATGGAGGCCGGGAAGCTCCGCCGCCGCCTGGAGCGCTACTACCTCGGTGCCGGTCGGGAAGACCCCATCCGGATCGAGATCCCGAAGGGGACCTACGTACCGACGTTTACCTTCCATGATGATGCCGAAGGCACCGAAGAGGCCACCGAGCACCGGGTTCCGCTGTCTCGCCGGCGTCTCTCGAGGAGAGGGCTGGTGGCTTTGGCCGGGGCGGTGGTCGCCAGCCTGGTTCTTCTCACGACGATCTGGTTGCGACCCGAAGCTCCGACCCAGGAGTTGGCGGCGGTGCCCCCAGCAGCCCAGCAGCACGGCCCCGCGATCATCGTCCTGCCCTTTGAGGATCTCTCCGAAAATGATCCCGGCAGTGCGTTCGCCGGCGGGCTGACCGAGGAGCTGATCTCCAACCTGATGCGCTTTGGCCAGCTCAGGCTGTATTCGGCCTACGCCAGCTTCCTGGAGAAGCCGACCGCTGATCCGGTCGAACTCAGCAAGCGCCTCGATGTCGGCTACGTGATCAAGGGCAGCGTGCGGCGCACGCCGGATCGGGTTCGCCTCATCGTGCATCTGATCGACGCGCGCGCCGGCGAGCATCTCTGGAGCGAGACCTACGATCGCGCCCTCTCGCCCGAAAACGTGTTTGCGGCTCAGGAGCAACTCGCGGCCGATCTGGCCAGCCACCTTGCTCAGCCTTACGGGATCGTTCACGAGGTGAGCAGGGACTCGTTTCGGCACCAACGCCCCGAAACGTTGTTCGCCTATGACTGCGTCCTGCGTGCCTTTGCCTATCGGCGGACGCAAAATCCAGAACTCTATGCGGCCTCGCGCAAGTGCCTCGAGGAGGCCGTAAGCCGGGACCCTCGGTACGCCGATGCCTGGGCGATGCTGGCGTTCGCTTACCTGGACGACTTCCGGTACGGCTACGGCTCGCGGGCAGGCGACGCATCCGTGCTCGATCTCACGCTGGATACCGCGCGTCACGCGACCGACCTGGACCCGGATAATGTGCTCGGTCTGCTGGCGCTGTCATCCGTACAATTCTATCGGCGCGAGTTTGCCGAGGCCGACGAGATCAACCGCCGTCTCCTGTCGCTCAATCCGACCAATCCCGAGGTGCTCGCGCAGGTCGGCTGGCGAACCGCCTTCGCCAGGGACTGGGACGAGGGCATCGCGCTGATCCAGCGAGCAATCGATCGGAGCATCAAGGCGCCCGATTACTACTACTTGATCAAGACCCTGCATTACTACCGACGAAGCGACTACCGCGCGGGCCTGGCGGAGATCGACGGGATTGCGACGTCAGATTTCGTTTGGGTTCCGGTTGTTCTTGCCGCAATCCAAGGTCAGCTCGGCAACCAAGACGAGGCGCGCCGGGCCCTCGATCGGGCGTGGGCCCTCAACCCGAGTGTCGTAAAGGACCCGCGGGCCGCGCTCCGAGTTCACAACGTCCCGGAAGAGCTAGTCGACCGATTGATCGATGGCCTGCGCAAAGCCGGGCTGGAGGTTCACGCCGCATCCATCGATTGGCAGGCTGGCTTGGAAACTGCGGTTACAAAAAGCGCCACGGCACTGACGGACAAGGTTGCCGGGGCCGGCCAAGCGGCCTCCACAACCGCAACCGGTCCCGGCAACAATCGAACCTCGAGGGGCATCACGCATCAGCCAAGTCTGACCTGGGACAGCCGCGTTGGGAGGTAAATTACGGTAAGCTACAGCTACCGGGGGGTGCGGCGGACGCAGGTTGCGCCTGTCTGACGTCAGGGCCTATGGGACAGATTGAGGGGTTTGGGCAAGGGAGGATTTCTGGCTCATCGTAGTGAGCGAAGGCAACGTAGATGAGACGGAAATCGATGGGATCGAAAGCGCGCGCCGAGGCCACCGTGCGGGACATCCGGCGCCGGACGCGCAAGCAATATTCGGCCGAGGAGAAGATCCGGATCGTGCTGGCGGGCCTGCGCGGGGAGGACAGCATCGCCGAGCTGTGTCGCCGGGAAGGGATCGCCGAGAGCCTGGATTACAGCTGGTCGAAGAGGAGTTCCTGGAAGCCGGCAAGAAGCGCCTGGCGGGCGACACCGCGCGCGTGGCCCATGCCCGCTCGATGGGCGCCCATGCCGAGAAGGCAGCCGACATCCCGGCCCTGGAGCAGGCCATCGTCGCCGCCCGCTCGCGCGACGTTCCCTCCGTGATCGTCATCGAAACCGATCCGGTGCCGGGCATCGGCGCCGGAGGGTGGTGGGATGTGGCGGTTCCGCAATCAGGTGGACCGGACCGGCTCGAGAAGGCGCGCGAAAAATACCATGCAGATGTCGCGACGCAGCGTCTTTTCGACCGAGCGCACCACCGAGCGAGACCTGTAGGAAGGGTGGCCTTCATCGAGGCGGGTTCATTCTTGGGGTATTGGTTTTTCGTAAGCTTCAATCCAGGGGACAAGGAATGACGGACCTATTGCGGAAACCTTTCGGCGCGCGCGGCAAGGTGCACGAGATCAGCCCCGCCTCGGCGGGCTGGCGCTACGTGGGCTTCTCGCTCTACCGTCTGCGTGCCGGAGACACCGCGACGGAGGCGACGGGGGAGCGGGAGGTGATCCTGGTGATCGTCGAGGGCAAGGCCTCCATCCGCGCGGCCGGACAGGACTGGGGCCTCCTCGGCGACCGTATGGACGTGTTCGAGAAGACGCCCCCGCACTGCCTCTACCTGCCGGCCGGCACGGACTGGCAGACCGTGGCGCAGACCGATTGCACGCTCGCCGTCTGCTCCGCGCCGGGCAAGGGCGGTCACGACGCGCGCCGGATCGGACCGGCGGGGATCGAGCTCACCGAGCGCGGTAAGGGCCAGAACACCCGCTTCATCAACAACATCGCCATGGAGGCGGAGGACTACTGCGACAGCCTGCTTGTGACGGAAGTCTTCACGCCGTCCGGTAACTGGTCGTCCTATCCCAGCCACCGCCACGACGAGGATGACTATCCCCGCATCACCTACCTGGAAGAAACCTACTATCACCGCCTGAACCCGCCGCAGGGTTTTGGTGTTCAGCGCGTTTACACCGACGACGGCCAACTTGACGAGACGATGGCGGTGTCCAACCACGACGTCGTGCTGGTGCCCCGCGGCCACCATCCCTGCGGCGCACCCTACGGCTTCGAGATGTATTACCTCAACGTCATGGCCGGACCGCTGCGCAAGTGGCGCTTCGTGCCCCATCCCAGCGTGGCGTGGATCATGGAGAGGGACGCCTGAACTCCAAAGACTGCGCCCACCGTCGTCAGGACGCACAAAGGGCTTTGGTGCAGGGTCGCGGCCCAACGATGGGTGCCGCATCGGGTTCCGCGACGGAACGAGCCATGGATCTTCACAGCGTCTGAGCCAGGGCCGGGGGGAAGGGCCCCGCTTGTGCATGCGGCGGCGCTGCGCGCGCGGTGCGGGATGGTTGGAACCCGATTTCCCTCGGGCCGTTGGCACAGCATGAACACCAACGTGGCGGCGACTTTGGGCCTGCCTACTCGAGATCCCGATGGGGCGGCATATCCGCCCATAGGCAACTACGCGGTCATCGGCGACAGTCGTGCTGCGGCGCTGGTGTCGCGCTTCGGCTCGGTCGACTGGCTGTGCCTGCCGCATTTTTCCGGCCCAGCGGTATTCGGAGCGATCCTTGACCGGCGGCGTGGCGGACGTTTCGCGGTGTGTCCGGAGAACGTCCTCGACGCGACGCGGCGCTACGTCGGGCGGACCAATGTGCTCGAGACGACCTTCCGAACCGCAGATGGCACCGTTCGCGTGACCGATCTCATGCCGGTCACGCCCGGCGGCCTGCAGCCCGAGCGCGAACTGCTGCGCATCGTCGAAGGGGTCGAGGGCGAGACGATGGTCCAAGTCATCTTCCAGCCCAGGCCGGACTATGCGCGATCTCGCGGGCGGCTGGTGCGCCGAAGTCGCTCTGCCTTTGCGTGCGAGCACCGAAGCGAGCTGTTCATGCTGCGCACCGACATGGACCTCGACATCGCTGGTGACAGTGATGCCGTTCGTGGGCTGGTACCGATTCGCGCGGGCGAGAGACGCTACCTGTCCGTCGGCTATACGCGCGGTACGATCGGCGTGCTGCCGGCGCTCGGCGCAGGCGCCGACCACCGCCTGGCCGCCACCCTGGACTGGTGGAACGCCTGGAGCGGCCGCTGTCGCTACCAGGGTGCCTACCATGATGCTGTGATCCGCAGCCTGTTGACCGTGAAGCTGATGGCCTACGCTCTGTCGGGGGCGATCGTGGCGGCGCCGACCACCTCCCTGCCCGAGGTCCCGGGCGGCAGCGCCAACTGGGACTATCGCTACTGCTGGCTTCGCGACGCAGCCCTCGCCCTGCAGTCTTTGATGGCACTCGGCTACGAGATCGAGGCGGAAGCGTTTCTGAGGTGGCTCCTGCACGCGACCCGTCTGACGCAGCCCCGGCTTCAAGTCATGTATGACGTCTACGGGGAAGCGAACTTGCAGGAGCAGGAGCTCTCCCACTTAGAGGGTTACGGAGGTGCGCGGCCGGTGCGGATCGGCAACGCCGCTTCCCGGCAGCTGCAGCTCGACGTCTACGGCGAGGTCGTCGTCGCGGCGCACGCCTTCATCGAGAGCGGCGGCCGTCTCGATTGCGACGAGGCGCGGTTGCTCACCGGGTTCGGCAAGGTCGTCTGCAAGGAATGGCAAAAGCCCGACCAGGGGATCTGGGAACGCCGCGGTGGCGCCTGGCAGCACACCCAGTCGAAGGTGATGTGCTGGGTCGCGCTCGATCGCCTGCTCCAGCTGCACGACCATGGTCGTCTCGAGGTTCCGGCAGAGGACTTCCGACGGGAGCGGGCTGCGATCCGCGATGCCATCGAGAGCCATGGCTACAACGCCGATCTCGACAGCTATGTGGGCATCTTCGATAGCCGGCGGCTCGATGCGAGCCTCCTTCTGATGGCACGCTATGGCTACCGGGACCCGTCTGATTCCCGCATGCGAGCGACCTATGAGCGCATCGAGCGGCGTCTCGGTCGCGACGGCCTTCTGTTCCGTTACGCCGACGTCGAGGGCGATGCGATGCCTACCGAAGGCGCTTTCGGCCTGTGCGGCTTCTGGGCCGTCGACTACCTGGCGCGGCGCGGCGACGTGCGCGCGGCGACTCAGCGGTTCGAGCGCTTGCTGTCCTATGCCAACGACGTAGGTCTGTTCGGCGAAGAGATCGAGCCGAAGTCAGGCAAGATGCTCGGCAATTTCCCGCAGACCTACACCCATGTCGGGGTGCTCGGTGCCGCCCTGTCGCTGGCAGACGCACAAGGCCGCCGGCAGGCCGCCTGAAGGAGAGAAGGGCACTCGACATGGGCATTCTCGACATCATGCTTTGGGGCTTCATCGCCAGCGCTGCGATGGCCATCGTGCTCGAAGGCAGCCAGTTGCTCGGTCTTTCGCGCCTCAGCCTGCCATTCCTGTTCGGCACCTTCGTCACCAGCGATCGCCACCGCGCCATGATCCTGGGCTTCGTGCTCTATGTACTCGGCGGCTGGGCGTTCGCCGCCTTGTACTACGTCGTGTTCAGCGATGTCGGGCTGGCGACCTGGTGGTTCGGTGCGCTGCTAGGCCTGCTGCACGGCGCCTTCCTGCTGGTCGTCTTCCTGCCCATGCTGCCGCACGTGCATCCGCGCATGGCCTCCGAGTTCGATGATCCCGAGGGCAGCGCGTTGCTCGAGCCGCCGGGCGGCGCGGGGCTGAACTATGGGCGTCGCACGCCGCTGATCACGTTGCTCGGTCAGCTCTGCTTCGGCGTCATTCTGGGTGCGGCCTACACGGTCGCAGGCAGCTGACGGCCGAACCTCGAGTTTGCACCAGGAGCAGAGATGGATATGGACACGGGGCGCGCGAAAGTCGTGGTCGTCACCGGCGCGTCCGCCGGCGTCGGACGTGCCACGGCCCGCGCCTTCGGCGCGCAGGGCGCGGCGGTAGGACTGATCGCGCGTGGTCGCGATGGGCTCGAAGCGGCACGCCGTGAGATCGAGGCCGCAGGCGGGCGGGCGCTCGTCCTGGTCACGGACGTTGCCGATGCCGATCAGGTGGAGGCGGCTGCCGCGCGCGTCGAGGCGGAGTTGGGTCCGATCGACATCTGGGTCAACAATGCCATGGTGACGGTGTTTGGCCCGGTGCATGCCACGACCCCGGCAGAATTCCGACGTGCCACCGAGGTGACCTATCTCGGCACCGTCCATGGTACCATGGCGGCGCTCAAACGCATGCGACCGCGTGATCGCGGGAACATCGTGCAGGTCGGTTCGGCGCTGGCTTATCGCTCGGTGCCCCTGCAGGCTGCTTATTGCGGCGCCAAGAGCGCGATCCGTGGGTTCACCGATTCGCTGCGTTGCGAGCTCTTGCATGAGGGCAGCCATATACGGCTGACCATGGTGCAGCTCTCGGCCTTCAACACGCCTCAGTTCGACTGGGCGCATTGTCTGCATGGACCACGCGCCGCAGCCGCTCCCGCCGATCTTCGAGCCCGAGGTGGCGGCAGACGCCATCGTCTGGGCATCCCGGCGCGCACGTCGCGAGGTCTGGGTCGGCTGGCCCGCGGTCAAGGCGATCCTGGGCAATCGGGTGATCCCCGGCCTGCTCGATCGGATGATGGCAAAGTCAGGATTCGAAGGTCAGCTGGCCGATCGACCGACGGCGCCGGAGCGACCGGACAATCTGTGCGTACCCGGTGCCTGGCGATCACGGCGCCCAGGGGCGTTTCTCCGGCACGGCCCGTGACCACAGCGTCCAGTCCTGGCTGATCAGGCATCGGGCGCCGACGGTGGTCGCGTCCATGACCGCGGCGGCCCTGGTCGCGGTTATCGTCGGCTTCGCCTGGTTCGTGTAGTTCTGGAAGCGCAACCTTGTTGACTGGCGACGCGGTCAGGAGGCCTCGCCAGTGGACAGCTCGCCCGGCCAGGTGCCGGGAGTTCGCGTCAGGTAGTCCCCGAGGCTCAGCCCGAACAGGATGAGCAGCCAGAAGAACCCTGCGAAAGCGACCAGACGAATTAGCGGCGTCGCGCGGCGCACATGCAGAAAGAACCACATGATGAGCAGTGCCTGAACGGTCGCAAATGCGAGGATCGGCACCGGCGCGAGCGGGCCGAGCTCGACCTGCGCGAGCGCCATGTTGACCCCGAGCAGCGCGAGACAGGCAAGCCAGACCAGGACGAACGTGGCACGCGTGCTCATTTGCCGACCCCTCAAATCAGATAGAGCGAGCAGAAGAGGAACACCCAGACCAGATCGACCAGGCCCCAGTACATGCCGAGCCCCTCGATCATCATCTGCCGGGCGGGCAGCGCGAAGCGACGTGTCCGCACCAGCCAGGCGAAGATCAGAACGGCACCCACGCCGCAGGTCAGATGGAAGGCGTGTAGTCCCGTACCAGCGAAGTAGATATGGTAGAACAGCTTGGCGGGCGGCACGTCGAGCGGGAATCGAGGTCCGACGCCCGGCATCAGCCCTTCGCGATATTCTTCGAGATATTCGTAGCCCTTGATCCCGAGGAACGCGCAACCGAGCAGGGCTGTCGCGGTCAGGTACCAAAACGTGCGCCGGACCTGTCCCTCGCGCGCCGCGAGTACGGCAAAGCCCATGGTCAGGCTGCTCGTGAGCAGAAGCGCGGTGTTGGCGCTGCCGAGCCCGACATGCAGGTGATGGGTCGCGGTCTGCAGCGCCTGCCAGTAAGTGAGCCGGTAGATCAGGATGCCGGCGAAGATGCCACTGAACAGCATGACCTCGGTGCCGAGGAACACCCACATACCGAGCTGCGCGGCCTCACGCTGCTGCGCCTCGCTTTCGAACTGCTCGGCGAGATAGCCCGGCGCGCTCATCGGCTACGGTCCGGCCGCGGATAGTCGTAGGCGTCGGTGGTGACCACCGGGATCCGGTGGAAATTCTCCTTGGGCGGTGGCGAGGACGTGGTCCATTCGAGCCCGGCCGCGTGCCAAGGATTGGGCCCGGCTCGCGCACCGTAGCGCAGCGACCAGAGCAGGTAGAAGAGCGGCAGGAGATAGGCGAGCGCCAGGATCGAGGCGCCGGCGGAAGAAAGCACGTTGTAGATCTGAAACTCAGGCGGATATTCGTGGTAGCGCCGCGGCATGCCGAGATAGCCCAGCAGGAACTGCGGCAAGAACGTCAGCACGAAGCCCGCAAAGGCCAGGATAGCGGCCAGCCGCCCCCAGAATTCCGGGTATATGCGCCCGGTCATTTTCGGCCACCAGAAGTGCAGCGCACCGAGGTAGGCGGTGACCGAGGCGCCGACCATGATGAAATGGAAATGCGCGACCACGAAATAGGTGTCGGTCACGTGCACGTCGATCGCGAGCGACGCGAGCATCAGGCCGGTGAGGCCGCCGACCACGAACAGCGCGATGAAGCCGAGCGCATAAAGGAGCGGCGTGGCGAAGAGGATCTCGCCTTTGTGGAGCGTGGCCGTCCAGTTGTAGACCTTGATCGCCGAGGGCACCGCTACCGCGAAGCTGAGCAGCGAGAACACCATGCCGGCGTACATCGACTGACCGGAGACGAACATGTGGTGGCCCCAGACCAGGAAGCCCAGGGTCGCGATCGCCAGGCTGGAATAGGCTACGAACCGATAGCCGAAGATCCGCTTGTGCGAGAACGCCGTGATCAACTCGCTCACCACGCCCATCGCGGGCAGGATCATGACGTAGACGGCAGGGTGGCTGTAGAACCAGAACAGGTGCTGGAAAAGAAGCGGGTCGCCGCCGAGGGCCGGATCGAAGAAGCCGATGCCGAACACCCTCTCGGCCGCGATCAGAAGCAGGGTGATCGCGAGCACTGGCGTCGCCAGCACCAGGATCAGTGAGGTTGCGTAGTGCGTCCAGACGAAGATCGGCAGCCGGAACCAGGTCATGCCCGGCGCACGCATCTTGTGGATCGTGACGATAAAGTTGAGTCCGGTGAAAATCGAGGAAAAACCAGCGATGAAGACTGCAAAAATCGCCGCGACCACGTGCGAGTTGGAATACATGCTGCTGAAAGGCGTGTAGAACGTCCAGCCGGTGTCGACGCCACCAGCGAGCAGGACGTACAACGTGAACAGACCGGCGAGTACATAGATGTACCAGCTGGCCAGGTTGATCCGAGGAAAAGCGAGATCTCTGGCACCGATCATCAGCGGGATCAGAAAATTGCCGAACGTCGCCGGAATCGAGGGGATCAGGAAGAACCAGACCATCACCACGCCGTGCAGCGTGAACGCCTTGTTGTAGCCGTCGTTGGTAAGCAGATCGCCTGCCGGCGTGACCAGATCCAGGCGGATCAGGCCGGCGGCAACAGCGCCGATGAAGAAGAAGAATGTGATCGACACCAGGTAGAGGATCGCGATTCTCTTGTGATCCGTCGTCAGCAGCCACGAACGAATCGTATAGCCCTCGAAGAGATAGCTTTGGGACGGCAGCTCGGCGGCGACGGTGCTCACCCGCGATTCTCCTGCTTGGTGGCAAGCGACTTGACGTAGGCGATCAGCTGGACGAGCTGCTCCTCGGAAATGCGGCCCTCGAAGCTCGGCATGATAGGCTCGTAGCCCGCCACGACATTCTTCTTGGGCAACAGGATGCTGTCGCGGAGATAGGCCTCGTCCGCCACGATCACCTTGCCGGACGCCAGCGGCACCGGGTTGCCGAACACTCCATCAAGCGGCGGCGCGTGCACGATCGGGCTGGTCACATGACAGCCGCTGCAGCCGAGGCTGCGGAACAGGTCGGCGCCCTCGGCGGCGAGCGAGAGGTCGGACGGGGTGCGCTCCAGCCACGCCTCGTACGCTGCGGGCTCCATGATCACGATCTGGCCGCCCATCTCGGAATGCGAGGTGCCGCAGTATTCAGCGCAGAACAGATGGTAGGTGCCCGGTCGATCAGCCTCGAACCACAAGGTGGTGTAGCGGCCGGGCAAAACGTCCTGCTTGATGCGCAGGGCCGGGAAGTACAGGCTGTGGATTACATCCTCGGAGATCATGTTGAGCTCGACCGGACGGTGGGCCGGGACGTGCAGCTCATTGATCTCACGCTGGCCGCCGCCGTGCTGGAACTTCCACATCCACTGCTTGGCCAGAACGTCGACCTCGAGCGCCCCGTCCGGAGGATTGTGCTCGTCGAAATACAGCTTGGCCGCCCACACAAAGAAAATCAGGCTAAGGGCAAAGGGGATGATTGCCCAGGACACCTCCAGCTTGATCTTGCGACTGGCGCTGTGCTGCCGGTCTGCCGACGATCCCCGCCGATAGCGGATGGCAAAGACCAGCAGCAGCACGAACACCGGTATGGTCAGCAGACTGACCAAGGCCAGGAGGCCGGCCAGCAGGAGGTCCACCTGACCCGCAAGTGCCGAGGCGATCGGTGGCCAGAGCGGCATGGTCATCGACCGTCCCCTGGCCGGCGCCGCTCGCGCCGCAGCATGAGCACGACGAAGCCTCCCAGCAACACCATGGTGAGGCCCCCGCCCGCCTTGAGCGCCAGGTCAACGTCGGCCGTGTAGGTGCCGGTCTTGGGGTCGTAGCCGTAGCAGAGCAGCCACAGACGATCGGACAGCGTACCGATCGTGCCCTTTCCTGCCTCGGCCAGCGCCAGGCGAAGATCGGACGATTCGAAGGGATAGCCGTAGAGCCAGCGCGCCAGCTTGCCGCTCGGCGTGATCACGGCGACCGCCGCCGGATGCGAGAACTGGTCGGTGCCGGCGTCGTAGGCGTACTGGAAGCCGATCGCCTCGGCCAGTGCATGCGAGGAGCTGCCGTCGTGGTCGGCAAGGAAATGCACCTCCCTTGAGGCACCCGCGCGGTTCCAGCGCGTCAGGCTCTTGGCGCGAGATCGCCTGGCGTCGGCGACCGTCTCGCGCGGGTCGATGCTGACCGCGAGCACCGCGAAGCTCGACGCGTCGAGCCCGGTGTCAGCCAGCGCGCTGAACAGGCCGGCCAACGTTACGCCGCAGATGTTCTTACAGTTGTAGGCGACGGGCGCGAGGATCATCGGGCGGCCGAGATAGTCGCCGAGCGCGGCGCGGCGGCCGGTCTCGTCGGCGAACGCGAGATCGCGCGGTATGGCGCCGCCGAGCTTCGGCTCGATCGCCGCCGAGGTGAGCGGATCGAAGGGCGCCGCCCGGATGGTCGACGCGATCAGCGTGAGAAGCAACACGAGGCCGAGGGTGCGGACGCTCATGGCGCCGTTCCCCTGGAATTGGCTGCCGCATCCGCTGTCGTGCCTTCCGGCTCCGCTTTGGATGTCCAGCCGCGCGCCGCGAGGATTCGCATGGCCTGCCCGATCGGAATCCGCGCGATGCCCGCATCGCGGTCGACCCAGCCATGGCCCTCGAGAAGCTGCTGTTCATGTTGGCGGACCTGATCGAGGATCTGGGGATTCGCCTCGAGTTGCGGCGCGGGCGCCTCAATCTCGACCTGATCGACAGCGCTGATGGTGGGCATCGGGGTCGTGCGATGGAACAATCCCATCAGCCCGAGCAGCGCCGCAGCGAACAGACCGACGACGACGACCAGAGTCCAGGGCGATCAGGAGGATCGCCTTGATGTCGACGTCGGTCGGCTCATAGCCGAGCCGCTCCGTGTGCGACCGATGCCCGCGTGCCTCAGCCATGGCTTGCTCTCTCGACCGCACGGACGATCCAGGCTGAGCGGGGCAGGACCAGCCACAAGTAGAGGCTCAGCCAGACGGCGCCGATCGCGATCAGGGTGCCTGCGAGCAGCCAGACCGGCGGCGCTTGCGGTCCGTAGGCCGGTACGGTCAGCCACAGGCTCTCGAGCACGCGCGCGACGACAACAGCATCACGAACGGCAGCGCACCGCTGCCGACCGCCACAAGCCAGATCACCGCGAGCCACACGCCCTCGCCCCGCGCGAGGTACCAGGCCGCGCCATCCGGCAGGTTGCCCGACCACACCACCAGGTACTGGATGAAGGCGAAATAAGCCCAGAGCAGGACCAGCGCGAGGAACAGGCTGCCGAGACCGATAAGCCGATGCTCGCGCACCAGCTCGGCGCGGCCGGCGGCTTCGACAAGACCGAGGGCGACCAGGATGGCAAGCGCATAGCCGCCGCTCGCCTGGGCCGCCATGACCAGCATGCCAAACACGGCCGAATGAAAGGCGGGCTCCAGCGAGAGGATCCAGTCGATGCTTGCGAACGAAGCGCTGAGAGCGAATACGATTGCGCCGACCGTAGCGAGACTACGCCGTCGCCTGCGTTCGTCGAACGGCCCACGCGGCACCGTGAGGATCAGCGTCAGACCGGTCCAGATCGCGAGGTAGATCAGGCTGCGCAGAATGAAGAAGGGCGGATTGAGGAAGGCCGCCTTGTTCGCCACCGTCTCGTGCTCGGCGAGAAACTCCGGTCGCGCCCACGGATAGATCGCTTGCAGTCCGAACAGGACCGGCAGGAACAGGAGCGCAAGCAGTGGCAACGTCTGGACGGCCGCCTCCAGCGAGCCCCCGATCACCAGTCCCCAGCGACCGCCCGTCAGGTGCCAGGCCAGCAGCAGCGCCATGCAGCCGAGCGGAAAGGTCATCCAGGTGACGACCCCGACGAGATAGGCGCGCATCAGGCCAGGCGGGTCAACCAGGACGCCGATCGCGCCCACGATGATCCCGATCAGCGCCGCGACCAAAACGGCCCGCTGCAGGCGCGATGGCTTGCGGGTGCCTGCGGTCATCGGGGCTGCTCCAGCAGCGGCTCTTGGACATCCTCGGGCAGATCCGCGACCACGGCGTGCTGCCCGAGCTGCAGGGCCCGGATGTAAGCGACGATCGCCCAGCGATCGGCCGGCGGCACGCGCGATCCGTAGGAGTACATCACGCCGTAGCCGTTCTTGATCACGTCGAGGAAGTGGCGATCCGAGGCGTCGCGCAGCCGATCGATGTGGTAGCTCGGCGGATGCGGGAAGCCGCGCTGCACGATGACCCCTTCGCCATCGCCCGCGCGGCCGTGACACGGAGCGCAGAAAATGTCGAACCGCTCGCGTCCGCGCTCGAGCAGCGCCATGGTCATCGGCGGTCGCTGATCGAGCACTGCCAATTGTGCGGCCTCGCCGCGCCAGACCGTGCCCGGCACGGGATTCTGCATGGCGCTGTCACCGGGCAGCAGCTTGGCAACCTCGTAGGATTTGTACTTTTTCTGGTTTGCCATGCTGTACTGATCGCAGGCCGCGACCAGGATCAGCAGGCCGAGCAGCGGCGCAAGGCGCCTCATCGTGGCACCTCCTCGACGGCGAGCGCGCCCTGGCGCTCCAGCAGCGCGCGGGTCGCCTCGCGATCGAAACGCATCTCCTCGCTCGGCACGGCGAGGAAGAAACGGTCGACGGTCACGCGCCGGAAGCGCGCGGCGTTAAAGATCGGGTGGTGCAGCCGCGGCAGCCGGTTGAGCACCAGGAATCCGAGGAACGCCGCCAAAAACGCACCGAGGATGGCAAGCTCGTAGGCGGGCACCGCGAACGCCGGCCACGCGTTCAGAGGTCGTCCGCCAATATTGATCGGGTAGTTGACAGCGGCAAGGTACCACTGGAGCAGGTAGCCTCCGCCGCCGCCCACGATGCCGCCCGCCAGCGCGATCAGCGGCAAGGCGCGCTCCCGAAAGCCGATCGCCGCGGCGAGGCCCTCGATCGGGAACGGCGAGTAGGCCTCGACCCGGCGCATAGCCCTCGGATCGAAGGTTCTTGGCGGCCGCGACCAGCGCTTCCGGCGTCTCGAATTCCGCCAGCAGACCGTACAGCTGCGCGCGATCCGCCACCTCAGGTCTCCTGCCGGTCCGCGTGCAGCACCTCCTTGAGCTCGAACATCGAGATCATCGGCAGAAGTCGCACGAACAGGAAAAACAGGAAGAACCAGAGCCCGATCATGCCGGCGAGCAGCAGCCACTCCCAGACCGACGGGACGTAGACGTGCCAGGCGGACGGCAGATAGTCGCGGGACAGGGTGTTGGCGACCTCCGTAAAATGCCCGAGCCAGACCCCGACCGTGACCAGAAGTGCCACCAGTCCCAGGAGGAGGCCGCTCCGTCGCACCGCGCGGAACCAGACCGCCTGAGGCGCGACGAGCGTGCACAGCACCGCCGGCCAATAGGTCCAGGCGTAGGTGTTGAGCCAGCGGTCATAGAGGGTCTGGCGTTCGAACGCGCCGCCCGAATACCAGGCATCGAAGGTCTCGAACACATAGCAGTAGGCGGTCATCAGACCGAACGCGAGCAGGAGCTGCGCCAGCATGTCGAGATGCCGGTCGGTGACGATGTGCTGCAGGCCGAAGGCTGCGCGCAGCGTGATCGAGATCAGGAGCACCACCGCGAACCCCTCGAGCACGGCCTCGATCAGGAAGAAGGGCGGATAGATGGTGGTATGCCAGCCGGGCTCGATGCCGACCGCGAACAGCAGGCTCACCCCGCTCTCCACCACCACGACCAGCGGCACGGCGAGGGCGGCGGCGATCCAGTAGGTGGTCTGCCAGCGTTGCCAGTGAGTCTGCGGTATTGCGCCAGCCCAGGCACAGGACGCCGTAGAACACCTGGGCGAGCCGCGTGCGCGCGCGATCGCGCACCGAGGCGAGATCAGGGATCAGGCCGATGTACCAGAACAGCACGGAGACGATCAGATAGGTGGCGACCCCGAACATGTCCCACTCGAGCGGGCTTTTGAACTGGGGCCAGACCGTCATGGTGTTCGGGATACGGGATCAGCCAGTAGAACAGCCACGGCCGGCCGAGATGCAGGATCGGGGCGAGGCCGGCCTGGACCACCGCGAAGACGGTCATCGCTTCGGCGAAGCGGTTCAGCGAGTTGCGCCAGCCGCGGTTGACCATGAGCAGGAGCGCCGAGATCATCGTCCCGGCATGGGCCATGCTGATCCACCAGACGTAGCTGGCGATGATCATGCCCCAGAAGACCGGGCTCTGGATGCCCCAGGCCCCGACACCCTCCCAGAACAGATAGCCGACCGCAGTCGTGAAGACGGCTAGTCCGGCCAGGCTCGCCGCGAAGCCCAACCACCAGCCCCGTCCCGGCTCGCCAAGCGGCACTGCGGTAATGTCCGCCGTCACCGACTGGTAAGTGACCCCGGGCGCGACCAGCGACTTCGGATGGGAGGTCATCTCTGCTCAGGCCTCCTCGCGCCCGCCGTCCGGCGCGGCTGAGGAGGGCCTGATCTCGGCGAGATAGGACGTACGGGGCCGGGTATTGAGCTCAGTCAGCAGGGTATAGTTGCGCGGGCTTCCCTTGGCTCTTCCAATGGCGCTTTGCGGGTCGTTGAGGTTGCCGAAGGTGATCGCCTGGGTCGGGCAGGCCTGCTGACAGGCGGTCACCATCTCGCCGTCCCGGATCTCGCGGCCGTCCTCCTGCGCCTGAATGCGCGCCGCGCTGATCCGCTGCACGCAGTAGGTGCACTTTTCCATGACCCCTCGTGCCCGGACGGTGACATCGGGATTGCGCTGCGGGATCCGGCCCGATCCTTCGGCGTCGGTATAGGCCAGGAAGTTGAAGCGCCGCACTTTGTAGGGGCAGTAGCTCGCGCAGGTGCGGGTGCCGACGCAGCGATTGTAGATCATCTGGTTGAGGCCTTCCGGCCCGTGCACGGTCGCGTTGACCGGGCAGCCGACCTCGCAGGGCGCCTTTTCGCAATGCATGCACGGCACGGGTTGCCAGTGCGTATCGGGCCGATCCGGCGAACCGCTGTAGTATTGGTCGATCCGCAGCCAGTGCATCTCGCGGCCCATCAGGACCTGCTCTTTGCCGACGACCGGCACATTGTTCTCGGCCATGCAGGCGACGACGCAGGCGTTGCAGCCGATGCAGGCGTCGAGGTCGATCGCCATCGCCCAGCTGTAGCCCTCGTCTCTCCAATCCGGATACAGGGAGGCCTGCCCGGCCCCAGTCTGCGTCTCGACCCGCTGGCCCGCCTGCAGCGCCTCCGGGCTGATCGAGCGGATCAGATCCTCGTGGCCGGCCAGAGCGTGGTGATGCTGGGTCGTCGCGAGCTCGACCTGCGCGGATGTCGCCTGAAGAACGATCCGGGAGATCGTCCAGGGCGCGTCCGTGGTTCGCAGCCGATAGGCATCGTAGCCGATCTCGTTGCCGACCCGGCCGACCCTGCTCCGGCCGTAGCCGAGATGGAGGGTGACCGTGCGCTCGCTCTGGCCGGGCAGGACCCAGGCCGGCCCGCGCACGCTTCGATCGCCGTCCGAAAGCTCGACCAGATCACCGCTGCTTAGGCCTTGCGCCTCTGCCAGCGCCGGACTGATCAGCAAGGCGTTGTCCCAGGTGATCTTGGTGAAGGGCTTGGGCAGCTCCTGCAGCCAGCCATTGTTGGCAAAGCGACCGTCCCAGATACATGGATCCGGCCGGATCACCGCCTCGAGCTGATCGCCTGGTGGCGACGGCTCAGGCGCGCTCGATCTGGCCGACCGCTACGGAGCGCGGTGCCGGCCTGGTGTCCAGAGCGAAGCCGTCCTCCAGCACCTTGCGCCAGGCAGGTTCGAAGTCGCCGCCCTGCAACAAGCTGCGCCATGTCGAGCGGACGATCTCATGGGCCTCACCCTGGGGCTCTCCCGTCAGTGTCGCCAGCACCTCATGGACCGAACGGCCGCCGAACAGTGGCCGCACCAGCGGCTGGATCACGCTCGCCGTGCCGTCGACCGCACGCGCATCGGTCCAGGTCTCGAACGGATGCGCAAGCGGCACGTGCCAATGACAGAGCGCCGCCGTCTCGTCGGCATAGGCCCCGACATGGACGCGCAGCGGCACGCGCTCGAGCAGATCGCCGAACACAAGATCGGCGGGTGCCGTGTACACCGGATTGGCGTCAAGAATGAGGAGCGTGTCGACGTCCCCGGCGCTGATGGCGCCCGGGAGGTCGACGAGCGCGTGGTGCTGGCGATCAGCCATCGCCTCGATCGGATCGAATGTCTCGAGGGCGTGGCCCCTGCTGCCGAGCCGCTGGTTGATCGCGAACCCCAGCGCCTGGATGTCGGCCGGCAGATGGGCCCCGGTCAACACCAGGCCGGCACGGCCCGCGCGCTTCAGCTCCTCTGACACGTGTGTCAGATGAGCCCGCTGGGCGAGCGGTAGATCGGGCGCTCCGGTCGGCCCCAGGCCAAACTCCTGTGCAAGGGCAAGCGCAAAGTTGGTGATCTCGGTTGTCGATGCCGGTACGCGGCTGCCGGCTCTCGAGCCGGTAAGCGATGGCGTGCTCTCCAGGACGTGCAGGTCCGGCAGCTGTCCGTCGTTGACCATCGTGCGTCGGCGCTCGACCCACTGCCTGGCATGGAGGATCTGCGCCGGTCCCGGGCCCAGGAAGTCGTCGTCGAGGCTCAGCACGACATCAGCCCGGTCGAGGCGGTAGCGGACCTCGAGCGGCTCGCCGAACGCCAAGGTTGTGGCCGCGTAGCGTCGACTGTTACCGACGGGCTCGTCGACATACCAGCGCAGCGCGGGGAATCGGCTTCGCAGCTCATGGATCTGGCGGATCGAGGTCGGCGATGTGACCGCGCCCGTGAGCAGCGCCAACCCCTCGCCACGCCTCTCCGCCATCGCCGTGGCCTTCTGGACGAGCGCGAGCTGAAAGGCGTTCCAGCTGGCAATCCGTCCGTAGTGCGTGGTCGCACTCGAGCGGTCGGGATCGTAAAGGCCGAGCACCGCCGCCTGCGCAAAGGTGTCCGCGGTGCCGCGGCTGATGGGATGATCAGGGTTGCCTTCCACCTTGATCGGCCGGCCGTCGATGGTCCTGACGATGACCGGAAAGGCGTAACCGTTGAGGAGCGTGGCGGTGGCGTAGTACCGTGGTTCACCGGGCACCTGAAATTCTGGCGCATTGACGTAGGGCACCGACTTTTCCTGCTCGGGCAAGCCACAGCCCGTGAGTCCTGCGAGGCCGAGCGAGGCGCCCATCACACGGAGCACGTCGCGCCGGCTCGCTGCCGTCAGAAGCGGTGCAACGCTGGGAAACTCGGCCTCGACGTGCAGACGAAAGTCGTCGCTATCGGCGAGCTCTTCCAGGCTCCGCCAGAACCGCTTGCCGCTCGATGTCGCAAGCCGGCGCCGGATCGTCCCCCAATAGTCCTCTGTGGCGCTTCTCGCTCTCATGGATCACCGATGGCAGGTGTAGCAGTTGTCGAGCTTGGCGGGCTGGATGCCGGCTTGTTTGACCAGCTCGCGCCCGAGGGCCTCCTGATCAGCGGGCGGGCGCCAGCCAAAATCGAAGACCTTGTCGGGCGGCCTCAGGTACTGCTCCGGATGACGGTGGCATTCCAGGCACCAGCGCATCTCGAGCGTCGCGGCGCGGTAGATCCGGACCATCTCCGGCACCTCGCCGTGGCAATGCTCACAGGGCACGCCTTTCTGAATGTGAATTCCGTGGTTGAAATAGACATAGTCCGGCAGCGCATAGACCCGGTTCCACCGAAGCGGCGTGTTCGTAGCCAGGCTGTCTCGCACCGGTGCGAGCACCTCGGCATTGGTCCAAAGCTGGGAATGACAGGTCATGCAGGTGTGGGTGGGCGGGTAGCCGGCGCTTGCGGCGGTTTCGACCGAATCGTGGCAGTAGCGGCAGTCGATCCCCAGCTGGCCGGCATGATGACGGTGGCTGAACGGTACCGGCTGGGCAGGCGCAAAGTTTTCCCGTGTCAGATAGTCCGACCGCACCCATCCGCCGACCGCGACCACGGCGCCGATCGCTACAAGGCCCACCGTGATCAGGCCAAGTCTCAGATACGTGTCGGCGGCCGGCGAAAAGATCTGCGTCATTGACCTCCCGGCGCCCCCTGTAGATCCGTCAGTGCTCGCCGGCGGAGTGTTCTCTTGGCAACGTCAGTCCCCTGCCGATCGCCGGGGAATTCCTAACCTGAGCCGGTCGGCCGGGGCTCTCACCGTCAAACGACAGGCCGCGGCTAGGGGTTCCCATTTGTGGGCCAACTCCATGGCCTCGGCGAGGCCCGCGCGCGGCTCGAAGCCGCGAGCCTGGCAGGTCTCACGCCCTTCGTCGGCCGCACCCAGGCGCTGCGCCTGCTCGAGGAGCGCGATGGCGTAAGAGACGATTCGGGTAGTCCGGCTGATCGTAGGGTCTCGGCGATGCTCGCGGTTCTTGCGGCACTTTGTAGGGGAGCTTGTGGGCGTACGAGGAGATCCGAAAGCGCTTTTGACCGCACCGCGCGGATCGCACATGCGAGCTCTCGGCCCGGTTGTTCTCGCGCTTGCCTCGGACGTGCGCGCTGGCCCGAGCTCACGGACCGTAGCCGGACAGACGCCGAGCCGGTCGGTGACCAACGTCTCTGGCGCCATGATCTCGCGACCTCGTCATCGTCGCGCAGCGGGACCGCGACATCCGGCGATGCACCAAAGCCGCGGACCACCACTTTGGAATCAGGCGATCGCAGGTTGTGGCGCGACCGCCTGATTGACGGCAGGCATGACCTTCTCCGCCATCAGCTCCATCGAGCGCCTGGCGAGCTTCTTGTCCATCCAGTCGTGGCCTGCGTAGAGCAGGGTGCCGAAGTCGCCGACCTGCGTCGCGGAAGGCCAGGATCTGGTCGACGACCTCGTCCGGCGTGCCATAGATCACCAGTTGCTCGACGATGGTCTCGAGGCTCGAGCTCCTCGTCGGGCTGGTCCTTGTGGGTCTTGAACAGATTGGCGCGGCCGGCGGCGCTTGAGCTTGGTGAACAGCGACGTGGTAGTAGAAGTGATACGGGCCCGTCGGGGTCGGTCGCGTAGCGCCTGGCGGTCGGCCTCGTCGTCGGCGACGAAGATGCTCTTGGCGACGCGCCAGTGTCTTCGGATCGGCGGCTGGCCGCCCTGCTGCGCAGCCATCGACGTAGTTCGGCCAGTGCGTCTTGACCCATTGCGGCTGCAGGAAGTTCGCCGAGATCGGGTCCCAGCCGCGCGCGGCGGCCTGCGGTCACGCCCTTGGAGAACGGCGCCACCGCGGTCACCATGATCGGCGGATGCGGCTTCTGATACGGCTTGGCGATGGTGCCCTGACCGAGATCCGGGATCAGCGTGCGCGCGGTCGAGATGTTCCAGAACCGGCCCTTCGAGGTCATAGGGCGGCTCGCCGCCGCCAGATGTCGAGGACGTGATTGATCGCCTCGACGAACATCGCCGTGCGGTCCTTGTCGAGATTGCCGAACACCTCGGCATCCGACTGCAGGCCGCCCGGGCTGATCCCGAACAGGAACCGCCCCTTGGCCATGTGATCGACCATCGCCACTTCGGCCGCGACCATCGCGGGATGATGGTTCGGCAGGTTGACCGTGCCTGTGCCGAGCTTGATACGCTTGGTTTCGCGCAGCAGCCAGGCGATGAAGATCAGGCTCGAGGTGATGGTCTCCGCCGCGTCGGTGATGTGCTCGCCGATATAGCCTTCGGTGAAGCCCAGCTCCTCGGCGAGCAGCACGAACTCGCGGTCCTCCTCCAGCGTCTCGGCCAGATGCCGCCCCGGCGGGTGGATGGGCATGGTGAAAAAGCCGAGCTCCATGACGCTTTCTCCCTGACAGCATCGACGCAATGTCCGCGCGGCGTCTGAGGCGCTACAGCAACCAGACTAGCGTATCGCGCGGCTACCGTCCTGTCGTCCGGAGGGCTGTTCGCATCCGGATCGTGTCGCCCTTGGTCACGTGGCGCGGCGTCGCTATAATCCAGCACCAACCAGCCGGTGCGGCGGGGCACGCTCCGGAAACATCCAAGCCGAGGCTGCGCGGCTGCGCTCGGGCCGGCAGCGAGCTGTGGAGGCGACATGCGTCAGTTCAGCGAACACGATCTCACCAATGCGGTGATCGAGCAGCTCGCCGCGTCCGACGATCCGCGCTTCAAGACCGTGATGAGCTCGCTGATTCGGCATCTGCACGACTTCGTGCGGGAGGTCGAGCTCACCGAGGCCGAGTGGATCACGGCGATCCGCTTCCTGACCGCGGTCGGCCAGAAGTGCGACGACAAGCGCCAGGAGTTCATCCTGCTGTCGGACACGCTGGGCGTCTCGATCCTGGTGGACGCGATCAACCACCGCACGCCGACCGGCGCGGTCGAATTCGACCGTCCTGGGGCCCTTCTACTGGGAAGGCGCGCCGGAGCTGCCGCTCGGGTCCGACATCACCAATGGCGCCAAGGGCGAGCCCGCCTTCTATTCGGGACGGCTGCTCGACCTCGAGGGCGCAGCCGATCGCGGGTGGCATGCTCGACGTCTGGTCGGGCGACGGCGAGGGCACCTACGACATGCAGATGCCCGGCCAGCAGGAGATGCAGTGCCGGGGCAAGTTCCGCACCGACGCCGAAGGGGCGCTACTGGTTCCGCTCGATCCGCCCGGTCTACTATCCGATCCCGACCGACGGTCCGGTCGGCGACATGATGCGCAAGATGGGCCGCCACCCGAACCGCCCCGGCCACATCCACATGATCGTCTCGGCGCCCGGCTACCAGGCGGTGGGCACCCACCTGTTCGTCAAGGGGGCGCCCTATCTCGATTCGGACGCGGTCTTTGCGGTCAAGGACTCGCTGATCGTCGACTTCGAGCGCCACGAGCCCGGCAAGGCGCCGACCGGTGAGACGATGGACGTGCCGTTCTACACCTGCGAGTACGATTTCCGGCTGGCCCCCGCGTAAAGTGGTGCCCTCGTCCCGGGGTCAGAGGTCGAGGCCACCACCATGGCACGACGCCTGATCGACATCTCGGTGCCGCTGGAGGCGGGCATCGCCTCGGACCCGCCGGGCCTCCGAGCCCGAGATCGATTATCTCGATCACCGGCAGACCGCGCCGCACGTGCAACGCTTCTTCCCGGGCCTCAGGCAAGCGGACCTGCCGGACGGCGAGGGCTGGGCGATCGAGCGCCTGCGCGTGGTCACGCACAACGGCACGCATCTCGATGCGCCCTATCACTTCCACTCGACGATGAACCGCGGCGAGCGGGCGATCACGATCGACGAGGTGCCGCTCGAGTGGTGCTTCAACAACGGCGTCAAGCTCGACTTCCGTCACTTCCCCGACGGCTATGTCGCCACCGCCGGCGACGTCGAGACCGAGCTGCAGCGGATCGGCCACACACTGGCGCCGCTGGACATCGTGGTCGTCAATACCGCGGCCGGCGCCGCCTATGGCGCGCCCGACTACGTCGACAGGGGCTGCGGCATGGGCCGCGAGGCGACGCTCTATCTGCTCGAGCGCGGCGTGCGGGTGACCGGCACCGACGGCTGGAGCTGGGACGCGCCCTTCGTGCACACCAAGGAGCGCTACGCCCGCACCGGCGACGCGTCGCTGATCTGGGAGGGCCATCGCGCCGGCATGGAGATCGGCTACTGCCACCTCGAAAAACTGCACAACCTCGAGGCGCTGCCGGCCACGGGCTTCACCGTGTGCTGCTTCCCCTTCAACATCAAGGGCGCCTCGGCCGGCTTCACCCGCGCCGTCGCGATCCTCGAGGAGTGAGCTGCCCGATCTGCCCGCGACGCGCGCGTTCGACAGGCCCTTACGCGCGCGGCTTGGCCCGCGGCTAGCCCTCCCCCAACTCCTTGCGCACGATCCTGGCGCCGTCTGCCAGCGCCTTCAGCTTCATGCGGGCGACGATGCGCGCGAGCGGCTTCATGCCGCAGTCGGTGGTCAGGTAGACGCGCTCGGGCGGCACCACCTCGATAACCTTGCGGATGCGGGCCGCGACCTCCTCGGGCGTCTCGACCATGCTGGTGCGCACGTCGATCACGCCGATGGCCACCTCCTTGTCGGCCGGCAGATCCTTCAGCGCCGCGATGTCCACCATGTCGCGGTTGGCGAAATCGAGCACGAACTGGTCGATCGGCAGTTCGTAGAAGTACGGCAGGACCGCCTCGTAGCCGGCTGGGAACAGCCCCGCCAGCCGGTTGCCCCAGGCGTTGCCGTAGCAGAAGTGCCAGGCGATCTTGGCATCGACCCCTTCGATGCACTGGCGCACGACGTCGCCGATCCACTTGAAGTCCCCGGTGTCCTTGGTGAACAGGGGCAGCCAGGCGCCGAGGTCCTCGTACTGCAAAAAATTGGCGCCGGCCGCGGCGAGCGCCTTCATCTCCTCGTTGAAGGTCGGCGCCAGCGCATAGGACAGCTCGCGCGGGTCCTTGTAGTGCTCGAAGTAGACGTGCCAGGCGAGGTTGACCGGCCCGGCGCCGACCGAGACCTTGAGCGGCCGCGTGGCATGGCGCCTGGCGAGCTTGTAGAAGTCGACCAGCCGCAGCTTCGCCTTGCCCTCGACCGGACCGCTGTTGACCACGCCGCCCCAGTCGGAGAGCAGGATGATCTCCTTGGTCATGGTGGCCGCGTCGACCGCCGCCGGGTGCTCCTCCTTGGCCGGCTCGAAGCCCGGGATGCGCTCGTACATGTACCAGCAGAACGAGCCGATCGAGCCGATGTAGTCGTCAAAGTACATCTGGCCGTCGCAGACGATGTCGAGCCCGGCTTCCTCCTGGTCCTGGATGATCACCCGGGTGGCGTCGCTGTACGCCTCCTCGTGGTCGACATGCTTGAACGCCTCGCGCACATCGCGGCCGAGCAGCTGATAGGTGAACCAGCTCGGCCGCGGGTAGGAGCCGACCATGGTGGTGGGAAGAATCGTATCGACGATCTTGCGCATCGTTGCCTCCCTTGGTGCCTCGGGGCCCGGCCACCGGATCCCATCGCCCGGCGATTCCGCGACCCCGCGACACTACCACCGCGCGCCGCGCAGGACGATCAAATGCACGCGTGGTGACATCCGGGTCCGATCCGGCCCTCCTACAATTCGACGTTCGGGACTTCGCGCACGGGCCAATCACCGGTCCTATTTTGTGCCCTAAGCAGCCAAGGCAGCGACATAGTCGCGCCGCTTTGACCAAAGCGTCGCCACGACCTTATACGACTCCAGGGCTTCCAAGATGTCACCGCCTATGTCCCTTCCCTCATCATTTAGGAATGCGTAGGCTTCGCAGTCCTCTCCGCAAATCTCGCGGATATCTGAAGTCGAGAATAGGCATGAACTAATACTATTTCTGTTCGGTCTGTTGATAGCGTGCACGAGTCGTTCGGGTCTTGTTCTGGATTTGGGAATCAAGAAATCCAAACTATGATCGAAGCCGGTTCGCCCCGCCAATTTGACGCGCGGATTGTAGCGTACATCGTTCTGGTCAAAGAAGTCACGGACATCTTCCCAAAACAGCGTCTCGACCCTCGGCTGAGCCATAACGAACATGTCGTTAACGGCAAGCATTGCTTGGACGAGGGAGCAAATCCGCTGGCCAAGGTTACGCTGCGAGGCCTCAATCACAAGGCGATCCCGTTCAGTGCGCACTCCAAATCCGTTCAGTACAGACTCTAGAACAGCCCTGCGCTTGGGGGTCGTGACTTCGAGTCCGCTGGTTCGAAGGTCAGCAAGGATGAAGCCATCGTCGGTCAGCTCAATCTTTCCATTGCGCTTTGTTGCATAGATCTGAATGTGATCGTTGTGCCGGTCCAGGAACGGCGTCGTCAGCTCACAGGCGCTATCGAGGCTCTCCGCCTCCAAACCCTTACGAAGCCAAGATACGTATGCATCGATCAGCTGATCGCATTCTTCCCTCGTCACAGAAGCACCTCTTGAAACGGAGGCACATTGACCACGTTGCAATACCCGCAGAAGTCTTCGAAGGCTCGCCGGGGACTCAATGGATCGGTGAATTCCTCGGATCGAGTGGATAGGCCCACTTGTCGTCGAATCCCTCCCGATAAATGTGCAGGTGCGTGCCCTTCAGCTTCTGCCCGTCGGGATTGGTATGGGGTGCCCCGTCGATGTCGAGGCGGACAAGGACCACCACCTTGCGGGCTCTGGTTTTGAGTCGCACCTTCGACAGGCGCAAGGTTCCTCGCCATATGTCCAGCAGAAAACGCTCGTGCGGATCGGCACCAGTGAGGTCTCTCGTTTGATCGCTGCCGGCAGGAATCGCGATCGCTTCCTGGTCATCAAAGACCTTGCGCATCGCAATCAGGGCATCGGCTTCAGCTTGCGTAAGCATCTTGGTCCGGATGAAATGGGCGACCACGGGAGCATCGATGACAAACGATGGGTGCGCAAGTCTCGTACAAGCGCCCCAACTCGGGACGTACGTAGCGTGGCCGCTCTCACCCGGTCTCTTGGCGTGTAGCGGCGTGCACTGGCTGGACGGTCGCGCCAATGCCGCGGCGCGCTTGGCTATCTGCGCGTAGTCGTAGGCGGCCTGCATGTTGATCCATACCTGCGGTGTGCCGCCGAAGGCGGCGGCGAGGCGCACGGCCATCTCCGGCGACACGCCGGCGCGCCCGTTCACGAGGTTGTCGAGCGTCTTGCGCGAAACCCCGAGCACCTTGGCTCCCGCCGTCACGGTCAGGTCCAAAGGCTCCAGGCAGTCGTGGCGCACCAACTCACCCGGATGCGGCGGGTTGGCCATCGGCCCGGTCACGACTGCGCTCTCGGTCGTCATCGATCGGGTGCTCCCTTCCTTCAGTGGTCGTCAATCAGGTCGACGTCGAACGCGTGGCCGTCCTTGAAGCGGAAGATCACCGCCAGTTACCCGACACCCGTACAGACCAGAAGCCCGCGAGGTCGCCCCGAAGCGGATGCAGGACGAAACCCGGCTGATCCATGTCCTCTGGCACCGTTGCGTTGTGCAAGAGGAACAGAACGCGCCGCAGCTTCGGGACGACGCCGTCTTCACCCACGAACACCGCAACCAGGGCCTCGCCACCCCCTTCGCCCGGGCACAAGCCCTTTTGACGTTGCCGGGAGAAAACAGTGCCTTGATCGCATTCCTATAATCGGCTCAACTGCAAGTGGAGGACGGTTTGCGCTCCTCCCCGCCGCGACGGCCCGAAGCTTTGGCGACGACAAAAAAATCGAAAACGAACCCAATCACATCGTTGTTTGACAAGAGGTTAGACGATCGGGGCGTCGCTTTTGACGACGGCTTTGCCGATTTGTGGCAGGGGCGCGGGCGCCGGAGGCTCAGGCGCCCAGATAGTAGCGCTTGATCATCGGGTTGTCGGCGAGTTCGGCGGCGGAGCTTGCCCTCGAACGCGATGCGGCCGTGGACCATGACGTAGCCGCGGTCGGCGATCTTGATCGCCTGGTTGAAGTTCTGCTCGGCCATCAGCACGGTCAGGCCGCTTCTCGCTCCTTCAGCTCCTTGATCTTGGCGATCATGCGGCTGACCAGGATCGGCGCGAGGCCGACCGACGGCTCGTCGACCAGCAGGATCCTGGGCGCCGACATCAGCGCGCGGCCGAGCGCCACCATCTGCTGCTCGCCGCCGCTCATGCTGCCGGCGAGCTGGCGGCGCCGCTCGCGCAGCACCGGAAAGGGCTCGTAGACGAAGGCGAGATTGCGCTGCGATCTGCGCGCGCGCCGCCGGCCGGAAGGCGCCGAGCATCAGGTTCTCCTCGACCGTCAGCGCCGGAAACAGGCGGCGCCCTTCCGGCACCAGCGCGATGCCGAGATCGACGATCTCCTCCGGCGTCAGGCCGACCAGATCGACGCCTCACCGTCGGTCTCCAGGCCGATCGCGCCGCCGCTCGGCGTCACGATGCCCGTGATGCACTTGATCAGCGTGCTCTTGCCGTTGCCGTTGGAGCCGAGCAGCGCCACCGTCTCGCCGTCGTCGACCCGCATCGAGACGCCGTGCAGCACGCGCACCGCGCCGTAGCCCGCCTCGACGTTCGTCGAGCGCGATGCTATTCGCCAAGATAGGCCCTCTCGACCGCCGGGTCGGCGATCACCTCGTCCGGCGTGCCCTCGGCGATCTTCTGGCCGGCGTCGAGCACCACGACCCGCTCCGAGAAGCGCATGACCGCGCGCATGATGTGCTCGATCATGATCACGGCGACGCCGCGCTCGTTGAGCTTGAACAGGATCGCGAGGATCTCGTCGACCTCGGCGCTGGACAGGCCGGCCATCGCCTCGTCGGCGATCAGCAGCGCGGGCTCGGCGGCGAGCGCGCGCGCCAGCTCGAGCTTGCGCAGCTCGACCTGGGTCAGGCTGGCCGAGCTCTCGCCGCGCGCGGCCCGCAAAGCCGACCAGCTCCAGGATCGCCATGCGCCTCGCTGCGCACATCGGCCGGTGGCCGCCGCGTCGCGGTGCGCGTACTCCAGCGGCACGCACAGGTTCTCGATCACCGTCATGCTGCGGAACGGGCGCGGGATCTGGAAGCTGCGCGCGATGCCGAGACGCGCGCGCCGGTGGGCCGGCAGCCGGGTGATGTCCTGGCCCTTGAAGATCGACCCGCCCGGCGTCGGCCGTGCAGCGCGCCCGAGATGCAGTTGATCATCGTGGTCTTGCCGGAGCCGTTCGGCCCGATCAGGCCGACCCGCTCGCCCGCGCCGACCTGCAGGCTCACCGCGTCGAGCGCGATGAAGCCGCCGAAGCGCTTGCTGAGGCCCTCCACCTCGAGCAGGGGCTCAGCCATCGGCGGCGCGACCTTCGCCAGAAATCCTGGATCAGCCCGACGATGCCCTGCGGCGCCACCATGATGAAGACCACCAGCAGCACCCCGACGATCAGGACGTTGATCTCGGACGAGATCGTGACCGTGGCGATCTCCTGGATCGAGCCGAGCAGGAGAGCGCCGACCACCGGGCCGTACCAGGTGGCGGTGCCGCCGATCATCGGCATGGCGATGGCGTTGACCGCGATCAGTCAGGTTGAAGGCGGACAGCGGGTCGACGTAGGTCATGAAGAACGGGAACGGCGCGCCCGCGACCCCCATCAGCGCGCCCATGGCGCCGGTCGAGACCAGCTTCAGGCGCAGCGTCGGAACGCCCGCGCATTCCGCGGCGATCTCGTCGTCGCGGATCGCCGCGAGACCCCGGCCGATGCGCGAGAGCTTGAGGTGGCGCGCGATCGCCACCGCCATCAGCGCCAGCAACAGGATCAGGGCGAACAGGAACTCGATGTAGCTGTCGAAGAACCACGGGGCGTCGGGCGTCAGGATGTAGGCGCCGGTGGCGCCGCCGACATAATCCCAGTTGTTGACGAAGGTCTCGAACACGATCGCCATGGCGAGCGTCGCGATCGCGAAATAGACGCCGCGCAGGCGCAGGGTCAGATAGCCGGTGCCGAGGCCGACCAGGCCGCCGAGCAGGGCGGCGACCACGAGCGGCACGACGATCGGCGGATCGAGCGCCTTGACCAGGGCGACCGAGGTGTAGGCGCCGATCGCGAAGAAGCCGGCGCTGCCGAAGTTCACATAGCCGGTGAAACCGCCCAGGATGTTCCAGGCGACCGCCATGATCGTCGCCTGCAGGATCGCGTAGCCGGCGAAGAAGAAGAACTCGTTCTCGAGGGTCTTGGTGGCGAGCACGACCGAGCAGCAGGATCAGGGCGAGCGCCGACCAGAAGACGAGGCTCCTCATCTGGCTAGTAGCGCCCGAACAGGCCTTGCGGCCGCAGCGCCAGGGTCAGCAGCAGGATGCCGAAGGCCACGGCCGGCGCCCAGGAAGGGCCGTAGAAGGTGGCGACGAAGCTCTCCGCCACGCCGAGGATCAGCGCTGCGACCAGCGTGCCGCCGATGCTGCCCATGCCGCCGAGCACCACGATCGCGAACACCCGGCCGATATAGAGGCGGTTCATGGACGGCTCGACCGGGCCGATCACGATCAGCAGCGCGCCGGCGAGCGCGGCGGTGGCGATCGAGAGGCCGAAGGCGAGCTGCTTGATCTTGATCGGATCGGCGCCCATCAGGCGCAGCGCCAGGCGATCCTGCGAGACCGCGAGGATCGCCCGACCGGCGAAGGTCCGCGACAGGTAGAGGGAGACGCAGGCCGTCATCGCCAACGCGACGGCGAACGGCACCAGCATGCGCAACGGGACCAGGATGGGTCCCAGCTGCCAGGTCGAGCCGATATAGGGGGCGCCGACCAGACGATAGTCGACGCCAAAGGCCATGATCAACAGCACCTCGATGATGAACATCAGGCCGAAGAAAAACGCGAGCCCGCTCAAGGTCTCCTGGCCGGTGCGCTCGAAGCTGGCGTAGTAGACGCGGTAGATCACGGCGCCGGCCACGAAAAAGACCGGCGTAAAAAGCAGACCGCTCAACAGCGGATCGAGGCTGATCGCGCTGTTGAGCATGTAGGCGACATAGGAGCCGACAATGACGAACGCGGGATGGGCGATGTTGACGATGTCGAGCTGGCCGAAGGCGATCGCCAGCCCGAGCGTCACCGCCGCGTAGAAGCCGCCGAGCATCAGGCCCGAGACGAGGGCGTTGAGGAACAGCTCCATCGGGTCGTCTCGGACCGCCTCGGCTTTTCTTGAAGATGGTTGGCGCTTGCGCGTTACTTTCTGGCGTCGGAGTACGGGAATTTGAACTCGCCCGAAGACCACTCCTCAGGCAGGAGCACGACCCGCGTCCCGGCCTTGGTGAACTGCTCGAGGTCGTTGTTCTTGATGTTCTGGAACTGCACCATCAGCACCCGCGACTTCTCCCACTCGCCGTTCGGGCCGAACTTCACCGGCCCGACCACGGTATCGAACGTGTGGTTGTGGATGTGATCGGCAATCGCCTTGTGATCGAGGCTGCCCACCGCCTCGACCGCATCGCCCAGAACCTGGAGGTAGGCGTAGGCGAACGGCGGCAGGTAGTAGCCCAGCGGATCGACGCCCTGGCCTTCGGCGCGCGCCTGGTACTTGGTGAGGAACTCCTGGATGCCGGGGAAGTCCAGCGTCGGCTCCGGGACCCAGAAGTCGTAGTTGACGATGCCGTTGAGCATCGGTCCGAGGCTGGTCTCCAGGCTCGCATATTGCAGGCCGACCATGCCGCCGCCGAACAGCTTCGTGTCCAGGCTCAGCTCATTGGCCGCACGCACCATCCCAGCCGAATCCGGCGGGTACGAGCCGACGAAGACGGCGTCGGGGTGGGTGGCCTGGATGGCGCGGATGATGGGCGTGAAATCCGCTGTGTTCGGCGGATAGGATTCGTCGTAGACGATCTCCAGCCCGGCCTTGTTCGCATTGGTGCGCGCGCCGTCCACGGCGTTCTGGGCGAACTCCGCATCGGCGCCGACCAGGGCGATGGTGTGGAGGTCCTTGGCGGTCGCCAGCTCGATGAAGGGCCGCGACCAGTCTTCCTTCGGCGAGGGGCCGGCCGGCATGATCTGGAAATACCGGTCGTAGTTGAACTGCTCGTTGGCGCCCAGGCCGAACAGGCCCATGAACACCATGCCCTTGCGCATGATGATCGGCATGGCCGGCGCGATCAGGTTGGTGCCGTAGCCCGACACGACGAGGTCGACCTGGTCGACGTTCAGGAGCTTGGTGTAGATCTTCGGCACGTTCGCGGATTGGGTCTGATCGTCGTAGTGGACGAACTCGACCGGCCGGCCGAGCAGTCCGCCCGCCGCGTTGACGTCGTCGCGCCAGATCTCCATGGCAATCAGAGCGGGCTTGCCGGCGCCGGCGAGACCGCCGGTGAGCGCCATGCTGAAGCCGATCCTGATCGGCTCCTGCGCACGCAAGTCCTGTGACCACGATACCGCCATGGTCAAGACGGTGGCCGCGATCGCGGCGCCGCGCAGCATCGTGCGTCGGGTCGTCTTGGTCGTTGCCCTCGCGTGTCTGGTCGAAACCGTCTTGTTCACTTTCTTACCTCCCTGTGAAGCCGGTGCTTGAACAGTGATTGCAGCGCTCGTCCCCGTTGCCGAGCGCGCGGAGTATCCTTTTACGTGCTGCTTGCGCATGTATCCGCTTCCAGGCGCAACTGGTTGAGCAGCGCCTCAGCCTCTCGTGGATCCCGGAGATCAAGACCTTCGCTGAACCAACCGAAGACGGGCGCGAGCAGGTCGCGAGCCTCCGCGGCCCGACCTCGACGGCACCAACTGTGAGCCAGATTCGTCGTCGCGCGCAGCTCCCACATCTTCGCCTCCTGCTCGCGCGCCAGCGCGATCGCCTCGCGTAAGGAGGATTCGGCTTCGGATTCGCGGTCGGGCATCGTCAATAAGAGCGTCCCTTTCAGACGATGCAATTCGGCCTCGTGCCAACGCCCGCCTGTCCTTTGCAGCGTCTCGAGAGCATCTTCCAGGACGTTCAGCCCCGCAACCGCCTGATTGGCCTGCCCATAGACTTCGGCGAGCGCAGCGAGAAAACACGGCGACCAAAGCGTCGCCCCGGTCGCCCAGTAATCGTCTAGGCCGCGGCGCATCTGTTCGATCCCGGCCTCGGCCTGCCCGCTTTCCGCGAATGTCCATCCTTCCATGATGGTTCCGATCGCCAGCCAGAATCGGAATTCCTGCTCGGTCGACAGAGCGATCAGGTGGCCGGCGTGCTCCTCCACGGCGTGGCCGTCCCGGCACAGCTGATGAAGCAGGCAGGCGTTGGCCAGCGCATGGGCCAAAGAGTGCGGATGGCCCAGCTGCCGGGCATGATCGATCGCCTCCTGGCCACGCCGTTTCGCCTGTTCCGGATAGCCGAGCGCCAGCAGAAGCCACGACAGGAATGCCAGACCGGCCATCCGCGGATCGAAGGTGTAGAGTGAGGCGAGCGCCGAATGGCGCGCCGGATCATAGAGGGCTACCGCCTGTTCCAGGTGTTTGCGCCCCGCAACCAGCCTGCCGAGATGGAACAGGCTGGTGCCGGTGATGCGATGGCCGATCACCAAAGGCGCCGTCTCCTCCTGCCTCTCTGCCAGTCGCAGCACCTCTTCGGCCGTCGCGAGGGCCCGGTCGAGCTCGCCCTTCTGGGAAAGGTACCAGTATTGCCCGCAAAGCGCGGCGAACAGCAGTTGCTCGTCGCCGACGTCGTCGCACAGTTCGTGGGCGCGTGCATACGCCGCCGCGACCTCCGGCGCTGCCAGCCCCCTGGCCGCGATCAGAGCAGCTCCCTGAGCGGTTCGAAGGCTGAGCTCCTGCTGTTTTCGCTCTGTGCTGTCCGAGAGGCTCGAAAGGAGCTCGATGGCGGAAGCGTATTGGGCGGCCGCCTCGGTCATCGCGGAGCGTGCGCTAGCCAGCTTGCCCGCCTGCTCCGAGTATCGGACGGCTTCATCGACCAGCCCGGCATGAGCGAAGTGACGAGCGACGATCTCAGGCTGGGTCGCGACCGTTTCGGGAAACCGTTCCAGCAACGTCCTTGCAATGCGCGCGTGGAGTTGTTGGCGCTTGCTTCTGAGAAGGCTTTCGTAAGCGGCGTCCTGGACGAAAGCGTGCTTGAAGCTGTAGGTCGCATCAGGGATGGTACCGCGGCGGAATACCAGCTCCGAGCCGACCAGGTGTGCGAGCGCTTCCTGCAGCGCCGTCTCCTCGAGAGGGGAGAGGGCGGCGAGGAGCTGGTAGGAGAACTCGCGCCCGATCACGGCACCGATCTGCGCAACTTCCTTGACCGGGGCGAGGCGGTCCAGGCGCGCCATCAGCGAATCCTGCAAGGTAGCGGGAATCGCGAGGGGCGGGAGCGGCCCGGTGAGGACATAGCGGTCGCCATCGTCCTCAAGCAGGCCAGACTCCAGCACTGTCTTGGTCAGCTCCTCGACGAACAGCGGCACCCCCTCGGTCTTCGTCCAGATCTGCGCCAGCACCGGCTCGGGCAACGGTTTGCCGCCGGCGACCGCGGCGATCATCTCAGTGCTTTGGCGCCGCCCAAGTCGGTTCAGAGTCAGGGACGTCATGTGCGGATAGCTGATCCAGGGCGGGGCGAAGTCCGGCCGGAAGGTGAGCAGAAGCAGTACCGGCAGAGTCTGGCTCCGCTCGATCAGGCGTTCGAACAGCTCGGTCGTCGTCGGGTCGATCCAGTGCGCATCCTCGAGGATAATCAGGACCGGTTGGCGCGCGCACAGACCGCTCACCTGTTCCACCATTGCCTCAATCGTGCGTTCCCGCTGACGCTGGGCAGAGAGGTTGAGCGGCGGATACCGGCTGCCAGGCGGGATCGAGAGCAGCCCCGCAAACAGTGGTGCGACCTCGTCGGGCTCGTCGGTGCTTTGGCTGAGCAGCCTCTCCAGCTTGTCGAGCCGGTGTTCGGCCAATCGTCGGCAAGAAACCCGGCGGCGCGTTCGATCTGCTCGATTACCGGATGGAGCGCGCTGTTCACATGGTAAGGTGAGCAGTAAAAGCGAACGCAAGCGTGCGGCTCGTTGGCAAGGAGCTCGATCAGGCCGTGGGCGAGGCGTGACTTGCCGATGCCCGGCTCACCGGACAGCAGCACCACCTGCCCCTCGCCTTCTTGGGCCTGCTCGAACCGGTCGAACAGCATGCCGACCTCATGCTGCCGGCCGACGAAGGGGGTAAGTCCTTTCGCGCTGCGCGCCGCGAACCGGCTCTCCGCGCGGTTGTCGCCCACGACCCGCCACGCTTGGACTTTTTGCCCGAACCCCCTGAGCTCGTGGCCGCCCAGATCGATCAGGTCAAACAGCCCGCCGGCCAGGCGCTGCGTGGATTCTCCGATCACCACGCTGCCCGGTTCGGCGACGCCCTGAAGCCGCGCGGCCAGATTCGGGGTCTCGCCGACGACCGCCTCTTCCTGGGCAGCACCCTCGCCGATCAGGTCGCCGACCACCACCTGTCCGGTTGCGATGCCGATCCGCACGGCCAGCTTGGTGCCGTTCGCGGTTTCACGGCCGACGGCCTGGGCAAGCTCGAGTCCTGCCCGGACCGCGCGCTCGGCGTCATCCTCGTGCGCCCTCGGATAGCCGAAATAGGCGAGCACACCATCGCCCATGAACTTGGCGATGTGGCCTTCGTAGCGGCCGATCACGCGGCTGCATGTGTTCTGGTAGGTGGCAATCACCGTCCGCATGTCTTCGGGATCAACTCGTGCGGTCAGTGCCGTCGAGCCCACGAGATCCACGAACAACACCGTGAGCTGCCGCCGCTCTGCCTCCGGCCGGGGTGAAGGCCCTTCGGGTTGTATCGCACCGGACGGATCGACAGCATCAACATCCGCGCCAAGCGCCCTGATGGCGCGGATCAACTTGACCCGATGGCCAAGTGGCAGTCCCAGTTCCTTCAAGTGCTCTTCGGTCAGCTCGGCGAGCACATCGCCGTCGATCGCATTATCGGCAAACAAATCCGCATAATGGGCGAGCCCAATTTCTTTCAGCCAATCCCCGACGTCTATCATTCTGTTTCCTCTGCAATTCGTTTGCCTCGGGCGGTCCACTGCCGTACGGTGACCGCCTCACGGATACCAGAGGTTGGCAAAGGCGATAATGGCAGCTGCCCAGGGCGCTAGTCAACCTTGCCCGCAGCGCGCCAGATGTGCTCCAGGTCCACCCGTTGTGTGGTGACGATGACGGCCATGGGCGCGACGCGTCGTTGACTGCGTTCGTGATCAGGACGGAGCGCCGCCGGTGTCCGCCTCTTGGCCGGCCACTCTCCACGCCCAGCCGCGCCGGGGCAACTCAAGTTGCCCAACGGCCGCTCGCTCCACGGCCAAGCCCACGAATACAAGCGGCGCGGCACGACCACCCTGTTCGCCGCCCTCGAGGTCGCCAGTGGCGCAAGGCCAAGGTCCATCCCAAGGGCCTCGCTCCACGGATCGCTGACTTATGCTAGCTGGTACTAGCATTCTTTTTGCCCAGCTTGCCGGCACAGCTGGCGAGCGGCATATGGGATCGAACCATTGGCTTAGGGTGCGAGGTTCCGGTCGTGTCAGCGGCAAACCTTAAAGGGCCAAATACTCGCGTCGGATCTCGTCGTTCGCAAGCACCTCGTCCGGCTTGCCGGTGAACACGACGGCGCCATCGTCAAGAATTGCGCAGCGGTCGGCCAGCTGCAGTGCCGCGATTGCATTCTGCTCGACCAGGATCACGGTGAGCCCGGTCTTCTTGACCTCGACCAGGATCCTCTCGATCTCGCGCACGATCTGAGGAGCCAGGCCCTCGTAGGGCTCGTCGAGCAGGAGCAGATCGAGACGGCGGGCAAGCGCGCGGGCGATCGCCAGCATCTGCTGCTCGCCGCCCGACAGGGTCACGCCCTCCTGCCGGCGCCGCTCCGCGAGCCGCGGAAAATGGTCATAGATGCGCTCGAGGCTCCAGCCCGGCTCCTTGGCGATCTGGGCAAGCACCAGGTTCTCCTCGACCGTGAGGCCGGGGATGATGCGGCGATCCTCGGGCACCAGCGAGACGCCCATGCGCGCCGCCTGGTGGGTGGGCACGCCGTGCAGCGGCCGGCCCTGCAAAAAAATCTCGCCGCGGCGCAGCTCCGGTTGAGCCGCGCGTGCGATGGTGCGCAGCGTCGAGGTCTTGCCGGCGCCGTTGCGGCCGAGCAGCGCCAGGATCTCGTTGCGCTCGACGGTCAGCGAGACGCCGTGCACCACGTAGCTCTCGCCGTAATAGGCGTGCAGGTTGCGGCAGTCGAGCAGGGCGCCGTTGGCCGCACTCATGCGTGCACCCCTCCGAGATAGGCTTCCTGCACCGCTGCGTCTTCGCGGATCTCCTCGGGCAGGCCGTCGGCGATCACCCGGCCCTGGTGCAACACGGTGATGCGCGAGGACAGCGCGAACACGACGTCCATGTCGTGCTCGATCACCACCTTGGTCATGCCGGTCGCGGAGATCTCGCGCAGAAGCTCGACCGTGGAATGGGTCTCGCTGTGCGACATGCCTGCGGTAGGCTCGTCGAGCAGCAGCAGCCGGGGCCGGCGCGCCAGGCAGATGGCGAGCTCGAGACGCCGCTTGTCGCCGCGCGAGAGATGCCGGGCCTCGGTGTGCGCGAGCCGGGCCAGCCCGACATTGGCCAGCACGTCAGCGGCGAGATCGCGCACCTCGCTCCGCCGGCGCGGATGCTCGAGCAGGTTCATGCGGAAGCTGCCGTCGCGCGCGGCGAAGCCCGCGACCATGACGTTGTCGAGCAGGCTCAGCTCGGGGAAGATCTCAGGCGTCTGGAACACCCGCGCGATGCCGAGCTGGTTGATCTCGTATGAAGGTCGCCCGAGCACCGGAGCGCCGTCGAACACGACCGTGCCCTGGTCCGGCTGGAGACTGCCAGTCAGCACATTGAGCAGCGTGCTCTTGCCGGCGCCGTTAGGCCCGATGATGCTGTGGATCGTGCCCGCCTCCACCGCCAGGTTGACGTGGTCGAGCGCGCGCAGCCCATTGAAGCGCTTGCTGACAGCGGTGACTTCGAGCAGAGCCATCTCGATCGCGCCTCGATCCTAGGGGGAGCGCTCTTCGGCGAGCGTCGGCGCGGACGCACCCTCTCGCGAGGGCTGCTGCTGTACCGCAGGCTGTTCGCTGCGCGAGCCCATGAGCAGGCGCAGGATGCGGCGCGAGCCTTCCATGATGCCGCCGGGCAGGAAGATGACGAAGCCCATGAAGATCAGCCCCTCGATCAGCAGCCACTGCTCGAGCGACGCTGAGAGCACGTTCTCCAGATAGAGCACGACGCCGGCGCCGATCATCGGCCCGAACAGCGTGCCGAGTCCGCCGATCACCGACATCATGACCACCTCGCCGGAGGTGACCCAATGCAGGCTCTGGGTCGGCACGTAGGTCTCGTAGATCGCGTACAGCGTGCCGGCAGCACCTGCGTACAGCCCGCTGACGGCAAACGCCGTCACCTTGTAGCGATAGACGTTGATGCCGGTCGAGCGCAGCCGGGTCTCGTTGGACTTGATGGCGCGCAGCATCAGGCCGAACGGCGAGCGGGCGATCCGCCGGGCCGCGTAGACGGCGATCAGGGCGACCACCGTGACCAGATAGTGCATCGCCGCGCCCTTGAGCGGGATGCCCGCGAGCACCGGGGTCGGGATCGCGGTCAGACCGTTGTCGCCGCCGGTCCAGTCCTGCAAGGGCGCCAGCGCCGCGTAGTAGAACATCTCGGCGAACGCCAGGGTGAGGATGGCGAAGTAGATGCCGTAGCGGCGTAGCGTCAGATAGCCGAGCACCACAGAGACGAGCAGCGCCGCGACCGTGCCGACCGCCATGGCGACCAGCGCGTTCGGCGTGGCGTGCAACAGAGTGTAGCCGGCGACGTAGGCGCCGATGCCCCAGAACGCCGCGTGGCCGAACGACAGATAGCCGGTGAAGCCGACCAGGATGTCGAAGCCCAGAGCGAAGATCGCCCAGATGATGATCCGGGTCGCCAGCTCGCGATAGCCGCCGATCGCCGACATGATCCAGGGCAGCGCCAGCAGCACGGCGGCGACCAGGAGCATGATCGCGCCCTCGCGCCAGGGCGAATCGGCGCGTGGCCGCGCAATCATTCCATGACTCCTCGCACGCCGAGCAGGCCGCGCGGGCGCCACAGCAGGATCACCGCCGCGACGATGTAGACGATCACCTGGGCGATCGGTGGGTAGACCAGCACGGCGAGGCTGACCGCCTCACCCATCAGGAGGCCGGCCAGGATCGCACCCGGCAGGCTGCCCATCCCGCCGATCACCACGACCAGGAACGACGGTACCAGCATGGCCATGCCGACCTCGGGATTGACCGCGGTGGTCGGGCCGCCGATCACGCCGGCAAAGCCCGCGAGCAGCGCGCCGAAGCCGAACACCAGGGTGAACCGGTTGGTCATGTTGATGCCCAAGAAGCGCAGCATCTCCGGGTCACGCATGCCGGCGCGCACGACCAGCCCGAAGCGCGTGAAGCGCAGGAACAGGTAAAGGCCGAGCACGACGGCGAGCGTGAGGCCGACGATGATCAGCCGCCAGGGCGGATAATAGCCGATGCCGATGTCCATCGGCACCAGCGCCCAGGATGGCGGGGGAAACGGCTTGGTGGTGCCGCCGAACATCCAGCGCATGGCTTCCTGTAGGACCAGTGCGAGGCCGAAGGTGACCAGGATCTGATCGGTCACCGGCCGCCGATAGAAGAACTGGATCAGCCCGCGCTCAAGCACCACGCCAAGCACGAACAGCGCGAGCGGCACGAGCACGAAAGCGAGCCAGTAGCCGGTTGCGCTCGAGATCAGCCAGCCGAGATAGGCGCCGATCATGAACAGCGCGCCATGGGCGAAGTTGGCCACGCCGAGGGTGCCGAAGATCAGGGTCAGGCCGAGCGCAATCAGCACATAGATCGCGCCGATCTGCAGCCCCGTCAGCAACTGCAGCGCCAAACTCTCGATGGTCATCCGCGTCTCCGCCTGCATCCGCTGCAGGGCGGCCTCCGACGGCGTCCGCCACGGGCCGTCCGACCCGTGGCGGATGATTCTCGCTCGCCGTCGGAGCTATGGGCCTCGGTCACGCCTCGGGAATATACGGCCCGAGCTCGCCCGGGAAGTGATCGCAATCGTAGCCGATGTTGTCCCGCGGCACCTGCTCCACGATCTCGAGCAGGTCGTACTCGCTCTCCATCTGGTCCGGCCCCTTGCCGCGCACCACCAGGATGTCGTGGAAGGCCTGATGATCGCAGCCCCGGTACAGCACCTGACCCGGGCCGATGCCGGTGACCTCGAAGTCCTCGAGCGCCTTGATCACCTCCGGCGGATAGAAGGTGCCGGCGGTCTCGACGGCATTGCCATAGAGCAGCGTCTGGACATAGGCGGTCTGCGCGGCCTGGGAGGGCGGCGCGCCGTACTCGTCCTCGAACGCCTTGACGAAGACCTTGGAGCCCTCGTCCTGGAGGCGCCAGTTCCAGTTGGTGGTGCCGAGAATGCCCTGGACGTTCTCGGGACCGGCGCCCTTGGCCATGAGGCGGCTGTACAGCGGGACCACGATCTCCATCTGCTTGCCGTTGACCTCGCGATCACGCATCCCGAACCGCACGGCCTGGGTCAGCGAGTTGACCATGTCCTGGCCGTAGTGGTTGAGCACCAGCACGTCGGCGTCGCTGTTCAGCACGGCGGTCAGGAACTGGCTGTAGTCGGTCGTGCCGAGCGGCGTCATGATATTGTCGGTGGTGGTCCAGCCCTCCTTCTCGGTGAACTCCTTCATCGACTCGTATTGCGTGTGTCCCCAGGTGTAGTCGGCAGTGAGATGGTAGGCGTTGCGGTCCGTGCCGTACTCCTTGGCCAGGATCGGCGCCAGCGCCTGGCCCGACATGTAGGCGTTGAAGAAGTGGCGGAAGCCGTAACGGCGGCGATCCTTGCCCGTGGTGTCGTTGGAGTGGGTCAGGGCGTCCATGAAGATCACGCCCTTCTCCTGGGCGAGATACTGCTGCGCGATCGCGGTAGCACTGCTCGAGCCACCGGTGAACATGATCACGCCGTCGCGCTCGATCATGCGGCGCGCGCTGGCCCGTGCGGCATCCGGATTGGTCTGCGTGTCGCCCGTGACGAAGGACACCTTCTTGCCGAGCAGGCCGTTTCCCTTGAGCGCACTCGGCTGCAGCGTCTGGAGCATGCCGCCGCCCTCGTTCAGGTGCTTGACGGCGAGCTGGTAGGCGCGCAGCTCATCGGCGCCCTCGTCGGCGTAGCTACCGGTCTGGGGCACGTTGAACCCGAACACGACCTCGGAGCCGTTGATGGGGAAGTTGCCGATCGGCTGCTCCTGGGCATAGGCGCCGCGCACGAAGTGCCAAGGGGCGCGCCCGCCCAGTCCCAATGCGCCCACGCCTGCGGAAGCGCCGAGGGCCGTTTTGACGAAACGGCGGCGAGTGACTTGCAACTTCCTGTTTATTCGATCGGAAGAGTCGGTCGGCATCCCTGGATCTCCCAGCTTGCTTGTTCAGTTCTTGGATCCTCGCAAAAGGTAGCAGGACCACGCCGGGGTCGGAATTTGACTTTGGTTTACGGGATGCTTGCGGCCATCGGGGCCGTCTCCCCATAATGCTGCTCAAGGGAGCAAGGCACGTTCACGTGCCGACGGGAGACGCAATGGAGCCCCTGCGCATCGTGGTGGCGGACGATCACCCGCTGTTTCGCGACGCGTTGCGCCTGGCGATCGTCGAAGCCCTGCCGGACGCCCATGTGGTCGAGGCGGGCTCGCTGCAGGCGGTGGAAGCAGCGCTGCTGGCCGCTCCGGAGACCGATCTGGTCATGCTCGATCTCAACATGCCGGGCATGCAGGGATTCTCCGGGCTGGTATTCCTGCGCGCCCAGTTCCCAAGCACGCCTGTCGCGGTGGTCTCCGCCAACGAGGAGGCGAGCGTGGTGCGACGCGCGATCGAGTTCGGCGCTGCCGGCTACGTTTCCAAATCCGCCTCACCGGCCCAGATCCGCAGCGCGCTGCGGGCGCTGATGGCGGGCGAGATGTCCTTGCCCGACGGGATCGACCTCACTGGCGAGCCGACCGATTCCGAGGCGGAGCTCGCGGCCCGGCTGGCCACCCTGACCGCGCAGCAGGTGCGCGTGCTCATGATGCTGAACGAGGGCCAGCTCAACAAGCAGATCGCCTATGCGCTCGGCGTGTCGGAGGGCACCGTCAAGTCGCATGTCTCGAGGATCCTGGAGAAATTGCAGGTCGACGGCCGCACCCAGGCCGTGATCCTGGCGCGACGGCTGGCAGCGAGCGTGAGCGCGCCCCAGGACCAGATCCTGCGTGCAGCCACGGAGGCCAAGCCTTCCGTGTAGCCGACTATTCGGCAGCCTGGCGCGTGGCCAGCACGCGGCGCATGAGCGCCCGCAGCGCGGCCGGTCTGATCGGCTTGTTCAGCACCGGCAGGCCATGGGCGCGCGCCAGCGCTTTCAACGCTTCCGACTGGTCGGCGGTGATCAGGATGGCCGGCACCTCGGTGCCGAAGCGCCGGCGCACCCACTCGATGCAGGCGAGCCCGTTGGCGCCCTCGTCGAGGTGATAGTCCGCGATCACAAGGTCGGGCGGCCACGGATCGCGCTCGAGCAGCGCCTGCATGTCAGCGAGCCCGGCGGCCGTACGCACGGTACAGGCCCACTGTGCGAGGAGCGTCCTCATGCCATCGAGAATGCTCGTCTGGTTGTCGACGCACAGGACGGCGGCACGCTCGGATACGAGCGCCGGTTTCGCGGCGGACGGTCGGGTCACGGTCGCCATCGGCGGTGCCTGGCTGCGCGGGACCAGGACGGTGAACGTGGTGCCGCGGCCCAGCTCAGAGCGCAGGCTGAAAGGATGATCGAGGACTCGGCTGATCCGCTGCACGATCGACAGCCCGAGCCCCAGGCCTTGCTCGGCATCGGGGCCGGTCGCGAATCGCTGGAACTCCTTGAAGACCAGCGCCTGCTGGTCCGCAGGGATGCCGATGCCGGTATCGATCACCTGAATGCGGACGTGATCGCCGGCCCGGCGCGCACCAAGCAGCACCGCACCGTGGCGTGTGTATCGGATGGCGTTGGCGAGCAGATTTTGCAGTACGCGGTGCAGCAGGCGCCAGTCGCTATCGACGACCGCCGTGCAGGGGACGATACGCAGGCGCAAGCCGCGCTGTGCGGCGATCGGCGCGAACTCGACGCCGAGGGCTTCGAGCAGCTGGTCGAGACGGAAGCTGCGTTTGTCCGGCACGAAGGCGCCGGCATCCAGCTTCGAGATGTCGAGCAGGGCGCCGAGCAGCTCCTCAACCGAGGCGAGCGAGGCGTCGATCTTGCCGACCAGCTCGTCCTCGGCACCAGGCCGGCTGGCTGGGCGCGACGGACGCTCGATCAAGCTGGCGACATAGAGCCGCGCGGCGTTGAGAGGCTGCAGGAGGTCGTGGCTCGCGGCCGCCAGAAAGCGAGTCTTGTCGAGATTGGCCTCCTCGGCTGCGGCCTTGGCGCGCGCCAGCTCGGTGGTGCGATCGCGCACGCGCTGCTCCAGCGTCTCGTTTGCCGCGGCAAGCTCGGCCGCGGTGCGCACCCGCTCGGTGATGTCCGAATAGGTGGTGACGTAGCCACCGCCCGGCATCGCACTGGTCCGGATCTCGAGCACCACGCCATTGCTCCGCCGGCGCTCGATCGCGCCATCCAGGCTACAGATGAAGCGGTCGAGCTCCTGGGCGACCAGGTCCTCGACCTTGCCGGGGCCGTACTCGCCGCGCTGGGCGCCAAAGCGAAAGATCTCCTGGAGCGGCACGCCGGCCTGGCCGAACTCGGCCGGCAGATCGAGCAGCTCGCGAAAGCGCCGGTTCCAGCAGACCAGGCGCAGGTCCTTGTCGAACACGCTGATGCCCTGGGCGACATTCTCGACGGTCGCCTCGAGCAGGTCGCGGTTGTACTGGATTGCGGCGCTGGCATCGTCGAGCAGGCGGAGCGCGCTGCCGGCGCCGACGCTTTTCCGCTCGAGTGCTAGCGCCATGACCAGACGGGCGGATGCAGCGCCGACCGCACTCGCCAGCAGGCGCTCGGTGTGGCGCACCAGGTGCAGATCGGCGTCGGCCGCGGAGCGCAGCGACCCGGCCCGCTCGGCCGCGAACTCCTCGAAGGAGCGCCGCGCCCGCTCGGCCCCCAGATAGCGCGCGGCCACCGCCTGCAGCTCGCCGATCTTGACCGAGCCGCCCCATAGCCCCGAGGCCGCGTGACTCTCGCGCCGGTCGGGGTCGATGAACGCGCTCGCCTGCAGCCGCTCGATCGGCTTTGGCACCGTGCTCAGCGAGACGGCCACGTATGCGAGCATGTTGGCGAGCAGGCTCCAGAACACGCCATGGGTCAACGGCGCGAACTGCAGCCCGAACAGATGCTGCGGGCGCAGCCACGCGATGCCGAACGGGCCGGACTCGAGCAGCGCCAGCGGCAACCAGCCGGACTGCACGAAGGACGGCAGCAAGAGCGTGTAGGCCCAGACCAGGAAGCCCAGCGTGACGCCCGCGAGCGCGCCCTTCTGCGTGGCTTCGCGCCAGACCAGCCCGCCCAGGAAGGCGGGCGCGAACTGCGCCACCGCGGCGAAGCTCAGCAGGCCGATGGAGGCGAGCGCGAACGAATCCCCGACCATCCGGTAGTAGAGGTAGGCCAGCAGCATGAAGGCGACGATCGCGAGCCGGCGGATCTGCAGAATGAAGCCCGTCATGTCGGCGAGGTCGGAAAGGCCGAGGCGGCGCCCGCGCAGGAGGATCGGCATGATCAGGTCGTTGCTGACCATGTTGCTGATCGCGACCGATGCGACGATCACCATGCCGGTCGCAGCCGACAGGCCGCCGATGAAGGCAAGCAGCGTGAGCAGCTCCTGCCGCTCGGCCATCGGCAGGGCGAGCACGAACATGTCGCCATCGACCGCGCCGCCAGGGAACAGGACCAGACCGGCGATCGCGACCGGAACCACGAACAGATTGATGGTCACCAGATAGGCCGGGAACAGCCAGGCCGCCTTGCGGATGTCGGCTTCGTCGGCGTTCTCGACGACCGTCACGTGGAACTGTCGCGGCAGACAGAGAATCGCGAGCAGCGCCAGCAGGGTCATCGTCACCCAGCCGGTGCCGTCGACCCCGCCGGCGAACAGGCGATGCAGCTCCGGATCGGCCGCGACCTTCCGGACGAGGTCGCCGATGCCACCGAAGGCGCCCCAGGTCACGAAGGCGCCGACTGCCAGAAAGGCGACCAGCTTGACCACGGATTCGAAGGCGATCGCGAGGATCATGCCCTCGTTGTGCTCGGTCGCGTCGATATGCCGGGTGCCGAACAGGATCGCGAACAGGGCGAGGATCAGGGATGCGATCAGCGCGGTGTCGGCCCACACCGGCAGGCCTCCGGGGCTCGAGGGCGCCAACACGTCAGGGTATTGAAGCAGCACCTGGAAACTGGTCGAGACCGCCTTCAGCTGTAGCGCGATGTAGGGCAGGGTGCCGAATACGGCGATCACGGTGATGGTTGCAGCCAGAATCTGGCTCTTGCCGTAGCGCGCGGCGACAAAGTCGGCGATCGAGGTGATGTTCTGCGCCTTGGAGATGCGCACGATGCGGCGCACGAGCGGCCAGCCCAGGGCGAATACCAGGATCGGACCGACGTAGATCGGCAGAAAGCTGTAGCCGGCCTTCGACGCCAGGCCGACGCTGCCGTAAAAGGTCCACGACGTGCAGTAGACGGCGAGCGAGAGGGCGTAGACGATCGGCTTGGCGGTCGGTGCGCCGCGCCGGCGCGCGCGCTTGTCGCCCCAATACGCGATCGCGAACAGGAAGCCGACATAGGCCAGCGAGTAGGCCAGGACCGCCCAGGGTTAAATCATGGCGCCCGGCCTTGCCACGGCGGTGCGGCGGAAGACAATCGCGAAGCCTCAGCCTGGGTTTGCATCGCATGAAACTAAGCCGGGTTGCTTCCGTCCTGTCCAGTCACCAGTGTCGTGCCCAAAAGGGGGCGGATTTGGGAAGTCCCGTTGTGCGTAGCCCATCGCGCCATCGATGGTGCCTCTGTGAGTTGATTTGCCAGAGCAACAGGAACCCGGGTCAAACATTCTCTTTCCTATATTTCAGTAACTTACAATAACGCATCATCATATGAATTTCGGGAGAATTGCTGATTCTCCAAGGTACCGCAGCCGCGGGGGTGCGCGGCCTAAGAGCGATGTTCGATGCGCGCGGGTGGCGCCTACGCCCATTCTGCGCTCGCCCTGACGACCGTCGACGAGGTGGCCGCCCGCTAAGGATCCGTGTCGCCACCGACTGGTACCGCGCCAGCTATGGCCGCCGGGCATACGCTTGAGGTGGGAACATGACCGGAATCGCCCCCGTTTGTTCCGGCCACGAGCACCCCGGCGATTTGGGAGGCCGATAGCCATTGTCGAGCGCCGGCCGCTGGTGTATGGTATACCACTGACTTGATCACCATGGCCCCCCGGAGCTTCTGGAGAATGCCGCTACAGCTCGTGGTGAAGCCCATCAGACGGGACTTCAGCCTCAAAGGGCACATCTACGACGTGCTGAAGCAAGGCATCACGTCGATGAACATCTACGCCGACGGCGCTCAGCTCAGGCTGGACGAGCGGGACCTCTCCGAGCAGCTCAAGATTAGCCGCACGCCGATCCGCGAGGCTCTGGCACGGCTCGAGCAGGAAGGCCTGGTGCGGATCGAGCCCCGCAAGGGCGTCTTCATCCTGAGGAAGTCGGTGGGCGAGATCCTGGAGATGATCATCGCCTGGGCCGCGCTCGAGAGCATGGCGGCCAGGCTCGCGACCGAGCGGGCCAGCGCGGCCGAGATCGGCTCGCTCCGCAGGTTGCTGGCGGACTTCGATCAGACCGAAGTCCGAACTCACATCGACGAATACTCGGACGCCAACATCAGGTTCCACCGGCGCATTTTGGAGATGTCCAAGTGCAGGATCCTGATGGACATGGCCGATGGCCTGTTCATCCACATGCGGGCGATCCGCGCCCGCACGATGACCGAGGGCGACCGGGCGACCCGCTCGATCGTCGATCACGCCCACATCATCGAAGCTCTGGAGGCATGCGACCCCGATCTGGCCGAACGGCTGGTCCGCGAGCACACGCTCAAGCTTCACGACCACGTCAAGCAGACCTGGGTCGAGACCGAGCAACAAGCAGACCTGGGTCGAGACCAAGCAACCCGAGACGCTGGCGTTCTGACCGGGCGCCCAGATCCCGGGGAATCGAGGAAGGCTTCGCCATGACCACGACCGCCACCGACACCCTGCAACGCAAGAGCACCGACGCCAGCGTCATCTCCGGCGGTCACCTGGCTGCCAGGGCGCTCAAGAATGAGGGCGTGGACACGATCTTCACGCTGTGCGGCGGGCACATCATCGACATCTACGACGGCTGCCAGGACGAAGGCATCCGGATCATCGACGTGCGCCACGAGCAGGTCGCAGCCCATGCCGCCGACGGCTATGCGCGCCAGACCGGGAGGCTTGGCTGCGTCGTGACCACCGCTGGTCCCGGCTGCACCAACGCCATGACCGGGATCGCCTGCGCATTCCGCGCCGAGACCCCGATCCTGCACATCGGCGGCCAGGGCGCGCTCACGCAGCACAAGATGGGCTCGCTCCAGGATCTGCCGCACGTCGACATGATGGCGCCGATCACCAAGTTCGCCGCCAGCGTGTCCTCGACCGAGCGCGTCGCCGACATGGTCAGCATGGCCGCCCGCGAGTGCTACAACGGCGCGTGGGGGCCATCCTATCTCGAGATCCCGCGCGATGTGCTCGATCGCGAGGTCGAGCTGTCGAAAGCGATCATCCCCGCTCCGGGCCACTACCGGGCCTCGACCCGCTCGATCGGCGATCCCGCCGCTATCGAGAAGCTGGCCGACATGCTGGTGAACGCGGAGCGGCCCTGCATCCTGCTCGGCACCCAGGTCTGGAACTGCCGCGGTCACAAGGAGGCGATCGAGCTGGTCCGCCAGCTCAACATCCCGGCTTACTTCAACGGCTCCGGCCGCGGCCTGCTTCCGCCCGGCGATCCGCACCATTTCCACCGCACCCGCCGCCTGGCGTTCGACAAGGCCGACGTCATCGTGATCGTCGGCACCCCCTTCGACTTCCGCATGGGTTACGGCCGGCGGTTGGGCAAAGACGCCGACGTCGTGCAGATCGATCAGGACTATCGGACGGTCGGCAAGAACCGGGACATCTCGCTCGGGCTGGTCGGTCACCCCGGCGCGATCTTGGGCGCGGTCGCCCAGGCGGCCTCCGGTCGCGCCGACAATCGGGCGAAGAGCCGACTTGGCTGGATGGAGGAACTCCAGGTCGCGGAACAGGCGGCCACCGACAAGCTGATGCCCTTGTTCACCTCCGACAACACGCCGATCCATCCCTACCGGGTCGCGTGGGAGATCAACGAGTTCCTGACGGAGGACACGGTCTACATCGGCGACGGCGGCGACGTGGTGACGATCAGTGCCCAGGCCGTGCAGCCACGCCAGCCCGGCCACTGGATGGACCCCGGCGCGCTCGGTGCGCTCGGCATCGGCACCGGCTTCGCCATGGCGGCCAAGCTCGCCCGGCCGGACAAGGAGATCCTCTGCTACTACGGCGACGGCTCCTTCGGCATGACCGCGTTCGACATGGAGACCGCTAACCGGTTCGGGGCGCCGTATATCGCGGTGATCGGCAACAACTCGGCGATGAACCAGATCCGCTACGGGCAGCTCGCCAAGTACGGCCAGGAGCGCGGCGATGTCGGCAACAAGCTGGGCGACGTGCCTTTCAGCAAGTTCGCCGAGATGTTGGGCGGCTATGGCGAAGAGGTGACCGAGCCCGGCGCGATCGGCCCTGCGTTGCGCCGCGCGCGCGAAGAGGTCCGGTCCCGCGGCAGGTCCGCGGTCATCAACATCTGGGTCGATCCCAACGAGTACGCGCCCGGCACCAAGGCGCAGACCATGTACAAGTAGGCCGCGTGCCGGCGTCCACGCACTTCCGACGAGAGGGAGCCATGAAAGCGCTCGAAGGCGTTCGCATTCTCGACATGACCCACGTGCAGTCGGGTCCGACCTGCACCCAGCTGCTGGCATGGTTCGGCGCCGATGTGATCAAGGTGGAGCGGCCGAGCGGCGACATCACGCGCGTTCAGCTGCGCGACCTGCCTGGGGTCGACAGCCTCTACTTCACCATGCTCAACGGCAACAAACGCTCGATCACGCTGGACACCAAGAATCCGCAGGGTCGCGAGCTGTTTGCCAAGCTCATCCAGGCCTGTGACGTCATGGTGGAGAACTTCGCCCCGGGAGCGATCGACCGGATGGGCTTTCCCTGGGAAAAGATCCAGGAGCTCAATCCGCGCATGATCTACGCCTCGGTCAAAGGCTTCGGTCCCGGACCTTACGAGGACTGCAAGGTCTACGAGAACGTCGCCCAGTGCACCGGTGGCTCGGCCTCGACCACCGGCTTCGACGACGGCCCGCCGCTGGTGACCGGCGCGCAGATCGGCGATACCGGAACAGGGCTGCACCTGGCCCTTGGCATTGTCACCGCCCTGTTCCAGCGCGAGAGGACCGGACGTGGCCAGCGGGTGCTCGCGGCCATGCAGGACGGGGTCCTCAACCTCTGCCGGGTCAAGCTTCGTGACCAGCAGCGGCTGGCGCACGGTCCGCTCACCGAATATCCGCAATACCCCCACGGCGAGTTCGGCGAGGCCACGCCGCGCTCCGGCAATGCGTCGGGCGGCGGTCAGCCCGGCTGGATCGTCAAGTGCAAGGGCTGGGAGACGGATCCCAACGCCTACATCTACGTCATCACGCAGACCGCGGCGTGGCCCGCGCTCTGCCGCGTCATCGGCAAGGAAGCGTGGATCGAGGATCCCGGCTATGCCACGCCCGACGCCCGCCTGGACAAGCTCGTCCACGTCTTCGACACGATCGAGGAATGGACCAAGACCAAGACCAAGTTCGAGGTGATGGACATCTTGAATCCGCTCAACGTTCCCTGCGGACCGATCCTCTCGATGAAGGAGATCGCCGAGGAGCCCGCACTCCGGGCGACGGGCACCGTGGTCGAAGTCGATCATCCCACGCGCGGCCGGTATCTGACCGTGGGCAATCCCATCAAGCTGTCGGATTCGCCGGCCGAGGTCGGGCGCTCGCCGCTGCTCGGTGAGCACACCGACGAGATCCTGAGCGAAGTGCTCGGCCTGTCCGCCGAGCAGGCTGAGGCACTCAAGGCGGCCGGAGCTCTTGGCCAGCCAGCCGCGGCGGCCGCGGAATGACGTTCCTCCGTTTCAGCCTTGCAGGTCTTTGGCCGGGCGGTGCGGGGACGGGTGCTGCAAGAAAGCGCCTGGGGCGATGCTGCGCACGATCCTGATCATGGTTCGTGGCGACGGCAAGGGCGAGGGCGTCCTCGACCATGCGCTCGCGCTGGCACGTCGCTTCGATGCCCACCTTCAGGTGGTTCACTGCCGGCAGCGGCCCCAGGAAATGCTGCCCTATGCCGGCATCGTGCCAAGCGCCCTGCGACAGCAGGTCCTCTCGTCTGCCACGTCGTTGGCGGACGAGGAGGAACGACGCGTCAAGGCGCTGTTCGAGGACTATTGCCGGCGGGCGGAGATCACGGTGGTCGAGCACCTGCGCGATGCGCCCAGGGACCGGCCTTCGGCATCCTGGTCCGAGGCGACCGGCCAGCAGGCGGCGGTCATCGGCGTCTACGGCCGGCTGGCCGACGTGATCGCGGTGGCCCAACCGGATCCCCACCTCAACATCGGCTTCAGGACCCTCGAGGCGGCTTTGCTGGAGACCGGTCGCCTGGTCCTGCTCTGTCCGCCCCAGGCGGTGGCCGAGATCGGCCGGCACGTGGCGATTGCATGGAGCGGTGCCGCCGAAGCGGCCTCCGCGGTGGCGGCGGCGATGCCGATTCTGGCCGCCGCCGACCAGGTGACGGTGCTCTCGGCGCTGACCGGCGCCGCCCTCGATCTCAGACCGGAAGCCCTTCGCGATTATCTGGCGAGCCACGGCATTGCCGCCGAGATCGAGACCTTCGAGGCCAGGGCGACCGCGGTCGCCCAAGGCCTGCTGGCGGTCGCCAAGAAGGCTGGCGCCGATGTGCTTCTGATGGGCGCCTATGGTCACGATCGCCGGCGCGAGCTGGTCATGGGCGGAGTCACGCAATATGTGACCGATCATGCCGATCTGCCGGTGCTGTTGCGACGTTGAGGAGGGCGATGGAGTGACCACAAGAGCGCCGCGAGCAACGAGCGATCGGGAAGGATCCATGTTCTGAGAGATCCTGCGCAGGGGTCAGTTGATCCCAAGTGACCGGCTGCTTGGCGTACTTGGATAAGCCAATGGCGTAGGGGTTGTGGACGCAGTCGGTCTACACCGATATCGACAACAGGGAACCAAACGAGGTCCAGAGGAGGCGAAATCAATGAACAAGACGACGCGAGTATTCGCTGGCATGGCGTTTGTCGCCGGTACCAGCGTGGCGACCGTGGCGCTGTCAAGTGCTGCGGTCGCATGGGAGCCGCAAAAGCCGGTCGAGTTCATCATCATGGCCGGGGCCGGCGGTGGCGCCGATCAGATCGCACGCCTGCTGCAGGGACTGATCGAGCAGAAGGATCTGTCGCCGCGGCCGTTCATCCCGATCAACAAGGCTGGCGGCTCGGGTGCCGAAGCATTGCGCTATCTGCAGGACAAGGCCGGGGACGACCATACCCTGCTGGTCACGCTCAACAGCTTCTACACCACGCCGATCATCCAGGAGGATCTCGGCGTCGACGTCACGCAGTTCACGCCGATCGGGCGCATGGCGCTCGACACGTTTCTGCTGTGGGTCAACACCGACACCGACATCAACAGCCTCGAGGACTACGTCGCGGCGGTGAAGTCGGCCGGCAAGGATTGGACGATGGGCGGTACCGGCACCGGCCAGGAGGATTCCATCCTGACGGCGATGCTGGAGTCCGACCTCGATCTCAACATGACCTACGTGCCGTTCCCCGGTGGCGGCGACGTGGCCAAGAACCTGGTCGGCAATCACATCAACTCGACGGTGAACAATCCGTCCGAGGAGATCGAGTTCATGCGGGCCGGCGAGACCCGTCCGCTGGTGCAGTTCACCGACGAGCGGATGGCCGCCTTCCCGGACGTGCCGACCGCCAAGGAACTCGGCCACGATCTCGTCTACTACATGCAGCGCTCGGTCAACGGCCCTCCCGGGATGTCGAAGGAGGCCCAGGACTGGTACATCAACCTGTTCAAGACGCTGTACAAGTTCCCGGAGTGGCAGAAGTTCTGCACCGACGAGGGTCTCGATTGCGCCCAATGGGTGGCTGGCGACGATCTCGAGGCGTTCCACAAGGCCCAGCTCGCCCGGCATGAGGACCTGATCGCAAAGGTCGGTGCCGACGCCATCACCGGGCAGTAACGGGGAGCCATCGGTCGACGAGGCCATCCTTTCGGGGTGGCCCCGTCACCGGCTCCGAGTTCGGCCGGACCGGGAGCGCTGGTCCGAAACCAATCGTCCGGGCTGGGAGAACCGACATGACGGTTCGCACCGCTGAGCTCTTGATGGCCGTCGTGCTGGCGCTGCTGTCGCTCGGCTTCATGATGAAGAGCGCCGAGCTCAACATCGGCTGGGTGCCCGGCCGCGGGCCCGGCTCGGGCGCATGGCCGTTCTGGCTGTCGGCCGGCATGCTGGCGGCCACCGTCGTGACCGTCGTCAGGTGGTTTGCCAAAGCGACGCCGGAATCGCGCTCTACAGAGGCCTACATGAGCAAGGGCGCGGTGCAGATCGTCGGCACCGCGGTGGCCGCGCTGGTCGCCTTGCTGATCGGCACTCACTACATCGGCATCTACCTGTCGCTGATGTTGTTCCTGGTGTTCTTTATCAGGATCATGGGCCGTCAATCGTGGCCCATCACGTTCGGCGTCGCCTTGCTGACGCCGGTGGGCGTCTTCTGTCTGTTCGATTGGGCGCTGACAATTCCTCTGCCGAAGGGGCTCTCGGAGCCTCTCTTCTATCCAATCTACGACCTCATCTACTGAGCTCGACCATGGAAGAGCAACGGGTTGTCCGCCCGGGGTTCGCGGGGATGTAGGGGCAAGCGATCGTGGAAGACCTGATTGTTCACTTGATGGGCGGCTTCGCCGAGGCCTTCCATCCGGTCAACCTGGTGATGCTGGTGTTCGGCTGCGCGATCGGCCTGTTCGTCGGCGCCATGCCAGGGCTGGGCTCGGTGAACGGGGTCGCGATCCTGCTGCCGATCACGTTCCTCGTGCCGCCGAACGCGGCGATCATCTTCCTCGCTGCGATCTACTATGGCGCTATGTACGGTGGTGCGATCAGCTCGATCACGCTTGGCATACCCGGGGCGTCGACCGCGGTTGCCACGGTGTTTGACGGCCGGCCGCTGGCGATCGCCGGCAAGGCCGACCGTGCCCTGGTCACGGCTGCGGCGGCGTCGTTCATCGGCGGCACGATCTCGATCGTGCTGTTCACGTTGTTCGCCCCGCCGCTTGCCCAGTTTGCGCTGCGCTTCGGGCCGCCCGAGGAGTTCGCGCTGATGGTGCTGGCGTTCGCCACGTTCATCGGGCTCGGCGGCGACGACATCCCGAAGACGATCTTCTCGATCTTGATCGGCCTGGTGCTGGCGAGCGTCGGCCTCGACATCGTCTCGGGCAAGCCGCGGCTGATCTTCTTCGATCTCTCGGGCTTCTATCACGGCATCAACTTCCTGGTGCTGGCGATCGGGATCTACGGTATCGGGGAGATCCTGTGGACGCTGGAGCAGACCGAGGGCGACGTGATCGTCCATCGCGTCAGAACCACCTTGCGTGTGATCCTGGAGAACCTGCGTCAGTTCAAGGATTGCTTGGGCACGACCGTCCTCGGATCGCTGATCGGCTATTTCGTCGGCATGCTGCCGGCCGCTGGTGCGACGCCCGCCTCGCTGATGTCCTACGGCCTGGCCAAGACGTTCTCGAAAGATCCGCAGAGCTTCGGCCGGGGCAACCCGCGCGGCGTCGCAGCGCCGGAGTCCGCCAACAATGCCGCGTCGACCGGCGCGATGCTGCCGATGCTCACGCTCGGCATTCCCGGCTCGCCGACCACGGCGATTCTGCTCGGCGGGATGATCATCTGGGGGCTGCGTCCAGGCCCGCTCCTGTTCCAGGAGCATCCCGATTTCGTGTGGGGTCTGATCGGCAGCCTGTACGTCGCGAACCTGGTGGCGCTGGTGATCAACCTCGCCTGCATTCCGCTGTTCGTGCGCGTGCTGACGCTCCGCTTCACCATCCTCGCGCCGATCATCTTCGTGTTGTGCATCGTCGGCGGCTACGCCCCCGAGCAGTCCATGCACGACGTCTGGCTCATGCTGATCTTCGGCGTTGCCGGCTACCTGCTGCGCAAGCTGAACTATCCGGTGGCGCCGGCGGTGCTCGCGATCGTGCTCGGGCCGCTTGCCGAACGTTCGCTGCGCCAGTCGCTGCTGATCTCGCAAGGGGAAGCCTCGATCTTTGTCACGCGCCCGATCTCGGCCGCCTGCATCGCCATAGCGGTGGCCCTGATGCTGTACCCGGTGCTACTGTCTTGGCGTCGGCGCGCGGCGCGCAATCAGGTGGCTGCGGACGCCTGAAGATCGCACGATGACAGCGCTCGAGACGCGCCCCAGGGAGCAGCTCGGGCCGTGGAATCCGGGCATCCGATCGCGGATCCCGACAGCCTTCCTGCCGTTATCCACGGTCTTCCGCCCGGAGAACGTGCTCACAACCATCAAAGACGCCCACGAGCGCAGCGCCTTCACTGGGCTTGATCCCGAGGAGCTCGTAGCCTTTCGGCCCGAACGGCTGGTCGTCCATGAGCTGCTGATCCGCGTGATGGGCGACGTGTCGGTGCCCGACGGCCCGGAGTACGCCGATCTCGGCGTCAATTTCCGCAAGATCACCGAGACGATCCACCACGCTCACATCGAACCGCACATGGCCGAGCTCGTGCGTGCCTGGCAGGAGCTGCGGTGCCGCGCGGCCCGGCTGATCGAGAGCGAGCTGTCATCGAGCCTGTTCGCAGCGGCGGATCGAACCCGCGAACCAGCCGTGGTCGGCGTGTTGGCGCGCTTCGGTATTGGCCGCAAGCGCCAGGGCGGGCCGCCACCTGAAAGCATCGAGGACAAGGAACGCCGGATCGTTGCCGAATGGCAGCAACGGGCTGCCTCCAGCGACGACCCGCTCCTGGCCTGCGCGCTCCGCACCCTGGCCAGGCTCGCCACCGCGATCGTCATCCGGCACGGCCGGGTGCGCGGTGATCGCGCGTTCCTGACCGCCCTGGCTACGGACCTGGCCTGCAACGACTACGGCAGCCAGATGATCGGCCGGAGGATCGAGCCCCACATCGAGGCCGCCGTCGACGCGCAGGGCTACCGCCTGCTGCCGCCTCGCGAGCGGCCGGTGGTGATGAACACCAAGGGCGCGTCGGCCTCGGGCAAGAGCACGATGCGGCAGCTGCAGCGCGAGCTCGCCAGGCAACTCGGCCTCGACTGGGCCGATTTCGCCCTGATCAGCCCCGACATCTGGCGCAAGTACCTCCTCGACTACGACAGCCTGGGCGAGGCCAGCAAGTACGCGGGCTCTCTGACCGGCCACGAGCTCAGGATCGTCGACCAGAAGCTCGATCGCTACATGGCCCTGAAGGCCGAGCGCGCCCGGATCTCCGATCTGCTGATCGACCGCTTCCGGTTCGACAGCTTCGCCGAGGAGGAAGGCGGCGAGGAGGGCGCGCGCCTGCTGACCCGCTTCGGTACCGTGGTCTACATGTTCTTCATGATCACGCCACCGATCGCCACGGTCGAGCGCTCGTGGAAGCGGGGCCTTGAGGTCGGGCGCTACAAGGCCGTCGACGACCTGCTCGATCACAACGTCGAAGCCTACGCCGGGATGCCCCGCCTGTTCTTCACCTGGGCGCTACGCAAGGACAAGCAGGTCCACTACGAATTCCTCGACAATGGGGTGCCGGCAGGCGAGCGCCCGCGCACCGTCGCCTTCGGCTGGAACGACGAGATGAACATCCTCGACATCGAACGGCTGCTCGATGTCGAGCGCTTCCGCAAGATCGACACCGCCGCGACGGGCCCGGAGGAGGTTCACCCGGACCCGGCGGCGCTGGCGGCCGAGAGCAACACGGGCTTCCTGCTGCGCTGCGCGCGCATGATCCGCAAGGTCACGCTGGCGGATCATCGGACGGGCCGGATCTACGCCCAGATAGAGGCGGGGGCGGTCGACGGGATCGACCCCGAGGCATTGGCCCAGGCCATGCAGGATCACGATACCAGGGTCGCCCTGCTGGCGCTGGCACCCGGCATTCGCGAGGCCCCGGCCTGGCGAGAGCCTCGCTGGTTGAGCAGCCAGGAGCAGGCGCACACCATCGGCTGTTGGCGTGCCGACGCGGCAACCGCCGGATGACGCGCGGCGTCGATCGATGTGGCGCCGACCCGAACCGTTCAGCGGCGTGTGATGACCGCCGTCACAGCAGTCCCGCGCCGCGTGCCCAGCGATATTTCGCGCCCAGCACCTCGACCGGGGTCTCGGTGGTGTACGGATATGCGACGACCCCGCGCTCGTAGAGATATTCGCTCGCCTGCTCGACCTCGACGTCGCCGACCAGCGAGGCGACGACCGGCTTGTCGATTCCCTTGGCGCGGCACTCCTCGACCACCGCCGCCGTCAGCTCCGCGAACACCATGGGCGGCGTGATGATGGTGTGCCAGTAGCCGAGGATCAGCGCATCGATCCGGTCGTCCTCCAGGCCCAGGCGAATGGTGTTCTGATAGGTTGTCGGTGGCTCGCCGCCGGTGATGTCGACCGGGTTGCCGGCAGCGCCGAAGGGCGGGATGAACTTGCGGAATGCGGCGTCGAGGTCGGCCGGGAAGCGCATCAGCGTCAGGCCGTTGTCGTGGCAGGCATCCGACAGGAGCACCCCCGAGCCGCCGGCGCCGGTGATGATCACCACGTTCTCACCTTTGGGCGTCGGCAGGACCTGGAGCCCGCGCGCATACTCCAGCATCGAGCGCAGGCTCGGCGCGCGGATCACGCCGGCCGAGCGCAGCACGTCGTCGTAGATCTTGTCGTCGCCGGCCAGCGCGCCGGTATGGGAGGCGGCGGCCTTGGCGCCATAGGCGGTCCTGCCGGCCTTGAGCACGATCACCGGCTTCTGCTTCGAAACCCGTTTGGCCACCTCCGCAAAGGTGCGGCCATCCTTCAGGTCCTCGCAGTGCATGGCGACCGCCTGCGTATTCTCGTCCTGCTCGAAGTAGGTCAGCAGGTCGTCCTCGTCGAGATCGGACTTGTTGCCGAGTCCGACGATCGCCGAGACGCCCATCTTGCTCGACCGGCTGAAGCCGATGATCGACATGCCGACCCCGCCGCTCTGCGACGACAGGGCGACCTTGCCCCGGACGTCGTAGGCGGTGCAGAACGTCGCGCAGAGGTTCTCGGGGGTGTAATAAAAGCCGTAGATGTTCGGTCCCATGACACGCACGCCGTGCTTGCGCGCGACCGCCACCAGCTCCTCCTGCAGCTCGACCTCGCCGACCTCGCCGAAGCCCGAGGGGATCATCACAGCGCCTGGGATCCCCTTCCTGCCGACCTCGTCCAGGGCGGCGGCGCAGAATTTGGCGGGAATCGCGAACACCGCGAGATCGACCTCGCCAGGAATGTCCAGGACGCTCTTGTAGACCTTCTTGCCGAGGATCTCGTCGGCCTTGGGGTGGACCGGGAAGATGTCGCCGCGATAGCCGCCGTTGATCAGGTTCTTCATCACCGAGTTGCCGATCTTGCCGGCCTCCGACGACGCGCCGATCACGGCCACGGAGCGGGGATGGAAAATCCGGTTCATCGCGTCCAGGATTTCCTCCTGAGACGGCCTGAAGATCTCCTTCTTCGGTGTGAAATCGACCGAGATCAGGGCGTCGACCGCCGTCGCCCCGTCCTTGGTCGCGAAGATCGGGTTCAGGTCGACCTCCTGAATCTCGGGGAAGTCGCTGACCAGTTGCGAGACGGCGACCACGATCGCGGCGAGCGCGTCGCGGTCGACCGGATCGGCCCCGCGCACGCCCCGCAGCATCTCGGCTGCCTGGATACCGTCGAGCATCGAAATCGAATCGTCGGTGCTGGTCGGCGCCAGGCGGAAGGTGACGTCCTTCAGCACCTCTACCAGAATGCCGCCCAGGCCGAAGGCGACCAGCTTGCCGAAACTGGGATCGGTGACCGCGCCGACGATCACCTCCTGCGCCTGGCCCGTCAGCATCTGCTGGACCTGAACGCCCTCGATCTTGGCGTCGGGCGCGTGCCGCGAGGCGGCGTCGACGATCTTCGGGTAGGCGGCTTCGGCCTCGGCTGCCGACGACACGCCGATCACCACACCGCCCGCTTCGGTCTTGTGCAGGATGTCGGGCGAGACGATCTTCATGACCACTGGGTAGCCGATCTCGTCCGCCAGCCGGGCGGCCTCGCCGGCCGATGTCGCCAGCCCCTCCTTCGGCAGCGGGATCCCGTAAGCGGCGCAGACCTCGTGGCATTCGGGCGCCGTGAGCGACGAGCGCCCCTCACTCTGCAACCGATCGAGGATCGCGCGTACGGTTGTCTTTCGCTCACCCATAATCGCCCCCTCCCGGATTCCTGTTTGAGGCTTAGCCCTGCCGCGCCCCTCGGCTACACGCAAAGGCAGCGCCGCGAACCTTCGACGCGCGCTCGCGGCGCTCCCGCTTCAAGCAAAGCTCGCATGCCTCGGTTTCGACGCCTTGGCGCCGAATCTCTGGGATACCATACACCACAGATCAGCGAATATCGCAACGCGAATAGGTGAGCCGGCGCCTCCTTTCGCTTGAAGCTCTTCAGGGACGCCCAGGCCTCGATCAGCATGCCATCGACCGAGAAATGCGTGGGCGACCGCAGCCGCTTGACCCGGGGCTGCGTCAGGACGGAGGTCAGGAACTCGCCGCTCCGTTCCGATGCGATCATGTGGGCGTGTACACCTTGCTGATGGTGGCTAAGGTTGCCGGGAGAGCACCAAGCGCTAACGTGACATTCAGCCCCAATCCTGCGGTCGGACGTAGTACGATCGCGATGGCATTGGCGATATCAGGATGGTGCCGTCTCGCGTCGCCATAAGCCCTCTGCGCCATCCGACGCCGCCCCGCGGGACCCGAGAGATGCGCCCGCGCCACCCCCGTCGGCTCGATCGCAATCGCCGCCTTGCCGATCGATCACGCCCCCTTCGATCGCCAATGATCCTCCAAATTTCTCGATCAGGACTAGCCGAGACCCGGGATCGGGACGCCGAAGATCTGCAGCAGCAGGACCATGTTGAGCGCCAGCACCACGGTCGCGCCGACGATCGCGGCGGCACTGGTCCAGCGGCCATTGGCGAACGGCCCCATGATGTCGCGCCGGGCGGTGAACAGCACCAGGGCGACCATCGGCACCGGCAAGGCGAGGCTCAGCACCACCTGCGAGAGCACCAACGCCGTGGTCGCGTTGACGCCCATGCCGACCACCACGAACGCCGGCAGCATGGTCACCAGGCGGCGCACCCAGATCGGGATGCGGAAGCCGACGAAGCCCTGCATGATCATCTGTCCGGCCATGGTGCCGACCACCGAGCTCGAGATGCCCGAGACGATCAGCGAGACCAGGAACACGCCGGCGGCGGCCGCACCGAGCAGCGGCGTCAGCGTGTGATAGGCGGTCTCGATCTCGGCGACGTCGCTGTGGCCGAGGTGGAAGGCGGCCGCCGCCATCATCACCATCGCCATGTTGACCATGCCGGCGATCGCCAGGGCAATCACCACCTCGCGGTTCGAGAAGCGCAGCAGCGTGCGTCGCTCGTGGTCGTTGCGCGCCGGTGCCCGCGCCTGGGTCAGGCCGGAATGCAGATAGACCGCATGCGGCATCACGGTGGCGCCGATGATGCCGACCGAGATCATCAGCGCGGTGGCATCCGGCATCTTCGGCGTGACCATGCCGGCCGCCGCCTGGCCCCAGGCGATCGGTGCTATGAACATCTCGATCAGGTAGCAAAGCCCGATGGTCGCGACCAGCGCGCCGATCACGATCTCCATCAGCCGGAAGCCGGAGCGCTCGAGCATCAAGATGCCGTAGGTGATCACCGCGGTCACCGCCATGCCGGCCATCAGCGGCATCTGGAACAGGAGCGCCAGGCCGATGGCGCCCCCCAAAAACTCGGCGAGGTCGGTCGCCATCGCGGCGATCTCGCTGACCACCCACATCGCCCAGACCGCCGGCGGCGGGAACTGCTCGCGGCACAGCTCGGCCAGGTTGCGGTTGGTGACGATGCCGAGCTTGGCCGACAGCCCCTGGAACAGCATCGCGATCAGGTTGGCCGCCAGCACCACCCAGAGCAGGGTGTAGCCGTAGCGCGCGCCGGCCTGGATGTTGGTCGCGAAATTGCCGGGGTCCATATAGGCGATCGAGGCGATCACCGCCGGTCCGGCGAACAGCAGCATCGAGCGGGCGGGCGCCCGTCGGCCTTCCAGAACGTCGCGGATGCCCTGTGTGGTGAGATCGGTCAGCAAGGGTGAGCTCGTTTCATCGCCCGCGAAGGGGCCCGGGGAGGGGCAAAGGTTGCGCGCATATAGCAAAGGCTATATTTAAGATACGCAGCTAAGTCGTCAAGGCCCATTGCAGGCGGGCAGGAGGTTCAGAGATACGGCGATGGTGCGAAAAACGGGCGGCGCGGCGCCGGGCGCGCTGGTCGACGTCGACCGCCAGGTCGAGAGCTTCCGCCAGGCGCGCGAGGCGCGCCGCGTCGAGCTGGTCGAGGACTATGTCGAGCTGATCGCCGACCTGATCCGCGATGGCGGCGAGGCACGCCAGGTCGACATCGCCGCCCGGCTCGGCGTGGCCCAGCCGACCGTCGCCAAGATGCTGCGCCGGCTGGTCGAGGAGGGCCTCGTCTCGCGCCGGCGCTATCGCGGCGTGTTCCTGACCGAGGCGGGCGAGGCCCTGGCCCGCCGCAGCCGCGAGCGCCACCGGATCGTCGAGACCTTCCTTTTGCAGCTCGGCGTCAGCGCCGAGACCGCGCGGTGCGATGCCGAGGGCATCGAGCACCACGTCAGCGACGAGACCCTGGCTGCGTTCGAGCGGTTCGGGGCCGACAGGAAGCGCCGCTGACCGGCCGCGCCGCGCCGTCGAAGGGAGCGTCGAGGCCTGTCACAGGCCTTCTGCGATGCCACTCTTAGGGCTATGGTCGCCCGGTCGCGCTCGCGGCTTGCTGCAACTCTTGTGTGAAACCTCCACGTCGCATGACCGCCGATCAACAGGCCGCGCCGGCCCACGCCCCTCTCGCCTATCTGCTGCTGAGCTTCACGGCGCTGTGCTGGGGCGCCAATGCGATCTTCGGGCGGCTCGCCGTGGGCGAGGTCTCGCCGATGGCGCTGACCATGCTGCGCTGGCTGTTCGCCCTGCTGCTGCTGATCGCGGTCGCGCATCGTCAGCTTGGCCGCGATGCACCTGTCCTGCGCGGCCGGCTGATGTTCCTCGGCGCGATGGGCGCCCTGGGATTGGCCGGCTTCAACGCCCTCTACTATGTCGCCGCCCATTGGACCAGCGCGGTCAATATCGGCATCATCCAGGGCGCGCTGCCGGTGTTCGTGCTGATCGGCGCGTTCCTGGCCTATCGGACCGGCGTCAGCCGGCTGCAGATCGCCGGCGTGGTGATCACCATGCTGGGCGTGGCCCTGGTCGGCACCCGGGGCGATCTCGCGCGGATCACCGGCCTTGCGATCAACCGGGGCGACCTGTTGCTGGTCGTCTGCTGCCTGCTCTACGCCGGCTACACAGTCGCCCTCCAGCGCCGTCCGCCGGTCGGCGCGCTCAGCCTGTTCACGGTGCTGGCGGCCGCCGCCTTCGTGGCGTCACTGCCGCTGGTGGCGATCGAGGCGGCGCTCGGCTACCTGCAGTGGCCGACCGGCAAGGGCTGGCTGATCGTTGCGCTGGTCACCGTGTTCCCGTCCTTCCTGGCGCAGATCTTCTTCATCCGCGGGGTCGCGCTGATCGGGCCCGGCCGGGCCGGCGTGTTCGTCAACCTGGTGCCGGTGTTCGCCTCGATCCTGGCGATCGCGGTGCTCGGCGAGACCATCGCCGCCTTCCAGGCGATAGCGCTGGTCCTGGTGCTGGGTGGCATCGGGCTGTCGGAGCTCGGCAAGCGCTGAGCCTCGGCGGTGCGGGCGTTCCGCCGGTGGCGGGATCGTGCTTGAATACTGCCGGCATCAGGGGAGGGAGGCATGGCAACGCCGAGGGCGAGGCTCGCGGGCGCCAGATTGTCGGGCAAGGTCGCGTTCATCACCGGCGGTGGCGGCGGCATCGGCCGCGCGACCGCGGAGCGCTTTTGCGAGGAGGGCGCCAAGGTGGTGATCGCCGAGATCGACCGGGCGGCCGGCGAGGCGGCTGCCGAGGCAGCACGGGAATTCGCCGGCAATGCGGGCGGCGATGCCCGTTTCGTGCACTGCGATGTCACCGAGCGGGCCAGCGTCGAGGCGGCGATCGCGGAGACCGTCGCGCGGTTCGGCAAGCTCGATGTGCTGCACAACAATGCCGGCGGCTCGACCACCGCCGACGGCCCGGTCACCGAGGCGCCGGACGAGGAGTTCTGGCGGGTGATCAAGCTGGATCTTTACGGCACCTTCCTGTGCTCCAAGCTGGCGATCCCAAAAATCATCGAAGCGGGCGGCGGCTCGGTCATCAACATGTCGTCGAACGTCGCGCTGATGGCCCTGCCCGGGCGCGACTGCTACACCGCGGCCAAGGGCGGCATCGCCTCGATGACCCGCTCGATGGCGGTCGAGTATGCGCCGTACAAGATCCGGGTGAACGCGATCGCGCCTTCGGTGACCCTGACCGAGCGGGTCAAGAAGCTGATGGCGGCGACGCCCGAGATCGCCAGGATCGGCGAGACCCACCTGCTCGGCCTCGGCCTGCCGATCCACATCGCCAACATGGCGGTCTACCTGGCCTCGGACGAATCCGCGATCACCACCGGCCAGGTGCTTTCGGTGGACAGCGGCGTCACGGTGGTGTGAGCAGGGCAGAGCGAGCGCGGGGCACGAGCCATGACGGTCAAGATCGGCGCCGTGCTGCCGCTGTCCGTCCTCGAGCCCGCCTGATCGCGCGGGCCGGCGCAGCGCGAGCGGGACCACAAGCGAATCGACCGCGGAGATCATACGTCGTATCGTGATCTCAACCGACGCAGGCGGACCGTGCGGTCCGAAATCAAGTGCAGCGCGATGGAGGCGATCCGATGGCGAGCAGCGACAAGGCGTGGGACTTCGTGCACAACCAGGCGAGCGATGCCGAGTGGACGCCCGGCCTGCGCGAGATTTTCGATTACCGCGACCTCGGCATCAAGGACGGCACCAAGGGCGATTACGTCGCCCACCTCATCAAGGCAAACGGCAAGAAGCAGAAGGACCAGGTCCAGCACTGGCACATTCACGAGTGCGACTTCCAGTTCGTCCTGGTGCTGAACGGCTGGGCGACCTTCGAGTATGAGGGCCAGGGCCAGCGCACCATCAGGAAGGGCGATGCGATCCTGCAGACGCCGATGATCAAGCATCGCGAGATCGCCTGCTCGGACGACTTCGAGGTGCTGGAGATCGTCTCGCCGGCCAATTTCGCGACCAAGGTGGTCGACCCGCCGGAGAGCATCGCGGCGGAATAGCTTTTTCGGCTCACCTTTTCTCTACCGTCCGGACATCGATTTGGCGCCGGGGGGCTCGGTGATGTATTGGATCGAATAAGAGAATGAAGGACCTGCTGAGCGCTGGTCTGTCGCCGGAAGCGTCGGCGCAAACGCTCGTCGCGCGCATTCGGCGTTTGGTCAGACATCTTCGCCACGGTCGACGCGAACAGACATTGGTGCTGCTGGCGCTCGGTTTCTTTGGTCTGCCCAGCCTGAAGGAATACCTGCCTCTCGCACGGTGGATCCTCGACCACTACTACTTCGATCGTGGCCTTTACGCCGTGGGGGCCATCATTCTTGCCGGCGCTTTCGTGGGCATCTGGCGGCAGGCGACGCCGCCGCCGATCGCGAGCACGGTGCCCAAGCCCGCAGCCATCAAGGGCCCCATGGCGTTCGGTCAGACGGATGGCGATCTGTTCACCCGTCTGAAACGCGAGGCCGAGATCGACCGATTGCTCGCCTCGATCCTCGACGATCAGGTCGGAATGGTCGTCGTCATGGGTGAATTGGGGCGGGCAAGACTTCGCTGCTGCGCGCCGGTCTTTCCCATGCGCTCGCGGTGCAGGAGCAACCGCAGACGTATTTCTATTGGGAAGCCGTTCCGAACAACCCGCAGGAGCGGCTGCTCAGCAGCGTCAACACCGGTCTTGGTGCCGGGAAATCACTGGCTGCGTTCGGCGATTTGACAACGACAGGCGATCTGGCGGGTCCCTGCACGATCGTGATCGATCAGTTCGAACAACTGCGCCGCGACAACGCCGAACACGAGCCGATCTTCGAGATCCTGCACAAGGTCGCTAGCGAAATACCGCCGCCACACCAATGCACCTGGGTGGTGGCGTTCCGGCGAGAGTATTCCGCGGAGTGGTCCGACTTCGAGATCGACCGGGACTTCAACGCCCGAAAGCTCTCGTTGAAGCTGTTCGGAACCGCGCAGGCGTCGGATGTGATGGCGAAGCTCGCCGCAGAGGCCGACTTCACCATGCAGCAGGACTTGGTGGATGACATGGTCCGCGTCGCGACCCGCGACGGCAAGGTGTCGCCGGTCGACATTGGCATAGCGATGCTGGTGCTGCAGGATCTGGCGACGCGGCGAAATTTGAAGCATGTCGGGCTCAAGGACTATCGGTTCGCCGGCGGTGCGCAGGGCCTGTTCACGGATTACTTGCGTGACAATCTCGATAGCGTGCCCGAGGCCGAGCGCGAAGGGGTGCTCAAGGCGCTCTTGGCCCTGGCGGATCTGGAGACCGACCAGCGGATTGCATCGGGCAAGACTCTTGCCGAGCTTGCCGGCGAATCTGGGTCTGCCGGAGCGTCTCCTGAGAGGTCATCTGACCTATCTGAGCTCGCCGGACGTCCGGCTGGTGGAGCGTTTGAGCGATCAGGACGAGAGCCGATACCGGCTGCCGCATGAACGCCTCATTCCGGCCCTGCGGCACCTGACCGGGCAGCTCCTGGCCGCGGTCGACCAGGCGCAACAACTTTTGGATCGCGCGTTTCGAGCGTGGACCAGCAACGACAAGAAACCCCGCTACCTGCTTGCAGGACGTGACCTCCGCCAGGTCCTCGAGCACCGTAGCAACCTTCGCTACGGACGCGATCGCGACTTCAAGCTGACATTCCTCGCACGAAGTGTCGAGCGGCGTAGCGTCAAGTGGGCAGGTGTCGGGGTGCTGACAATTGCCTCGATGCTCGGGCTCTACGCTGGAAAGGTGTGGTATCAAGACTATGAGCATCGGAAGTATTTGGATGGTGTTTATCTCCCCGGAGATCTGTTGGAGTATCAGACTCTAGCTCAAGTCCCTTGTTGTCAGGCATCCGATCACGAGACTGGATTGGCTGAGTGCAGATCTTGAAACGCTTATCATCGGCAGCTCCGCCCTGAGCAGCCTGGAGGGGATGCCGGCGCTGGAGAGCCTGCAGTCGTTGTCCCTGAGTTATACGCCGGTGAGCAGCCTGGAGGGGATGCCGGCGCTGGAGAGCCTGCAGTCGTTGTCCCTGAGTTATACGCCGGTGAGCAGCCTGGAGGGGATGCCGGCGCTGGAGAGCCTGCAGTCGTTGTCCCTGCGTGGGACGCCGGTGAGCAGCCTGGAGGGGCTGCCGGCGCTGGAGAGCCTGCAGTCGTTGTCCCTGCGTGGGACGCAGGTGAGCAGCCTGGAGGGGATGCCGGCGCTGGAGAGCCTCACGACCATCGTGTTCAGTGGCAACGCGCTCGAAACGCTCGAAGGCCTGCCGCCCTCGGTAACCCGCCTGGAGTTCCAGTGGCGCTAAGCCAAGGCACGAAGCCGATGATCAAGCACCGCGAGATCGCCTGCTCGGACGACTTCGAGGTGCTGGAGATCGTCTCGCCGGCCAACTTCGCGACCAAGGTGGTCGACCCGCCGGCCGACGCCCAGGCGGCGGAGTAGGCGGAGCGGCCGAACTCAGCCCCCGGGGACGGCGGGGCCCCGCCCGGCCTCGCTGCCGACCTCGAGCTGCAGCCAGAAATTGAAATCCGTGCCCGGCGGCGGCTCTGGGACGTTGATCGCGGCGGCGCTGTGACAACCCAGGCAGTCCGATCGGATATCGGTCTCCATCGTCGCATTGGCGAGGAAGGGGCGCGGACCCCTCGGCTGCTCCCCTGAGATCGGCACGAGCGGCCGCTGAACGAGCCGCATGATCCCGGGGACGTTCTGGATGGTCCGGCACGCACGATTGGGCTCATCGTACCACATGGTCGAGATCAGCTCGTAGTTCGACCACACGGATTTCCTGCCGAGCTCTCGGGCGCAGGCTTTGTTCAGGCGGTCGGCGGTCGGGTAGTATTCCGCCACGGGAACCTGCCGGCAGGTCTTGGACGTGCCCGCGACCTCGGCAGGCGGCTCATCGAGGCAGAAGCTCACCTTGTCGCTCGGCACGTTGGGATTGGTGCATCCCTCGGCGTTGGAGTCGACGGGCGTGTTGCAGGTCTGGCATGCCCCGGGATCGGACCCGTCCGCGGAGCAGGCCTCGGGGTAGAAGATGTAGCTCCTGCCGACCGATGCGGGGCATGCCTTGCTCGGGCCGCTGCCCATCATGTCGCCGGCTGGCGGCAGCTCGGTGCAGTCGGGCGCGCTGCGACGATGCTCGAAGGTCGACCAGGTCCAGCGCGGCTGCTTGGTGGTCTTGTGCATGATGTGCTGGCCGACCAGCGCCATGGTCTTCAGCTCGCACGAGGCCTTGCCGGTGCTGTTGCGGTAGCCCGGCGTGTACACCAGGAGATCCTCGGTGTGATACAAGCCGCGCTCCCTGGCTCTCGCCCGATGGTAGCGCTTGCCATGGTAGCCTTTGCCGTCGTGCCGGTCGTCGTGGCCATAGCGATCGTATCGGTCATCGCGGCGATGGTGATCTTTGGTCTCGAGCTCGATCCAGGCGTTCTTGACGATAAAGGCACCGACTCGCGGGTCAGCAGGATCTCCTCCCTCGTAGGACACTTCGCCGCACGGAAACATGACAGTAAAGGGCAGCGAATCCAGAACGGATTCATTGTAGAGCTCGTTGTTGACGACATAGTCGTAGGCTACGGGACTTGGCAAGATCTCGTAGCGGGTGAAGTTGCCTTTGGCATCCACCAAGGGAGAATTGCTCAAGCCGCCAAAGGGGTTGCCGCCGGCGCCCTGCTCGGATTCGAGGAACGAATTGTCGACCTTGCTGAACTGATCGAGCACCCGATAGCGCTTGAAGCCCTTGATTTCCCGGCATTCGGGCGGATAGTAGCGGACTCCGGTGCCCGCACAGTCGCCGTGGGGGCAGACGCATCCCTCCTGCTCCGGATGCAGATTGCACTGGATCAGATCGGCCGTCGACGACCACTGCTCCCACTGGGTCGGGTTATCGCCCTTGCGGCTGACGTGCTCGCCGACGCCCGGTGCGGCAAACGCGAGGAAAATGCTCCACGAGTACCGATCCACCTGCGCCTGCGCGCGCCCATCGTCCGCGCCTGCGGGAAGCTTGACGGGAATGTCCCCGGGAAGGTCGTAGCGTATCGGGCACAAGCCACCGTGCAGGCCCGACCCATCCAGCTCGGCACCGACCCGATCCGATGTCGACGGCACTCCAGTGTATTCACGCGCCGCGCTTTCGCCATCCGTCTGCGCATGCGCGATGCCCGCCGTACCGGCCAGCGACCATAGGGAGATGATCGCGACGGACAGCGACCTGGCCAAATCGATGCCGATGCGAGATTGCCTGAGACCACCGGTCTCACGACCCGCGGAGGTTGTCTTCGCACGATGGTACCCTGCTTCCTGGCTGAGGCGCAGGGCAGCGGTCGCTCGGTCCGTCATGAGACATCCCCCCTGTTCTTATTGGGAATCACCAAACGCCTGCGCGCACGACAAGGCAAGTCGGTACGCGGCATGTGCTCGCGAAATCGTGTAGAGAAGCGGTCGTTCAATCGGGTTGATCCCTGCTTCCGGTTGAGGATCAATCGGGATAATCCCTGCTTCCGGTTGGGGGAAGGCCGTATTCTTGTGGCGAGAGCAATTCCCGATGAGGTCGACCACTTCAGATCGTACCGTCGCTTCGCTCATCGGGAGAAAATTGCTCTATTTCAAAGATGTAGAGCAGCTTTACCCGGACGACGATCGCCTGCGGCGATCGCGTCTGCTCGGATGCTGCTCTAGGTGTCGTTGCTATGAAGGTTGTTCATCCGAGGCAGGGCTGCGAGGCTGGGGTTGGGAAGTCCACCAACCATGAGCCGGAGCCTCGGATGAACGTCCACGAGAATGCACGCATGACGATGCATGGTCGACTCCTTGTGGTGATGCGGGTGCGCCGGGCCGGCTGGCGGGTCGGTGATGCGGCGGCCGCGGCCGGGATCTCGAAGCGCACGGCCTACAAGTGGCTGGCGTGGAGATCCTGCAGGGCGCTGTAAACTGCAAGCGCAATGCCGGCGGCAAACGCGAGCAGCGCAACTGCGGCCGATGTGCTCATGGTCAGCCGTTGAAGTGCGCTTTCCCGGTGCAGGGTCGCAAACTCGACATGACTGAGGTCGCCCAAAAAATATCGCATCGGCCCTTCGATCAGATATTTTTGGCGACACCGATGAAGGCTTGTCATCAGCTTCAGTCCAAAGACGAGGCCGGACAGAAGCCCCGTCAGAAAACAGGCAATGGCGACCAGCAGCGCGGCGCTCCTCATGTGATTCTGGAAGACGATGGTCGTGACGGAGACGGCCGCCGCAGCATTCGCCACGAACACCATCTGCACGAAAAGCCGCAGGGCATCGCGAAACATGGAGCTCCTCGAGGGATCTCCGTATCTCCGGGTTGCTGATCTCGGTCAGCTTGTCTGGAATGCTCATTCCAGGTCGCCCCCGCCGCATGAGCAAGACTGCCAGGGATAGTCGCTCCACGAACGGCCGCGCAAGGAGATCCGTGGCCGGTTTTCTGCCGGCCCTGGGCCGCTCGACCTCCTCCTACTGCCCGAAGTTGTGGTAGATCTGTCGGCGCGCCGGCGGCCGACGCAGGTTCGGCGGGTAGCGCATGGTTACGTCAAGAAGCATTGGGCAGGTGTGTTGGTGATGGCGACGGCGCTGGCATGTGCCCCCGCGCACGCCGAGCGCCGGCCGGCGATCAGGTGCAGGCCGGCAACGGTGCGACGGGAA
>CAVSVZ010000050.1:0-119582 GCA_963731495.1 uncultured Alphaproteobacteria bacterium
CGGACGACCTCAAGACGCTCGCGGTCGGCATTGCCGACCTCTACAATGCCACGGTGATCGACTGGCGCATGATCATGTCGGGCGGCATGCTGATCATCATCCCGGTGATCGTCGTGTTCAGCCACATCCAGCAATATCTGGTCGCCGGCTGGGGCGCCGAGGCCGTCAAAGGCTGAGCCGAGCCAGGAACGATTCCATCCCCTGAAACGCTGTAGGGGGCCGGCGCTGCATGAGGAGTGCGCCTACCCGCCGCAGCATCCTGCCCCCCGCTTTGGCAGGGGCTTAGTGCGACATACCGGTCGATGCGAAGATGGCCGATCGGGCAGTCGCCGCCGCCTTCGAAGCGGCCGCCGTGAAGGCAATCAAATGACCTACACAGTCGAATGCGCGATTTGTTTCGAACGTCGCCGCTCGGCCAAGCCTTTGAAAAGATGGTGGGCGCACAAGGACTCGAACCTTGGACCCGCTGATTAAGAGTCAGCTGCTCTACCAACTGAGCTATGCGCCCTGAGCGGCCTAGCTAGTGCGCTTTGATGGCCGCGTCAACCCACGGGTGAGCTTCGTCTCTCCGGTTGCGTTCCACCCCACGCATTCGATCGACCGAGAAGCTCTCTCACACCGGACCCCTCTTTGCCGCACCAAGAAGGCCTGTGCGCCGACATGATGGCGGCCGTTGCTTAAGCTCACGTTAAGGGGGCGTGAGGCAAGTCCTTCCTTTTGTCTCTGCCGGTGACACGGTTCTCTCCGGTGTCAGGCGTGGGCCTGCCCATGATGGTGTCCGCGCGTGTGGCCCCTGGATGTCAGGTACGTGGTCGCCGATCGGCGCCAACAACAAACCCCGCAAGGTGACCGACACGCCGTCCCGGCAGGGACATCGACCGCCGCGTGAGCAGCGGAACTCAGGTCGTTTCCGGCACCTCTGTTCAGACCGTGGCTTGCTCGCGTGACCATGCAAAGCGGCTGCCGTCGATCCAGATCCGATGCAGGATCACCGCCAGCTTGCGCGCCACCGCCACAGCGGCCTTCTTGAACCCGAGCCGGTTGACCAGCTTGCGACCCCAACTCTTGAGCCAGGAGGGTCTGCGCATGCGGTGCAGCACGACGCCGGCGGCTTCGTACAGATAGGAGCGCACCAGGGGGTCCCCGCGTTTCGAGATCCGGCCCGTGTAGTCGAGCTCGCCGGTCTGATGGCGTCTTGGCGTCAGCCCGACATAGGCCCCCACACTGGCCGATCTGGCAAAGCGACTCGGATCATCGATCATGGCCGCGTACGCAGTCGCCGCCACCACGCCGATCCCGGGCACCGTCATCAAGCGCCGGATCGTCGCCGACCGTTTGGCCACGGCGACCAGCCGCCTGTCCAACACGCCGATCTGCTCGCACACCTGCCGCCAGCTGCAAAGGAGCGCTTCGATCGGTGTCCGCAGGGCGCCATCCTCAGCGATCAGCTCGCGAACACGTTCGTCGAACTTGCCACCGCCGCCCTTGCCCACCACCAGGCCGAAGGTGCGTAGCAAACCGCGCATCTGGTTCATCAGATCGACCTTGATCTTCACCAGCTGAGCGCGCGCGCCCACCAGCGCTTGCAGCTGATAGGCGGCCTGGCTCTTGACCTGGATCTGTCGGTACCAGCCGCTGCGCACGAGCTCGGCCAAGCCGTGCGCGTCGTTGGCGTCGCTCTTGTTGATCCGCAAGGACAGCACCGCCTTGGCCTGACGCGCATCGAGGCACACCACAGGCAGACCCAGGGCCTCGAGGCCACGCGCCAGCCAGGGCGACAGCGTTCCGGTCTCCAGGCCGAGCCTGACCACCGTCGGCGCATGCTCACCGACCGTGGCGGCGATCGCCTCCGGCGTCGAACCACACGACCCGCGCCAGATCACGTGACCATCGTCCGCGTCCACCGCACACACCGCGGTCTCGTGCAACGACACGTCCAAACCCACAAACTGACCCATGGCGTCCTCCTTGATGATCATCCAACCTCGAGCCCATTTTGCTGCGACTCAACGTTTCCGGAGGACCCACCCCCCACGCAATAAACCCCATGTCAGGTTGCGCTTGCACGAATGGCGCGGGGCGGTTAGCCGAGCGGGATGACGAGGGCACCCTACCGCGGCGTGCGGCCTGGCGGCTCGAGCGGGCCAAGCGGGCCGAGCGGATTGAGGCCGAGTTGTTTGCGCGCAAGATGAAGGGCGTGTTTGGCGACGAGCGCGACCTCGGTCTCGCTTTGATCCGCGACGGCAACGGCGTCCGGGCGTTCGACACGCTGCTGCGTTATCGCGGCGCCGCCCAGGCCGAGCTTTTTCCAACGCTGCGCTAGGACGAGACCGCAAAGGAGCCAAGTCGCCAGGTGCGCGGCGCCGAATCGGCCGTGCCGTCCGGACCGACCGACGCGGGTGTCGTTGGCGAGACCACGCTCGCGGACGTTGCGGCCATCCCAGCCCCCACGCCACGTAGTGCCCGCAGCCGCGAAACAACCGGACGCTGCGTCGTGGGATGGCGCGCGAGACCAAACGAACCTGGGAAAGATTTCTGTTCAATATGTTAACAAGATCGGACAGACCAGCAACGCTGTTCTGCAGCGCTGCGGGATAAGGGCAGCGCGCGGGCCGCACGGTGAAATCGCTCATGGCGCGCGTTCGTGTAATCAACTTGCAAGGTGCGCCGCCATAGCCTCCCAGCCCGAGCCAGGATGGCGATCGTCGCGTTCCAGGATCAGCGCCGCATCGTCGCCAAGGCGTAGCGGTGGCTTGGAGCGCATGTCCCAGCCGGTGGCCAGGGACAGGGCGGCGCGGATCACCCCTTTGTGGGTCACGCAGACCATCAGTTCATCCATAAGGTCGGTCAGCAGGCTGTCGAGACGTGCCCGGACCTCGCGCGGGCTCTCGCCGCCGGGCGGCCGAAAATCCAGGCCAAGCTCTTCGTTGGCCGCCATTGCCTCGGGCGCTTCGGCACGCAGCTCGGCGAGTGTGCGGCCCTCCCAGCCACCCCAGTCCATCTCGACCAGGCGCGGCTCGATGTCCACAGGTCGATTCGTCAGCAGCGCTGTCGTCTCGGTCGCCCGGCGCAGAGGGCTGCAGCGCCAGCGCGCACCGCGCCATGCATCTGGCAGGTGCCACTGCAAAACCTCGGCGCGCCCCTCGGGCGACAGCGGCAGGTCGGCGCGGCCCTGCATGCGCCCTTGCTGGTTCCAGGCAGTGCGGCCGTGTCGAAGCAGCAGGATCTTCACCCGCGTCCGGCCCGGATCCTTTGGGCATCAGCCAAGGCAGCGGCCAGCGCGTCGGCGGTCGGCGCGATCGAGCGCCGTTCGGCGACGAAGCGCCAGGCGGCTTCGGCCATCGCGCGCCGGCGGCTTGGATCGGCCAGCAGCGCCTCTACAGCGTTCGCGAACGCCTCTGGATCACCTGGCGGCGTCAGCAGGCCGGTCACGCCATTCTGGACCACCTCGGCGACGCCACCCTCGCCGCCGGCGACGACGGGCAGTCCCGCGGCCTGGGCTTCGAGCATGGCCAAGCCATAGGCCTCGCGCACCGCCGGCCAGACGTAGAGATCGCAGGCGGCATAGCAGGCCGGCAGCGCGAACTCCGGCAACGCACCGACGAACACCGCGCGAGGACGCAGCGGCGCGAAGGCAGCCTCGATCTCGGCCCGCGCCGGTCCGTCGCCGATCACCAGCAGCTGCCACGGGGCGTTGCGAATTCGCCAAAGCGCCCGCGCCAGGAGCAGGTAGGAGTTGCGCTTCACGTCCTGGCGCATCATCGCCACGGTCAGCAGCCAGGGTTGTCCGGGGTCCATGTGCCAGCGTGCGGCCGCCGCTGTGCTGCATCGGGTACGCGCCCTGCGCGCGGCCGCGAATCCCGTCGTGTCGAGGAACGGCGGCAGATAGCGCAGCGCGGCCGGCGGCTCGACCAGCGGCGCCAGGCACGCGAGATCGCGTCGGGTCAGGCCGATCACCAGGTCGGCCCGGCGCAGGGCCTGCTCGGTCGCGTGGTGGCCCAAAGCCCAGGGTCCGGCGGCCTGCTTGGGCGCGAACGAGGCCTCGATCATCACATAAGGGATGTTGAGCGCCGCGCTCACCGTGGGGCCCAGCCAGTCAGGCGCCTTGTGATAGCCGTGATAGGTGAGCCACGCCTGCGGCCGGTTGTGCTCACGTCGATAGCGCCGCAAGAGCTTCTCGGTGCAGCGCGCGCCCAGCGCCTGCAGCCTTTGCTGCCGCAAAGGGTCGCCCTCGCGATCGTAGCTGCGCAGGCGGCAGGCGAGCTCGACCCGCTCGCCGGTGCGGCCAAGGGCGTCGATCAACGCGCGTGCCATACGGCGGTCACCGGACGGGGTCGGGTGGTCGGGCGGTTTCAGCGGCGCGTAGAACGCCAGGCTCATGCCGCAGCTTTGTCTTCGTCCCGGGCCTGACCTGGCTCGGCGCGCAGACGCGCGGCCAGGCGATCGATCCCCGGCGCCATCGCAAACCGCTCCAGGACTCGCTCGCGCGCCGCCTGGCCCAGCCGCAGGCGAGCGGCCGGGTCGGCGATCAGGCCTGCCAGGGCCTCGGCAAGGGCGGCCGAATCGGCGGGTGGCGCCAAGGTGCCGTTGAGGCCGTGCTCGATCAGCTCGGGGACCGCGGCGACCTCGCTCGCCACGGCCGCGAGCTCCATGGCACCCGCCTCGAGCAGTACGTTCGGCAGGCCGTCGCGATCGCCGTCCCGCGCGACCCGGCTGGCCAGCACGAACAGATCGGCCGTGCGGTAGGCCTGCAACACCTGATCTCCGGGCATGGCGCCGCGCCAGGTGATCCGATCGGCGATGCCCAGGCGCTCTGCCTCGGCCTGGAGCTGGCCGAGCAGCGGACCGCCGCCGATGTGCTCATAGCGCCACGCGAGGTCGCGCGGCAGGGCCGCCAGCGCCGCGAGCAGCACATCCAGGCCTTTTTTGGGCACCAGACGGGCCACGCCCAGCAACCGGACCGGGCGGGCCGGATCGCTGCCGTCGGGGCCCAGGCCACGCCCGGGTGCCGGGAAGCGACGCGGGTCGAGGCCGTGATAGGTCAAGAAGACCTCGGCATCGGGCGCCAGCGCGCGCAGATGGGCGGCATGGCCGGCAGTGCAGGTGGTCGCCCAGGCGCAGTCGCGCAGTTTCTCGCGCAGCTCCCAGGCGGGCGTCGTCCAGATGTCCTTGGCGTGTGCGGAGATGGCGCATTTGCGATCGAACAATGCGGCGCTGTAGCGCCCAACCGACGCCGGGGTATGCGCATAGTGTGCATAGATGACGCTGATATCGGTCGGCATTTCGGCCGCCAGCACGAGGGCCTGGCCAAAGCGGCGCACCCGATTTGCGGTCCGATCGCGCCGCAGGTCCCTCAGCCACATCGCCCGGGCCGTCCGATAGTGCGGCATCCGCCTAACCCGCCACCATGCACGCAGACGCGCCATGGCTCCTGATAGAGATACTCCGGCAAATACAGGACCGGTGCCTTGATCTTGCGATGCAGCGCGTGGACCGACCGGTCGGTCGGATGGCGCAAGGAGACGATCAGCAGGTCCAGGCCGCGCTGCTCGAGCGCCAGCAGCTCCTGCGCGATGAAGGTCTCGGAAAGCCGTGGATAGCCTTTGACCACGACCGCGATCCGCGACCCGCTCACGGACGCTTGCGACACGCCAGGCTCAGGCAAACCGTGAAAGCCGCCGCGCGCCGCGCTCGGGCTCGCGCGGCGCGAGCCATGGCGCGGCCAGCTCCGCGATCCGATCGAGGCCGCCGAGCAACCCGGCGACGTTGGCGGCATCCGGAGCCGGCCAGCTCGGCAGCGCGCGCAGCTTCTCGGCCATCAGGCGCGGCGCGCGCTCGCCCTCGTCGGCGAGCACATGCACCAGGCCGAGCTGCTCGGCGCGCGTCGCCCGCAGAAGCTGCTCGCGGCGCGGCACGGTGCGCGGCACGATCAGCGCCGGCTTGCCGAACGACAGGATCTCACAAAAGGTGTTGTAGCCGCCCATCGCGACCACGCCGAGCGCCCGCAGCAGCAGGCCCTCGAACCTGGCATCGAAGGTGATCGTGTAGACCTTGTCGAGCCGTGCCGCGCGATCCTGAAATGCCAGGCGCCGCTCGAGATGCATGAAGGGCCCGAACACCAGCAAGGCGGGATGCGGGATGCCCGGGTCGGTCTCGTAGGCGCTCAGCACCCAGTCGATCAGATCCTCGCCGTCGCCCCCGCCGCCGGTGGTCACCAGGATGTAAGGCTCGGCCGGCAGCTCGTGCTCGTTCGACTGGGGTGGTGCCGTCGGCACGGAGCGACGCAGATAGCCGGTGAACGCGATCTTCTCGGCGAGCGGCGTCATATTGGGCAGCTCGGTCAGCGGATTGAAGATTTCCGGCAGGCCGTAGACCCAGATCTCGTCATAGAGGTCATGCAGCGCGGGATAGACGTTCTTGCGCCGCCACTCGTCGTGCAGGCTTTTGGGATCGTCCATCACGTCGCGCAGACCCAGGACCAGCCGCGTGCCCCGCTCCCTCAACAGCGTCAGGGTATCCAAGACCTCGCCGCGCAGCCCCAGCGGCTCCTTGTCGACGAGGAACAGGTGCGGATCGAAGATGTCGGCCGTATGCTGGATGATCGAGCTGCGGATGTCGAGGGTCTGCTCGATATCGATGTGCAATTGCAGTGGCGTATACTCGCCGTTGCGCAGCTTGATCACGCCGGGCACGCGCACGAAGTCGACCCGCGACTTGAAATCGAAGCTGCCGATGATCGGCGAGCCCGACAGAATCAACACCGAGAGATGCGGAAACTGCTCGACCAGATGGTGGGCGATCGCGCGGCAGCGGCGCAGATGCCCTAGTCCGAAACTGTCGTGGCTGAAGATCAACAGCCGGGCGGGGTTATCCATGCACCCCTGTCTTCTGAGCAGTTTCCCCCTGATCACTATGGCAGCCCGCGCCTGAACCGACAAGAATTCAAGTCTCCGACCCTGCCGGTCGCGGCGGTCGCTCCTGTCGTTGAAGTGCCCCCCGGTTGCCGACTGGGCTTCACGAAGAGAGGATGTTCCACGAAGAGTTGATCGGCATTCGACCAACCTGCGCGCCCAGCTCGAACGGCGCGACCTGGCCGTGTTTTGGGATAAGGCGAGCATCCGAGAGGGTGATCTCTGGCTAAGCCGGCTGCAGCAAGCCGTGGCAGCTTGCGGCAGCTTCGTCGCACTGGTGGGTCGTGACGGGGTGCGGCGCTGGATCGGAGCCGAGACCCAGGTGGCGCTCAGCCGTTACTTTGGCCCTCACGACGACGCGCTGCGCCTGCCGATCTTTCCGATCTTGCTGGGCGAGACCGAGCCCGACACGCTTCCTGCCTTCCTCAAGCTGTTCCAGGCGACGCCGTGGAACGGTGCCGATCCCCTGCCACAGAGCCTGCTCGACCAGATCCGCGAACGTGCCATCGTCGCGAACGGCGCGATCGCCTTCGAGGGCTGTCCGTTCGTCGGCCTCGACGCCTTCGGCCCGGAGCAGGCGAACCTGTTTTTCGGCCGGCAGAAGGAGACCCTGGACGCGCTCGCCTGCTTCGACATGCGCCCGGGCAGTCCCGCCGTCCGCTGGCTCGAGATCAACGGCAACAGCGGGTCGGGCAAGTCGTCCCTGATGAACGCTGGCCTGCTGCCGCTGGTCGATCAGGGCTGGCTCTGGCCCCGCACCGGGTTCGAGACATGGCAGCGGATCGGTCCGATGATGCCCGGCGAGCGCCCGATCGCCGTGCTCGCCGAACGCCTGGCGCGCGCCTTCGCTCAGGAGATGAGCGACGTTCGGCAGCGACTGGAGAAGGGGGACGAGCGCGCGCTTGCCGAGTGGCTGCGGAGCCGAAAGCAGGTCCAGACCGCCTTCCTGCTCGCGATCGATCAGTTCGAGGAGCTGTTCACCTTCGCCGATCCGACCGAGCGTGCCGGCTTCGATCGCCTGCTCGCCCATGCGCTGGACGATGTCGAGTGCCCGCTGTTCCTGATCTCGACGGTGCGGACCGACTTTCTGGATCGGTTCGACGAGCTGCTGCCGCGCCTGGTCCCGGTCCGCAATCGGTCAGGCAAGCTCTGGACCCTGCCGCTGATCGGTGAGGACGCGCTCCGCGAGATCGTCTCTGGCCCCGCCCGGCTCGCGGGGCTCGACCCGAGCGAGGTGCAAGAGACCATGGTGCTCGAGGCCCGCGACGAGCCGGGCGCGCTGCCGCTGGTGCAGAATGCGCTGCAATGGCTGTGGGAACGGCGCGCGGACGGTCGTCTGAGCGGCCGCCTGTTCACCGGGCGCGGCGGTCTCGCTGGCATCCTGAGCGAGGGCGCCGATGGCCTCCTCGCCAGCCTGGGCAAACAGTGCGGGCGGGCCTTGGAGCTGCTGTTTCGGTTGGTCAACGTCGATCCGGAGGGGCGACGTCACACCCGCCGCAGGCTGCCGCTCGCGGAGGCCGTGGCGGTGGTCGGCGGCGGTGCGGGAGGTCGGGCCCTGATCGACCGATTGGCCGGCACGCGCGCACGGGACGACCCAAAGGCCAACCGGCCGCTCCGGCTGGTCACCGTCACCGAGGAAGCCGAAGACCTGACGACGGGCCAGCATCGCGATGGATGGGTCAACTTGATCCACGAGACCCTGATCCGCAGCAACGGCATCGACCCCGCGGGCAAGCCGAAGCCCTTCTGGCCGACGCTCTGGCGCTACATCGAACAGCACAAGGATTGGGCGGCGCGGCGTGAACGTCTGCGGCTCCAGGCACGAGACTGGGAGAATCGCAAGGGGTTCGCGCGGCTGTTCGGCCTCGCCGGGTGGTCGGACCTGCTCGCTTTTCGGGGACTGGCTGCGCCTGCCAGCATCGAGGCGCGCTATCTCCGCTGGAGCCGCAGGAGCGCACTCGTATTGGGCGTGCTGCTCGCCGTGATCCTCGCCCCGGTGATCGAGGGCCTGTACTGGGCCGGATCGCGTGGACTTCCGCTGGAAGTGCTACTGGAGCGCTGGGCGCACTTCCTCTTCAAGGAGCCGCCGCTGCCCGATCTGGTCGAGATCCCGGCAGGCTCGTTCATGACGGGCCGCGGGGCAAGAGCCACCGATGAACAACCGGTCCACGAGGTCACCTTCACTCTGCCGTTCCATCTTTCCTCGACCGAGGTAACCTTCGACCAGTGGGATGCATGCGTCGCCGACGACGGCTGTCGGGGCCTTCGCCCGGACGATCAGGGATGGGGGCGGGGGGCGCGCCCAGCGATCAACGTCTCCTGGCACGATGCACAGGCCTATGTCGCCTGGCTCAGCCGCAAGACGGGCACGATCTGTCGATTGCCGAGCGCGACCGAGTCGGAATATGCCTGCCGCGCCGGCACCGAGACTGCGTATGCCTTGCCGCCGCCGGCCGGCAGCGATGACATCGCGGGCCAGGCACTCGCCAACTGCTGGGGCTGTGGCAGCGAATGGGATGCGCGAGGGACCGCGCCGGTCGGCAGCTTCCCGGCAAACGCCTGGGGCCTGCACGACATGCACGGGAATGTCTGGGAGTGGACGGAGGATTGCTGGCATGACAATTACGATGCAGCCTCCGATGACGGCCGGGCGCGGCTCGAGACGGACGGCGGCGACTGCAGCGCGCGCGTGGTGCGCGGCGGATCCTGGAACGACGATCTGGACGACGCGCGATGCGCCACCCGCTACAGCTACTACCAGAACCTGCGGGACAGCTACATCGGCTTTCGTGTGGTGTGTTCGTCGCCCATCGCAACTCGCTGATCTCGGAACAACCCGTGCACCAACATCCGACTAAGGATGCGCTGCCGCCCAGTCGCGCGCGCGTTGCTCGGCCTTGCCGATTTCTCCCGGGGTCAGCATCCCGGCGACGAACGCCCGGTTTCCGGCCGCGATCTCAAGCCCGTTCGAGGCGGCTAGCTCGAACCACATGTAAGCCTCGATCAGATCCGTCTCGACTGCCCAGCCGAGCGCGTACATGCCGCCGAGATTGTTCTGGGCATCGGCGTTGCCCTGCTCGGCCGCCTGTCGAAACAGCGCAAGCGCCTGCTGGTGGTCCTGAGGCACGCCCTGGCCATAGGCGAGCAGGCAACCCATGCGGAACTGCGCCTGAGCATGGCCCTGCTCCGCGAGCGGCCGCCATTCCTCGAGCGCGGTGGCGAAATCGCCCTGGTCGTAGGCGCGGCAGCCGGCATCGAAGTCAGCCGCGACGGCAGGCGACGACATCGCCAGCATGAGGGCTGCAAGAGGTCCGATGAGTTGCGAGCGCATGCACATAAGTACGCGATCTAGCGGCACGCGCGCGCCACCTCCTTGATCCATCGCAAAAACAGAGCGCGTCGCCGGCCCCACGCAGCCCGGCCTGTTTCACAATGGGCTGTCAACTCTTACGTATTCGGCTAGATTGGTCACGTCTAGGATCGCGGCGAGCAGGCAAGCAGGGACCGGGCATCGGCCCATGGATCGTAGCATCTTCCGGTACATTCTGCGCCACAGCGCGCGCGCGCAGGTCATTGCGCTCGTCATGACCGTGGCTTCGTTTCCTTTCCTTTACTACACGCTCGAGCTGCCCAAGATCATCATCAACGACGCGCTCGCCGATAGTGGCACGCGCACGGTATTCGGGGTGACGCTGAGCCAGGTTCGCTATCTGTTCGCGCTGTGCGGGCTGTTCCTGGTGCTGGTGCTCATCAACGGTGCCTTCAAATACGTCATCAATGTCTACAAGGGCGTGGTCGGCGAGCGGATGCTGCGGCGCTTGCGCTACGACCTGTACTCGCGCGTGTTGCGCTTTCCGCTACCTCACTTTCGCCGCGTGTCGCCGGTGAGATCGTCCAGATGATCAACGCCGAGGTCGAGCCGCTCGGCGGCTTCATCGGTGACGCCTTCTCGCTGCCAGCGTTCCAAGGTGGCACGCTGTTGACCATCCTGGCGTTCATGTTCGTCCAGGATCCGATCCTCGGTCTGGCCGCAATTGCGCTTTACCCCGTGCAGATCGCCCTGGTTCCGAGGATGCAACGTCGGGTCAACCTGCTCGCCAAGCAACGGGTTCGTGTGGTCCGGCGCCTCGCGGAACGGATCAACGAGACGGTTGCCGGCGTGCGCGATATCCGTGCCAATGACGCTACCCAATACGAACGGGCGCGTTTTAGCAAAGAGCTTGGCATCGTTTTCGACGTACGCTTCGACATTTACAAAAAGAAGTTCTTTATCAAGTTTTTCAACAATTTCCTCGCGCAGCTTGGGCCATTCTTCTTCTTTTCGATTGGCGGCTATCTGGTCATCACGGGCGATCTCACGATCGGCGCTCTGGTGGCCGTGATCGGCGCGCAGAAAGAGATCTACTCACCCTGGAAGGAGCTGCTGGCCTACTACCAGATGATGATGGACGTCCACATCAAGTACGATCAGGTCGTAGCGCAGTTCGACCCCGCTGGCGTTCTGCCCGAGGAGCAGCAGAGCGCCGAGCCGGAGCCGATCGAGTGGGCCGGCGAGTTGCGTGCCGTGAACCTGAGCCTGGCATCGGACGACGGCGGCACATTGCTCGACGGTGCCGCTTTCGGCGTGACGCTGCCGGCGCACGTCGCGATCGTCGGGCCGGCCGGCTCCGGCAAGGAAGAGCTGACGCTGGTGCTCGCCAATCTGATCGCGCCAGATGCGGGACGCGTTCTGATCAATGACCATGAAGTGCAAAGGTTCGCCGAATCGGTGACCGGGCGCGACGTGACCTACGTGGGCTACCCCGCCCAAATCTTCGCCGGAACGATCGCCGACAACCTCCTGTACGGCCTCAAGCATCGACCGCTGCAACCGGCGGTGCATGACGACGGGCATGGCCAGCAGCGTGCGCGCGAGCAGCTCGAGGCCGAGCGTTCCGGCAACTCGCCGTACGACAGCGAGGCCGACTGGATCGACTACGCCGCAGCGGGGATCGGAGATCCGCGAGAGATCGCCGCGGCAGCGGTGCATGCAGTGGAGCTGGTTCGGCTCGATCGCGACGTCTACCAGATGGGGTTGCGCGGTACCGTCGACCCGGACGAACAGCCTGAACTCGCTGCAAGCATTCTGAAGGCGCGCCAGGCTATGGGCGCGCGCCTCAACGAGCCCCGGCTCGGGCGCCTGGTCGAGGCGTTCGATCCGGAGCGATACAACAGCAATGCCACCCTGGCCGAGAACCTCCTGTTCGGCTCGCCGATCGGCACGACGTTCGAGATCGATCGGCTGGCGGCCCATCCCTATGTCCGGCAGGTGATCGATCAGGTCGGGCTGACCATCGCCCTGGCCGAGGTGGGTCTCAAGCTGGCGAGCACCATGGTCGAGCTGTTCGCCGACCTGCCCCCGGACCACGAGTATTTCCGTCAGTTCAGCTTCATCAGCGCCGACGAGCTGCCGGACTACCGCATCCTGGTCGGCCGGATCGATCCGAACAAGCTCGACGCCCTGAGCGAGACCGATCGAGAGCGCTTGATCGCTTTGACCTTCAAGTTGATCCCGGCACGACATCGCCTCGGTCTGGTCGACGATGCGCTGCAGATGCGGATCATCGAGGCGCGGCGCCTGTTTCGCGAGCACTTGCCGACCGATCTCGCCGGCGCGGTCGCCTTCTTCAGTCCCGAGCAGTATACGGTCGGCGCATCCGTGCAGGACAATGTCCTGTTCGGCAAGATCGCCTATGGCCAAGCGCAGGCGACCGAGCAAATCAGCGAGCTGATCGAGGAGGTCCTGAAGGACCTGGGGTTCAGCGAGCGAATCATCGAAGCGGGCTTGCAGGCGCAGGCGGGCGTTGGCGGTGCTCGTCTCTCGCTCGCCCAGCGGCAGAAGCTGGCGCTTGCGCGTGCCGTCCTCAAGCGACCCGAGGTTCTGATCGCCTACGACCCGATCGGACCGCTCGACCCGAGCGAGCAGACGGCCGTGCTCGACGGCCTGCTCGAGGCGTTCGCGGGCCGCACGGTCATCTGGGCGCTCAGTCGCGGTGACTGGGCCGAGCGGTTCGACCATGTGCTGGTCATGCAGCGTGGCCGGGTCGTGGAGCAGGGCAACTATGCGGCACTCAACAGAGATGGCAGCGCGCTGCATGGGCTGATTGCCGCCGAATGAAGCGAGGAGGATCGGCTCGATGAGTCTGAGCAAAGACGTCGAGGTTCTGCGTTCCATTCCGATCTTTGCCAAGATCGAGCCGGCCAAGCTCAAACTCCTGGCCTTCACCAGTGAGCGGCTGGAGTTCATGGGTGGCGACGAGGTGTGTCGCCAGGGCGAATTCGGCGACGCCGCCTACATCATTCTCGACGGCCAGGCGGACGTGCTGGTCGACACGCCCGGCGGCGCGGTCAAGGTTGCCACGGTCGGCAAGAACGACATCATCGGAGAGATCGCGATCCTGTGCGACGTGCCGCGCACGGCAACCGTCACCGCCAGCACCGACTTGACCACGCTCAAGGTCTCCAAGGACAATTTTTTCCAGCTCCTGGCGCAATTCCCACAAATCGGTATCGAGGTGATGCATGAACTCGCTTCGCGCCTGCACCACACCACCCAGGCCCTGACGGCCGCCAAGGCGCGCCTGAACGATCTCGAGAAGAGGTCGGCTGGCGGCGCGTGACCATGGCGCGTGCGCTGCGGCCGCGCTCCGCTGAGCACTGGCCGAAGCATCCCGGTCCGATCCTCGACTGGCTGATGGGCGAAGCGCGCCAGCTACCGGGCGGTGCCGCGGTGCTGAGCGCGCTGAGCCGGCGCCTGGTTGAGGCCGGCGTACCCCTGCGGCGCGCCTCCTTCCACATTCGCACCCTGCATCCGCAGCTGTTCGGCATGGGCTTCTACTGGCAGCGCGGTTCCGACGAGGTGCGCATCTTCCAGGCGAAGCATGGCATCCAGGACACCGCGCTGTTCCTGCACAGCCCGATGCGGGTCCTGTTCGAGGGTGCCGGGGCCGTCCGACAGCGGCTCGATCTGCCAGACGCCGAGTTCGCGTTCCCCCTATTCCATGAGCTGCGCGACGAGGGACTGACCGACTACGTGGCATTGCCGATGACGTTCAGCGACGGCAAGATCCACGGCACGACCTGGTCGTCCGACCGGCCCGGCGGCTTTGAGAGCCACCATCTGGCGCAGATCGAGGATCTGCTGCCGGCGTACAGCCTGCTGCTGGAGATTCACTTCAATCGGCGCATCGCGATCAATATCCTCGACACCTATGTCGGCCACCATGCGGGCGAGCGCATCCTCCAGGGGCAGATCACGCGGGGTAGTGGTCAGACGGTGCAGGCCGCCATCTGGTTTTGCGACCTTCGCGACTTCACCGCGCTGTCCGAGTCCAAGGGGCGCGACGAGATCCTGGACTGTCTGAACCGGTTCTTCGACTGCATGGCCGGACCGGTCGAGCAGCACGGCGGCGAGATCCTGAAGTTCATCGGCGATGCCATGTTGGCGATCTTCCCGCTCGAAGCCGAGCGGGCCTGCTGGCGCGCGGTGCAGGCCGCGATCGATGCGCGCAAAGCGATGGCTGAAGCTCAACGAAGAGCTGCGTGCGGCCGGCCAGCCGGCGCTCGGGTTCGGCATCGCTCTGCATGTCGGCGAGGTGATGTACGGCAATATCGGTGCGGTCGACCGGCTCGACTTCACCGTGATCGGGCCGGCAGTCAACCTGGCATCGCGCATCGAGGCGCAGTGCCGCGTGCTCGGTCCGAGCGTGCTGGTCTCCGACGCGTTCGCCCGGCCTGTGCCAGGGACACTTCCGATCACTGGGGACCCACCACCTGCCGGGCATCGCGCGGCCGGTCGAGCTGTTCACGTTGCCCGAAGCGCAAGGATGACGCTGCTGCAGCGCCTGGCGCGCCGCTTCGGCTACGATCTCACCCTGCGCAGGAAGGCGAGGCCGCATGAGGCGCAACTGGTCGCGGTGCTCGAGCGCTTCGAGATCTCGTGTGTCCTCGACGTCGGTGCCAATGTCGGTCAATACGCCGCGATGCTGCGCTCATGGGGCTTTGCCGGCAGGATCGTCTCGTTCGAGCCGCTGGCGGACGCCCATGCGATGCTGGCGAGACGGGCCGCTGCCGATCCCGGCTGGCAGGTCGCGCCGCGCATGGCGATCGGCGATCGCGACGGAGAGATCGAGCTGGAGGTGTCGGCGGAGTCCGACATGAGCTCGATCCTGCCGCAGAGCGCGTTGCTTCGGGAGGTCTCGCCGACTTCGGCCGTGCTGCGCCGGGAGCGGGTGCCGATCCGCCGGCTCGAAGATGCGGCACGACCCTATCTCACGGCTGAGGATCATGTCTTTGTCAAGATCGACACGCAGGGCTTCGAGCCCCAGGTGCTGGCAGGCGTGGGCGACCTCATGGTGCGGCTGTACGGCATCCAGCTGGAGATGTCGCTGGTGCGCTGCTACGAGGGCGAGGTCGGCTATCGCGAGATGATCGACCAGCTGGCCGCGGCGGGCTTCGCGCCCTACCTGTTCATTCCCGGCTATTTCGAGCGCAAGCTCGGCCGGCAGCTTCAGCTGGACGGCGTGTTCATGCGCAGCAGCCTGCCCTAGCCGCGGGTCGGCTTTGACCTGCGCGCTGCCAGACCCTACATCACAGCCCTTGGATCAACGGCGACCGGGGAACCAGCATCGTGCCGTTGCCGCCCTACATCACCGAGGCACTGGCGCCGGTTCACCGCGCGGGCTGGCCGTTCATCGCCGGCAGCCTGGCGCTGGCGGTGCTGTTGGGTCTGCTCTGGTCGCCCCTGTTCTGGCTCGGCCTGCTGATCACCGCCTGGATCGCGTATTTCTTCCGCGACCCGGCACGCGTGACGCCCGAGGGCGAGGGCATTGTGGTCAGTCCGGCCGACGGCGTGGTCCAGGCGATCGCGCCGCGCCGGCCTCCGCCCGAGCTCGAGCTGGGCGGTGCCCCGCTGACTTGCATCAGCGTGTTCTTGAACGTGCTCGACGTGCACGTGAACCGCGCCCCGGTCGGTGGGCGGATCACCAGGCTCGCCTACCATCCGGGCAAGTTCCTCAATGCGGCCGACGACAAGGCATCGGACGAGAACGAACGCCAGTCGTTTCGGATCGAGACCAATGAGGGGCAGGTGATCGGCCTGGTCCAGATCGCTGGCCTGATCGCGCGGCGAATCGTGCGTTTCGTCGAGCAGGGCGAGGTGGTCCATGCAGGCGAGCGAGTTGGCCTGATCCGCTTCGGCAGTCGCTGCGATGTCTATCTGCCGGAAGGCATAGCGCCGCAGGTGTTGGTCGGCCAGCGGGCCGTGGCGGGCGAGACGGTCTTGGCCGATGGCAGGCACAATCGGGCGATCGGCAGCGGGAGGCGCAGCTGATGATGGCGAAACGCAGGCGTGCGCGGTTGCGAGCGCAACCGCTGATTCATCTGGTGCCGAACATCTTTACTGTGATGAGCCTGTGTGCCGGGCTCACCGCGATCCGCTACGGCCTCGACCAGCGGTTCGAGCTGGCCTTGGCGCTGATCGTGGTGGCAGGCGTGTTCGACGGCCTGGACGGCCGCTCCGCCAGGCTCCTGAAGATCACCTCGAAGCTCGGCGCGCAGCTGGATTTGCTGGCCGATTTCCTGAGCTTCGGCGTGGCCCCGGCACTCCTGGTCTATCTCTGGTCGCTCAACCAGGTGAAGGGCATCGGCTGGTCGCTGACGCTGCTGTTCGCGACCTGCTGCGCGCTGCGACTGGCGCGCTTCAACACCGAGCTCGAGGAGCCCAACCGGCCGGCCTGGCGGAGCCGCTTCTTCACGGGCCTGCCGGCACCGGCGGCGGCGGGCTGCCTGATCATGCCGATGCTCGCAACCTTCGCCCTCGATCAGGCCTGGCCGCAAAACTGGATGCTGAACGCCGCGCTCACCGTGGTCCTTTCCGTTCTCATGGTCAGCCGGCTGCCGACCTTCTCGATCAAGATGATCGTGGTGCGGGTCAAGCCGGAGTGGGTCCTGCCGACCCTGATCGGCGTCGGCCTGTTCGCGGCGGCGCTCTCGAGCGCGCCGTGGTTGACGCTTCTGGCGATTGGCGTCGCCTACCTGATCAGCCTGCCGATCAGCATCGTGGTCGGCTACCGGCTGCAGCGCCGCTATACGCGAGAAGCTGCGCAAGCGGCGGCGCGTCCGTCGCAAAAGAGCGATCCCGATCGCATCGTCCAGCTGGGGGCGGGCGCCAAGCCGGCCAAGCGCGACATCTCCTGATCGCGGACCCGCGGTCGCTGCCGGCACCCCGAGGCCATGCTCGATGCCCGTTTGCGTCGTCTGATCGATCCGCCGCTCGACCGGCTCAGCCGCCCCCTCGCCCGCCACGGCTGGTCGGCCAACCTGGCGACCGCGGTGGGGTTTGTGATCGGGCTCGGCGCGATGGCGGCCATCGCCACGCAGTCTTACGGCCTCGGACTCGGTCTGCTGCTCCTGAACCGCCTGCTCGACGGCCTGGACGGCGCGCTCGCGCGGCAACGCGGCATCACCGATCTCGGCGGCTTTCTCGACATCGTCGGCGATTTCATCATCTATGCCGGTGTGCCGCTCGCCTTCGCGCTGGCGGATCCGACTGCGAATGCGCTGCCGGCAGCCTTCCTGATCTTCAGTTTCATCGGCACCGCCACCTCGTTCCTCGCCTTTGCCATCATGGCGGCCAAGCGTGGCATCACGACAGAGCTGCGCGGCAAGAAATCGCTGTACTATCTGGGCGGCCTGACCGAGGGCACCGAGACGATCCTCGTCTTCGTGCTGGCGTGTCTGTGGCCTGTCTGGTTCCCTCTGATCGCCTGGCTGTTCGGCGCTCTGTGCTGGCTGACCACGGCGACCCGGGTGACGATCGCCTGGCAGACCCTGCGGTGATCTCTTCTCAGCGCCTGATCGCAGCAGCGCCGGCGAACAGAGCAAGGGCGAGCGACGCCAAAAAATTCCAGGCGGCGAGCGACCAGCCGAACACCATGAACTGCACCTGGTCGCAGGCCGGCGGCGCCTCGCTCAGCATCCGGCGCAATTCCTCGACGCTGGTGGCGTCGCCGCCGGCCGCACAGCCCGTCGGCAGCGCGAACCAGCCCTCCTCAACGCCAAAATGGTAGCCGGCAAGTCCGGCGCCCACCAGGAGCACCAGGAACGAGAGCCCGAGCATCAGCCGCGGCTGCCAGAAATAGCCGACCGCGCCCAGCACGATCAGCACGGCGTAGGGGTAGCGTTGCCAGATGCACAGCTGGCAGGGCGCAGCGCCGCCCAGATACTGAAACCCGAACACGGACAACAGGATGGCGATGCTTGCGATCGCCAGCAGCAGGCTGGCAGTCCGCGCGATCGGAGCAGAGTTCGTGGTCATCGATCGTCCCGCTCAGAGCAGCCGCAAGACCAGGAATCCGCCCAGCAGCAGCACGAAAAACAGGACCGTGAGCCAGCCCAGATTGTTCTCGATGAAGCGCCTGATCGGCTCGCCGAAGTACCAGAGCAGCGCGGCGACCAGGAAGAACCGCAGGCCGCGCGCGAGCACCGAAGCGATCATGAAGGTCGTGAGGTTCAGCCCCGTCACGCCGCTGGCGATCGTGATCACCTTGTAGGGAAACGGCGTCAACCCCGCGCCGAACACGATCCAGGCACCCCACTCGTTGTAGCGGGCCTGAAACTCGGCGAATTTGTCGAGGTAGCCGTAGAATTCGAGCACCGGACGACCGATCGCATCGAACAGCAAGGCACCGATGGCATAGCCGAGCATGCCGCCGACCACCGAGCTCACGGTGCACACGCCCGCGATCAGCCAGGCGCGGCGCGGCGCGGCGAGCACCATCGGGATCAAAAGCACGTCTGGGGGGATCGGGAACAAAGAGCTCTCGACGAACGAGATCAGGGCGAGGATCCACAATGCATGGGGGCTCGCCGCCTGCGCCATGGTCCAGGCATAGAGGCGATGCAGCCAGCTGGACCATCCCACGGCAGTCGCGGCTGTTGCACCCTTCGCCGCGGACGGCGGCTCAACGTGCTCGTTCAGGACGGCTCTCCGACTGGATGGGATTGCAGCAGCCACCACGCACCGCCTCGATCTAGCCCAGGCCGTCGATCCCGGGCAAGGCTGGTCGCAACATCTTCATCAATCCTTAACCACGTTGCGGCGATAAGCCCGCGACGCGAAGCCTGGGAGCGTTGTCATGTTCGGTATCGACGGGTTCACGCTGGTCGTGCTGGTCGCGGTCGGTATCGCCGTGGTGTTCGTGGCCATGGGCGTGAAGGCCATTCCCCAGGGCGCGGAGTATACGATCGAGCGGTTCGGCCGCTACATGCGCACGCTGTCGCCGGGGCTGCACATCATCACGCCGTTCGTCGAGCGTGTCGGTGCCAGGCTGAACATGATGGAGCAGGTCCTGGACGTCAACTCGCAGGAGGTGATCACCCGGGACAACGCGATGGTCAAGGTCGACGGTGTGGTGTTCTTCCAGATCCTGGATGCCGCCAAGGCCGCGTATGAGATCACCAATCTGCAGCGCGCGATCGTCAATCTGACCATGACCAACCTGCGCACCGTGATGGGCTCGATGGACCTCGACGAGCTGCTCTCCCAGCGCGATCGGATCAACGCCCAGCTTTTGCACGTGGTCGACGAGGCGACGACGCCTTGGGGTGTCAAGGTGACGCGCATCGAGATCAAGGACATCGCGCCGCCGACCGATCTGGTCAATTCGATGGCCCGCCAGATGAAGGCGGAGCGCGACAAGCGGGCCGCCATTCTCGAGGCCGAGGGCGATCGCCAGGCCCAGATCCTGAAATCCGAGGGCGAGAAGCAGGCCGCGATCCTGCAGGCGGAAGGCCGCAAGGAGGCCGCATTTCGTGACGCCGAGGCACGCGAACGCCAGGCTGAAGCCGAGGCCCGGGCGACCGCGATGCTCTCGCAGGCCCTGGCGCACGGTGACCGTCAGGCGATCAACTACTTCATCGCGCAAAAATACGTCGAGGCGTTCGGCCAGTTCGCCACCTCGCCCAATCAAAAAGTGGTGTTCCTGCCGCTCGAGGCGACCTCGCTGCTGGGCACGCTCGGCGGCATCGGCGAGATCGCGCGCGAGGCGATGGGTAAGCCCAACGGGGCTGCCAACGGCGCCGGCCACACCTGATGGAGCCGGCGTTCTGGCACTGGTGGGCGCTGGGCGGCCTGCTGGTGATCATCGAGGCGTTTGCGCCGGGCTTCATGTTCCTGTGGTTCGGCGTCGCGGCCGGCCTGGTCGGGCTGGTCCTGGTGGTCTGGCCCGGGCTCAGTCTCAGCTTTCAGCTTTTGATGTATGCCGGCCTGCTGGTGGGGAGTATGCTGGGCTGGCGCTGGTTTCAGCGCATGCGACCGGTGGTGACCGATCATCCGGACCTGAACCGGCGCGGGTCGCACTATGTCGGCCGGCGCTTTTGCCTGGTGACGCCGATCGTCAACGGTCGCGGTCGCATCGAGGTTGGCGACAGCAGCTGGACGGTCGCGGGCCCGGAGTTGCCTGCGGGTCAGATCGTGGAGGTCACGGGGGCCGAGGGCACGGTGCTGACCGTGCGCGCCGCCGCACCGGAGCCCGAATCGCGCGGCCCGCTCGAGGAGCAAGGTCGCGCCACCCAGGCCTGAGCTGGCCAATCGGTGCCCTGATCTCGGGACAAGCGCGCAGGGGCTCGCTATAGAGGGACAGTCCGCCAGTAGGGCAATCCCCATTCGAGCCAGCGCGCGAGGTGCCGTCGTGACCGAGATCAGGATCATGTTCTCCCGCTATTCGGCGTTTTACAGCCCCTTGATCGCCACCAGGGCCGCGGGCTTTCTGTCCGCCGAGGGGCTGGATGCCGTGTTTTCGGTCGCATCGCCCACCGAGGTGCCGCGTGCCCGGCTCGGCGACGGCAGTGTCCATCTGATCCAATCCGCGGTCTCGGCGAGCTTTGCGCCGCTCGAGCGCGGCGAGACGTCGGAGATCGTGCATTTCGCCCAGATCAACCAGCGGGACGGCTTCTTGATCGCCGCGCGTGCGCCGGATCCGGCATTTGACTGGCGCAAGCTCGCGGGTGCTCGTGTGCTGGTCGACCACGGCGGTCAGCCGCTCGCCATGTTCAAGTTCGCCCTGCACCGCCAGGGCGTCGACTTTGATGCGGTGCACGCGCTCGATGCCGGCACGAGCCAGCAGATGGTGGCCGCATTCACTGCCGGCGAGGCCGACTACGTGCACCTGCAGGGCCCGGCACCGCAGCAGCTCGAGAAGGACGGGATCGGCCACGTCGTGGCCTCGGTCGGCGAGGCGATCGGGCCGGTTGCCTTCAGCAGCCTGTGCTCGACCCGCAGCTGGCTGGCGAGCGACATGGCCCTGGCGTTCATGCGGGCCTACCGCAAAGCCCAGGCGTGGGTGCTCGAGACCCCGGCAAGCGAGATCGCCAGGGTCGAAGGGCCATACTTCGAGGGCATCGATGCCGACGTGCTCGAGCGAACGATCGCCTTCTACCAGGGGCTTGGCAACTGGGCCACCACGCCGGAGATTCCGCGCGACGCCTATGAGGTGGCCGTGGACGTGTTCGCCCACAGTGGCCTGATCAAGAGACGCCATCCCTACGATGCCCTGGTCGTCCCGCCACCGGGATCTTGAGCTCCCGCGACACACAGCCGGCCGGCGCATCGCAGGCCGCCAGGTAGCGCGCGGGGATCAGCCGATAGGCGCGACCTCGGGTCACGTCGGATGCCTGGCAGTCGTGATGGTCTGCAGCACGGTGAAGCCCTCGAACTCGGGATGGTCGAGGTAGAGCGGCTTATTGCCACCTGCGCTCCTGTGCGCCGCGCGGAACGCCTCCGAGCGCGTCCAGTCGATGAAATGCTGCTCGCTCGCCCAGACCGTGTGGGACGAATAGAGCACGTGGTCGTCGCGTTCGGGGCCGCGCAGCAGATGGAACTCCACGAAGCCCGGCACCTGGTCGAGGTGGACCTCGCGAGAGAGCCAGACGGCCTCGAAATCGGCTTCGGCTCCCTTCTTCACCTTGAATCGGTTCATCGCGATGAACGGCATGGGGCTGGTCCTGTCAAGCGGCACCCGGAGCACCCGGCGATCGGATATCTGATCGTGGCTTCGAGCCACCGGCCCCCGACGCCTGTCGACCAAGCTAGCTGGTCGACCGGGGCTGTGACAAGGTGACTGGCGTCGCGTCTCGCGCGGTGCGATCGCCGCCGGTCAGGGCGAAGAAAGGCGCGCTTCATGATCAGGCCGACCGACAACAGGGATGGACATTCGACCAAAACGCATGTCAGAGGCTATGATCGCCCGGCACGGACCTGAGAGGCCAGGTACCGATGCTGTAGAAATCACCACGGTCATGTGTGGAAAAAGGATGGGAGAATGGCAATGAATGTCCACAAGCTCATGGCAGCGACCGTCGCCCTGACCCTGGCCACAACCACTGCGGCGATCGCGCAGGACGCGTGCCAGGATGGCGAGATCGTCATCAAGTTCAGCCACGTCACCAACACCGACAAGCATCCCAAGGGCATCGCGGCCGAGCTGCTGGCGCAGCGGGTCAACGACGAGATGAATGGCAAGGCCTGTATGCAGGTCTTCCCGAACACGCAGCTCTACAACGACGACAAGGTGCTCGAGGCCATGCTCGCGGGCAATGTCCAGCTGGCCGCGCCGTCGCTGTCGAAATTCGAGAAGTTCACCAAGAAAATGCGCCTCTTCGACCTGCCGTTCCTGTTCGAGGACATCGACGCGGTCGACCGGTTCCAGAACTCCGCGGACGGGCAGGCGCTCAAGGATTCGATGAAGCGTCGCGGTCTCCTGGGCCTCGCGTTCTGGCACAACGGCATGAAGCAGTTCTCGGCCAACAAGCCGTTGCTCGTGCCGGCCGATGCCGCCGGTCTCAAGTTCCGTGTCCAGCCCTCGGACGTGCTGGTCGCGCAAATGGAGGCGCTCGACGCCAATCCGCAGAAGATGGCGTTCTCGGAGGTCTACGGCGCCCTGCAGACCGGCGTCGTCGATGGCCAGGAAAACACCTGGTCCAACATCTACGGCCAGAAATTCTTCGAGGTTCAGGACGGCGCCACCCAGACCGATCACGGCGTGATCGACTATCTCGTGGTGACCTCGACGAGCTGGTGGGACGGGCTGCCGGACGATGTCCGGGAGCAGTTTGCGACGATCCTCAAGGAGGTGACCGAACAGCGGAACGCCGAATCCACCAAGGTCGATCTGGAGGCCAAGCAGGCCATGATCGATGCCGGCGGGGTCGTGCGCACCCTGACGCCCGAGCAGCGCCAGATGTGGGTCGATGCGATGAAGCCGGTCTGGGCGCAGTTCGAGGACGACATCGGCGCCGACTTGTTGGCCGCCGCGCAGGCCGCGAACACCGTCAACTGACCACCCTCGAGGAGCCTCGGTCCCCCCGACGATCGGGGCTGGACCGGGCTCCGCTCGGCTCTTTGCGAAAGGGAGGGCGCTGTGCACCCCGAACCGAGGACGAGGCTCGGGCGCGCGATCGACGGCATCGAGGAGACCCTGATCGCCGTCATTCTCGGTCTGATGACGGTGATCACCTTCGCCAACGTGGTCGCGCGTTACGCCTTCAACGCCAACATCCTCTGGGCGCTGGAGGCCACGGTGTTCCTGTTCGCCTGGCTGGTCCTGATCGGCGCGTCCTATTGCGTCAAGACCCGCGCTCATCTGGGCGTCGACGTGGTGCTGACCGCCGTACCGCCCATTGTGCGCCGGGTGCTCGCGCTGATCGCGGTGGCCGCCTGCCTCCTGTACAGCGTCCTCTTGCTGATCGGGGCCTGGAACTTCTGGGCGCCGTTCGCCGCGCTGCCGATGCTCGACGGCACGCTCAACGATCAGGCCTGGTACGAGGTCAACGACATTCCGATGCCGGGCTTCCTGCGGTTCATCGAGGATTCGATGAACCAGGGCGAGGCGTATGAGAAGCTTCCCCGCTTCATCCCCTACGCGGCGTTGCCGATCGGCATGGCCCTGCTGACCTTCCGCTTCGCGCAGCTGGCCTTCAAGGTGATCGCCGGCCAGACCGACATGATCATCGCCAGCCACGAGGCCGAGGAGCTGCTCGCCGAGGTGACGCCCGAGGCGGAGCGCTAGGCCGCCGTCATGGACGTCGCCTTCCTGTTCGCGATGGTGATCGGCCTGCTGCTGATCGGCGTGCCGATTGCGGTGGGGCTGGGCCTGAGCTCGGTCCTGTTCCTTCTGGTCTATTCCGACAGCTCGCTCGGCTCGATCGCCCAGACCCTGTTCAATGCCTTCGCCGGCCATTACACGCTGCTGGCCATCCCGTTTTTCATCCTCGCCTCGACCTTCATGTCGACGGGTGGCGTCGCCAAGCGGATCATCCGCTTCGCGATCGCCTGTGTCGGCCACGTTCAGGGCGGTCTCGCGATTGCCGGCGTGTTCGCCTGCATGCTGTTCGCGGCGCTCTCCGGCTCTTCGCCCGCGACCGTCGTGGCGATCGGCACGATCGTGATCGCGGGCATGCGCCAGGTCGGCTACAGCAAGGACTTCGCCGCCGGCGTGATCTGCAATGCCGGCACGCTCGGCATCCTGATCCCGCCCTCGATCGTGATGGTCGTCTACGCCTCGGCCGTGGACGTGTCGGTCGGGCGCATGTTCATGGCCGGCGTGATTCCTGGGATCGTCGCCGGCCTGATGCTCATGGTCGGCATCTATGTGACCGCGAAGATCCGCGGTCTGCCGGCGCAGGAGTGGGCGGGCATCGGCGAGATCCTGGCCTCGGGCCGGGATGCGATCTGGGGCCTGTTGCTGATCGTGATCATTCTGGGTGGCATCTATGGCGGCGTGTTCACGCCGACCGAGGCGGCCGCGGTCGCCGCCGTCTACGCCTTCTTCATCGCCAACTTCGTCTACCGGGACATGGGCCCGCTCAAGGGTGATGGCGATCACCGCCATTCGATCCTCTCACGCCCTCAAAGCCTGATCATGGTCTTTGTCCACCCGGACACCAAGCACGCCCTGTTCGAGGCCGGCAAGACCACGATCATGCTGTTGTTCATCATCGCCAACGCCCTGATCCTGAAGCACGTCCTGACCGAAGAGCAGATCCCGCAATCGATCGCGGCGGCGATGCTCGATGCCGGCTTCGGGCCGGTGATGTTCCTGGTGATCGTGAACCTGATCCTTCTGATCGGCGGTCAGTTCATGGAGCCGTCGGGGCTGATCGTGATCGTAGCACCACTGGTGTTTCCGATCGCGATCTCGCTCGGCATTGACCCCATCCACCTCGGCATCATCATGGTGGTCAACATGGAGATCGGCATGATCACGCCGCCGGTCGGGCTCAATCTGTTCGTCACCTCGGGCGTGGCCGAGATGTCCATGATGCGGGTGGTGCGCGCCGCCTTGCCATGGCTCGCGATCATGTTCGTCTTCCTGATCCTGGTAACCTACGTGCCGTGGTTGTCCACCTTCCTGCCGACCTTGCTGATGGGGCCGGAGATCATCGTGCGATAAGGCGTTGCGCTGGGTCATCGCAGGCGGCAGATAGGGGCATGGCGCTTGGCGCCGGGATGCGATTGTCCAGGATCGGGACGGCAGCGGGAAGGCCGCCCGCGGGGGAATACAAGAGGGAGACGTTGCATGGCACGGGTTGCACTGGTCACCGGGGGCTCGCGCGGTATCGGCGCCGCAATTTCCAAGGCTCTGAAGGATGCCGGCTACAACGTCGCTGCGAACTACGCAGGCAATGACCAGGCGGCGACAACGTTCAGGAACGAGACCGGAATCCCGGTCTACAAATGGTCGATCGCGGACTATGACGCCTGCGTTGCGGGAATCGCGCAGGTCGAGTCCGATCTCGGTCCGGTCGAGGTGCTGGTCAACAATGCAGGCATCACGCGCGATGTCATGTTCCACCGGATGACGCCGACGCAATGGAACGAGGTCATCGATACCAACCTCTCCGGCGTGTTCAACATGACCCATCCGATCTGGCCGGGCATGCGCGAGCGCGGCTTCGGGCGGATCGTCATCATCAGCTCGATCAACGGCCAGAAGGGCCAGATCGGCCAGGTCAACTACTCGGCCGCCAAGGCGGGCGACATCGGCTTCACCCGGGCACTCGCGCAGGAAGGCGCGGCCAAGGGCATCACGGTCAACGCCATCTGTCCGGGCTATATCGGCACCGAGATGGTGCGCGCCGTCCCTGAGGAAGTGCTCAAGACCAAAATTCTGCCGCACATCCCGGTCGGCCGGCTCGGCGAGCCCGAGGAGGTCGCCCGGTGCGTCCTGTTCCTCGCGTCCGACGAGGCCGGATTCCTGACCGGTTCGACGATCTCGGCGAATGGGGGCCAGTTCTTCTCCTGATCGTGCGCCTGCGAGCGGGCGGGTCTGAAGATCCTGCCCGCGACCGAGTCGCTGGCTCGGCCATGGCTGCGGTTACGCTTTGACCGGAAGAGTGCATCGCGGCATGTTCTCACCCACAACATCCCTAAGCGTCAGTGGGTGGCCATGGCTCTACACGTTGCGCTGCAGCATCGCACGACCTACGCCTATGATCGGCCGACCGAGCTGGGTCCGCAGATCATTCGTCTGCGGCCTGCACCGCACTGCCGCACGCGCATCGTGAGCTACAGCCTGGAGATCGAGCCCAAGCAGCACTTCCTCAATTGGCAGCAAGATCCGCACAGCAACTATCTCGCCCGACTGCTGATTCCCGAGCCCACCACGCGCTTTGCCATCGAGGTCGGTCTGGTCGCCGACATCGCGGTGATCAATCCCTTCGACTTCTTCTTGGAGCCCGCCGCGGAGTCGGTGCCGTTTGCCTACGAGCCGCTGCTCAAGAAGGATCTCGAGCCTTATCTCGAGGTGGCGCCGGCCGGCCCTCGCCTGGGTGAACTGATTGCCTCGATCCCACAAACGCCAGAGGCCACGGTGCCGTTCCTGGTCGAGGTGAACGGCCGCCTGGAGCGTGAGATCGACTATGTGATCCGTCTGGAGGAGGGTATCCAGAGCTGCGAGGAGACCCTTGATCTCGGCCGCGGCTCCTGTCGCGACACCGCCTGGCTGCTCGTCCAGATCCTGCGCCACCGTGGCCTGGCCGCGCGCTTCGTGTCCGGCTATCTGATCCAGCTCAAGCCCGATGTCGCGGCGCTCGACGGCCCGTCCGGCGCGGCCCAGGACTTCACGGACCTGCACGCCTGGGCCGAGGTCTATCTGCCGGGCGCCGGCTGGGTCGGCCTGGATCCCACCTCGGGGCTGTTCGCGGGCGAAGGCCACATCCCCCTGGCCTGCACGCCCGACCCGCAGAATGCAGCGCCGATTACCGGCAGCGCGGGTCCGGCCGAGGTCGAATTCCACTTCGACATGCGGATCGCCCGGATTCTCGAGACGCCGCGCGTCACCATGCCGTATAGCGAGCAGCAGTGGAGCGCAATCGTCGCCGCCGGCGACGCGGTCGATCGGAGGCTGACCGAAGGCGACGTCCGTCTGACCATGGGCGGCGAGCCGACCTTCGTCGGCATCGACGATCCCGATGCAGAGGAATGGAACACCGCGGCCGACGGCCCGCACAAGCGCGCCTGCGGCGCCGCGCTGGTGCACCGGCTGCGCGATCGCTTCGCACCGGCCAGCCTGCTGCATTTCGGCCAGGGGAAATGGTACCCGGGCGAGGAGCTGCCGCGCTGGTCCTTTGCGCTTTATTGGCGCCGCGACGGCGTCCCCTTGTGGCGCGATTCCGCCCTGATCTCGGAGCATCCACCCGAGGAAGCGGTCACCGTCGAAGGTGCCAGGCGATTTGCCGACGGCCTGACCGAGCGCCTGGGCCTGGAGGCGGACTACCTGATCCCGGCGTACGAAAACCCGTTGGGCCGGGAGATCGACGAACAGGATGCGGGCAGCGGGTTGTTCGTGCCGGGCCTTGGCCTGCCGCGCGGCTTCGTGCTGCCGATCCAGCCCTGGCAGAGCCGTGACGGTCGTTGGCCCGGGGGGCATGGCTGGCGGAGCGAGCGCTGGCCACTGCGGGGCGGTCGGCTGATCCTGCTGCCCGGCAATTCGGCCATCGGCTACCGGCTGCCGCTCGGAGACCTGCCGGAGCTCGCACCGAGCGACTGGCCGCATGTCTACCCGCTCGACCCGTTCGCCGCTCATGCGGCCTTGCCCGTCCGCGCGCCGGTGTTCCAGGCGCGCACCGACGCGCGCGCCGCGGTACCATCCGCCGACAAGGAACCGGAGCCGGTGCGCACCGCGCTCGCGCTCGAAGTCCGCGAGGGTCATCTGAACGTGTTCCTGCCGCCGACCGAGAGTGCTGACGACTTCTGCGCCCTGGTCGAGGCGATCGAGGATACGGCGCAGGCCCAGGCGCTGCCGGTTCGGGTCGAGGGCTATCCGCCGCCCGCCGACCCGCGCCTCGACGCCGTCAAGGTCACGCCCGATCCCGGCGTGATCGAGGTCAACATCCAGCCGGCGCTGAGCTGGCGCGAGCAGATCGAGATCACCGAATCCCTCTATGAGGAGGCCAGGCTCGCCCGCCTCTCGGTCGAAAAATTCATGCTGGATGGCCGCCACACCGGCACGGGCGGTGGCAATCACATCGTGGTTGGCGGCCCGAGCGCCGCCGACAGCCCGTTCCTGCGCCGGCCGGACCTTCTGGCCAGCCTGATCACCTACTGGCAGAACCATCCGTCCCTGTCGTTCCTGTTCTCGGGCCTGTTCATCGGCCCGACCAGCCAGGCGCCGCGGGTCGACGAGGCGCGCAACGACAGCCTTTACGAGCTTGAGATCGCCCTGGCGCAGACGCCGGCGCCAGACGAGCCGGCGCCGCCCTGGCTGGTCGATCGCCTGTTCCGCAACCTCCTGGTCGACGTCACCGGCAACACGCATCGCACCGAGATCTGCATCGACAAGCTCTATTCGCCTGACGGGCCGACCGGACGGCTCGGCCTGATCGAGTTCCGCGGCTTCGAGATGCCGCCGCACGCCCGCATGAGCCTCGCCCAGCAACTGCTGCTGCGTGCGCTGATCGCCTGGTTCTGGCAACAGCCTTATCGCGCCAGACTGACCCGGTGGGGCACGGCGCTGCATGATCGTTTCATGCTTCCGCATATGGTCTGGGCGGATTTCCAGGACGTGTTGGCCGATTTGCGTGCTGCCGGCCTCGCCTTCGAGGAGGCCTGGTTCCGGCCGCATTTCGAGTTCCGCTTTCCGGTCTGTGGCGCGGTCGAGTACGGCGGCGTGCAGCTCGAGCTGCGCACGGCGCTCGAGCCCTGGCATGTGATGGGCGAGGAGGACGCGGCGGGCGGCACGGCACGCTATGTCGACAGCTCGCTCGAGCGCCTGCAGGTGCTGGTGCGGGGCCTGAACCCCGACCGCCATGCCGTGACCTGCAACCGCCGGCCTCTGCCACTGTCGCCGACCGGCCAGCGCGGCCAGGCGATCGCCGGTGTGCGGTTTCGGGCCTGGCAGCCGCCGTCCTGCCTGCACCCCACCATCGGTGTTCACACGCCCCTGGCGTTCGACTTGGTCGATCGCTGGGCGAACCGATCGCTCGGCGGCTGCACCTACCACGTCGCCCATCCCGGCGGGCGCAGCCACGAGACCTTGCCCCTGAACGCCTACGAGGCGGAGGGTCGCCGCCTGGCGCGCTTTCAGGACTTCGGGCATGCGGCGTCGCCGATGGCGGTCGATGCCGCCGCCGTGAACCCGGATTTTCCCTATACCTTGGATCTTCGCCGGTTTGACTGAGCGAGGCGAAGCGGTGCAGATCTCCGAGCCATTGCCGACGACCGACACGGCCCAGGAGCTGCTGGCGGGCTACCGGCCGGTGCCGGGCGTCTATGACGAGATGGTGACGCCCGATGGCCGCCTGCGCGAGCACTGGCAACAGCTGATCGGCGCGCTCGCAGCCCTTGCGCCGGAAGAGCGGCGCCAGCGGGAGCAGGCGACGGCCCGCCTGCTGCGCGACAGCGGCATCGCCTTCAACGTTCACGCCGACCCCGACGATCCGGCCCCGGCCGGCCAGCTCGACACAGTCCCGCTGGTCATGGCGTCGGCCGACTGGAGTTATCTGGCCACGGGGGCGATCCAGCGCGCGCGCCTCCTGGAGAGCATCCTGGCCGACCTGTACAGCAGCGCGAACCTGCTCCAGCAGGGTCTCCTGCCGCCGGCCCTGGTGTTCGGCAGTGAGGATTTTCTGCGGCCCTGGGTCCGGCACGAGGGCCACAAGCGTCCGAGCCTGCTGCTCTACGCCGCCGACGTCGCGCGCACGGCCGATGGCCGCTGGCTGGTGCTCGCCGATCAGACCGAGACGCCGTCCGGCACCGGCGAGACGGTCGCCGACCGGGTCGCCCTCTCGCACGGCTTCGCCGAGCTGTTCCGCGACTGCCCGGTGGAGCGCCTCGCCGGATTCTTCCAGACCCAGCGCGACGACCTGTTCGGGATGCTCGATCGCGATGACGGCCGGGTGGTCGTGCTGGTGCAAGGGCCGTCCTATCCAGCCTATTTCGGCCACGCTTACATCGCCCGTTATCTCGGCTACACCCTGGTCGAGGGTGCCGATCTCACCGTGCGCGACGACCAGCTGTACCTCAAGACGCTGGACGGCCTGCAGCGCGTCGACCTCGTGGTGCGCCGCGTGCCCGGCCGCGACTGCGACCCACTCGAGCTGGACGGTCGCGGACGCTTCGGGGTGGCTGGCCTGACGCGTGCCGCCCGCCGCGAGCGCGTGGTCATCGCCAACGCGCTTGGCAGCGGGCTCGTCCAAAGTCGTGGGCTGACATCGTTTCTGCCCGAGCTTTGCCGCCGGCTGCTCGGTGAGGAGCTTCTGCTCGAGCAGGCGCCGTCGTTGTGGTGCGGCGACCACGCGTCCCGCAGCGAGGCCATGGAACGGCTGGGAGAGCTGTCGATTCTGCCCGCCCGCGGCGCTGCCACCCCCCTGCAGAGCGACGATCGTGATGCACTGCTACACCGGCTCGAGCGCGAGGGGCATCGCTACGTCGCGCGCCCGCCGCTCGCGCTGGCCACGGCCCCGGCGCGGCACGAGAACGAACTGATACCCGTGCGCTGCGCGTTACGCCTGTTCGTCGGCAGGACGCGGAGCGGCTACAGCGTGATGCCCGGCGGTCTGGTCCGGATGGCCGGCGGCACGACCACGTACGAGCTGCCGAGCGGTCACGGCAGCAAGGACTGCTGGGTGCTGTCCGAGGAACCACACCCGAACCCGGTGAGCCTGCTGAAATCGACCATCAGCACGGTGCATTTACGTCGCACGGGCAGGGACCTGCTGAGCCGTACCGCTGACAATCTCTACTGGCTCGGCCGCAATGCCGAACGCGCCGAGGCCATGATCCGCGGGCTGCGCAGCGTGGTCACGCGCCTGGTGGTCGATGTCGGGCCGAGCCAGACGCCGGCACTGCTCGAGCGTCTCCTGGATGTGCTGCTGCAGAAGGCGCCGCTCGAGCGTAACCCAAAGCGCGAGACCGGCACGCTCGGCCGGATCGAGCGGCAGCTGGCCGCCCTGGCGCTGAGCCTCGATCGGCCGTACGGCCTGTGCGACACCCTCGACCACCTGCATCGGACGGCGACTCTGGCGCGCGATCAGATCTCGCAGGACGCATGGCGCATGCTTTCTACGCTGTGTGCGGCGAACGGCGTCCGTCGCTTGCCCGAGCAGCTGATCGACGGCCCGACCTTGGATGTGCTCGATGAGGGCCTGCGCCTGTTGACCGCATTCAGCGGCACCGAGTCCGAGAACATGACGCGCAACTTCGCGTGGCGCTTCTTGGATATGGGCCGCCGCGTCGAGCGCGCCGGCCAGGTGGTCGACCTGATGCGCGGCCTTCTGCTCGACCGCGAGGATCTGATCGCCAGCGGCACGCTGCCGCTGCTCCTCGAGCTCGCCGACAGCTCGATGACCTACCGCTCGCGCTATCTGATGACGCCGCTTCTGGCGCCGGTGCTCGATCTTCTGCTGCTCGACGAGACCAATCCGCGTGCGGTCGCCTTTCAGCTGGTCGAGATCGATGCGCACCTTCAACGTCTGCCGGACAGCCGAGGCGAGGGCCCGCACTACAGCCCGGCGCAGCGCATCGTGATGCCGCTCTTGACCGAGCTGCGCCTGGTCGATCCCGGGGTCCTGGCCGGCACCGAGCAGCAGGCGCCGCGGCCGAGCCTGACGGATCTGCTCGGTCGTCTGGCGCGTGCGCTGCCCGAGCTGTCCGAGGTGATCTGCCGCAGCCACTTCGCGCACGCCGAAACGCACTTCACCTCGATCGCGTCGGCCCGAATCGAACCGTGATGGGCGAGCCGTGATCTACGAGGTCAGCCATCACACTCGCTATCGTTATAGCGTGGCGACCTCGATTTCGCACCATGTGCTGCATCTGACGCCGCGCGCCTGCGAGCATCAGCGCTGCCATCGCAGCGCTCTCGAGGTCGCGCCCGCGCCGGCCTCCTCGGCCGACGACGTCGACTACTTCGGCAATCCGGTCACCCATCTGACCGTTCAGGAATCGCACACCGAGCTTTCGTTCCACAGCCGGAGCCTGGTCGAGGTGTGTGCCACCGATCCGCCCCAGCCGGACGCGACCTTGCCGTGGGAGCGTGCGGTCGAGCAGCTGGCCGGTGATCGATCGACGCAGGGGCTCGCGATCGTGGAGTTCACCTTCGCGTCGCCCTACGCCCGGACGAGTGGCGATCTCACCAGCTACGCCACGCCATCGTTTGCACCGGGCCGTCCGTTGTTCGATGCCGCCCGCGACCTCACGGCGCGGATTCACCGCGATTTCGTCTACGAGCCGGGCGCCACCTCGATATCGACCCCGGTCGATCAAGTGTTCGCCGAGCGCCGCGGGGTCTGTCAGGATTTCGCGCATTTTCAGATCGCGGTGATGCGCCGGCTCGGCCTCGCGGTGCGCTATGTCAGCGGCTACCTAGTGACCCGGCCGCGTGAGGGTGTCGATAGGCTGCGCGGCGCCGCCGCTTCGCATGCCTGGCTCTCGGTCTGGCTGCCAGCCTATGGCTGGCTCGATCTCGATCCGACCAACGACGTCGTGCCGGGCAACCAGCACGTCACGGTCGCCTGGGGCCGTGACTACGGCGACGTCAGCCCGATCGTCGGCGTGATTCTGGGTGGTGGCGAGCACAAGATCGACGTGGCGGTCGAGGTCGTGCCGGCGGCCGTCGACGCGGCAGCGGAGATGCAAGGCGCCTGAACCGTACACGGATCAGGCTTGGCGGGTCGCACCTGCTTGCGCTATGACGATCTGGTGCACAACGCATCACATGACACCATACTGAATCCGGCGCAACATGCCGCGGTCACTTTCGGCGTGCTCAGCGAGGGCAGGCTCGAGCCCGGACCGCCCCTTCTGGTGATCGCCGGCGCCGGATCCGGCAAGACCAACACCCTCGCGCACCGGGTCGCGCATCTGATCCTGAACGGCGCCGATCCGCGCCGAATCCTGCTGCTCACCTTCACGCGCCGCGCTGCAGAGGCGATGATCCGCCGGGCCGAGCAGATCTGCGACCAGCTGCGCAGCGGCGCGGCCGTGCCTTACGGCGCGAGCTTGTGGTCGGGCACCTTCCACGCGGTCGGCGCCCGCCTGCTCCGGCTGTATGCCGAGCAGATCGGTCTCGATCCCGGCTTCACGGTGCTCGATCGCAGCGATTCGGCCGATCTGATCGACCTGGTCCGTGATGAGCACGGTCTCAGCCAGAAGGAGCGGCGCTTTCCCAGGAAGGCCACCTGTCTCGCGATCTACTCCTATGCGGTCAACGCGCAGCAGCGGCTGGACCTGGTCCTGCGCAAGGCCTTTCCCTGGTGCAGTGACTGGGAGGTCGAGCTCAAAGCCCTGTTCGCCGGTTACGTCGAGGCCAAGCAACGCCAGAGCGTGCTCGATTACGACGATCTGCTGCTTTACTGGGAGCAGCTGATGTCGCTGCCGGTGCTGACAGCTGACGTCGCGGCGCGGTTCGACTACGTGCTGGTCGACGAATATCAGGACACCAATGCGCTGCAGTCCTCGATCATTCTCAAGCTGAAGCCTGATGGCCGCGGCGTCACCGTGGTCGGCGACGATGCCCAGGCGATCTACGGCTTTCGCGCCGCGAGCGTGCGCAACATTCTGGATTTTCCGGGCAGCTTCGATCCGCCCGCGGCGATTGCCACCCTGGAGCAGAACTACCGCTCGACCCAGCCGATCCTGGCCGCGGCCAACGCCGTGATCGGCCTGGCGCAGGAGCGCTTCACCAAGAACCTGTTCTCCGAGCGGCGATCGCGGCAGAAGCCGGTGCTCGCGACCGTGCGCGACGATGTCGGCCAGGTCGCCTATGTGGTCGAACGCATCCTGGAGCACCGCGAGGCGGGGATCGCGTTGCGCCAGCAGGCCGTGCTGTTTCGCACCAGCCATCACAGCGGCCCGCTCGAGGTCGAACTCGCCCGCCGCAACATCCCGTTCGTCAAATATGGCGGTCTCAAGTTCCTCGAGGCGGCCCACATCAAGGACGTGCTGGCGATCTTGCGCTGGGCGGAAAACCCGCGCGATCAGGTCGCCGCCTACCGCGTGCTGCAACTGCTGCCTGGCATCGGGCCGGCGACCGCGCGTAAGGCCTTGCTCGCCATGGAGGCGGGCAGGCACGACTTCGCGGCGCTCGAGGGCTTTGCCGCACCGGCGGCGGCCGCCGAGCTGTGGCCGGGTCTGGCGCGGCTGATGCGCGATCTGGCGGGCGATCGCCTGTGGCAGGGCCAGCTCGGGTGCGTCCGTGCCTTCTACGATCCGCTGCTCGCCGCCCTGTACGATTTCCCCTGGGCGCGGCAGGCAGACCTGGATCAACTCGAGCAGATCGCGGCGAGCCATGCGAGCCGCGAGCGGTTCCTTTGCGACCTCACGCTGGACCCGCCGCAGGCGATCGGTAACGAGGCCGGCCCGCCGCATCGCGACGAGGACTACCTGATCCTCTCGACCATCCATTCGGCCAAGGGCCAGGAGTGGCAGGCCGTCTACATCCTGAACGTGGTCGACGGCTGCATTCCGTCCGACATGGCAACCGACACGGTCGAGGAGATCGAGGAGGAGCGGCGGCTTCTCTACGTCGCGATGACCCGGGCCAGGGACGAGCTGCATCTGATCCATCCGCAGCGCTTCTACCGCCACGGCCAGGGGCGACACGGCGATCGCTACCTGCATGCGCCGCGCTCGCGCTTCATCCCGGACGGGCTGCTCGAGCGGTTCGATGTGCAGCGGCATGGCCTGGCACCACCCTGGCAGACCGACATGGGGCATGATCTCAAGCCGGTAAATATCGGCGCGCGGCTGCGCGCGATGTGGCGCTAGCCGCGCGTACGACCTCTTGTCGGCAGGACGATCTCGATCTAATGATTCTGCCCGACCCGCCGCACGGGCGCTGACATGTTTGTTACAGAGTCGGCGCACACAGACATCGCGCTGAAACAATGTTGCGGCTAGAAGAGCTGCAAACAGGCATGGGCACGTAACCCGCTGGCTTGCTGGCCGCATGCCTGCTTGAGTGCAACTGCCACTGGGGAACCGTCATGACGCTGCAGATCAACGAAACGGCACCCGACTTCCAGGCCGAGACCACGGCCGGTCGGATCAGCTTCTACGACTGGGTGGGCGACAGCTGGTGCGTGATCTTCTCGCACCCGAAGGACTTCACGCCGGTCTGCACCACCGAGCTCGGCCACATGGCCAAGCTCAAGCTCGAGTTCGACAAGCGCAACTGCAAGATCATCGGACTGAGCGTCGATTCGGTCGACGACCACGTGCGCTGGTCGAAGGACATCGAGGAAACCCAGGGCCAGGCGCCGAACTACCCGATGATCGGCGACAGCGACCTCAAGATCGCCAAGCTCTACGGCATGCTGCCGGCCGAGACCAGCGGCGGCGCCGCCGGGCGCACGCCCGCCGACAACGCCACCGTGCGCAACGTCTACATCGTCGGTCCCGACAAGAAGGTGAAGCTGGTGATCTCCTATCCGATGAGCACCGGCCGCAACTTCGCCGAGATCCTGCGCGCGCTGGATTCGCTGCTGCTGACCGCCAAGCACCAGGTCGCGACGCCGGTCAACTGGAACGACGGCGACGACGTGATCATCGTGCCGTCGGTCTCGGACGAGGCCGCCAAGCAAAAATTCCCGGGCGGCTGGAAGGCGCCCAAGCCTTACATGCGGATCGTCCCCCAGCCGCGGGGCTGAGCTTCCGTCACTCGGCGCACCGGGCGCGCGGTCGTCTGGCCGTGCGCCGGTCCGCATTGACCGAAATCAACCTGTGCCGCCGGCCGACAGCTAGTGTAGCTTATCGGCGTACGCGGCTCCGGGAGGGGGAATCCGATGCTCAAGCGCGGTTTCAAGGTGATGCTGGCGGAGGCCAATGCCGTGATCGAGACGGTCTCGGTGCCGGATCTCGCCTATCATCTCGAAGACGGTGAAGCGCTGCTGGTCGACGTGCGCGATCAGGCGGAGCGAGAGCGCGATGGCGCGATCCCCGACTCGGTACACGTCTCGCGCGGCCTGCTCGAGTTCAAAGCCGATCCGGAAAGCCCGATGTACGACCAGGCGCTACGGCCGGACCGGCGCATCATTCTCTATTGCGGCACGGGTGGTCGCTCGGCGCTCGCCGCCAAAACCCTGCACGACATGGGCTACACCGACGTCGCCTCGCTCGCCGGAGGCTACTCGGCGTGGCGCAAGGCGCAGGGCAGCTAGCTCAGATGGGCAGGCTGAGATCGTGACGCCGTAGTATCTCGGCCTGGCGCCGCTCGAGCGCCTCCAGGTTGAAGGTTGCGATCAGCTCGTTGAACCGGCGGTGCCAGTTGACCTCGGCCTGAAGCCGCAGGAACACGGCGCCAAGCCCGATCGCCGCCCGGTCCATGATGACGAACTCGCGGGGTACCTCGACCTCCCCAGCGCGGTGCAGCTCGGCGATCACGCGCTCGGCCGTATCACGCCCGTGAATCTCGTCGGTGAGCGGACCGAGGGTCTGCGGCCGGTCCTCGAGCAGGGGCTCGAACAGGAACTGCGCCCATATGTTGAGCGCATCGAGCGCCTCCTCGCTCAGATGGCGAAAGTGCCACGTCTCATACGCCCGCCTCGCAAGCTCCCGATCACCGGTGCGCACGGCGTTGTACAGGTCGATCACCGCGCCCACTAAGGCCGGCGGGAAGATACGAACGCAGCCGAAGTCCAGCAGGTTGAGGCCACCATCCGAACGGACGGTGTAGTTGCCCGGATGCGGATCGCCGTGGATCACGCCGTACTCGAAGAACGGCACATACCAGGCCCGAAACATGGTCGAGGCGAGATGCGCGCGCTGATCGCGCGACGCGGTGCTGCGCGTCAGCAGCGGTTCGCCTTCGAGCCAGGTCATGGTCAGAAGGCGTCGCGTGCTGAGCTCTGGGACAACCTCGGGCACGCTGATCTGCGGCTCGTTCGACAACATGTCGCGATAGAGCGCCATGTGGCGCGCCTCGAGCGCGTAGTCGAGCTCCTCGCGCAGGCGTGCCTCCAGCTCGTCCCTCACGCTGTCCATGATCAGAGCGCGCTCATAGCGCTGGAGCACGCCAAGGGCCAGATCCAGCCCGCGCAGGTCGGCCTCGACCGCGCTGTCCATGTCGGGATATTGCAGCTTGCAGGCGAATTTGGTGCCGTCAAGGCCGATCGCACGATGGACCTGGCCGAGGGAGGCGGCGGCCGCCGCCGTCTGCTCGAAGCTGCGAAAGCGCTGCTGCCATTCCGGACCCAGCTCGCCTGACATGCGGCGCCTGACGAAGGCCGGCCCCATGGGCGGCGCCTGGGACTGCAGCTCCAGCAGCTCGGCGACGTAAGCCGACGGCAGTGCGCCCGGCACCGTTGCAAGGAGCTGTGCGACCTTGACCACTGGTCCGCGCAGCCGGCCGAGCGATTGCTTGAGCTCGCTCGCCAGCGCGGCATCGGATCCGGCCCCGAGATAGCGCTCGCCGGCCAGATGGGCGATGAACTGCCCCAGCGTGGTCGCGAGACGCACATAGCGCGCCATGCGCCCCGGCAGGTTGCCGCCGATACCGCCTTCAGGAGCCCTGTGAGGAGCACGCATCGCCCTTCGAGACCTTCTCCGTTGATCGAGGTCAATGTCGGCCCCTTGGCCCGGCCGTACCAGTGACGATCGAGCGATAAGCGGGAGGCCACAGCCATGTCGATCACCGGCGTCGAGGTGTTCGATTCCACAATGCACCAAACCAATGCCTGGCTGAAATCGCTGATGGGCAAGATCGGCACCGGCGATCGTCATCGCGCCTATGTCGCGCTGCGGGTCACGCTGCACGCGTTGCGCGACCGGCTGCCGCCGGAGGTCGCGGTCCATCTGGGGGCGCAGCTGCCGATGCTGGTACGTGGCTTCTACTACGAGGATTGGCGGATGGCGCGCACGCCGACCAAGGAGCGTCACAAGGACGAGTTCCTGGAGCCGATCGCGACGGCCTTCCGCAGCGATCCGGAGATTCGGCCGGAAGAGGTGGCCAAGGGAGTGTTCGCGCTGCTCGCGGCCGAGCTCGATTCAGGCGAGATCCACAAGGTGATCGCCGTCCTGCCGAGAGAGCTGCGAGAGCTTTGGCCGGCGGAGGCGCGCGGCTGAGCCCGCCCCGCCGGACCACTCAAGGGGAGTGCAGTGATGACCGCGCTGAAGAACCTCCACCTGCAAGGCGGCTCGATGGTCAATTATGCGTTCGAGGTGTTCCCCCTCGACGCGACGTTCCATCCCGTCGCTGCGGTCTATGTGGTCACGCATCAGGAAGACACAGGCAATCGCGATCACGAGGTGCTCTTCGTCGGGGAGACGGAGCGGATGCCCGAGCATCTGCGCGACCATGCCAAGGCTGCCTGCCTTACGCGGCACGGCGCCAACTGCGTCGGCGTGCATCGGCTGGACGACGCGGCGGCGCGCAAGGAGGCGGTGGGCGACCTGCTCGGGCAGCTGAGCCCGCCCTGCAACGACTGAGCCGCACGAACCTTCAGGCGGACAGATCGATACGGGAATCATGGTCGGCGCGCGTGATTATGTGTGCCAAGGCGCGCTTGCGCGCTCACCGTGTCGTGGAGCCAGGCCACATCCGACCGGGCGCGGAGGAACTTGACCTCATGGGCCACGGCCAGGAATGCTCGGCCGCCGCGTAACGCGAGATCAGGGGAACATCTGTGAGCCAGCCGATCGTCGACGCCCATCAGCATTTTTGGGATCTCGAGCTCAACTACCTGCCCTGGCTGTGCGATGAGCCGGCGATCCCGTTCCGCTACGGCGATTACAGCGCCCTGCGCAAATCCTACCTGCCGGCCGACTATCTGCGCGACAGCGCTGGCCACAACATCGTCAAGACGGTTCACGTCGAGACCGAATGGGATCCGGTCGATCCGGTCGGCGAGACCCGTTGGCTCCAGACCGTCATCAACTCCAGCGGCTTTCCGCATGCGATCGTGGCCCAGGCGCGGCTCGATCGGGACGATGTCGAGGCCGTGCTTGCAGGCCATGCCGCCTTTGCGCAGGTGCGCGGCATCCGCCACAAGCCGCGCGAGGCCGGCACGCCGGACCAGGTCGAGCCGGGCGCGCCTGGCTCCATGGGTGATCCCAGCTGGCGCCGCGGCTATGCGATGCTGGCCCGCCACGGCCTGTCGTTCGACCTGCAGACCCCGTGCTGGCATCTCGCCGAGGCCGCCGAGCTGGCGCGTGACTTTCCGAACACGCAGATCATCCTGAACCACACCGGCCTGCCGTCGGATCGCAGCGAGCAAGGGCTCGCGGGCTGGCGGGAGGCGATGCGCACGCTCGCAAGAGAGCCCAACGTCGCCTGCAAGATCTCAGGGCTCGGTCAGCCAGGCCGGCCGTGGACCGCCGAAAGCAACGGTCCGATCGTGCTGGACACCATCGCCATCTTCGGCGTCGAGCGATGCATGTTCGCCAGCAATTTTCCGGTCGATCGTCTGGTCGCCGATTTCGACACGATCTATGCCGGCTTCAAGACGATCGTCGCGCATCTGAGCCAGGCGGAGCAGGCAGCGCTGTTCCACGACAACGCCATCCGCTTGTATCGGTTGGAATTCAGCGTAGCCGAGCTCTACCGGGGCCGCCTGCCACGGCTCAGGAGGCGGTCGTAGAGGGACGCCGGCAACAGCCGGCCAAATCCGACCCCGAGCACCAGGGGCAAGGGAAAAGCATAGGACTTCTTGCGTGCCCTGATCGCCCGGACCATGCGTGCGGTTGCCGGCTCGAGGCCGACCTGAAAAGGTTTGGCCTTCTTGCCGGGCTTGGTCCGCACGAACCCGGGTGAGAGCACCGTGACGTCGATGCCGTGCGGCGCCAGATCGATTCGCAGGCTCTCGGTCATGGTGGTGAGCGCCGCCTTGGCGGCCGAATAGGCGGCGGCGCCGGGCAGGCCCCGCCAGCCGGCGAGGCTGCTGGTCACCACGATGTGGCCGCGGCCGCGGGCCAGCATCCCGGGCAGTACAGCCTCGATGCAATTGGCCACGCCCACCACGTTCAGCGCCAGGATCTGCTCGATCTCGGCCGCCTGGAAGCGCTCGACATCGGTGCTCTTGCCGCCGCCGGCATTCGCGATCAGCCGCTCGATCGGACCAAAGCGCGCCTCGGCCGCGTGCACGGCATCGGCCACCTGCGCCCGGTCGGTGACGTCGCATGGCAGCGCCAGCGCCTGGCCGCCGGCGGCGTCGATCTCGGCCGCAAGGGTATCGAGCAGGGCCTTGCGGCGCGCGATCAGCGCCAGGGGATCGCTTGCCAGACGCCGCGCCAAGCCGCGGCCGATGCCTGACGACGCACCGGTCAGCAGGGTGACGGTCAACGGATCAGGCGCGGTCCCGTGACCTCATGCCGCGTCCCGATGGTCGCCGGTCGGCTCGTCGAACATCGTGTCCGCGCGCTGGACCGATTTTTCCCAGGCATCCATGTTGCGCTTGGCGTCCTTGAAGTAGGCGCTGCGCTTGACGCCCCAGACCAGCAGCCGGTGCACCACGCGGCCGAGTGGCCGCATCGGCCGGTCGAAATCGAACAGCAGCACCACCCGCTCCTGGTCGGTGTCGTTCGACACCTCGTGCTCGTAGGTGTCGTCGAACACCAGGCATTTGCCCTCCTGCCAGGTCAGCACCTGGTCGTCGACCCGCATGGTGCAGCGATCGCGCTGCTCGGGCACGATCAGGCCGAGGTGGACGCGCACCACGCCCTTGGTGACGCCCCGATGGGGACGGATGTGATAGCCCGGCGCCAGAATCGAGAACCAACCCGTCTGCAGGCCCGGCACCGCCGCCAAGAGCCGCGCGGTCTCCGGGCAGCGCTTGCAATTGGCCTCGGACGGCGTGCCGAAGCCCCAGAAGATGAAGGTCTTCCAGCGGTCGTCGCGCGAGATCTTTTTCTGATCCGGCGAAATCTCGTGGAATGCAGGCAGGCTGTCGCGATTCTTGAGCACCTCCTCCAGCTCGGCCCGCACCTTCTGCCAGTCGTTCTCGAACGCTCTCAGGAACGGGAACTGCGCAGCGTCGAACACCGGCTTGTCGCCGACCAGCGACTGCCGGCCCATGAACGCGCCCAGCCTCCGGATCGACCGCATCCCGAGCTTCTTGATGCGTTGCCGCCGGATCTGGCGCCACCGCTCGACCCCGATCATGGCCAATGTCTCCTGTTCGCCCGACGGGCGTTCGGGCTGTGCGTCAACCCGAAGTGGTGCGCGCGATCATGGCCAAAAGCCGGGACCGAGGCAAGCCGCCATGGCCGGCCATCGATTGCCTCACACCGATCGCCTATTCTATGGTCCCTCGTGTCGTCCAGGAGGCAGGGCGGCGCGATCCAGCTGAAGGTGAGATCCGGCATGGCCAGGGGCGAGATCCGCAAGCATCGGCAGGGCGATGGCAAGCGGCGTGACGGCCGCCATCCCAAGGGACGGCAGCTCGAGGATAGGGCGCTCGAAGAGGTGCGCGCGCTGCTCGGCGACCGGCCGCGGCGGCGCGATCTGCTGATCGAGCATCTGCACCTGATCCAGGATCGCTATGGCCATCTGTCGGCGGCGCATCTGGCCGCGCTCGCCGCATGAGATGCGGCTGGCCCAGACCGAGGTCTACGAGGTCGCGACCTTCTATGCCCATTTCGACGTGGTGAAGGAGGGCGAGACGCCGCCGCCGCCGCTCACCGTGCGTGTGTGCGACAGCCTGACCTGCGAGCTCATGGGCGCACAGGCGCTGCTTTCTGCGCTTCAGGCCAAGCTTGACCCGACCGAGGTGCGCGTGGTCCGCGCGCCCTGCATGGGCCGGTGCGGTACCGCCCCGGTCGCCGAGGTCGGGCACCGCCATGTCGACCAGGCCACGCCAGACAAGGTGGCGGACGCGGTGCAGCGGCGGCCATACCCATGCCGACATCCCGGACTATTGCGATCTCGACGGCCTACATCGCCGAGGGCGGCTACCGGCTGCTCGAGGCGTGTCGGCGCGGTGAGCACAGCTTCGAGAGCCTGACCGAGTCCCTGGCCGAGTCGGGACTGCGCGGGCTCGGCGGCGCCGGCTTTCCGACCGGGCGCAAATGGGAGTTCGTGCATCAGGAGCCCAAGCCGCGCTATCTGGCCGTCAATGCCGACGAGGGCGAGCCCGGCACCTTCAAGGATCGCTATTATCTCGAGCGACGACCCGCACCGGGTCCTGGAAGGCATGCTGGTCGCCGCCTGGGCGGTCGAGGCGGACGCCGTCTACTTCTATCTTGCGCGACGAATATCCGGCAGCGCGCGCGATTCTGCTGCGCGAGCTTGCGAAGCTCGAGACGGCGGGCATCGTGCCGCCGGGCTTCGTCGTGCTGCGTCGCGGCGCCGGCGCCTATATCTGCGGCGAGGAATCCGCGATGCTCGAGAGCATCGAGGGCAAGCGCGGGCTGCCGCGCCACCGGCCGCCCTATGCCGCCCAGGTCGGCCTGTTCGGTCGCCCGACCCTGATCAACAATGTCGAGACCCTGTTCTGGATCCGCGACATCGTCGAGAAGGGCCCTGAATGGTTCGCGAGCCAGGGCCGGCATGGCAGCAAGGGCCTGCGCAGCTATTCGGTCTCGGGCCGGGTCAAGCAGCCGGGCGTCAAGGTGGCGCCGGCCGGCACACCGCACGTGAGCTGATCGAGGAATTCTCCGGCGGCATGGCCGATGGCCACCGCTTCGCGGCCTATCTGCCGGGCGGTGCCTCGGGCGGCATCCTGCCGGCCTCGATGGCGGACATCCCGCTCGATTTCGGCAGGCTCGAGGAGCATGGCTGTCTGGTCGGCTCGCATGCCGTGGTGATCCTGTCCGACCAGGACGACACCAGGGCCGTGGCGCTCAATCTGTTGCGCTTCTTCGCGGACGAGAGCTGCGGCCAGTGCACGCCGTGCCGGGTCGGCTGCGAGAAGGCGGTCAAGCTGATGGAGCGGGACCAGTGGGACGCGGCGCTGCTCGAGGAGCTGTGCCGGACGATGGCCGATGCCTCGATCTGCGGCCTGGGCCAGGCGGCGCCCAACCCGATCCGCGCAGTGCTGACCTTCTTCGCACCGCAGACCCCCGACTGATTCTCGGCAAGCACACCGGCTTTCGCAATCAACCTATGTCTTGTGCCTCTTTCTCGGGTAGTGGGATGCTCCGCCCTCGCCCGCAAGAGTTTCGCCAGGATTTGTGCGGCTTTTGGGTTCGATCGGCGATTCGGTCGACGTGGGGCGTCACCTGACGCATGATGGCGATCGGCGGGCCGGTGTCCGTGCGCGGCGACCAGGGCCAGCGCGCGCTCGGGCAAGGGTGTGGTCGGCAAAGCCCCTGCGGAGACCGCTTCGGCAGGCGAATCCCCAGGATTGCCGAGGGGTTCGGGTTGGTTCGGTAGCGGCGCTTGCAGCCCTCGTTCGGGCTTCGTGTCGCGCTGCGCCGGCGCGCGGCTGGCTGGCGCCGCCTCCGCGGCGGCTTCGGCCTGCAGCGCTTTGAGCGTGCGCAGGCTGCGGAACACCTCTGCCTGGGCGGAAGCGCGATAGCGCAACAGCGTATCGAAGGCTCGGGCACCATTACCGTCGCGGATCAAGGCGAGGCCAAGGTCCTCCTCGTCGCCGAACACGCCCTTCATCTCGCGCGCAAACATTTCGGCCTCGATCTGATCGGCGCGCTCGAGCCGCCATGCGGCACGTACGATCCGGCCCGCAAAAAAGGTCTGCAGCGTGTCTTGCGGCGCCAGGTGGTCGAGCATCGCCGCCTCGAACGCGGCGAACTGCTGCGGGTCCTCGTCACCGACCACCGCAAATCGTTCGGCGCGCAGGCCATGCTTCAAGGCATTGCGCGCCGAGCGCGCCTTACCTTCCCGCGTCTTGGGTCCCTTTGACTTGGCGCCGTTCCTACGACTGGCCTCGGCACGCGCGGGGCTCAGCAGCGCCGCAAGTGTTGCGTTGACCTTGGCTGCGGCCGCGCGCTGCGCGGGCCTGGCTCTGGCCATGGCAGGAACTCCTCGAGGTTGGAGAGACGCCGGGCGACCGCCCGGCAGCATGAGTATATACACATAATAGGATCAAAGTCAAGGGCGCCATCGCCGCGGGCCGGTGCGATCCACAAAAACGCGCTCCAAAGCGAGGCGAGAAGGCGAAATTGAAAGCGGGAAGGGCAAAAGAACGCAATTTCTGGTAGCGGTTGGGCCGGAAATTCCACATCACAGGGGATGCGCAGGGGCACCGATCGAAAAATGGGTTGAATTCCAGAATAAATTCCTCATAAAATCGGAGAATGGCAGCGCAGCGTGGAGCAGTCGATCATGGGTTTTCGCCGGTCCGATCTGCAGGAGGCTTTCTTCGTGCCTGGGACGAGCGGATTTCGGGTGTGGGGCTACGGCACCAGCGACCCACTCGACGAGGTGCTGCGCCAGGACTATTTCGAAGCGGCGCGCAGCCTGCTGCGCTCGGGCGAACTGATCTACGTCAGCATCTACCCTCGGCCGCAGACCGACCGGTCGGAGCAGGACGCAACGCGCCTGGCGCTTGTGATGGTCCGAGATGGCAAGCGGGCTACGGCTTCGGTCCGCCTGGTGCAGGACTTTGGCGGACCCGACGCCCCCTCAACACCTCTCGGAGTGCCACCGGTGAAGCGGGGCCGCGGTCGACCGCCCGGAAGCCGGACCAAGAAGCCGCGTGACGCGTTTCCGGATGGCGTCGCTTCGTGACATTCGCGAAATTCGCGGACATTTTCTCGCACAGGTGCCCAATTATCTGCGACCAAGAAATCCACCGGGTGCGTCACCCTGCGCGTTTCGCGTAAGGCTAGCGTTTTCGCCACGATGCGGCTTCAAACGTGCGACTCGGAGGCACACAGCGGCGCAAAAATGCGCCACCTGACGCATCGGCCAGTCCTGTCCAGTCAGGTTCACACCCCAGGTTTACGGGGATTCAGCTCGTGCTGAGCTTACTCATTGTTCGCTCGCACCCATCGATGCGGCCGGAACCTTCCCGGATCCCGCGTGTCCTTCCCTCAGAGGCGGCAATGATGCGCAGAACTCCGGGCGGGTGTCACTCGCACGCTGCCACGTAAACGCCTTGATCTGCAACTCCGGAGGCATGGCGACGGGCCGTGTTGCTAGCTCGATCGCATCCGCAACTTCATCGGTCACGAACAAGGGAGCGCGCCATTGCCCAGTTTCGATCACAATCACCCCATCAGAATAGCACTGCAATATCTTCTTGACCGAGTCGACAGTGCTGACAACCGGTTGTCCGGTACGTTCATCTATACTGAATTCTTCGCCATCGTACTCGGACACGAGTGTTTTGCTGATGGCGAAATCGTAGTCTCCAACATAATACAAGAAATGCATGCCACGTGAGGTCAAGGCCACTGAGGCCTCGTCGACCAGGGGCTTGAGGGTCGGTTTTGCCATGGGCCAGTTCGTCCGGTGCAGACCGGACGCCATGGCGAGACCGCCTTCGTCGACGACCAAGTGAGTGCCGGCGAAGAGCATCAAGCCCTTCACCACACCACCATTGGAGGCAAGCAAAAAGACCAGGCCCGCAGCAATGAGGCTCCATCGCACGGGCCGCGTCGGCAGATAGGGCGCGAGATGACGCAGCACACGATCAGCAGCGCCGGTCATCCAGGGATAAAGATAGTCGAATGCCTTTGCCAAGGCCATTCCCCAAAGCACAAACAGAAAGGGTAAGGCGAAAAACAGATATCTTTCGTCTTTCATGCCGCCCAAAGAGACCAAGATAAATGATACTACGAAGATACACATGCAGAATATCGCGGGCCTAGGTCGATGGACTAGTGCCAGCAGAAGAGCGAGGGGGGTGAGCGACCAGAACGTGGGATAACGTTCGACGAAATAGACGTGATAGAACCAAAATTCGTTCTGGTGGGCTCGGTTCCACATCGGCGCCCAGCGATAGCGGTCAAACAACTCCCCCGCCGTGCCGAATAGGAGCAACGCGCCGGCGACGATGAGGCCTAGCGCTGCCGCCACCACGAGGGTCGTCAGGCGACGTTGCGGGCTGAGGGCGCGGAGCCGCGGGATAGCTACCGCCAAGACCAGCCAAAGCCCGAGCCCCATGAGACCGATAAGAGTCAGGATCTGGAGGTGAGCGGCCAGCAAAAAACCAAGGGTGCTGCCAAACGCGACCCAGATTTTCGCGCGCGGTGGCAGCCGACCTGCCACCAAGCTGTAAGCCCCGATCGCCGCGAGCCAAAACACCAAAGCGTGCATGGCGTAGAAGCGGGCGTACTGTGAAATCTGAACGCTCAGCGGCGCGAGAGCGACGAAAAAGCCCGCTATCCATCCGGCCGGGGTCCCTGCCACCGCGCGAGTCCAGATAAACACGGCCACCACCAGAAGGCTGCCGGCAACCAGCGAGAATGCCCTGGCGCTGACGAGACTGTCGCCGAATGTCGCAAACCATCCGGCCATGACCAGCGAGTACAGCTGCGCGCGCGTGTACAGGCCCTCTGAGATACGCGGCTCACCCTCCTCCAGCCATCCCCGCGCCGCTAGCGCCGTATAAAGTTCATCGGTGACCGGCAAGCGGTCCAAATCGACCAGGCGTACGGTCACCGCCACGAGCAAGAGCACGACAATTCCCAGCCACAACCCTTGCGGTGCACGCGTTCGCCCGAGCGACCGGTCATGAAGATCTAGATGGGCTCGCATGTCGACACCTCGTGCGGCTGTGGACGGTGACGGTCGGCTCGCCTTCCCCAGGCCCCGAGCGATCACCGCTGCGATGCGGGCTGGGCTGATGGCTCATACAACCCCTTTCACTCATCATCCACGGGCGAGTGGATAAACGACGATCGTTTCCCATTATCGGCGACGCCTTCTCGAGCGCAAGCCGCGCTCTCTCCAACAGACCTTCAACAGCCTCTGAGTACGACCATCGGTTGGCCGAGCACCATGGCGAGCCTCCCAACCTTCGCTACCGCTACCAAAGGGGCGCATCCCTGTGGGGACAGTGCCGCACGCACGACTCCGCGGATTGGCGGCTGGTGCTGGCGAGACGCCGTAAAAACACAGATCAGGGAGCCGAGACAACGTCTTCAGGTTCAAGCGCCGCCTTTTGGGGGCTCTGGCTCGCGGCAGGCATCGGATCAGCGGGCAGGCGCGGCACCTTGGGGTGGCGATCAATCCAGTCCTGCTTGGCGCGCTCCCATATGGACCGGTCCTTGGTGACCGTAAAGCAGTCGGCCAGATGATAGGGGTACTCGCCTTCGCCAAGCCACACCATGATGTTGTCTTTGCAGTCAACAATATCCATCTGCGCAACTCCGCTCTTCAGCAGCGGCGGTATGCCAGCCCCGCGGTCCGCCATGTTCGAAGGCTGCTCCGCTATAAAGACATTATTGTAGAGCGCCACTTTCGGACCCTTCTCTGTTTTCCACTTGAACCAACCTTTGTGTCCCGGCTGTTGGCGGCGCGGACCTTCATTGTGCGCTCCAGGCATCGGCTCCAGCCGTATCAATGAATTCTGAATCGTCCAGACATTGTTGCTTCCATCCTGGTCGCCTTTCCGACCACTGCGAGCACTGAACGCGACATAGCAGCCGTCAAACAAGGAATTGTCTATCAAACCTCCTTGCATGTTATCGTTCTCCACACAATCGTCACGGTTGTAGGTTACCCAGACGTTCCTGATGGTAAAATTATTTGATCCCCGCCCGATTCTGAGCGCATCCCACGTATTGTGAATCCTGATACCATCCACGACAAAGTCTGGCGCAGCGGTCCAGACAATGCTCGCGCTATTCTTTCTTCGGCTCTTGCCATCCCTATTCTCAAATCTTGCGTAGAGCTGCCCCCATCCGGCATTCTCTTCGCTCATTCCCTGCACTATGGCACCCGCCCAGCAGCCACTTTTTCCGCCACCGATATTGATAGGATAGGGAGTCTTGTATTCAGGAAATTGTTGGGTATTCCATGTCGCACTATCAGCGTCAAAACGTGTACTATCATCGAACGAACGATTTTTGTAAGCTTGGTATTTCTGCTTCCCTCTGATCTCCACCAGCGGGCCAGCTTGCGAGAGGCAGGCGAAGGTATCATCCACAGCCCCAGCCCGGATGGTTGGAATCGAAACGGGACGTACTGACGGCTTAGGGCCGCAGCCGGCGGTGACCAGGACCGCCGACAGGGCGATGACCGGAAGACAAGTACGCAGACACTCCATAACAATCTCTGCCCGAGGGGCGCGAGCACGACCTCCTTCAGGTACGCCGTACGCGGGTGCATCGTGGAGCGAAATTTGCCGACGGGCGCACCGATGCTTTCATCGTAGCGCTTTGCGGTTCCGACAAGAGGAAGCCACGTCGCGGGCCATTCGTCAACACACACTAGACCCTATGATCGCAAGAGCGGCCCTTCGATCCGCTCAGACCCTTCGTACCCTCTGGTTCCGCACCACCCATCCGATCACCGTGAAGCCTCCCGGCATCTTGCCTTCGCGGGCGACGTGCGTTTATCTTCGACCAGGCTCTAGCTTGATCTCGTTGGCATGCTGGCGGCGATCGGGGATGTTGGGAAGGAGGGATGGTGCTTGATCATCGTGACGAGCTCAAGGCTTTTGCTTCCAGACGATCTGATGCCGATGGGCCACTGTGTCGTTCGCGCTTAATGGTTCGCTGCCGTCGCGCCTGACCCCGGATTCTCCCAGCATGCGCATACCGGACTTCTTTATCGCCGGCGCTCCAAAGTGTGGAACGACGGCGCTCTTTTCCTATCTGCAGACCCACCCCGGCATTTACTTGCCGGCCCCACAGCCCGGGATCGGCCCAGTGGCCGCCAAGGAGCCCCATTATTTCTGTACCGACTTTCCGAACTATCGTCGCTGCCGCTCCCTCGATGACTACCTTCGACTGTTCGCCCCCGCGCCACCCGGGGCACTAATCGGTGAAGCCTCGGTCTGGTATCTGTATTCGGAAGTCGCCATTCCCCAAATCATGGAGCAAAACCCACGTGCGAAGTTCATCGTATTGCTGCGGAACCCGTTGACATGGCGCATTCCCTGCACAACCAGCTGTATCACACAATGGATGAAGACATTGACGATTTCAAACGCGCCTGGGGGATACAGGATCGCCGCGCCCAAGGTCAGAATATCCCCCGACACTGTCGGGAGCCGAAGCATCTCCTCTACAAGAAGGTTTGCTCGTTCTCCCATCAGCTGGACCGACTGTTCGAGCATGTGCCGCGGGAGCGATGCCTCGTGATCATTGCCGACGAGTTCGCTGCTGCCTCCGAGCAGGGCTATCGTCGAGCCTTGGAATTTCTCGGTTTGCAGGCAGACGAACGCCGCTCGTTTCCCCGTGTCAACCCTAATGCGACGCATCGAAGCTGGCTCTTGGCGGTGGCGCTGCGAACGTTCCCCCAGCGAATGAAGCCTTTGTACCGGACCTCGAAGGCGATCGCGAATGCGGTCGGTTTGCGCCCGGGCTCGGCGCTCTCGCGTTGGAACCACAAGGAGCAGGCCAGAGCCCCGCTCGACGTCGCGCTTCGACGCCAACTGGTATCGGAATTTGCGCCTGAGGTTGATCGGATCGAGCGGCTTCTCGATCGGAGGTTAGATTTTTGGCGCGAGATGCCTGACGCTTTACGATCCAATATTGCGTCGATGATTTCATCGGGGCGTGGTTGAGTTGTCGGCGACGTTGACCAGACGCAACCGGGCTGCTTCGCATGGACGTCGACTGGCGTGATCGGTAACGCTGGCGCGGAAGACCTGAGCAGTGTCAAGTCCCGCTTGGCACGCGGGGCGTCGAACGCCTTCATCATCAACATGCTTGGCATAGGACTGGCGTTCCTAAGTCAGATCGTGCTCGCCCGTGTTCTCGGCGCGGATGGCTACGGCGTCTACGCCTATGTCATCGCCTGGATCACGATCCTTGCCTTGTTGGCGACGCTCGGCTTTGAGACCGGCATGTTGCGTTTCGCCGCGGCCTACCGCGCTCGCGAGGAGTGGCCTCTGCTACGCGGGATTCTTCGGTATGCCATGAGACGGGTCGGCCTGGCGGGCCTGGTGATCGGCCTCGCCACGGCCTCCGTCGTGGTCGTGCTGGGCGATCACCTGGCGCCTGAACTGTCGCGCACCTTTCTCGTGGGGTGCGCGATGGTGCCGGTCCTGGCGCTTCTCCAAGTCGGGGGGTCGGTGGCTCGGGCGTTCGGTGGCGTCGTGATGGCGCTCGCTCCGCAGAGACTGCTACGTCCGGCTGTGGTGCTGGCAGTGATCGGCGTCTGGGCACTGCTTGCCTCGCTGGCAATCGCACCGCAAGGAGCGATGCTAGTAATGCTGGGTGCCACGGTGATCGCCCTCGGCACCGTCAGCTGGTCGGTCAGGCGGTTGCGACCAGCCCCAATGACGGGCTCGAGCATCGCATATCAAGCGCAGGAGTGGCGGCGAGCCGCCTTGGCTTTCCTCTTCATGGCCGCAGTCCGGGCCCTGCTCGGCCGAAGCGACCTGTTGATGCTCGGCATGCTGGCCGATACCGCGTCAGTCGGCATTTATGCGGTGGCGTCACGCATCGCAGATCTGGTCGTATTCGCTCTGACAGCGATCAATGTGATCTTCGCTCCCCATATCGCCGCACTGCATGCGAGTGGCGACCGCACGGACTTACAGGCCGTGGTGACCACCACCGCGCGCTGGGCGGCATTGTCGTCACTGCTGATCGCCCTGCCACTTTTCGTTCTTGCCGGGACCGTGCTATCATTTTTTGGCGATTCCTTCACATCGGGAGACGTTGTGCTGCGCATCCTCCTGGTAGGTCAGATCTTCAACGCTGCGGCGGGATCGGTCGGTTGGATCTTGACGATGACCGGACATGAGCGTCAGGCCGCGGTTGTGCTCGGTGTCACCGCGGCGGCTCAGATTGGCTTGAACATCGTAGTGATTCCACAGTTCGGACCCGAGGGCGCGGCGGTGATCAGAATGCTTACGTTAATCGGCTGGAACCTCACGATGGGCATTCTTGTTTGGCGAAACCTCAAGATCGTGCCGAGCATCCTGGCCCGTCGGTGAGTCCCGTCCCTCTACGCTCTATGCTTGGCGATGAAACACGAAACGAGCGCTGTGCCTCGATCGAGCCACTTCTTGGAACGTATGAGCGCCCGAGGTGTCGTTAGACGGAACTCGAAGCCTACCGAGAGAACGTTTGGAAGCGGAATTCGCGCCGGACATCGAACGATTGGAGGCGATCCTTGGTTGCAGGCTCGACGCATGGAGGCATCATCGCGACGCTTCGCGTTGACGAGGGTACGCGGGCTCGCCCGCAGGTCCGGCGTGTCCTCCATGTGGTCGGACAGATGCATGCCGGCGGTATAGCTTTGTGGTTGATGAATGTCCTGCGCCATATCGATCGAGCTCACTACCACATGGATTTCCTGCTCGTCCGCGACAAGCCGGCTACCTATGAAGACGAGATCCGAAGCCTCGGCAGCTCCGTGGCCTACTGCGCGGGCTATCACCGTCCCTGGAAGTTCGCCGGCAATTTCGCCGAAATTCTTCGCGAGCTTGGCCCCTATGACGCGGTGCACAGCCATGTCTACAACTACAGTGGTTTCGTGTTGAAGCTGGCGGCAGGCCATGGAGTGCCGGTGCGGATCGCGCAAAGCCACACCGACACGCGGCTTAAGGAGGCCAATCAGAGCCTCTTGCGGCAAGTTTATCGCCGCGCTTATTTCGATGTGACCAGGCGCTGGCTCCGACGCTATGCCACGGCCGGCCTCGCCGTCAGCAGCGGCGCGGCTGATGCGCTGTTTGGCGCCGACTGGGCGGCGGATCCGCGCTTCCGCGTGTTGCCCCTGGGGCTCGACTTCAAGCCGTTTGGGATTCCCCACGACCAGGCGCGAGGTTCGCAGCAGCCTCGGTCTCCCCGCCGACGCCCTGGTCATCGGTCACGTCGGCAACCATGTGTGGCACAAGAACCACGAGTTCTTGCTCGAGATCGCCAGGGAGATTCTCGCCAAGGAGCAACGGGCCTGGCTGCTCTTGATCGGTCACGGCCTGATCGGCTCCGAGGTCGAAAAGCAGGTGCGCGCCTCGGGGCTCGCCGATCGCGTCCTGATCGCGGGTCCCCGAAACGACGTGCCCCGCCTCATGGTCGGTGCGATGGATGCGTTCCTGTTTCCCTCCCACTACGAGGGGTTGGGGCTGGTGCTGCTGGAGGCGCAGGCTGCGGGGCTGCCCTGCATTCTCACTGACAGCCTGCCTCACGAGGTTGATGTGGTTCCACAGCTGATTCACCGACTGTCGCTTCGGGCGTCGTCCGATGTTTGGGCGTCAGTCGCGTTGAAAGCGACCCATGAGCGATCGGTGCCCCGGCGGGCAGCCTTCTCTCAGATGGCCGCAAGTAACTTCGCCATCGAGAATTCGGTCCAGCAGCTCACGCGCATTTACGAACAGGACGAGTTTGGAGCGACTTAGATCTTTCCGGATGATGGACGAGCCATGCTGATCGAGTTTCTTGGAGTCCCGGGTGTGGGCAAGACAACCCTGGCGCGGGGCGTTGCCGCCGATCTCGTACAGCGCGGCTACAATGCGGTCTTTCTGCCGATGGACGCGCCGGTCGATCTGAACCGCTACGTCAAGATTGCCCGCCAGATCGCGGACATCGGGCGGTATGGGGCGGCCCGGCCGCGCCAGGCTTTGCGCGCAGCCCAGGTCTTGCAGTATTTTCCGCAGCCGAACCTATCGACGTTAGCAAAGGTCATCAGATATTGGCTTTTGACTCACGCAGTCATCGATCGTGAGCGTCGGCAGGCGGAGTTCGTTGTCTGTGACCAGGGCTACTACCAAGGGCTGTTTTCGCTGGCCCGCTTGAGCTCGGCGTCGGAACGTGCGGCGTTTTCTGCCGCCTTGCGTCTGATTCCAGTGCCGGAGGTCGCTATCTTGGTAGCTGCAGATCCCGAGATTATCCTAGGCCGCCTGCGTAACCGGCGCTATGAGCACCGCTCGGTCGACAGGCTGCTTCTGGACGATCGTGGACAGCTTGAGAGATCGGTGCAGATCGTCGACGAGATCGCTGAGGCCTTGGGCGCTGCCAATCGTCCCTTGACCACCCACGCGGCCTCATCGACTGTCACCGCTGACACGCAGGAGCTGGCGGCGATGGTACGAGCGCGGTTGCCCCGTGCCAAGGCAATGGACGGCCCGCCGGCCTGTTTTGGCAGACATGAATTGGCGCAGGAGATCCGCACGCGGAACTCTACGTCAAGTCCGCCGGCGCGACCTATGTTTACTGCGAAGGACCTTGATTGATGGTCGTAAGCTGGCAACGAACGGGCACTCAGCAAAGCGAGTTACAGCTGAATGCTGTGTATTGTACCGACAGTCATTTTATTCGAAGCCAGGACGGCCAAGCATACGCCGAGGGGCAATTTAGCTACCGATTCTGGCAGCGCTACCTCAACACCTTTACCTCGTTGACGGTTGCCGGCCGCGGACGCCCCTTGCCTCTGGGACATTCGACCGAAGGCCTCAACCTCTCAAGTGGTATAGGAGTGTCGTTCGTATGCGTGCCCGATCTCGCCGGCCCGGCACGCCTGTTCAGGCATCGCGCGGAGGCGGTATCGATCTTGTCTGCATCGATTGCGCGGGCGGACGTCGTCATTGTGCGCTTGCCAAGCCTGATCGGCTTTCTCGGCGCACGCATCGCTGAGCAGTTCGCTAAACCTTGGGTCGCCGAGGTTGTGGCGTGCCCCTGGGACCAACTTTGGAACTATGGCACTTTGCAGGGCAAGATCTATGCGCCGATCCATGCCTACCGCATGAGGCAGGTCGTTGCCAGATCACCTTTCACGCTCTACGTCACCCGAGAATTCCTGCAGAACCGGTACCCCGCGAGGGGGGTGACTGCAGCCGTTTCTAACGTCGACATCGCCTGGCCTGACCCCGCGGTGGTTGAAGGACGTCTACGGCGTATCTGCTCATCCCAACGGCCGCTCGAGATTGGATTGATTGGTTCCATCAAGCACAAGTACAAGGGTCTAAGCACTGCTATCGAAGGGTTGGCTCGAGTGAAAGATCGTTTGCCCGAGTTTCAGTTTCGTGTCTTGGGACAGGGCGATCCGCGTCCTTGGCAAATGCATGCAGAGCGTTACGGTATCGGCGATCGCCTACGTTTCGACGGTCTCCTGCCGAGCGGGCAGCCGGTGCTCGACTGGCTGGACCGCATCGACATCTACGTGCAGCCGAGCTTCCAGGAAGGCCTGCCTCGGGCGCTCGTCGAGGCCATGAGTTCGGGCCTGCCCGGCCGTCGCCTCGACGGCTGGCGGCATTCCGGAGTTGCTGCCCCCGGACTGCCTGCATCGCCCAGGCGATGCTGCAAGCTTTGGCAAGCTCATTTGCAACGCGGCCTGCGAGCCGACCTGGCAGGCAACGCAGGCACGGCGCAATTGCGAGACAGCCAAGGAATACGCAAGAGAGGTTCTGGATGAGCGGCGCACTGCGTTTCTACGTCGAGTTGCCGCGTACCTACCGGGCGCAGCCGAAGCTGCGGCGCGACTTTAGCGAGGCCAAAGAGGGAGAAGTCATGCGACGCTCCAACGTGACCAGCCCGTCCTTATCTCCTCGCGTCGCCGCCCCTGCGAGAAGCAAGAGCGGCGGGTTCTTCCTGGCTTGGTGGATGACCTACCTCATCGCCAGTCCGTTCTACGTCGTTGCGAGCGGATTACCTCAGCCGGCCGACGGCCTTTTGGCCGTTATGATTGCGGTGCTAGCTACGGGATACGCCTTACGAATTCCTGTGTATTATGATCTCTATCTCGCCGGGGCTTTATTCTTATCTTGGGTGGCGGTAGTCAACTGGTTCTGGTGGGCACAATATTATGATATAAAATTTCTTCTTAGTTCTGTGTATTATGTTTACAATTTCGCTGTCTTATTGGCTGTTATCACTCTATTCAACAGGTTACAGGGGAGATTTCTTTCGGCGACTTGCATCGCCCTGATCATTGCCGTGATGATTGAGTTACTGTTCATCGTTTTCTGGCCGACAGGCCGCATGCGGTCCACAGGCACCTTCAACAATCCGAATCAACTCGGCTATTTTAGTATCTTGGCTGGTGCCTGTTATATCGTCGCACGCGGAGAGTCCAGTCTGAGATGGCGCGATCTGGCCGTGCTTTGCGCTCTCGCCTACATTTCGATGCTGTCGCTTTCCAAGGCAGCGATGCTCTCGTTCCTGGCGTTGTTCGGCGCAGCGCTCTGGTTTCAGGGCACGAGTATGCGCATGAAACTGGCGCTCTGCGCGGCCGTGGTGTTCGGCGCCTTGTTCATAGTGGCGGAGTCGAGTGTCCTCGACACGATCCGTAACGAGGGTGCCTCGGCGGCGGCGCTCAAGCGCTTAGAGAACATCGGCAAGCAGGACGACGACAGCGCGGCCGGCCGGGGCTATGACCGCATCTGGCTGTATCCGGAATACATGCTTCTCGGCGCCGGCGAGGGTGCTTTTGATCGGTTCGACGCCAGCATGAAAGGCGGCAACGAGATGCACTCGACTTTCGGCACGGTCTTCTTTTCATATGGCTTGCTGGGAGTAGCCTTTTTCCTGTTTGTGCTCTGGTGCATTTTTCGCCGTGCGGGGATGCGATATCTCGCGTATTTTCTGCCGGTTTTCCTTTATGGGCTCACGCACCAGGGCTTGCGCTTCTCATTGCTTTGGGTGTTTCTCGGACTGATTTTTTGCGTCTCTCGGCGACAGTATGACGTTAGCGTGGCGCCGCAGCCTTCGACAGGGCTCCCTCTCAATCGCAATGCGGCACAGTACGATCAATACACGCTACAACATGACCCACCTCCATGATTTTCGACGCCCGCAAGGCAGGGACGAGGGCGGCCAGTTACGTGGCGTCCAAACGCTTATCTGGGCGTTGGCGTATGGCAAGATCTCTAGCTTGATCCGACAGCGTTCGAATTGTGCCTCGAACGAGTGCCTCTGTAAAAAAAGGGCAGGTTGATGCTCGTAAGACCATCTCAAGCGGTCTCTTCCTATCGGTGCAAAAGCGCCCTGATCGTGATCAAACGACGGTCGCCTCAAGGCGATATTGAAGGCGAAAAACGACACGTCCCTAGCACATCTGCGTTCTCCTCAGCTGTGAGTTGGAAAGGCTCACATTGGGACTCGGAAGTATTCGTTCCAGAGATACTTGGGTCTCGTAGCAATGTGGCTGCCACCGTTGCGCCATTGAAGATCTCTTTGGCAGGGAGAGAAGACACGCAGACAGGTAACCGTGCCGGTGCTCCTGATATGGATGTCATGGTCGACCTTTTCCTGGATGACGGGCATGTCGACGTAGACATCGCGAGCACCACTCCCGTGCAACTTTTCTGGGCGGCGGGCGATCACGCTCTGTATATCTCGACTGATCTGAGATGGTTGCCTGATATTGCCACCTCGCGTATTGATTCGGCTGGAGTTTACGCCCTCCTCAAATTTAGGAGTTGCCTTCCGCCGTTCACAATATGGCGCCGGGCGCGCCGTTTCCCGCCGGCAGTAAGAACTCGTTTTGACATTTCTCAACAACGGGTGGTTTCCTTAACAAAGAGCCAAAATAGCCCACCGCGTTTGGTCGAACGTACTCGACACGGAGATTCTTGGATGCTTGAGGCGCTCGACAGCTATCTCGCTCGCCTTACAAAGGGAAGACGTCCGGTAGTCCTCTTTAGTGGCGGAGTCAATTTTAGTCTTCTGGCGTGGCGGCTGCAGGCGATCGGTAAGAAAGATCTCGTGCTCCTGCACTCTAGCCGAGGAACGGACCATCCGGAAACAATCCGTGCGAGGGCCATAGCCTCAGAATTGCAACTAGAACTCGTAGAAGTAGGATTTGATCCAACATTCGCTTCTGAGTTTCTCGCTGCAATTAGCAAGAGAGTGCCCTATCCCATCGGCTCGATGTCATTGATCGAAATGGCGCAAATATGCGATCGTGTCGCGGGTTTTGGGCCCGACGCCATTGCTATAGACGGAACTGGTGCGGATGGTCTCTTCGGGATGAATGCGACTGCTTCCCGGATTGGGTACGTAGAACGATGTCCCCATTGGATTCGTCAACTGGCAGGCTATCTATTTGATGCGTGCCTCTGGCGGCGACCTTCTGGAATTGTAGGGAAGGCGGCAGCACTAGCGAAACGATCGACACTCGCGTTGCCACCCGCTACGTTATCGATTGCGCCTGATCAGTTCGAAGATATCTTCTATAGCGTTGATTCGCGAGTACGCGATACTGTGTTGGATGAAACACGATGCTGGTCTGAACTAGTTGCGGGAGAGATGTCATCATTGTTGTCACAATGTAGAATCTTGGATTTAGTGTCCGTGTGCGCGGCCAACTTTGCACAAAAGTCGTTTGTCCATTTTGCTAATTGCGATGAAGATGTGATATTTCCATTTCTTCATTCCGGCTTCATTTGGAGAGCAATGAAAGAAGGCGACGTATCATCGAATGATCGCGAGGAAAAGCAGGATGTCAAACGCTTGCTTGCCACTCGCATTTCACCAGCTTTGGTGTATGCTAAAAAGTATGGATTTCAGAACGATGTGTCTCGTTATATCCGTGATTCCAATGTGTTGAAACTTATTGATAACTCTATATCGACGTGCGACCGAGATCTGGGAATCCATTTGAACGTCGAGAGAATTCGACGGGTATTCCAGGACGCGCGGCAAGGACGCTCCGTTCCCGCGGAACATTTGCGGATCGCGTGGTTCTCGGTACTTTTAATCTTATGGCATACCCAAATGGTCAAACGCTCATGATAATCGAGATTCGGGCACAGGACGAACGAGTTTGGGGAAGAACCTGACCAGGTATCGAGAACTTGGAGGGGCTGCGCGGGGTGACCATGGCTGAGCGCTCCACAAAAGCAGGCGATGTTGCCCGCCGGTGCGAGCCTGGCTCGTTGGTACGGTCGCCTACCAGCGAGGAAGCTCGTTAGGCTTTTGTCGCTGCTAACTGAATTTGTCCCATTTGTGCCAAACGAAAATGTCTCAGCCTGAGCGCTGACGCTGGCACCCGGGGGCAGCGACCCCGAGCCTGCCGGCGTGAACCAGCGATTCCGAACCGCACGCCGATCCATTGGCGCCCGGCCCGGGCCAGCTGCCGGACCGAGTTTGGCCACTGGGAGGCCGATCTCATGCACTTTCGCCGCCAGCGCGACGCCCTGCTCACTCTGCAGGAACGCCAGACCCGGATCACCCTGGGCGGCCGGGTCGCCAGCAAGCAGGCCGCGCCGACCATGGACCAGATCGTTGCCAAGCTTTCCGTCCTGCCCAAGCGTGCCAGGCGCTCGGCGACCTTCGACAACGGCGGCGAGTGGGCCAGGCACAAGCGTCTGCGCGACCAGCTCGGCATGCGCACCTACTTCTGCGATCCGCACAGCCCCTGGCAGCGTGGCGGCATCGAGAACGCCAACGGCGCGCTGCGGCGTGACGTCCCCAGGCATGCCACCCTGTCAGGTTACCGCGATCATGACCTCGACGCCCTGCTCTGGGCCTTCAACACCACGCCCCGCAAATGCCTCGCCTTCCAGACCCCCTTGGAGGCCTTCGCCCGTCAACTCGGTGTCGCACTTGAAACGTGAATCCACCCTCGACCACGGGAATCCCTGAAGCGGCGAGGGCTCAAGAGTCTCCGGTAAACGGGCGACCTCGATCAGCTCTACCAGTCTAACCGCTACCATCGACACGCCGGAGCCGGTATAAGCAACCAGAACTCTCATTGCGGATGCAAGACCGAAGGGGTTCAGGTCAATCGCTCATGAGAGCGTTTCGATCGAAGAGGAGCGATCAGCATGCTGGCATACCGACACCTCCGACCTTTCGTTCCCGAAGCCGTGCTGAACATCCGCCGGTACGTCGAGGACAAGTACACGCTGGCTCGCGCCTCTAAACCGGATGGCTTGGACGCGCGGGCGCTCCTTTCGATCGATGTTGGCGCTGTGGGAGCCGGCTTGGCCGCACTTTCTGAGGATGAATGGAGCGCGACGCAAGAGCGGATCCAACCGCATCTGCCGCCTGATGATCCCGGCTCGCACGCCGCCACAAGAGCGGCGAGCGCTCTATGCCCTAGCGCAAATGCGCCAACCGAAGAACGCGTTGGAGATCGGCACGTTCCTCGGGGTTTCGACCGCCTATCTCGCTGCCGCTTTGGAGGGTAGCGGTGCGCGACTCACCACAGTGGACATCGCCGACGCGCACGATATCGGATTCGCCAAACAATACGGCGGCGCTCCAGCCGCAAGGACGATCGCCGACATTGGATTGCACAACGTTGAATTCGTGCAGAGCGATTTAATCGCATTCCTGACCACCGTCCGGCAGGAATTCGACTTCGTGTTCCTGGATGGCAACCATCGTGCCGGTCGTGTCTACCGCGAACTGGTTCTGGTGCTGCGCCGGCTTGCCGCCAATGCACTCGTGGTGCTCCACGACGTCTGTCCTGGCGGCTGGCCGCTGGTGCGGCACAAGGTGCTGCGCGGTCCGTGGCTTGCTGGCGAGCGTCTGCGTCGAGAATACGGGCTCAAGCTCGCTGCCCGTGTCGCCTAGCTCCTCACTCGCCGTGCTGAGTTCGCTAACCCTTGGGCCGTGGCCGTTGTGCGCGCGCGGTTGCACAACTCGCGGCAAGCCAGCTTGTCGTTGCCATCGGCGCGGCCATGCCGATCCTGCGGGGTTGCGTTGCGTATCGTTCCGAAACGTTTCAGGCTTCCAGGCTGTGGTATCATCTTGCCTCCTTCACCAATCATTCGTTCTGCGGCCCGACCTCAGTCCCGTTCCCGTTGGGGTCCAGGGCGCCTTTCCAGCTGTGCGGCGCCGTCGCATCCGGCCAGCCGCTCGACGACACGTCCAAGTGCCCGCTCGTCACGCTGGGATGCGCGGGACGATAGTCACGATTGGCTATATCCACGAAGCCTGGATCGACTTGTACGCCATGTTCTTCGTGACCGTCCGTGCCATTTGAGCTAGAAAACGCCCCGACAATCGAACTATACATTGCCTCAGAAAGGGTCTTCTTGCCGGAGGATCGGAAGGCAGCGAGCGTGGCGAAGGCCTCTGCGTTCGTATTGCGGCTGTCGACCCAGTTGCTGCAAAACCCCTGGTTCGGGCTCGGCACGTCCTTCCAATAGCAGTTGTAGTCTAGCCTGTAGCACCCGGCATCCGGGTACTTGCAACCGATGCCAAAGGAGATGATGTCGTTGTCGACCTCGGCATAAGGATAGCGCTGGGTGTCGATGATCGCCGAGATATTGTTGTAGAGCTCATGCGCATGTCCTGACGGGATCGTGTGCGCGTTGTGGCTCGGCCCGAGGTTGATGCTGCTGCCCAGATGGGTGTCCGGGCTCCAGACGAAGGTGCAGTTCCATAGCTTCCGCACCATCAGCGGCCCTTGGTCGCCGTTGCCATGAGTTCGGATAAGCGCCGTTGTGGTGGACGCCCCGGCGTGACCATGAACTGCCCGCCGGTGCCCACAGCAGCGGAATCCGACCATCGACGACGCTATGGTGCATGTAGAAGTCGCGCGATCCGGCCCCATCGTTGCCGTTGCCGGAGAACGGCGGGTCCTCCGGCGAAGTACGTGTACGAGACGATAAACCCCCAATCTTTATTGGTTGAATTTTGCATCAGGCCGTCGTCGATGGTGTTGAGGACGGCACAATGATCGACGGTGATCACTCCGTCCATATCGTCCATGCCGATCATGAAATCGAACCAACCGAAGAAGATGCAGTGCTCGAACAGCGTGCCTGCTCCGGTGTTTGCGCCGCCACCCGACCCGTAGACACCGGCATGGCGGCCGTGCTGCGTCCAGTATTTGCTCGAGCCCTTGTGCTCACCCCAGGCAATCGAGCGGTTGTCACCGGTCAAGAACATGCAGCGGGTGAAGGTGTTGTTGCGCGACGAGCCTCCTTGGAAGCGCACCCCGATGCCTATCGGGTAGAAGGTACATTTCTCAAACCAATTGTTCTCGGCCCCATCGTCGAGGTCGATGGCGATGTTCATCAGGGCGCCGTTGATGCCCTTGACGTGCCACCAGCTGTGCCCGTTGAGGTCGATCAGCGTCGGCCCGGCGGTGCCATAGTCGCCGCCGCTGTCCTCTCCCGGATTGAACCGAACCATGTGGATCTCGTAGTCGTTCGGATCTTGTGTGATCGGCTCTTGCCAGTAGCCGGTCGACGTGTTGACGAGATCGCCCATGCGCCCGTCCTTGGGCCAGTCCGGGCTCTGGTAGTTGTTTCCGGCCGGCTGCATCCTGATGCGCACCTTGCCGTTCCCTGGTACGTAGAGACCGGGGCCGCCGTAGCCGCCATCCGTGATGAACTCGCCACTCGTGCGGTTCGGGTCGGCATTGAAGGCGTTCGAGGCCATGTTGCCATCGGTGTCGTACCAGTACATCCGCATCAAGTGTGGGCGCCCGTGAGCGCCGTTCGGGCACCGTATGAAGCCCCATAGCGCCGAGCCGCCGGATACGCTGCCGTTGCTGCCGCTGGCGTTGACGACGGTCTCGCCGTCGGAAATCCCGAGATCTGGACTCTCCCAGATCTGCCGGGTGCTGTCGACCAACGTCCAGGTCCAAGTCCTATCGACCGCGCCGACAAAGTCGCCTTCACGGTACAGCACCACCTCGGCGCCCGGTTCGGCGAACAGCTTCAGCCTGTTGGCCGAGGTCCCGCTCTTCGTGAACACCAGCTCGGGCACGACGTGATGTCCGCCCGCAACGACGACGGTGCCGCCCGCGCCGATCGCGTTCTGAGCGGCGCCGAAGGTCTTCTTCGCCAGCGCCCCGGTTGAACCGTCGCTGCCGTCATTGCCGTTGGTCGGATCCCACCACACCGCGTCCGCCGGGACGCTATCCGTGATGGTCTGGTTTTCAAAGGCGGGGATCGAGATCCCCTGCCCCGGCTCGGGTTGTGGCAGCGTCACCGATTGCGCCGGTTTGAGGTCTACGATCTCGGCGCTGCTAAGCTGCCTGTCCCAAATTCTCAGACGATCGAACACGCCGACCGCAGGTGCCTGGACACCATCGGTCCAGCGGCCCAAATACTTGACCCGACCGTTGTTCCAGCCGTTGGTGTTCTCGGGGATCGCCGCCGCCAGCTCCGAGCCATCGAGATAGATCCGGGCGCCCTGGGGTCCCAGAGAAAGATCGATCCGATGCGCCGTGCCGACCTGCAGATTGGTACCGGTGATGCCATCCGTGCTCTCGAAGAACCGCAGGACGCCATCTTGGCCGACATGCCAGGCTCGCAGCCGGCCGTTGGCGAGCACCTCAATCGAGAAGTCGCCTGCTTCATGCGCCGTAGCTTCGCCCGCAGCCAGGAGCACCTGCTTGGCGGCAGCGGAAGCACGCTGATAGTAGAAGCTGATGGTGAGTTCGGCGAGATCGTGCGCCGGTGTATTGGCAGGGAGCGTCGCGTAGCCAGAGCCGTCGGTGTAGGCCGAAGTGCCGCCGACGCCCTCGACGAGCGAGCCGGTGGTCGGATCGGCCCAGGTTCCTTCAAGGATCATCAGCACATGGGCCGGGCCACGATCCTCGAACACACCGTTGCCGGCGCTCGTCTCGTCGAACTCCCAGTGACTGATCGGTTGGAGTGAAGGCTTGAGCGACGTGCAGCCGGCGGCCCGCAGCGCGATGGTGGCTACGCCCAGCATCAGCTGAAGTCCTGTCCGCCGGGAAAACCGTACCAAGTTACGCCTCCGTCACGCGTCACCAACGCATAGACATCAACCGCATTCGCAGCACTCGTCACGACAGGCGGTTCACCGCCTGCCCATTTTGTCGAATCGGGCCAGACAAGAGTATGCCCGCCGGTCGAAGTCTTGTCTCAGGATGAGCGTGCATGACGCCGCGCGGCCGGTCGCAGGCGCATGGGCAAGAACCAGAGAGGTGACGTTCTCGGTCAAGGTGACGTCGAATACATTGCCCGTCTCGAGATCCAGGGTCAGCGTCTCTGAGTTGATCGAAGGCGCCGGGCTGGTCTCCGCGTAGTCGCGGAGCTCGGGTGCCCTCAGGACCGCATCCTGCATGTCGATCGGGATGCCTGGCTGCAGCTTGCTGACGCCGACCGCGCCGTCGGCGATCTTCGCCTGGGTGACCGCGGCATCGGCCAGCTTCGCGCTGGTCACCGCACTGCTCGCGAGCTTGTCGGCGCTGACCGCGCCGTCCGCAATCTTGTCCTGCGTCGCCGCGCCATTGGCCAGCTTCGCGGTGGTCACCGCCGACGACAGGATCTTGCCGCTGGTGACGGCATTCGGCCCGATCTCGCCCGCACCGACCGTATCCAGGGCCGCCAGCGTGCCGGCATCGGTGATGTCGGCGATGCTGTGCTGGTGATCCAGCGGCGCCGCCTGGGCCGCGATCGCCTCGGCAGTGCGGACCGCGGTCATGATCCGGGTGCCATCGGCTCCCTCGGCCGCGTCGATCTGCGTGGCATAGGTGGAAGGGTCGATCTCCGTCGGACGAATGGCGTCCAGCGCCGCCAGCGCGCCGGCATCGGTGATGTCGGCGAGCGTGTGCTGATGCTCCCCGCCGGGCGGCTGCGCCGCGATCGCCTCGGCGGTGCGCAGGGGCGTCATGAGCTTGTTCTCGTCGGTACCGGCGACCGCTTCGCTCTGCGATGCATAGGCCGTGGCCTCGATCTGGGCGGTGCCGACGGCATCCAGGTCCGCCAGCGCGCCGGCATCGGTGATGTCGGCGATGCCGTGCTGATGAGTAGGCGCCGCCGCCTGCGCCGCGATCGCCTGGGCTGCGCGCAGCGCCGTCATGAGCTTGGCGTTGTCGGCACCGGCCACCGCTTCACTCTGCGATGCATAGGCTGCAGGCGCGATCTGGGCGGTGCCGACGATATCCAGGGCCGCCAGCGCGCCTGCATCGGTGATGTCAGCGACGCTGTGCTGATGCTCCTGCGGCGCTGCCTGTACCGCGATCGCCTCGGCCGTACGCACGGCCGTCATGACCCGGGTTCCGTCGACGCCCTCGGCCGCATCGATCTGCGTCGCATAGACGGAAGGGTCGATCTCGGTCGGGCGGATGGCATCCAGCGCCGCCAGCGCGCCGGCATCGGTGATGTCGGAGAGGCTATGCTGATGGGTCGGGGCAGCCGCCTGGGCGGCGATCGCCTCAGACGTGCGAAGGGCGGTCATCACCTTCGCATTGTCGGTGCCGGCGGCAGCCTCTGCCTGCGATGTATAGGCTGTTGGGTCGATTTCGGCCGTGCCGACGATATCGAGTGCCGCCAACGCACCAGCGTCCGCGATATCGACAAGACCATGCTGATGGCTGGCGCTGGCCAGACCAGCAACGATCTGGCCCCGGGTCGCCTTGCGCGATACGCCCGACTGGGCGATCTCCAGCTCGTCCGTGTCTGCAATAGCGCCTGCGGCGGGCAGTTCGCTGATCCTTTTGGTCATCTATGTCTCCGACAAGGCAACGTGCTGGGTCCTCGATGCACGCGACCAGCTATCCTCCGGTGCGTGCATGCCCTGGAAGCAGAGCGGACTATAATCCTATTACCGTGTCGAAGTCAAGTTGTATCTCTTCTACATAGGAAAAAATGGCGGTTCTTTACGGTCGACTTGGTGTGCTTACGGTCGCACGCGTTCGCCGTGTGGAAGGTCGTGCTTTGGTTCGACTGCCAAACCTGCGTACACCTTCAGGGTCGCTTCAACGACGTGTTCCACCGAGAATTCGGCAATCGCGAGTTCCCGGCCGCAGCGGCCCATCATTCCGCGCCGGGCGGGGTCAGACAGAAGCTGACGCAACGCGTCGGCGAGCGCCGCCGGCGCGCGTGGCGGCACCAGCAGCCCGTTCACGCCGTCGCGCACGACCTCGCGGCAGCCCGGCGTATTCGCGGTCACGATCGGCCGCGCACAGGCTGCGGCCTCAATCAGGGCTCGCGGCACGCCCTCACCATAGTAGGAAGGCAGGCAGACGATGTGGACTCCGGCCATAGACCGCCGGCATGTCCGTCTGATGCCCCCACCACTCGACCAGGCCTTGCCGGACCCAGCTCTCGATCGTGTCTTGCGGAACGCTCCCCCGGTTGTGGAGCGGAGGCTCGCCGACCAGCGCCAGCCTCACATCGAGATCCGCATCGCGCAAGATGCGCGCAGCGTCGACGAACTCGCCGATTCCCTTATCCCAAAGCAGGCGAGCGGGCAGGATCACAACGCCGGGGCCCGGTGGCTCCGGCCGGGGCACGAAGTAAGACATGTCGGCGCCCGAGCCCCGGATCAGCGCCGTCCGTTCAGCCGACACGAGGTTCGCTTCCACCATGAAGGTGCGATCATCCGGGTTCTGAAAGATCGTGCAACTGTTCGCGTGGTTGAGCGCAAGGCGGTACAGTTCCAACGCGAGCGCGCGCACCGGACGCGGCATCGACTTCTTGTCGGTGAATACCTGTCCCAGTCCGGTGACCGCACTGACAAGACCCGGTACGCCGAGCAGCCTTGCGGCGATCCCACCATAGATGACCGGCTTGATGGTGACGGTATGCATGAGCGTGGGACGCACGGCCCGCACGGTGCGCACCAGCTCGAGCGCCAGGCGCAGATCTTTCAACGGATTCAGACCCGTTCGGTCGACGTGGAGGGGGTGGAACCTGATGTCGTGGTCACGCAAGACTTCGCGCTCGCCGGAGTCCAGCGCGGCCAGATGCACCTGGTAGCCCGCACGAAGGGCCGCCAGGGCGACCGGGAGCCGGTGCGACACAAACGCCGCCGTATCATTGACGACGAAGAGAAGGCGACAAGCGCTCATTCGGGCCTCGCGCGAACAAAGGTCGCGCAGAATCCTGGAGCTTCGTTCCTCATCGCATCGCAGCTCGCCCTCTCCCCGCACGCCCAGTGGCGGCTGGTTTGTACTGGGCGTCACAAAGCCGTTTGGCAGAGCCAACCAGCGGTACAACGATCATCCGCGGCAATCTATCCGATGTCATGCTGGGATTCGACGATCCAACTTGCCCTCGCCTTTGGTCCGCGGCAAGCGACCCGTCGTCACAAAGCCTGGTGCCGTCGTCAATAGGCTAACTGCGTCCTGTGCCCGTATGAACGCTCGAAGGCTTCAACCCGAACTCCGTCCCCGCAGCATGTCAAGCTCGCGGGCCGACGCGAGGCGATGCCCGAGCAGGCTCGCCAGCTGCGCGCAGGAGACCGAACGATTGTCCTTGAACAGCCAGTAACCGGGGAATTCCCAGTCCGGGATCAGCCAGGTGCGCAGTGCGACCTTGGGCAAGCCGATCCTGACCTTCCAGTCCGGGCCGAGCGCACGCGCGGCCTCGGGCGGCGGCACGATCTCGACCTGCCGGCCCGACAGGTCGATGCCGCCATCGGTCAGCTGCGCCAGTTCGTCCTCGTCATCGAACCCGACCGCACAGGCGCCCGCCCGGTAGAGACGCGCCCGCTCGACGTCGAAGCCCGCGCAGTTGCACGTCTCCTCATGAATGCGCGCCTGGAAGACATAGCCGCTCCAGGCCGCAAGAATTCTCGTCTTCCAGTGCCTCGAGCTCGGGATGGCCCAGCGTCCGGCCGGGAAACCAGGGCGTGTCCTCCATATGCCGCACCCAGTCGGCGTAGTCGACGTCCTGGCGGGCGATCTGCTCGGCCGGGCTCAGATGGGCGTACTTGCCCCAGCCGGCGATCGCGCCCGGACAGCCGGACGCGTGCACCTCGATCACCGCGTCGAGATAGGCCAGGCTCAGCTCGCGACACCGCTGCCAAGCCGCGCAAACCTCGGGCGCATGATTGACGTTGCGGCCTCGGCGCCGCTGGATCTCTCGGATGCGCCTGCGCTGCTGCGCGTCCATGAGCAACCTCTCCGGCGTTGATCACGCGGCACCGTACCAAGCTCGTCCGACAAAGCCCAGTCGCCGCGTGCTGAATACGGCTGCCAGACAAACGTGACGGTTCTATGTGCGTCGCAGCAATGTCGGCCAGTAGAGATCGTCGCAGTCTCTGCGCGACATTAAATCTCGGCCGGCATCTGTATTTCCGGATCTTGCCTGTGTGCAAGGAGCAGCAAGTCGTTCACGTTTTGAGGAGAGGATGGCGGATCGGTCGGCTGAGGCCAGATGCCGATCTCAATTGGGTGGCCAGGAGGTTGGCTTCGTTCTAAACTTTGCTCGATGGGCAAAGGGCGCACGAGTGACAAGGCGGCTGTCGTCGCTAGGCGGCGGCGCGTGATACAGGAGGAAGCGGTGGCCGAGGCGCACAGGGGCAGCGAGACAAGCGGGCTTCAGATCCGCAAGGTTCAGCTCGACGAGCGCGAGGATTTCTCCGAACGGCAATCCTACGGCCGACGCGTGGTCACACCGGTCCGCTACTCGACCGACCCGCGCGACGTCGGCTGGGTCAGGGAGAACATCCCCTGCCAGACAGCCTGCCCGGCCGACACCAATGTGCCGGCCTATATCCAGATGATCCTCGAGAACCGCTACGGCCGCTCGTACGAGATCAATCGCTACGCCAACGTCCTGCCGGGCGTGCTGGGCCGGATCTGCAGCCGGCCCTGCGAGGACGCCTGCCGGCACGGCTGGCCTGGCAATGGCGCGCCGGTCAACATCTGCCACCTCAAGCGCTCGGCCGCCGATCTCAAATCGTCCGGCCATCGCATCACCGAGAATCTGTTCACGCCGTCGGGCAAGCGGATCGCGGTGATTGGTGCCGGTCCGGCGGGCATCGCCGCGGCGCATGACCTGTCGATGCTGGGTCACGACGTGACCATCCTCGAGCAGGAGAAAGAGCCAGGCGGCATGCTCTACTACGGCATCCCGGCGTTTCGCCTGCCGCGCGATGTGCTCTCGGTCGAGGTCCGCAACGCGCTGCGCCTGGGCGTCGGGCTGCGCACCGGCGTGCGGGTCGGCAAGGGCGAGGGCGAGGTTCGCCTCTCCAGCCTTCTCGAGGACTACGATGCCGCGCTGTTGACCACCGGCTGCATGGCGGCGATCCCGCTGCCCCTGCGCGATGCCGAGGACGGCCGCGACGTCGCCCGCGAGATGCCCAACGTCGAGTACGGCCTCGACTTTCTCACCGAGCTGCATCGTGGCGAGACCAAGACCGTAGGCAAGCGGGTTGCCGTGGTCGGCGCCGGCTTCACCGCGCTCGACTGCGCTCGTGTCTCGCTCCGGCTCGGCGCCGAGCAGGCCACGATTCACATCAGGACCACCGAAGAATACATCCCGGTCACCAAGGAGGAGATCTTCGAGGCCAAGCGCGAGGGCACCAAGATCCTGGGCCTGCGCACGCCGATCGGCCTGATCACCGACGAGCATGGCAAGCTCACCGGCGTCAGGTTCGTGCAGAACCGGCTGGGCGCCTGGCGTGCCGGCGGCCGGCGCCAGGCGATCCCGATCGAAGGCTCCGAGTTCGTCGAGCCGTGTGACACGCTGCTGATCGCGATCGGGCAGAAGACGGTCAACGACGTGCTGGACGTCGAGGTCGAGCTCGACCGCTGGGGCAATGTTCAGGTCGGCGAGGACAGCATGACCTCGGTCAAGGGGCTGTTCGCGACCGGTGATTTCGTGATCGGCGCATCGACCGTGGTCGAGGCCGTGGGGCTCGGGCAGAGAGGCCGCGCTCAAGATCGACACCTGGCTGATGGGTCGGGTTCGGCGCAAGCGGGTGGTCAAGATCGAGCCGATCGAGCACCCCCTGCGCGAGCGATCGTTCGACTTCATCCCGCCCCAGCACATGCCGATGGAACCGATGAAGTCGCGCTTCGACGATCTCGTGCTCGAGGCCGAGAAAGGCTACGATGAGGCGCTGGCCAAGGAAGAGGCCAAGCGCTGCTACCTGTGCCACCACAAATACGAGATCGACACCGACAACTGCATCTACTGCCGCGCCTGCATCGAGGTCGCGCCGCGCGATTGCATCAAGCTGGTCGAAGGGGTCGAGATCAACGACGACGGCACCTACGGCGCGTTGGCGGAAACCAACCAGTGGGACCAGGTCGGGGCAATCTGGATCGACAACAACGAGTGCATCCGCTGCGGCGCGTGCTTCATGGTCTGCCCGACCCAGTGCATCCACATCACCAAGAACGAGATTTTTTACCAGGACGTCTGAGGCAGACCCGAGCCATGGCGGCGCCACATCACATCATCATCGGCAACGGGGTTGCCGGCAATCACGCCGCTTCGGTGCTCCGCGCCCGCGCCCCGGACGACCGCATCACCATCATCACGATCGGCGCGCTGCTGTTCTACGACCGCTACCAGCTGCCCCAGGTCTTCCATGGCCGGCAGGACTGGCGATCCTATCTGGTCCATCCGCCGAGCTACTACGAGCAGAACCAGATCGCAGTGCGGCGCAAATGCCGGGTAACCCATGTCGACGCCGAGCGCCGCGTACTGAGCCTGGCGCACCGCGAGGAGGTTAAGTACGACAGCCTGCTGATCGCGAGCGGTGGCGGCGGCTATCTGCCGGCCAACCTGATCGAGTACCGACCGCTGTTCCATTCGTTCAGTACTTTTCGGATGGCGATGGCGACCGCACGCGCGCTGCCGGAAGAGGGCACCGTGATCATCCTGGGCGGCGACATCCTGGGCATCGACGTCGCCTACAATCTGGTCGAGACCGGACACCGCGTGATCCTGGTGCCGCACGAGCAGAGCTTCTGGCCGCACAAGGTCGCCGCCTGCGATCGTCCGCGGCTGTTCGAGGCCTTGGGCCGCACCAGCATCGAAGTCGTCGACGATTCCCCGATCGACCGGATCGAAGCGGTCACCGAGGGCGGGCCGGGGCGCCGCCTGGTGTTCGCCGACGGTCGCGAGCTCGCCGCCGACGTGATCATGCCGTTCTACGGCCTGGCGCCGTCGCTCGAGTTCATCGCCGGATCGGGCGTCGACATCGAGCGCGGCCTGCTGGTCAATCCGGAGCTGCGCACCACCGATCCGCATATCTGGGCGGCCGGCGACGTCTGCCAGATCTGGAGTGCTGAGGACAACGCCTACCGCTTCTACTACGGTTGGCAGAACGTCAAGGCGATGGGCGAGATCGCCGCCTGCAACATGACCGGCGCCAACGACTCGTTCCGCACGTTCGTCGACGAAACCTTGAGCGTCAACGGCGAGGGCAAGCTGCACTCGTCCTTTTGGGAATACGACTAGCCTGGGGTTGTGGCGATGCGCCCGATCATCAACACGGACATTCAGATCGCGGTCTGCGGCTCGGCCGGCGACGGCACGATCGCGACCGGCGACATCCTTAATCAAGCCATGGCGCGCGCCGGCTACCGGGTCATCGCGTTCGATGTCTATCCGGCCGAGATCCGCGGCTTTGGCGAATGCATCGCCTGTACCCGCATTACCTCCGAGCAGGTCTATTCGCTCAAGCGGCAATCGGACGTGCTGGTGTCGCTGAACGACAGCCATGCCATCGCCCACGTGCCCGAGGTACGGGAGTATGGCGGGATCATCTACGACGACGCGCCGATCACCGCATTGAAGGAAGGCGCGCACATCTCGGGCCACATCAAGCCCGGGCAGCTGCCCTACGGTCTGCCGATGCGGGAGCTTTCCGAGCGCGCCACCAGCGCCGGCAAATCGCGCAACATGGTGGCGCTGGGCTTCGTCGCCGGCCTGTACGGCCTGCCACGCGAGGTTTTTCATCAGACCATCGCCGCCAAGTTCAAGGGCAAGGCATCGGCGATCACCGAGGGCAACATCCGCGCGTTCGATGCCGGTTTCGAGGAAGGCGCGGGCACCTTCCAGCTGGACACGGTCCGCCTGGGCGCACCGATGGAGAGCGGCACCGGTGCGATCGTGATCAACGGGAACCGGGCGATCGTGCGCGGCTGCCTCGATGCCAAGGTGGCGACCTTCTTCGGCTATCCGATCACGCCTGCGACCACCATTCTCGAGATGCTGGCGGCGCAGATGCCCAAGCAGGGCGGCCGGGTGCTGCAGACCGAGGACGAGATCTCGGCGATCTCGGCGACCATCGGCGCCGGCTATACCGGCGCGCGTGCGGCAACCGCGACCTCCGGCCCGGGCCTCGCCCTGATGACCGAGATGATGGGGCTCGGCATCATGGCCGAGGTGCCGTGCGTGATCTTCGTCTCGCAGCGTGGCGGGCCGTCGACCGGCATGCCGACCAAGACCGAGCAGTCCGATCTCAATCTCGCCGTCTATGGCGGCTCCGGCGACGCGCCCAGGATCGTGCTGGCGCCGACCAATGTCGAGGGCTGCTACAAATGCGCCGGCAAGGCGTTCGAGCTCGCCGAAAAGTACCAGACCCCGGTCATCGTCCTCCTGGACCTGTATCTCTCCAACCGGCTCGAGGCGGTGAGCTTGCCGGTCAAGAGCCCGTTCGCGCCCAATCTCGCCAAGGGCATGTCGGCGCGCGATCGGGGCGGCGACTATGCCCGCTTCGCCCTGACCGAGGATTTCATCAGCCCGCGCGCGCTGCCGGGTCAGGAAGGCGGCATTCACACGGTGACCGGCCTGGAGCACACCGAGGCCGGCCGGCCGAAGGACACCCCGGAAGTGCACACCAAGATGACCGAGAAGCGCCACAAGAAGCTGGCCTCGGCGGTGCACCATCCCGAGCTGACGATCGCCAAGCGGTTCGGCGACGAGGGCAAGGTCGACGTCGGCATCCTGGCCTGGGGCTCGACCTTCGGTGAAGCGCTCGAGGCGATGCTCGAGGCGCGCCGCGAGGGCATCCGCTGCGCGGCCATGAAGGTCGTGATGCTCTCGCCGCTGCCGGTCGATGCGATTCGCAGCTTCTGCCAGGACTGCCGGGAGGTTCTGGTGCCCGAGCTCAACTATCAGGGCCAGTTCGCCAACCTGGTGACCGCAGCGACCGCCGGGGCGGTGCACCGGCTCGACCGGGTCTCGGGCCGGCCGATGCACGTCGAGGATATCGTCAGCGAGATCCGCCGCCTGGGCGGCAGCAAGCGCCAGATCGCCGCCGCCTGACCGGGCGCGATCAGAGAGGGGATGACATGTCAGCCACGTCGGAACTGCCCGAGCCGGTCTACCTCGAGGAGAAGCTGAAGGAGATTCAGGGCACCGGGCGCCTGAAATACCGCTCCAAATCGCTGCCGACCTGGTGTCCCGGCTGCGGCTATTTCAGCATGACCGAGGGGGTGACCGCCGCGCTCAACCGGCTCGGCATCGCGTCCAAGGACACAGTCATCGTATCCGGCATCGGCTGCGCCTCGCGCTTCCCGTTCTTCATGAATGCCTACGGCTTCCACAGCCTGCACGGGCGCACCCTGCCGGTCGCGACCGGTATGAAGATGGCCAACGACAAGCTCACCGTGGTGGTGGTCGGCGGCGACGGCGACGGCTTTGCGATCGGCGGCGGCCACATCCCCCATGCCGCCAGGCGCAACGTCGACATCACCTATCTCTTGTTCGACAACGGCATCTATGGCCTGACCAAGGGCCAGGTGTCGCCGACCTCGGTGCTCGGCTTCAAGACCAAGACCTCGCCCTACGACAATCGCGACCTGCCGCTCAACCCGCTGATGATGCTGCTGTCCTATCGCGCCAGCTGGGTCGGCCAAGCCTACGCGGGACACCCGCACCATCTGACCGACATGATCGTCGAGGCGATCGCGCACCGGGGCTTCTCGTATCTGCACATCCTCTCGCCCTGCGTGACCTTCGACAAGACCAGCATGACCTACAAGAACCTGGGTGTCGCGGTGCGCGACCTGCCGGCCAATCACGATTCCGGCGACCTGATGGCGGCCATGGCCCAGGCGATGGATCCCAGCAGCCCGGCGCTCGGCCTGTTCTACGAGGAGGACCGGCCGACGCTCGGCGATGCCATGGACGAGACCATCCGCGCGGCCGGCGGCAAGGTGCAGGAGCAGGCCGCGGTCGCCTGAAAGTATCGTCGCCAGCCGATTGACACTCGTAAGCGATTAGCTTACATTTGGTCCTTGATCAGGAGCTTCAAGAGCAAGGCGCTGGCGGAGCTTTGGGCCAAGGGGCGCACCAAGCTGATCGATGCCCGGATGCATCGCCGTGTCCTGCTCAGGCTCGACCGTCTGGACGTTGCGGCCCGGCCTGAGGACATGAACCTCCCAGGCTTCGACTTTCATGCTCTAAAAGGCTTTGCGCCGACCCGCTACAGCGTTCACGTCAATGGCCTTTGGTACCTGACCTTCGAGTTCGAGGAAGGCGACGCGTGGCGGGTCAACTTCGAGCAGTATCACTAGAGGAAGCCGCAATGGCCGAATACCATGCCGTGCGCAATCCCAATCGCTGCCCTGCGCATCCTGGAGAGCTGCTGCGCGAGATCGTGCCTGCAACCGGCCTCGCGAAGGCCGAGATCGCGCGGTTGCTCGGGATCTCGCGCCAGCACCTCTACGACATCCTCGAGGAGCGCAAGCCGGTATCGCCGGCCGTGGCGGTAAGGCTCGGCAAACTGTTTGGCGATGGCGCGGGCGTCTGGGTCCGGATGCAGGGCGCGCACGATACCTGGCATGCCGAGTGCGAAGTTGACACCAGCGCCATCCCGACCATCAGAGCCGCCTAGGCGCTAGGGCGGTCCGGACGGCGCGCGTCTACCCCATGGCCGCAAACACCTCGCGGGTGACCTGGTAGCGCAACGGCCGGCCCGCCGCCCAGGCCTCGAACTCCTCGATCGTGCAGTCGGCAAGCCGCGTCACCTCGTTGCCGATGGTGCCGCCGATATGCGGGCTGATGACCACGTTCGGCAGGGTCCACAGCGGCGGAACCGGCATCCGGCGGCTCCGGCCAGGTGACGTCCAGAAGCGCGGTCAGGTCGGGTCGCGCCCGGAACACGCGGATCAGGTCGGCCTCGACCACCTGCGCGCCGCGGCCGGTGTTGATGAAGGTGGCGCCCGCGCGCATGGTCTCGAACAGGGCGCCGGTCAGCACGCCTTGGGTCGAGGGCAGGTCCGGGGATGTGATTGCTGACGATCCAGGCGCGCCGGAACACATCCTCAAGCGAGACCCGCTCGATGTCGAGCGATCGGGCCCGCTCCTCGGTGAGATAGGGATCGTGCGCGATCATCTCGAGCGGGTAGTCCTTGAGCAGCCCGCGCAACCGGGTGCCGATGAAGCCCATGCCGATCAGGCCGACCGTCTCGCCGGCCACGCCGGGGCGCCAGAACGCCTTGGCATCCGGGCTTTTGAGCTCGTGATATTGCCGCACCGCGCGGAAATAGCCGCGGCCGGTCAGGAGGATCTGGGCCAGGCACATCTCGGCGACCGGGATCGCGTTGATCGCCCAGGCGCTGACCAGGATGATGTCGTGATCGAGCAGCGATGGTGCGAAGCGCTTGACGTTGCCGGCGGCATAGAACACCGCCTTCAGCTTGGGCATGCGGGCGAGCTGGGCATCGGAGAAATCCGGGATGCCCCAGCTTGCGAAGATCACCTCGATGTCGACGAGGTTGGCGGCGTGGCGCTCGAAATTGCCCTCGTTCACGACCTCCGGGTAGAGGTCGGTTAACGCCGCGATCCGCTCGCGCCGGCCGTCGCCGAACACCTCGCCATCGCTCGAGGGATAGTCATAGAACAGGGCGGCCTTGATCGGCATGATGTTTCCTGGCGTCTTCGATCCGCGCGCGACCCTAGGCCGATGGCGCAGGCACGGCTAGAGCATCCGTGATGGTCAAGCGGATGAAGGCGACCAGGTTCTGCCGTCACGCAGGAGGGTGTTGGCGAGGGTCAGGGGCTTGCGCATGATCGCCGTGAGGGCGGCCTTGGGCGGCTTGCCGGCGGCGGGCAGGACCCGGTAGTTGGCCTCCATCGCGGTATCGAAGCGGTCCGCCACGAGCGCCGGCATGTAGAGCGCCTGGCGCAGATGGCGGCGGCCACCGCGGATCGATCGCTTGCCGCGGTGTCGGCCGGAGTCCCGGGCGATGGGCGCGAGGCCGGCTCGGCTCGCGCATCTTTGTGCGCAAGGACGCCGAGCTCGGGCGTCTCGACCAGCATCGCGAACGCCGTGGCGTCGCCGACGCCGGGGATGCTCACCAGCATGTCGACACGGGCCTTGAGGGCAGGGTCGGCGGCGAGCAGTACGTGCAACGCCGCGTCGATCGCCGCGATCTGGCGAAGGCGCTGCCTGGCCAGACGCCTGCGCAGCGCCGAGCGATGCAAGAGGTTGCGGTTGCCGGTGGCGAAAGGCCGACCGGCTCGCCGGTGAGCGGCTGGCTGACGAAGACCTCCTCGCCGCGCCACGTGATCGCGCAGTAACGGACGCACCGCTCCTTGAGCCACGAGGACCGGGTCAAGCCCGAGGACGACAGCGTGGGGCGGCCACCCCGCAGATGTTGTCGTCCTCGAGCTTGACCTGGCTTGACCCGAGGACCCGAGGGAACCGGATGGGGCCCTCTCGCGTCGCCATGAGCCCAGCACGGTCCGACCCCGCCCCGCGGGACCCAGCTGCGCCCGCTCCACGCCCGTCGGCTCGATCGCAACCGCCGCCTTGCCGATCGATCATGCCCTCTTCGATCGCAAATGATTCTCCAAACTTCTCGATCGAGACACTAGGAAAGGTTCTCGATCTCGAGGTCGGGCATCCGGTCGGCCGGTTCGAAGCCGAAGATCCGGCCGTAGAAGGTGAGTTCGGCGCGCAGCACGGTCTGGATCGTCTCGGCATGGCGAAAACCGTGCTGCTCGCCGGCGAACGCCAGATAGGCGACCGGAAGTCCCTTCTTGCGCAACGCTTCGACCATGGTCTCGGCCTGGTCCGGCGGCACCACCGCATCCTCCAGGCCCTGGAAGAAGATGCACGGGCAGGACAGCTGGTCGACGTGGTGGATCGGTGAGCGGGCACGATACAGCGCCGCGGCTTCCGGATAGGGCCCGACCAGCCGGTCGAGATAGCGGCTTTCGAACTTGTGCGTGTCCTTGGCCAGCGTCTCGAGGTCGCTCACGCCGTAATGGCTCGAGCCTGCCCTGAACAGGTCGTGGAAGGTCAGGGCGCACAGCGTCGTGTAGCCGCCGGCACTGCCGCCGGTGATCGCCAGGCGCTTTTCGTCTGCCCTGCCGTCCGACACCAGGAAGCGCGCGGCGTTCAGGCAGTCCTCGACGTCGACCTCGCCCCAGCGGCCGTTCAGGCGCTCGCGATAGGGACGGCCGTAACCGGTGCTGCCGCCGTAGTTGACGTCGCACAGCGCAAAGCCGCGCGAGGTCCAGAACTGGTTGGAGAGCCTGAGCTCGCTCGAGGTGCTGCTGGTCGGGCCGCCATGGCTCTTGACGATCAAGGGTGGCCGCTCGCCCGCCGGCGCGGTGAAGTCGGGGTTGGTCGGCGGATAGTAGAAGGCATGGGCCGTGCCGGTGCCGCTGGGGAACGCAATGGGCTCCGGTCGTGCCAGATAGTCCGGAGCGACCGGCAGGTCGCCGGCGGTGCACAGCTCGGTGACGTCGCCGCTTGCCGGGTCGAGCGTTACGATCGCCGCTGGCCGGTCGGGTCCGCCCACGCGCAACACGGCGCGGCCACCCTCGACCGCGACGCCGCCGAACGAGGTATAGGGCAGATCGAGACGCGTGAGCTTTCCCGCGCCGACATCGATGCGCGCGAGGTGAGCGGTGCCATCCTGGCTGTAGCAGGCGAGAATCGTTATCGGGGCCCAAGAAAGCGTACCAGCGGCTGCCGAACGACCAGGCTGGTCCGGCAAATTCGGCAGACATCGGGCAGACACGGACCGCGCCATCGTCCGACGCGCGGTGCAGATTCCACCAGCCGGTCCGATCCGACACGAAATACAGCCGGCCATGGGGCGACCACTCGGGCTGGGCGATCAATTCGCGATCGCCGCCGGCAACCCGGCGAACCTCGCCCAGGCTGCCATCGTCGCGAATTTCGGCAGACGACAGCGTGGTGCCGTCCCAGGGCATGTCGGGATGATCCCAGCTGAGCCAGGCGAGCTGCCTGCCGTCTGGGCTGAGGCGGGGCGAGCTGAAGAAGTCGTGGCCCTCGGCCAGGACCCTGCCGGCATCCTCGCCATCCAGGCCGACCGCGACGATGCTGTTGACCGCCTCACCGCCGCCGCGATGATCCTCGCGGACCGCAAGGATGCGCCGGCGGGCGGGGTCCGGCTCGAGATCGGCATAGCGCAGCTTGCGATCGCTTTCCGGGGTCAGCGCCTGCGCCGACGCCCCGCCATCGATCCGATGGAGGCGCTGGTCGGCGAAGTTCGCCGCCACGACCATGCCGTCCGCCACCAGCCAGGCGCCGCCGCCATATTCGTGCACGCGCGTGCGGACGTTGAAGCCTGCAGGCGTGACGTCGGCACGGCCGTCGGGCCCCTGCCGGACCAATACGGTCCGACCACCTTCCTGCGGCCTCGCCTCGGCCCAGTAGACCAGGCCGCGGTCGAGACAGGGCTGGCCGAGCCCGACCTGCGCCGCCGTCACCAGCTCTGGCGTGATCGGCGATCGCCATGTTCCGTAGTGCGCCACTGCCGTCACCATGCTTCTCCCCGATCGGTGCAGCTGTAGGGGGTCACCCCTCATCCGTGCGCGCCAACATCGCCTGCACGGGGCGCGCGACACAAGCCCGCCGATCCGGCGGCATCGATGGCCCGCGCCAAAATGATCCTGCTTAACCCACCCTTAGAGGTGCTGGTCGATCATGGCCCGTGCAACTGATGGCCGTTGGTCGGCCGCTTGGGACGAGAGGTAGGCGATGGCGATTGCGCTCCAGGCGACGGTGGCGCCCACAGGCTGGCTGCGCAGCCGTAGCTTCGATCTCGGGTTCATCGCCGGCATCGCGGCGCTCGCACTTGGATCGGGAGCCATCGTCACGGTGCGGCCGAGCTGGTTCGGCCTCGTGCTGTTCCTCGATCTGTGGCTGCTGGGCTATCAGCACGTCGTGGCCACCTATACGCGGCTGTGCTTCGATCGCGACAGCTTCCTAACTCACCGCTTCCTGATCCTCTGGTTGCCGCTGATGGTGCTCGCAGCCAGCTTCGCGGTCGCGCTCGGGATCGGGCCTTGGGCGCTCGCGACGCTCTATTTCTACTGGCAATGGTTCCACTACACGCGCCAGAGTTGGGGCATCAGCCAAGCCTACCGGCGCAAGGCCGGCGGGCTGGTCACCGAGGGTGAGCGGCTGAGCAAGCTCACCTTCTACTTCCTGCCGCTGTGGGGCATCCTACACCGCTCGCACCAGGCGCCGGCCGAGTTTTTGGGCATGCAGTTGAAGACGCTGCCGGTGCCGGGGCCGTTGGTCGACATGGTCGGCATCGCCGCGCTCGGGATGCTGCTCTGGTGGCTCGCCGGACGCCTCGCCGCGTGGTGGCGCGGCCGGCTGGCGTGCGCGCACACTCTGTTCGTGCTGAGCCACTTCGCGATCTTCTATGTCGGCTACGTGCTGATCGGCTCGGTCGACCACGGCTGGCTGGTGCTCAATGTCTGGCACAACGCCCAGTACGTCGCATTCGTTTGGCTGTTCAACACCAGCAGATTCAAGCAAGGCATCGATCCGAAGGCGCGCTTTCTGTCGTGGATCAGCCAGCCCGATCGCAAGACCGTCTATTTCGCGATCTGCTTTGGCCTGTCGACCCTGATGTACGTCGCGATCGCACTGGCGGTCGAAGGCTTCGAGCGCCATTTCGAGGCGGTGTTTCTGCCGCTCGCTCTGATCGTCTACCAAACGATCAACTTCCACCACTACATCGTCGATGGTCTGATCTGGAAGATGCGGCGCAAGCCAATTCAGGAGACCCTGGGCGTGGCGAAGGCCTGAATCCGGCGATCGGCATTCGCGCGCGCAATGTCGATGCTTACGCAGGCTGCTCGTTCGCCGGTGGCGCCGTTTCGCGGCCTACCCAGCTATCTGCGCATGGAGCGCAGCCCAAACGCACTGGCCGAGCTCGATGGGCTGCGCGCGATCGCCATCCTGCTGGTGCTGGCGCGCCACGCGGTGCGGCCGTTTCACGAGGCTGCGCAACCGCTCCTGCCGATCGCGGGTTGGGATGCTGCCGCGCCTCTGCTGAACGGCTGGGTCGGGGTCGACCTCTTCTTCGTGCTGAGTGGGTTCCTGATCAGCAAGCATCTACTCGCCCGCCGCGGCAACCCAAATGGGTTGGCGCTCGGCACCTATCTAGCCAAGCGCGCGCTGCGCATCGTGCCGGCCTACTACGCCGTCCTGCTGGTCGTGGCCGCCGGCCTCGTGCCGCTGTACGCCGTGCCGCAGGATGCCCTGGCGATACGGATCGGCTACCACGCTCTTTTTCTGCAGGACTACCTGCCGGCCAACATCGTTGTCGTGTTCTGGTCGCTTGGCGTCGAGGAGAAATTCTATCTTTTGGCGCCGGTGATTCTGGCCGTGGTGGTCACCTGGCGCCCACCCGAGGCCCAGCTCGCTGTGGCCGCCGGGATCGCCCTGCTCGGGCCTGCGCTTCGTATGATCATCGCCCACACCCACCCTTCGATCGATCAGTACGTGCCATTTTTCCAGACCTTTCGCAGCCCGTTCCATGCCTGCATCGATGCCTTGATGATCGGCGTGCTCTGCGCGCTGCTCCACCACCATCGCGAGCGCCTCGCCTGGCTTCGCCGGTCGATCGCATGGTTTGTGCTCTGGCCGGCGATCGCCCTCTTGGGCTGGCTACTCCTGGCGGCACCGCTGCTAGAGCGGATCGACGACTTCGACAAGGTCTTCCAGCCTTTCCTGATTGCGCTTGGTGCGGGTGGCGTGCTCGGCGGCATCGTACTGTCGGGCCGGCCAGTGCCTTTTCTTTCCGGCATCTCCTTGCTCGTCCTGGCCAGGCTTTCGTACGGCCTCTATCTGGTACACCTGCCGCTTAATTCCCGGCCTGCTCTGGCTGGTCGACGGACCTCTCGGGCTCGCCGATGCCCCGCCGGCGGCGCGCTTTGCGGCCTTCTTGCCGTTGTTCGCGACGACCTCGCTCCTCGCCGCGGGGCTGCTGCACTATCTGGTCGAGAAGCCGTTCTTGCTGGTCAAGGATCGTCTTTAAATCGCCGCCCCAGACGTGCTTATGTTCTTGTTTTGTTCTAAGATAGAGTTACATTTACCGCATGGCAGGCGAGCGGGGCAACGTCCACAAGGGTCGCGGCGCTACCTTCAATCCGAAGGTCCGCTTCGAGTCGAGTGCGCTCGACCCGTTCGACGACGGCTGGGGCTCGCTTGCCCAGGTGGCCGAGGAAGACCCGCCGCCGCGCACCGAGGTCTTTGCCGACACCAGCCGCAGCGTGATCGCGCGCAACCAGTCGCCGGACATCCCGTTCGACCGCTCGATCAACCCCTATCGCGGCTGCGAGCATGGCTGCATCTACTGCTATGCCCGCCCGAGCCACGCCTATCTGGGCCTGTCGCCCGGGCTCGATTTCGAGACCAAGATCTTCGTCAAGCACGATGCGGCGGCGCTGCTGGAGCGCGAGCTGGCGGCACCCGGCTATCGCTGCGCGCCGATCGCGCTCGGCCCCAACACCGACCCCTATCAGCCGCTGGAGCGCCGCCTGCAGATCACGCGCGGCGTGCTCGAGGTGCTGGCCCGCTGGCGCCACCCGGTGACCATCGTCACCAAGTCGGCCGCGATCCTGCGCGACATCGACCTGCTGGCGCCGATGGCGGCGGACGGCCTCGCCATGGTCTGCGTGTCGGTGACCTCGCTCGATCCGGAACTGGCCCGCAAGCTCGAGCCGCGCGCGGCGGCACCGCATCGCCGGCTGCAGGCGATCGAGCAGCTGAGCGCCGCCGGCATTCCCGTGGGCGCGATGATAGCACCGGTCATCCCCGGCCTGAACGATCACCAGCTCGAGGCGATTCTCGAGGCGGTCGGTCGCGCCGGGGCGTGCCAGGCGAGCTACGTGCTGCTGCGCCTGCCCTACGAGATCAAGGACCTGTTCGAGGGCTGGCTACAGGCGCATGCGCCCTTGCGCGCGCGCCATGTGCTCTCCCTGGTGCGCGCCTGTCGTGGCGGTCGTCTGAACGACCCGACCTTCGGGCGGCGGATGCGCGGCCAAGGTGCCTACGCGCAATTGATCGCCAAGCGGTTTGCCGTGGCCCGGCGCAAATATGGCCTGGAGCCGATCGATCGCACCCTGCGCACCGACCTGTTCGAGCCGCCGGGCGGCGACCGTCGCCAGCTGCGCCTGCTCTGAGCGGCGAAAATCCAGCCGATCCGGGGACATCCGGGCGCGCCCTTAGCCTGTTTCTAAAATACGGGCCAGGCCTGCGAAATAACGGCGTTTTTGTCGTCGATTCGGGGTTGACATCGGCGCCTTCCTGGTCACATTAGAGACCAGAAATCGGACTATTTTGGTCCTGTTTGATGAGAGGCTGGCGTGATCCGTCTCAGCAAGCTCGCCGACTACGGCATCGTGATGATGACCAACATGGCGCGCCATCCCGAGCGGCAGCACAACGCCGCCGAGATCGCGGCCGAGAGCCACATCCCGCTGCCGATGGCCAGCAAGATCCTCAAGGCCCTGGCGCGCGCCGGGCTGCTGGCCTCGCACCGTGGCGCCAAGGGCGGCTACGGCCTGGCGCGCGACGCCGAGACCGTCACGGTCGCCCAGGTGATCGTCGCGCTGGACGGCCCGATCGCGCTGACCGCGTGCATCGAGGACGGCCCCGGCGACTGCGGCATCGAATCGCTCTGTCCGGCGCGCGCCAACTGGCAGCGGATCAACGACGCGATCCGCAACGCGCTCGACGATATCACCATGGCCGAGATGGCGGCAGCGGTGCCTTCCGCCTTCATGCCGGCGATCGGCCCCAAGGTTGGCGCAAGCGTAGGACAGGCGGTCCGCAACCCGAACGAGACCCTTCGCAGCAGCAGCGTATGAGCCCGGCTGGCCGGGCAGGAGACACTGATGGCGACAGCGCTCGAGACAGTGCGCGACTACAGCGGCAGCGAGTACAAGTACGGCTTCATCACCGACATCGAAGCCGAGATCGCGGCCAAGGGTCTGAGCGAGGATACCATCCGGTTGATCTCGGCGAAGAAGGGCGAGCCGTCGTGGATGGTCGACTGGCGCCTCAAGGCGCTGGCCCGCTGGCAGGCGATGGAGGAGCCGAAGTGGGCCAAGGTCGAGCACCCGCCGATCGACTACCAGGCGATCAGCTACTATGCCGCCCCCAAGTCCAATGACGAGCGGCCCAAGAGCCTGGCCGAGGTCGATCCGGAGCTGCTGCGCACCTACGAGAAGCTCGGCATCCCGGTGCGCGAGCAGGAGGTCCTGGCCGGCGTCGCGGTTGACTACGTGTTCGACAGCGTGTCCGTGGCAACCACCTTCAAGAAGAAGCTGGGCGAGCTCGGCATCATCTTCTGCTCGATCTCGGAAGCGATGCAGGAGCACCCCGAGCTGGTGCGCCAGTATCTCGGCACGGTGGTGCCGCAGGGCGACAATTTTTTTGCGGCGCTGAACTCGGCGGTGTTCACCGACGGCTCGTTCGTCTACGTGCCCAAGGGCGTGCGCTGCCCGATGGAGCTGTCGACCTATTTCCGCATCAACGCCGCCGAGACCGGCCAGTTCGAGCGCACCCTGATCATCGCCGACGAGGGCGCTTACGTCAGTTATCTGGAGGGCTGCACCGCGCCACAGCGCGACGAGAACCAGCTGCACGCCGCGGTGGTCGAGCTGATCGCGCTCGACGATGCCCAGATCAAATACTCCACGGTGCAGAACTGGTATCCGGGCGATCACGAGGGCAAGGGCGGCATCTACAACTTCGTCACCAAGCGGGGTGCCTGCCGCGGCCGCAACTCGAAGATCTCCTGGACCCAGGTCGAGACCGGCTCGGCGATCACCTGGAAATATCCGAGCTGCGTCCTCCAGGGCGACAACTCGATGGGCGAGTTCTACTCGGTCGCGCTGACCAACAACCGGCAGCAGGCCGACACCGGCACCAAGATGATCCACATCGGCAAGAACACCCGCTCGCGGATCGTCTCCAAGGGGATCTCGGCCGGCCGCAGCGACAACACCTATCGCGGCCTGGTGCGGGTGCTGAAGGGCGCCGACGACGCCCGCAACCACACCCAGTGCGACTCGATGCTGATCGGCGATCGCTGCGGCGCCCACACCGTGCCCTACATCGAGGTCAAGAACCGTTCGGCCAAGGTCGAGCACGAGGCCACCACCTCGAAGATCAGCGAGGACCAGATGTTCTATTGCCGCCAGCGGGGCCTCTCGGATGAGGACGCCGTGGCGCTGATCGTCAACGGCTTCTGCAAGGAGGTGATGCAGGAGCTGCCGATGGAGTTCGCGGTCGAGGCGCAAAAGCTCCTGGCCATCAGCCTCGAAGGCAGCGTCGGCTGACCCGACGCCGCCGTCCCACCATCTGTTCGCTTGAGGGAGCGCATGCTTAGCATTCACGACCTTCGGGTCTCGGTCGACGACAAGGAGATCCTGAAAGGTATCGATCTGGAGGTTGCTGCTGGCGAGGTGCACGCCATCATGGGCCCGAACGGCTCGGGCAAGAGCACGCTCGCCTATGTCCTGGCCGGGCGCGACGGCTATGAGGTGACCGGCGGCGAGGTCCGCTACGAGGGCGCCGAGCTGCTCGAGCTCGAGCCGGAGGAGCGTGCGGCCGCGGGCCTGTTCCTGGCCTTCCAGTACCCGATCGAGATCCCGGGCGTCGCCAACATGTACTTCCTGCGCACCGCGCTGAATGCGCTGCGCAGGGCGCGCGGCGAGGACGAGATCGACGCCGCGAGCTTCATGAAGCTGGTGCGCGACAAGGCCAAGCTGGTCGGGGTCAAGCCGGAGCTGTTGAAGCGGAGCGTCAATTTCGGCTTCTCGGGCGGCGAGAAGAAGCGCAACGAGATCCTGCAGATGGCGGTGCTCGAGCCCAAGCTCGCGATCCTGGACGAGACCGATTCCGGCCTCGATATCGATGCGCTGCGCACGGTCGCCGACGGCGTCAACGAGCTGCGCGATCCCAAGCGCGCGATGGTCGTGATCACCCACTACCAGCGGCTGCTGGACTACATCGTGCCCGACTTCGTGCATGTCCTGCTGGACGGCCGGATCGTCCGCCGCGGCGGCAAGGAGCTGGCGCTCGAGCTGGAGCGCTCGGGCTACGCCGCGTTCGAGCCGGCCGAAAAGGCGGTTGCCTGAGCCATGGTCGCAACGCAGCACCGCATGGCGCCGCCGGCGCACTACCGCGCCCTGTTCGGCCAGGCGCTTGCCGGTCTCCCCGGTGCCGCCACCCTGCCCGGCCGGCGACTGCGCGAGCAAAGCTTTGCCCGGTTCGAGGCGCTCGGCTTTCCGGGTCCCAAGACCGAGGCCTGGAAATACACGCCGCTCGCCTCGCTGGCGAGACTCGAGTTCCGACTGCCGGACCCGGTCGCGATCGATCGCGCCGAGCTTGCGCCGTTCCTGATCGACCACCCGGCGGCCAGCCGCCTGGTGTTCGTCAACGGCCGGTTTGCCCCCGACCTGTCGGACGCGTTGTCTGCCGAAAACGGCGCGACCATCACCACGTTGGATCAGACGCTCGAGCACGGCCAGCGGGACGGCCTCGAGCCCGAGGATGACGACGACCGCGGCCTGAGCGCGCTGAACGGTGCGCTTGCCGCCGGTGGTTGCCTGATCCGCCTGGCCGACCACGCCAGCCTGCGCGGACCGGTCCAGCTCCTGTTCGTCAGCCTCGGCCAGGAGCAGCCGATCCTGATCAGCCCGCGCAACCTGATCGTGCTGGGCGACGGTGCCAAGCTCGATCTGATCGAGAGCCATGTCGCGCTCGGCGGCGGCAACAACCTCACCAACCTGGTCAGCCGGATCGAGGTCGGCCGCGCGGCGCAGCTGCGGCATGACCGCCTGCAGCTGGGCGAGATCGCCGGCAGTCTGATTGGTCGGACCAGCTACCACATTGCGTCAGACGCGCGTCTGACGCAGTCGCTGGCGACCTTCGGCGGCGGGCTCGCGCGCAACGAGACCCTGGCCCTGATCGACGGCAGCGGCGTCGAGCTGGGGCTCAACGGCCTCTATCTGACCCGCGGGCGGCAGCACATCGACAACACCATCATCGTCGATCACGCCAAGCCCGGCAGCGTCAGCGATCAGTTCTACAAGGGCGTGCTCGATGGCGCGGCGCGCGCCGTGTTCGCCGGCAAGATCATCGTCCGCCGCGATGCCCAGAAGACCAACGGCTATCAGTCCAACAACAACCTGCTGCTGTCGCCGGACGTCGAGATCGACACCAAGCCGGAGCTTGAGATCTTCGCCGACGACGTGAAGTGCTCGCACGGCGCGACCTCGGGCGAGCTCGACGAGCACGAGCTGTTCTATCTGCGCTCGCGCGGTCTCGATGCCGACACGGCGCGAAGCCTGCTGACCTTCGCGTTCGCCGAGGAGGCCCTGGAGCGCTTCGGCAATGCCGCGATCGCCGCCCAGGCCCGGCGCGAGCTGGTGCGCTGGCTGCCCGGCGGCGCGCGCCTCGGAGAACTGGTATGAACGGGCTGTCGCACCTGCCGGCGACCGCCGCGGCCGGCCTGGACGTCGAGGCCGTGCGCGCCGACTTTCCGATGCCTTCATCAGGAGATCCACGGCCGGCCGCTGGTGTATCCTCGACATCGGCCGCCAGCGCCCAGAAGCCGCAGGTGGTGATCGACACGCTGGCGGGCGTGCTGCGCCACGACTACGCCAACATCCATCGCGGCGTGCACTACGCTGAGCCAGCGCGCGACCGACCTGCACGATGGCGCGCGCGAGAAGATCGCGGCGCTGCTCAACGCCGCCAGCGGGCGACGAGATCGTGTTCACCCGCGGCGGCACCGAGGGCATCAACCTGGTCGCCCAGAGCTTCGTGCGGCCGCGCGCTCAAGGCCGGCGACGAGGTGCTGATCACCACCATGGAGCACCACGCCAACATCGTGCCCTGGCAGCTGCTGCGCGAGCGAGATCGGCCTCAAGCTGATGGTGGCGCCGATCAACGACGACGGCGAGATCCTGCTGGACGAGCTTCGGCAGCTGCTCTCCGAGCGCACCCGGCTGGTCGGCGGTCGCCCAGGTCTCCAACGCGCTCGGCACGGTCAACCCGGTCGAGGAGATCGTCGAGCATCGCCCATGCGCGCGGCGTGCCGGTGCTGCTCGACGGCTGCCCAGGCGGTGCCGCACATCGCCGATCGACGTGCAGGCGCTGGACTGCGATTTCTACGTGTTCTCCGGCCACAAGCTGTACGGCCCGTCCGGCATCGGCGTGCTGTACGGCAAGGACGCGCTGCTCGAGGCGATGCCGCCCTATCAGGGCGGCGGCGACATGATCCTCTCCGTCAGCTTCGAGGGCACCGAGTTCAACGAGCTGCCGTACAAGTTCGAGGCGGGCACGCCGGCGATCGAGGCGGCGGTCGGGCTCGGCGCCGCGATCGACTATGTCCAGTCGCTCGGCCTCGACACCATCGCCGCGCACGAGCACGAGCTTCTGGCCTACGCCACGCGCGCCTTGAACCAGATCCCGGGCCTGCGCATCATCGGCACCGCGCGCGAGAAAAGCAGCGTGATCTCCTTCGTGCTCGATCAGCTGCACGCCCACGACGTCGGCACGCTGCTCGACCTCGACGGCATCGCCGTGCGCACCGGCCATCATTGCGCGATGCCGGTGATGGAGCGGTTCGACGTGACCGCGACCACCCGCGCCTCGCTCGCCCTCTACAACACGCAGGACGAGATCGACGCCCTGGTCGCGAGCCTGCGTCGCATGGTCGAGCGGTTCGGGTGACCTGATACCTGTAGGAGTGCGGTCATGAGTGACGATCAGAGCCTCGAGCGAGCCGCCGATTTCTTGTCTGCCGATTCGGCGGACAGAGCGCGCCAGCTCGAGGTCGAGGCGCTTGGCGAGCAGGTCATCGAGGTCCTGCGCACGGTTTACGACCCCGAGATCCCGGTCAACATCTTCGAGCTCGGCCTGATCTACAAGGTCGACATCGAGGACGACAACCATGTGCAGATCGAGATGACCCTGACCTCGCCGGCCTGCCCGGTCGCTGGCATCCTGCCGGGCGAGGTCGAAACCAAGGTCAGGAATATCGCGGACGTCAGCGACGCCACGGTCGAGCTGGTCTGGGATCCACCGTGGAACCCCAGCATGATGACCGAGGAAGCCCAGCTCGAGCTGGGCATGATCTGAAACTCAGGATCGGGCCGACGCAGCGTCGCGACCGGCTGCTCCAAGGCGAGGCCGCCGCCAAGTTCCTGCGTGTGGCTGCGTCGCGGCGATGGAGGAAGCACACATTCACATCCGCGCGCTTCCGGTTGGCAGCGAGCAAGAACACTAGTCAGCGTACGTCGGAAATGGTCTTGCGGACATTTTCGGCAGACACGTCGCCACGGCTGTTGCTGCGCATCGCCCGGCCATCTCGGAGCCGTGCGATAACCTCGTCCAGCTGATCGAGCGTGCGGTAGGCGATGGTCACCGTACCGCCGTTTCTTGCAGGTTTCAGGGTCACCTTGAGGCCGATCCGGGTCGACAGGTCGCGCTCCAGGGCGCGCGTATCGGCGTCCTTGTCCTGCGGCCGACGCGACCGGACCGGCTTCTCCTTGTCTGCCCGCACCAGCCGTTCTGTCTGCCGGACGTTGAGGCCCTGGTCTGTGACCATCCTGGCGAGCGCGCCGGGATCGCGCGCCATCAGCAGCGCGCGCGCATGGCCGGCCGTGAGCGCGCCCGAATCCAGCAGCGCGCGCACCGCAGGCGGCAGCGCCAGCAGGCGCAGCAGATTGGCGATATGGCTGCGGCTCTTGCCGAGCGCGCCCGCCAGCTCGACCTGGGTGTGGCCGAACTCGTCGATCAGCCGGCGATAACCGTCCGCCTCCTCGATCGGCGAGAGATCCTGGCGCTGCACGTTCTCGAGCAGCGCGACCTCCAGCGCCTCGCGGTCGGACAGCCGGTACAGCACGACCGGCAGCTCGTGCACGCCGGCACGCTGGGCGGCGCGCCAGCGGCGCTCGCCGGCGACGATCTCGTAGCGCTGCGGGTCACCCGCAGCGGGCCGCACCAGCAGCGGCTGCATGACGCCGCGCGCGCGGATCGATTCGGCCAGCGCCTCGAGCTCGTCCTCGGCGAAGTGCCGCCGCGGCTGCAGCGGCGAGGGCTCCAGGAACTCGATCGGCACGCTGCTGGTGGCCGCAGGCGCCGCCTTCAAAAGGTCGGCCTCGCCGCCCAGCAGGGCGGACAGGCCCATGCCGAGCCCACGCTTGCGGCGCCCTGCGGTTCCAGCTCGCTCATGCGCTCTCGCGGCGCAGCACCTCGCCCGCCAGCTGCACATAGGCCTGCGAGCCCGGACAACGGAAGTCGTACAGGATCGCCGGCAGCCCGTGCGACGGTGCCTCGGAGACGCGGACGTTGCGCGGGATCACCGTGTCGTAGACGCGCTCGCCCAGGAAACTGCGTACATCGGTCGCGACCTGCTGCGCCAGATTGTTGCGGCGATCGAACATGGTCAGCACGACGCCTTGGACCTTGAGCCCGGGATTCAGGCTGCGCCGGACCCGATCGATGGTGCGCAGCAGGAGGCTCAGGCCTTCCAGCGCGAAGAACTCGCACTGCAGCGGCACGAGCACCGACTGCGCCGCGGCCAGCGCGTTGACCGTGAGCAGGCCGAGCGAGGGCGGACAGTCGATCAGGACATAGTCGTAGCTCTTGTCGAGCCCGCCCAGCGCATCTTTGAGCGCGAACTCGCGGCGCTTGCGCTCGACCAGCTCGATCTCGGCCGCCGACAGGTCGACCACCGAAGGCACGACCTCGAACCCCGGGATGCGCGTGGCGATCACGGCCTCGCCGAGGTTGGCCTGACCGAGGATGACGTCGTAGGTGGTGACCTTGCGATCGCCGTTCTGGATGCCCAGACCGGTGCTGGCATTGCCCTGCGGGTCGAGATCGATCATCAGGACGCTCTTGCCGCAGGCGGCGAGCGCCGTGCCCAGATTGATCGCGGTGGTGGTCTTGCCGACGCCGCCCTTCTGGTTGGCGATCGCGACCACGCGCCCGATCTGCGGCGCATCACGATTGACGATCAGACGCACGGCCAACTCCCTCGAGCTTCAAGAGGACGCCCCTCGATCCGGACCGGCTCGGCACGATCTCGCTTCGCATATGCCAGGTTTGTCGTGCTGCGGTCAATTCATGCGCCGCGTTTTCCCCCTTAAGGAACAGGCAAAGGCTGTGCCGGCCCCAGGAAGGGCCAGGCCAGGCTCAGCAGGCGCGGCAGGGGAGCGAGCGCACGGGCGATTACCACGTCGGCCTGAAAAGCCTCGAGCTGCTCGACCCGCCTGGCATGGATCACGACCGGCGCCTGGGTGATACGGGCGGCCTCGCGCAGGAACTGCGCCTTGCGCTGGTCGCTCTCGACCAGATGCACGCCCGCGAACGCCCGAGCAGCGCCAGGACCAGGCCCGGCAGGCCGGCGCCGCTGCCGAGATCGAGCACGGTTTGCGCTGTGCCCGGCACGTGCGGCGCGATCTGCGCGCAATCGAGGATGTGGCGGCGCCAGGGATCGGCAAGGGTGCTGGCGCCGACCAGGTTGATCGCGCGCTGCCAGCGGCCCAGCAGCTCGAGATAGCGGGTCAGGCTCGCCAATGTTTCACGTGAAACATCGACCCCGACATCCGCCATCCCGCGCACGAAGGCCTCGCGAGCGAGCGGCCGCTCCGCCATGCTTTAGGCGGCCCTCCGGGCGTAGCGGCAAAGGATGGTGAGCGCCGCGGGCGTCATGCCGGGCAGACGCGCGGCCGCGCCCAGCGTCGCCGGCCTGCTCTCCGACAGGCGCGCGCGCACCTCGTTGCTCAGCCCCTCGATGGCATCGAGATCCAGCCCGCGCGGCAGCAGCAGCGATTCTTCCGCGCGAAACGTCGCGATGTCCGCCACCTGACGGGACAGATAGGTGGCGTAGTGGGCCTCGATCTCGAGCTGCTCGACCACGTCCCGGCGCGTGCCGGCAAGCTCCGGCCAGATCGCCGCTAGCGACGCCATGGTGACATTCGGCAGACGCAAGAGCGCGAGCCCGTCGCGCACCCGGCCGTCGCGTCTGACCTGCAGCCCATGCCTGCCGGCCTCGCTCGGACTGAGCCGAAGCCCGCGCAATTGCTGCTCGGCTGCGGCCAGGGCCGCCTCTTTGGCCGCGAAGGCACGACTTCGTGCGGCGCCCACGACACCGACGGCCCGACCCTTGGGCGTCAGACGCCGGTCGGCATTGTCTGCCCGCAACGTCAGACGATATTCGGCGCGCGAGGTGAACATGCGATAGGGCTCGCTGACCCCTTGCGTGGTCAGGTCATCGATCAGCACGCCGATATAGCCATCGGCACGGTCCAGGCAGAAGCCACTGCGGCCGGACGCTTTCAGGGCCGCGTTGATCCCGGCGACCAGCCCCTGCGCTGCCGCCTCCTCATAGCCGGTCGTGCCGTTGATCTGGCCGGCCAGGAACAGGCCCGGCACGCGGCGGGTCTCGAGGGTCGGATCGAGCTCGCGCGGATCGACATGGTCGTAGGCGATCGCATAGCCCGGCCGCAGCATGGTCGCCCGCTCGAGGCCGGGAATGGTCGCCAGCAGCTGCTGTTGCACGTGCTTGGGCAGGGCGGTCGAGATGCCGTTCGGATAGACCGTGTGATCGTCCAGGCCTTCGGGCTCCAGAAAAATCTGGTGGCGCGGGCGCGTCGGCGAAGCGGACCACCTTGTCCTCGATCGAGGGGCAGTAGCGGACCCCGCCCGCATCGATCTGGCCGGCATACATCGGCGACTGGTGCAGGTTCGCCCGGATCAGCGCGTGCGTGGCCTCGGTGGTCGCGGTGATCGCACAGGCGACCTGCGGGTTGGTGATCGCCGCCGTCATGGTCGAGAATGGTTCCGGCGGATCGTCGCCGGGCTGCTGATCCAGGCCTGCATGGTCGATGGTGCGGCCATCCAGCCTGGGCGGCGTGCCGGTCTTCAGCCGGCGGAGCGCAAAGCCCGCGCGCTCCAGGCTGTGCGCCAGACGCACCGCAGGCGCGTCGCCGACCCGCCCGGCCGGCCAGCGCTCGAGCCCCAGGTGGATCTCACCGCGCAGGAAGGTGCCGGTGGTCAGCACCACCGCCCGCGCGCGCCAGGTCCGGCCGTCAGATGTAATGACGCCGGCTGTCCTGCCGCCCTCGAGGATCAGGTCGTCGACCGCGCAGGCCTCGATCCCGAGGTTGTCATGCTCGGCCAGCAGGTCGCGGATCGCGGCGCGATACAGCGCGCGGTCGGCCTGGGCGCGCGGGCCACGCACCGCCGGCCCCTTGCTGCGATTGAGCACGCGGAACTGGATGCCGGCGCGATCGATCGCACGGCCCATGATGCCGTCCAGGGCGTCGATCTCACGCACCAGATGGCCCCGGCCCAGGCCGCCGATCGCGGGGTTGCACGACATCGCGCCGATGGTCTCGAGCTTGTGGGTCAGCAGCAGCGTGCGCGCGCCCATCCGCGCGCTCGCGGCGGCCGCCTCGCAGCCGGCATGGCCGGCGCCGATGATCACCACATCAAAGCTGGGCTCGCGGCTGGTCATGGCCGCTGTTGTGGGGTCGCGCGATCGGCCCGTCAATGGGCGGCCGACCTGGACGCAAGCGCGCAAGCACAGATCTGTGTGGCGGGGATACGAGCAAAAAAAGCGGGCGCGGAGTTGGCTCCGCGCCCGGGAAGGACCCGAGAGGACGGCTTGGCTTGACCTAGAACTGCCAGCGGGCGTGCAGCACCACGTTGTGGCTGCTGTACTCCTCGTCTAGCGACGCGGTCTCGGCGATCTCGTAGTGCAGATCTTCCGGCCGCAGATACTGGTAGCGCAGCCCGAGCGAGACCGACTCGGAGACCGGCAGCGCGAGGCCCGGCTTGTCGCCGCCGCCCAGGTGGCCGAGCAAGGCGAGCATCCCGTTGCGGCCGTTCGGCGCCCGCTGCGCCTGCGCCACGCCGTTGATCGTCCGCTGCATCGCCGCGCTCGGCATGCCGGCACGCACTACCGGCTGCAGCACGGCCTGCGCGCCCGCCTGCGCGCCGATCTGCAGGTGGATCGTGATGCCGCCGCCGGGCAAGCCCAGCGAGCCGGCATGAAGGCTGGTCGCAGAGATCAGAACAAGCAGGGTGGCGACGATCAGGATCCGCAGCATGAGACACGGCCTCCGGCCCACGCTCGACGTTTTCGCTGTCTACGCTGCCGACCCTACGCTACTGGCCTTAATCCTTCGCTAAATCCTTGCATGAACTACAGTTACCTCGGGAATAACCAGAATGGACGGTCATCCTTAAAAGCGTTTCATCGTGGATATACAGCAGACACTATTGCATGATGACTGGATCTCTATTTGCCGATGCAGAACTCACCAAAAATCTTGTCGAGTAAATCCTCGACACCGACCCGGCCGGTAATGTGACCGATCGCCCGTACAGCCAGGCGCAGGTCCTCGGCGACCAGCGCCAGCTCGGCCTCGTCGGGCAACATGGCGATCCGGCCGAGCGCCTCGAGCGCCGCCTGCACGGCCGCCCGGTGCCGGGCGCGGGTCAGGAGCGGCGCCTGACCGGTCGCCATCTGCGCGGCCGCCTCCCTGCTCAACACCGTCAGCAGCCCGTCGAGGCCCTCGCCGCTCAGGCACGACAGCCGCGTCGCCTGTCGATCGGCAACGACCGGATCATCCGGCAGGAGGCCGAGATCGGCCTTGTTGAGCGCAATGATCGTGCGCTGGTCGATCAGGCCCAGCGTGTCGGGATCGAGCGCCGGCCAGCACGCGCCATCGAACAGCGCCAGCCGGAGATCGGATTCGGCGGCACGCTGGCGCGCGCGACGCACGCCTTCCGCCTCGGCGCCACCGACCGGCGCGCGCAGCCCTGCCGTGTCGAGCACCGTCACCGGATAGCCGCCAAGATCCAGATGCACCTCGATCACGTCGCGCGTGGTGCCGGGCTCGGCGGCCACGATCGCCACCTCGCGCCGTGCCAGACGGTTGACCAGGCTCGACTTGCCTGCATTGGTCGGCCCGACCACCGCAATCGTCAGGCCGGCGCGCAACCGCTCGCCGCGATGCGCATCGTCGACGTGCGCCGCCATTTCGGCAGACACGCGTGCCAGCACCGGGCGGACAGCTGTCATCGTGTCTGCCGGCACGTCCTGGTCTGGCGAGAAATCGATCTCGGCCTCGAGCCGGGCGAGCGCCCCCAGCAGCTCGCTGCGCCAGCGCTCGTACAGCCGGCCGAGCTCACCGTCGAGCTGGCGGAGCGCCTGGCGCGCCTGCGCGCCGGTCTCGGCCGCGACCAGATCGGCCAAGCCTTCGGCCGCGGTCAGGTCGATTCGGCCGTGCAGGAAGGCGCGCCGGCTGAACTCGCCGGGATCGGCCGGCCGCAGGCCCGGCAAACTCGCCAGCACCGCCAACAGCTCGGCGATAACCGCCCGGCCCCCGTGCACCTGCAGCTCCAGCACGTCCTCGCCGGTGGCGCTGGCCGGGCCCGGAAACCACAGCACCAGCCCCCGGTCGATCGCTTCGCCGCTGACCGGATGGCAGAACCGCCGCAACGCGGCCCGGCGCGCCGCCGGCGGCGGTTTTTTCGTCAGACGCAGGCAGACATCGGCGCAGGCAAGCCCGGACAGCCGGATCACGGCCAGCGCGCTCTGCCCGGGTGCGGTCGCAGGCGCAAAGATGGTAGCGGCCATGGCGCCTCCATTCTAGATCGCGGCTGGCGCTTTCCTTTTCGGGCCGGGGTTGGCCTTTGGACGCGCCAGCCCAGCTTATATAGGAATCCACCAACCTCGCCGTATCTGGGCCAGGTCGGGCGCCAGCGCGCGTCTGCCGAACCTCGGGATCTTTTTGTCATGCGCAACCGCCTCGCCGACGCGACCAGCCCCTATCTGATCCAGCACCAGGACAACCCGGTGGCGTGGCAGCCGTGGGACGAGGCTGCGCTTGCCGCGGCCAAGGAGCAGGACAAGCCGATCCTGCTCTCGGTCGGCTATGCCGCCTGCCACTGGTGCCACGTCATGGCGCACGAGTGCTTCGAGAAGCCCGAGATCGCGGCCCTGATGAACCAGGACTTCATCAACATCAAGGTCGATCGCGAGGAGCGGCCCGATCTCGACCAGATCTACCAGCATGCGCTCGCCTTGCTCGGCCAGCAGGGTGGCTGGCCGCTGACCATGTTCCTGACGCCTGCCGGCGAGCCGTTCTGGGGCGGCACCTATTTTCCGCCGGAATCCCGCTACGGCCGGCCCGGTCTGCCGGAAGTGCTGCAAGGCGTCAGCCGGATCTGGCGCGAGGAGCGCCACAAGGTCGACAGCAATACCTCGGCCCTCGGCGACGCCTTGCGCAAGCTGGCCCGACCCGACACCGGCGGGCCGCTCGCCGAGGGCTTCAGCGTCCGCGCCGCGACCCGGCTCGCCCAGGCGTTCGACACGATCCATGGCGGCCTCAGCGGCGCGCCCAAATTCCCGCAGGCCACCTTGCTCGATTTCCTCTGGCGTCAGGCGCGCGCCACGGGTGATGCCACCATGCGCCACGCCGTGATTCACACGCTCATCAACATGTGCCAGGGCGGCATCTACGACCATCTCGGCGGCGGCTTCGCGCGCTATGCGGTCGATGCCCTGTGGCTGGTGCCGCATTTCGAGAAGATGCTGTACGACAACGCCCAGCTTCTGGCGTTGCTGGCGGACGTATCGGCAGACACCCACAAACCTCTGTTCGCCGCGCGTGCAAGGGAAACGGTCGGCTGGCTCGAGCGCGAGATGCTGGTCGAGGACGCCTTCGCCTCCAGCCTCGATGCCGACAGCGAGGGCGAGGAAGGCAGGTACTACGTCTGGCAGGCGGCCGAGATCGACCGGCTGCTCGGGGCGGATGCCGCCGCCTTCAGGCTCGCCTACGGCGTCACCGACAGCGGCAACTGGGAAGGCAACACGGTGCTCAACCGGCTGCACCAGCCGGGCTTGCTGGCGCCCGAGCAGGAGGTGGCGCTGCGCGCCAGCGCCGACCGGCTGCTCGCCGCCCGCGCCGAGCGCGTGCCGCCCGGCCGCGACGACAAGGTGCTGGCCGACTGGAACGGCCCGATGATCGCAGCGCTTGCCAAGGCCAGCGCCGTGCTCCGCGAGCCCACCTGGCTCGAGCGGGCCAAGCGTGCCTTCGCGTTCGTTGTCGGCCACATGCAGCGGGACGGTCGCCTCGCGCACAGCTGGCGGGCCGGCCGCACCCTCGACCTCGCCTTCCTCGAGGACTACGCGCAGATGGCCTCCGCCGCGCTCACCCTGTTGGAGCACACCGGCAACCAGGCCTACCTGGAGCATGCCCAGGGCTGGCTTCGAATCCTCGACCAGAACTACCTTGACCGCGAGCATGGCGGCTATTTCCAGGCGCCCGCCAGCGCCAGCGACCTCCTGGTCCGGCCCAAGAATGCGCAGGACGGACCGCTGCCCAGCGGCAACGGCCTGCTGGTCGCGGTGTTTGCCAGGATGTTCTATCTGAGCGGCGACACGGCCTGGCGCGAGCGCGCCGAGCGCCAGATCGCAGCGTTCTCCGGTGAGGTGGCCCACAATCCCCTCGGCCACGCCGCCCTGCTGAGCGGTGCCATGCTCCTGGAGCATCCGGTGCAGGTGGTGCTGATCGGTGAGCCCGAGAGGGACGGGCTCGCGGCCCTTCGCCGCACCGCCCTGGCCGCGCCGGTGCCCGACGCGGTGGTCCTTTCGATCGCGCCGGGCGCTGCCTTGCCCGCCGGTCATCCGGCCTTCGGCAAAGGTCAGGTCGACGGTCGTGCCACCGCCTATGTCTGCCCTGGGCAGACCTGCCGTGCGCCGGTGGTCGATCCGGCCGAGCTGGCGGCATCCCTGGCCTTGGTCAGTCTTCGCACCGACTAGCGCCGCTACCCCGGTCACTATTTCGGCAGACGGACCGGCAGACGCCGAAAAAGGCGATCTCGACCCTTGGCGAGCGGGGCACCCTCGCGCTAGGTTGCGCCAGGCGCAGGGTCGGCTGCGCACGGTTTCAACCGGGAGGTAACAATGGCCGGAATGGTGCGGGTGCATGAGGTCGGGGGTCCGGAAGTGCTGCGCTACGAGCAGGTCGAGGTCGGCGATCCGGGGCCCGGCCAGGTCCGCCTCCGGCAGACGGCGATCGGGCTGAACTTCATCGACGTCTACTTTCGCACCGGCCTCTATCCGGCCCCGGCCCTGCCGTTCACACCTGGCCAGGAAGGTGCGGGCGTGGTCGAGGCGGTCGGCGACGGGGTGGCCGAGGTCAAGGTCGGTCAACGTGTCGCCTATGCGGGGCCCCTCGGCGGCTATGCCGAGTCGCGCCTGATCCCGGCGGATCGCCTGGTACCGATCCCAGACGGCGTCAGCGACCAGCAGGCAGCCGCCATGATGCTCAAGGGGATGACCGCGCAGTATCTCCTGCGACGCACCTTCCCGGTCAAGGCGGGCCAGACCATCCTTTTCCATGCCGCGGCCGGCGGCGTCGGCCTGATCGCCTGCCAGTGGGCCAAGCATCTTGGCGCCCGCGTGCTCGGCACGGTCGGCAGCGACGCCAAGGCCGAACTCGCTCGCGCCCATGGCTGCGACGAGCCGATCCGTTACGACCGCGACGACGTGGTCGCTCGTGTCCGTGAGTTGACTGACGGCAAGGGCGTGCCGGTGGTTTACGATTCGGTCGGCAAGAGCACCTTCGACCAGTCGCTCAACTGCCTGGCGCCGCGCGGCATGCTCGTGACCTTCGGGCAGTCGTCTGGTGCGATCCCACCAGTCAATCTCGGCATCCTCAGCCAGAAGGGCTCGCTCTACGTCACCCGGCCGACGCTGGTGACCTATACCGCCGCCCGCGACGATCTGCTGGCGACGGCCAAGGAGCTGTTCGAGGTCGTGCAGAGCGGCGCGGTCAAGATCGAGATCAACCAGACCTTCGCCCTGCGCGATGCCGCCGAGGCCCATCGCGCGCTCGAAGGCCGACAGACCACCGGCTCGACCCTGCTCATGCCGTGAGGGCCGCCGGGTGATGCGTTGCCGATGACCGATGTGAGCGAGCCGGGGCCTGAGAGCGCCCCACGCTCCCCTTCCCGGGGACGCGGCCGACGCGGCCGCCCGTCGAAAGCCCGGGGCCAGCCGAACTCGTCCGACCTCGCCAGCGCGCGGTGGACCGTGCGCGGCGTACCGCCGCCGGTGCGCGACATGGCCTTGCGGGCCGCGGACGCCCGCGGCATGACGGTCGGTGACTGGGTCGCCGAGGCGATCATCACGGTGGCACGCGCCGCCGACAAGGGCGAGGGCGCCAACCTGCCGGCGCGCGAGCCGCCGCCCGATCTCAGCGGGACCTTGCAAAGCATCGAGCACCGGCTGCGCAAGCTCGAAGAGCGGCCCAAGGTCGGATTTTTCGGCAGACTTTTTGGCAGACGCACCTGACGGTGCAGGCCGACAGACGCGCCTGACGGCGCGCGGCGGGTCTACGAGTTCATCGAATCCCAGAACTCGCTGTTGGACTTGGACAGCCGCATCTTCTCGCTCAGGAACTCGATCGCATCGATCGTGCCCATGGGCGAGAGAATCCGCCGCAGCACCCACATCCTTGACAGGGTCCCGCGGTCGACCAGCAGCTCTTCCTTGCGGGTGCCCGACTTGTTGATGTCGATCGCCGGATACACGCGCTTGTCGGCCAGACGCCGATCGAGCTGGATCTCGGAATTGCCGGTGCCCTTGAACTCCTCGAAGATCACCTCGTCCATGCGCGATCCAGTGTCGATCAGCGCGGTCGCGATGATCGTCAGGCTGCCGCCTTCCTCGATGTTGCGTGCGGCGCCGAAGAAGCGCTTGGGCCGCTGCAGGGCATTGGCGTCGACGCCGCCGGTGAGCACCTTGCCCGACGACGGCACCACGGTGTTGTAGGCGCGCGCGAGCCGGGTGATCGAGTCCAGCAGGATCACCACGTCGCGGCCGTGCTCGACCAGCCGCTTGGCCTTCTCGATCACCATCTCGGCGACCTGGACATGCCGGGTCGCCGGCTCGTCGAAGGTCGAGCTGACCACCTCGCCCTTGACCGAGCGGGCCATGTCGGTGACTTCCTCGGGCCGCTCGTCGATCAGCAGCACGATCAGGTACACTTCCGGATGATTGGCCACGACGCTGTGCGCGATGTGCTGCATCAGCATGGTCTTGCCGGTACGTGGCTGCGCGACGATCAGGGCGCGCTGGCCCTTGCCGAGCGGTGCCACGATGTCGATCACCCGGCAGCTGATGTCCCGTTCACGCGACTCGACGACCTCGAGGCTCAGCTTCTCGGTCGGGTAGTAGGGCGTCAGATTGTCGAAGTGGACCCGATGGCGCGCCCGATCCTGCGGGTCGAAGTTGACCGTGTTGATCCGCAGCAGGGCGAAATAGCGCTCGCCTTCCTTGGGCGCGCGCACCTCGCCATCGACCACGTCGCCGGTGCGCAGGCCGAAACGGCGGATCTGGCTCGGCGACACGTAGATGTCGTCCGGCCCGGCCATGTAGTTGACGTCGGGCGTGCGCAGGAAGCCAAAGCCGTCCTGCAGGATCTCGAGCACGCCCTCGCCTGAGATCGGCACGCCACTTTCGGCGAGCCGCTTGAGCGTCGCGAATACCAGATCCGGCTTGCGCAGCGTGCTCGCGTTCTCGATGCCGAGCTCCTCGGCATATTCGAGCAGCTCGCCCGGCGAGCGCCGCTTGAGCTCGGACAGGTTCATGTAGCTGGAGACGCCCTCCGGCAGCTCCGCCGGTGGCTGTGGCGGCGCGCTCGGCGCGGACGGCACATGCGGCTCCACGGCTACGTCCGAGGCAGGCATGCGCTCCGCCTCGGCAACGTTGCCGAGATCGTCCGCCGGAACGCGTTCGGGGCGAGCGCGCGGGCGTCGTCTGCGTGTCGAGGGGGCGTTGATAATGGGATCAGAACTACGCGAAAGGGGCACGGAACGGACCTCGCTTTAGCGAATTCACCAGGGACTGTCAAACGCAAAACCCGGCGCCTGAAGCGCGGCTTGCGCGGGCGAAAGCAACCACCGCGATGGGCGATCTAGAACGGCCGAAACACCACCACCAGCACGATCGCGATGAACAGCAGCGTCGGCAACTCGTTGAACGCGCGAAAGAACCGCTCGCTCGCCGGTCGCTGATCGGCGGCGAACGCCTTGACGTACCGGGCCATCGCACCGTGCGTGGCCGCCAGACCCAGCACCAGGGCGGTCTTGAGGTGCAGCCAGCCGGCCGACCACTGGTCCTGCACGACGCCGAGCGTGACGCCGAGCGCGATGGTCACGATCATGGCCGGCGTGGTGATGCCGCGCAAAAGCCGGCGCTCCATCACCTTGTACTTCTCCGACGCCTCGGAGCCGACCGCGACCTGGCTGTGGTACACGAACAGCCGCGGCAGATACCAGAGCCCGGCCATCCAGGCGGTAAACGCCATGATGTGCAACGCCTTCAGCCATAACCCCAGATCACTCATGCGGCCGCGCGCGTCTGCTCCGACGCCGACACCGGCCGCCAGCCGACACGGACAACGTTGGAAACCTGCCGGGCACAGGCGGGTCAGATTGGCGCCACTCAGCGGCTGCGACGGCACCGCAGTCAGATGGCGGCGGACCATAGCAGCCAGCGCCTCGATGAACTCGCGCCGCGCGCTCAGGGTCGGCACACGCACATAGATAGGCACGCCGCTTTGCGCTGCCAAGGTCGCATACTCGTCATCCATCTCGACCAGGGTCTCGATATGCTCCGAGACGAACGCGATCGGGCAGACCACCAGCGGCACGCGGTCGGCTCCGGCGCGCTCGACCTCCTGCTCGGTGAACGGCCCGATCCAGGTCTGCGGCCCGACCCGGCTCTGATAGCAGATCTGCCAGTCGAGATCGTCGATCTCCAGCGCCCGGGCGACGGCCGCACAGGTCTGCTCGACCTGCCATTGATAGGGATCGCCCTTCTTGATGAACGCCTCGGGCAGACCATGCGCCGAGAATAGCAGCCGCGGCTTGCCCGCGGCCGCGGCCTTCGGCCATGCTTCGCGGATCAAGGTGGCATGGGCGTCAACGAAACCCGGCTCGAGCGGATAGCAGCAAATCGTCCGGGTCGGGATGTCGAGCCCGGCGGCACGCGCCGCCTGGCGCCAGGCGGCGAGCGACGAGCCGGTGGTCGCGGCCGAATAGTGCGGATAGAGCGGCAACAGCAGGATCCGCTCGGGCTGCCAGGCGGCGACCTCGGCAACCGCCTGCTCGCTCAGCGGATGCCAGTAGCGCATCGCCATGAAGCAACGGACGTCCCCAAGTTCCGGGCCAAGATCCGCCAGCGCCTCGTCAAGCGCCTTCATCTGCGCCGCGGTCTCGGCCAGAAGCGGGGTCTTGCCACCCATCAGGGCGTAGTTCGCCTGCACCGCCTTCTCCCGCTTGGCGGTGATCAGCTTGGCGAACAGCCAGCGGAACGGCGCCGCCATCTCGGTGATCGCGGGGTCGTAGAACAGGTTGAACAGGAACGGCTTGACCGATTCTAGCTTGTCCGGCCCGCCGAGATTGAACAGAACGATCGCAGTCCTTGCCATCGATGACCCTTACGGTGAGCCCGAAAACAATCGAACAGGCGCGCCTGCGCCTGCGCTCAGGCGCCCTCGTGCGAGAGCGACTTGACGTAGTCGACCAGGGCGGCGACCGAATCGGGGTCGGTCTCCGGCAGGACCCCATGCCCTAAGTTGAAAACGAAGTGCGCGCCTGCAAGGGCTGCGACAATTCGCTCCGCCTCCGCCAGCATGGTCCGCCCGCCCACCAGGAGCGCGACCGGATCGAGATTGCCCTGCAGGCAGACCTCCGGCAGGGCACCTCGCGCCCAGCCCAACGGCACGCTGGTATCCAGCCCGAGCCCATCGGCGTCGACCGCTTTCTGGTAGCCTGGATAGAGCGCGCCGGCGCCGCGCGGGAACGCGATCACCGGCACATCCGGCCGCGCCTCCTTCAAAGCAGCCACGATGCGCGCCGCCGGCACCTGGCACCAGCGCACGAACTCGGGCTCGGGCAGCACGCCCGCCCAGCTGTCGAACAGCTGCACGACCTGCGCGCCTGCCTCGACCTGAGCGAGCAGATGCGCCGTGGTCGCCTCGACCAGCAGGTCGATCAGGGCGTCGAACAAGGCGGGCTCACGCTGCGCAAGGGTCCGCGCGCGGACATATTCCTTCGAGGTCTCGCCCTCGACCATATAGGCGGCGACCGTCCAGGGCGCCCCGGCAAAGCCGATCAGCGCGGTCTCTGCCGACAGCCGCCGCCGCACCTCGCGTACGGTCGCATAGACCGGCGCCAGCCGTTCTGCGCTGCCGTCTGGCGTCAGCGCGCGCAGATCATCTTTGGTGCGGATCGATGCAAGCTTGGGCCCGGCGCCTTCCTCGAAGCGCACGTCGCAGCCGAGCGCGTCCGGCACGACCAGAATGTCGGAAAACAGGATCGCGGCATCCATGCCGAACCGCCGGACCGGCTGAAGCGTGATCTCGACGGCGAGCTCGGGCGTATAGCACAGCTCGAGGAAGCTTTCCGCCCGCTGGCGGAGCGCGCGATATTCGGGCAGGTAGCGCCCGGCCTGACGCATCAACCAGACCGGTGGACGCAGGACCGGCTGCTTCCTCAGAACCTCGACCAGCAGGGGGCTGCCCCGATGCTCCAACGAGTCAGCCCTGGGTTGCTGCACAGAACGCTCCTCTCACTCCTTACCCTTTCCTAATCTTATTTAGAGAAAAGATGTAGGTGTGGTGGCGAGGGGGATAACGGGGATTCGTGGCTATCCCCGATGTTCGCCGAATCTCGCGCTATTCGGCGGGAGGATGCCTGAATCTGGGGATAAGTCCGTGCGTATCGGGATCAAACCCAGGAGTGCAGCTGCGTGTGAGATGGCTGAAAGCCGGCAGCATTCGCTCAGCATGGATCTTCGTCATCAAACCGTCCCGGGGTTAGCGACCCGGCATCCCCAGGCGGCTAAAGGTTGGAGGCCTTTGCGGGCTTTCGGGTATATACGCTGGCGGGAGCGAAACGTTCCCAAATCATCAACAGCGCGCTCGTGGAGTCCGTTGTGCGCCTGCATCTCCATCTGGTCTCCGATTCGACCGGTGAGACCGTGACCACCGTCGCGCGGGCCGGCGTATCGCAGTTCGACGGGGTGATCCCGGTCGAGCACGTGTGGTCGTTCGTGCGCAATCGGGCGCAGGTCGATCAGGTGCTCACGATGGTGAAAGCCTTGCCCGGCCTGGTGATCTTCACCCTGGTCCAGCCGGACCTGCGGCAGGCGCTGCAGGACGGGTGTCGTCAGCTCAAGACGCCGTGCGTGCCGATCCTCGACGGCGTGTTCTCGGCGCTCTCCAGCCTGGTCGGCGCCGAGAGCCGGCCGCAGATCGGTCGCCAGCATGCGATGGATGCCGGCTACTTCTCGCGCATCGAGGCAATGAACTTCATGCTTCAGCACGACGATGGCCAGGCGGTGTGGGATCTCGACCAGGCGGATCTGGTGCTGGTTGGGGTGTCGCGTACCTCCAAGACGCCGCTGTCGATCTACCTCGCCAATCGCGGCATCAAGGTCGCCAACGTGCCCGTGGTTCCCAATTGCCCGTTGCCGCCCGAGCTCGAGCACCTGAGCCGTCCACTGGTGGTCGGACTGACCATCAACCCGGAGCCCCTGGTCCAGATCCGCACGAGCAGGCTTCGTCAGCTGCGTGCCGAGCAGTCGCGCACCAGCCCCGCCTTCGATGGTGACTACGCCGAGCTGGAGCAGGTGCGCGAGGAGCTGCTGCACGCGCGGCGCCTGTTCGCCCGCCAGGGTTGGCCGGTGATCGATGTCACGCGGCGCTCGGTCGAGGAGACCGCAGCGGCGCTGCTGCAGCTGCTCCAGGCACGCGAGCCGGAGCGGCAAGGCGCCGCGTCGGAACAGCGCGAGGCGCCATGATCGGAACCTATTCGACCCTTGGAACCCATCGGCGTCGCGGGCGCCGGAGGGGCTATTGGGCGGCGTTTCGGTTTCTGCTCGGGGTCGCCGCGGTGGCGATGGTCGGCGGCTACGGCTATCAGGTCGGCGTCTCTGCCAACCAGGCCTGGACCGACAAGCTCGAGGCGGATCTGCAGCGCTTTCAGGAGGACAATCTCGGCCTGCGTGACGAGCTGGCGCAGACGGTGCTGAATGCCAGCACGACGCAGACCGCGCTCGAGGATTTGCAGCGACGGTACCAGGCCGAGGTGCCTGACGGCGAGCTCGCGGAGCTGCTCGAGCAGGTCGCAGCACAGTTGCATGGCGGCGTCGATCCCGGCAGGCTGGCCTTCCTGATCGATGCAGCGGGGCAGGATTCGGGCTGCGCCGAGGCGCCGGTGACCAAGCGCTTCCGGCCACGCACGCCGATCACCACCGGTCCGACCAGTGCGGTCCGGTTCGGTGATCGGATCACGGTGACGGCCATCGCGGAGTCGGCGATCGATGAGAACGGTCAGCCCGAGGCCTGGTACGATCCGGCCAAGCCGGTCCGGCTGATGTTTCGGACCCTGGATGGCCGCGAGCTGAAGGTCGAGGGCGACCTTCCGCTGCGTCACCAGATGCTGGTCGACGGAATGGAGTTTCGGTTCAGCGCGATCGCTGGCCCGACCTCGTTCGTCGAGGTCTCGGGTCAGGCCTGCCCGTTTCCCTAGCGCAATTTGTGGTGAAGTCGAACCAGCCCGCTCTGACCTCGTCGGGCGGCTATTCCGCTGCGGTCTGGTAGGCCTCGAGCGGCGGACAGCTGCAGACCACGTGCCGATCGCCATAGACATTGTCGACCCGTCCGACCGGCGGCCAGTACTTGTCCTCGCGCACGGACGGCTGCGGGAAGAACGCCTGCTCCTTCGAGTAGGGGTGCGGCCAGCTGCCGAGCAGGAGATCGGGCGTGTGGGGCGCGTGGCGCAAGACATTGTCGCGAGCATCGGCGTCGCCCCGCTCAACCTCACGGATCTCGTCGCGGATCGCGATCATGGCATCGCAGAACCGGTCGAGCTCGGCCTTGGCCTCGCTCTCGGTCGGCTCGATCATCAGGGTCTCGGGCACGGGCCACGACATGGTCGGCGCGTGGATGCCATAGTCGACCAGCCGCTTGGCGACATCCTCGACCGTGATGCCGGACGACTGCTTGATCGCCCGCAGATCGACGATGCACTCGTGGGCGACCATGCCGCCCTTGCCGCTGTAGACGATCGGGAAATGTGGCGCCAGGCGCCGCGCGATGTAGTTGGCGTTCAGGATCGCGACCTGGGTCGCACGCAGCAGGCCCGGCCCGCCCATCATCGCGATATAGGCCCACGAGATCGGCAGGATCGAGGGCGAGCCCCAGGGCGCTGCCGAGACCTGCCCGATCGTGCCGCCGTCGGCCGCGGGATTGACGTCCGGTACCACCACATGGTCCGGCAGATAGGGTGCCAGGTGGCGCTTGACGCCGATCGGTCCCATGCCCGGGCCGCCGCCGCCGTGTGGAATGCAAAAAGTCTTGTGCAAATTCAGATGGGCGACGTCGGCACCGATCTCGGCCGGCCGGCAGATGCCGACCAGCGCGTTCAGATTGGCGCCGTCCAGATAGACCTGGCCGCCATGCTCGTGGATCACCTGGCAGATGTCGCGGATCGCCGCCTCGAACACGCCATGGGTCGAAGGATAGGTGATCATCAGGGCTGCGAGCCGGTCGCGGTGGGCAGCGGCTTTGGCGCGCAGATCCTCGAGATCGACATTGCCATGCCGGTCGCAGCCGACCACCACCACCGAGAAGCCCGCCATGGTAGCACTCGCCGGATTGGTGCCATGCGCCGAGGACGGGATCAGGCAGACGTCGCGATGCCCTTGGCCACGGGTCTCGTGGTATTTGCGGATCACCAGCAGGCCGGCATATTCGCCCTGGCTGCCGGCATTCGGCTGCAGCGAGATCGCATCGAAGCCGGTGATCTCGGCAAGCCAGCCCTCCAGATCCGCGAACAGCTGGCGATAGCCCTCGGCCTGGTCGCGCGGCGCGAACGGATGCAACGCGCCGAACTCGGGCCAGGTGATCGGGATCATCTCGGTCGCCGCGTTCAGCTTCATGGTGCACGAGCCGAGCGGGATCATGGTCCGATCGAGCGCCAGGTCCTTGGCCTGGAGACGGCGCAGATAGCGCATCATCTCGGTCTCGCTGTGGTAGCGATGGAAGACCGGATGGCTCAGGAAGTCGCTGGCACGGCGCAGCGGCTGCGGCAGGCAGTCCCCGACCTCGCCATCGAGCTGCTCGATCGTGGCAGCGCTGCTGTCCGCACCGAACGCCTGCCAGACGTTCAGGACGTCCTGCCGCTGCGTGGTCTCATCCAGCGCGATACCGAGATGGTCGGCATCGACCATGCGCAGGTTGATGTGGTTCGCACGCGCCGCGGCGGCGATCGCCTCAGCCTTGCCCGGCACGCGTACGGTGATGGTGTCGAAGTACGCCGACGTCGTGACCTCGACACCGGCCCGGCGCAGCCCTTCGGCCAGGATCTGGCTCAGGCGATGAACCCGGGTCGCAATCGTGCGGATGCCGTGCGGGCCGTGCCATGCGGCATAGAGCCCGGCGATCACCGCCAGCAAGACCTGGGCGGTGCAGATGTTGCTGGTGGCCTTCTCGCGCCGGATGTGCTGCTCGCGGGTCTGCAGCGCCATGCGCAGGGCCGGCTTGCCGCGGCTGTCGATCGAGACGCCGATCAGCCGGCCCGGCATCAGCCGCTTGTAGGCATCGCGCGTGGCGAAGAACGCGGCATGGGGGCCGCCATAGCCCATCGGCACGCCGAAGCGCTGGGCGCTGCCGATCGCGATGTCGGCACCGAGCTCGCCGGGCGGCGTCAGCAGCGCGAGGCTCAAAAGGTCGCACGCCATGATCGCGAGCGCACCCTGCGCCTGCAGCCTCGCGACGACCTCCCGGTAGTCGCGCACGGCACCGCTCGAGCCGGGGTAGTGGAGCAGCGCTCCGAACACCTCGCCATCGAGATCCTGCAGCGGATCGCCCACCCTGACCTCGAAGCCGAAGGGGCGCGCGCGCGTGCGGATGACTGCCAGGGTCTGCGGATGACAGTCGGCGTCGACGAAAAAGGTCTCGGAGCGAGACTTGCTGGCCCGCCTGGCCATCGCCATCGCCTCGGCGGCGGCGGTCGCCTCGTCGAGCAGCGACGCATTGGCCAGCTCCAGCCCGGTCAGGTCCTCGACCATCTGCTGGAAGTTGAGCAGCGCCTCCAGGCGACCCTGGCTGACCTCGGCCTGATACGGCGTGTAGGCGGTGTACCAGCCCGGATTCTCGAGCACGTTGCGCAGGATCACGGACGGCGTGTGCGTGCCGTAATAGCCCATGCCGATCATCGAGGTCAGCACCTGGTTGCGCCTCGCGAGCGTGCGCAACGCCGACAGTGCCTGCTCCTCGCTGATCGCAGGCGGCAGGGCCAGCGGCCGTTCGGTGCGAATCGCGGCCGGCGCCGTGCGCTCGATCAGCTGGTCGAGCGAGCCGACGCCGACCACGTCGAGCATCGCTGCGATCTCGGCGTCATCGGGGCCGATGTGGCGGTCGACGAAGGCCGGCGCTTCCAGCTCGCTCAAGGCCAGCTCGGTCAGGGAAGGTCTGGACATGGTGGCTTTCCTGGCGCTCGTTTGTGCCTGAACGGCTCAGCTCTGGCTGTCGACAAAGGACTGATAGGCCGCAGCGTCCATCAGGTCCTCGAGCTCGGCGGGCTTGGTGACCTTGAGCTTGCAGAACCAGCCAGCACCTTCGGCATCGCCGTTGACCAGGGCCGGATCGTCGCTAAGCGCATCGTTGGCCTCGACCACCTCACCGCTGATCGGCGCATAGACGTCGCTTGCCGCCTTGACGCTCTCGACCACCGCCATGGCGGCATGCTGGGCGACCTCGCGGCCGACCTCCGGCAGCTCGACGAACACCACGTCGCCGAGCTGCTCCTGGGCGTGGTTCGAGATGCCGACAGTCGCGACCTCGCCGTCGACGCGGACCCATTCGTGCTCCTTGGTGTAGCGGGTGTCGGACATGGTCACTCCATCAGCGCGCATAGCGGTGGGGGACGAAGGGGATCTCGACGACGTGGGCCGGATGCGGCTTGCCGCGGACGATCAGCGTGAGCGGTGCGTCCGGCGTAGCATGGTCGCTGGCGACGTAGCCCATGGCGATCGGGCCGCCGACGGTCGGGCCGAAGCCGCCGCTGGTGACGAAGCCGATCGTCCGGCCGTCGATGTCCTGGATCTCGGTGTTCTCGCGGGCGGGTGTGCGGCCATCCGGCCGGATGCCGACCAGTTTTCGGGCCGGACCGTCGTGCAGCTGGCGGAGGATCATCTTGGCCCCCAGAAAGCCGCCCTGCTCGCGCCGGCGCTTGGCGATTGCCCAGGCGAGCCCTGCTTCGACCGGCGTGATCTCGGGGGTGAGCTCGTGGCCGTACAGGCAAAGGCCCGCCTCGAGCCGCAGCGAATCGCGTGCGCCGAGGCCGGCCGGCGCGACCTCCGGCTGGTCCAGAAGCAGGCGGGCGAGCGCCGCTGCGTCTGCGGCCGCGACCGAGATCTCGAAACCGTCCTCACCGGTGTAGCCGGAGCGTGCGATCCGACAGGCCAGGCCCGCCAGCTCGGCTTCGACCGAGTGCATGAAGCGGAGCTCGATCGCCGACGGCGCCAGGCGCGCCATGACATCGACAGCCTTGGGTCCCTGCAGCGCCAGCAGGCCGCGATCCAGCTCCTCGACCCGGTACGCCGGCTCGAGCGCCGCACGCAGATGCGCCAGATCGGCCTCGCGACAGGCGGCGTTGACCACGACATAGAGGCCGGTCTCGAGCCGGCCGACCATCAGGTCGTCGAGCACGCCGCCCTGCGCGTTGGTCAGCAGGCTGTAACGGTGCTGACCCGGGCCCAGGCCGGTGATGTTGCCGGGCACCAGTGCTTCGAAGGCTCCGGCGGCACCGTCGCCGTGCACCCGGAGCTGTCCCATGTGCGAGACGTCGAACAGCGCGGCGGCCTCGCGGCAGTGGCGGTGCTCGGCCATGATGCCGGCCGGATACTGCACCGGCAGGGACCAGCCGGCGAAATCGACCATCCGGCCGCCGAGCTCGACGTGCAGCTCGTGCAATGGCGTGCGGCGCGGTTCGGCTGCGTGTTGGGCTTCGGATGGGTCGCTCAAGGCCCGGACCTCCAGAGGCTTTTGACCGGCGCGTCAACGCTCGATCGCCAAGCCCCCTCTGTCCCAGACCTGAGAGACTCATCGGACGACGCTACCCGAACCAACAGGACGCGCCCGACTTACCCCTTCGGTGGAGGGCCGAGACCCTCGCTCTCCAGAGTACCATCCCCCCGCGGTCCGGTGGCCTGAGAGTTTCCGGGGCGGTTGCTCCTTCGGCGTCGCATCGACCGGCACACGACCGGCGCACGAACTCTCCCGCGGGGATCAGCTGGTATGAGGACACAGACTAGTCGCGGCGCCGCAGAGGTCAAGGCGGCGCCATCAGGACCGCCGGCGCCGGCTCCACGTAAGGGGAACGTAGGCTAGCGAGCTTCGGAGCCGAGCCGGCGGCGCATCTCGGCATCGTCGAGCTGAAAGCCTACATAGACCCGGTAGCCCGCGCCGTCGGCCGCCTGCACCTTGGGCAGTTGCACGGTCATCTCCTCGGCATGGCCACCCCGCCCGGCACCTTCGGAGAAGACGACCTCGGTATCGAACAGCTGTTTGTTCCAGACCTGCTCGTTCGGCCTGATGGTCGCCACGAAATAGGTGAGTGGCAACGGGCCGCTGCGATAGGCCGGCCCCTTCTCGCCGATCAGGTCGAAACGGAGGGCGACGTCGGCGCCGTCCTCGGTGTACGTGCAGGCCGTGACGATGTTGGTCATGACGGCCAGATATTCCAGATCGGCAGGACGCGGATTCGGCCCCGGCCGATAGGTCGCGGTGCGTTCGGCGCCTTTGAGCAACAGCACGGTCGGGCAGGCCGGCGCCGCCGGCTTGGATGATGATCCGGCGCAGGCCGACAGCAGCAGCGCGAGCGCGGCCGCCGCGAGCGGGTTGGCGCGTGCCGCGAGTCGGCTCACGACCGATGCGGACCCTTCCGCGCGACGATGGCCTGGTTCATGGCGGCTCCCTGTGAGCGACCGATCGGCTCGTTGTCCGACCGCGGTCGCGGCGGAACTCGCGCCGAGGTAGCCCAACACCGACCGCCTGGCAAGCATGCCGGCTATTGCGCAAAGGCGCTGTTCATTTGCGCGCAGACCTCCTAAGCTGAGCTGGTCCCATGCTTGCATCTCGCCACGAACCCGAGACCACAGGCTCGAGCGGGCCGGTGTTGGCTGCCCTCGATCTGGGCACCAACAACTGTCGCCTGCTGGTGGCGCGGCCCCTCGCCGACGGGTTTGACGTGCTCGACAGCTTCTCGCGCATCGTCCGGCTCGGCGAAGGCGTCGCCAGCAGCGGCCGGCTGACCGAGCGGGCGATGGCGCGCACGGTCGCGGCGCTCAAGGTGTGTGCGCGCATCATGGCGCGGCACGAGGTCGCGCGGCAACGCTGCGTCGCCACCGAGGCATGCCGGCGCGCGGTCAACGGGGTCGCGTTCCTGTCGCGGGTCAAGCGGGTCACCGGCATCGAGCTCGAGATCGTGCCGCACGAGCATGAGGCGGAGTTGGCGCTGCTGGGCTGCCTGCCCCTGGTCGATCCGAACGCCGCGCAGGTGTTGCTGGTCGACATCGGCGGCGGCAGCACCGAGATCCTCTGGCTCGACCGTAGTCAGCGCCACGCGGGCCCCGTGCTGCGCTGCGTCGCCTCGGTGCCGGTCGGCGTGGTGTCGTTGTCCGAAGCGTTCACCTCGGAGCCGGATCCGCCGACCTTCGCGGCGATGGTGCAGCAGGTGGCGGACCTGCTCGCACCGATCGAGCAGGCTCATGGCATCGGCCGGGCGATCAGGGGTGCCGAGGCGCAGATGCTCGGCACCTCCGGTACGGTTACCACGCTGGCAGCGGTGCTGCTCGGCCTGCCGCGCTACGATCGTCGCATGATCGACGGCTTGGAGGTCGACCCTGCAGCGATCGCCTCGGTCTCGCAGCGGCTGCGTGCGATGGACAACGCCAGCCGCGCGGCGCATCCCTGCATCGGTGCGGGCCGCGCCGACCTGGTGGTCGCCGGCTGCGCGATCCTGGAAGCCGTGCTGCGCCGCTGGCCGGTGGGCAGCCTGCGGGTCGCCGATCGCGGCCTGCGCGAGGGTATCCTGCACGGCCTGATGGGCCGCACCCTGGAGCGGGCATTGGCACCGGAGCGGGACGCCGCCTTCGGCCGGCAGGACATCGCGCCCGGGCGCGTGTTCGGCGACACGGCGGTCTGATGCCCGGGCGGGGTCCCGGCAAGGCACGGCTGCGGTCGGCCAAAGGTCGGCGCATCGGCTCGACCCGGTGGCTTTCGCGCCATTTGAGCGATCCCTATGTGCAACGCGCCCAGAAGGAGGGCTATCGCTCGCGCGCGGCTTACAAGCTGCTCGAGATCGACCAGAAGTACGGCCTGCTCAAGCCCGGCCGTCGGGTGTTCGATCTGGGCAGCGCGCCCGGCGGCTGGCTGCAGGTGGCGGAGCGACGCGGCGCGCGGGTCGTAGGCGTCGATCTCACCGAGGTGCCGGCGGTTGGTAATGCGGTCGTGCTCCAGGGCGACATCTTCGACCCGGCGACCGCCGAGCGCATGGTCGCTGCCATGCACGGTCCGGCCGACGTTCTGCTGAGCGACGTGGCTGCAGCCGCGACCGGCCAGCGCAGTGTCGACCGGCTGCGCGCCGAAGGCATCGGCGAGGCGGTGCTCGCCCTGCTGCCACGGCTGCTGGCGCCGGGCGGCAGCTTGGTGGTCAAGCTGCTGCGCGGCGCCGATGCCGCGCTGATGGCCACGGCGCGCCGTCAGTTCGGCCATGCCCGCCTGGTCAGGCCGCAGGCCACATACCCGGACTCCTCGGAGATCTACCTGGTCGCCACCGGCTTTCGCGCGGCCGCAGCGAGCACGCCCGACCAGGCGGCGGACCCGGCCGGCGACGTCTGAACCCCGGTGCAGCGAGGCATTCAGAAGAGCCCTCTGAATGCCGTCACGCGCTGCACGACGTCATTGGAATTCGAGTGCTCTCTGCGAGCAGACCTTATGAATCATCCGTCTGCTCCAGAGCACTAGCAGCGACAGCGGTCGCCCGTCCGGAACGATTGGACAGTCGGGACGGTGGGCGTGCTCGATCTCACGGCGCTTCGAACGTGCCCGGCTCCGCCATCGCGTCGCTTGACGCGGGTGCCTCGAGGAGATGGCCCGAGCGCTGTGATGCCACCTGTCCGGCCGGCAGGTCGGCCACGCGACAGCCATTGCCGCCGGCGAGCGCCACGTCGAACATCGCGCCCTCGGCCAGCTCGATCAGCTCCTCGAGACGGCGTCCGTGAGCCGGGAACACCACGATCCCGACACTTGCCGTCAACGAGAACTCGTGCCCGTCGATGCGAAAAGGCGGGGTCATCAGCCGGCGCAGCTTGTGGGCCAGGGCGCCCGCGGCCTCGCTGCCGCTCAGACCCTCGAGCAGGGCCACGAAGCCGCGATTGCGCACCCGTGCCAGCGTGTCCGAGCGCCGGATGTTGGCATTCAGCCGTTGGGCGACCGCGCACAGCAGATCGTCGCCGAACGCGCTGCCCATCTGCTCGGCCGCGCGCAGATAGTGATCCGGCTCGATCGCGAGCAGGCCGAGCGATTTACCCTGCCGCTCGGCGCGGGCGACCGCCCGCTCGAAGCGTTCGGCCAGCAGCAGCCGGTTGGGGAGCCCGGTCAGCGGATCCTGCCGGGCGTGACGGACCCGGAACTGCTCGAGGCGCTTGCGCTCGATCGAGGTCACGATGGCACGCCGCATGGTCGCCGGTGTCGCCAGGCCCTTGGGCAGAAAATCCTGGGCGCCGCCGCGCACCGCCTCGCGTGCGAACAGCACGTCCTCGGCGCCGAAACCGCTGTAGACGATGATTGGCAGGTCGGGCGCGCGATCGTGCACGCTGCCGACCGTGGCGAGCCCGCTGGAATCCGGCAGCATCAGATCGAGCAGGATCGCATCGAAGCGGCCTTTGCCGAGCTTGGCCGCAGCCTCGCTCAGCCGGTCGACATGGGTCAGCTCGAAGCCCGAGCCCTCGCCGCCGAGAAGCTTCGCCGCCATGCGCGCATCGCTCGGACTGTCCTCGATCAGCAGAACCCTGATTGCTCCGGTCATCACCTCAGCCCCGTCTCGCGCATCTGCAGCCTTCGGGGCGGACCCGGCAGCAGGCCCCGGACACGCCCCGGCCCGGAACCTGCGCCAGCATGGTTAACAAAGAGCTAACAATCCCGGCGCGAAAGGCACGGCGCTTGCCCGTATGGCGCAGACCCGCTAGCGTTCGGAGATCGCAACCGCGAGAGCCGGGCATGAGCAGAGCAAATGGAGCAACCCCTGCGCTGGTGGTCACCGATCTCCACAAGGCGTTCGGATCGCTCCAGGTGCTCAAGGGCGTATCGCTGTCCGCCAACAACGGCGACGTGATCGCCATGATCGGCAGCTCGGGCTCGGGCAAGAGCACGCTGCTGCGCTGCATCAACCTGCTCGAGGTTCCCGATTCCGGCGAGGTCGCATGTCGACGGCGAGCTGATCCGCATGACCGCGACCCGGCGCGGCGCCGGGCCGGCGGACCAGCACCAGGTCGACCGCATCCGCACGCGCCTCGGCATGGTGTTCCAGAGCTTCAATCTGTGGTCGCACATGACCGTGCTCGAGAACGTGATCGAGGCGCCGGTCCATGTCCTGAAGGTGCCGCAGCGGCGAGGCGGTCGAGCGTGCCGAGCAGCTGCTGGCCAAGGTCGGTATCGCCGACAAGCTGCATCACTATCCGAGCCACCTGTCGGGCGGTCAGCAGCAGCGCGCGGCGATCGCCCGCGCGCTCGCCATGGAGCCCCAGGTCATGCTGTTCGACGAGCCGACCTCGGCGCTCGACCCGGAGCTGGTCGGCGAGGTGCTGCGAGTGATGCGCGACCTCGCCGAGGAGGGCCGCACCATGCTGATCGTGACCCACGAGATGGGTTTCGCGCGAGAAGTCTCGTCACGCACGGTGTTCCTGCATCAGGGCCGGATCGAGGAGGAGGGCAAGCCCGCCGAGCTGTTCAGCAATCCGCGCTCCGACCGCCTGCGCCAGTTCCTGGCAAGCCACTTGTAGAGCGCTTGTCGCGATCACCGGTTCCACGTAAGTGGACGTGCTCTGAGACGCCGGCCGGCTCGGCCCTCCACTTGTCGGCCGGCAGCCGGCTGACCATATCAAGCGCGTCGCGGCCCCGGTTCGTGGGCCGCTTTTGCTTGTCCAGGCCCAAGTCCCGATCCATGGATCTGCGTAACATCGCCATCATCGCCCATGTCGACCACGGCAAGACCACCCTGGTCGACCGGCTGCTGCAGCAGAGCGGCACCTTTCGCGCCAACCAGCAGGTCGCCGAGCGCGCGATGGACTCCAACGACCTGGAGCGCGAGCGCGGCATCACGATCCTGGCCAAGTGCACCTCGGTGGTCTGGCAGGACACGCGGATCAACATCGTCGACACGCCGGGCCACGCCGATTTCGGCGGCGAGGTCGAGCGCATCCTCTCGATGGTCGACGGCGTGCTGCTGCTGGTCGATGCCGCCGAGGGCCCGATGCCGCAGACCAAGTTCGTGCTCGGCAAGGCGCTGCGCCTGGGCCTTTGCCCGATCGTGGTGATCAACAAGGTCGACCGGCCGGACCAGCGCGCGCACGAGGTGCACGACGAGGTGTTCGACCTGTTCGCGGCGCTCGGCGCCCATGACGCCAGCTCGACTTCCCGACCCTGTTCGCCTCGGCGCGCGAGGGCTGGGCGGTGGCCGACCCGGACGCAGCCGCGCGACGCCGGCATGGCGCCGCTGTTCGAGCTGATCGCGCGCCACGTCCAGCCGCCGCAGGTGACGCAGGACGGCCCGTTCGTGATGCTGGCGACCACGCTCGAGCGCGATCCGCATCTCGGCCGCCTGCTGACCGGCCGGATCGAATCCGGCGCGATCCGCGCACAACGCCACGATCCAGGCGCTGCGCCGCGACGGCACGCTGATCGAGCAGGCCCGGGTCACCAAGATGCTGGCGTTCCGCGGCCTGGAGCGGGTCGGGCTGGAGGAGGCGCGTGCCGGCGACATCGTGGCGCTGGCCGGCTTCGATCGCGCGACCGTCGCCGACACCTTGTGCGATCTCGAGGTCGAGCGCGCGATCGAGGCGCAGCCGATCGACCCGCCGACGCTGGCCATGACCTTCTCGGCCAACAATTCGCCGCTCGCCGGCCAGGAGGGCGACAGCGTCACCTCGCGCCTGATCGGCGAGCGCCTGCAGCGCGAGGCGGAAGGCAATGTCGCGATCCGCGTAGCCCGGCGCCGTCCGGCGACGGCTTCGAGGTCGCCGGCCGCGGCGAACTGCAGCTCGGGGTGCTGATCGAGACCATGCGCCGCGAGGGCTACGAGCTGGCGATCGGCCGGCCGCGCGTGCTGCTCCGGACGACCCGCAGACCGGCAAGACCCTGGAGCCGATCGAGGAAGTGGTGATCGACGTCGACGAGGAGTTCTCCGGGCCGGTGGTCGAGAAGCTGTGCCAGCGCCGGGCCGAGCTGATCGAGATGCGGCCGACCGGCAGCGGCAAGCAGCGCCTGGTCTTCCTGGCGCCCTCGCGCGCCCTGATCGGCTATCACGGCGAGTTCCTGACGGACACCCGCGGCACCGGCGTGATGAACCGCGTCTATCCACGGCTACGCGCCCTACAAGGGCAACATCGAGGGCAGGCGCGCCGGCGTGCTGGTCTCGCTCGAGCAGGGGCCGGCCGTCGCCTATGCCCTGTGGAACCTGGAGGAGCGCGGCATCCTGTTCATCGGCCCGGGCGACAAGGTCTATGACGGCATGATCATCGGCGAGCACAACCGGCCGAACGACCTCGACGTCAATCCGCTCAAGGCCAAGCAGCTGACCAACATCCGCGCCGCCGGCAAGGACGACGCCGTGCTGCTGTCGCCGCCGATCCGGATGACGCTGGAGCAGGCGCTGGCCTATATCGGCGACGACGAGCTGGTCGAGGTGACGCCGCGCTCGATCCGCCTGCGCAAGCGCCAGCTCGACCCGAGCGAGCGCCGCAAGGAAGCCCGCCGCGCCGCGGTGGCGTAATCGGATTTCGCCTTGCCGGAACGATCGCTTTCGTGATCCGACTGCGCGCCTTCCGGTCGAACGGCGTGATCCACTCAGAGACGAATACCGCCAGAAGCCTGCCACCAAGCCCGATGAGCCCGGCAATCTGGCACAGCCTGGACAGCCCGTAGTAAGCCGTCACTCCTCTATGATCTGGCCTCTATGATCTGGATCATACGGCAGCGCGACCACCGCCGCTATTCTCCCTTCGGATCGGCAGTGGAGGGACGGATGAAGCTTATCCTGTCGGGGCTCGTCGCGCTGGTTGCAGCATCGCCAGCCTGGGCTCAGGGTACGACGATGCACGATCAGGCGGAGCACGCAGCCATGCACGCCGCCGCGCATGCGGCACCGCGAGCGACCGAAGCCGGCCAGGGCGCGTTCGCGGCGATCGCGGAAATCGTCGCCCTGCTGGAGGCGGACCCGAAGACGGACTGGTCGAAGGTGGACATCGCCGCGCTGCGCGAGCACCTGGTCGACATGAACGCGCTGATCCTCGACGCGGTCGCTGAAGAGGAGCCGATCCCGGGCGGCCTGAGGATCACGGTGACCGGCGAGGGCCGGACGCTGCGGGCCATCCGAAACATGGTTCCCGCGCACGCCGTCGAGCTGGCCAAGATTGAAGGCTGGCAGGTTGAGGCCGTTGCGCGCGACAGCGGCGCGATGCTCAGCGTGACAAGTGCGGACCCGCAGCAAGAGGCGCGTATCCGCGGCCTCGGCTTCTTTGGCCTGATGGCCACAGGAGCGCATCATCAGGCACACCATTGGGCGATTGCGACGGGGCAACCCATGCACGAGAGCTGATCGGCACCGAATCGCTGCCCTGCCACCAGCACTTCACTTCGGGCGTGCGGCGATCATCCGCGGTGGGCATATCGACGGGGTGGTGCGCCGTAGCGCTCGGCGAACGCAGCGATGAAGTTCGTGACATGGTTGTAGCCGACGGCGAAGGCGGCTTGTTTCATCGTCACGGAGCCCGACGCCAGCGCTGCGCGGGCATGCTCGAGACGAGCGTTGCGGAGGGTCGCGAAAACCGTCGTTCCGAACAGCGTCTTGAAGCCGGCGTTCAGCGCCTTCTCGTTCATCCCGGCGAATGCCGCGAGCTCGCCCAGCGTCGGCGGCGCCCGCATGTCGGCCAGCAGGCGCTCGCGCGCCGCCAGGATCGCCGCGCGCTCGCCGCGCCCGAGCTCCACCCGTGCCTGACGGTCTTCGCCATCTTCGGTGGCGGCTGACTGGAGGGCGAACAGCTGGAGGACGACCCCCTCGAGAAAGAGCGTCCGCAACGCGCCGCGCAGCCGCTGATCGAACAGTGAGCGGGCGAGTTTCCTCTGTGCGGAATCGACCCGAACCTCCACCAGGTGGGAGACGCGAAGATCAGACCGGGCGAGCGGCCGGAGCGCGCTCGGCAGCGCGCCCCCCGAGAGCCGCCGGATGCGGTCCAGTCGCAGCATGTAGCCGGCAACCCGGATCGTCTGCCCCCCTGCCGGCGTGAACCGACCATGGCGATCATGCGTGCGAAACAGAGCCGCCCGTTCGGGCGTGAGCTCGATCGACTGTCCATCGGTCGTGGAGAGATTGACGGAGCCTTGCAACACCATCTGGTGCAACAGCCATGGCGCCGGGTCGGCCTGATGCGGCTGCAGCGTGAGCGCGCGGCGAACCTTGGCGGAGGTGAGATAGAGACGCATCGCGGGACCGAGCTCGACGCGCTCGATCGTCGCCTGCCACGCTTCGTCCCGGAGCACCATGAGGTCGCGGACCGGCACCGCCCGGGTCTCGGACGCGGTCTCCAGGATCCACTGATAGGGCCCCGGTTCGGTCCTCACAATAAGCGCTCCGATCGAAACCACACTCTCGCCCGTGACTCCGGGGGCGTCAATCGGCAAACTATGCGATCCGGACAGCATATAAAAAAACCATTGCCGTTCGGCAGCGCCTGGTTTCTCCTGATCTGCGAGTGGCATTCATGGCGGCGTCGGCTGGGCTCGGGCTCGCGGCGGAAGCTGCGGCCGCGGTCTCGTTGCTCCGGGTCGGGCCGGCTCGCCCGGGGAGGGATTTCATGGCACGAGCTCACAATTCTCCTACGGTCATGGGCGGGCTGCTCGCCCTGGCCCTGACCCCCGCCTTCTGGCCCGGCGGCGCGCTGGCGCAGGACGAGGAGGTGGTGGCCTGCGACGTCGAGGCGGCCAACCTGAAGTTCGAGACCCAAGACGAGGATGGGGATGGACAGCCGCCGTTGATCACGGTTGGCGACGTCAACGTCTGCAACGACGAAGACACACTCACGGTCACCTTCGAGCCGTCCGAGGGCTGGTGCCTGCTGGCGACCGACCTGACGTCGCGACCAGCGTGGACGAGATTCCCAGACCCTCAGCGGCAAGCCGCGGACGGCGCAGTTCGCCTACGGCGTTGACGAGTACGACCCCTGCGAGACAACCGACACTTTCGTAATCGATTTGGATCGAATTGGCGCCGAAGTGGGGCCTGGCAGTGAATTAGTGATCGCGGCCCACGCCCAGGTCATGAGTACCGAAATGGATAGCGAGGGCGACGTGGTGGACGCCTGGGGCGCCGACGACCCGCCAACCCGGTTCGCCGAGCGGGGTCCCTGGTCGGCGTACTTCACCCACGAGGTGCGCACGACGAAGGCAGAGACCTCGTGTGTTCTCGACGACGTGGAGGTCCCTGGTACTGGTGTGACTGGCGCGGACATACTTGTATCACTTTGTCCGGATGCGGGGTGTTGTCGATTGACGCTGTGTTCACGATCGGTGATACGATCACTGAGGTCCATCTTCTAGCGGCGGGGTTGCCGGCCGGTCCCGGGGTTGCAGGCTGGGGCCGGATTTAGTGGGTTTCTCACTACCTTGGCCGGCGTCCCCCTAAATGTGCAGAAATAGCCGAGTCCGGAGTTCCTGAGCTGTCAGGCGCACATACGGGACAGCTGTGACTTGCCGTGACCATCGCGACAAGGGAGCGGTGAGCCGAACGGGCCGTGCCGGAGGCAGCGGGCGAGGCGCACGAAGCCTCGATGATCTAACTGCAATCGAACACCCAACCCACACTGGCCCACCCCAGCCATCGCCGCACGTACATCCCCGGCCGGTGGGAGCCTTCGGGCTCCCCCGGCCCTTGCTCGTAAAGCCGGGTCACACGTTCGACGAACTTGCTGAGGTGACCTTCGCCACCGTCCAGACCCTCGCGCCCGAAGTGGTAGCCCAGGAAGTCGAAGCCCTTCTCGTCCGACCGATGAAGGTCTTGTCGGGGTGCTTGGCGAGCCCGAGAGCGCCGAGACCGCGATAGACCACCGCCACCGCCTTGCGCAGCTTCCAGCGGGTCGGCGCGAGCACCAGGATGTCGTCCATGAAGCGCACGTAGAACAGGCCGAGCCTGGTCATCCGCTCGTCCAAACGGCGCAGGAAGAACGCGCCGATCAGCGGGCTCAACGGGCAGCCGCGGGAGATACCCTGCTTTGGGGTCGTCAAACAGGCCGCCGTGCTCGACCGTGCGGCGCAGGTACAGCAGAGCAGGCTCGGCACCGCGCGGTCGCTTGATGGCCTCGGCCAGCTGATCGAGGAGGCGCTGGTGGTCGATCGAGGTGGAGTCGGGCTTGACGTCGGTGCGCAGCACGAAGCGGTGCGCCGGCACGTGCTGCCGGAGCCCGCCCGCACCGCCGCCCTTGGCGCCACCGTAGACACTGACGTGGGTACACGATCGCGCGACCGGCAGGTGGTCCGCCAGCACCAGGGCGAGCGCCTTCAGCACCAGGGCGTCGCGCGCGGGGACCAGATCTCGACCTCCTCGCCGTCGCGGAGCGCATGCACCCGCGACAGGTTGTCGAAACGGTCACGCCCCCGGCCCGCAGCTCGGCCTGGAGCGGCTTGGCCTTCGCCTGCGGCCACCGACGCCGAAAGCCCCGACGTCGGCGTTCGCGGGCCAGTCCCGGCGGCGCCGGCACAGCCAGGCGTAGGCGGCCTGGCGGCCTCGAGCACCGCATCGGAAGCCAGCCGGGTGAGCATCATCGAGCGCTTGCCCTCGAAGAGCGCAACGACCAGGCTTCCGTGCGCCTTACCACGACGATTCGCCCGATGAGGCTCAAGTCCGAACGCGTACCGCACGGCGCCAGCAACCGCGCCGGCCGG
>CAVSVZ010000051.1:0-56263 GCA_963731495.1 uncultured Alphaproteobacteria bacterium
CCCGGCCGACTGCCAGATGCCGGCGATCACCAGGGTGTAGACCACCATCTCGCGGTTCACCAGCCAGTCGAAGCTGAAGCCCGCGAAGCCCAGGTCACGAACCAGCTTCTGCAGCCCCAGCGTCGGGTTGAGGAACCACTGCCAGACCAGGCCCGTGACGATGAACGACAGGGCGTGCGGGTAGAGGAAGATCGTGCGGAACACGCCCTCGTTGCGGACACGCTGGTCGATGAACACGGCGAGCAGGAAGCCGAGCACCAGGCAGCCGGTGAGGAACAACGCGCCGAAGACCACGACGTTCTCCGCCGAGATCAGAAAACGCGTGTTGGTCAGCAGGCGCTGGTACTGATCGAGGCCGACGAAGTCGAGGGTCGGCAGCAGCTTGGAGCTCGTGAACGAGAGTCGCACCGTCCAGAGCATGCAGCCGAGATAGACCACCACGACCACCACCGCCGCCGGCAGCAGGGCGAGACGCGCCGGCCAGCGGGCCGCACGTATGCGGCGACGTCGGGCGGGCAGCGGGATGGCAATCGCCATGGACCTGTCCCCGCGGAAAACGGCCGGCGGGCGCCTCGACCCGCCGGCTTTGCCACGCCTAGCCGGCGGTCTCGACCGCGGCCTGATAGTTGTCGACGAAGGCGTCGACCTTCATCGAGGGATTATGCCAGTACTGGGTGATCGCGTCCTGCACCGCGCCCACCAGGTCCGGCGACGACAGGAAGTTGTCGCTCGGGATCTGGAGCTCGGAGTCCTGCAGCTCGGCCATGCCGGTCTGTGCGCAGGCATCCATGCTCGACACGTCGACGTCGAGGCGGACCGGCACCGATCCCTTCTTCATGTTGAAGGCGATCTGGGTGTCCGGCGCGAACATCACCTCGGCGAGCTTCTCCTGGGCGGCCTGTTGCGCCTCGTCGTCGGTCGTGGGGAACACGAACACGTCGCCGCCCATGATGTAGCCGTTGTCGCCGGGCACGACGCAGCCATATTCCTCGCCCGGCGTCTGGCCGGCAGCGATGAACTCGCCCTTGGCCCAGTCGCCCATCATCTGCACGGCCGCCTTGCCGGTGATCACCATGTTAGTGGCGTCGTTCCAGTTGCGCCCCGGGCTGCCCTCGTCGACCAGGTCCCGCAGCGCACCGAGGGTCTCGGCGGCACGGCGGAAGCCGTCGCTCCTGACCGCCTCGGGATCGTCGCCGGTCAGCACCGCACGGTAGACCTCGGGACCGGCCTGGGCCAGCAGGATCGCGTTGAACAGAAGGCGCTCCTGCCAGGGCTGGCCGCCCTGCGCGAGCGGGATGACACCGGCTTCCTTGAGCTGGGGTCCGAGCGCCACCAGGTCGTCGAAGGTCTTGGGCGGCTCGAGGCCGGCGTCGGCGAACACCTTGGTGTTGTACCAGAACCAGTTCTGGCCATGGATGTTGACCGGCACGGCGTAGATCCCGCCATCGCGCGTGATCGCACCCACGATCGCCTGGGGCAGCACGTCCTGCCAGTGCTCCGCGGCGGCCAGGTCGTCGAGGTTGCGCAGCAGGCCGTTGGCGACCAGCTCGTCGAACTGCTTGCCGGTGTTGAACTGCATCGCGGTCGGCGGGTTGCCACCGACGATGCGGTTGATGCCGGCGGTACGCGCGTTCTCGCCACCCGCGATCGCATTGTCGACCCAGGTGCCGCCGGCCTCGGTGAACTTGTCGGCGAACACCTTGACCGCGGCGGATTCGCCGCCCGACGTCCACCAGTGGATGACCTCCGCCTCCTGCGCGTGGGCCACGGCCGAACCGGCCACCATCAGCGCGGTCGCGAGACAGACCTGTCGGAATCCCTGCATTCCAAACCTCCCTGGTTGTCAGAAGGATGGTAAACGTTTACCGTTGCGGTGACAAGAAGCTTGTCGCGTGAACCAGCGTCAAGGTTGCGATGGACGCGGACGAAGATGCGCCAGCCCCTCCGCTGCCACCGCCCGCGGCGGCCGGCCGCCCTGGTGCGGTGCACATTGCCGATGTCGCGGCAGTGGCCGGGGTTTCGATCGCAACGGTCAGCCGCGCGCTGGCCAATCCGGGCCGGGTCAACGCCGCGACCCGGGAGCGGGTGCTCGAGGTGGTGCGGCGCCTCGGCTACACCCCCAACCTCGCGGGGCGGCGGCTGCGCGCCGCGCGCTCGATGATGGTGCTGGTGGTCGTGCCGACCTTCATCACGCCGTTCTTCAGCGAGCTGCTCCTGGGGGTCGACCAGGCGCTGTCGGCGCGTGGCTACGGCCTGCTGGTCGGCAATCTGCACGGCGGCGTCGACAAGGAGGAGCACCTGATCGACCTGGTGTTCGCAGGCGGCGCGGACGGTGTCGTGCTGCTCAATGGTCGCGTGCTGCACAAGGGCGTCCGCTCGCTCGGCCATAGCGGCGTGCCGATGGTCGCGGTGAGCGTGCCGCCCTCGGCCGACGTGCCGCAGGTGCTGGTCGGCGAGCGTGAGGCTGCCGCCGCGGTGGCCGAGCATCTCCTGGCGCTTGGCCATCGCCGGTTCGGCTATGTGACCGGCCCCGAGGGCAGCTATATCGAGCGCGAGCGCTGGGCGGGGTACAGCGAGGCTCTGGCGGGCGCCGGCATCCGTGTCGACACGATCGCCCGCTACCCCGGCAGCTTCCACGTCGCGAGCGGGGTGCAGGCGGCGCGGCGCTTTCTTGCGGAGCCGGAGCGGCCGAGCGCGGTGTTCGCGGTCAGCGACATGATGGCGATCGCCTTCATGCGCACCGTGCACGCCGCCGGGCTGATCGGTGCCGCGCGACGTCTCGGTCGTGGGCTTCGACGGCATCGAGTTCGCCGACTATTGCGAGCCGCCGCTCACCACCGTGCGCCAGCCGCGCGAGGCGATGGGGCGCGCCGCGGCCGAGCTGCTGCTGCGCCTGATCGCGGGCGAGGAGATCCCGCCAGCCGCGCGCATCCTGCGCCTCGAAGCCGCCCTGCGCCCCGCAGAGAGCACCGCACCGCCGCCGGACCGCTCCTGAGGTCCGGTCGTCTACGGCACGTATGGCGTGAACTGCGAATACCGCCCGCTCCCCCGTCCCGCCACCCACAGAGTACCATCGCGATGGCTGGTTGGGAGGGGGTAGCGGGCTGGGGGGGCCAAACCGGATAGATCGGTGACAGTTTAGACCGACGACAAGGGTGACAGGTCTCATCATGGCCGCGGGAGGCCGCACGAGGCGCTCGGCCAGGTGCTGCGGGCGGCGGGGTCTACGCGCCTTCGCCGCGGACCTTCGACGGCGTGCTGCGCTCACCGGACTATCCCGACCAGGCCCAGGCCCGGTCCGTCACTGCGGCGCGATCCGCTGGCGCGGTGAGGAGGTCTTCGTCAGCCAGGCGCTCACCGGCGAGCCGCTCGGGTTTGCTCGCGGTTGCCGACCACGTCTGACTGGTCAAATACGGCCCGATCCGACCCGGAACGAACCATGAAACCTGTCACCCACCTCATCGGGCTAACTGTTACCCATCTCTTCGGTTGCTCAGGCCCCGGGGCCACGCAAGTGGAACGTGCCCTAGCGTCGAGCAGGGGTGGCCGCTAGTCTGGATCGGCAAGCAGGAGTGCGCCAGTGGTAGCGGAAGTCACCGCCCCGGCCCGGCCGGCGCCGCAAGGCGGCAGCGAGTCCGAGGCTGCGATCGTGGTCGAGGATGTCGACATCGCCTATGGCGACTTCGTGATTCAGCGCAACCTGAGCTTCACGGTCCAGCGCGGCGAGATCTTTGTGATCATGGGCGGCAGCGGCTGCGGCAAGACCACGGTCATGCGCTCCATGGTCGGGCTGAAGGCGCCGGCGCGCGGCCGGATCATCATCGACGGCATCAGCTTCTGGGAGGCTGAGCCACCGGTGCGCGAGCGCCTCGCCCGCAGCTTCGGCATTGTCTATCAGAGTGGCGCGCTCTGGAGCTCGATGACACTCGCCGAGAACATCGCCCTGCCGCTCGGCGAGTACACCGACCTGACCCGAGCCGAGGTCCGGGACGTGGTCTCGCTGAAGCTGGCCCTGGTCGGCCTCGCCGGCTTCGAGGATTATTATCCTTCGGCCATCAGCGGCGGCATGCGTAAGCGCGCCGGCGTCGCCCGTGCGCTGGCGCTCGATCCACGATTCCTATTCTTCGACGAGCCGTCTGCCGGCCTCGATCCGGTCACGTCGTCGTTGCTGGACGACCTGATCGTCGAGCTACGGGACAGCCTCGGCACCACCATGGTCATGGTCACCCACGAGCTGCCCAGCATTTTCGCGATCGCTGACAACGCTGTGTACCTCGATGCCGAGACCAAGACCATGCTCGCAACCGGCGACCCCAAGGACCTGCTACGCGACCCGCCCGACCCCAAGATCCGCGCCTTCCTGACCCGTGGCGGCAAGGAAGGATCTCGCTGAGCCGATGGCCGGTTACGATGCGATCGTGGTCGGCGGCGGTGTGGTCGGCCTGTCCGCCGCCTACCACCTGGTCGAGGCCGGCGCCAGGACCCTGCTGGTCGACCGGGGGCATGCAGGCCGGGCGACCGATGCCGGCGCCGGCATCCTGTCGGTCGCGCCTGATCCGGCTGCCGATCCGTTCCGCGCACTGGCCGTCGCCTACTACCCGGCTCTGATCGAGCGGCTGGCCGCCGAAGGTGTCGGCGATATCGGCTATGGCATGTGCGGCTCCTTGACGGTCGCCGTGAGCGACGACGAGGTGGCCCCGTTCGAGCAGGTCCGAGCGAGCGTTCGCGACTTGCCTGACCCGGAGGCGGCAGGCTTCGCAGAGCTTTCGCCCGAGCAGGCGCGAGACCGGTTCCCACCGCTGGCGCGGGTGCACGGCGCGATCTACTGCCAGCGTGACGCGCGGGTCGACGGCCGTCTCCTGGCGGCGGCGCTTTGCAAGGCGGCGCTCTCGCATGGGCTCGAGCTTCGCGAGGCGAAGGTCGTGAGCTGCTCCGTCGAGCACGGCGCGATCCGCAGCCGTGATGATCGATGGGCAGGCGGTGCTGGCGGGCCATGTCGTGATCGCCGCCGGCGCCTGGTCGAAGCACCTGGGTGAGCGGATCGGCCTGAGCATCCCCGTCGAGCCGCAGCGCGGCCAGATCGCGCATCTGGACCTGCCCGAGACGGACACGACGGACTGGCCGATCGTGCGCGCCTTTCGCGGCCACTATATGGTGCCGTGGCCTGGCCGCGTGGTGGTCGGCGCGACCCGTGAGGATGCGGGCTTTGCGCCCCGCTCGACGCTTGCCGGCATCATGGAGGTGCTGGGCGAGGCGCTGCGGGTCGCGCCGGGCCTGAGAGGCGCTGACCTCAAGGAGGTCCGCGTCGGGCTGCGGCCGGCAAGTCCGGACGGACTGCCGATCCTGGGTCCGGTGCCCGGGCTTGCCAACCTCCATCTGGCGACCGGTCACGGCGCCGTCGGCCTGCAGCTCGGCCCGTTCAGCGGCAAGGTGATCGCCGATGAGATCACACGGGGCGATCCGGGCTTCGACCTTGCCGCCTTCGCGGTCGATCGCTTCTGGTGATCCGGACGCTCAGGGAATCAGGATCTGACGGACGGTCTGGCCGGATGCCAGCCGGTCGAACGCAGCGTTCAGCGCCTCGAGGCCGATGTGCTCGCCCATCACGCGATCGACCGGCAGCTGCCCGTCTCGATAGAGCGCCACGAAGCGCGGCACGTCGCGCACCGGCACGCAGCTGCCGACATAGCTGCCTTTGATGGTGCGCTCCTCGGCCACCAGGGTCACGTGCTTGAGCGAGAAGTCGTGGGTCGGGTGCGACAGGCCGGCGCTCACCGTGGTGCCGCCGCGTCGCGTGATCCGGTAGGCCACATCCATGGCCCGCACGGAGCCGACCATCTCGAACGCGAAGTCGACGCCGCCATCGGTGGCGGCACGCACCTGGTCGACGCAGTCCTGGTCACCGGCGTTGGCCGTATGGGATGCGCCGAGCTGGCGGGCGAGCGCCAGCTTGTCGTCCTGCAGGTCGACCGCGACGATCGCCGCGGCACCGATCAGACGACAGGCGAGCAGCGCGTTCAGGCCGACCCCGCCGAGCCCGACCACCGCGACCGTGGCGCCGGCCGGCACCCGCGCCGTGTTGACCACCGCGCCCACTCCTGTCAGCACTGCGCAGCCGAACAGCGCCGCCTCGTCGAGCGGCAGGCTCTGGTCGATCCTCACGACCGAGTTGCGCGAGACGACCGCGTGATCCGCGAACGCGGACACGCCCAGGTGGTGATGGACCTCGCGACCTTGCAGGCGCAGGCGGCGTGCGCCGGAGAACAGGGTCCCGGCGGTGTTGGCGGCACCGCCTGGCTCGCACAGCGCCGGGCGGCCTTCCATGCAGCGAATGCAGCGGCCGCAGCTCGGCACGAACACCATGACCACGTGGTCGCCGACCTGCAGATCGGTCACGTCCGGGCCCAGCTCCCCGACCACGCCCGCCGCCTCGTGGCCGAGCGCCATCGGCACCGGTCGCGGCCGATCGCCATTGATCACCGAAAGGTCGGAATGGCAGAGCCCGGCGGCCTTCACGCGCACCAGCAGCTCGCCGGGGCCAGGACCGTCGAGGTCCAGCTCCTCGATCGCCAGGGGCATGCTGTCGGCATAGGGCTGCGTTTTGCCCATCTCGTGCAGGACGGCTGCCCTGATCTTCATGTCGGCCTCCGGACGCCGTTGCGCGTCCGGTATCAGTAGCCCGTTTCCCGGTGCTCGACCAGCACGGCGCCGCCTCGCTCAGGCTCAGACCTTCTTGCCGAGCTCCTCGTCCCAAACTCCTCGTCGAAACGCGGCATGATGACCTGGCCCTCCGGCGAGATGCCCTCCTGCTTGAGCACCTTGGCCACCGTCAGGAGTAGGATCTTGCAATCCAGGGCGAAGCTGCGATGGTCGACGTACCACACGTCGCGCTCCAGCCGCTCGGGCCAGGTGGTCGCGTTGCGACCATGAATCGCGGCCCAGCCGGTCAGGCCCGGCCTGACCTCGTGGCGGCGGGCCTGCTCGGCCGTGTAGTGAGGCAGGTATTCCATGAGCAGGGGACGCGGCCCGACCAGACTCATCTCGCCCCTGAGCACGTTGATCAGCTCCGGCAGCTCGTCGAGGCTGGTGCGCCGTAGGAACTGACCGAGCGGCGTCAGGCGCTGCTCGTCGGGCAGAAGCTCGCCCGCCTCGTCGCGGGTGTCGGTCATGGTGCGAAACTTCAACAGAGCGAACGGCTGGCCGCCCCGACCGGGTCGCAACTGGCGAAACAGCACGGGCTTGCCGAGGCGGGCGCGCACCGCAACCGCAATGCCTAGCAGAATGGGCGCAGCCAGCAGCAGACCCGTCAGCGCAAGGACGATGTCGAGCGCCCGCTTGGCCGCGAGCCCACGCTGCCGTGCCGGTCTGTTGGTCATCGCGACGCTCACGGGATCTCGGATGTCGGGCGCATCAGGGGGGCGGCCGCCTGCTCGGCCTGCTTCGGCCCGAGGTTGTCGATCAGGTCGTCCCACATCGCCATCACATGCTCTCGAGAGAACCTGCGCACGTTCTGCCTGGCGGCCTCGGCGAGGCGCGCGCGCAGCTCGTCATCAGCCATCAGCATGTCGAGCCCCTCAGCAAGCGCCGCAACCTGCCCCTGTGGCACCAGCCAGCCATCGACCCCATGCCGGACGATCTCAGCCGGACCCCAGGGGCAGTCGGTCACGATGACCGGCAGACCCGCCGCCATCGCCTCGAGCAGCACATTGGGAAAGCCCTCGAAGCGCGAGGACAGGACGAACAGGTCGGCATTCTCGACCCATTGGCCGGGGCGCCTGGTCACTCCCGGCAGGCGCACGCGATCGGCCAGCCCCAGGTGATCGCGCAGCGCCTCGAGATGGCCGCGCTCATGGCCCTCGCCCCAGATCACCAGGCGCCAGTCCGGGTGGCTGCCGGTCACCCGGGCAAACGCCTGCAGCAGGAGATCGAAGCCTTTTTGCTGGTCCAGGCGTCCGGCCGCGATCAGGGTGCCGGGACCCCGTCGACATGGCCGGGCGGGCGGCAGATCGACCGGGTTCGGGATCACGTGGCCGCGCATGCGCACCGCGGCCGGCAGCGCCGTCAGCACGCCCTGGCTCGGGGTCACCAGGCGGTCTGCCATGCCATAGAGCCGATGGCGCAGGCAGCGCCACATCGGGTTGACGACCTGGCGCATGGGGTTGTTGCGCTCCGACACGACGACGCCGACGTCGAGCCCGCGGGTCGCCAGGATCGCGGTGATGTTGATCTTGGCCAGGAAGGAGATCACCACGTCCGGCTCGAACGCGCGCAGCGTCTGGCGTAGGGCCAGGATTCGCCGAAGGCTCTGCCGGATGCCGCGCAGTCGCCGGCTGCTCGCGACCAGGTCGAGCTGGCACAGGGTGACGCGCGAATCGACCCGGTAATAGGGGCGGGTGCCTGCCGGCTCGAAGGTCACCAAGGTCACGTCGCAGCCACGCGCGGCCCAATGATTTGCCAAGGTGATGATGACGCGCTCCGCGCCGCCGGCGCCGAGCGACGAGATCACCAGAGCAAGCCTCATCACGCATCATCCCGTTCAGGTGACCCGATGCCCGGAACAAGCCTGTCTGCGCCGGACAGCGGGGCAACGCTGAACATAAGGGGCGATGTGTTAGCGGAGCCTTTCGGTGCCGAAGCCGCCGGGCAGCTGTCCCGAGCAGCGCGGATTCCCGGACGTGCTATCGGTCCTTACGATTGCCGGCGAATTCGGTTACAAGTCGGCGGGTTTCGGCCGTTGCCACGTGCCGGCAGGTGCCGGGCCATCAAGTCGACACGCGTGTGTCGCCGCAACCGGAGGAATCAGGATGAAGTGGCTGCCTTTGTTGACCGGTCTCGCACTGCTCGCGACGGCGTGCGCACCTCAGTCCGAGGACACATCCATGGCGCAGTCCAAGGACAAATCCATGGCGCAGTCCAAGGATGCACCGATGGCCAAGTCCGGGGACATCGACTGCAGCACGGCCCAGGCCGACATACGCGTTCTCCAGAGTGAGCAGAGCCACGCCCTCGAGCAGGCCATGGGCGGCAGCACCACCATGGTGCCGAGCTCCCTGGTCACCGAGCCGGAGTACGGTACCAGCCCGATCGGCGCCGGCCAGTACAGCGATTATCTGAACGACCGGATCCAGCGGATCCAGGACGCCTGCGGCCTCTAGGCGGTCGCTGCGCCGGCGCCCGGGTCACGGCGCAAAGCGCAAGAGCAGGCAAGACATCAAAGGGAGGGAGGCCCGTGCAACGACTGACATCATGGCTAGCGGCGGCAATCATGCTCGGCGTGACTGGCACCTCACTTGCCGCCGACAAGACCCAGGAAAATCACTTCGCCACCATTCAGGTCGATGGCAAGAAGATCGGTCAGGTTCACTACACGCTCACCTACGACGAGAACGGCGAGCTCGAAGACCTCAAGACTACAGCCTCGTACTCGATTCTGGGCTTCACCGCATACAGCTTTAGCCAGAACATGCACGAGCAATGGAAGTCAGGGGAATTGCAGGCCATGGATGGCCATACCAACGACGACGGCGACAAGTATCAAGTATCGCTGGAGCGAAAGACGGACGAGTATAGCGCGGTCTTGAATGACAAGTCGCTGACCCTGCCGCACAAAGCGTTCCCCAACGCGGTATGGCACTACGACATCGCAGAGCATTCGCTGTTGTTCAACGTCACCGACTTGCGCCTCATGAATGTCAAAGTCGCCAAAAAACAAGAGAAGGTCAAGGTCGACGGTAAGTCTTTCGACGCCGAGCGTTTCGACTTTACCGGCGACTGGGAGGCATCGCTCTGGTTCGACACGAATAAGCAACTCCTCAAGTTCGGATACACGATCAAAGGGCGTGATGTGGTGGTCACGCTCGACCAGACCTAGGCCACGGCATGCCGCACAGAGCGGTCGCGATGCGCCGTTGGCGAAGCATGCTTGCGTCGATCGCGCCTCGTTCGATGCGCCGGCCCGACGCAGATCCGCGCCAGGTGAGGACTCCCGATGGCTGACCAGCCGCAACCCCGCCGCAACTTCCTGTTCGTGCCCGGCAGCAGGCCCGACCGGTTCGAAAAAGCGCTCGCCCATCGGCCGGACATGGTCACGGTCGACCTCGAGGATGCGGTCATCCCGGCGCTCAAGGACGAGGCGCGCGCCAGGACGATGGCACTGTTCGACGGCCCGCGCGACGGGCCGGGGGAGGGCCCAGGGGATGGGATCGAGCGGCTGGTGCGGATCAATGGCCTGCGCACGCCGTTCGGCCTGAAGGACCTGCTGGCCCTGGTCGAGCATCCGAGCCCGCCCGATGGCGTGATGCTGCCCAAGGTCGAATCCGCCGACGAGGTGCGGATCGTCGACGCCCTCCTGCAGCGCGCCGCCCGGCCGATCGGCCTGCACGTGATCATCGAGAGCAATGCCGGGCTCGACCAGGCCCTGGCGATCGCCGGCGCCTGCCCGAGCATCGAGTCGCTCCTGTTCGGCGCGGTCGACATGGCGGCGGAACTCGGCTCGGCGATGGATTTTTCGTCCATGCTGTACGCCCGCTCGCGCGTGGTGCACGCCGCCGCCAGCCACGGCCTGGACGTGATCGACGTGCCCTATCTGGACCTCGAGGACGAGGCCGGCCTGCTCGACGAGTGCCGCCGGGTCCAGGCGCTGGGCTTCACCGGCAAGGCGATGATCCACCCCAAGCAGCTGCCGGTGGTCAACAGCGTGTTCACGCCCGATGCCGAGCGCATCGCCTATGCCCGCCGCGTGATCGAGGCGTTCGAGCAGTCTCCTGACGGCCTGGTGGTGATCGACGGCAAGCTGATCGAGATCCCCGTGGTGCGGATCGCCAGCCGCACCCTGGCGATCGCCCGGGCGATCGGGGTCGCCTGAGCCGGGAGCCGGCAACGGCCCGCCCGATGGCCTCGACCCGAACAGCCCGCTCGGCCCTGGTGACCGGCGCCGGCCGGCGGATCGGCCGCGCGATCGCGCGCGATCTGGCGGCGCACGGCTGGGACGTCGCGGTGCACTATCACGGCGCCAGGGACGAGGCGCACCAGCTGGTGGCCGAGATCGAGGCGGCAGGCCGGCGGGCGATCGCCCTGCAGGCGGATCTCGCCAACGAAAGCGAGGCGGCCGGGCTGGTCGCACGCGCGGCCGAACAGCTCGGGCCGCTTGCCCTCCTGGTCAACAACGCCGCGATCTTCGAGCGTGACGAGCCCCTGAGCGCCGATGCCGCCTCCTGGCAGCGGCACATCGCGATCAATCTGCGCGCGCCGCTGGTCCTGACCCAGGGCTTTTTGGGACAGCTGCCGGCCGCCCCAGCCGACGGCGCGTTGCCGCAGGGCGCGTTGCCGGAGGGCGCGGATGCCAACGTGATCAACCTGATCGATCAGCGGGTGCTGAACCCGACCCCGCACTACACGTCCTACACGATCTCCAAGGCCGGGCTGTGGGCGCTGACGCGCCATCTCGCCCTGGCGCTGGCGCCGCGGGTGCGGGTCAATGCGATCGGCCCGGGCATCACGCTGCCGCCGCCTCGCGCCAACCAGCAGCGCATCGAGGCGATGCGCGCGGCGATGCCGCTGCGCCGTGGCGCGGAGGTCGACGAGGTCTGCGCCTGCATCCGCTTCATCCTGGCGACCCCGTCGCTGACCGGGCAGCTGATCGCCCTGGACGGCGGCCAGCATCTCGGCTGGCTGCACCCGAAGCAGACCGAGCCACCCCGCGGACCACCGGACTAGGGTCCGCGCTCAATCGGATTCATTTGGTTGTAAGCCATTTCCAGAGCTTCGCCCATGGTCTCTCGGGCGCCCGGTTTCGCATGGTAAGGCCGAAGGGCCAAAGGCTCGGCAGCTACGGCTGCTTGTAGTCACAACCCGACGCGTGTTCTTGCCGTGAACAGTGCGACGAGGCTGCAGTCGAGCGTCTCCTCAAGGCTCAGCGGCGACCAGGCGTCGACCGAGGAGTGGCACCAGATCGCTCATAACCAGCTGATCGACGAAATTGAGGCGGCATGTCGTGGCGCGCCCAGCGGCGAACCCGCCAGCCGATCGTAAGCCCGAGCCGGAACCCGAATATCGCGGATCGGTCGCCGTATTTGGCCCTGGCCGGCGGTAGCCAGCTCAACACCGCGGTGATTCCGTTCCTGCCGCGCCTCGCCCGCGAGATCCTCCAAGGCGAGGTACAGGGCTCCGTGGTGGTCGTTGTCGAGGGGCATCGTAGAACTTTTATCCCCGGATTCGCTTTCCACCTTAAGTCGGGAAGAAAGATGACCGGTGGGCGAGCCAGTCGATGACAAAGGCGCACCATGTTGCGTCACCGTGCGCGAGCGTCCTCGCGCTGGTTCGCAGACGATCAGAGTTCATCGATCAATTCGGTCTCGTCGATTCCGCGGAATCATGAGGCCCAAACACTCTTAACTATACCATAAATTTATGCTAATCCTCTCCTATTGATCTGGAAAGATGTGTTGTATTGGCCATTTAATACGGCATTGTGATAAAAGTTGATCCTGGCATGCAGGATTAACTTTAGTTGCAACCCGACGTTTGTGAGGCGAACCTCGATGATTTCTGCGATGAAAATCTCGTATGGCGCGGCGGCCGTCGCGCTGAGCATTGGTCTTGCCAGCGCAGCATGGGCGAAACAGGACCCAGAGGTCACCGGAAGGCTCAATGAGTGCTGGGGACAGATCATTAACCAGACGGCGAAGCTCGAGACGCCTGAGGGGACGAAGGGCGGCGCCATGGGTCAACATGTCCGAGCGACCAGGGCTGCGGACATGAACGGTGGGTTCGCCAACTCCAACAACGGCTTTGGCATCACCTTCAATGAACTAAATGCCGAAGGCAACCATGGCCGCGCAGGCGTTGGCAATGCCACCCGAGGAGCCCCCCACTTTGCCGAACCCGGCGACGGCGGCAATGGTCAACACGCCATCAACAATGGCAGCGACACTGCCAACGGGGAGGGGTTGTCGATCATCCTGAATCCCGTGACCGGAGAATTCACGACGGAGGCTGGCGGCACGGCCGAGGTGGTGGACCTGACCTGCGATCTCGTCGACGCACCGTAAGCGCCTTCGGGCTGATCAGTTAGCCTACCCGGGACGACGGCATGGCCGCCGGGCCCGGTGGGCTCACTGCAGCGGTGCATTGTCCGCGGCGTCTGATGCGGCCTTGCGCAGAAGCGTGGTGTTCGTTGCGCTCAAGCTGAATCACGGTCCCCGTAATGCGCGAATTGGAGATTGAGGTTGTCGTTGCGCCGCCTCTTCATTGGTCTGACCGTCGTTGTCATTGCCGGCCTCGCGGTTCGCGTTTCCAGCATGAGCGTCGATATGCGCCGCGGCGAAAAGGCTGGGGCCGGATTTATTACCGCCGCGGTCGAACGCGGCGACGTCAGCACGACCCTGTCGGCGACAGGCAGCCTCAGAGCCCTCGTCACCGTCCAGGTCGGCTCGCAGCTCTCCGGACAGATGGCCGAGCTCCTGGTCGACTTCAATGACGATGTCAAGGAGGGCCAGCCGCTCGCCAAGCTCGATCCCAGTACCTTCGAATCCGAGGTGCGTAGCGCGGAGGCTGGCCTGGAGGTTGCCCGTGCCGACGTGATGAAGAAGCACGCCGAGCTGCAAACGGCGGCCGCCGAGGCCGCCTCGGCACGTCACAGGCTCGAGGTCGCCCATGCCCGTGTCGAGAGCGCCCGGGCTAGACTGACGGAGGCCGAGCGCGATCTGAAGCGCAAGCACGCTCTGGCCAAAACTGCGGTTCTCGCGCAAGCCAATGTCGATCAGGCAACAACCAAGCAGCAATCGGCTGCGGCCGACCTGCACGCGGCCGACGCTCAGGTGGAGGTCGCGAGAGAGGAGGTGATCGCAGCGGAGGCCCGGCAGTTGATCGCCGATGCCAACCTGCTGTACGCGCAAGCGTCCGAAAGGAAGCAGGCGGCGGAGCTCGACAAGGCACGGATCGATCTCGAGCGCACCGTGATCTCGGCGCCGATCGATGGCGTGGTAATCGGCCGCAATGTGGATCGCGGACAGACCGTCGCCGCGAGCCTCGAAGCTCCGACCCTGTTCACCCTCGCACAGGACCTGCGTGAGATGGAGGTGCACGCCAATATCGATGAAGCTGACATCGGCCGTATCCGCATCGGCCAGCGCGCGAGGTTCACCGTCGATGCCTATCCCGATCGGACCTTTGCGGGGACGGTGACGCAGATACGAAAAGCGCCGCAGTTCATCCAGAATGTGGTGACCTATACGGTCGTGCTGTCGACGCAGAACCCGGATCTCGTGTTGCTGCCTGGTATGACCGCGCTTGTGACCGTCGTGGTGGACGAGGCCAAGAGCGTCATCAAGGTTCCCAATGCAGCGCTGCGGTTTCAGCCGGAAGGCAAAACCACCGACAGCAACGGCACGGAAGGCCCCTTGGTATGGATCCGGGGCGACGGGGGAGCACCGGTTCCTCAGCAGGTCGCGCTCGGCCGCAGCAACGAGAGCGCAACGGAAATCGTCGACGGCTCCCTGAAGGTCGGTCAGGAGGTGATCGTCGGCACCGCCTCTATGCCCGACGACCACACATGGCTTGGCTTCAATTGGAGCCTGTGAGGTGACGCAGCCGCTGATTCTGGCAACCGGGCTCCGCAAGGAGCATCGGATGACGTCAGCTACCGTGCATGCGCTGCGGGGGATCAGCCTGGAGCTGCACGCCGGCGACTTTGTCGCGGTCGTCGGACCATCGGGGTCCGGCAAGTCGACCCTCATGAACCTGCTGGGTCTGCTCGATCAGCCGACCGAAGGCGGTTATTTGCTCGCCGGCCAGGACGTTCTTCGACTGAGCCCCGATCGACGCGCCCAGGTTCGTAACCGAAGCATTGGTTTCGTTTTTCAGACCTTCAATCTGCTGGCCCGCAGCACCGCGTTCGAGAATGTCGAGCTACCACTGATCTATGCCGGAGTCGGCCGGTGGGAGCGCCGGTGGCGGGCCGAAGCCGCCCTCGCCTCGGTGGGGCTAGGCGATCGCCGTGACCACTGGCCGAGCCAGCTCTCGGGCGGCGAGCAGCAGCGCGTCGCGATTGCGCGGGCGCTGGTCAACGACCCTCTCCTGATCCTGGCGGACGAGCCTACCGGCGCGCTCGACAGCCGCACGAGCCTGGAGATCCTGGCCCAGTTGCAAGCTCTCAACGACACTGGCCGTACGATCATAATCGTGACCCATGATCCGACCATCGCTCGCCACGCCCGACGCGTGATCGCTATGCGCGACGGTCGGGCAATCAGCGAGAAGGCCGTGACGAACAGGCTCTGCGCGCAAGCGGCGCTGGCCGAGGCGGACCGCGCCGTGTCCGTTCCGCGGCTGGAGGTGACCGCGGCGTGAACGCGTGGGAATGCATGCGCAGCGCGGTCCGTGCGCTGAGAGCGAACCTGCTCCGCAGCGTTTTGACCATGCTCGGCATCGTCATTGGTGTGGCGGCGGTGATCGCCATGGTCGCCATCGGCAGCGGGGCGCAGACGCAGGTCGACAATCAGATTCGCTCGCTCGGCTCCAATCTGCTGCTGGTCCAGCCAGGTTCCTTGAAACAGGGGGCCGTGCGTCTTGGCGCCGGGTCACGTCAAAGCCTGACCGAGGACGATGCAACGGCGATCGCGGCCGAGGTGCCGGGCGTCCTGACCGCCGCGCCAACCGTTGCCGGCAACGCACATCTGGTGCATGGCAACCTCAACTGGTCCTCGCTGGTGGGTGGCGTCACCCCGGACTACCTGATCGCCCGCGACTGGAGCGTCGCTGAAGGCCGCGGGTTCACTTCCGAAGAGATGACCGTTGCCGCCAAAGTGGCTCTGCTTGGCGCAACCGTCGTCAACGAGTTGTTTCCCGACGAGCAGCCGCTCGGCCAGGTCGTGCGGATCGCCAACGTGCCGTTCACGGTCATCGGCGTCCTCGAAGAAAAAGGCCAGGCGTCGGCCTCGGGTCGCGATCAGGACGATGTCGCGCTGATCCCGCTCACCTCCGCCAAACTGCGCGTGCTTGGCGCGCGCAGCCAGGTGAGCCGCAGGGCGGTCGACTTCATCATGGTGAAGGTAACCTCAACCCGTGCGATGGCGCCCGCCCAGCAACAGATCGAGACACTCCTGCGCCAGCGTCACCGGATCCGGTCGGATACGGATGACGACTTCCTGGTGCGTGAACCCGCCGCCGCCATGGAGGCGCAGGCAGCGGCGGCCCGGACGTTGACCCTGTTTCTGGCCGCGGTCGCCTCGGTCTCTCTCGTGGTCGGCGGTATCAGCATCATGAACATCATGCTCGTCTCGGTCACCGAGCGGACCCGGGAGATCGGCCTGCGCCAAGCCGTCGGCGCCCAGCGCGGCGACATTCGGAACCAATTCCTGATCGAGGCGGTGATGCTCTGCCTGCTCGGTGGGCTCACCGGCATCGCGCTCGGCATCGGCGCGGCGATCGCGATTGCCGAACTGGTGGGCTGGCCGATTTTCGTCAGTCTGGCAGCGATCGTGGTGGCGTTCGGCTTCGCGGGCGCCGTCGGCGTGTTCTTTGGCTTCTATCCGGCGCACAAGGCATCGCGGCTCAACCCGATCGAGGCGCTCAGGTTCGAGTAGCAGAGGGGAGATGCCCTCCCGATCGCATTGGGGACGCTCCATGAAAAATTGGCTCCGCCTCTGAAAGAATCTCGGCACGGCCCTTCACGAGCTCTTCGGGCCCTATGGCGGTGTCGACCTGGATATCCCGCGACGCGACTCGTTGCGCGAACCGCCGCGCTTCGACTGACCCCGATCCATGATCGTCCTGGATATCAATATCATTTCAGAGCTGATGCGGGATACCAGGACCACGCGCTACCGCCCGGCCGGCAGTGCGGCTTCGCCCGGGCTCGATGGAGCGTGTGTGATGTCCGGGGGCGGCGAGGCCCGGTGCAGGCGGCGCGTGGCTTTGCGCAGCCAGCTGGTGCAGGCGGCTGCCGGCAGCGGTGTGCTGCTCATCAGCCCCTGCACCGCGGTGCAGCCGCGCCGGCGCAGGAAGGCGAGCTGGGCCGGATCGTCGACCGCTTCGGCGACCACCCGCAGGCCGAGATCGCGGGCGAGCGTGATGATCGCGCCGACCACAGCGCCGTGGCCGGGCGTGCCGATCTGCGGCGTCGGTGAAGCCGCTTCGCGGCCTGCATGCACGAGGGCGGCGTCCGCCTCGGGCTGGTGATGCCATTCGCGCGCGAGCTTGAGGGTGTCGAGGATGTCCAGCTGCAGGCTGCGCAGCGAGGTCGGTCCGCGCCCGTAACCATCGAGCGCGAGCCGCACGCCGAGGTCCTTGAGCGCGCGCAGGCCGGCGACCGACTCGCTCAGCAGAACCTCCTCGTCCAGCTCGATCTCGAGACGCCGGCAGCCCAGCCGCGCCGCGTGCACGCCGTCGCGGATGCGCTGGGCAAGACCGCTCCACGCCAGCTGACGGCGTGACAGCAGCGGCACCGCAAGATGGCACTGCTCGAACCCCATGGCCTGCCATGCGCAGGCCTGCGTGCAGGCCGTATCGAGCATCCACTCGGTCAGGACGTCGAGCATGCCGCTGTCCTCGGCCAGCGGCACGAAGCGCTCGGCGCCGAGCAGCCCGAGCTGCGGGTGATCCCAGTGCAGCAGGCCGGCGATGCCGATCCCGGCCTCGGCCGCCAGGGCGCCCTGGCCGAGGTTGATCTGGGGCTGATAGTGCAGCACCAGCTGGCCGCGCTCGAGCGCGTGGCGGAGGTCGGATTCCAGCAGGGCGCCGCGCTGCACCCGTCGCTGGATCTGATCGCTGCTGAACCGGCAGAGATTGCCGCCCTCGGCCTTGGCGCGATACATCGCGCGATCGGCTTCGCGCAGCAGGCCGCCGGCATGGCTGCCGTCCTGCGGATAGAGGGCGACGCCGAGGCTGGCGGTGACCGTGACGCTGTGGGAATCGATCGTGATCGGCGGCACGACCGCATCGAGAAGCTTGCGCGCGACCAGCCCGGCGTGCTCGGGCTTGGTCAGGTTCTCGACCACCAGGGCGAACTCGTCGCCGCCGAGCCGTGCCACCGTGTCGGTCTCGCGCAGGCGGCTGCTCAGGCGCATGCCCATGGCGGTCAGCAGCCGGTCGCCGGCACCGTGACCGAGCAGGTCGTTGACCTTCTTGAAGCCGTTCAGGTCGAGCACCATGACGGCGGCGATCCGGTCGTGCCGCCGGGCCCAGGCGAGCGCCCGCTCGAGACGATCGTTGAACAGCGCGCGGTTGGCGAGCCCGGTCAGCTCGTCGTGCTGCGCCAGGCGCGAGAGACGGCGCGCCTGCTGCCGGCGGCTGAGCGCGTAGCGGATCGTGCGCTCGAGCACCACGGCATCGATCCGGTTCTTGTCCAGATAGTCGGCGACGCCGAGCTGCATCGCCTGGAGATCGAGATCGAGGCCGCCGCGGCCGGTCAGCACGATGATCGGCGCGTCGCAGCCACGGCTCGGCGCGGCGCGCACGATCTCGAGGCCGTCGCCATCGGGCAGCACCTGCTCGAGCAGGCAGACGTCGAAGGTGGCGGGCGACAGACGGGCCAGGCCGCTCTGCAGATCGCGCGCCCAGTCGATCGTGAACCGGACATGCGGCGCGGCGTCGAGCAGGTCCCGCGCGTGCCAGTAGTCGGCCTCGTTGTCCTCGACCAGCAGGACCCGGATCGGATCGTCCGACCGGGCGGACCGGTTTGCGAGCATGGCTACGGCCTCGGTCGCCGACATTTCAACCGACCTCCGGTCCTCTCGGCTACAGGGGTGGCGCCCACCGAGCTGCGCTCTGGCCGGCCGGCCGCCGGCCATTCCACTTAGCAGGAATGCGCCCGGCTTGCAAAACTATTAGTTGAAAATGGGAACGTCCGAATGTGCCAGGCGTTTATGCCGGGTGAGCCGCTCAGTCGGTTTGCGGCGATGGCCCGCGTGAACCGCTGGTCGGTGAAAGGTCGAACGGCCGTGAGGCGCTTTCATGAATTCCTAAACCATGATCGGGTTGGATGACGCGGTGCGACGGGGCGACCACAGACCGTCGCCGCGAAGGGACCTGACGATGGCGGCCCTCGAGAGCTATCACGTGCTGCTCGTCGACGACAATCTGGCCGATGCGATTGCGACCGCCGACATGCTCGGGCAGGGCAGTATCGGGCGGTTCACCGTGACCCGCGTCACGACCTATGCCGAGGCGGCAAAGCGGCTGGCCGGCACCCGGTACGATGCCGTGCTGCTGGACCTGATCCTGCCCGATCTGGCAGGCCTCGAGGCCATCAAGGCGGTGCTCGCGATCGCGCCCGATGTCCCGCTGGTGGTGCTGAGCGGGCTCGACGACGAGCGCCTGGCGCTCGAGGCGGTGCTGAACGGGGCGCAGGACTATCTGATCAAGGGGCAGGGCGGTGCCGCCTTGTTGCGCCGCGCCGTGCGGCACGCGATCGAGCGCAAGCGGGTCGAGCGCGAGCTCAACCAGCTGGCGAGGTTCGATGCCCTGACCGGGCTGCCCAACCGTCTCTTGTTTCAGGATCGGCTGGCCCGGGCGGTCCAGCGGATCGACCGGTGCGATCAGGTCGTGGCGCTGATCTTCATCGACCTGGACGGCTTCAAGGCGGTCAACGACCGCTATGGCCATGCCACGGGCGACCGACTGCTCAAGGCGGTGGCCGGGCGGCTGTGCCGCGTGGTGCGGCGGACCGACACGGTGGCGCGCCTGGGCGGCGACGAGTTCACGATCATCCTCGAGGGCCTGCGGCATGCCGACGATGCCGCGCGGGTGGCCGAGCAGGCGCTGGTCAGCCTGCGCCAGCCGTTCGAGCTGGGCGGCGTGGTGATCAACCTCGGCGCCAGCCTGGGCGTGGCGATCGCATCGCAGGCGAGCGAGGTGCCGGACGTGCTGACCGATCGCGCCGACGCCGCGATGTACCGCGCCAAGGCGCAGGGCGGCACCGGCTATCAGTTCGACATCGCCGCCTGATTCTTCTTGCCTCGCAACCCATCCCGCCGGCCTGATCTGCTGGCGGCCGCCCACGCCGGTGCGCGGCCCATCAGACCGCTGCTCACCGGCTGCAGGTCGGGACACCGTCGACCCGCCGGGCCACCGGCACCTGAACGGGCGATCGCGGGCCCGGTCGGCGTGCCAGGCTGGGGCGGTCGCCCGGATTGACGCATGCGCTCCCCGCTTACTGCGAACCGCCCCGCGCTGCGTTGGCCTGCGCCTGCACGGCGTCTTCATCGCGAGCGAGGAGGAGCCCCCCAGAGCGGCGGTTGCGATCGAGCCGGCGGGCGTAGAACGCATGCGGCTCTCGGGGGGTGGGTCGGACCACGCAGGGACTCATGGCGACGCAAGGGGGCACTATCCGGCTCCCTCGGGTCCTCGGGCCAGGTCGGGGGTGACGGCGGCGGAAAGGGGGTTGGGACCCCGCCTGCGGACGCGAGGACCGGGTCAGGTCCGAGGACGACAACATCTTGTGCCCGGGGGATGACAGCTTCTGCGGGATGACCGCCCCACGCCGTCGTCCTCGGGCTCGACCTTCCCTGACCCGGGGACCTGTTCCTCATCGGAGTGCGGGCAAATCACCCACAAGCCTCTCGATCGGCGCACGAGCGCCGTCGCAGCATCGGCGTGCCTGTCGGGCGGTCGTGGCGCGCTCTTGACAGGCTCCGGGCGCCATGACAGGTCCGGGCGATCACTGCCAGGAAGGCTGTGCTCGTGCCGCTCCTTGCCAGAGTGTTGCTCGCCGGCCTGACGGTCAGCCTGGCGGCGGCCGCGGTGGTCGCCGGCCGACCCCGCACAGGGCCTGGCGCCAGGCTGCGTCGCGGCGCGCCGAGCCTGCACCTGGATGCCCTGATCACCGGCGACGGCGTCCGTCTGCCGCTGACCAGCTGGCATCCCGAGCAGCCTGCGGCGATCATGCTCGGCCTGCACGGCTATGGCGACTATCGGCGGGCCTTCCGCCTGGCGGGGCCGTGGCTCGCGGCCCGGCGGATCGCCTTGTTCGCCTACGATCAGCGCGGCTTTGGCGAGACCGAGTCGCGCGGCCGCTGGCCCGGCGCCGGCGAGCTGATCCAGGACCTGGCCGAGGCCGTGCTGGTGCTGCGCGAGCGCTATCCCGATCTGCCCCTGTACCTGCTCGGCGAGAGCATGGGCGGCGCGGTCGCGCTCGCCGGGCTGGCGCGGGGCGAGGTGACCGAGGTCGACCGCCTGATCCTGGCGGCGCCGGCGGTGCGCGGGCGGGTGCCGCTGCGCGATCTGCACGATCTGGCGCTGCGGCTCGGTGCGCTGGCCCTGCCGTGGCTTGCGGTCGCCCTGCGGCGTGGTGCCCGGCCCTGGCTCGAGGCGGGCGAGGCGGCAAGGCTGGCCGACGATCCCCTGATCCTGCGTCAGATCAGCCTGGGCTCGTATGACGGGCTGATCGAGCTGGCCGACCAGGCGAGCGAAGAGCCGACCTGCGCCATGCCGCCGACCCTGCTGCTCTATGGCGAGCTCGATGCCACGATCCCGAGGGTCGCGATCGACGACCTCGCCTCACGGCTCGACAACCTTTCGACCCGGTTCTATCCCGAGCGCCACCATCTCCTGCTGCACGAGAAGGATGTGGCGGCTCTGCTCGACGACTGCCTGGCCTGGCTCGCTCCGCCGCAGCCCTGATCCTCTCGTCTTTTTCGCGCGGCACGGGGCGCGCCTCGCTGTCAGCCCGGCTTCAGTGCGCCGGACGGGCCAGCGCAGGCATCGGATCAGGCCAGGTGCAAGAAGGGTCTAGCAAGCTGTTGAAGACGTGACGCGCTCGGCTTTGAGGATGGCCTCATCACCGAGGTGGTAGGCAAACTCGATCTCGATGGTGCCGTCGTCCTGGAGCTCGGCGCAGCCCGAGCCGCTGACCTGGTCTCCCTCATCGAAGCCAGCCCAGGTGAAGAACACCAGGGTTCGGCTGTATTCGAGGTCAAGCCCGGCCTGCATGGCGCCGAAGGCAATCTCCCCATGGCCGTCAGCGCCTATGACCATCATGGCCGGCTCGACCAGATCGAGGTGGTCGCGGTCCCAGATGTCCGCCTCGACGATCCGCCAGCGGCCGATCAGCCGGCAGTCCATCGGTGCAGTCACGGCATTGCCGGTCCGGTCCAGCCATCACCAACCAATGCAGCGAGCACGTCGCTGCGCTAGTGCGCGTCGGCCCAGACCTTGCGCTTGGTGGCGTAGAACAGCCCGGTCAGGATGATCAGGAACAGCAGCACCTTGAGCCCGCTGCGCTTGCGCTCCTCCAGCGTCGGCTCCGCGGTCCAGGTGAGGAATGTGGCTACGTCGCCCGCCATCTGCTCGACCGAGGTGCTCGAGCCGTCGGCATAGGCGACCTGATCGTCGAACAGCGGCGGCGGCATCGCGATCCAGTGATTGGGGAAGTAGGCGTTGTAGTACGAGCCTTCCACCACCTGCGCGTCCGGCGGTGCCTCCTCGTAGCCCTGCAGCAGGCTGTAGACATAGTTGGTGCCGTCGGCGCGCGCCTTGGTGATCAGCGACAGATCCGGTGGCAGCGCGCCGCCGTTGACGAACCGCGCCATCTCGTCGTTGGCGTAGGGCGACGGGAAGTAGTCGGACGGCCTGGCCGGCCGCTCGTACATCTCGCCCTCGTCGTTCGGGCCGTCGGTGACCTGATAGTCGGCCGCGATCGCCTGCACCTCTTCCTCGGTGAAGCCGAGCGCCTCCAGATTGCGAAACGCGATGTACTTGAGCCCGTGGCAGCCGGAGCAGACCTCGCGATAGACCTGCAGGCCGCGCTGCGCAGCGCCGCGGTCATAGGTGCCGAAGAAGCCCTCGAACGACCAGCTGCGCTGGATCGGCACCGCTTCCTCGGCGGCGCCGGCCGGACCGGCGATGACCAGGCTGAGCCCGCTGAGCACCAGCGCGCCGACAACAGCAGTTCGCAACATCGCCATCCTCACTCGGCCGGGCTGGTGCTGGCCGCCGGCGCCTGCTCGAGCACCGGCTGGCTGATGCTGCTCGGCACGGGCCTGGGACGCTCCAGCTTGCCGAGCAGGGGTAGCAGGATCAGGAAGTGGAAGAAGTAGTACGCGGTGCCGATCTGGGCCATGACGACGTATGTGCCCTCGGGCGGATGCGCGCCCAGATAGCCGAGCATCACGCAGTCGAGCACCAGCACCCAGAAGAACCACTTGAAGATCGGACGGAACCGACCGCTGCGCACCGGCGAGCCGTCCAGCCAGGGCAGGAACAGCAGCACGATGATCGAGCCGAACATCAAGGTCACGCCGATCAGCTTGGCCGGGATGAACCAGATGTCGAAGTTGATCGCGCGCAGGATCGCATAGAACGGCAGGAAGTACCATTCCGGCACGATGTGCGGCGGCGTCTGCAGCGGATTGGCCGGAATGTAGTTGTCCGGATGCCCCAAAAGGTTCGGCCAGTAGAACACCAGCAATGCGAACACGATCATGAACACGCCGAGGCCGAACAGGTCCTTGACCGTGTAGTAGGGGTGGAACGGCAGGCTGTCCTTGGCCGACTTGCGCTCGATCCCGAGCGGATTGTTGGAGCCGTGCTGGTGCAGCGCCACCAGATGCAGAGCCACCACGCCGACGATCACGAACGGCAGCAGGTAGTGCAGGGAATAAAACCGGCCAAGCGTCGCGTTGCCGACCGAGAACCCGCCCCACAGCCAGGTGACGATCTTCTCGCCGAAGATCGGGATCGCCGAGAACAGGTTGGTGATCACGGTCGCCGCCCAGAAGCTCATCTGGCCCCAGGGCAGCACATAGCCCATGAAGGCCGTGGCCATCATCAGCAGCAGGATGACCACGCCGAGCATCCACAGCAACTCACGCGGCGCCTTGTAGGAGCCGTAGTACAGCCCGCGAAAGATGTGGATATAGACCGCGATGAAGAACATCGAGGCGCCGTTGGCGTGGGCGTAGCGCAGCAGCCAGCCGAAATTGACGTCGCGCATGATGCGCTCGACGCTGTCGAAGGCGAGGTTGACGTCGGCGACGTAGGTCATCGCCAGGACCACGCCGGTCATGATCTGCAGGACCAGGGCGATCCCGGCCAGCGAGCCGAAGTTCCACCAGTAGCTGAGATTGCGCGGCGCCGGATAGCCGGATCCCATGAAGCTGTCGGCAAAGCTGAACACCGGCAGGCGGTATTCGATCCAGCGGATCACCGCATTGTCGTATTGCGGGCCGCTCCCCGGAGCATGCGGGCTAGTGGTCATGGGTTGCGTTTCCTCGAGACCAGCCGGATCAGCCGATCCGAATCACATTGTCGTCGCTGAAGGCGTAGTCGGGCACATCCAGATTGCGCGGCGCAGGGCCACTGCGGATGCGGCCGGAGGTGTCGTACACCGAGCCGTGGCAGGGACAGAACCAGCCGCCATAGTCGCCATGCGGATCGTTCGCCTTCTGCCCCAAAGGCACGCAGCCGAGATGCGTGCAGATACCGACCACGACCAGCCACTGCGGATCGATCACGCGCGCGTCGTCGGGTTGCGGATCCGGCAGATCCTCCAGATTGACCGATTCCGCCTCCTCGATCTGCTCGGGCGTGCGGTGGCTGATGAATACCGGCTTGCCGCGCCAGGTCACCGTGATCCGCATACCCTCCTCGACGCCGGACAGATCGACCTCGGTGCTCGCCAGGGCCAGCGTGTCGGCCGACGGATTCATGGCGTCGATCAGCGGCCAGCACATCACCGCGGCGCCGACCACGGTGGTCGCTCCGGTCACCAGATAGAGGAAATCGCGCCGCGTGCCCTCCTCTTCGTGCTCGCCCGCATCGGCGAGCCGATCTGCCGTTGTCTCGGCCATCGTCAACCGCTCTCGTGTTGCTGCGTTCGGAAAATCGCGCGAACGTTAGGATAGCGGCCCGGATGGCGCAAGAGTGATGACGCGAGGTCGCAGGGGCAACAATGACGCACGCCCGCAAGGCCGCGCAGCCGCAGGGGTCCGATGTGCGGCTGGCGCTGTTCGAACCGGACAATCCGGCCAATGTCGCGGCGGTCCTGCGTCTGGCCGCCTGCCTGGCGGTGCCCGTCGTGATCGTCGAGCCGTGCGGCTTCGTCTGGGACCAGCGCCGCCTGCGCCGGGTCGGCCTCGACTATCTCGAGCGGGCGGCGCTTGTCCGGCTGCCGTCCTGGTCGGCGTTCGAGGCCCGGCGCCGCGACGAGGGCCGCCGGCTGGTGCTGCTCACCACCCGGGCGACCACCCGGTTCGACGCCGTGGCCTACCGGCCGGACGACATCCTGCTGGGCGGCCGCGAGAGCCTGGGCGTGCCGCAGACGGTGCATGCCAGCGCCGACCTGCGGGTCAAAATCCCGCTGGCACCCGGCTGCCGCTCGCTCAACCTGGTCACCGCGCTGGCCATGGTGCTGGCCGAGGCGCTGCGCCAGACCGGCGGGTTTCCGTCGTGACGCCGGTGGCTTAGGCTCAAGCCAGCTCTGGGGTCCCGGCACCGTGCGACCGGGAAGAATGGGTGAAGTGATGGTGGAACCGTCGTCGACCGGGCAGGGGTCCGAGCAGGAGCGGGCCGCGCTGCGCGATCGGGCGCGCGCGTGGTTCGAGGCGCTGCGCGACCAGATCTGCAGCGCTTTCGAGCTCTTGGAGGATCGCTACGCCGGCCCCGACCACCAGAAACTGCCGGCCGGCCGCTTCGAGCGCCAGGCCTGGTCGCGCGAAGGCGGTGGCGGCGGCGTGATGGCGACCATGCGCGGTCGGGTGTTCGAGAAGGTCGGGGTCAACGTCTCGACCGTGTGGGGCGAGTTCCGGCCCGACTTCGCAAGCCAGGTCCCGGGCGCGGACGGCGATCCGCGCTTCTGGGCGAGCGGCATCTCGCTGGTGGCGCACCCGCGCTCGCCGCATGTGCCGCCGGCGCACATGAACACGCGTCACATCCAGACCACGCGGGCGTGGTTCGGCGGTGGCGCCGATCTCAACCCGATCGTGCCGGACGAAGCCGACACCGCGGCCTTTCACCGTCGCCTGCGAGAGGCGTGCGACGCCTTCGGCGCCGACTACTACCCGCGCTTCAAGGCCTGGGCGGACGAGTATTTTTATCTGCCGCATCGCGACGAGCATCGGGGCGTCGGCGGCATTTTTTACGACTATCTGGAGGGTGATCTCGAGCCGCTGTTCGGCTTCACGCGAGCGGTGGGCGAGGCCTTTCTCGACATCTATCCGCGCCTGGTGCTGCGCCATATCGACCGGCCGTGGAGCGCGCAGGAGCGGGCCTATCAGCTGGAGCGACGCGGCCGCTATGTGGAGTTCAACCTGCTCTACGACCGCGGCACCCAGTTCGGCCTGAAGACCGGCGGCCATACCGAGGCGATCCTGATGTCGCTGCCGCCGGTCGCGACCTGGCCATAGTGCCGGTTTTTGGCTCCCGTCGAACGAGCCCGATGCAAGTCGCGAATGCTCTGGCCCCGGGCCCGCCAGCGTGCCCTGGCGCGGGTTGTCGGCGGGACAGGGCCGGCGCCACAGGGTTGCGGCGTGGCGCTACCTGCCACTCTGGCGCGAAAAATCCTGCCGGGCGGCATCCTCGGCCGGCGTCAGCGCGGTGATCGAGAGCGCGTGCACGTCGGTGCGCAGAAGGTCGCCCAGCGCGGCGTAGACCATGCGCTGGCGCTCGATCCGGCTGCGGCCGGTGAAGCCGTGTGCGACGATCAGCAGGCGGAAATGGCTTTCGCCTTCGGGCCTGGCGCCGGCGTGGCCGGCGTGGCGCGCGGACTCGTCGACCAGCTCGAGCCGCTGCGGCTCCAGCCCGGCCAGACGCGCTCGGATCTGCTTCGCAACGCGCATGGAATCCACCGTAACACCAAGGGCTTGCGCGGTCGCGTGAAACCTGCGCGGCCGGGCGGCAGGGATCGCGAGATCGCCGTGGGCTCGCACATGCTATTCCATTTGCGCTCAAATTGCCTAAAATTGATGTCGCTTGCTGTGAAAGTTGCTATCACTACCTGTCGATGATCGAGGCGGCGCAAGGAACGAACCAAAGTTGAAATGGAGAGCGGCATGGCGGCACCAACGTTGCAGATGGACACAGGCTCAACGTCGCGCCGGGCCCGCGCTGAGGATGTCGACCGCTATGTCGGCGCTCGCGTACGGCAGCGGCGCGTGATGCTGGGCCTCACCCAACAGCAGATGGCCGACCTGATCGGGGTGACCTATCAGCAGGCACACAAATACGAGAAGGGCATCAACCGTGTTGCTGCCGGACGTCTGTACCAGATGGCGCGGGTGCTCGGTGTCGACGTCGGCTACTTCTTCGAAGGCCTGCATGAGAGTGGCACGGTTCACGCGTCCCCGCAGCAGCGCATGCTCCTGGATCTTGCGCGCAACTTCATCAGCATCCCGACGCGCAAGCACCAGGAAGCGGTCTGCACGCTGGCGCGTGCGCTGTCGGTCGACGAAAAGCGCGACTGAGGTCGACCGCAGCAAGCTGACCACGCGGGCCACCGGCATGCGGGCGAGAACCGTGCGGCAGCGTTCGCCGGTTGTTCATGAGCCACGGGGATGGTGGAGTCCTCGGCCCCGGCCTCGGGGATGTCGGCGTCTCGCTCGGCCGTGACGCCAAGATTGCGGTTTAGTCCCGGCGCGGCGGACCCCAGCAGGATCATTGTCGTCGTGGCCGGTTCTATTGGTGGACGTCTGACCCGATGTCAGGGGCTGGCAGTTCGACTGGAGATGGGTTTAGGAGAACGGGATATTTTTCGCTTTACGATTTAGAAACGTCTTATGCCTAATTTGGCCCGGCAAGGCACGAACATGGGGCTGGCGAGGTTGCCTGATGGTGACGTCGCAGCGCTCGGCTCCGCGCCATGCCGAACGATCAGTTGGTGACGGATGGAGAGCACGAATGGCGACTGTCATGGTCAAACCAGGTAGCTCGGGGCCCGGCCGGTCCCGCGCGCAGGATATCGACCGGCATGTCGGCGCCCGCATGCGCGAGCGCCGGATCATGCTCGGCCTGACCCAGCAACAGATGGCGGAGCTGATCGGGGTGACCTATCAGCAGGCCCACAAGTACGAGAAGGGCATCAACCGCGTGGCCGCCGGCCGCCTGTACAACATCGCGCAGGCGCTCGGGGTCGATGTCGGCTACTTCTTCGAAGGGCTGTACAGCGACAAGGCTTTTCGCGCGACGCCGCAGCAGCGGATGATGCTGGAGCTGGCACGCAATTTCATCGGCATTTCGACCCGCAAGCACCAGGAGGCGATCTGCTCCCTGGCGCGTGCGCTCTCGGATCCCGACCAGTAGAGCCTTCTCCATCCGCGCCAGACAGAAGACCCCCTGGCGGTAGCCGCTGGCGAGCCACTGCTCGCCGGCGGCCACTGCCACCTGACCGGCAGTGCAGTCGTGACCACAGATCGCGCTTGCGGTGGCCTGCCGGAGAGCGGCCAAGCTGGTCGCAACGCCGTGCTGCCGTGATCGCGGCACGTGCTCGTATGTTGGGCCGGGCGGCGCGGCGCCGGGGCATGCCGTCCTGAGACCGGCGACCGGCGTCGCGGTGCCGGGCGGGACGGTCAGACCGCCCGGGCTCGCGCGCAACGATCAGAGCGCACCTGCAGCGGAATGCGACATCCGACCCTTCGTGCCGGGTGCTGCCTCGACCGTCGCCGCGGCGTCGGCGGTGGCTGATCCCGGCTGCCGGTTCGCCCGCTGCCTGCTGCATCGAACCCGTCCCGGTCGCGGGCACGAGAGCCTCGTTCGGAACCCGCCATGCGGCTGGACTGCCCGGTTTTACGGGTCGATCGGCGCGCGTGCTGACTCGGTTCCGAGGTGACCAGCACCCCGGTTGCGCGCACCGAGAGCCTCGCTCGGACCGGCCATGCGGCTGGGCGGCCCGGCTTTCCTGGCCGATCAGCGCTCGTGCTGATACGGTTCCGAGGCGACCCCGGTTGCGGGCACCGAGAGCCTCGTTCGGGACCCGCCATGCGGATGTACTGCCCGGCTTTCCTGGCCGATCAGCGCTCGTGCTGATACGGTTCCGAGGCGACCCCGGTTGCGGGCACCGAGAGCCTCGTTCGGGACCCGCCATGCATGTACTGCCCGGCTTTCCTGGCCGATCGGCGCTCGTGCTGATACGGTTCCGAGGCGACCCCGGTTGCGCGCACCGAGAGCCTCGCTCGGACCCGCCATGCGACTGGGCGGCCCGGCTTTCCTGGCCGATCGGCGCTCGTGCTGATGCAGTTCCGAGGCGACGGGCAGGAAAGGGGACGGGGCTCCCACGCGCCGCTTGACAGGCCTGCCACTCGCTTTCTCCAACCTGCCTGGCCGGATCCGTGATCGCGGGAAGCGAGAAACAGCATGGAAGCCGGCGGGACGCGCGGGTTCTCTGGCCGATGATCACGCGCGCTCATTGACACCCTGCGGGACCCAGCGAGACCCTGCGCGATCACCTTCAAAAGCCCTTCGAGGTGGCGCTGCCGCAGCGCCAAATCCGTTGGCCGGGATACAACATTGGATCGAGGCGGCTGGCTCGGGCGGTCCCGACCTGACCGCGGGCCCGGATCGGTGCGTGTCGCCTGCACGCCGCCCGGGGCGCCCGGCCCGACGGACGGGGCGCCTCACGGCGCGCGCGGCTCGGACGATAGCGCGTCCTGGGATAGCGCCGTTGGCGGCGACCGCTACTTGTCGGCATGCAGCGCAGTCGCCATAGTGCGTGCATGAGCTCGCACCGAAGACGCGCCGCCGACCTGGAGCTGGAGCAACACGGCTTCCGCCAGCGCGCGCGCCCCGGCTGCGACTGGCCGGGCTGCGAGCTGGCCGGCGACTACCGGGCGCCGAAGTCCCGCGACGACCTGCGCGCGTTCTATCATTTCTGCCTGGACCACGTGCGCGACTACAATCGCGGCTGGGACTTCTTCTCGGGCATGAGCCAGGGTGAGATCGAGGCCTACCTGCGCGAGGACGTCACCTGGCACCGGCCGACCTGGCCGCTCGGCAACGGCATGCCCCGCCACAGCGACGGCTGGCGCTGGCAGGACCCGTTCCATGTGTTCGTCAACGGCTCGGGCACCGATGGCACGCACGGCGCCTCGGAATGGGACCGGCAGTCCGGCCGGCGCAGCAAGACCGAGCGCATGCTGGCGGTCCTGGACCTGACCCCGGGCGCCACCACAACCGAGCTCAAGGCGCGCTACAAACAGCTCGCCAAGCGCCACCATCCGGACCTCAATGGCGGCGACAAAAAGGCCGAAGAGCGGTTGAAGTTGATTAACGAGGCGTATACCTACTTGCGAGACAGCGAGCTGTTCGCGTAGGCGATCGACCAACACGGTTGGTGATCCAGCAAATTCGGAGTGAGCGAGGGTGCAGCGCGACTCTGCGGTGACCGAGCCGGAGCGGCTGGTTGGACTGCACGACCTGCCGGCCCTGCCGGACATCAAGGTCTCGGTCCGGCAGAGCTTCGGGATCGATTCCGACCTTCAGGTGCCGGCCTTTTCCCAGGCGACCGAGTACGTTCCCGAGATCGACGAGGCCTACCAGTTCGACCGCGACACCACGCTCGCGATCCTGGCCGGCTTTGCCTACAACCGCCGGGTCATGATCCAGGGCTACCACGGCACCGGCAAGTCGACCCACATCGAGCAGGTCGCCGCCCATCTCAACTGGCCGTGCGTGCGCGTCAACCTGGACAGCCACATCTCGCGCATCGACCTGGTCGGCAAGGATGCGATCGTGCTGCGCGACGGCAAGCAGGTGACGGAGTATCGCGAGGGCATGCTGCCCTGGGCGCTGCAGAACCCCGTCGCCCTGTGCTTCGACGAGTACGACGCCGGCCGCCCGGACGTGATGTTCGTGATCCAGCGGGTGCTCGAGGTCGAGGGCAAGATGACCCTGCTCGACCAGAACAAGGTGATGCGGCCGCACCCCTCGTTCCGGCTGTTCTCGACCGCCAACACGGTCGGCCTGGGCGATACCAGCGGCCTCTATCACGGCACCCAGCAGATCAACCAGGGCCAGATGGACCGCTGGAACATCGTCGCCCAGCTGAACTATCTGCAGCACGATTCCGAGGTCGAGATCGTGCTGGCGCGCTGCCCGAGCTACCAGACCGAGGAGGGGCGCAAGACCATCTCGCAGATGGTCAGCCTGGCCGATCTGTCGCGCGCGGGCTTCATCGCCGGCGACATCTCCACGGTGATGTCGCCGCGCACGGTGATGACCTGGGCCGAGAACGCGCGTGATCTTCGACGATCTCGGCTTCGCCTTCCGGCTCACCTTCCTGAACAAGTGCGACGAGACCGAACGCGCGATCATCGCCGAATACTACCAGCGCTGCTTCGGCATCGAGCTGCCCGAGAGCACGGTCAGCGCCACCCTGGTGTGACCCACCCTGGTGCGATAGGGGGACGCGGCGTTTGAGCCCGGCAGGTCGGGAACGTCTCGAGGTCTTTCAGCGCGCGCTCGGCGCGACGGTACGGGCGATCGCGCACCGGCCGACCCTGACCGTCGCGTTTCGCGCCGGTGAGCCGATCCGCGAGTCGATCGGCAGCGCCGGCCCCCAGACCAGCCCCCAGACCAGCAACATCGCCACCAGCGGCGCCAAGGCCGCCGACGCCAAGCAGACCCTGGAGCAGGAGCCGCCGGTCCGGCTGCCCACGCCGCGGCGTGATCTGGCCGGTCCCGACGTCGCCCGGGTGCGCGGCGAGGCCGACGGCGCCGCGCTCCGGCTGCGCCATCACAACGCCAGGCTGCACCAGCAGCTGAGCCCGCGCGGCGAGGCCGGCGCGGCGATCTTCGAGGCGCTCGAGCAGGTGCGGGTCGAGGCGCTCGGCGCCAGCCGCATGGTCGGCGTCGCCGCCAACCTGGCGAGCGCCCATGCCGCCCGCGGCCGCCAGCAGCTTAGCCCGGCCTCCGACGAGGCGGCGCTGGCCGATGCGCTCGAGCTGTACGCCCGCGAGAGCCTGGTCGGCTATTCGCTGCCCAAGGCCGAGCGCGCGCTGCTCGACCAGTGGCGGCCCTGGCTGGAGAGCCGGACCGGCAAGGAGTGGCAGGGCCTGCGCCGTCAGCTCGGCACCCAGGAGGAGTTCGGCATCCACGTACGCGAGATGCTGGCGCAGCTCGGCCTGGCCGAGGACCTCGGCGAGCAGCCCGAGGACGAGCAGGACCAGGGCGAGGACAAGGCCGAGGAGCAGTCGGAATCCGACGACAGCTCCGGCGAGGGTGCCGCCGACGACACCGAGCAGGCGCCGAGCGATGCCGAAGGCAGCGCCAGTCAGGACGAGCGCGCCGAGGCCGGCGCCAGCGACGATCGCCTGGCCGAGACCGCCACCCATGGCGCCACCGACGAGGACGAAGGCCAGGAGGCGCCGTTCGAGTCGCCGCAGTACATCCCGCCCGGCGGCGAGGCCCTGGCCTACCGCGTGTTCACCACCCGCTTCGACGAGGTGATCGAGGCGAGCGAGCTGTGCAGCCCGCTCGAGCTCAGCCGTCTGCGCGGCCAGCTCGACCACCAGCTCGGCCGTCTCCAGGGCATGGTCGGCCGGATGGCGAACCGTCTGCAGCGGCGCCTGCTCGCCCAGCAGACCCGCTCGTGGGACTTCGATCTCGACGAGGGCCTGCTCGATACCGCGCGCCTGACCCGGGTGGTGATCAACCCCGAGCATCCCCTGTCATTCAAGCTCGAGAAGGACACCGAGTTCCGCGACACCGTGGTCTCGCTGCTGATCGACAATTCGGGCTCGATGCGCGGCCGGCCGATCGCAGTCGCGGCGATGTGCGCGGACATCCTTGCCCGCACCCTCGAGCGCTGCGGCGTCAAGGTCGAGATCCTGGGCTTCACGACCCGCAGCTGGAAGGGCGGTCAGGGCCGCGAGCTGTGGCTGCGCGAGGGCAAACGGCCCAATCCGGGCCGGCTCAACGATCTGCGCCACATCGTCTACAAGCCGGCCGACAGCCCCTGGCGGCGCGGCCGTCGCAATCTCGGCCTGATGCTGCGCGAGGGGCTGCTCAAGGAGAACATCGACGGCGAGGCGATCCTGTGGGCCCATCAGCGCCTGCTCGGGCGGCCCGAGCAGCGCCAGATCCTGATGGTGATCTCGGATGGCGCGCCGGTCGACGACAGCACGCTGTCGGCCAATCCGGGCAACTATCTGGAGCAGCATCTGCGCCAGGTGATCGAGTGGATCGAGCAGCGCTCGCCGGTCGAGCTGCTGGCGATCGGCATCGGCCACGACGTGACCCGCTACTACCGGCGCGCGGTCACGATCTCGGACCCCGAGCAGCTCGGCGGCGCCATGCTGAGCGAGCTGGCCGAGCTGTTCGACCTCGAGAACACCGCGGTGCGCGCGCCGCTGCGCGGCCGGCGACGCTAGAGCACGTTCCGCTTACGCGGAAGGGCGTGGTCGGGGGTAAGGCTCAGCCGAGGCCGGTCTCGACCCAGCGGCCAGTGCGGGCCGATTCGAGCACGGCGTCGCACACCTTCTGGGTCTGGAGCGCGGTCCGGAAGATGGGCTCGGCCGGGGTGCCGGTCTCGACGCCCCGCAGGAAATCCGCGAGCGCGTGGACGAACGTGTGCTCGTAGCCGATCGACAGGCCCGGCACCCACCAGCGGTCCATGTAGGGGTGCTCGAAGCTGGTGACGTGGATCTTGCGCCAGCCCGCCAGGTGGCCTTCGACCTTGGCGCCGCCCACGCGGGTGTACTCGAAGAACTCCAGCCATTGACTATCGTGCAGGTCGAACGCGATCGAGCCGTCGGCACCGTTCAGCTCCAGGGTTTTTTTGGCCTTGTGGCCGCGGGCGTAACGGGTGCTCTCGAACACGCCCATGGCGCCGTTGGCAAAGCGCGCGAGGAACGCGCAGGCATCGTCGATGCCGACCGGCTGCACCTCGCCGGTCTCCTGGTGCAGGCGCTCTTTGATGAAGGTCTCGGTGTCGGCGACCACCCGCGTGATCGGCCCGTTCAGCCACATCGCGGTGTCGATATTGTGGGCCAAGAGGTCGCCGGTCACGCCCGAGCCCGCGGCCGCGGCGTCCAGGCGCCAGAGCGCCGCCCCGCCCTGCGGCAGGTCGGCCGCCATGGTCCAGTCCTGCAGGAACAGCGCGCGGTAGTGGTAGGGTCGGCCGACCCGACCCTCGTCGACCAGCTGCCGGGCGAGCGAGATCGCGGGCACGCGGCGATAATTGTACCAGACCATGTTGGGCACGCCCGCCGCCTCGACCGCTGCGACCATCTGCTCGCCCTGCGCCGCGTTCATGGCGAGCGGCTTCTCGCACAGCAGCCACTTGCCGGCCTCGCCGCGGCGATCGCGATCTCGTGGTGGAGGTTGTTGGGCACACAGATGTCGATCGCGTCGATGTCGTCGCGCGCGATCAGCTTGCGCCAATCGGTCTCGACGCTCTCGTAGCCCCAGACGTCGGCAAAGGCGGACACCTTGGCGGCATCGCGGGCCGCCACCGCCCGCAGTACCGGACGATGCTCGAGCTCGGGAAAGAACTGGCCGACCCTGCAATAGGCGTTGGTATGCGCCTTGGCCATGAAGCCGTAGCCGATCATGCCGACGTTCAAAGGCGTGGTCATCGATGCCCTCAGCTCAGCCATACTTGCGGTTCAGCGCATCGATCGCCCGCTTGCAGCGCTCGGTCACGGTCCAGGCGTCCGGATAGAAGCAGAGATCGATCGTCCACCAGTCGTGCGGCAGCTTCTCCCTGGCCAGGCGCGGCACGATCGCGTCGAAATCGACCACGCCGTCGCCGAACGGCGGATGCGCGCTGGTCTCGTCGTTGCCGTCGGCGTCCTTGTGGCAGGTATTGTCGCTGTCGATCAGGTGGATGTGGTTGATCCGCCCCGACAGCCGCTCGATCAGCTCGAGCTGGCCGCCCGGCAGCACCTCCTTGGGCTCGTGCTGGCGCGCGCCGACCACCGCGATCATCTGGCCGTGGCAGGTGTCGTACATGATGCCGAAATTGCTGTCAGGGATCGCGTCCAGGATGCGCTGGATGTCGGAGGGCTTGTTGAAGGCGAAGCCGGGCTCGATCTCCCAGGTCACGTTGAGGCCGCGCTCGGCCGCCTGCCTGGCGCACACCTTCCAGCTGTCGACCACGCGCCGCAGCGCGGTGTCGTAGTCGACCTTGGCGTGGATCGTCGGCGGCTGCACGGTGTCGACGCGGATCGTGCGAATGCCGAGATCGCGCGCGAAGTCGGCGTTCTTCTCGAACTCGGCCAGGTACGCCGACGGGTCGTCGGTATCGATCAGATGCTGGCTCCAGAGATCGGCGGCGAAGCCCGAGAAGGCGAGGTTCCAGCCGCGCATCTGCTCGACCAGCGCGTCGCGCTGCTCCTGGTGCGGCAGATCGTTCGGATTCGGATAGCTGTTGAAGCCACCCAGCTCGAGACCATCGAAGCCGAGCTTCGCCAAGGTCTCGCCGACCGTATCGAAGGGGATCGGGTGCTCCGCGTACGGGCCGATGTTGTAGGCCCAGGTGCCGATCGAGATCCGGTGCATGATGCTCTCCCTGCCTGAAGCTTATGTCCCTGTGCGCCGTGTCTCGCGCGGCGCAAACCGCCTCAGCCGGCCGCGGCCCAGGCCTCGCGCATGGTCTTGATGCCTTCCTGGTAGACCTCCTCGCGCGACGGGAAGAAGTCGCGCCAGACCTTGGTCGCCGCGGCCAGCGCCGGCAGGGCCGTGCCGAACGCCTCGATCGTGAGCCAGCCGTCGTAGCCGACCGAGCGCAGCGCCCTTGCGATGGCCTCGAAATCGATATGGCCCTTGCCCGGCGTGCCGCGATCGTTCTCCGAGATGTGCACGTGGCGGATCACGTCGCCGGCGGCGTAGATGCAGCCGACCGGGTCCTTCTCCTCGATATTGGCGTGGAAGGTGTCGTACAGCACGCCGAAATTCGGCCGGTCGACCCTCTGCGCGTAGGCCGTGGCGTCGGCCATGGTGTTGAGGAAGTAGCACTCGAAGCGATTGAGCGGCTCGATCGCCAGGGTCAGTCCGATCTCTGCCGCCAGGTCCGCCGCCTGGCGGTGCACCTCGACCGCCCAGCCGATCTCGTCCTCGGTCGGGCCCTCGCCGGAGAACACCGCGAGCTCCTGGTGGAAGGGGCCGCACAAGAGCTCGCTGCCGAGCGCCTCGGAGCATTCGATCGTCCAGGCCAGGTGGTCGACAGCACCCTGGCGGCTCTTGGGATCGGGATGGATCGCGCTGTGCTGGGCATCCGGCAGGATGGTCACCGAGGTGCAGGCGAGGCCCTGGTCGCTGATCGCCTTACCCAGCATGCGGAAATGCGCGACGTCGCCTTCGAACACCGGCACCTCGACGCCGTCGTAGCCCGCCGCCTTCAGCTCGGCCAGCAGCGGCAGATGCTGCTCGGTGACGTGAGTCGTCCAGAGCAGAAGGTTGAACCCGGTTTTCATGTCATCCCCCGACCACGGTCAACCGCGTATTGTTGTCAAGCCGGTTAGCGCATCCAGCGGCCGGTTGACAAGAGCTGGGTCCGCGGGCCGCCCGGATCTCGAGAAGCTTCGGGGCAGCGCGAAATCTGTCAGTTCGGCTGGTGGCTCCGGCGCTCCAGATAGATCCCATCCTGCAGCCCGCCGAACATGTCGTCGACCTGAGGATGCTCGACCGGCTCGCCGGTGTCGTCGGTCAGCAGGTTCTGCTCCGATACATAGGCGACGTAGTAGGAATCCTCGTTCTCGGCCAGCAGGTGATAGAAGGGCTGGTCTTTGTTGGGCCGGATCGCTTCCGGAATTGCCTCATACCATTCCTCGGTATTGCTGAAGACAGGATCGACGTCGAAGATCACACCGCGAAAGGGGAAGACCCGGTGCTTCACCACTTGGCCGATCTGAAACTTCGCCATCCGCTGACCCATGCTTCACACCTTCGCCAATGCATCGGGGATTTGCTGATACCTCTTATATCAGCTCGCTGAGCGGCCTCCAAGCAGAGCTGACAAAGTGTGCCCCTCAAATGGCAACCAAAAAACGGTGTTCTATTGTAGCAAGATGTCGGCTAGGTTGCAAAAAGGCGACTTAGCCCGCCTCGCGCAGATACGGTTTCTTACAGCTTGCACCCAAGGTTGCGCGTGACGGGCCGCAGGCAGGAGATGCCGAATGACACCCATCCAGGCCAATCCCGGCTATACGTTCCTTGCCGTCGCCCTGGCGGCGTCGCTGCTGTATCGACCCGTGATTGCCGCCGATCCGGCCACGCCCGGGGCGCAACGTGGCGCCCAGCCCGCCACCGAGGCGGTCTCGGATCCGGTGCAACAGGATTTCGATTCGCTGATCAGTGAGATCGAAGTCCCGCCAGCCGACCGAAGCGGCCGCACCGGCCGGAACGGACGTCTCCGGGCCGATGGGCACGCCAGAGGAGCAGCTGAACGCCGCAAGAATTCAGATCGGCATCCTGCAACAGGCGGTGATCGCCGCGCTTGCAGCGCGTGCCGAGGCCGAAGCGCAGCTCGAGACTTTGTGGCGCGACAGTCGGGCCGAGATCGACGCGCTGAAGGCCGCACAAACCGAGGGCGTCACACGGATCAGCGCGCTCGAAAGCGAGCTCGCCAAGGTCAAGGGCCCGGGCGATCCGGCAACCACCGATGCCGCCGGTGACGTCCAGGCCGCCGCCTACCAGGCGACCGACGACGCGGCGCCGGGCGGCCTGGCGGATGACGCAGCGAAGATCGCGCCGGCAGCCGGACCGACCGAGCTGATGCTCAACGAGGTCCACTTCAATCCCGGCAGTGCACACTGACCCCGGGCGGCAAGCGCAAGACGTTGGAAGCGGCGGACAAGATCAAGTCGCTGGGTGCCAGCAATGTCCGGATCGCCGGTTATACCGATACGCAGGGGCCGGCAGCCATGAACATGCATTTGTCCCTGCAGCGCGCCAAGTCGATCGCCGGATCTGCTGGAGAGCGTCGGCGTCTCGTCCGAGATCATCGAGCTCGAGGGCAATGGCGAGGACGGCGCGCCGGAGCCGACCGAAGATCAGGTGTCCGAGCCGCTCAATCGCTGCGCCGGGATTTTTGCGATGGTCGATCTGCCGGCTGGCCAGGCTCAGCCGTAGAACATTTCCGACTTACGTCGATTTCGGTGCCAGCCCGCTCCCCCGCCCAACCACCCCTTGCGATGGTACCCTGTGGGTGGTTGGGCGGAGCGGGCTGGTTCGGCGTAACCAAAATCTGCCGTAGTCGACTCGTCCGTGCGACAGCGCGCGCCGAGCAGCGCACGCTTGTCTTGATCGCGGCAATCGTGTTCGCTGAGTCTCGCTCGCCGGCGCACCGGCGGAGGAACTCAGCTTGCAGAGGTACGCGATGACGCTGTCGCTCGATCCCGTCCTGGACCAGCTCGACCATAGCCGCAGCAGCTCGATCGAGCGCTGGAAGGACCTCCTGCGGATCCCGAGCATCGGTGCGGATCCGGCGCATGACGACGACACGCGGCGCGCCGCCAACTGGATGGTCGACAGCCTCGCCTCGATCGGCTTCGACGCCTCGCTGCGCGAGACCACGGGCCAGCCGATGGTCGTGGCGCACCATCCGGGTCCTGGCGACGGGGCCGGCCCGCATGTGCTGTACTATGGCCACTACGACGTGCAGCCGGCCGATCCGCTCGACCTCTGGCACAGCCCGCCGTTCGAGCCGATCCTCGTCGAAGCCGAGCACGGGCCCCGCATGGTCGCCCGTGGCGCGGTCGACGACAAAGGCCAGGTGATGACCTGGCTCGAGGCGATGCGCGCCTGGCATGAGGTGCACGGTACCCTGCCGATCAAGGTCACCGTCTTCCTGGAGGGCGAGGAGGAGTCCGGCAGCCCGAGCCTGGAGCCGTTCGTGCGCGATCATCGCGGCGAGCTCGCGGCGGATGTCTGCGTGGTCTCCGACACCAACATGTGGGACATCGAGACGCCCGCCCTGGCGACCATGCTGCGTGGCCTGCTGTACACCGAGATTGCGCTGTGGGGGCCCTCGCACGATCTGCACTCGGGTCTGTACGGCGGTGCCGTGCCCAATCCCCTGAACGTGCTGACGCGGATCCTAGGCCAGTTGCACGATGCCGAGGGCCGTGTCCAGGTGCCGGGCTTCTACGACGACGTCGCCGAGCTGGGCGACGAGGAGGCGCGCCAGCATGCGGCATTGCCCTTCGACGAGGCGGCTTTCCTCGGCAGTGCTGGCATCAGCGTGCCGACCGGCGAGGCCGGGCGCTCGACCCTGGAGCGGATCTGGACCCGGCCGACCTGCGACATCAACGGCATCTGGGGTGGCTATACCGGGCCCGGCGCCAAGACCGTGATTGCGGCCGAGGCCCGTGCCAAGGTCAGCTTCCGCCTGGTGCCGGGCCAGGATCCAAGGCGGATTCTCGAGGGCCTGCGCGCGTTCGTCGCCGCGCGCACGCCTGCCGACTGCCGCACCGAGATCATCGACTACGGCGCCTCGGCGGCGCTGCGCATCCCGACCGATTCGCCCTTTGTGCAGGCCGCGGGCCGCGCGCTCGATCGGGCCTTCGGACGGCCGCCCGTGCTGATCGGCATGGGCGGCTCGATCCCGGCGGTCGAGGCGATCAAGCGGCTGCTCGGCATGGATTCGTTGCTGGTAGGCTTCGGTCTGGCCGACGACCGGGTCCACTCGCCCAACGAGAAATTCGAGGTGCGCTGCTTCGAGCGCGGCATCCGCACACACGCCGCCCTGCTGGCGGAGTTCGGAGCCATATCATGACAGAGAAATCCCCATTGGATCGTAGAAGAGATGCAGCATTCAGCCTGCAGATTAGAGCCCGGGGCCAGGATCAGGTCACCTACATCGTGGACATGTTTGCGATAGACGGGAAGCTATATGCTTTCAAGGAGGACAGCGTATTTCTCATACAGACGCCGGATGATATCGATCCTGAGAGACAATATCCAAATACAAAAGGATCTACCACGCGAGTTTGTACGATCGGAACACGGCATCCGATCGTATCCAGAACAATCATGCAAGCAAAAAGGGTTCTGGACTTTGTCTCATTTGCCAGCGAGATTTCTAAGGAGGAGATTCTGTATGCATACTTTCGATTCTTCAGAGAACTTACGATATGCAACGCCGTCTACGAAGAACTCACTGAAGAGATTGTGTCAAAGATATCCGAGGCCGACAAGGTGATACAAGCTTCCGGTAAGACTTAATTCGTTGGTGACATTCCTCAAATTCCTAATATGGAAGACAGAGCACGACGCCTTTTCCTGACTGGACACAAAGCGCTTAAGGAAATAAGCTCTGCTACTGATGTTTTTTTTCCAACAAAACCTAAGTTGCAGAATTTTACACAGTTAAATCGTTGGTTTTTGGAAAATCTGGAAAGAATAATCCACTATATCTCATGGTACAGGCGGATCAGGGGTGGCTGACCGTGTTCTGGGAGATACGAAACGCGATCGAGCATCCCAACAGTCCTAAATATAGCTTCGATGTTCGTAACATCGAAATGGCTCCAAATGGCAAGTTTTATCCGCCACGATGGCGGTATATGGTCCCGGGCAGGCAGCAGAACGAATATACTGATCTTCTGACCGATGTGGCAGCTTATATGCGTAACATAATCGATTTCGGAGAGGAACTGCTTGTTCTTTGTGTTCAAGAGACGTGGAACAAAAATATACCATTCACGTTGGTAAAAAGACAACTAGACAAACTGGATCCACGATGCCCGAACTCAGTACGAGGTGACCATAAACCTGGAAAGATTGCGGCAGCGAGGGTAGTAGTTATGTCTGTAGGACGTTTGCCGGATGCGATCCTGGACTAGCTTTGACCGGACAGAGGCAAACGTCCTGCGCCACGGCGTTTCCTCGCTGCTACCTGCTGGTCGGTTCACGGAGGCCAAGCGATGACCTCGCATTATGCGGTTGGCATCAGGATCGGAATGAGAACGGACCAAGCAGGGGTCGAAGCGGAGGACACGCTGATCGCCGCGCTCAAGGCCAAGACGGCCCACCCCGATGCCGCGGTCACATATGTGCGCAGGCGCGACGTGCGTGGCGACCGCCGCCACCCGCATGCGAGTCGCATCGACGAGAAGTCGGCCTAGCGCACTCCAGGCGAGCGCGAATTCGACGTCGCTTATGAGCCACCCTGCGCTTTCGCGCGCAGCCCTTGCCAGACCGGCTGGAAATCGTAGGTCGGGTAGAACTCGGTCTCGAAGGCGCCCCAGGCGTTCTGCTCGATCGCGAGGTTGACCGCGCGCAGCTTGTCGGCGGGCAGCTTCAGCGTGACCACCTGGCCGATGCCCATCATCACGTACCAGGACACCACCTCCGCGCCCTCGGGCGGAAATTTCTGCCAGAACCCGGTCGCGTCCAGCTTCTGATTGAGCTCGCCGAGGTTCATGCTCTGGCGGTGCTTGAGAAAGATGGTCAGCAGCATCTCGCCGCTCGCCTGGCTCATGGCCCGTCCTCCCCGTCATGAGACGCCATGGTTAGCGCGCGCGGGCGCCGAAGGCCAGATCGCAAACACTTTGCGCTTGGCAGAACGGAATCCTAATGTCGCGCCGGTTCGATCGAGGAGATTGCCATGCCGCGCTATGCCCCGATCCGCTTCTGGCGCGACGATGTCGCCAAACGTCGCGTGCTCGACCGGTTGCTGGCGCTGCGCCGCCAGCTCAAGGCCGAGGTCGGCGTGCACAAGGGCGAGGATTCGCTGCTGCTGGCGACCTGGAACATCCGCGACTTCAATTCCAACAAGTTTGGCCATGGCCCGCGCCTGCCGGAATCCTTCCACTACATCGCCGAGATCATCTCCTCTTTCGATCTGGTGGCCATCCAGGAGGTCAATCGAGACCTCGCCGCGCTGGAGAAGGTCATCAGTCTGCTCGGCTACGACTGGGATCACATCGTCACCGACACGACCGAGGGCAGCGGCGGCAACCAGGAGCGGATCGGGTTCGTCTACGACCGGCGCCGGGTCCGGTTCCGCAACGTCGCCGGCGAGGTGGTCCTTCCCAAGAGCGGCATCGGGGTCAATGACGGCCAAGATGGCGGGCTGCAATTTGCCCGGACGCCGTTCGTCGTCGCCTTCCAGGCCGGCTGGTTCAAGTTCAACCTGTGCGCCGTGCACATCTACTACGGCGCCGACACCGGCCAGAAGCTGCAGCGGCGGGTCGACGAGATCCGCGAGCTCGCGCACTTCTTCTCCGCGCGTCAGGACCGGGAGCTCGAGGACTACATTCTGCTCGGCGACTTCAACATCGTGAGCCCCGAGCACCAGACCATGCAGGCGCTCGAAGGCGAGGGCTTCGTCACGCCGGAGAACCTGAAGGAGGCGCGCAGCAATCTGGGCGGCGACAAGCACTACGACCAGATTGCGCTCAAGGTGAAGGAAAAACGCCTGGAGATCGGTGCATCGGGCGTGTTCGCCTATGCCCGGTCGGTCTTTCGCGATGAGGACGATTTCCTGGCCTATCGCGACCTCCTGCCGCCGGACAAACGCGGTCCCGATGAGGCCGGTCAGCGCGCCTACTACGCGGACAAGTGGCGCACCTGGCAGATGTCCGACCATCTGCCCATGTGGGTGCAGCTGAAAGTCGACTTCACCGAGGACTATCTCGAGAGCCTGAAGCCCGGCCACGACCCGCTGGCCGACCTGTCCGCCGCGCCCGAGACCTGACGGATCGGCCGAGGCAGGAGGGACCCGGCTGCACGGTGGGCATCCGGGTCAAAAGCCCTACTTGAACTTGGAGACCTCGACCTCCTTGCTGGTGATGAACTCGAGCAGGGCAGGGGTGCCCTGCCGGGTCTGCTCGATGCCGCGCCGGATCGCCGGGACGATCTCGTCCGGCTCGGTCACCCGCTCGCCATAGCCGCCGAACGCGCGGGCCATCGCCGCGTAGTCGCCGGAAATGTCGGTCGAGCGGTAGCGCTCGGTCGAGACCGGCATGACCTTCAGCTCGATCGCCATGGAAAAATTGTTGAGCAGGATCGAGAGGATCGGAATCCGCTCGCGCACCGCGGTCTCGAAATCCATGCCGGTGAAGCCGATCGCGGCGTCGCCCCAGACGTTGATGCACAGCTTGTCCGGCCGCGCGAGCTTGGCGCCCATGGCGAGCCCGAGCCCGTAGCCGAGCTGCGTGGTCTTGCCCCAGCCGATGTAGGACAGCGGCTTGGTCGCCTTCCAGAACGGCGAGATCTGATCGCGCGGGCTGCCGGCATCATGGGTGATGATGGTGTTGTCGAGATCCACCGTGTGCGCCAGGTCCCAGATCACGCGGTAGGGGTTGAGCGGCGTCTCGCTCGAGGTGAGCTTGGGCATCCATTGCGCAAGCCACGGCTCGCGCACCGCCGCGATCTCCTGTTCGACCGGCCCGGAGTCCCTGGGCGCGGCACCGAGCTCGGACTCGATCTCCGGCAGCAGCGCATCGAGCATCAGCCCGGCGTCGCCGATCAGGGCGAGCTCGCACTCGACGTCCTTGTTCACGTCCATCGGCTCGAGGGTGCTGTGGATGATCGTCTTGCCCGCAGGCATGTCGACGCCGAAATTGGTCTTGGTGAAGCTGCAGCCGATGCCGAAGATCACGTCCGCGTTCTTAAGAAAATGATCGACGGTCGCCGGGATCGCATTGCCGCCGGAGCCGAGCGAAAGCGGATGGGTCTCCGGGAACGCGCTCTTGCCGCCGAGGCTGGTGGTCACCGGCGCAGCCAGCAGATCGGACAGGCGCGCAAGCCCTTCCCAGGCACGCGCGTAGTGGACGCCCTGGCCGGCATAGATCACCGGCCGCTCGGCGTTGGCCAGGAGCTTGGCGGCCTTGCGCACGGCATCGGGCTCGGGAGCGAAGCGCAGCGGCTTGCTCGGCCGGTAGTCCAGCGGCTCCGCGACCTCCTCGGTGAACACGTCGACCGGCACCTCGACCAGGGCCGGCGCGCCGCGACCGCTGCGCAGGCGTGTGAACGCGCGCCGCAGGATATTGGAGATCTCGGCGGCCGAGGTCACCGGCTCGGACGATTTGGTCACGCCCTTCATGTTGATGAACGAGCAGAAGTTCGGCTGCACGTGGGCGATCCGGCGCGGGTAGCCCATCGGCAGCACCAGGACCGGCACGGCATCGCCATAGCACTGGGCGACGCCGCCATAGGCGTTCTCGGCGCCGGGCCCGTGCTGCATCGCGAACACGCCGATCTTCTCGCCGCTGGTCAGGCGCGACATCGCGTCGGCCATGTGCAGCCCGATCCGCTCCTGGCGCACGATGATCGGCCGGATGCCGGCGCGCGCCGCGTATTCCAGGATGTGATTGACCGGGTAGCCGAAGATGATCTCGACGCCCTCGCGCTTGAGGATTTCGGCGATTGCCGCACCAGCTTCCATGTTCCGCCTCCCCGGTTCGGATTGTGGCGCCATACAACCGATCACCCGGCTGCTTGTCCAGCGTGTTGCCATAGGTCGATCGATCACCCAATTGCTGGCTTCATTCTCTCGACCAGAGCAGCCTCGTAGTACACCTCAGCGCTCCGTCCGCCTTGACGGACGTTCTGGCCAGCCTCTAACTAGTCGGTCTCTGGTTAGAAAGGCCGTCGATGAGAACTGTGGGAACATTCGAAGCGAAGACGCATCTCTCGGCACTACTGGAACAGGTCGCGCGAGGCGAGGAGATCATCATTACCAAGCACGGCAAGGCAGTCGCTCGTCTCGTGCCGGCCGGCGTGGTGAGCCGCGATCGGCTCAACGACACTGCGGCGCGCTTGAAGGTCTTTCGGCGCGGGCGGCGGCTCGGCGATCTCTCGGTCAAAGCGCTGATCGAGGAAGGGCGCCGATGACGGGTCTTGTGATCGACGCATCGTCCGTGCTGGCATGGTGCTTCGAGGACGAAGGCGGCCCGGAGGCGGATGCCCTCATTGACAAGGTCGTGGCGAAAGGTGCGGTGGCGCCCGGTTTGTGGTCCTTCGAGGTTGCCAACGGTCTTGTATCGGGGGAGCGTCGACGCCGTATCAAGCCCGCCGAGAGCGCGGCATTCGTCGCGATGATCGAAGAGCTACCAATCGAAACCGACACGGAAACAGGGGGCCGCGCTTTGCACGAGACGATCAGCCTCGCGCGTGAGTACAGGCTTTCGGTGTACGATGCCGCCTACCTAGAGCTGGCTATGCGCCTCGGCCTGCCGCTCGCCACCGACGATCGAAGCCTCGCAGGTGCCGCAAAGCGTGCCGGCGTTGCCCTGATTGGCTCTGCCGCCTAGCGCCGCAGCTCAGGCAGCGGTGCGGTCGAGGACAGCATGCGTCGTAGGATCCCGTCCTTGCGCACCAGGTGGTGCTGCAGTGCGCCGGCGGCGTGCAGGATGACCACGACGTAGAGCACGAACTGCAGCGTGAGGTGCGCGATCTTGAAGATCTCGGCGACCGGCTTGTTGGTCGGCACCAGGCGGGCGAGGTCGTAGAGGCCGAAGAATGGCACCGGGAAGCCGCCCATGGCCGTGTACAGGAACCCGGTGATCGGCATCGTGAGCAACACGAGATAGAGCAGCACATGGGTGGTGCCGGCAGCCTTGGCCTGCCAGGCGGGCAGGTCGGCCGGCAGCACCGGCACCGGGTGTGACCAGCGCCAGGCCAGCCGCACGATCGCCAGCAGGAAGATCACGATGCCCGTGGTCTTGTGGATGTTGTAGCAGACGTTCTGCAGCGTGCCTGGCCCGCTCCAGACCATGGTGATCCCGGCCGGCACCTGCACCAGCAGCACCAGGGCGGCGATCGTCCAGTGCAATCCGATGCTGATGCTGCCCCACCGCTCCACTGTGTTGGTTCGCATGCCGGCCCCTCGTTCTCGCCCTTCGACCATCAGTACAGGCGGCGATTGCAGGTTTCCAGCTAGACGAGCGGGTTTTCTCCATCCGATCGCCAGTCGCGGGTACTTGGCCTCCCTGTTGTGCTAACGTCCCGGATCATGACCAAGTCCCAAGCTGAACAGATCGATGCCCTGATCCGGCTGGCCGAGGACTATCCGTATCATCGGCCATCGGTCGGCTATCTGTTCGACGACGGCGCGATCCGGCCGCTCGAGGCGCGATGGCACGAGCGGCGCACCGCCGTGATCGCCTGCGGCTCGAACGGCGCACCTGCCCGGCTGGCCAAAAAATTCGCCGGCACGGGCGCGCAGATTCCGGTCACGCCGGCCTGGCTCTCCGACTGGGCGGTGGTCTATTCCGCGCACTTCACCAGCTACGGCGCGCTGCCCGCGACCTTGCATCCCTGCCCGGGTGCCAGGACCCGGCTGTGCGTCACCTGGCTGAGCGCAGCGCAGCTCGAGGTCATGCACCGGTCCGAAGGGGCGGGCGAGCGCTACGATTATGCCCTGCTGGACCGGCTCGTACTGGAGATCGAAGGCCACGGCACGATCGAGCGGGCCGGCAGCTATCTCAGCCGGCGTGGACCTCTGGCGCAGGCCGGCAGGCCGGTGCGGCTTGCCGAGACGCTCACGCACCATTGCGAGCTCGAGGCCTGTGCCCAGCCGGCCATGCTGCGCCGGATGCACCGCCTGCTGGCGCCCGATGGCAGCTACGTGGCGTTCATGTCCCAGATCCTGGGTTCGCATGACTTTCGCAGCCGCGCCACCGCCGCCCTCGAGGCGCTCGCCGACGGCGCGACCCAAGCCCTGCGGGCGATCAAGCCATGAGCAGACGGATCAAGGTAGCGGCGCTGGTCTGCCTCGGCAGGCCCGCGCTCGTGGTGGCACCGGCGCTCGCGGCCGACAGCACGACCGCGGGCCTGGACTGGGCGCGGATGCTGATGGGCCTGTTCGGCGGGCTCGCTCTGTTCCTGTTCGGCATGGATCAGCTGGGCGACGGCCTGAAGGCGACCGCCGGCGACGGCATGAAGACGATTCTCGCCCGCTTCACCGGCAACCGCGTGATGGCCGCGATCACCGGCGCGATCGTCACCGCGGTCATCCGGTCCTCGTCGATCACCACGGTGATGGTGGTCGGCTTCGTCTCGGCCGGCATCATGACCTTCACCCAGTCGATCGGCGTGATCATGGGCGCCAAGATCGGCACGACCGTGACCGCCAGATCGTCGCCTTCAAGCTCGAGGAGCTGGCGCTCGGGCTGATCGCGGCGGGCTTCCTGATGAACTTCACCGCCAAGGGCGACCGGATCCTCGAATCGCTCTCTCAGGCGACCTCCGACGCCGTGGTCAATACTGTCAAGGCGATCGTCGAGGAGGACCAGGTCGCTGCCCAGGCCGTGGTCAACGCGAAGCCGGCGTTCGAGCGGCTGGTCGAGCAGGTCCTGGCGCGCCAGTCCGAGCGAATCGCGATCGACAGCGCCGAGCACCTGGAGACGGTGCGCCTGGAGATGGATCTGGTGCACACCCTGCGCGAGATCTTCTCGCTCGCCCGGCGCACCGCCAAGAGCGTGTTGCCGGCGCCGCTCGCGGCTGCCGCCTAGTGCAGCGAGGCCATCAGGAGGTCTTTGGCGTTGGTGCAGTCTCGGGGCGACCCCCTAGCGTTTCTGCTGCTGGACCTCGATCAGCTCGCCGAGCTGCTTCTGCAAGGCCTCGATGCGCTCGTTCAGCTCCTTGATCTGCACCGACGTGTCGCGCGCTTCGGCGCTCTGTGCCGCCGGCTCGGCCACCGTCTGCTCGCCTTCGGTGCCGGTCAGGGGATTGAGCAGGCTCGCTGCGCGCTGAAACAGCGCCATGTTCTGGCGCGCCATGTCCTCGAACTGGTTCATCGGGAAGAACCGGCCGAGGGTACCTTCGATGTAGCGCCGGATCTGTTCCTGGTTGCCGGAAAAATTCTCCATGCTGAGCTCGAGATAACGCGGCAGGAAGGCGCGCAGGCTGTCGTCATAGAAGCTGATCAGCTGGCGCAGGAAGCTGATCGGCAAAAGGTTGCGCCCCTTGGCGTCCTCCTCGACGATGATCTGGGTCAGGATCGAGCGGGTCAGGTCCTCGCCGCTCTTGGCGTCGTGGACCACGAAATGCTCGCCCCGGCGCACCATGCGGCTCAAATCGTCGAGCGTCACATAACGGCTGGAGCCGGTGTTGTAGAGGCGGCGATTGGCATATTTCTTGACGACCGCGACCTTCTGCTCGCCGTCGTTGGTCGAACGCACGTCAGCCATCGTCGAGCCGGGCTCCTTCAGACATCGCCAGCGCGATCGACGAAACTAGAGCAAAACGGATTGATGCGGCCAACCCTTTTTTTGCATTGCGGCAAAAACGGTTGCGTTGCAGTAGAAGCTGGCCGGCCGCCACGCCCGCAGGTTGCGATTGGGCTGCAGTTGCGCCGGCTAGTCCGGCAGCACCAGGCGCGGCGCGTCGGCCGCCTGCTCGGCCTCCTCGACCTCGCGTTCCAGCCGCTCGGCCTCGCGCTCGCTCTCGGCCAGGGCCGCGGCCAGCTCGGGATTGGCCTGCAGCTGCGCCTCCTCGTCCGAGCGGGCGACGTTGACCGAGACGTGGACGTCGACCTCGGGATGCAGCGCGATCCGTACCTTGTGGATGCCCAACGTCTTGAGCGGGGTCTCGAGGCGGACCTGACCCTTGTCGAGCGTGACCCCGTCGGCGGTGAACGCTTCGGCGATGTCGCGGCTGTTGACCGAACCGTACAGCTGGCCGGTCTCGCCGGCCTGGCGCACGATCACGACGCGGCGGCCGTCGACCTTGGAAGCCGCCGCGGTGGCGTCCTCCTTGCGCTGCAGATTGGCCGCCTCGAGCTGCACCCGGCGCCGCTCGAACGCCGCCAGATTGTCCTTGGTGGCGCGCATCGCCTTGCCCTGCGGCACCAGATAGTTGCGCGCAAAGCCGTCCCTCACGGCGACGACATCGCCCATCTGACCGAGCTTCTCGACCCGCTCGAGCAGGATGACCTGCATGATGATTTCCTCCGGAGCTATGCCAAACGGCGCCGCAGATGCGCCCAATCCTCGACGAATCCCAGCAGCAGCACCGCCAGGATCGGCCAGCCGAGCAGCACCAGCGCGACATAGATCGCCGCCAGCAGCCAGCTCGGGTGGGACCAGCGGCGCACCAAGGTGTGGATCACCGCCAGGCCCAGGAAGATGTAGGGCACGACAAACACGATCAACAGCGAGCGCCCCAAGAAGCCCCAGCCTTGGTCGCCGAACAGCGCCACCAGGCCGGCGGCGCCCAGCGCCGGCCACAACCAGTTCGGCAGCTCGAGCGTGCTCAGATCCGGGCTCGGCCGCCGGTTCCAGCCGAGCCGCGCGGCAAGCGCCTGCGCCAGGACGGCGTTGAGCACGATCATGACCAGCCACGAGGTCGCCATCAGGCCGGGGAACAGGAAGATCCACGCGCCGAGCTCCGGCTTGGTCGTCGTCTCGACCTCGATCGCGCCAAGCCCGGCCAGCGCCTCGGTCAAAAAGTCCTCGATGGCGCCCTGCAGCCCACCCGGATGGTCGAGCAGCATCAGGAACACCAGCCCGATGCCGAGCGCGGCCAGGCAGGTCAGCTGGGCCAGCAGCAGCCCGGGTGGATACCACTCGACGGCCTTGCCCTGCTGGCGCGACAGCAGCGCCTGGCGGACCACGATCAGGGCGGGCAGAGCCTGCACCAAGCCGTAGATCGCGGTCGCGACCGCGCCGGCGATCACGCCGTTGATCAACAGCGCGCCAACGATCGCGACCGCCGACGCGGTCAGCCCCATGGCAAGGCCCGCGAACATCAGCGGCAGCTGCACGAAATAAGCGAACAGTACCATGCCCGGCACGCCGGTCAGCAGGCACAGGAACAGCCCGGCGCTGACCACGCCGGCCAGAATGGCGAGGCCTAAGGTCTGCGGCATGACGTGTTCGGCCTCGAAGCGGCCCGGATCACGCTCCGACCCGGCCGCGGGCCGGCGGCGCGCCGGGCTCCCCTCACCTGACCAAGTAGGGCATCAGCCCGAGCTCGCGGGCCCGCTTGATCGCCTGCGCCAGGCTGCGCTGCTCCTTCGCGGTCACCGCAGTGATCCGCCGCGGCACGATCTTGCCGCGCTCGGACACGAAGCGCTGCAGCAGCTTGATGTCCTTGTAGTCGATCTTGGGCGCGTCGGCGGTGGCGAACGGGCTGGTCTTGCGGCGCCGGAAGAAGGGCCGGCAAATCGTGATGGTCGGCGGCTCGGAGGGGCGGCGGCCGCCATCGCCGCCTTCGCGCTGGGGTCGGTCGGATCGGTCGTTCATCTCGGCTCTCGTCCCGTGTCAGGCTTCATTCGCTCGCCGCCGCGGATTCGGGCGGGCTCGGGCTTTCGCTGCGCGCCTCTTCGCGTCTCGGGCGGTCCTCTCGGTCCCTGTCTCTCGGCCGGTTCGTCGCGGTCCCGGGGCCGGTCGTCGTCGCGGCCACGGCGGCCGTCATCGTGACGGCGCGAGCGCTCCTCGCGCGACGTGCGTGCATGCATCAGCACCGAGGGGCCCTCTTCGAGTTGCTCGACCTTGACGGTCAGGTAGCGCAGCACGTCGTCGCTCAGCCGCTCCTGGCGCTCGAGCTCGTCGATGGTCGCCGCATCCGCCTTCAGATTGAGATGCAGATAGTGGCCCTTGCGGTTCTTGCGCATCCTGTAGGCCAGGTTGCGCAGCCCCCAATACTCGTTCTTGGTGACCTCGCCGCCGTGCTCGGCGACCAACCCGGCATAGGTCTCCGCCAGGGCCTGGGCCTGCTGCGGCGAGAGATCCTGCCGCGCGATGAAGGTATGCTCGTAAAAGCGCATGATGGGCTTTGAACTCCGGGTACTCGACCGACCACACCCGACAGAACCGCCACCAGATCGACAAAACGCGCACACGAACAGCAACGACACTCGCGTGCTGCTCGCAGAGCGCGGTCGGGCGGATCTTCAGGATCCGAGAACGGCGCGCACTATACGCAAAAAGCGGTCCACGGCAAGGGCCAGGTTCCACCGGCGGAAACTACAGACGGAACTGTGCCTTGACAGGTCCGGCCCACGCGCTAAGAACCGCCGCACAGCATGTGGCGGGGCTTATGGAAGCAGCATTGATCTTCCCGGGCCAGGGCTCGCAGGCGGTCGGCATGGGCCACGCCCTGTTCGCTGCGGTGCCGGAGGCCAGACGGGTGTTCGAGGAGGTCGACGCGGCGCTCGACGCGCCGCTCAGCCAGCTGATCTTCGAGGGCCCCGACGAGCAGCTGCGGTTGACCGAGAACACGCAGCCCGCCCTGATGGCGGTGTCGATGGCGTGTTTCCGTGCGCTCGAAGCCAAGAGCGGCCGGAGCGTCGGGCAGCTGTGCCGCTTCGTCGCCGGTCACTCGCTCGGCGAGTACACCGCGCTCGCGGCCGCCGGCAGCATCTCGATCGCCGATGCCGCGCGCCTGCTGCGGCTGCGCGGCCGGGCCATGCAGGCGGCCGTGCCGGTCGGCGAGGGCGCCATGGCCGCCGTGCTCGGTCTGGATCTCGGCACGGTCGAGGAGATCGCGGCCGAGGCTGGCGAGACCGGCGTGTGCGAGGTCGGCAACGACAACGCGCCCGGTCAGGCCGTGGTCAGCGGCGCGCGTCCGGCGGTCGAGCGGGCCGTGGAGATCGCCAAGGCACGCGGTGCCGCGCGCAGCATGATGTTGCCGGTCAGCGCGCCCTTCCATTGCCGCCTGATGGCGCCGACTGGCGATGCCGTGCACGCGGCGCTGGCTGCGATCGAGATGCGGGCACCGGCGGTGCCCGTGGTGACCAACGTGACCGCGGCGCCGGAGCGCGATCCGACCACCCTGGCCGCGCTCCTGGTCAGGCAAGTCACGGCGCGGGTGCGCTGGCGGGAAAGCCTGCGGACCCTGGCCGAGTACGGCGTCAGGCAGACCGTCGAGCTTGGCCCGCGACGGGTGCTTTCCGGCCTCACCAAGCGAACCCTCGAGGGCGTAGTGGCGACGGCCCTGGGCACGCCGGAAGAGATCGACGCCTATGTCGCCACGCTGCAGATCCGCGGGCCGGGCGAAGCGCCGTCGCGTCACGCGGCGGCCGGCTAGCTCGTGGCGGGGCCGAGCCGGGGCATGCCCGCGCCTGACGAGCCGTACCGGGAGAGGGACGCCGCATGTTCGATCTGACCGGCCGCACCGCCCTGGTGACCGGCGCGTCGGGCGGCATCGGCGGTGCGATCGCGCGGCAGTTGCATCGCCAGGGTGCCAACCTCGTGCTGACCGGACGCCGCCGCGAGGCGCTCGATGCGTTGGCTGCGGAGCTGGGCGAGCGGGTCGCCGTGGAGCCGGCCGATCTGGCCGAGCCGGACGCCGCCGCGCATCTGATCGAAGTGGTCGAGGGCCGCGGCGGGCTCGACATCCTGGTCAACAACGCCGGCCTGACTCGCGACAATCTCGCCATGCGGCTCAGGGACGACGACTGGCAGACCGTGCTCGACGTCAACCTGTCGGCCGGCTTTCGGCTGATTTGCAGCGGCCTGCGCGGCATGATGAAGCGGCGGTTCGGTCGGATCGTCAGCATCACCTCGGTGGTTGCGGTGACCGGCAATCCGGGCCAGGTGAACTATGCCGCGGCCAAGGCCGGCATGATCGGCATGAGCAAGGCGCTGGCCGCGGAGGTTGCAAGCCGGGGCATCACGGTCAACTGCATAGCGCCGGGCATGATCGAGACCGCCATGACCGACATGCTGAGCGAGGCGCAGCGCGCGCAGCTGCTCGCCCGGATCCCGGCCGGCCATCTCGGCAGCGGCGACGACGTCGCCGCCGCGGTGGTCTATCTCGCCAGCGCGGAAGCCGCCTATGTCACCGGTCAGACGTTGCACGTCAACGGCGGCATGGCCATGATCTAGCGGAGCTTGCGCGTGGTTTCGGAGCCGTGCTAACGCCTAGTCAACCGTCGCGATCCTGTGTTACCAACCGAGGGCCGGAGCATGGATTGCTGCTGGCGGCGTGCCGCGACAACCGTCCGTGCCTCAGATACAGCAATCAAGGAAGCCTGCAGATGAGTGACACCGCCGAGCGCGTCAAGAAGATCGTCGTCGAGCATCTGGGTGTCGACGAGAGCAAGGTGACGGACAACGCCAGCTTCGTCGATGATCTGGGCGCGGACAGCCTCGACACGGTCGAGCTGGTGATGGCGTTTGAGGAGGAGTTCGGCTGCGAGATTCCGGACGAGGCGGCCGAGAAGATCCTGACCATCAAGGACGCCATCAGCTACATCGAACAGCACAGCTAGCCCGCAGGACGGCTGCGCCCGCCGGACCATGCTGGACCGAACGCTGTCGGAGTTGGGCCGGGCAAACTTGGATATGCGATGAGACGCGTGGTGGTCACCGGCCTCGGCCTGGTCACGCCGCTGGGCTGTGGTGTCGAGCACGCTTGGCGGCGGCTGGTCCGCGGTGAGAGCGGGATTCGCATGATCACGCGCTTTCGGGTCGATGACCTGCCGGCCAAGATCGCCGGTCTGCTGCCGGACGAGGGCGAAGGCGCGTTCCGGGCCGACGAGGTGGTCGCGCCCAAGGACGTGCGCAAGAACGACCGGTTCATCCTGTATGGCATCGGGGCCGCGCGCGAAGCGGTCGAGGACGCCGGCTGGATGCCCGAGGACCAGCGCGAGCGTGAGCGTACCGGCGTCCTGATCGGATCCGGCATCGGCGGACTCAGCACGATCGCCGATACCGCGGTCGAGCTCGAGCAGCGCGGGCCGCGCCGCGTCAGTCCGTTCTTCATCCCGGCGAGCCTGATCAACCTGGTCAGCGGGCAGGTTTCGATCCGCTTCGGCTTCAAGGGCCCCAATCACTCGGTGGTGACGGCCTGCTCGACCGGCGCCCATGCGATCGGTGATGCCAGCCGGCTGATCGCGCTCGGCGATGCGGATGTGATGGTGGCTGGCGGCGCCGAGGCGGCCGTCTGCCGAATCGGCGTTGCCGGGTTTGCGGCGGCACGCGCCCTGTCGACCCACTTCAACGACACGCCGGAGCGCGCCTCGCGGCCCTGGGACGAGGATCGCGACGGCTTCGTGATGGGCGAAGGCGCCGGCGTCGTGGTGCTCGAGGAGCTCGAGCATGCCCGCGCGCGGGGTGCCCGGATGTATGGCGAGGTGGTCGGCTACGGGCTGTCGGGCGACGCCTACCACATCACCGCGCCGAGCCCGGACGGCGACGGCGGTTATCGCTCGATGAAGGCCGCGCTGCAGCGTGCCGGCATGCGGCCGCAGGACATCGACTACATCAACGCCCACGGCACCTCGACGCCGCTCGGCGATGAGATCGAGCTCGGCGCGGTCAAGCGCCTGTTCGGCGAGGCTGCCGAGCGGGTGTCGATGTCGTCGACCAAGTCGGCGATCGGCCACCTGCTGGGCGCCGCCGGCAGCGTCGAAGCGATTTTTTCACTATTGGCGATCCATCATCAGATCGTGCCACCGACGCTCAACCTCGACCGCCCGTCCGAGGGCTGCGACCTCGACCTGGTGCCTTACGAGGCACGTCGCCGCGAGGTGCGTGCCGCGCTGTCCAATTCCTTCGGCTTCGGCGGCACCAACGCCAGTCTGATCCTCGCCCGTCCTCCCGAACACTGACGGCCCGCCGGCATGAGCCAGCGCGCGCTGAAGCTGCTCGCCGTCCTGACCATGCTGGTTGCGCTGGCAGGCGCGATCGCGATCGCGCTGTGGAGCCAGACCAGCGCTTTTCTGAGCGCGCGCGGGCCGAGCGTGCAGGAGACCGTGGTGGTGTTGCCGCGCGGCGCCAATCTGCATGAGATCACGGCGCGCCTGAACGCTGCCGGCGTGATCGACCGACCCTGGCTGTTTCGACTCGCGGTTCGCCTCAAGGGCGAGGACCGTGCGCTCAAGGCCGGCGAGTACGCCTTCCCGGCCGGGGCGACGCCGGCCAGCGTGATCAACATGCTGGCGCGCGGCGAGACCGTGGCGCATCGCCTGACCGTCGCCGAAGGCATGACGGTGGCCGAGGTGTTTCGCCTGCTGGCCGGGACCGAGGAGCTGAGCGGCGACCTGCCTGAGCTGCCGGCCGAGGGCAGCCTGATGCCGGAGACCTATTTCTATGCGCTCGGCGACGAGCGTGCCGAGCTGGTGCGCCGCATGCAGCGCGGCATGCGCGCGCTGCTCGACGAGCTGTGGCCGGCGCGGGCGCAAGCGCTGCCGCTCGCCAACCGGCGCGAGGCGCTGATCCTCGCCTCGATCGTCGACAAGGAGACGGCAGTGCCGGAGGAGCGCGGCGCCGTCGCCGCCGTGTTCCTCAACCGGCTGCGACGCGGCATGCGGCTGCAGTCCGATCCGACCGTGATCTACGGCCTGACCGACGGCGAAGGCCCTCTCGACCGGGCCCTGACCCGCAAGGACTGGCAGCACGACAGCCCCTACAACACCTACCGGATCGACGGCCTGCCGCCGGCACCGATCGGCAATCCGGGGCGCGCCTCGCTGGAGGCGGTGCTCAACCCGGCCGAGGTCGACTATCTGTACTTCGTCGCCGACGGCAGCGGCGGCCACGCCTTCGGTCGCACGCTGGCCGAGCATAATCGCAACGTCGCCAGGTGGCGGCAGATCAAGAACGGCCGCCAGTCGGGCCCGGTGACGCCCTCGCCGGTCAAGCCGGATCCGGCGGGCTGAGCGGGTCGGGCACCAGCGCACCGGCTTCGACGCCGACGGTCAGGCGGCGCGGGCTGATGCTGGTGCTGTCGTCGCCGTCCGGTGCCGGCAAGACCAGCATCGCGCGTGGCCTGCTCGAGCTCGAGCCCGAGCTGGCCTTGTCGGTCTCGGTGACCACCCGGCCGAGGCGGCCGGGCGAGACCGACGGCGTCGACTATCACTTCATCGATCGCGCGACCTATGACGTGATGGTGCGTGACGGCGAGCTGCTCGAGCATGCCGAGGTCTACGATCACGGCTACGGCACGCCGCGGCGCGCGGTCGAGGCGGCGCTGTCGGCCGGCCGTGACGTGCTGTTCGACATCGACTGGCAGGGCACCCAGCAGCTGCGCGAGCTCGCCGGCGACACGGTCACCGTGTTCATCCTGCCGCCGTCGACCAAGGAGCTGGAGCGGCGCCTGTTTCGCCGGGCCCAGGATCCGGAGAGCGAGGTGCGCAAGCGGCTGGCCAAGGTCGCGGCCGACGTCACCCACTGGGCCGAGTACGACTACGTGCTGATCAACAGCGACCTCGCGCTGAGCGTGCAGCGGGCGCACGCGATCCTCGTGGCCGAGCGCCTCAAGCGCCGCCGTCAGCCGGGCCTCGCCGACTTCGTCAGTCAGTTCCGCTCGCCTCAACAGGGTTAGGAAGCGGGGTCGGGGCGCCTGCGCATCGCCTGGTAGCTGTTGGCCAGGCGGCAGAAGCCGGCCACGTCGATCTGCTCGGCGCGCGCGGTCGGCGCGACCTCCGCTGCCTCGATCATCGCATCGGGCCGGGCGGCGAGGCTCTTGAGGCTCGCCCGCAGCATCTTGCGCCGCTGCT
>CAVSVZ010000052.1:0-184605 GCA_963731495.1 uncultured Alphaproteobacteria bacterium
CCGGCATCGAGGCCGGCATCTCGTGCCTCAAGCGCGCCTACGGCCTGGCGCGCTGCACCTGGCGCGGGCTCGGCCACTTCAAGGCGTACGTCTGGTCTGCGGTGGTCGCCTACAATCTCGCGCTGTTCACCCGCCTCAAGCTGGCCTGAGCCTGCCCGACCCGAACACTCAGCCGGCGGCGCCGGCCCCTCACGCACGACCTCAGTCGGCCAATCCGCCTCCGGAACAGTTCAACCACCCATCACAGGCGCCAATAGCCCCAACTCGACCCAAAGCGCCCTTACATTCTGTATTCCTCCCAACCAACAGCCCCAAAATCTAGTGTTTGTGGGATGGGCACGTAGGCTAGTGACCCGTCAGAGTGTCGGGGCAACTGAAGGCGAAAGCGAATGAGCGAGGAGTTGCGTACGGCGCGCCGGCTCGCCGCTATCTTCGCCGCGGACGTAGCGGGCTACTCGCGCCTCATGGGGGCTGACGAGGAAGGCACGCTCGCCACGCTCAGGGGCCATCGCAGGGAACTCGTCGATCCACTGGTCGCCCGGCACCAGGGCCGTATCGTCAAGACCACGGGCGACGGCCTCCTGATCGAGTTCGCCTCGATCGTCGATGCGGTGCGCTGCGCCGTCGTGATGCAACAGGGCATGGAAGACCGCAATGCCAACGTCGACGAGAGCCAGCGCATCCGCTTTCGAGTCGGCATCAACGTCGGCGACGTGATCGTCGAGGACGATGACATTTTTGGCGATGGCGTCAACGTCGCGGCGCGGCTCGAGGCGCTCGCCGAGCCCGGCGAGATCTGCGTCAGCGCGACAGTGCGCGAGCACGTCGGCGAGAAGCTTCCGATCGGCTTCGTCGACCTCGGCGAGCATAGCGTCAAGAACATTGCCCGGCCGGTCCATGTCTATCGCATCGAGGCGCGCGTTGAGCCCAAGAACGCTGTCCAGGGCGAACCGGTGCAGGCAGTGCTCGCACTGCCCGACCGGCCCTCGATTGCAGTCCTGCCGTTCACCAACATGGGCGGCGACGTGGAGCAGGAGTATTTCGCAGACGGCATGGTCGAGGACATCATTACCGGCCTGGCGCGCATCAAGTGGCTCTTCGTGATCGCCCGCAATTCGAGCTTCGCCTACAAGGGCAGATCGGTGGACGTGAAGCAGGCCGGCCGTGAGCTCGGCGTGCGCTACATCCTCGAGGGCAGCGTCCGCAAGGCGTCGAACCGCCTGCGCGTCACCGGTCAGCTTGTCGAGGCGGAGACCGGCCGGCACATCTGGGCCGATCGTTACGACCGCACGCTCGACGACGTCTTCGCGCTCCAGGACGAGCTCGACGATGAGCGTGGTCGCCGCGATCGAGCCGAGCCTGCGCCAGGCGGAGATCGCGCGCGTCAAGCGCAAGCGGCCCGACAGTCTCGATGCCTACGATCTGGTGCTGCGCGCCATCCCCGACGTCTACCCGGCGATGCCCGAGGGCGCAGCGAAGGCGCTGCCGCTGCTCGAGCGCGCGCTCTCGATGGAACCGGATTACGCGCTGGCGCACGGGTTTGCCGCCTGGGCACATGAGATCATCTTCGTGCGCAGCGACGGGCGCGAGGAGAACCGCCAGGGTGCAATCTGCCACGCCCATGCGGCGATCGCCCACGGGCGCGACGATGCGGTCGCGCTCTCGCTCGGCGGCTTCGGCCTGGGCATGATCGCGCACGACCGCGAAGCCGCGCGCCAGGCGTTCGAGGCGGCGCTGGCGCTGAGCCCGTCGTGCGCGTTCACCTACATGTTCGGCAGTGTCGTCACGGTCTTGGCCGGCGATGCCGATCGCGCCATCGAATGGGGAAAGCGCGCGCTCCGCCTGAGCCCCTTCGACCCGTTGAGCTACATCCCTTGGTTCTCGATCACCCGCGGCCATTTCCAGCGGGGCGAGTACGAGGCGGCGGCAGAGGCGGCGCAGAAGGTGTTCCAGGCCAATCCCTATTGGAGTACGGCGCACGCTCTGCTTGCGGCAACGCACGTGAAGCTCGGGCGGCTCGACACTGCCAAGTCGGCCGCCGCGCGTGTCCTTGAGCTGGAACCGGGCTTCACCATCAGCGGATATCATGCCAGAGTCGGGCTTCACCCATCGCTCGCCGAGCTCTATAGCAAACCGCTCATCGCGGCGGGACTGCCGGGATAAATTCTCGCAGTTCATGTCAGTTGCGGGTGGGATCACCCTGGTATCGTACGTGGGAATAGGGTAATATTCCTTCGATCGAAACCATCGCCCGGCCGCCGCGTAGCGGGAAGCACCGAAATACCGAACGAACCCAAAGCCCTCAGGAATCCTGGCCTTTTCAAGGGCCGGTCGGACAAACGAACCCGATAGTCCCGCCGCTATCGCCCCCAGCGCAGCGCCGGCGTGTGCACGGGCGCGTCCCAAAGCGAGATCATCTCGTCGTCGAGCTTGGCGATGGTCAGCGAGCAGCCGGCCATCTCGAGGGAGGTGGTGTAGTTGCCGACCAGTGAGCGCGTGACCTGGAGACCACGGTCGCGGCAGCGCTGCACGGCGGCGTGGTACATCAGATAGAGCTCCATCAGCGGCGTGCCGCCGAAGCCGTTGACCAGCAGCAGCACGCGCTGGCCGGCAGCGGGGTCGAGCCAGGCGCAGATCTCGCCGACCAGCTCCTGGACGATCGCATTGGCGCTCTCGAGCTTGACCCGTCGGCGGCCGGGCTCGCCGTGAATGCCAACGCCCATCTCCATCTCGTCCTCGCCGAGCGTGAAGGTCGGGCTGCCCGCGGCCGGCACGGTGCAACTGGTCAGCGCCACGCCCATCGAGCCGGTCGCCCGGTTGACCCGATCGCCCAGGGCCTTGCAGGCGGCGAGATCAGCGCCCGCCTCGGCCGCAGCACCGACGATCTTCTCGACCAGCACCGTGCCGGCCACGCCGCGCCGACCGGTGGTGTAGGTCGAATCCTCGACTGCCACGTCGTCATTGGTCAGCACGGTCGTGACACCGCCCGAGAGCATCTCGCCGGCCATCTCGAAGTTCATCACATCGCCCGAGTAGTTCTTGACGATCAGCAGCACGCCGGGGCCGCCGTCGACCGCCTCGGCGGCCGCCACCATCTGGTCCGGCGTTGGCGAGGTGAACACCTGGCCCGGACATGCGGCATCCAGCATGCCATGGCCGACGAAGCCGGCATGCAGCGGCTCGTGGCCCGAGCCGCCGCCCGAGATCAGCGCGACCTTGCCCTGGACCGGAGCGTCGGCCCGGATGACGTAGGTCGGGTCCTGCGCGATCTTGACCAGATCGGCATGCGCCTCGGCGAATCCCCGCAGGCTCTCGGTCAGGACGTCGTCGACCGCGTTGATCAGCTTCTTCATGGCTCACCTCTCGTGGACTTCGGGCCTTCCCTTACGGCTGGACCCGTGGGACGCTAGCGCAGATCGCGTGCGAACAAGAGAGCAAATCGGGGAGGAGAAACAAATGGCGCGCATGACGGGTGGTGAAGCCGTGCTCGCGGCGGTCATGGCACAGGGGATCGATACCTTGTTCGTGCTGCCGGGCGTGCAGAACGATGCGTTCTTCAATGCCCTGCACGACGCCGGCGACGGGCTGCGCTCGATCGTCACCCGCCACGAGCAGGGCGCTGGCTACATGGCGTTCGGTTATGCCGCCGCGAGCGGAAGGCCGTCTGCCTATTGCGTCGTGCCGGGCCCGGGCTTCTTGAATACCACCGCGGCGCTGGCCACCGCCTATGCCTGCGGCGCGCCGGTGTTCTGCCTGTCCGGCCAGATCCCCTCACGCCACATCGGCCGCGGCGTCGGCCTGCTGCACGAATTGCCGGATCAGCTCGGCATCATGCGCGGCCTGACCAAATGGGCGGCGCGCATCGACGCGCCGCAGGACGCCGCCCGCCTGGTGGCCGAGGCGTTTGCCCAGATGGCGTCCGGCCGGCCGCGCCCGACCGCGATCGAGATGCCGATGGACGTGTTGGCACGCGAGGCCTGGGTCGGCACCGAGCCGGTGACGATGCCGCCGGCCGCGCCCACCGAAGCCCGACCCCGAGGCGCTGGCGCAGGCGGCCGAGCTGCTGAACGGCGCCAAGAAGCCGATGATCTTCGTGGGCGGCGGCGCCGCGGGTGCAAGCGCGCTGGTGCGGCAGCTGGCCGAGCGTCTCGGTGCGCCGGTGGTCGCCGGCTGGATGGGGCTCGGCGTCATGGACGGCCGCTCGCCGCTCAGCCTCAGCCTGACCATGGCGCATCGGCTGTGGCCCGAGGTCGACGTCGCGCTGGCGATCGGCTCACGCTTTCAGCGGGTCCAGATGGACTGGGGCCTGGACGATGCGCTCAAGGTGATCCGGATCGACCTCGACCCCCTGGAGATCCGGCGTCATGCCCGGCCGGAGATCGATCTTCTGGCCGATGCCGGCCAGACGCTCGAGGCGCTGTTGCCCCAGATCGAAGCGGGTGAGCGGCCCGGCTGGCAGGCCCGCATCGCCGCCGTCAAGGAGGAGGTCTGGGCGCTCTATCGGCGCGAGCTGGCGCCGCAGCTGGCGTGGATCGAGGCGATCCGAGCGGCCCTGCCGGAGGACGGCATCCTGGTCGAGGACCTGACCCAGATCGGCTATGTCAGCCGCATCGCCTTCCCGGTCTATGGGCCGCGCCAGTACATCACCAGCGGCTATCAGGGCACGCTCGGCATGAGCTACCCGGCAGCGCTCGGCGCCAAGGTCGCCTGCCCCGACCGTTCCGTCGTGACGATCGCGGGCGACGGCGGCTTCATGTACAACGTCCAGGAGCTGGCCACCGCCGTGCAGCACGGCATCAACGTGGTCGCCGTGGTGTTCGACGACAGCGCCTACGGCAATGTCCGGCGCATGCAGCGCATGCTGTACGGCAACCGGATCATCGCGAGCGACCTGCGCAATCCGGACTTCGTCCGCCTCGCGGAAAGTTTTGGCATGGCCGCTCGTCAGATCGCCGACCCCGACGACCTCGAAGGGGCCCTGGCCGAGGCGCTCGCCCGCGACGAGCCGGCGCTCCTGGCGGTCAAGGTCGGCGAGATGCCTGACCCCTGGCCCTACATCCACCTGCCGCGCGTGCGCGGCTGACCCGCCCTCACCGGACCACTCCTAATGCAGCTTGAGCTGCGGTCGCGTGCGGCGCTGGAGCAGATTGGCCAGGGCCGAAAGGGTCACCCAGCCGAGGCCGTGCAAGGCGGTCTGGTGCTTCTTGTAGAGCGACAGGTAGGCGAGGCGGGCGATCCGGCCCTCGATCGTGACGCTCTTGAACAGGTTGCCCATCAGATTGCCGACCGTGCTCGAGCTGAGCGAGATCAGCGAGCCATAGTCCTTGTAGACGAACGGCACGCGGCGGCTTGCCCTCGATCCGCCGGATGAGGGACCTAGCGAGCGTATGCGCCTGCTGGTGTGCCGCCTGGGCGCGCGGCGGCACGGGACGCTCGCATCCCGCCTGTGGACAGGCCGCGCAGTCGCCGAGCGCAAAAATATGTTCGTCGGCGGTCACCTTCAGCGTCTGATCGACCACCAGCTGGCTCAGCCGGTTGACCTCGAGGCCGTCCAGCTGGCCGAGCCAGCCCGGGCCTTTGACGCCCGCGGTCCAGACGATCAGGTCGGCCGGGAAGAGGTCGCCCGCCCGGGTATGCAGACCCTCGGCCGTGACTTCCCCGACCTGCTGGCTGGTATGGATCTCGACATCGAGCGCTTCGAGCTGGCGCGTGGTCGCCAGTTGCAGCCGCTCGGCCAGCGCCGGCAGCACGCTGGGGGCCGCCTCGATCAGCCGGACCTCGATGCTCTTGTCGGGATCAAAGCCGCGTAACCCGTAGCCGACCAGCTGGCGGCCGGCATGGCGCAACTCGGCGGCAAACTCGACCCCGGTGGCGCCGGCGCCGACGATCGCGACCCGCAACCGGCGCAGCCCTCCGGTTCGGGCCTCGCTGTGGCCGCGCAAGAACTTGCTGAGGGTGCGCTGCTGGATGCGCTCGGCCTGGGCCAGCCCGTCCAGATAGAGGCAGTGCTGGCTCACGCCCGGCACCCCGAAATCGTTCAGCATGCTGCCGACCGCGATCACCAGGGTGCCATAGCCGATGCGCTGCGCCGGCACGATCTCGGCGCCGCTGGCATCGCTCACCGGCTCGAGCAGGATCTCCCGCGTGCCGCGATCGAGGCCGGTCATGCGGCCCAGCTCGAAGGTGAAATGGTGCCGGCGCGCGTGCACCAGATAGTCGATGCCGTCGGCGTCCGCACGCAGCGTGCCGGCGGCGATCTCGTGCAGCAGCGGCTTCCAGACGTGGGTCAGCGCGCAATCGACCAGGGTGATCCGCGCCTTGCCGCGGCGGCCGAGCCGATCGCCGAGCTTGGTCGCCAGGATCAGGCCGCCGGCGCCACCGCCGACGATCACGATGTGGTGGGGCAAAGCGAGCCCGGCCGCGCTGGCATGGTCGGCCGCTGGTGTGGGCGCAGGAACGGCCACCGCCGGCGGCGGGGCGCGCGCCAGGATCGCAGCAGGAATCGCATCTGACGTCGGCATGGTGCACTCCACCGGGCAATACGCCGTTGAGATGGGCACAGATCAGCGTGCCGCACCAGCGCTTTTGCTGCAATGCAGCATTGCGCGATCGGACGGCTAGTGTCAGGTTCGTTGCGCTGCTGGCGCTGAGGTGAGCCGGCTGGAGGAACGATGAGCGAGCAGAGCCCGGATACCGACGACCTCGATCTGACCGATCCGGCCGGCTACCGCCATTGGACCACGATCACGATCCGCTACCGGGACCTGGATCCCCTGGGTCACATCAACAACTCGGTCTACTCCGAGTGGTTCGAAATGGCACGGGTCATGCTCACGCGCAGCTTCAGCGCCTCCGGGCCGGACTGGCTGGTTACCGCGCTGGCACGCATGACGATCAACTACCTTGCCGAGACCCATTTTCCCGGTGAGGTGCTGGTCGGCGGGCGGTTGCTCGGCATCGGCAACCGCTCGTTCCACTCGGCCTACGGCGTGTTTCAGGATGGTCGCTGTCTCGCGACCGCCGATTGCGTCAGCGTCTGGTTCGACCCGCGGGAACGCCGCTCCGTGACGCCGCCGCCCGAGGTCCGCGACGCCATGGAAGCCGAGTTGCACGGCCCTTCCTCCGGGAGCCGACCGGAGCGTTGAAGCACGTGGGATGCCTTGTAGCCCGCTGGGCGGAAGCGGCTGAATGAGACTCGAATCTCGGCCGGCACATATCAGAAGAGTACCCGGCAGCAGACACCAACACGTCTCGGGCCGATGTCGCAAAATGACCCTGGCTGTGTAACGCATCCAGCAGAAAAATCCCTAGAAAGAATTTCTCCGAAGTCGCGCCGGGTGCACGGACCTGAGCATTTCCATCTATCAATTGCCGATACGAGGAATGAGCTTCTAAGCGCAGTTTCACGTTTTCAGTTTTCACACAGCCAAGACCCAAAGCGGTCATTGCGGCAGTGCGAAGGCAACTGGGCATCTACGTTCGCCGGCTTCTGCCGCTCACTTAACACGCCATCGGCGACCTCGATGGGGACAGCGCGGGGCCAACGCTGACACAGGGCGCTTTGCTTGACGAATGGATTCTGGCATCGTGCCGCAGTGGCAGGCGAATAGAGCTTTCGATTCGCGCTGCTGTGGCGACGGGTATTCAAGCCGCTGGCAGGCGCGACTCGATTTGATATCGACGCCGTATGTCACAGAGGAGACCTCGCATCATGCTGTCTCGCCGCGATTTTCTTGCATCTCTCTCAGTGACCGGTGCCGTCGATTTGATGGATGGGCCGCGCGTCCTCGCCGACGAGGGTCCGCTCGAAACCACCACCATCCGCCTAGGCAAGCTCCGCAGCCTGTGTCTTGCGCCTGAATACGCCGCCGAGGAGTTGCTACGTGCCGAAGGCTTCACCGACATCCGCTACCTGCCGACGGGAGCGGGGATCCCCGCATCGGAGAAAATCGCTCGTGGCGAAGTGGATTTCAGCCTGAACTTCGCGGCGCCTCTCGTCGTCTCGATGGCGGCCGGCGAGCGGATCAAGGTCGTGGCCGGCGTGCACCCCGGCTGCTTCGAGCTATTTGCGCACGACGGCATCCGCAACATCACGGATCTGCAAGGCAAGAGCGTGGGGGTGCCCGGCCTAAGTACCGGGCTGTATATCTTCGTCGCCAGCATGCTCACGTACGTGGGGCTCGATCCTGATAAAGACGTTCGTTGGGTGACCCGACCGTCAATCGAATTGATGGAGCTGTTTGCAGCCGGCGAGATCGATGCCTTTCTCGGCTTTGCTCCCGTCCCACAGCAGCTGCGCGCCCGCAACATCGGCCACGTGATCGTCAACAGCTCGGTGGACCGCCCCTGGTCTCAGTATTTCTGCTGCATGGTCGCCGGCAACCCCGAGTTCATCAATAAGCATCCGATCGCGACCAAGCGCGTAGTGCGCGCAATTCTCAAAGTGACCGATCTTTGTGTCGCCCAGCCCGAGCGCATCGCCCGACGTCTGGTGGATGGCGGCTTCACCCCGGACTACAACCACGCGCTCCAGACCCTGACCGAGATCCCCTACGACCGTTGGCGCGAATACGATCCCGAGGACACGATCCGCTTCTATGCGCTCCGGCTCCATGAAGCGGGCATAATCACCTCGACGCCGCAGGACATCATCACCGAAGGCACCGACTGGCGCTTCATCAACGAGCTGAAGCGCGAGCTGAAGGCGTGAGTTGTGTTGCCAGGGAATCTCGCTTCATGGCTAATCTGAGACGCGCGCAGCGGCCGCTAGATCGTCCGGAACGCCCTCAACAGGTGACGTTCGGCGTGCGACAGTTTCGGCACAGATGGGTTTAAGAGTTCTCCTTTCTGACATCACGCGGCGTTCAGCGCCGGGGCGAGATTGGCGTGGAAATCGGCGCCCGAGGTGGTCGCTGCGATGTGGCCCTTGCGGATCACGAAGTCGCCGAAGCGCTCGCCGTCCGCGCGCTCCTTGGCATAAGCACTGATCAGCGGCCCTAGTGCACCGACGATCTCGTCGTGGTCCAGATCCTTGCCGTACAGCTTGTTGAGCCGGCTGCCGTCGAACGCCGCGCCCAGATAGAGGTTGTAGCGGCCGGGCGCCTTGCCGACCAGACCGATCTCGGCCAGATAGGGCCGGGCACAGCCATTCGGGCAGCCGGTCATGCGGATCACGATCTCGTCGCCGCGAAGGCCCGCCGTCTCGATCACCTCCTCGAGTGCGCTCACCAGGTCCGGCAGATAGCGCTCGCTCTCGGCGAGCGCCAGGCCGCAGGTCGGCAGGGCGACGCAGGCCATGGCGTTGAGCCGCAAGCCGCTGAAATCGTTGGTCAGGCCATACTCCTTGAGCAGCTTGTTGACGGTCGTCTTGTGGCGGGGCCGGACGCTCGCGATGATCAGGTTCTGGTTCGCGGTCAGGCGAAAATCGCCGACGTGAATCTTGGCGATCTCGGCCAGCCCGGTCTTCATCGGCCGGTCCGGCGTATCGCGCACCCGGCCGTTCTCGATGAACAGGGTGCAGTGCCAGTTGCCGCGATGGTCCTTGGTCCAGCCGTAGCGGTCGCCGGTGTCCTCGAAGTTGAACGGTCGGGCGGGCTCAAGGGCATAGCCGAGCCGGCGCTCGACCTCGCCACGGAACCAGTCGATGCCCCGATCCTCGATCGTGTATTTGAGCCGCGCATGCTTGCGGTTGGCGCGATCGCCGAAGTCGCGCTGCACCAGCACCACCTTCTCGGCCACGTCAACCGCCTGCTCGGGCGTGCAGAAGCCCATGACGTCGGCGGTGCGCGGATAAGTCTCGGGCTCGCCATGGGTCATGCCCATGCCGCCACCGACCGTGACGTTCCAGCCGAGCACCCGGCCAGCCTCGTCGGTGATCGCGATGAAGCCCAGATCGTGCGCGAACACGTCGACGTCGTTGCTGGGCGGCACCGCGACCACGGTCTTGAATTTTCGGGGCAGGTAGTGGGCGCCGTAAATCGGCTCCTCGGCCTCGCTGCTGACCACCTTCTCGCCGTCCAGCCAGATCTCGTGATAGGCGCCCGTGCGCGGCGTCAGGTGGTCGCTGATCGCGCGCGCCAGGTCGAGCGCGACAGCATGCGCCTCAGACTGGTGCGGGTTGGGATTGCACATGACGTTGCGATTGACGTCGCCACAGGCGGCGATCGTATCCAGCAGGTTCTCATTGATCGCCTGCATGGTTTGCTTGAGGTTGCTCTTGATCACGCCGTGGAACTGGAAGGCCTGGCGGGTAGTCAGGCGTAGCGTGCCGTTGCCGTAGTCGCTCGCGATCCGATCGAGCGCCAGCCACTGCGCCGGCGTGCACACGCCGCCCGGCACGCGCACCCGCACCATGAAGGAATAGGCCTGCTCGAGCTTCTTCTTGCGCCGCTCCGGGCGCAGGTCGCGATCGTCCTGCAGATAGGTGCCGTGAAACTTGGTGAGCTGGGCGTCGTCCTCGCTGATCGCGCCGGTGATCGCCCGGCCGAGGCCCTCGGCGATCGTACCGCGCAGGAACCGGCTCGCGTCCTTGATGTCCTCGTTCTTCGAGACCTGCTTCGGGGAAACAGCCATGATGGTGGCTCCTCAGTAGACGTCGCGCTGATAGCGGCGCTGCTGCTTGAGGTCGGTGAGATAAGCCTCGGCGGCTTCGGCGCTGCGGCCGCTCTGCTCGGCGACGATCGCAGCCAGGGTGCTGTGGACGTCCTTGGCCATCGCCTTCTCGTCGCCGCAGACGTAGAGATGCGCCCCGTCCTCGAGCCAGGCGAACAGCTCCTTCCGCCGCTGCCACATCCGATGCTGGACGTAGATCTTTTCCGGCTGGTCGCGCGAGAAGGCGAGGTCGACCTCGCTCAGCACGCCGTCCTGGTGCAACTCCTGCCACTCCAGCTGGTACAGGAAATCGTGGGTGTAGTTGCGATCGCCGAAGAACAGCCAGTTGCGGCCCTTGGCGCCCAGGGCCTGGCGCTCCTGCAGGAATGCGCGAAACGGCGCCACGCCGGTGCCGGGGCCGATCATGATCACCGGGCGATCCGGGTCTTCGGGTAGCCGGAAATTCCTGTTCGGCTTGGCGTAGACCTTGAGCGCGTCACCGGCCCGCAGCCGCTCGGCGACGAAGGTCGAGGCGACGCCATGGCGCTCGCGGCCGTGGCTCTGGTAGCGCACCACGCCGACCAGCAGATGGGCCTCGTCGGGCGTCGCCTTTTGCGAGGAAGCCACCGAGTAGAGCCGGGACGGCAGCTTGCGCATCAGCCCGGTCAGCTGCTCGGCCGTCAGCGCGGCCGGAAAATCTTCCAGCAGGTCGATCAGCTGGCGGCCCGGCAGATAGGCGCGCCAGCCGTCGCCCGCGATCAGCTCGGTCAGGCCCGGCGCCGGATTGAGCGCGACGTAGGCCTCGAGCACCGGCCGCGACAGACGTGGTGATGTCCCACTCCCTCGCAAGCCGCGTCGCGAGGTCGGCGTCGTCCGCAATGCGGGCCGCGCTTCAGCACGGCCTCGACCATCTCAGAAGAATTCTCGGTCACGATGCCGAGCGAGTCGCCGGGCTCGAAGGTCAGCCCCGAGCCCTCCAGCGACAGCTCGAGATGGATCGTCTGCTTGGTCGAGCGCGAGCCGTTCAGATTGACCAGCTCGGTGATTTCGGCCGGGAATGGGTTGGCCTTGCTGAACAGCGGCTCGGGCTGGGTGCTCGGGAAGTTGATCACCTCTCCGCGCAGCGGGCCGCGCGTGGCGCTCGCGGGCTCTGGCCCGACCAGGTCCGCGAGCTCCTTCAACGCCGCCTTGGTCCAGGACACCGCCGGCTCCTCGTAGTCGAGGTCGCAGTCGATCCGTGGCACGATCCGCTTGCCGCCCAGCGCCTCCAGGCGCGCGTCGATCTGGCGTCCGGTCTCGCAGAAATTGACGTAGCTGGAATCGCCGAGCGCCAGCACCGAGAACGGCACGCCGTCGAAGCGCGGCGCGTTTTCTGCGATCAACGCCTGATAGAATGTCGCCGCCCGCTCGGGTGGATCGCCCTCGCCCCAGGTGCTGGTGATCACCAGGAGATGCTCGGCCTTGGCCATCTCGGCGGGATCGGTGTCCGCCATGTCGACGATGCGCGCGGCAAAGCCCGCTTTCGCCGCCGCCTTCTTGGCGTCGGCCGCGACGCCTTCGGCATTGCCGGAATCGGTGCCGTACAGCACGGTCAGCGGGATTTTCTTGCGCAGCTCGGCGGCCGGCGCTGCCGGCAGCGCGGCCGGGCTCGACAACGCCGCGTGGTAGCCCGCCAGAAAACCGCGAAAGCCAGTGGCGCTGCTCGGCGTTGGCCTGTGCCATCACGGCGTTCAGCACCTCGATGTGCTCAGCCGGGAACGGAGCAGTCTCGGGGAGGATCGGCAGGCCGAAACCAGACATCGCGCGCCTCTAACCTTGCAGTGCCAGCAGTTGATCGGGCTCGATCGGCAGCGGCGTCGCCGGCGCCGTCTCGAGCCAGGGCGAAAGCAGATCGCGGAGCGCCACCACCGGGCCGATCACGATCAGCGTGGCGCTGCGGCGATCGACCTGCGCGGCGACCGCCGCGGCTTCGGCCAGCGTGGTCCGCCGCACGCGTTGCCGCGGCGTGGTGGCATCGCTCAGCAACGCGACCGGCTCGTGCGGATCGCGGCCGGCGGCGAGCAGCGCCTGGGCGATCGCCGGCAGGCGGGTCAGCGCCATGTACAGCACCAGGGTCTGGGCGCCGCGGGCGAGCGCTGGCCAGTCGACGTCCCGTGCCTCGCCGCCGCCGGCATGGTGGCCGGTGACGAACGCGACCGACTGCGAGAGCCCGCGATGGGTTGCCGGCATGCCGGCATAGGCGAGCGCGCCGTAGCCCGCGGTGACGCCCGGCACGATCCGAAACGACACGCCGGCCGCAGCCAGCGCCAGCGCCTCCTCGCCGCCGCGGCCGAACACCATCGGGTCGCCGCCCTTGAGGCGCACGACGCGAAGGTCCTGCCGCGCCAGGTCGATCAGGCGCTGGTTGATCTGCAGCTGCCTGGCGCTTGTCTGTCCGGCTCGCTTGCCGACCGCCTCCAGACGCGCCGTCGGTCGGCACAGGGCCAGGATCTCGGGCGCGACCAGCGCATCGTGCAGGATCACGTCCGCCTGCTCCAAGGCGTGCACCGCGTGCAGGGTCAAAAGGCCCGGGTCGCCCGGTCCGGCGCCGACCAGCCAGACGCTGCCAGGAGAAACCTCGGGAAACGCGGCGCGCATGACCTCAGACCCCCGGCCGATGGATGCCGCACTCGGTCTTGTCGAGGCCCCACCAGCGGCCGCCGCGCGGGTCCTCGCCTGCGGCCATGCGCCGCGTGCAGGTGAAGCAGCCAATCGAGCGGTAGCCCTCGGCGACCAGCGGATGGGCCGGCAGATTGCGCAGCTGGCGATAGCGCTCGACGTCGTCGGCCGACCAGGGTGCCAGCGGATTGACCTTGATCCGGCCGGTCGCGGGGTCGCCCTCCAGGGTCGGCAGGGCGCCACGCAACCCGCCCTGGAAGCGCTTGCGCCCGGTGATCCAGGCCGCAAAGCCGGTCAGCGCCAGCTCCAGGGGCTCGGTCTTGCGGATGTGGCAGCAAAGGTCCGGATCGCTCTGCCACAAGGCCCCCTGCGGATCGTGCACCGCGAGGTCGCGGCGCGCCGGCGACACCACGCGCACATCGGTAAACCCGAGCAGCCCGGTCAGCTCCTCGCGATACTCCTGGGTCTCGCCGAACAGCTTGCCGGTATCCAGGAAGATCACCGGCGTCGCCGGGTCAACGGTCGCCACCATGTCGAGCAGCACGACGCTCTCGGCGCCGAACGACGACACCAGTGCGGTGCGGCCGGCAAGCGGCCCCTCGCGCAGCAGCGCGCGCAGCAGCGCCAGGCCGTCCTGTCCGTCGTAGGCCTGGCGCAGGCAGCCCAGCTGGTCGAGCAGCTCGCCGCTCATGGCCGGACCTCCTGGGACAGCCAGCCGTTGCGCGTCGATCGTCGCGTTGGTGAGCCGGGCGAGATCGTCGAGCGAGTGCGCTTCGCGCCGCCAGGCCCCGCGTTGTTGGCCGATCCGCTCCAGCCGCCCGGCCCACTCGGGACCGAACGCCTGGGCCAGCTGCGCGCGGATGCGTGCCGCCAGGCCCGGGCTCCTGCCGGCGGTCGAGACGGTCAGGAGCAGATCGCCGCGGCGCACCTGCGAGGGATTGTGGAAGTCGCAGAACGCCACGACGTCCTCGACATTGACCAGGCAGCCGCCGGCCCTGGCGGCGCGCGCCAGCGGCGCCGCGTCGGCAAGCGGCAGATCGGCGATCCACACGAGCGCGAAGAGCGCGAGCTCCGATGCGGTGGGAAGGCGCCTGCATAGTCCGTCGCCGGCCAGCTCCGCCAGGCGCGCCGAGGGCGCATCCGAGAACACGGTCGGCTCGGCGCCGCCCGCGAGCAGCAGCTCGAGGCGCCGCTCGGCGGCCGCGCCACGTCCGATCAGCGCAAGCGTGCTGTGCTGGGGATCGACGACGATCGGGATCATGGCCTGCTTCTTTCGCCGCGCGCTTTCCTTGGGGGGCACAGAGGAGAGCTAAGGCTGCGCAGGGTTCTCGGCAATCACGCAGAATGGATCAGAATGGAAAAAAATTTCTCATCAGGGTTGCTCTTGACAGAAAACATGGAATCCATCACCTGGGTTTCGAGCCAATGATAGAATTATCTTCTAACATCAAGGGTGGAAACGTGGACCGCACCGATCGCGAGATTCTCGCCTGCCTGCAGGAGGATGCGACCATGCCCGTGGCCGAGATCGCGCGCCGGGTCGGCCTGTCCTCGACGCCCTGCTGGCGGCGCATCCAAAAGCTCGAGGAGAGCAAGATCATCCGCGCCGGGTGGCGCTGCTCGACAGCAGGAAGGTGAACGTCGGCATCACCGCGTTCGTCTCGATCCGCACCAACCAGCACAGCCTGGAATGGCTGGAAATTTCGCCGGAGCGGTGCGCGAGATGCCCGAGGTGGTCGAGTTCTACCGGATGAGCGGCGAGGTCGACTACCTGCTGCGCGTCGTGGTGCCCGACATCGACGCCTACGACCGCTTCTACAAGAAGCTGATCGCCAAGATTGAGCTCTCGGATGTCAGCTCGAGCTTCGCCATGGAGCAGATCAAGTACACGACGGCCCTGCCGCTCGATTATGCGTGAGCAACCAGGGACCACACGGCGGTCGCGCTCCACTGAATATCATCGCTTAATTTCTGTCTTGTCGAGCCCCAGCTCCGCGCACAGGGCGTCGACGTGCGTGGGCACCGACTCGCTAAACAGATGGGCCTGCACTCTCCCGGTCGTTCCGTCGATCCAGACATACAAGTCGATTCGGTACTTCGCCTCTCCGATCCGTCCTTCCGAGACACGCTGCAAAGTGGGGTGTCGACTGCCGTCTTCGGCATGGAACATCCCGGTGAGCGTTTCGATCAGGTCGCCGGGATAGGAGGAATCGTCGTGATTTACGATCGCGAGGATGTTGGGCACCGTTCGGTCTGAGTTAACCGCATCGAATTGCTTGGCCGCATTCTTAATCATTTTGCTCAGACGATTGAAAATTGGGTCGTTGCGCACGCTGCCTACGATCGTGCCGGGCTCTGCTTCATGGAGCTGCTCATCCAGCCATTCGTCGCGCGGCGACTTCACCTCGCAATAGGCAAACAAATCACTGCCACGCAAGATCCGGAAATCCGGTGTTTTGCCTGCGCGCATTTCCCGTTTCGAGAAGCGTAGCGGCTGAAGACCGTGGTCTTGAAGCAAGGTGGCTACAAGACTCTCCTCTGATTTCTCTGTCATTGCTGGTCCTTCTACGCGCCTACATGCCGCACCGGGAATCCTTCCTTCATCGACGTTAAAGTCAAAATAGCAGCATCCATGTGGAGGTGTTGAGGGTTCTCTGATAACCACCGATAGACCACTTCGGCAGCCTGCTGGTTATCGATACCGCCGTTCGGGAGGCAAAACGATGTCGGCAACCCCTCATACTGGCTGAGGAGAACTGCTTGCACAAATCCTTGCACAAAGTTCATGCATCTCCCGGCATCAATTACTTCATCGCTGCTTGCCGCGGCGAAGTTATTTGCGCCATGTTTAACTACAACACCGCACGCGTTCTTGAGATCCAGCCCGTCCGCCATCGCACTACCTTCGCTCGGCCAGGCCGTAAGGCAGAGGAGCCCGACGATGACGTACGCAATCCAGCAGGCCCAACAGCTAGAGCGCACACGCATCGCTGCACTCTTGCTTGTTGTCTAGGTCGACACCGCGCAGCGCGACTCTCGGCGAAGCGACCTAGCTCTTGTAGACTGGAGAAGTAGCACAGCGGCAGAACCTCGGCAACCGCGTGGTGCCGAACCTGTGCAGGATAGCCAAAACGAACTCGACCTCAGCGACCTTGGTAGTGTCTTAACCTGTGCGCTAGCTTCACAATGAAGCAAATCAAGTACACGCCCCCTCCTGCTCGACTACGCTCGAGGACCGATCACCACTTGGTCCTCGCCGTCAAGGTGGATCGGGATCTCCTCTAGTCCGCAGGGCGTGATCGAGGCGCCGACCGGGCTGCCGTCCTCGACGTTGAACTCGGCGCCATGGTTGGAGCAGCGCAGGCGCCGACCGTCTGCGCTGAGGATTCTTGCGCTGCGATAGGTGAGCGGCAGCCACTGGTGCGGGCACAGGTTTGCATAGGCGCGCATGTCCCTCCCCCGACGCAACAGCAGGACCGAGCATCGCTCGATGGTGCGCTCGGTCACGCCGTCGGGGATCGCATCGAGCGATCCGAGCACCGTGCCTGCAGGCGGCGCGGTGCTCAAGCGGCGTCCGACTTCAGTACGCCACGGCGGATCTGGTCCTCCTCGATGCTCTCGAACAGCGCCTGGAAATTGCCCTCACCAAAACCCTCGTCGCCCTTGCGCTGGATGAACTCGAAGAAGATCGGGCCGATCACGGTCTTGGAAAAAATCTGCAGCAGCACCTTGGTGTAGCCGCCCTCGACCACGCCCTCGCCGTCGATCAGGATGCCGAGCCCGCGCAGCCGGTCGAGCGGCTCGCCATGCTTGGGCAGGCGATCGCCGACCTTCTCGTAATAGACATCGGGCGGCGCCGGCATGAAGTCGAGGCCACGACCTTTCAGGGTCTGCACGCTGTCATAGATGTCGTGGCAGCCGCAGGCGACGTGCTGGATGCCCTCGCCCTGATAGTCGCGCAGATACTCCTCGATCTGGCTGTTCTCATCCGCGCTCTCGTTGATCGGGATGCGAATGCGCTGACACGGGCTGCACATCGCCTTGGAGCTGAGCCCGGTCAGCTTGCCCGCGATGTTGAAGTAGCGGATCGGGCGGAAATTGAAGAGGCGCGCGTACCAGTCGGCCCACTTCTCCATATTGCCGCGATAGACGTTGTGGGTCAGGTGGTCGACATAATAGAGTCCGGCGCCGGCGGGCTTGGGATCGCGTTCGCCAGTCCAGTGGAAATCGACGTCCCAGATCGAGCCCTTGTCGCCATAGCGGTCGACGAAATAGAGCAGCGAGCCGCCGATCCCCTCGACCGCCGGGATGTTCAGCTCCATCGGGCCGACCCTGGTCTCGACGGGCTTGGCGCCGAGCGAGACGGCACGCTCGAAGGCATGGCGTGCATCGACCACCCGGAAGGCCATGGCGCACGCGCACGGCCCGTGCATTTCGGCAAAGCGCCGCGCGAAGCTGTCCGGCTCGGCATTGACCACGAAGTTGACGTCGCCCTGGCGGTAGAGGGTCACGTCCTTGGAGCGATGCTTGGCGACCGCCTAAAAACCCATGGTCTCGAACAACCGCCCGAGCTTCTCCGGCTCGGTCGAGGCATACTCGACGAACTCGAAGCCGTCGGTGCCCATCGGGTTGTCGTCGCTGATCGTCGCAGGCGGCGCGTCGTGCGGATACGGGCCCATCGGTCACCCTCGGTTTTGGCTCACATATCGGTACAACCGCAATTCTAGCGCGAGCAGCCATGCCAAATCCTGGCTTTTTGCATGACGAAGCGCCGGGTTTGCGCAATAATTCCGCGTGGATTGCCCGCCGGATGCGTGAAGATGGCAGAGATCGATCTCGATGCCTTCGACCTCCGATTGCTCCGCCTGCTTCAGGACGACGCGCGCCTGAGCCATGTCGCCCTGTCGGAGAAAGTCCATCTGTCGCCCTCGCAATGCGCGCGCCGCCTGCAGCGGCTCGAGCAGGCGGGCGTGGTCGAGGGTTACAGCGTCCGCCTGAAGGACCGCCTGGTGGGCCTGGGCGTGACCGCGCTGGTCAACGTCACCCTCGAGCGCCACGGCGAGAGCCCGGCCGCCACCCTGCACGCGACCCTCGAGGCCCTGCCCGAGGTGGTCGAGTGCCTGCTGATCACTGGCGATGCCGACTATCAGCTGCGCGTGATCGTGCCGGACCTCGAGAGCTTTTCCGATTCGTGGTGCGCAAGCTGATGCGAATTCCAGGCATCACCGGCATCCGCTCGAGCATCGTGCTCGAGCAGGTCAAGCCGTTCCGCGGTGTGCCGCTGCCCGAAGACGCGTGAGGCCGACACTGTCTCACAGATCCTCGGGCGTGCTCCTGGCACGACAGATCCGGTGGATATGAGCCGAGTGCGGCCAGCCGTGCGAAAATGGCCTCGACTTCGCGGCTCGCAACGCCATAGTCATGACAACGTTTTCCGACCTTACCTCGGAGACCGACTTGCCGCTGGATCTGCCAGCGCTGATCAAACAGCGCCAGACCGAGAAATTCGAGCTGTTCGAGCGCCATCTCAGTGCGCCCATGGTGCGCGTGCTGCGGGTGCTCGGCTACGACGTCGACTATGTGCGCGGCGAGGGCCCGTACCTGTTCGACGCCAGGGGCAACCGCTATCTGGATCTGCTGAGCGGCTTCGGGGTGTTCGCCTGCGGGCGCAACCACCCGACCATCGTGCAGCGCGCTCGACCAGGTGCTGCACGGCCAGATGGCGGGCCTGGTCCAGATGGACGTGTCGCTGCTCGCCGGGCTGCTGGCCGAGCGGCTGCTGGCGCACATGCCCTGGCTCGACAAGCTGTGCTTTTGCAACTCCGGCGCCGAGGCGGTCGAGGCGGCGATCAAGTTCAGCCGCGCGGCGACCGGGCGCGCCGCATCCTGCACTGCGAGCACGGCTTCCACGGCCTGACCTACGGCGCGCTCTCGGCCTGCGGCGACGAGCATTTTCGCGAGCGCTTCGGGCCGTTCGTCGGCGACCACGGCGCAGGTGCCGTTCAACGATCTGGCCGCGCTCGAGCGCGCGCTCGCCGAGCAGCCGGTCGCCGCCTTCATCGTCGAGCCGATCCAGGGCCATGGCGTGAACCTGCCGGACCAGGGCTATCTGGCGGAGGCGGCGCGGCTGTGTCGCCGGCACGGTGCGCTGCTGATCGCCGACGAGGTCCAGACGGGGCTCGGCCGGACCGGCCGGTTCCTGGCCTGCGAGCATGACGGCGTCGAGCCCGACATGGTGCTGCTGGCCAAGGCGCTCTCGGGCGGCTTCGTGCCGGTCGGCGCGGTCGTGATGCGCAAGGCGATCTTCGAGCGGGTGTTCGATCGCATGGACCGGGCGTTCGTGCACGGCTCGACCTTCTCCAAGAACGACCTCGCCATGGCGGCCGGCCTGGCGACGCTCACCGTGCTCGAGGACGAGCACCTGGTCGTCCGTGCAGCGGAGCTCGGCGATCGGCTGATCGAAGGGCTGCGCCGGCGCCTTGCCGGCTTCGAGCTGGTCAAGGACGTGCGCGGCAAGGGCCTGATGCTGGCGATCGAGTTCGGCCCGCCCAAGAGCTTCAAGCTGCGCGCCGCCTACACCTTGATGGAGGAGGCGAGCCCCGGCCTGTTCTGCCAGCTGATCCTGGTCCCCCTGTTCGCCCGCCACCGCATCCTGGCCCAGGTCGCGGGCCCCGGCATGTCGGTGATCAAGCTGCTGCCGCCGCTGGTCGTGAGCGAGAGCGACCTCGACTGGATCGAGACCGGCCTTTTGGACGTGGTGCGATCGGCCCACACGCTGGGTGCGGTCTGGGAGCTCGGCCGGACGCTCGCCGGCCACGCGGTCAAGGCGCGCAGCGCGGCCTGACCCGCGCTTTAGCGCCTCACCGCTGCCGCGACCCGTTGCGCGCGCCGTTTCGCCAGGATTTCTGCGGGCTTCGGGGTCCTTCTGCAGCGCGTGGAGAATGCCCGCAGGGCAGCGGAGCGGCGTGCTCGCTGTTGACCGGAAGGTCGGCGGTGGCCGGGGCCGCGACGCCAGGTTCGTCCGTGCGGGCCGTGGCGATCGCGCGGTGCTCGGGTTCGATCGGCGCTGCGCAGGGCGGCGCCGGCGGGGCCACGGTCGGGGCGGCGCGTTCGGCTGGCCTGCGCCCGGCGCCGGGCTCCGCCTCCCTCTGCAGCTCCCTGAGCAGGCGCAGCGAGCGGGAGAATTCGGCCTGGGCGGCGCCGCGATAGCGCAGCAGCGTCTCGAACGCGCGCGCGCCGTTGCAATCGCGGATCAGCGCGAGGCCGAGGTCGGCCCCGAGGTCGCCGGTGCCGAACAGGCCCTCCATCTCGCGCGCAAACAGCTCGGCCTCGATCCGCTCGGCGCGCTCGAGCCGCCACGCGGCGCGCGCGATGCGGCCGGCGAGCAGCATCTGCAGCGCGCCCTCGGGCGCCAGGTCGTCGACCAGCGCGGCCTCGAATGCGGCGAAGGCGTCCGGCCGCTCCCCCTCGACCACGACGTGTTTCCTCGCGCACAAACCGTGCTTGAGGGCGTTGCGCGACGAGCGCTGCTTGCCTTCCGCGCTCTTGGGGCCACGCGACCTGGCGCCGTTCTTCCGGCTGGCGGCAGCGCGTGCCGGGCTCAAGAGGGTGGCGAGGGTGAGGGCGGAGGCGGCGACGCTGGATGCGGCCGCACCGGGCGCGGCTTGCGGTCTCGACATGGAAAAAAATTCCTTGCTGCTGCGCGGCCGAACGGTCGCACGGAAAGGCGGCGCTGACGGAAAAGGCAACCGCAGTCTAGTCGATAATAGGAATTTTGTCAACCGATGGCGCGCCTCGCTCATCGTCTCTGGACGTCTCAGCAAGCCTGGCGTCGAGGTAGGGCGGCCGAGTCCGACATCGCAGTATAGGACTGCTTCGATACAAATACCCTATAGTGGCTGCCAAGAGCGATAGTCCATGCCAGATGTTGGTTTCCAGGTCGAGTGGGTCGCGATATTATCTGGCTTCGGGATCAGTTCGGTTGCGCCTGTCAATGAAATGAATTGGAGGCCGTCGAAAATGACCAAGATCGGACTGCACGGTGCTGCGGGCCACATGGGCACCATGCTGATCAAGGCTATAACAGATAGCAAGGTCTGTGCGCTTGGGGGTGGTTGCGAGAGATCCGACTCACCAAAGATTGGCGAGGATCTTGGCACGTTGGCGGGTTTGCCCCCGCTCGGCCTTCAGCTCACTGATGATGCTGGCGCGCTTTGCAGTGGGGTCGATGTTATCGTCGACTACAGTGCGGCGTCGGCAACGATGTCTTTGCTGCCAGTGGCAATCAGCCAACAGACGCCAGTTCTTGTTGGCACAACTGGCTTTGACGAAGCACAGCACGCCAAATTGGTCGAAGCCGGGAAATCGTTGCCGGTCATGCTGGTGGCGAACATGAGCGTATCCGTAATCACGATGTACGAACTAGTTCGAACTGCGGCCCGATTGCTCGGCGATGAATTCGACATAGAGATATTCGATTTCCATCCTTGGGACAAAATCGATTCGCCATCCGGGACAGCTCTGGAGTTAGCTGAATATGCGGCGAACGGGCGCGGCGTTGCTTTGGCCGACGTAGTGGTGACCGCCCGCCACGGGGAAACCCCTCAGCGCAAGCGTGGCAGCATCGGTTTTTCCTCAGCACGTGGCGGCGACGTGGTCTGCGAGAACTCTGTCTTCTTCGCGGGTCCGAGCCAACGACTTGAGATCATCAGCCGGGTGACGGATTACAAGGCTTTCGCTGGCGCTACTTTGGATGCTGCAGCGTGGATTGCTAGGCAAACGCCTGGCTTTTACAGCATGGATGACATGCTGCAGTCGAAGGGCTGAGCCGCTACCCAGCGCGCGCCGGAGTGGCGGCTGGGCGCGCTCCTCGCTTGGGCTGACGTGTCGTCCTGCCCGAGGGCCTGTGTCGCATTTCTGCCTCGTGCAAGCCGTCTCTACTATTGCCGGGCAGACAGGTGCTGAAGGCCGGCCTAAGCGTCCCGCTGCTTCACCTCGCGCCGGCGGCGGTGCAGGATCGGCTCGGTATAGCCGTTGGGCTGGGCGCGGCCTTCGAACACCAGGTCGCAGGCCGCCTGGAAGGCGATGCTGGCGTCGAAGTCGGGCGCCATCGGGCGGTAGGCGGGTCGCCCGCGTTCTGGCCGTCGACCACCGCCGCCATGCGTCGCATGGTCTCCCTCACCTGGTCCTCGGTGCAGATGCCGTGGTGCAGCCAGTTGGCGATGTGCTGGCTGGAGATGCGCAGGGTCGCGCGGTCTTCCATCAGGCCGACATCGTTGATGTCGGGCACCTTGGAGCAGCCGACGCCCTGGTCGACCCAGCGCACGACATAGCCCAGGATGCCCTGGGCGTTGTTGTCGAGCTCGCGCTGGATCTCGTCCGGCGGCCAGTTCGGGCCGCTCGGCCAGCGGGATCGTCAGGATGTCGTCGAGGCTGGCGCGCGGCCGCGACTTCAGCTCCTCCTGGCGGGCCGCGACGTCGACCTGGTGGTAGTGCAGGGCATGCAGCGTCGCCGCGGTCGGCGAGGGCACCCAGGCGGTGTTGGCGCCGGCCTTCGGATGGCCGATCTTGGCTCCAGCATCGTCCGCCATCTTGTCGGGCATGGCCCACATGCCCTTGCCGATCTGGGCCTGGCCCGGCAGGCCGCAGGCGAGGCCGATGTCGACGTTGCGGTCCTCGTAGGCCTGGATCCAGGCGCGCCGTCTTCATGTCGCCCTTGCGGATCATCGGGCCGGCCTCCATGCGGTGTGGATCTCGTCGCCGGTGCGGTCGAGGAAGCCGGTATTGATGAAGCACGACGCGGTCGCGCGCGGCGCGGATGCAGGCCTTGAGATTGACCGTGGTGCGCCGCTCCTCGTCCATGATGCCGATCTTGAGCGTGTGCGCGCTGCAGGCCGAGCGCATCCTCGACCCGGCCGAACAGCTCGCTGGTGAACGCGACCTCCTCGGGCCCGTGCATCTTGGGCTTGACGATGTAGATGGAGCCGGCGCGGCTGTTGCGATGGCGGCCGCGCGCCTTGAGGTCGTGCATCGCGATCAGCGAGGTGACAGCGCGTCCAGGATGCCTTCCGGCATCTCGTTGCCGTCCTTGTCGAGCACCGCGTCGGTGGTCATCAGGTGGCCGACATTGCGCACCAGCATCAGGCTGCGGCCCGTGCAGGGTCAGCTCGCCGCCGTCCGGCGCCGTGTAGTGCGGTCCGGGTTGAGCGCGGCGCTCGATGGTCTTGCCGCCCTTTTCGAAGTGTCGCGTCGAGATCGCCGCTGCATCAGGCCCAGCCAGTTGCGGTAGGCCGCGACCTTGTCCTCGGCATCGACCGCGGCGACCGAGTCCTCGCAGTCCATGGATCGTGGTGATCGCGGCCTCGAGCACCACGTCGCAGACGCCGGCCGCATCGTCCTTGCCGATCGGGTGGTTGCGGTCGATACGGATCTCGACATGCAGGCCGTGGTGGCGCAGCAGCACCGCCGACGGGGTCTGCCGCGTCGCCCTGATAGCCGGCGAACTTGGCCGGCTCCTTGAGGCCGGTCGCCGCCGCCTGTCGAGCTGCACGACGAGCGCGCCCGTCCGTCGACCGCATAGCCCGTGGCGTCGCGATGTGAGCCCTGCGGCGAGCGGCGCGGTCTCGTCGAGGAAATCGCGGGCAAACGCGATCACCTTGGCGCCGCGCACCGGGTTGTAGCCGCGTGCCCCGCTCGGCGCCGCCGTCTTCGGGGATCACGTCGGTGCCGTAGAGCGCATCGTAGAGGCTGCCCCAGCGCGCGTTGGCGGCGTTGAGCGCATAGCGCGCGTTCATCACCGGCACCACCAGCTGCGGGCCGGCGATGGTCGAGATCTCGGGGTCGACCTTGTCGGTGGTCGCCGACGAAATCCTCGCCCTCGGGCACCAGATAGCCGATCTCGCGCAGGAACGCGTTGTAGGCCGCGGGTCGAACGGCTTGCCGTTGTGCTCGTGGTGCCAGGCGTCGATCTTGGCCTGCAGCGCGTCGCGCCTGGCCAGCAGCGCGCGGTTGCGCGGCGCCAGATCGTCGATGATCGATTCCAGGCCCGGCCAGAAGAACGCCGCCTCGACGCCCGTGCCCGGCAGCGCCTCGTCGTTGATGAAGTCGTACAGGACCTTGGCGACCCGCAGGCTGCCGGTCTGGATTCGCTCGGTCATGATCAGGACGTGTCTCCTCACCTTTGTTGCTTGGACGGCCGGGTATCGCGGCCGGATAGGACAGCCCCACCGGGCGAATTGCGCAAGCCCTTCGTCGAACGGTCCGTCAGGATCGCGGTTCGACCAGGCGCGCCGCGCTGTGCGGCGCCGGCACCGGGCCGCGCAGCAGCCAGGCCGCGAGCAGAGCACCGCAGGCGCCGACCACGGCCAAAGCCAGCATGGTGTGGTCGTAGGCGTCGTCCTGCACCGCGCGCAAGGCGCTGCGCAGCATCTCGCTGGTCGAAGGCTCGATGGCAGCGAGCGCCTGCTGCACCTCGGTGGCCGACCCGTGGGCGAGCGTGGCAACCAGCGCCTCACGCTGGGGCGCCTCCACCGGCAAGGCGTCCAGCACGGCGCCGATGTTGGCGCGGATGGTGATCGCGCTCACCATGCCGCCGAGCACCACGCCGAGCGACGCGCCGAAATAGAGGCAGGTGTTGATCATGCCGGAGCCCTGGCCGGTATGCTGCTCGGGCAGCACGCGCAGCCCGACCTGTGGCAGGAGAGGCAGGGTCAGGCCCATGCCGATACCCATCACCACCAGCTTCCACCAGATGCCATCATAGGTCGAATCGTTGGTGGTCTGGGCGAGCAGGAGGCTGCCGATCACCAGGGCGACCATGCCGATCGTGATCGGCCAGCGAGGGCTGTAGGGCGCCAGCATCTTCGGCCCGCGCACCGAGAACGCGAACAGGACGACGGTGAGCGGCAGGAGTGCGGCGCCCGTCTCGGCCGGCGACAGGGCGAGCGTGTCGGGCGACTGCATGAACAAGCTGAAATAGACCATCAGGCCCATCATGAAGACGCCGACCAGCATCATGCCGAGCGCCGACATCAGGAGATGCCGGTCGCGGAAATAGCGCAGATGGATCAGCGGCTCGCGGATCCGCAGCTCGATCACGACGAACGCGACCCCGGCCAGCAGCGCCACGACCAGGCAGCCGAGCGTGAGCGGATCGCTCCAGCCGACGTTTTGCCCGCGGGTGAGCGCAAAGGTCAAAGGACCGAGCAGCAGGATCAGGCTCGCCGTCCCGGCGTAGTCGAATTTCACTGACTGATGGCTGATCGTCACGTAGCCTTTGCGCATGACCTGGAGGGCCAGGACGAGACACAGCCCGATCAGGACCAGGTCGCTGACGAACACACCCCGCCAGCTCAGATATTCGGCGAACAGGCCGCCGATGATCGGCCCGAGGCTGGTGCCGAGCGCGACCATGGCACCCCAAAGTCCCAGGACGAACGGGTGGCGGGATTCCGGCGTCGCGGCGCTCAGCACCGCCAGCGAGGTGCCGAACAGCGAGGCGGCGCCCATACCCTGGCCGAGCCGGCCTAGCAGAAGCAGAAAGGCATCCTGTGACACGACCACGGCGAGCGCGCCGAGCGCGAACAAGGCGACGCCAAGAAGATAGACCTTCATCTTGCCGATCAGATCGGACAGGCGACCCATGATCGGCACCAGCGTGGCGCCCGAGATCGTATAGATGGTCATTACCCACTGCAGCGTGGTCGGGCGCAGATCGAAGTCCGAGCGCAGGTTCGGCATGATCGTGATGACGGCGGTGGTGTTGTAGGCGATCACCGTCATGCCGATCGAGGCCATGATCAGGACCACCCAGGTGCCGTGCAGGTCTTGGCTTTCCGAGGTCTGGGACAAGGGACGATGTTCCTTCAGCGCTGAGACCAGGGACGGCCTTCTAGCAGAGCTTGGTTAATCGTGCGATGCGGGTGCACCATGGCTGGTTTGCGTGCGGAGGCGCGCGGAATGAGCGAGGTTGCGATCAGAAGGGCGCTGGCCAGCGATGCCGCAGCGATCGCCGCGGTCCATGTCGCGGCGTGGCAGGAGAGCTATCCGGGACTGATGCCCGAGCGCGTGCTGAACGCCCTTTCGGTGCAGGATCGGACCCAAAGATGGCACCGAATTCTCACGGTGCCCGATCCGGCCATGGAGAGCGTGGTGTTGGTCGCCGCTCGTCCCGATGAGACGCTTGTAGGTTTCGGCTCCTGCGGACGCCAGCGCACGGCGGAGCTGGTTGCCGGCGGCTTTCAGGGCGAGTTTTCGGCGCTCTATGTGCTCGCGGCGCACCACGGCCAGGGCGTCGGACGAGGGCTGATGGCCGAGATGGGGGACCTGATCGGCCGCCGGATCCACGGCGCCGGCCTCTGGGTCCTGCGCGACAATCTTCGGGCTCGCCGGTTCTATGAGGCGCTCGGCGGGCAGGTGGTCGGCCACCGGGTCGAAGCCGTGGATGCCCACGTCCTGGGAGAGCAGGCGGACGGGCAAGATGGTGGCGAGCTCCACGAGGTCGCCTATGGCTGGCCCGATCTCCGGGTGCTGGTGCCTGCTCGAGACGACCCGTGATCCGGCTGGCGGTGGCGGCCGTGCTCGCGATGGTCGGTGCGACGCCGGCGATCGCCTGTCAGGACCGCCACCGGTTCGAGACGTTTTCGCTGGCCGCGCCGGGGCTCGGCCATGCCAAGCGGCTCCTGGTGTACCTGCCTCCAGGCTACGACTGCGGCGACGCCCGCTATCCCGTCTTCTACCTCAACGATGGCCACGACCTGTTCGAATGGGATCCGTTCGCGCCCGAGCTCGACAGCGCGCTCGCCCCCGAGATCGCCGACGAGCTCGCCGCGCGCGAGAGCTGGTATGGCAGCTGGCGCCTGGACCAGCAGCTCGACCGGGCGCTCGCGGCCGGCGGCCTGCCGGCGATGATCGTGGTCGGCATCGCGTCGGACGACGGGCTGCGCAGCCGCGATCTGGCGCCGGTGCCCTGGGACGGCTCGGCCGAGGCGCGGGGAGGGGCCTTCAGCGCCTTCGTCGCCGCCGCGGTCGTGCCGGTGGTCGATCGCGCCTATCGCACCATCGCCACGCCGCGCTGCCGCGGCATCGGCGGCGCATCGCTGGGCGCTGTCAGCGCGCTCCAGATCGGCCTCACCCACCCCCAAACATTCGGGATGGTGATGGCGCTCTCGCCGGTCTTGCGCGATCCGGCGATCGCCGGCTTCCTCGCAGCGCGCTGGCCGGGCGCGGATGATCAGTCCCCGGCCGTGCTGATCGACCTCGACGACGACCCGGTCGGCCGTGCCGACCTCGACTGGCTCGAATCCACGGCGCCCGCGCCGGTAGCGCTGGTGCAGACGCCCGGTGGCCGGCACAGGATCGCGTCGTGGGCCGAGCGCGTGATCCCGGCGCTGCAGAAGCTGCTCGGTGGCCGGTGCGAGGGCTGAGCGCCCCGTAAGCCATCTCACAATAACGACGGTCTGGGCATGTTCATCAGCTGGGACAATCGTTATGATTGAGCCGCCATCGACGTGGAATCCAGCGATAGGAGACCGCCCATGCCAGAGACCTACACGCAGCCGGCCCAGACCGGCACCGGCCTGAGCGAGGAGGCAGGCGCTCCACCATCGGCTGCCGACGTGATCGCGCGCGCGCTGCGCACCATCGACATCGCCCAGATCGGCGTGGTCTCGGGTACCGCCGGCAGCTTGGGGGTCGATCGGATCGAGGTGGGCGAGGCGAGCATCGACCGGCTGGTGATCCAGGGCGTGTCCGCCAGCATCCAGGCCGGCACCACCCTGCTGCAGGACGTGCGCTTCCTGCTCGAGCTGCGGCTGTCGGTCGACTGGTGGTACGACTTCGGCTGGCTCGGCAGCGACAGCGGTACCGTTGGCCTGCCCACCCTCGGCTTCGGACTTACACTCGGCAACGTTCTGGTGCCGTCGCTCCAGGACATCAACCTTTCGGTACCGAGCGCCACGGTCACCGACGCCGGGGCGACGATCGCGCCGATCACCCATGTCGACCTCGGTGCCGCCCGGTTCCGCGACTTGCGCGTCGAGGACACCCAGCTGCCGTCGGCCGGCTTCGGCCTGTCCGGCATGGATCTCGGTGCGGTGACCGTCGACAATGTCGGCTTCCCGGCGTCGACCAGCCGCCGGCTCACGCTCGGCGAGCTCACGCCGGACGGCCCGCTGCGCGTGCCGGCCGCCGAGGTCACCGGCATCCAGATCCCCTCGGTGCAGGTCCCGAACGTGGTCTCGCAGGGGGCCGTCGACATCGAGAACGCGCAGGCCACAAGACGCGGCGTCAGCCTCAGCTTCGGCCTGTTCGGCTTCACCTTCTGGGTGCAGCCGGTGTTCGACATCCACATCGGCCAGCTGACGCTCTCCGACGTCACCGCCGCCGCCTCGATCGCCCGCCTGCGCCTCGAAGACGTAAGCGCGCCGGTCACGATTCGCGGCGTGCGCATGGGCGATCTGCAGCTCGAGCAGCTGACCGTCAACCAGGTCTCGATCTGACAGGGATTGGGGGAACAAAGATGACCAAGCAGAGTGACGCGACCGCGCGCTTCGAGAAGCGCTGGAAGCAGTCCATGGAGCAGCCCGACGTGGTCGAGGCGCCACAGGTGAGGCTGAAGGTCGATCTGTCGCCGGGGGCCGTGCTCAGCCGATTGCGCAATGTGGACCGTGCAGCACTGGATGTCGGCGCCGATGCGGTCGAGGACACCCTCAAGCACCTGCGCGACCGGCTTCTCTAGAGGGAAGGGCGCGCCGTAGCACAGCCCGCCGGGCGGCCAGCACCGGCGGTCGGGAAGAGACCTTCGCCATGGTCTGGAACATGGCATGCGCTGCTGTGCGGCGAACGCTCGGCATCCTTCTCGTGCTGCCGCTCTCGTCGGCGATCACCGAAGCGGGGCAGGCGGGTGCTCATGACCAGGTCGGCGTGCGTCGGATGGCCGTGCTCGCACCGGATCGCGGCGTGGAGCTGGAGGCAACGGTCTGGTATCCGGCGGCGGCCGGCGGCGTCGCCACGAAGGTCGGCGACAACGCCGTGTTCCAAGGTGCAGCGGCGCGATGGGACGCGCCGATCGCCGATGGTCCCTGGCCGCTGATTGTCCTCTCGCACGGCGGCCTGCGCTCGGCTCCCGATTCCGGCGCCTGGATCGCCTCGCGGCTGGCGGCGGCCGGTTTCGTGGTTGCAGCGCCTCAGCCGCCGCGGCTCGAAGGCGAGCGCATCAACAACGTTGCCAGCGAGCCATGGCTGCGGCTGGCCGACCTTTCGGCGACGCTGAGCGCGCTGGCGCGCGATCCGATCCTGGGCACGAGGCTGGACATGGACGCCGTCGGCGCTCTCGGCTTCCAGCTGGGCGGTACCGCCGCCCTGATGCTGGTCGGCGCTCGTCTGGAGCGGCGCGCCTATGCGCATCTGTGCGACCGCGACCCGGCAGCCCTGGACTGCCCATGGTTCGCGGCGCAAGGCATCGATCTTCACGCCGTCGATGCCGCTCCTGCGGAGCGTTCACGCAGCGAGCCGCGGGTTCGCGCGGTCATCGCGGTCGATCCGGAATTGGCCGAGGCCCTCGAGCCGGTGAGCCTGACGACGATTGCCGCGCCTGTCTTGATCATCAACATCGCCGGCTCGGATGCGAGCGCACCGGCGCCGGACGGATCCAGCCTGGCAGGTGCCATCCCAGGAGCGGACTACGATCTCATCTCGGATGCCAGTCCCTTCAGCGCCTTCAATCCCTGCAAGCCGAATGGCGCCGCCATCCTTCGTGAGGAGGGTGGCGAGGAAGCCGTCTGCAGCGACGGGCGGCGTCCCCGGGCCGAGGTCCACGCAGTTCTGGCGGACGTGACGGCTGCCTTCTTTCTTGCTCACCTGAAGAACGGCCGCTGAGGTCCGGCCGCTTGGGACAGGCCCCGGCTCACAGATAGCCGATCACGCGACCGACCACGATGACCGCGAGCCACAGCGCGATCGAGAGAGCGCCCGCGAGTTGCAGGCGCGGCGCGGTGGCGAGCAGCTCGCTGTCGCGATAGACCGCCCAGCTCGTGCTCAGGTGTAGCAGCAAGGCATTGGCAACCGCCGCGGCGATCAGGCAGAACTTGAGCCAGAACAGCCAAACCTGGGCGTATTCGACCGCGCGCACCGAGAACAGCAGCGCACCGGTCGACACGGCGAGCACCAGGCCCGTGATCGCGACCGGCAGCAGGATGCGGCTCATCGCCGTGATCGGGGTTTTTGGCCAGAAACCGAGCAGGCGCAGATCGAGCGGCACGATCGCGCCGAACAGCAGCGCCAGTCCCACGATGTGGCCGGCATTGACCAGCGGGTAGACCCAGAACGACTGGCGCAGCGCCGTCGCGATGCCTGTGCTCTGCAGCGCGCCCGCGGCTTCGGTCAGCATGCAGTCCGGGTGCGCCGGCTCAAGGCGCCTCTGCCTGTCATGAAAGCGGCCTTAAACGTGCCGTCGCGGCGCGCCTCAGTCGCGGTCCGGGTATAGCTCGTAAAGGGTGCCGTCGATGGTGACGCGCTCCGCCTTCATCCGGTTCTCGGCGTGATCGGCGGAGCGGCCACCCGAGGCGGTGATCTCGACGCCTTCAACCAGCATGTCGTCGGTCAGGCCGGCGCGCGCGTTGCGCCAGGGCTGGCCAACCTCGACGATCCAGGCGTCGCCGTCGGCGTCGACCTCCAGGATGCCGTGCGGGTTGCCGAGCCGCACCGCGGTGATCACGCCGGTCAGCTCGAAATTGCCGTCCTCGGTCCAGCGCCAGCCGTGATGCGCCCAAGCCACGCGCCCGAGTTCCCGCGACGAGCCCGCCCGACAGCAGCGCGCCCAATCCCCTGAGAATCGATCGTCTGCCCATGTCCGTTCCCTCGCGTGCGTGCCCCTTGAACGATGTAGGCCCGCAGCCTTGTGGCGCAAGCGGCGGCCGCTTGCGCCAACCGACAGGCGTACGGGGCGCAGCCGCAGGTGATCCCCTGCGGCTGCGCCAGGCTCAGTGGACGGTTTCCTGCGGTGGCTCCTTGGCCCCGGTCATGAACGCGACCGCATCGGACATGGAGTAGGCCTTGGGATCGATCACGCACAGCCGCCGGCCGAGCCGGTGGATGTGAATGCGGTCGGCGACCTCGAAGACGTGCGGCATGTTGTGCGAGATCAGCACGATCGGCAGGCCGCGCTTCTTGACGTCGAGGATCAGCTCGAGCACGCGGCGCGACTCCTTGACGCCGAGTGCTGCGGTCGGCTCGTCCATGATCACCACCTTCGAGCTGAACGCCGCTGCCCGCGCGACCGCGACGCCCTGCCGCTGCCCGCCCGAGAGCGTCTCGACGGCCTGGCTGATGTTCTGGATGGTCGCGAGGCCAAGCTCCGAGAGCATCTTGCGCGAGCGGTCTTCCATCGCCTTGCGATCGGTCGACCGGAACCAGCGGCCGAACACGCCCGATTTGAGGATCTCGCGCCCCAGGAACATGTTGTCCGCGATCGAGAGCGCCGGTGACAGCGCGAGGGTCTGGTAGACGGTCTCGATGCCGGCATCGCGTGCCTCCATCGGCGAGCGGAAGTGGATCGGCCTGTCGTCCAGCAGAATCTCGCCCTCGTCGATCGTGATCGCACCGGACATGGCTTTGATCAGGGTCGACTTGCCGGCGCCGTTGTCGCCGATCACCGCCAGAATCTCGCCTGCGCGCAGGTCGAAATCGGCGTTGTCGAGGGCGGTGACGCGACCGTAGCGCTTGATCAGCCCGCGCCCGGTCAGAACGTTTTGGGTGCTAGTGGTCATGCCGACACCTTTCGAATCCACTGGTCCATGGCCACGGCGATGATGATCAGCCAGCCGATGGCGAAGACCTGCCAGAGAACATCGACGCCCGCGAGCCGCAGGCCCGACTGGAACACACCGACGATCAGCGCGCCGATCAGGGGGCCGATGATCGAACCGCGACCGCCGAACAGGCTGATGCCACCGATCACCACGGCGGTGATCGATTGCAGGTTGCCGTCATAGAAGCTCTGCGGCGAGACCGAGCCGACCCGGCCGATCGAGGCCCAGGCGCCGATCGCGCAGACTAGGCCGGCGAGCGCATAGACCGAGACCAGGGTCCTGTCGGTGCGGATGCCGGCGAGCTCGGCCGCCTCCTTGTCGTCGCCGACCGCGTAGACATGGCGGCCCCAGGCGGTGCGGTTGAGCATGTACCAGAGGACCAGGAAGATCGCGATCATCAGAAACGAGCCGTAGGTGAACTGGGCGCCGAAGAAGCCGACCGTCTCGCCGAAGAATTTCAAGAGCGGCGCCGCCGTGTCGATGTCCTGGCTGCGGATCGACTGCGCGCCCGAGTACCAGAGATTAAGGGAGAAGAAGATGTTCCACGTGCCCAGGGTCACGATGAACGGCGGCAGGCGGAGCAGGGTGACCAGATAGCCGTTCATCAGGCCGCAGGCGGTGCCGAGCACGAAGCCGGCGATCAGCGCGATCGCCGTCGGGATGCCGAGGTCGACCGCGAACTTGCCCATTACCACCGTGCAGAGCACCATGATCGCGGCGACCGACAGGTCGATGCCCGCGGTCAGGATGACCAGGCTCTGCGCGGCGGCCAGCATGCCGATGACCGAGACCTGCTGGATGATCAGCGACAGATTGAAGGGATGAAAGAAGCGGTCGCCGGCGATCAGCCCGAAGCCGATCACGCTGACCACCAGCACGATGACCGGCACCATGGTCGGATAGCCGTGCAGGAAGTGTTGCAGCCGATCGAGCGGTGAGTGGTGGCGCACCTCGAACTCGGCGACACGGCTGTCGCTTTCTTTCAAGACGGCTTCGTAATCTTGCGTCTTCGACGACGCCTGGGTTTCGCTCACGGACGTCTCCCAACGGTTTCTCCGGCGCCGCTGTGGGCGCCTCGTTGTGGAAAGGGCGGCCCGAAGGCCGCCCTGCGCGTTACCTCGTCCTGACCGGCACAGACTAGCCGATCAGCCCCAGCATTTCGCCAGGCCCTCGTCGGCGGAGGTCGACGGCACGCCCTCGGCGGGGTCGTCGGTGATCAGCTCGACGCCTGTGTTGAAGAAGTCGAGGCCGGGCGAGTTCTCGGGCTTGGCACCGGTCTCGGCGTAGGTCTTGATGGCATCCATGCCCATCGAGGCCATGAGCAGCGGGAACTGCATCGAGGTCGCGCCGATCACGCCTTCCTTGACGTTCTGCACGCCGGGGCAGCCGCCGTCGACCGAGACGATCAGCACGTCACCCTCGAGGCCGAACGCCTTGAGCGCCTCGTAGGCGCCGGCCGCTGCCGGCTCGTTGATCGTGTAGACGACGTTGATGCCGGGATCGAGCTGGAGCAGGTTCTCCATCGCGGTCCGGCCGCCTTCTTCGTTGCCGTCGGTGACGTCGTGACCGACGATGCGCGGGTCGTCCTCGTCGCCGATGTCGGTCGGCTCCTTGACGTCGACGCCGAAGCCCTGCAGGAAGCCCTGATCGCGCAGATAGTCGACCGAGATCTCCTGCGCATTGAGGTCGAGCAGCGCGATGCGCGCATCCGCCGCCTGGTCGCCGAGCTTGGCGGCGGCCCACTGACCGATCAGCTCGCCGGCCTTGAAGTTGTCGGTGGCGAAGGTCGCATCGACGGCGTCGACCGGCTCGAACGGCGTATCGAGCGCGATCACCAGCAGCCCGGCGTCGCGCGCCTTCTTGACGACCGGCACCAGGGCCTTGGAATCGGACGGCGTGATCAGGATGCCGCTGGCGCCCGAGGCGATGCAGGTCTCGACCGCCGCGACCTGGGTCTCGGTGTCGCCGTCGAGCTTGCCGGCGAAGGTCTGCAGCGTCATGCCGAGCTCCCCGGCCTTGGCGGCGGCACCTTCGCGCATTTTGACGAAGAAGGGATTGGTATCGGTCTTGGTGATCAGGCAGGCACCGGTCTCGGCCATGGCCGGCGTGATCGAGAGGGCGCCGAGCGCGAGCGCGCTCAACATGGTGGTCGACAGAAGCTTGTTCATGATCGTCTCCGCCTTCTTTGGGTGTGGCGCGATGCGCCGCCGGGATCGCTGGGCTGCACCTGGTCGATCGAGCGGGCCTCCCATTGGCGGTGAGGATTCCACGGGGTGCGGAGCGTGTCAATAGATAAATCAAGTTGATTTATTAATTTTTCCATGGCACCTTCCCTCGTATGCGGATGGCTCCCCCACCCGGGGTAATGCGGCCGATCTGGAGGCGTCATGGCAGTCGGCAGCGAGCAGGAACAGCAAGACAGCCCGCAGCTCCCCCGCGCCCGGGGCTCCAACCAGTCGGGCCTTAGAGCTTATAACGAGCGCGTGGTGCTCTCCCTCGTCCGGCGCCATGGTGGTGTGCCCCGCGCCGAGATCGCGCGCAGCACGGGGCTGTCGGCGCAGACCGTGTCGGTGATCATCCGGGGCCTCGAGAAGGACGGGCTGCTGGTGCCCGGTACGCCGACCAGGGGCCGGGTCGGGCAGCCCTCGGTGCCGATGTTCCTGGCGGCAGGCGGCGCCTATTCGATCGGCCTCAAGATCGGCCGCCGCAGTGCCGACCTCGCGCTCATGGATTTCTTGGGCAAGGTTCGCATGCAGGTGCACGAGATCTACCCTTATCCGGAGCCCGGACCGATCCTGGAGTTCGTCACCCGACGGATCGACGACCTGGTCGCCGTGCTGCCGTCGGACGGGCGCGATCGGATCGCCGGCGTCGGCATCGCGACCCCGTTCGAGCTCTGGAGCTGGGCGGATGCGGTCGGTGCGCCGCGCGAACGGATGGAGGCCTGGCAGGGCATCGATCTCGCCGAGGCCCTGCGCGGGCGGATCGGCTACCCCGTGATCAGCCAGAACGATGCGACCGCCGCCTGCGGTGCGGAGCTCGTGTTCGGCCGCGGCCCCGAGCATCCGGACTTCGTGTACTTTTTCATCGGCTCGTTCATCGGCGGCGGCATCGTGCTCAACAGCGCGGTCTACCCCGGCCGTACCGGCAATGCCGGCGCCCTGGGCTCGATGCCGGTCGCCGCCCGCAACGGTCATGCCAGGCAGCTGATCGGACAGGCATCGATCTTCGTGCTCGAGACCATGCTGCGGACCCGGGGCCTGGACCCCTCGCCGCTGTGGACCGAGCCTTTGGATTGGCGCGCGCTCGGCGGACCGCTCGACGACTGGATCGATCAGACCGCGCGAAGCCTGGCCCAAGCCATTGTCGCCAGCTGCTCGGTGATCGACTTCTCGGCGGCGATCATCGATGGCGGCTTTCCGATCGAGGTTCGCGCCCGCATTGTCGAGGCGACGCGCCAGGCGATGGCAGGGCTCGATCTGCAGGGAATCGAGCCGCCTGAGATCTATCAGGGCGAGGTCGGCGCCAATGCACGCGTGATTGGCGCCGCCAGCCTGCCGTTCTTCGCACGCTATTTTCTCGACCACAGCGTCCTGTTCAAGGATGCCTAAGGCCGTGCGCCAGATCCGCTCGACCCAAGCAGACCGCGCATCACCCCAATCAGCTTGAAAATGCCCTCCTTGGTCCAGCGCCAGCCGTGATGCGCCCAACACGGACGCCCAAGCCCTGACATCAACCAGGATACTCACTCCAAGAGTGATCGTTTGTACATATCCGGTTCTTTTGCCTGCTTACCCCGGCAACCATGCAGACCCCCGGCCGCACACCAGCAAGCGGCCGCCGAGCTGGGTCTTGACCCTGGTCGGGGATGTGACAGACAGGTATGCCGAACCATGGCTATGACACGCATCAATCGAAGCTCCGGCACAACCAACTCTGAGCGATACCTGGTGCGGCTTGCTGAGAAGTCTTTCCTGAATTTGTGGACCTACCCCAACACTTATAGGAAGCAGCTGCAGCACGGGAAAGGTGACGGCAAAGAGCTATGCGATCTTCTCGTCGTCTGCGGTGATGACATCATCATCTTCAGCGACAAGTCGGTTACGTGGTCAGTCACTGCGTCAGTTGAAGTCGCATGGGCGCGTTGGTACCGAAAAGCGATCAGGAGTTCAGTTCAGCAGATCCGCGGGGCCGAGCGGTGGCTCCGAGAGCTCCCCGACCGCATCTTCCTCGACAAAGGGTGTACCGTTCCACTGCCGATCGAACTTCCACCGGTCGAGCGTCGGCGCGTCCATGGAGTCGTGATAGCCGTAGGCGCGACGCAAGCTTGTAGAGCACATTTCAACGATCCTGTTGGGATGCTTAAGATTTCTGCGACACGAAACGACAAAGAGAATCTCTCTGTCCCCTTCGTGATTGGAGATGTCGATCCAGATGGGCCTTTCGTGCATGTCTTTGATCGACCAGCAACCGACCTGGTGCTCAAATTCCTTGATACGATCACAGACTTTACGATCTATCTGGAACGCCGCGCGAATGCGATTCGGTCGGGAACTCATCGAATTTGCTTCAGGTGAGGACGATTTGCTTGCTTATTATCTATGCAATACGGACTGCATTGGGAAACACACTTTCGTCAATCCAGAGGGTGATGCCTCTCGACCGGGGGAGACGATCACCATTGGTCCAGGTTTCTTCAGATTCTTTATAAAAAATCCTCTATTTATCAGAAAGGTTCAATAAGACAAGAACTCTTATATATGGATCAGCTTATCACGCAGTTCAGTGATCACGTTATAGCTGTCACTTCGGTATCAATACTGGGAGAAGCCCCGACGCCTGCTTCGGCAGAGCGAGCTCTCCGGGCGATGGCGAGAGAGCGAAGACTTTACAGGAGGTACCTGGGTGACAGCGTTGGAACGGCCTATGATGAGATGATTCGTCGAGGGTTGCCAAGTTTCGCACGAATAATATTGCCAAGGGAGGAAGCAGTAGACAGGACATGTGCCTACGTTTTTCTAATTTTAGCATACCCGAACGATATTCCTCTGGAGAGAGGTTATCAACAGTACCGAGAAGTGCGCGTCGGGATCCTGGAGACTTATTGCCTAGCATTAATGGCGAAGTGTAAATATCTAGTGCTCTGGAGCAGACAGATGATTCAGATGTCTGCTCGCAGAGAGCACTAGATTCCAATGAGATCGTGCAGCGCGGGCCGGCAATCAGATGACTCTTCCGATTGCCTCGCTGCACTAGAAGCAGTAGTCGGAATAGGGGTCGATGCCCCCACCAGCGTAACTGGACGCGAGAGCGCCTCTGAGGACCTCGTGGCTGTGGGGAGGCAGGAGTGGACGCCCGAGTTTGCTGCCGAAGTTGAGAAGAGGCGTGCGGAGCTAAACATTCTCGAAAGCGACCTCAGCTCGGCGACGCAAATATCGGTGGATGAGTATCCCGGTTCACCGGAGGATTCCCAGCCCACTACGCGACAGCAGCGCAGGGCATTGGAGCGCGCCCGTGCAAAGAGGTTGAGGAAACTCATGCGCCAAAAACCCTTTGCACGATAGGTTGGCAGGTGGGCTCGTTAGGGATGGAGCCGAATGGAACGGCTCTGGCTCGACGCGACTATGCCACGCGGCCCGTTGGGATCAGCCTTTCCTGCCCGTGGGGAGCAGGCCGCGCACCAAGTGCTTGAGCCAGGCCCAGAAGGCGCGCAGCGCGACCGAGCCGGCGCCGATCGCGCGTCGCTCCGGCTCGGTCGGCTTTTCCTCCAGCTCAGGCGTCTGTTCCGCGGCGGCAGCAGATGGAGCAGCAGCCGGGGCCAGCTGCGCCTCGAGCGCGGCGGCGAAGTCGCGCACCAGGATGTTGGCGGTTTCCTGGATCAGACTGGTGCGGCCGAACTGGGCGATCGCACCTGCGAGCGTGACGTCGGCATCGACGGTGACCTCGGTGCCGGCCTCGGCTGGCGTCAGCCGATAGTCCATGACCATGCGGGTGCGGCTGCCGCCGCGCCGGTCGACGCCCTTGCCCTCGACATGGCCGCTGTGGCTGGCGGGATCGGGCGAGACCTTGGCCTCGCCCTCGAAGCTGGCGCCGAACGGCCCGAGCTTGACCTTGACCTTGCCGGCATAGAGGCCATCGCCTTTGTCCTCGACAAGCTCGGCGCCTGGCATGCAGCGCGCGACCGCCGGCACGTCCTGGAAGAATGCCCAGACGTCGGCGAGCGGCCGCGCGACCGTGAACTGCTGGGTGATCTTCACAGCCAAGAAACTCAGGCGCCGGCCGCGCCCATGGCGACCTTCGGATCGCCCACGTCGAAGAACGCGACGATCCGGCAGGGGCAGGCTTCCAGGCCCTCATAGTTCCAGGGGAAGGCACCGATGATGCAGCGCTGGTTCAGCACTTGTTCGATGTCGCCGCCGACGTTCTCGGCGTGGATCAGGCCTTCCTGAAAGCCGTAATTGTGGAACGGAAAGATGTTGTTCCTGACCCGCCGGCCGGAGCGCTTGTGGACGTATTCGTAGTGCGGGAAGAACTCGTCGCAGGGCATGCCGACCTTCTCTTCGAACATCCGGGTGAGGTCGCGGCGCATGAAGCGGATCGTGGTGTTGATCGGGTGGTCGCCCGAGCCGCAGTCGATCCCGAACCACCGGATCTTCTTGTCCAGCATCCACTCGAGCAGCTCGAGCTTGCCGCCGGGATGCATGCAGAAATAGCGCACCAGATCCTGCTGCGGCCGGCCCTCGTAATAGCGATGGTAGCCGGTGTGGATCATCAGGATGTCGCCCTCCTCGATGTCGACGGGGGCGGCTTCGAGCATGGCGGGCGTGATCACGTCCCAGTCGCCGACCTGCTCCGAGACGTCGACGATCGCGCCCTTGCCGACCAAAAAATCCAGCGGATAGGAGGCCATGTCGCCCATGCCGTCGGTCGCGTGCATGGCGCCGTCGATGTGGGTGCCGACATGCAGGGCTGTATCGATCCGCTGGGCGACGATGCTGACGGTCTGCAGGTTCTGGGCGTAGTACATCTTGTTGCCGGCGTAGCCGACCCAGCCCGGCGTGTGCACGTTCATCCTGTGCGACAGGTCGACCATCCGCATTGCGTTTCTCCCGAGCCTCGTTTTGCTATTCCGCAGCCTGCTGCGCGCGCGCCTGCCAGGCCGCCAGAAGATCCGCCGCATCCATGACCAGGCCCAGATGCAGCGAGACGATTCGTTCCGCCGCCGCCTCCATCTCCTCATTGGTGCCGCGCACCAGGTCGCGCAGGACCACCACGTGGTAGCCGAGGTTGCTGGCGTCGAACGCGGTGTTGAGCACGCAGCAGTCGGTCATGACGCCATCCAGGACCAGCGTTCGCGTGCCCATGTTGCGCAGCAGAAAATCGAGGTCGGTGGGATAGAAGGCGGTCAGGCGCTTCTTGGTCTGGACGATCAGATCGTCCGCCAGCACCTCGGTCTCGAACTCGTTCCAGCGGGTGCCCTCGATCGCATGCTCGTGGGCGTTGGGGATCTCGCCGACATGCAAAGGAAAGACCTTGCGCCACGCGGCCGGCAGGCCGGCCACGTCGTCGACGCCGCCCTTTCTCAGCACGCTGCGCACGTGGATGACCGGCACGCCGCCAGCGCGCGCCTTGGCGTGAAAGCGGTCGATCGGGCCGACGATTTCTCGAGCGCGCGGCGCGGGGCACGGGCAGTCGGGCGTGTCGGCCAGATGGCCCTGATGCATGTCGATCGAGACCACGGCGGACCGTCTCGCATCGACGAACGCCTCGAAGCCGTCCGGCAGCGTCCGCCTCTCACCGTAGACATAAGCGTAAAGGGGCACTTGCAGGGCCATCAGCGGTGCTCCCGGTCATAGGCGATCCCAAGCGCTGCGGGCACACCCAGCCGCCGGCGCATCACCGAGCGGCTGACCAGCGCCAGGACCACCAGGGTTGCGAGATAGGGTAGCATGTTGAGGAAATGCGGGTCGATGATCGGATCGCCGCCGACCTGCATGCGAAAGCGCAGGGCATCGACCGTGCCGAACAGCAAAGCGCCCGCGAGCACCCACCACGGCCGCCAGGTCGAAAAAATCACCAGCGCGATCGCGATCCAGCCGCGCCCGGCGGTCATGTTCTCGATCCAGGCGGGGGTGAAGGCGAGCGAGAGATAGGCGCCGCCGAGGCCGGCGAGCGCGCTGCCGGCCATGACATAGGCGTAGCGCAATCCGGCGACCGGCAAGCCGAGCGCATCTACGACGTCCGGGCTCTCGCCCAGCGCGCGAAGAATCAGGCCCGGCCGCGTGCGCCGGATGTAGAGCGAGACCAGCGCGGGGAGCGCAATCGCGGCATAGACCAGCACGTCCTGCCGGAACAGGACGGGGCCGAGCAACGGCATCTGGGCGAGCGGGCCGAGGTCGAGCTTTGGCACCGTGGCCTGCGGCGGCACGCCGATCAGCGGCTTGCCGATGAACGCGGAAAGGCCGGTGCCGAGGATCGTGAACGCGAGTCCTGTCACGATCTGGTTGAGGCGAAGGCTCACCACCAGCGCGGCGAACGCCAGCCCGAACACAGCACCCGCGAGCAGCGCGCCCAGGATGCCGACCCAGACCGAGGCCGCCATGTTGGCCGCGGCAAAGCCCGAGACCGCGCCGATCAGCATGGTGCCCTCGACCCCGAGATTGAGCACGCCGGCGCGCTCCGAGAGCAGCTCGCCCAGCGCCGCGAACAGGATCGGCGTGCCGGAGACCAGGGCGGCGGCAAGCAGCAGCTCGATGCTCATGCGACGGCCGCACCTTGCCGGTAGAGCTTGATGCGGTAGCGGCCGAGGCCGACCACCGCCAGCGCCGCCAGCAGCAGCACCGCCTGCAGCACCACGGTGATCGCGGGCGGGATGCCGACCACCTGCAGCGCGAAGCCGCCGTTCTGCAGCCCGGCGTACAGGATCGCGGCCAGCACGATGCCGATCGGGTTGCCGGCCGCCAGCCAGGCGACCAGGATCGCCATGAAGCCGTAGCCGGGCGACAGGCCGGATTGCAGGCGGCCGGTCGAGGCCGACACCTCGATCGCGCCGGCCAGACCGGCCAGGGCACCCGCCACGACCAGGCCGGTGAGGATCGTCCTGACCGGGCTGATGCCGCCATAGACGGCGGCGCGCGGCGCATCGCCCATGACGCGCAGCTCATAGCCCCAGCGCAGGCCGCGATCGATCGCAGTCAGCAGCGCCGCAGCGGCGATGAGCAGGATCAGGCCGCCATGGATGCCGCCCGCCAGCTGGCCAAGGCGCGCCGCCTGCGGGATCGGCTCCGAATAGGGAAACGAGAAGGTCAGCGGGTCGGCCCAGGGCCCCACGACCAGATAGTCGACCCACAGGATCGCGACATAGGTCAGCATCAGGGTCGACAGAATCTCGTTCATGCCGAGATACGCTCTTGGCAAAGCGGCGAGCGCGGCCCAGGCAGCACCCGCGACCATCCCGGCAACCAGGACCGCGGCCACCGCCAGCGCCGGCGCGGTGGTCTCGGGAATCGCAAGACCCACGCCGGTTGCGGCGAACGCGCCGAAATAGAGCTGGCCCTCGGCGCCGATGTTCCAAAGACGCGCCCGGTAGGCGAGGGCTATGCCGAGCGCGCACAGCCCGATCGGCACGGCCTTGTTGATCGTGGCGGCGAGCGCGCGCAACGAGCCGAACGCGCCCCGGTAGAGCGCCGACAAGGCGGTCACGGCATCGTAGCCCGAGAGCGCGATCACCAGCGCGGCCAGCAGCAGCGCCAGAGCCAGACCGAGCGCGGTGCGCGAAAACCATTCCGCGGCGCTCGGATCGGACAGGCGTGGCTCGAGGCGGACTCTTGTGGCGAGCACCGATCAGCCCCGTCCGGTGGTCATGTGCCGGCCGAGTGTGGCTTCGTCGACCGTGCGCGGATCGTGCTCGGCCACGATCTCGCCCCGGTGCATCACCAGGATCCGATTGGCGATCGCCAGGGATTCCTCCAGCTCCTCGCTCGAGATCAGGACCGCGGCACCGGCGCTTGCACGCGCCACCAAGGCGCGCCGGATCTGGCTGGCGGAGGCCACATCCAGGCCGCGGGTCGGGTAGTCGGCGACGATCAGCGCCGGTTCGCCATGCAGCTCGCGGCCGAGCACCAGACGCTGCAGATTGCCCCCGGACAGCCAGCGCACCGGCGATGCCAGATCGGCGACCACACCGAAGCGATCGGCGACCTCGCGGCCCCTTCGCTGCACGCTTCGCCGTTGCAGCCACCAGCCGAACGGTGGCCGGCGCTGCTGGCCGAGCAGGGCATTGGCCCGGATCGACATGCCGGGCGCCAGGCCGACGCCCAGATGCTGGGAGGGGATGTAGGCAAAGCGTCGCTCGCGGCGCGCGCTCGGGGTGATCCTGCCGCGACAGGCGCGCAGGCCGCCGATCGCCTGCAACAGCTCGGTCTGACCGTTGCCGGCGACGCCGACGATCGCCACCAGCTCGCCGGCACGGACGTCGAAGCGCGCACCGCGCACGGCGGCGAGGCCGAGGTCGCTTTCGACCGCGAGATCCTCGACCCGCAGCACCGTCGCGCCGGGAGGTCCGGGCGGCCGGCCACCCTGGCCGTGCTCGCGATCGCCGACGATCAGGCGGGCCAGCCCGCCGACATCGACCTCGGCGGCGGGACTCCTATGGACCACGCGGCCGCCCCGCATCACCACCAGCTCGTCGGCGACCTCCAGCACCTCGCCGAGCTTGTGGCTGATCAGGACGACGGCGCGGCCGGAGCCGGCGATCCGCCTGATGATGCCAAACAGGCGCACGGTCTCCGGCGGCGAGAGCACCGAGGTCGGCTCGTCCAGGATCAGGAGCTTTGCGCCGATCGCCAGCGTGCGCAGGATCTCGAGCTGCTGACGGATCGCGAGCGGCATCTGCCAGACCTGCGCCGCGAGATCGACCTCGAAGCCGAGATCCGCCATCAGCCGGTCGATGTCGGCGCTGGCCCTGGACGGCTGCAGCAGGCGGCCTCGATCGCGTGCCAGCGAGAGGTTCTCGAAACCCGTCAGGGTCTCCACCAGCTTGAACTGCTGGTGCACCATGCCGACGCCGGCGGCGACCGAGGCCTTGGGCGAGCCGAGCCGCAGCGGTACGCCCGCCATGCTGACCGCGCCGCCATCGGGCAGATAGAGGCCGGCCAGCACGTTCATCACGGTGGTCTTGCCGGCGCCGTTCTCGCCGACCAGGCCAAGCACCTTGCCGGCCGGAATCGTGAAGCTGACGTCCTCGTTGGCGAACTGCGCACCGAAGCGCTTGGTCAGACCCTCGATGCGGACGCTCTCGAACCCTGAGCGGTCCGACACGAACGACGGCCGGCCCGGCGGGGTTGCCGGGTCAGCCACCGGTGCCGTCATGGTGCCGAGCGGGCCGGATCACCGGTTCGGGAGCTTGCCCACCACGCCATCGACCAGCCAGCCCATGCCGTTGATGTCGGCGATCGAAAGGGTCTGGCCGGCGGCGACCACCTCATTGCCCTGGTTGTCCTGGAGCGGGCCGGTCCAATAGTTGAACGAGCCGTCGATCAGGGCCTGCCGCTTGTCCTCGACCATCGCCTTGATGTCGTCGGGCACGGCGTCGTTCAACGGGGCCAGCGAGACCGTGCCGTCATCGAGCCCACCGTAGAACTCGCCGGGCTTGAAGCTGCCGTCCTTCACCATCTCGACCGCCTTGACGTAGAACGGGCACCAGTCCCAAACTGTGCCGGTCAGGTAGCGATCGGGCGCGAACGCCGTCATGTCGGATTCCGAGCCGATCGCCCAGGCGCCGTTCTCGGCCGCGCCCTGCACGGGCGAGGGCGTGTCCTGGTGCTGCGCGATCACGTCGGCGCCCGCCTCCACCAGCGCGACCGCGGCCTGCTTCTCGGCCGGCGGGTCGTACCACGACAGGGTCCAGACGACCCGGACCTCGGCGTCGGGATTGACCTCGCGCACGCCGAGCGTGAACGCGTTGATGCCGGCGATCACGGTCGGGATCGGCTGGGCCGCGACGAAACCGATGATGTTGCTCTCGGTCATCGCGCCAGCGACCAGGCCGGTCAGATAGCGGCCGTCCCAGAGCTTGCCGTAATAGTTCAGGATGTTGTCGGCGGGCGCCACGGTCGGCGTGATGCCGAAGAAGTGCTTGTCCGGGTTCTGCTGCGCGACCTGCTGGGTGAACGGCTGATAGCCGAAGGCGGTCGCATAGATCAGATCGTAGCCCTCGTCGAGAAACTGCTGCTCGACATTCGCCACATCCGGCGTCTCGGGCACGGATTCGACGAACGCCGTGGCGACGCCAGTCTCCTTCTCGAGGCATTGGCGGCCCTGGTCGTGGCGATAGGTCCAGCCGGCATCGCCGACCGGTCCGACGTAGACGAAGGCGGCGCGGAGGTCATCTGCCTGTGCCATGACCGGAGCGGCCCACGGCAGGAGACCCAGCGACACCAATGCAACGGCTCTGTACCAAACGGCTGCCATGTGTCCCTCCTGTTCGTGCGCGCCAGCCCGCATGCGCCAGATCCGGGCTCGCGCGTGCAATTCAATTGTCGGGCAGCGCCCCGACCGCCTTCAGCATGCCGAGGTCGGCGGGACAGGGCCCGCCCACGCTGACCACGCCGCAGCCCTTGTCGGCGGCCACCGCGTGCCTGATCCCGGGCGGCACGTGGATCACGTCGCCCGCCCGAAAATCCAGCTTCAGATCATGGTCGAAATCGGTGACCGTGCCCTCGCCCTCGAGGATATAGATCGTGTCCTCGGAGCTGGCGTGGGCGTGCGGCCTGTTGGCCTCGCCCGGTTCCATCCGCACGTAGTTCATGTTCGCGGTCTCGGCCCCGACGCCCGGCCACACCACCAGCCGTGCATCCTTGGAGATGATCGGCAGCATGACATCGGGCTTGTCCTTGTGGAACACTCGGATCGCCATGCTAGTCTCCTCCTTGCGTGCAGGTGACGAAGTCTATCCGCTTTCCTGGTACAGGGCCGGATCGGCCGGGCAGGGCCCACCGAGCAGCAGCATGCCGTCCGCTGTCGCCTCGAACTGGTAGGCCGTGCCGGGCTCGACGTGGATCATCGAGCCCTCGACCAGCGACTCGCTGCCGTCGGCGCCCGGCTCTCGAACGATACCGGCACCCCGGATCACGTAGTACACCGCTTCCATCTCGTGCTTGAGCGGAATGGTCCGGCTGCCGCCGGCCAGCTCGATTCGATGCATGGTGCGCAAGGCGGCGCCAACGCCCGGCCACACGATCGCGCGTGCCGAGCCTTCACCTTCGACAATCGGCAACAACGGTCCATGATCGGCGGTGTGAAGAACACGCGCCTGCCGTGGCGCCGGCATCCAGTGATCCTCCTGCGAGCCCGGTTCTTGGCGATCAATATGGCTCAAGCGATTTGATACGAGTGAATATGCGGCTTGCGATAGGGAGAGGCAAGTGCTGTGTTGCCGTGATACGCTTGGCGGGCGCCCAGTGATCACCATGGAACGGCGATGATGCGTAACCGCGCACCACAGGCAGCCGAAACATCGGTCGAGATGGACTACACCTTGGCCACGATCGGTGCTCGGATCCGGCAGTTCCGCAGCCAGAAAGGGCTCACCCTTCAGGCGCTCGGCCGGGTCACCGGGCTGAGCCCTTCGATGCTGAGCTTGGTCGAGCGCGGCAAGACCAGCCCGTCGATCGGCACCCTGATCGTGATCTGCTCGGCGCTCGAGGTGCATATGAGCGACCTGGTCGCCATGGAACAGCGCGCCGCACGCGATCCGGTGTCTCGCCTGGGCGAGCAGGCGGTCTTCCAGACGTCGGCAGGGGTGTTGCGCCGGGTGCTGCGTGCCGATCGCGTGCGCGGCCTCGAGATCGCGATCAACGAGTATGCGCCGGATACCGGCAGCGCCACCGCGCCGGTGCATCATGCGGGCTTCGAGTACGGCATCGTGCTCCAGGGCCAGCTCACCGTGGAGCTCGACGGTGCTCGCCATGAGCTTCACCCAGGCGATCTGATCTCCTACGAGTTGTCCCGCGATCATCGCATCTGGAACTACGGCACCGACCGCGCGAAGGCGTTGTGGATCAACCTGGAGCGGGCGTAGGAGGCCCGAGGCCAAGACCATGAAGCCGGCTGCCTTCTCCTATCACGCGCCGCGGGTCCTGGACGAGGCCCTGGCGCTGCTGGCGGAGCACGGCGACGAAGGCAAACTGCTGGCCGGCGGTCAGAGCCTGGTTCCGGCGATGAATTTCCGGCTGGCACGCCCGGCGGTGCTGATCGACATCAACCGGATCGCCGCGCTGGATGTGGTGACCGGCGGCGATGATTGGCTGCGGATCGGAGCGCTGACCCGGCACGTCACGTTCGAGCGACCCCTGACCGGAGGCCCGCTCGGCACGCTGCTGCCGCAGGTCGCGCGCTGCGTGGCGCACCTGCCGATCCGCGTCAGGGGAACGTTTGCCGGCAGCCTGGCGCATGCCGATCCCGCCGCCGAGTGGTGCCTGGTCGCCGCGACCCTGGGTGCTGAGATCGTGGCGCGCAGCATGGCCGGCGAGCGGGTGATACCGGCGGGCGATTTTTTTCGCACGGCATTCACCACGGCGCTGCGGCCGGATGAGCTGATCACCGAGGCGCGCCTGCCCCTGCTCGACAGTGGCTGGCGCTGCGGCTTTATGGAGTTCACCCGGCGCAAGGGTGATTTTGCCCTGGCCATGGCGCTCGCGGCCGTGCGGGTCGAGGGCGATCGGATCGCCCTGGCGCGGATCGGCGTCGGCGGCGCCGAACACCGGCCGCGGCGGATCGAGGCGGCCGAGCAGATGCTGGCCGGCGCCTCCGCTAGCCCGAAGATCCTGGCGGACGCCGGTGCAGCCGTCGCGGCTGCCGTGGAGCCGGTCGAGGACATCCATGCCTCGGCCGAGTACCGGCGCGATCTGGTCCGGGTGATGGTCCGGCGCGCGCTCGAGGCAGCCCTGGCATGAGCTGGGTCGGCCGGCCGATCCCCCGGCTCGAGGATCCGGTCCTGCTGACCGGCCACGGCCGGTTCGTCGCCGATGTCGCGCAGGGCGCCGCGGCCGTCCGCTTCGTGCGCAGCCCGATCGCGCGCGGCCGCATCCTGGAGATCGATGTCCCGGACGACCTGCCGGCCGGCGTGCGCGTGATCACCGCCCAGGACCTCGGCGACGTCCAGCCGATCCGCCCGCTGCTGCATCGGCCCGACTATGTGCCGATCGCCCAGCCGATCCTGGCTGGCGAGCGCGTGAGTTATGTCGGCGAGCCGATCGTCGCGGTGGTCGCACCAGGCCCGGAGCAGGCCGAGGATATTGCCGATCAGGTGTTCGTCGAGATCGAGCCCGAGGACGCGGTCACCGACCTCGACCGGGCGCTCGAGCCGGGCGCGCCGCAGGTTCACCCGGAAGCGCCCGGCAATCTGCTGGTCGACGGCCGGCTCGAGACCGAGGGTTTTCGCGAGGCCCTTGCCCGCGCGGCGCACCTGGTCGAGGTCGAGATCCGGGCGCATCGCCAGAGCGCCATGCCGCTCGAGGCGCGCGCCGCCCATGCTGCCTTCGAGCGCGCGACCGGGCGGGTGACGCTGACCGCATCGGTCCAGATGCCGCATATGCTGCGCACCGGCATCGCCGACCTTCTGGGCATGCGCGAGAGCGACCTGCGCGTCGTGGCGCCCGACGTCGGCGGCGCGTTCGGCCAAAAAATGTCGCTGTTTCCCGAGTATGTCGTGGTGGTCTGGATCGCGCGCCGCTATCGCACCCCGGTCGCCTGGATCGAGGACCGGCGCGAGAACCTGACCGCCTCGAGCCACAGCCGCGACCAGCATCACGTGGTGCGCGGCGCGTTCGACGCCGATGGCAGGCTGCTGGCGCTCGAAGGCGACATGCGCTGCAACGTCGGCGCCTACTCCTGTTATCCGGTGACCTGCGGGGTCGAGCCGCTGATGGCGCTGGCCGAGCTGCCCGGCCCCTACGATGTGCGGCAGTATGCGGTGCGCGCGCGCGGCGTCACCACCAACACCTGCATGATGGCGCCCTATCGCGGCGTGTCGCGGCCGGTGATCACCCTGGCGATCGAGCGCCTGATGGACTGCGCCGCGGAACGGCTCGGCATCGATCCGGTCGAGCTGCGCCGGCGCAATCTGATCCGCGCGTTTCCCTACCGCTCGGTGACCGGGCTGGAATTCGACGAGGGCAGCTACCTGGAGTCGCTCGATCGCGCCGCAGCCGACGTCGACCTTCCGGCCTTTCGCGAACGGCAGCGCGTCGCGCGGAAAAAGGGCCGCTATCTCGGCATCGGCTTTGCCGTGTTCAGCGAGCGCACGGGCTACGGCACGCCCGCCTTCGCCGCGCGCGGCATGGACATCACGCCGGGCTACGAGCGGGTCGAGGTCACCATGGATCCGTCCGGCTACGTCGAGGCCCGGATCGGCGCCTCGCCGCACGGCCAGGGCCTCGGCACGACGCTCACCCAGCTGATCGCCGACGAGCTCGGGGTCGAGCCGCCCATGATCCGCATCGTGCATGGCGACACCGACCGGACGCCCTATGGCTGGGGTACCTTCGCCAGCCGCTCGATCGTGATCGCAGGCGGTGCCTGCAAGCTCGCGGCTGCGGCTCTGCGCGACAAGCTCGCCAAGCTCGCCGGACATGTGCTCGAGGCCGACCATGTCGACATCGAGATTTTCGAGAGCACCGCGCGTGTTCGCGGCACCGACGTGACCATCCACCTGGCGACCCTGGCGCGCCACGCCCATCACCAGAGCCATCGCTTCGCCGATGCGCACGATCCGCATCTGTCGGCGCAGGCGACCCACGATCCGGCCGGCACCTTCTCCAATGCCTGCCACGTCGCGATCGTCGAGGTCGACCCCGAGACCGGGTCGGTGCGGCTCGAGCGGTTCCTGGTGGTCGAGGACGCGGGCCTGCTGATCAATCCGCTGATCGCCGAGGGGCAGGTGCGTGGCGGCGTCGCCCAGGGCATCGGCAACGCGCTGCTGGAGGAGATCGTGTACGACGGCGAGGGCAACATCCTGACCGCGTCGCTGGCCGACTACCTGCCGCCGACCTGCGCCGAGATCCCGCGGATCGACATCCACCACATCGTGACCGAGAGCGATGCGACCTTGACCCGGGCCAAGGGGCTCGGCGAAGGCGGCGCGATCGGCGCGCCGGCCGCGGTGATCAACGCGATCTCGGATGCGCTGAAACCGTTCGGCGTCGGCGTGTTCGAGATGCCGGCCACGCCCGAGCGGGTTCGCGCGCTGATCCGCGAGGCTGAGGCGGGCGGCAGGCCCGTGGAGGAAGCGCGATGACCAAGGCGAAGGTCACGCTAGAGGTCAACGGCGCGCGTCATGAGATCGAGGTCGAGCCGCGCCGGACGCTGGCCGATGCGATCCGCGACAATTGCGGCCTGACCGGTACGCATCTGGGCTGCGAGCATGGCGTATGCGGCGCCTGCACGGTGCTGCTCGACGGCCGGCCGGTGCGCTCGTGCCTGATTTTCGCGGTCCAGGCGGAAGGTGCTGAGATCCGCACGGTCGAGGGGCTCGCCGACGGTGATCGGCTGCATCCGCTGCAGCAGGCGTTCTGGCAGCATCACGGGCTGCAGTGCGGCTTCTGTACGCCCGGCTTCCTGATGCTGGCGCTGGGTGTGCTCGAGGCCAATCCCGAGATCGGCGACGACGATCTGCGCGATGCGCTGTCCTCGAACCTGTGCCGCTGCACCGGCTATCAGAACATCGTGACGGCGGTGCGTGCCGCGGCGGCCGAGATGAGGGCATGGTCCTCGGCGAGTCGATAAGGCGGCTCGAAGACCGCCCGCTGCTGACCGGACAGGGACGGTTCGCGGCCGACATCAATTTCCCCGGCCAGCTGCACATGCGGGTGGTGCGCTCCCCGGTCGCGTTCGGACGGCTGCTCGCGATCGAGACCGAGGAGGCGCTCGCCCTGCCGGGTGTGGTCGCGATCTGGACCGGTCGGGATGTCGCGGCACTGCCGCCGATCGATTTCCGGCAGGTGCGGGTGTCCGGCCTCGAGCCCTACCGGCAGCCGATCCTGGCCCAGGATTTCTTGCGCTATGTGGGCGAGCCGCTCGCGGTGGTATTCGCGGACGATCCGTATCTAGCCGAAGATGCCGCCGAGCTGGTGTTCGCAGAGATCGAGGAGATGGCACCCTGCCTCGATCCGACCGGCGCGCCAGGGGAATTTTTGCCGGGCATCACCACCCAGGCGGCGATCGTCGAGAAGGGTTACGGCGATCTCGAGCGGGCTTTTGCCGCGGCCCATACGATCGTCGAGCTCAAGCTCGCGGTCGGCCGGCACAGCGGGGTGCCGCTCGAGACGCGTGGCGCGATCGCCCGCTACGATGCGGCGCGCGACATGCTCGAGCTCCATGGCGCTGCCAAGATCCCGCACATCAACCGCAAGGCCATCGCGGCCATGCTCGGTCGGCCGCTCGATTGCATCCACGTCTATCAGGATCATGTCGGTGGCGGCTTTGGGATTCGCGGCGAGCTCTATCCCGAGGATGTCCTGGTATGCCTCGCGGCGCTGCGCCTGGAGCGTCCGATCAAGTGGATCGAGGATCGGCGCGAGCACCTGGTGGCGGCCAATCATGCGCGCGATCAGGTCCACGCGATCCGCGCCGCGGTCGATGCGCGCGGCTTCATCCTCGGCATCGACGACCAGTTCTGGACCGATCAGGGCGCCTATGTGCGCACCCATGCGGCGACCGTCACCGATCTCGCCGCGGCGCTTCTGCCCGGTCCCTATGTGGTGCCGGCCTATCGGGCGCGCGGCCATATTCGGCTGACCAACAAGACGCCTGCCGGCACCTATCGGGCGCCTGGCCGGTTCGAGAGCACCTTCGTGCGCGAGCGCCTGATCGATGCGATCGCCAGCCGCCTCGGGCTCGATCCGCTGGACGTTCGCCGGCGTCAATCTGATCGGGGCCGATGCGATGCCATTCGATCGCGGCCTCGACGCGCTCGGCACCGAGGTGACCTATGATTCCGGCGACTATGCCGGCCTGCTCGAGCATTTGCTCGAGCGCATCGGCCACGCGGACCTCGTGCGCGGGCTTGGCGAGCGCCGAAGCGGCGGCGAGCGCGTCGGCTTCGGCCTCGGCATGTTCGTCGAGAAGAGCGGGCTCGGACCGTTCGACGAAGCCCTGGTGCTGCTGGAGGCGGATGGCGCCATCGAGGTGGTGACCGGCACCGCCTCGGTCGGCCAGGGCGTCGAGACCGTGCTCGCGCAGATCTGCGCCGGGACTCTTGGCGTTCCGCTCGAGGGCATTCGCGTGACCCATGGCAAGACCGACCGGATCGGCGACGGCATGGGGGCGTTCGCCTCGCGCGCCACGGTCATGACCGGGTCTGCGGTGCATCTCGCCGCCAAGGAGCTCAGGCAAAAGCTGTTGGCCGTGGCGGGCCCGCTGCTGCAGACGGCCCCGGACGATCTGCTGATCGAGCAGGGCCGCATCCATCGAGACGAGGCCGGACCTTCGCTCGGTCTTGCCGACCTCGCGCGCGAGCTTGCCGTGCAGGCGGGAGCATGCTCACCGCGCAGCGTCGTGCTGGGCGCCGAGGGGCGCTTCACCACGAACCACATGACCTATCCCTACGGCATCATGGCGGTGGTCGTGCGGATCGATGCCGAGACCGGCGGGCTCGCGATCGAGCGGATCTGGGTCGCCTACGACGTCGGCCGCGCGGTCAACCCGCTGCTGATCGAGGCGCAGATCGTGGGCGGTGCGGTCCAGGGCATCGGCGGCGCCCTGCTCGAAGCGTTTCTTTATGACCCGGCCGGTCAGCCGCTGGCAGCGAGCTTCGCCGACTACCTGATGCCGAGCCTGGCCGACGCGCCGCCGATCGAAGCGCTGATCACGCAGGCTGCCCCGAGCCCGCTCAATCCGCTCGGCGTCAAGGGCGCGGGTGAGGGCGGCATCAACGCGGCCGGCGCCGCGATCGCCGCCGCCATTGACGACGCTCTGGGCATGCCCGGCGCGGTCGATCGCCTGCCGGTCACCAGCGAGCGGCTCTACCGGCTGGCGCGCGCGGCTCGGGGCATCACAGAGCCGCCACCATGAACCCGTATCGCGCCCTGGATGCCGGATCGATTCCGGGCAACGAGGCTTGGCAGTCCGGCAGCGATAGAGCCCCGACGCGGGTCACATGCCGGCACCGCGGCCGGTTCGTCAGTAGGTAGAGGCTGGAATCAGAGGTCGGCGCGCAGCCGGCCGGCCCGATCCTCGAGCTGTGCCGCTTCCTCGTGCCGGCGCAGCACCCGCAGCACGATCGCATAGTTCTCGATCGTGTTGATCAGGTCGGGACTGTTCGCGCCGAGCGCCTGCTCCTCGATCGCCAGCGCCTGGTGCAGCAAATCTTCGGCCTCGACATAGGCGCCGCGATCGTAGTGCAGCAGCGCCAGGTTGTTCAGGCCCAGGGCGACGTTGGGGTGCTCCGGGCCGAGGCTGCGCCGATCGATCTCGAGCGCCCGCTGGTACAAGGGCAGGGCCTCGTCGAAGCGCGCCTGGACGCGATACAGCTCGGCCAGATTGTTGAGCGTGAGCGCCAGCTCCGGGTGGTCGGCACCCAGCACGTTCTCTTTGATCGCGATGCTCCGCTGGTACAGCTCCTCGGCGCGCTCATAGTGGCCGGCGTCGTAGTGAGCGACCGCGAGGTTGTTCAGGCTCTGCGCGGTTTCCGGATGGTCGGGCCCGAGCGACTCCTCGCGGATCGCCAGCGCCTTCTCGTGCAAGGCGATCGCCTGGTCGACCTCGCCCTGCACCCGATGCAGCTCGGCCAGGTTGGAAAGCGTGGTCGCGAGCGAGGGATGGCTCGGGCCAAGCGCCTTCTGCTCGACCTCAAGCGCCTGCTGATAGAGCGTCTCGGCCTCGTCGTAGCGCTTCTCGGCGTAGTACAGCGTGGCGAGGTTGTTGCGCGTCTCGGCGGTGGTCAGATGGTCGTTGCCATAGGAGGCGATGCGGATCCGCAGCGCCCGCTCGTACAGCGGCTCGGCCTCGTCGAGGCGCCCCTGGCTGGCGTACAGCACGCCGAGATTGTTCAGGCTCTGCGCCACCTCGGGGTGGTCGGGGCCGAACCGCTCCTCGCGGATCTTGAGCGCCCGGCGATGGTACGTCTCGGCTTCCTCATAGCGCCCGAGCACACGATACAGCTCGGCCAGGTTGTTGCAGCTCTGGGCGACGTCGGGATGATCGGGCCCGAGCGCGCTCTCCCGCATCATCAGGGCTTCGCGATAGTGCGGCTCGGCGGCGCCGTACTGACCCTGGGCGTGCAGGATGTAGGCCAGGTTGTTGATGCTGGTCGCGCGGCGCGGATCGTCGTCGCCGAACGGCTCGCTGAGCTTGAGCGCCTTACGAAACAGCTGCTCGGCCTCCGCCAGGCGACCTTCGTCCGAAGCCTGCAGCCCGGCCTTGCTGAGATCGAACCAAGGATCGCTCTGTCGCCCAGACCGGCGAGCCGAGCAGGCTCAGCAGCATGATGATCAGCACGGGCCAGCAACGTCGAGGCTGGATCGCCATAGCTCCTCCCGGGCTCGTCCCGCCCAAGCAACCATGAATCCAGCGCGACCTTTCCATAGAATGGTTAACAGCTGGTTCACCCTCGATCGCGACAACCCCCGGAATGGCTTGCCGGCCAAGCGCGATCGCGGCCAGAATGGCACCCGATAAGGAATCGCCTCGCAGGGCGGGCATTCAGGGCGTCCGCCAGGATGGGGGCTGGCTTTGTGAACATCGCGAACCTGTTCGTGCGCGCGGGCCGACGACTGGCCGACGGGCCGGCGGTCGCGCTGGGCCCGGACGTGCTGCTCACCTACGGCGACCTGGTGCGGCGCGCGGCCGCGATCGCCGGCGCGCTGCGTGCCTCGGGCCTGGCACCGGGCGATCGGGTCGCCCTGGTCATGAGCAACGTCCCGGCCTATGTCGAGCTGCTGCTGGCCGGCTGGCACGCCGGACTGACCATGGTGCCGGCCAACGCCAGGCTGCACCGGCGCGAGCTGGCTCACATCCTCGGCCATGCCGGCGCCAAGGTGTGCTTCGTCACGCCGGATCTGATCGAGACCGTCGGCCCGCTCGAGGACGAGCTTGGCTCGCTCGAGCGCGTGGTCGAGATCGGCAGCCGCGACCACCGGGCGCTCTGTGAGGCCGACCCGATCCCGCTTACCGAGGTGGTGCCGGACGACGTCGCCTGGCTGTTCTACACGAGCGGCACCACCGGCCGGCCCAAGGGTGCGATGTTGACCCACCGCAACCTTTTGGCCATGACCCTCGCCTACCTGGCGGATGTCGACACCATCGCGGCCGGGGACGCCGTTCTGCATGCCGCGCCGATGTCGCACGGCTCGGGGCTCTACATCCTGCCACATGCGGCGCGCGCCGCTTGCCAGCTGCTGCCGCAGGCGGCCGGCTTCGATCCGGCCGAGGTCCTGTCGCTGCTGCAGGCGCCCCGCGGCGGCGGGCGCGGCGGGATCACCCTGTTCGCCGCGCCGACCATGGTCAAGCGGCTGGCCGAGCACCCCGACGCCGCCCGCTTCGAGCATCCCGGCCTCAAGACCATCGTCTATGGCGGCGGGCCGATGTATCTCGCCGATCTGGAGCGGGCGCATGCGGTGTTCGGCTATTGCCTGGCGCAGATCTACGGCCAGGGTGAGAGCCCGATGTGCATCACCGCGCTCGACAAGGCGATGCACGCCGATCACGGTCATCCGCGCTACCGCGAGCGCCTCGCCTCGGTCGGCATGGCGCAGGCGGTGGTCGAGGTCGTGGTCGCGGATGAGGGCGACCGGCCGCTACCGCCGGGCGAGATCGGCGAGGTCCTGGTGCGGGGCGACAGCGTGATGCGCGGCTACTGGCAGGATCCGGATGCGACCGCTGCGACGTTGCGCGCCGGCTGGCTGCACACCGGCGACGTTGGCACCCTCGATGAGGACGGCTTCCTGACCCTGCGCGATCGCTCCAAGGACCTGATCATTTCGGGCGGCAGCAACATCTACCCGCGCGAGGTCGAGGAGGTGCTGCTGCAGCACCCGGCGGTCGCCGAGGTCTCGGTGATCGGCCGGCCCGATCCGCAGTGGGGCGAGGCGGTGGTCGCGTTCGTGGTGGCAGCGCCGGACCAGCCCTGCGACGCCGCACTGCTGGACGCCCACTGCCTGGCCGGCATCGCCCGCTTCAAGCGTCCTAAGGAATACCGCCTGGTCGAGGCCCTGCCGAAGAACAATTACGGCAAGGTGCTGAAAACCGAGCTCCGGGCCCGGCTCGGCCAACAGCGCGCCGGCCGGGACGGCAGTTCATGACGTGGGCCGGGCCACGACATCCGCCGGGCGGGTCGCACGGCGTGATTGAAGCATGCGATTCCACGTTGGCTACGAACGGCATTGGGAGGTATTCATGAGCTCTTTTCTCGGTCGGAGTATTGTGCTCGCAATCGTGAGCATCCTTCTCACGCAATGCGCCTCGGTCGATCAACCGGACATCACGCCGGTCAGCAAGGAAGCCGATGACAACACCATCCGGCTCGTGCCGATCGGCCGATACACGGTCGGCTTGTTCAACGTCAGCGGTGCGGTGCCGGCTGCCTACGACCCGGAAAGCCGATTGCTGTTCGTGGTCACGGGAGGTCGGGGCTGGGTCGACTTCGTCGACATCGACGACCCGACCGAGCCGAAACGCGTTCGCCGGCTGATCGTGCTCGGCTATGGCGGCTTTCCCGCCAGCGTCGACGTGAGCCACGGCATCCTGGCGGTCGCCGTGGCCAACGTGATCGGCACGCTGCCGGGCAAGGTGCTGTTCTTTGACACGGACGGCGAGCGGATCGGCGACATCGTCAGGGTCGGCGCCAAGCCGGTCGAACTCCACTTCACGCCCGACGGACGCACGCTGGTGGTGGCCAATCAGGGCGAGCCGAACGACGAATACACGATCAACCCCGAGGGCTCGATCAGCATCATCGATCTCGGCATCGACGATCCGGACTGCCGGGGTGCGGCCTGCAACATCAAGCCAAAGGCCGTGCAGCTTGGCTTCAGGCACCTCAACGACCAGAAAGCTGCGCTGATCGCGCAGGGCGTGCAAATTTACGGGCCGGGCGCGAGCGTGGCGCAGGATCTGGAGCCCGAGGCGCTCGCCATCGCACCGGACGGCCGCAAGGCCTGGGTCAGCCTGCAGCGCAACAATGCGATGGCCGTGATCGACATCCCGGGGCGGCAGATGGTGGACATCTTCGCGCTCGGCTCGAAGGACCACGGTGTGCCGGGCAGCGGCCTCGACGCCAGCGACGAGGATGGCGAGATCAATATCCGGCCATGGCCGATCCGATCGTTCTACCAGCCCGACATCTTCGCGGCCTACGATGTCCAGGGTCAGACCTTCCTGGTGACGGCGAACGAAGGCGATCCCCGCGACTATGAGGGCTTCAGCGAGGACGTGCGGGTGCGCGATCTCACGCTCGATCCGGACGTGTTCCCGAACGCCGCCACCCTGCAGCGGGACCGCAACCTCGGGCGGCTGCGGGTCACGAACGCCGACGGCGACCTCGACGGCGACGGCGCGTTCGACCAGCTGTTCGTCCTGGGCTCACGCTCCTTCGCGATCTGGACCGATGACGGCACGCTGGTGTTCGACAGCGGCGACGATCTCGAGCAGATCATCGCGGATGCGGTGCCCGCATGCTTCAACTGCTCCGGCACCAGCATCGAGTTCGACCAGCGCAGTGATTCGCGCGGGCCGGAGCCCGAGGAGCTGGCCGTGGGACAGGTCGATGGCCGCGACTACGTCTTCATCGGGCCCGAGCGGATCGGCGGGGTCTATGTCTACGACATCAGCGACCCGAACGCGCCGGCCTTTCAGCAGTACATCAACTACCGCGACTTCACGGTCGATCCGAATGAGGTCTGCGAGGACAAGCGGCCGATCTCGGAGGAATGCGCGGCCGCCGGCGACCTCGAGACGGAAGGCGTGCTGTTCATCCCGGCCGGTGACAGCCCGATCGGCGTACCCCTGGTGGTCCTGACCCACGAGGTCAGCACCAGCGCCACGATCTATCGGGTCGACCAGACGCCCTAGCGGAGCCGGTTCGATGTGAGCGAAGACTGCGCTATCCGAGCAGCGCCTTGCGCCGCGCGAGGCTGTCCGCCGGCCAATGGATCTCGCGGTCGTAGTACTCGGGCATCGCGGGCACGTCCGGCGGCAGCTGCAGCCAGGGCTGCTTGGATGCGGTGAAGATGTGGATGTCGGGCGGCAGCCGGTCGGGCTGGTCGAGCGTGCCGACTCGCACGAAGCAGACCTTGTCGCCGCCGCCGGCATAGTGGCTCCAGAGCGCGATCCGGCAGGTCGGACAGCGCAGGATCTTTTGGCCTTTGCCGCTCAGCGAGGGCGTGTCGATCATCTCCGGCTCGCCGCGCAGCAGCAGCACGCGATCGGCCTCGATCATGGCATTGAGGGCGAACGAGGCACCGGTCTCGCGCTGGCACCAGCGGCAGTGGCAGCAATGCACGACCATCGGCCGACGGGTCATCCGATAGCGCACCGCGCCGCAGGTGCAGCCGCCTTCGAAGCTTTCGGCGTTTCCTCCTTGCTCTTCGACCATGGGCCCCCCACTAAGATCGGCCGCGCTTTGGCACCAGATGCAGGATTGAGGCCGGATTGGCAATTCTAGCTAAAAGCCTTGCCAGCTTCGGATTTGCCTGGTCATCGCGACCACTAAGCCTCCGAGCAGATCGGCTCCCAGGATCGCGGAACCGGGACGGCGACGATGCCGAGCGCTGCCAAAGGTGTCGCCAAGCACTTGGAGGTGAGATTCACCTAGCGGGGCTGCCCCCCGCCCAAGAGGGGAGTGCGGTCATGGTCCGCTAACCTGCGGATCGGCTGGCCCGACACCCTCTTGCCAGCAGCGGACCGGTGAATGCTCTCAGGCTCGCCGGTCTCCTGGCTGGGAGCGAGCAAAACTGCGTCATCTGGCCTACCAAGAATACGCCACGTGCTCGATGGTAAGTCGACGTCAGAAGAGTGAGCATGTGGGCTTCGGTTAGCCTTTCGGCACGGTCGACCTGCGGCCCTGCCTTGGAACACATACTGGGGAAGGCACGATGAGTAGGTGCGTCTATATCGTAGGAACTCTCGACACAAAAGGTGATGAACTGCGGTTTGTGAAACGTCTCTTGGATGAGGCCGACATTGACTCGGTCCTGGTCGACATCGGAACCCGCCGGGAAGGCGAGGGTGCCGAGGTCACGGCAAAGGAGGTCGCGGCGCACCACCCGGAACCCGATGTCGAGATTTTCGCCGCCGATCGCGGCCGCGCGGTGAGCGCCATGGGCACCGCGCTGGTCCACTACGTCTCGAGCCGCGACGACGTCGGCGCGATGATCGGCCTGGGCGGCTCGGGCGGGACGACGATGATCACGCCGGCCATGCAGGGTCTGCCGGTGGGCGTGCCCAAGATCATGGTGTCAGCCGTTGCCGCAAGCGACATCCGTCCGTTCGTCGGCCTCTCGGACATCATCATGATCCCCTCAGTCACCGACATCGACCGCCTGAATTGGATCTCGCGGACGATCCTGAGCAACGCCGTGAACGGTCTGATCGGCATGATGACCCGACCCGTGGCGGTGAGCGAGTTGGATCGTCCCGCGATCGGGATTACGACCGCAGGCGTCACCACGGAATGCCAGGAGCGCGTCATGGACCTGCTCGCGCCCGACTACGAATGCTTGAGTTTTCACGCCGCTGGAACGGGTGGGCCCACCATGGAGAAGCTTGCGGAATCAGGGCTGCTCACCGGCATGATCGATCTGGCGCCGACCGAAGTCACAGACCTGTTGCTGGGCGGCATGTTCCCCTGTGGCCCGGACCGGTTCGATGGCGTCGCGCGCAGCCGATTGCCTTATGTCGGCGCGTGCGGAGCGCTCGACTGCCTGAAATTCCGCGCGCCGGAAACCGTGCCCGAAGCGTATCGCGACCGCACCATCTACGCCCACAATCCCGAGGTGACCCTGGTTCGTCCATCGGCCGAGGAGTATGGCCGCATCGGCGTCTGGATCGCTCGCAAGCTGAACGCCTGCGAGGGTCCGGTACGCTTTCTCCTGCCGCGGGGCGGCACGTCATCGATCGACACCCCCGGGGGACCATTCTTCGATCCGGTGGCCAATCAGGCGTTGCTCGACGCCATCAAGACGACGCTCAAGCCCACAGCGAAACGCCATTTGATCAGCCTGCCGTATCACGTGAACGACCCCGAATTTGCGGATGCGCTGGTTGCGCACTTCTGTGAAATTGCGCTATGAGGGCCGGGCCGTGAATCAGGTCTGCGCCGATCCGGCGGGAATGCTGGTAGCGCGGGCCGCAAAGCCGAGCCGCCGGAACAGCTGCTCTGCCTTGTGGGCATAGGCAACCGGGCTCTCTTGGTTCCGGGCGGTGATCGAGGCGAGCTCCACGTAGGTTTCGGCGAGTTCGAATGCTGCGCCCGCTGACGACAGGATCTCGGTGGCCTGGCGAAGAAGGTCGATCGCGGCAACGCGATCGGCTTGCGCCTCGGCCAGCCGTGCCATCGCACGCACCGCGAGGCCCACGGCAAACGGAAATTCGGCCGCTCGCCCGACCTCGAGCGATTTCTCTGCGACGGCCTCGGCTTCGGCCGGCCTGCCCAGCCGGCGCAGGCCGTCGGCAAGCACGGCGCCGAACAGGGCGGCGAACTGCGGGGAGGGGAAAGCGAGACACGCCGTATGCGCTTCGCGCAGACTCGCAGCGCTTGCGTCGAGCGCCCCTGCCTCGAGTTGGATGCAGCCCGCATATCCAACCGTGAAGATTTTGGTTGCCTCGTCGGGAGCGATGGCATTCGCGTCTTTGAGGTGACCCAGGCCCTCTTGATGCTGTCCCAGCATGCCAAGTGCCCAGCCCTGAATCGCGCGACCGTAACAGGCGAGACGGGGATGATCGAGCGCACGGGCGATCTGAAGGACACTCGTGGTCTCGTCGATCGCGTGCCTGAACCGCCCGGCGAAGAGGTGGGCCATCCCGATGTAGTGGTGAGCGAATCCAAGGCTCTCGCTCGGCCCGTCGCCTTCGAGAAAGCTGATCGCTCGTCGTCCCGCTGCGACGCTGTCGTCGGGTAAGCCGGCAAAGAAGTGCCTGACGCAAAGAACGTTGTAAGCGTCCGCTGTGGTCGCCTTGTCACCGCAGCTCAGGCTGTCCGCGATCGCGAGTTCGGCGAACCGCCGGACGCTGCCGCGTTGCCCGACCCTGGAGGACAGACGCGCCAGCCAGTATCGGGCCCGGCCGCGAAGCCGCGGATCGTCGATGGCGGCCAGCTCGTCTCGTGAGCTGTTGAGGAGTTCATGGCTCTCCCGAAATCTGCCGGCGAAATAGAAGGATTTACACAGGGCGAGCTTCGTCGACATCATCGCGTCGCGTCGATCGTGCTGGGCGCCGGGCTCATGGGACGCCATGTGCTCGTATGCTTCAAGCGCCGCACGAAATTGTCCGATGGCTTCATCGATCGCCCAGAGTCCGCGGGCAGCGAGACCGGAGCGGTGGTGGTATTGAGCCGCCTCGGGCCAGAGTTCGGCGAGCGAGGCATGATATGCGAGCGCCGAGAGCTCCTCGACCTGGGTGGCGGGGGCACCATCGGTGGTCGTATCCCGGGTCCGCTCGAGCGCGCGCAGGATGCGGCCATGGATCAGCCGACGATCCCGCACCAACAGGCTCTGATAGGCCTCGTCTCGAATCAAAGCGTGCTTGAAACGGTAAGTCGCGCCGGGCGGCCGGCCGCGTCGTAAGAGCAAGCCTGCTCGCACAAGCTGATCGAGGCCTTCCTCCAGCTGCATTTGCGGCCACGGGGCTGCCGCGCAGAGCAGTCCGTGCTCGAATTGCCTCCCGATCGCGGCAGCCGTCTGCGCGACGGTCTTGGCTGCAGGCATCCGATCCAGGCGCGCCATCAGAACATCATGGAGTGTCGCCGGAATGGCGAGTGGATCATGGCCGGCCGCCGAGGTCGACCGTGCCTGATGCGCGTCGCGCTCGGAGTTGAGCACCGCCTTGGTCAGCTCCTCGACGAACAAGGGGACACCGTCCGCCTTGGCGACGATCTCATCGCGGATCCCCGTCTTCAGCGTTGTCGGCGCCGCGATCCGATCGACCAGGAGCGCGGCAGGGCCGACGTTGAGACGACTGAGGTTGAGGATCGTGACGTGGCTCCCGTGATGCCATGTCGGCGCAAACTCGAGCCGAGCCGTGATGACCAGCAGAACGGGGAGCACAGAGACGAGCTCGACCAGCCGGTCGACCAGCTCGCGTGAGCTTGGATCGATCCAATGTGCATCCTCGATCAGGATCAGCCGTGGATGCTGATGGGACGCGCCAAGGGTCAGGTCCGCCAGGGCATCGAGGGTTACATGGCGCTCCTCCCGGGCGTCGAGTGGCGGCGGATCGTCATCCTCTGTGACCGATACCAGACGTGCGAGCGCGAGGAACGCCCGATGCGAGTGGCAGGCGACATCGGCGAGCAGTTGCTGAAGCCTCGCCCGCTGGTCTGGCCGACGTGCTTGGCCGTCTGGCGTGAGGCTGCGCGTGATCTGTTGAGCGAACGGGAAAAGGGCGACTTGGGCATCGTAGGGCGAGCACTGGATCGTGGCCCGGGTCGCCGGCGCCAGGTGCTCGGAGTTCCCGCAGCGCTCTGACGAGGCGGGACTTGCCAATGCCCGGTTCGCCGGTCAGCAGGACCACCTGGCCTTCGCCCCCGACGGCTCGACGCCAGCATTCCTCCAGCAGGCTCAGCTCGAGCGTGCGTCCGACCATGTCGGCAAGCCCTTGCCGGATGCGCGCCTCGAACCGTACCGCTTCCGCACGTGGGCCCCGCACCTCGAAGACTTCGACCGGCTGGTGGACCCCCTTGATGCGGCGAAATCCGAGACTTGCTAGATCGAAAACGCTGCCGACCAGCTTGGTGCTCCTGGGCGAAATCACGATCTGGCCTGGGCTCGCAAGCCCCTGGAGTCGGGACGCGAGGTTAGGCGTATCGCCGAAGACCACAGCATCACGACGCAGGTCCTGACCGACCACGACGAGCCCGCTCGCGATCCCGATCCTGACCGCCAGCGGCGCACCTTGCTCGCGGCGAAGAGCACCGATGGCTGCCCGGACCGCCAGCGCGGCCCAAGTCGCGCGCTCGGCATCATCCTCATGAGCGTGCGGCCAGCCGAAATACACGAGGACTCCGTCGCCCATCGTCTGCGCGACATAGCCGTCGAACTTCGCCACCTCGTTCGCCACGACCCTATGATATCCATCGAGCAGATCCCGCATCTGCTCGGGGTCGAGCCGCATCGAGAGTTCCGTCGACCCGACCAGATCGACGAACGCGATGGTAAGATGGCGGCGCTCGGCGAGCGGGCCGAGCATCGGCGAGGATGGCACCTCGTCGGCCGACTCGTCTGCGCTGTCGGTGCTCGCCCGGCGTTGCTCGAGGGCCGCAACGAGACGTCTGCGATGCCCCATGGGCTGGATCCCGAGTTCGCGCAGATCGCTGTCGGTCAAGGTCATCAGGACCGCCATGTCAACAGCATTCGCGGCGAAGGCCGTCACATACTGATGCAGGCCGAGTTCCTGCAGCAGGGTTGCGACGGAGGGATCGGCGCACTCGTGGTGTGTCGCATCCGGGTCCGGCGCGGGTTCCCTAGGGCCCGAGGCAGCGCCGGAATCGGCGGCCGGTTCCTTCTCGACGCAGCGAACGAGCTGAAATCTTGCTCCGAATTTCTCGAGCTTCCGGTAGATCGCATTCAGATGCGTACGGACCGTCGCGGGCGCAATGCAAAGCAGGTCCGCAATGTCCTTGTAGCTGTGGCCCTCGGCGTACAGCCGTGCTACCTGCACCTCCCGTCGGCTCAAATGATCGCCGTCAGCCATGGAACCGTCGCCTGCCATTATACGTCAGGGGACGCTAGTGTCGCTGACGCTAACGTTGAAAGCAAGCCGGCCGACGCTACGCTTCCGAGCCGAGCAGGTCGGCGGCCAGGACTGCGTCGCGGCCATACACGTCCCGCCGGAAATTGACGCTGCGGTCCTTGTTCACCCGGGCGGTCAGGTAGGCGATGGCGATCGGCAGCGGCTCGGCCCGAGCCCGGCCGGTCGCCATCGCAGCACGAGATCGCGCCGCACCACACAGGCATGACCCTTACCAATCCGTAGGGTTCGAGCAAAGTTGCGGCGATGCGCCAGCGCTATCTGTTTCCTCGAGCCCGATCGCAGGCCGATCGCGGCGCCATCGAAGGAAACAGGCACATGAACCGAGCAAAGCTTCTTGCCGTGTCGATCCTGGCCACGACGGCCCTGTTCGGCACGACCGCCTCTCAGGCCGCGTCGCAGGCCGACCAGGTCGGCCCGCGGGCACAGGCGGCTGCCGACCAGAGCCCCCAGGACGGCACCGCGTCGTGGACGCAAGCCGAGAACGAAAAGTCCGGCGTGCCCCTGCTGCTCCAGGGCAGCGATCCTGACGAGCCTGGCGGCGACACCGACTACGATACCGACCAGTCCGGCAGCTCCGCGAGCCAAGACCGCAACGAGCAGAGCAGCGTCGAGAACCACAATGATCACGGGACGAGCAGCGCCGAGGACCACAATGGGCATGACAGTGGCTGGTCCGGTGATGACGAAGGCGGACGGAGAGGCGATCACGACAGCGACAACGACTGAGCAGGCTTGGGACCCGGGCCGGCTGGCCCGAGCTCCCTTGCCCCGGCCGCCGACGGCGCTGTCTTCGCCCCAGGGGGCAGCGCCAGGCGGCGGCGGGCCGACCGAACTGCGGCGTTTGCGACCTTGACGCGATCACGCCGCAGACCATGCTCGTGACAGAGCGGACGGCGGCACATGTCTGCCACGCTGTTCTGCGCCGCTTGGACGCTCGACGGTAAGATGCGGGCCCCCGCCGCAGGTGTGCGGTCTCCGCGGTTCAGGCAGGTCGGATGAAGTATCTTCTGGTCGAGGACGACGCGGCCACTCGTGACTACGTCACCCGCGGCCTCGAGCAACGCGGTCACGTTGTTGATCGGGCAACGGACGGTCGCGATGGCCTGATCATGGGTGGCGCGCCGGGCTATGACGTCCTGATCGTCGATCGCATGCTGCCCGGTATGGATGGACTGGCTTTGGTCAAGGTCCTGCGCGGCGCCGGCATCAAGACGCCGGTCCTGTTCCTGACCACCATGGGCGGAATCGACGACCGGGTCGCGGGCCTCGAGGCCGGCGGCGACGACTATCTGGTCAAGCCCTTCGCGTTCTCCGAGCTGCTCGCCCGCCTTCACGCGCTGGCGCGCCGTCCGCCGCTTGCCGATGCGCAGACCGTGCTGCGCGTCGCTGACCTGGAGATGGATCTGCTCAAGCGCCGGGTGACCAGGCGGGGCGAGCCGATCGACCTGCAGCCCCGCGAGTTCCGCCTGCTCGAATACCTGATGCAGCACGCCGATCAGGTTGTGACCCGAACCATGCTGCTCGAGCACGTCTGGGATTTTCATTTCGACCCCAAGACAAGCGTCGTCGATACCCACATCAGCCGTCTGCGCGCCAAGATCGACCGGCCTTTCGACGTGGAGCTGATCCATACGGTACGGGGAGCGGGCTATAGCATCGGTGTCCCCGGCTAGGCTGCTGAAGGCGGCACCGTTCCGCCTGGCGCTCCTCTACATCGCGATCTTCACCCTCTCCGCGATCGTCCTCATGGCCGTGGTGTATCTCGCCAGCACGCGGCTCGTGTCGCAGCAGTTGCATGCCGCGGTAGCCGTAGAGCTGCAAGCGCTGCAAGCCGAGTTCGACCGGCAGGGCCGCGAAGGGCTCGAGCAGGCGATCGCTGCGCGCCGCAGCGGCGCTGCGGCGCGCCAGTTCGCCTATCTCCTCCAGGATCGCGCCGGCGTGCGTCTGGCCGGCGGGCTACCGCCGACGGATCCCGCGTCCGGGTGGCGCACCATGCTCTTGCCGGCCGATCAGAGCGCAGACGACGAGGATGAGAGCGACGAGCGCGTGCTGGCCAACGGCGTCGTGCTGGCCGACGGCAGTTTTCTCCAGGTCGCGCACGACACGGAGCAGCTGAGCGAGCTGCAGGAGCTGCTGCTCAGCAGCGCACTGATCACGATCGCGGTCGCCGTGCCGCTGGCCCTGATCGGCGGGATCGTCATGAGCACCGTGTCCCTGCGTCGGATCGAGGCGATCAATCGGGTCAGCGAGGAGATTTGCCGGGGCGAGCTCGCCAGGCGGATTGCGCGCACCGGCGCTGACGACGAGCTCGATCGCCTGGCCGCCAACATCAACGCGATGCTCGATTCGATCCAGCACCTCACGGACGGCCTGCGCCAGGTGTCGAGCGACATCGCGCACGACCTGCGCACGCCGCTCTCGCGGCTCCGCCAGGATCTCGAGATGGCACGCTCGAGCGGTGCCGGTCCGGGCGAGCTGCGTGGCGCGATCGCTCGGGCCATCGAGCAGACCGACGCGATCCTCGAGACCTTCGGAGCGCTCCTGCGCATCGCGCAGATCGAGGCCGGTGTGCGCCGTTCGGGATTTGGGCCGGTCGATCTGTCCGAGCTGCTGGAATCCCTGATCGAGGTGTATCAACCGGTGGCCGAAGATGCGGAGCATCGGCTCGAGGCGCGGATCGAGCAGGGGATCGCGATCGAAGGCGATCGCGAATTGCTGACCCAGATGCTGGCCAATCTGATCGAGAACGCGTTGCAGCACACGCCGGCCGGAACCCGGATCGAGGCGACGCTCGAGCGTGCTGGCGGCGAGGTCCTGACGACCTTCGCCGATGACGGTCCCGGGATTCCCGAAGCCGCGCGGGACAAGGTGTTCCGCCGCTTCTTCCGGCTGGAGGCAAGCCGCACCACGCCCGGCAGCGGCCTCGGCCTGAGCCTGGTCGCGGCGATCGCGGCGCTACACGCCATCCGGATCGAGCTCGACGACAATGCGCCCGGCCTGCGCATCACGCTTCGCTTCCCGAAGCCGCAGATCTCGTAAGCGCGCGTCGCGCAGCCGATGCGATCGCCGAGAGCGGCGTACTGTGCTCGGGGCATGGAGGCTCATGTGACAAAAGTCGTCGCGGCCTTGGTTCTATTTCTAGCCGGCACCATTTCCTCGATGGCTGGCCCCTTGCATGACGCGGCGCGCGATGGTGATCTCGCGGAGGTCAAAGCGCAGATCGCCTCGGGCGTCGAGATCAACGGCCCGGGCGAGAACGGCGAGACGCCGGTGATCCTCGCCATCCTCAACGATCACGACGACGTGGCGGCTTTTCTGATCGTGCAGGGCGCCGACACCCACGCCCAGCAACAAGGGTGGATTCACGCCGCTGCACGCTGCGGCCTATGTCGACGATGTCGACGTCGCCGAGCTGCTTCTCGCCAAGGGTGCGGATGTCAACGATCAGCAGAACAAGGCCGCTGTCACACCGCTTTCGGTAGCGGCCGAGGAAGGACGCGCGAGTATGGTGCAGTTGTTGATCGAGCGCGGTGCCGCTCTCGAGGCTACTGAGAGGAATGGCTATACGCCGCTGACCCGGGCGATCTGGCGGGGACATAGTGATGTAGTGGCGAAGCTGCAGCAGGCGGGCGCCAAGTGTCAGCCGATTGAGATCCTCGAAGAGCCCGCCTACTCTGATTGCCTTGCGGGTCAGCCCTAGGGCGAGGGTTGGAATCCTTGTGCGTCACCCAACGCGGGAGTAAGGGAAATGTCCCTAACGAAGCAGATTAGCATGGCACTGTCGGCCGCGATCGTCGCGACGTTAGCGCAGGCTTGGTGTGGCTCCGCCGCCGCGGATGGCACGGTGAACACAGGCTATTTCGGCGGCGTCGCCATCAAGGGCTACGACCCGGTGGCGTATTTTACGGAGTTGCGGGCGGTCAAAGGCTCACCCGACTTCAGCCAGGAGTTTCTCGGTGAGACCTGGCAGTTCGCCAGCACCAAACACCGGGACATGTTCGCTGCCAGTCCGGTAAGGTACGCCCCGCAATATGGCGGCTACTGCGCCGGCGAGGTTCTCTATGCCGACGTGACCACAGGCGTCACCACCAACGTCGATCCCGAAGCGTGGCGCATCATCGATGGCAAGCTCTACCTGTTCTATGACAAGGGCTATGCGCAGGTATTCGAGGAGCACGCCGACGAGTGGCGCGCCAAGGCGGATGCGAACTGGGCGAAAGTCGAGGCACGGCTGACGGCACAGTAGCGCGTGATCGGCCTCATGGCCTGGTCCGTGAACCGTCTTATGCCGGAGGCGCTCACGAAGCTGTACTCGTCCTGCTTTTCGGGCGTGCCGTTCGGGTTGCGGTAGAGCGGACCGCAATAGCGGCGTCCCATGAAGAGGCCCGGAGTTTGCAGGCAAAGCAGATCGCCGTCCCGTGTAGCAGTCCCCACTGATTGATTCTCGGAGCCGCGCTCGACAAAGGAACCGTCGCGATCGGTATATCGCATGAAGGGCCCGACACCGGTGACAGCGAGCTCCCCGACCCACGTGCGGCCGAAGGTCAACGCGTCGATGGCGTCGCCCCGAATTTGGTCCTCATCATCGCCCTCGAAGCCATAGGGCCACTCCGGCAGCCCAGCGACCCGCAGTGGCTCTAGGCGATGGTTCAGATCCTCCTGCCGCGCATGATGCGCATAAGTCACACGATATACAGCAATGCTGTCCTCGGGGTATCTTTCTAAGATTCTTCCGACCGTAGCCTTGGCTTCGTCGAGTTCGACCAAGGCGCGTATAGGCCGCGGCGAGCGTTTGCAATGCAAGGTCGCTCTTGGCGACATTCTCTGCCGTGTCCAGCGTTGCGACCGCATCGGCATAGCGATGGTTCATGTACAAAACCAGCGCGTGATAGTCGTGCACATAGCTTGGAGGCTTTGGGTTTAGACGAAGGACCGTGTCCATCGCCTGAATCGCTTCGTCGTGCCGTCCGGCATAGGTGAGCACAACCGCCAGGTTCAGATATGCGTCCGCGCTGTTCGGACTGAGCTCCACGGCCTTGCGCGCCGACGCAATAGCCCGCTCATGCTCGCCATCGACCATCTGGAGCAGCGCCAGAACGGAGTAGCCGCGCGACAGCTGAGGGTTCAGCGCTAGCGCTCGGCTCGCCGTCTCATAGGCGCGCTTCTGTGCCACGGCGGCAGGTAGCGCGTCGGCATAGTTGTAGGCGAGGACATCAGCGGCGACCCTGGCGTAGCCCGCATAGGCGTCGGCAAAGTTCGGGTCTGAGCGCGAGCGCCTTCTCATAAAGGCCCAGCGCAGCGGCCACCGACGCGCGATCCGAGCGATAGATCAGGTCCTCGGCGCGCAGATAAGAATTGTAGGCCTCCAGATTCTCGGTCGGCAGACGCGCTACCTGGTTCTGTTCGGTCTCGCTCAGCTCGACCTCGAGCGCTTCGACGATGCGGGCGATCACCTCGTCCTGCAGGGTAAAGATCTCGGCGTACTCACGGTCGTACCGGTCCGCCCAGACATGCCGCCCGGTGCTGCCCTCGATCAGCTGGGCGTTGATTCGGACCCGGCCGCCGGCGCGCCGCACGCTGCCTTCCAGCACGTAGCGCACGCCGAGTTGTTCGGCGACCTTCCGGATGTCCACGGCCTGGTCCTTGTAGGTGAAGACCGAGTTGCGCGCGATCACGAACAGCCCGGACACCTTCGAGAGGTCGGTGATCAGGTCGTCGGTCAGGCCGTCGACGAAGTATTCCTCCTCTGGATCGGCGCTCAGATTATCGAAGGGCAACACCGCGATTGAGGGCTTGTCGGGTAGCGGCAGGGCAGCATCACCCGGTGCCGAGCGTTGCTCCCACGACAGGATCAGGTCCATGACGAGGCCCGTAGCCGCGATGACCAGCACGACGCTTGCCGCGGCCACCCAGCCCCAGTGCAATCTCCTGCGAGATTCCCCTTTGATCGTGCCGGCAGCCTCGGGGTCGAGCAGCACACGGTAGGTGCGAACCGGTTCGGGCAGATTCTCGACCTGCTGCTCGCCCAGATATTCGAAGCCGGCGTCGATCTTGTTCTTCGCCTGATCGAAGGCGGTGCCGGAAATGACCACGGCGCCGGGATCGGCCAGGCCCTCGAGCCGGGCCGCGACGTTGACGCCATCGCCATAGATGTCGTCACCGTCGATGATCACATCGCCGAGGTTGATGCCGATGCGGAACGCGATCTGCTGCTCCGTGGCCGTATCGGCATTGCGCTCGGCCATGCCCCGCTGGATGTCCACGGCGCAGCGCACGGCGTCGACCACGCTCGCGAACTCGACGAGCGCGCCGTCGCCCATGAGCTTGACGATGCGGCCGTGATGCGCGCTGGTCCGGGGATCGATGAACTCGCGGCGCAACGCCTTCAGGCGGGCAAGCGTACCCTCCTCGTCGGCTGCCATGAGCCGCGAGTATCCCACGACATCCGCGGCCAATATCGCCGCGAGCCTGCGCTCGACCCGTTCCGTGGCCACGGCACTGCCCTCTGAGAGCGCCGGACGGGACTGTTGTCTGTCAGCCGTGCCGAGTCAACCGAGAGCGGGCCTCCTTCGACGACCGGGCAGGGGGGTGCCGGGCGCGCATGCGGACGCTACGCCTCCGGGCCGAGCAGGTCGGCGGCCAGGATGGCGTCGCGGCCGTAGACATCGCGCCGGAAGTTGACGCTGCCGTCCTTGTTCACCCAGGCGGTCAGGTAGGCGATGTGGACCGGCAGCGGCTCGGTCAGCGGCACGATCTGACGCTGGCCGGTTCCGATCGCGTCGTGAATCTCCTTCTGGGACCAGCCGGGCTGCTTGGCCAGCACGAAGCTCGCGAACGTTTCGGGGTTCTCGACCCGGATGCAGCCGTGGCTGAAGCTGCGCTGGTCCTTGGCGAACAGGCTGCGCGCCGGCGTGTCGTGCAGATAGACGTTGAACGGGTTGGGAAACATGAACTTGATGTGGCCGAGCGCATTGCCGGGGCCTGGCCCCTGACGCAGCTTGTAGGCGAAGGTCTCCGGGCGCACCGTGCTCCAGTCGATCGCGTAGGGGTCCAGGACGGTGGCGCCCTCGCTCCAGTCGCTCAACAGCTCGAAATTGTTGGCGGCGAGATAGCCGGGATCGGCCTTGATCTTGGGCAGCAGCTCGTTGCGGGCGATGCTGGGCGGCACGTTCCAATAGGGATTGATCTCGATATACGTCATCTCGTCGCTGAACACCGGCGTGCGGTGGTAGGGCGCGCCGACCACCACGCGGGTGTCGAACACGGTCTTGGGCCCGTCGACCACCTTCAGCTCGAAGTCGGCAAGATTGACGAACACGTAGCGCTCGCCGGGATCGTCCGGCATCCAGCGGCGGCGCTCCATGTTGAGCAGCATCTGGCGGATTCTTTGCTCGACCGGCACGTTCAGCTCGGCCAGCGTGTTCTTGCCGACAAAACCGTCCTGCTCGAGCCCGTGCCGCTCCTGGAACTGCTCGACCGCCGCGGCCAGCGCCTGGTCGAACAGCTCGGGATCGCTGCCCGCAGCGGCCGGCACGTCGAGGCGCGCGCGAAGCTGCGTCACTCTCGGACCCGTCATGCCGGGCTTGAGGGTCGGGCCGTCCTGCACGGTCGGCCAGCCGCCGGCAGCAGCCAGCGCCCGGTAGTCGGCGAGCGCGGCCTTGAGCCGCCGGTATTCCGACTGGGCCGGCTCGAAGGCGGCGACGAATCCGGCGATGTCGGCGGCATCGGCCGCGGCCCGGATCACCTGCGCCGGATCGACCTCCTGCGGGTAGACGAACAGCTCGGGATTGACCTTGTGCGGCTCGAGCCGGCCCGAGGCCAGGTCCGAGGTGATCTCGACCAGGGCCAGGCTGAGCCGCAGCTCGAGCTCGGCAAGCTGCTGGGGCGTCTTGGAGGTGAGCAGGCCCGTGATGATCGAGGCGTCGTAGTCCTCGGGTTCGAGCCCGCGCTGATCGGCGGTACGCAGCACCGCGGCAAGCGCTCGGGCACGCTCGCTCGGGCCGTCGGCGTCGAGCCAGAGCGGCGCCATCTGCCGCTCCTGGTAGAAGCCCGCGAGCATCGCCAGAAGCTCGGCGGTCCGCTCGCTTCCCGTGCCGGTGCCCAGGCGCAGATGCTGGGCCAGCGCCTGCGCGGCGGCATCCGGCCGGCTTGGCGGCTGATCCACCGCAGCTGGCTGGCCCGCCGCTGGCGTCTGGCCGAGCGCCGGCGCCGCGCCGAGCAGCAGGACCGCCACCAGGGCAGGACGAAGGCCGGTCCACAGGCTCATGACACCTCCCATGCCGTGTCGAGCGAGCGCGCTCACACCGTGCGCAGATACCAGCTGTGCTCGAGTGGCGTCACCACCTGCTCGAAACGCGCCCGCTCGGCCGCACGGCAGACACGATACAGCCGGCAGAAAGGTTCGCCCAGATAGCCGGGCAGCACCGCTGCGTCGGCGAGCGCCGCCTGCGCCCGCTCCCAGCTGACCGGCAGGTCGGGCAAGGCCTTGGCATAGGCATTGCCGGAAGTCGGCGGGCCCGGCTCGAGCCGATGGGCGAGGCCGTGATGGATGCCTGCGAGCACCGCCGCCAGCACCAGATAGGGGCTGGCATCGGCGCCGGCGAGCCGATGCTCGATCCGGCGCGCCGCCGCCGGGCCCGACGGCACGCGCAGCGCCACCGTGCGGTTGTCGTGGCCCCAGGTGGCCGCCAGCGGCGCGTAGGATCGGGGCTGCAGCCGCCGGTAGCTGTTAGCGTTGGGCGCGCACAGCAGCATGCTCTCCGCCATGGTCGCCTGCAGACCGCCGATCGCATGGCCGAGCCCTGCCGGGTGCGCCGCAAAGTGGTTCTGCCCGTCCCGATCGACCAGGCTGACATGAACGTGCAGCCCGCTGCCGGAGCCGTCCTCGAATGGCTTGGCCATGAAGGTCGCGAGCGCGCCGACCGTCCGGGCCGCTGCCCTGATCGCGCGCTTCAGCAGGAACGTGTGGTCGGCCGCGCGCAGCGGGTCGGCGACATGGCCGAGATTGACCTCGTACTGGCCGCTCGCGTACTCGGACAGCGCGCCCTTGGCCGGCAGATCCTGGGCTTCGCAGTACTGCGCGAGCGTGGCGAAGAAGCCGTCCTGCTCGTCGAGCGCATCCAGCCCGAACAGCTGGCCGGAGCCAGCCTGGGCAGCAGCCGCCTGGCGGCGGAGCGGGCGTGCCCGACCGTCACGGCCAAGGTGCTGCTCGAGCAGATAGAACTCGAACTCGAGCGCGCAGACCGGCTGCAGGCCCATGGGCGCGAACCGGGCGGCGACTGAGTTCAGCAGCGCGCGCGGATCGGCGAACGAAGGTCCCCCGCCCTTGTCGCCGAGCCCGGCCAGCACCTGGGCGCCGCCGGCCCGCCACGGCACCGGCGCAAAGGTCGAAGGATCCACCAGGCACGGCCGATCCGGGTCGCCCTCTTCCCAGATCAGGCCCAATTCATCGACATTGGCGCCTGTCGCGTCCATGCCGTACAGCGAGCCCGGAAAGCTCAAGGCGCCCTCGAGCCCGCTCGCGAAGCCGGCGGCCGAGAGCCGCTTGCCGCGTGCGATACCCGCAAGATCCGGCAGGATCAGATCGACCGTCTCGGTCGCCGGAAAACGCTCGAGAAAGGCTTGCCAGGCTGCGGGCGCCTGTGATGCCTCGCTCATGTCCGCCAGCAAGGGCCCCGCCGAGGGCGGGGCGTCGCATCAGGCGATCGGTCCACGCAGGCTAGAGCGCCTCCTCGACCCACTCGTACAGCTTGCCCTTGGGGGCGGCGCCGACCTTGGTCGCGCTGATCTCACCGTTCTTGAACAGCATCAGGGTCGGAATGCCCCGCACGCCGTACTTGGTCGGGGTCATGGGATTGTCGTCGATGTTGACCTTGGCGATCCGGATCTGGCCGTTCTTGTCGGCGGCCAGCTCCTCCAGCAACGGCGCGATCGCCTTGCAGGGGCCGCACCATTCGGCCCAGAAGTCGACCACGACCGGGACTTCCGACTCGAGCACGTCGGCCTCGAAGGAGGCGTCGGTGGTCTGAATGATCGTCATCGTCAAACCCCAGATTGGTGCCTCTGCGGCAGGTTGGCCCATGGCCACGAGGGCGCTGACGCCCTTGCGCGATCGACATTGAGCGAGCGCGCGGCGAGCGTCAAGCGCAGTTGGTGCATCTATCCACAGCTTTCAACCCTCGGCACCGCCGATCGCACGACCCTGCCATGTCTGTGGTGCATGGCTCGCGAGCAGGGATTCGCTGAGCGGCATCAGGCTCGGCCCCCGGGTCCAAAGCAGGGCGCAGCGGACCTGCCGGCCCGGGTAGATCTGCCGCAAAAGCGCACTATAGGCCGCCATCTGCCGCAGATAGACCGCCGGCACCTGGTCGGTGGTCGCCGGCGGAGCCCGGTTGGTCTTGTAGTCGATCACCAGCACCTCCTGCTCGCCGACCACCAGACGGTCGACCTGACCGGCAAGCACCTGCCCCCCGGCCGGCGGCCCGGCAAGGGCGCCGGCCAGCGGCACCTCAGCCCGCGAGCCCGGCCCGAAGGCGTGCGCGATCTCGGGCGCCTCGAGCACGGCCGCGACCTCGCCGGCGATCTCCTGCTGCTCGTCTGCGCTCAGCGCCAGGCTCGGCTGGGCCAGGAAGCGCGCCATGGCCGCCGGCCGCTCGCCGGCAGGCCGATCCGGCAGGCTCTGCAGCAGGCGATGGATCAGCCGGCCGCGCCGGTAGCGATCGATGTCGTCGAGCGGCGAGGCGGCGGCATCGCTCGCCTCGTCCAGGTGCGACGGGCTGAGCGGTCGCGTCATGGCAGGCTCCACGGGCACCTTGCGCGCCAGCCAGGCGGGCGGCTGTGCCTCGCGGGCCTGCGCTTCGAGCGACAGGCCTAGCTGGCGCGGCCGGGACACGCGCTGCGTGCTCAGACGCCAGCCTGGTCCCTCGGCCTCCGGCGCAAGGCGCATGTGGACACGTTGCGCCTCGGGCAGCCGCTCGAGACCGGCGGTGATCAGCTCGTACCAGCTGACATCCTTGGGCGCGCGCTTGCGCTCCCAGCCGGTCACGATCAGCTGCTCCTGCGCCCGGGTCATCGCCACATACAGCAGCCGGCGCTGCTCCTCGAGCTGGCGCGCCCGCGCGTCCGCGTGCGCCTGTGCGCTGACCTGGTCGCGGCGATTGCCCCCGACCTTCCAGAGCGGCAGGCCCTCCTGCTCCAGCCACAGCAGCCGGTCCTGGAAGTCCGGCACGAAGGTGGTGTCGGCCAGCACCACTACCGGCGCCTCGAGGCCCTTGGCGCCGTGCACCGTCAGCACGCGCACCTCGTCGCGGGGCCGGTCGGGGTCGCGGATCAGCTCGGTCGTGTCTGCCCGCAGCCAATGCAAAAAACCCTGCAGCGAGGGCGGGTGGCCGCGCTCGTAGGCGAGCGTCTGCGCCAAAAAGGCCTCGATCGGCTCGAGCGCAGCATGCCCCAGCCGTGCGACGAACCGTTGGCGGGCGCTGCCCTCGCTCAGCAGGCGGGTATAGAGCTCGAAGGGCGGCAGGAAGTCGGCCTGCCCCAGAAGGTCGGCAAAACGCTCGTTAGCCTCGGCAAAGATCGGCCGGGCGTCCGCCAGCGCGCGCAGACGCTCGTGCAGGCTGGCACCGCCGCGCTCATAGGCCAGCTCGAACAGATCGTCCTCGCTGAGCCCGAACAGCGGGCTCTTCAGGACGGCCGCCAGGGTCAGATCGTCCTCGGGCAGGAGCAGCGCATCGCCCAGCGCGATCAGGTCCATGACCGCGATCTCTTCGATCAGGGCCAGGCGGTCGGCGCCGGCGACCGGCACGCGCAGCCGCTTGAGATGGCGCACCAGCAGCTCCTGCAGGATGCCGCGCCGCGGCAGCAGGATCATCACGTCGCCCGCCGTGATTTTTTGGCGGGTCGCGGCGAGCGGGATCTCGTCGGTGAGCCAGTTCTTCACGCGCTCGGCGATCAGCCGGGCAAGGCAATGCTCGGCCTTGTCCGCCGGCTCGTGCCGGTCGGGCAGCTGCCAGGGCTCCGGCGCCGGCGCCGGGTCGACCTTGACCAGCGGCCAGACTTCCACCAGCCCCGGCCGGTCGGCCCAGAAGCAGCCATGCTCGCGCCAGGCGCCGCTGGTGACGCCGTCGCGCGCATCGGCCGCGGCGAACACCGCATCGACCGTCCGCAGGATCGGCGGCGCCGAGCGGAACGAGAGGTTCAAAGGCTCCTCGCGCCAGGGCTGGCGGCCGGCATCCGGCGCGGGCACGAAGCGACTGCGCGCAGCCGCTGGTAGGTCGCGACGTCCGCGCCCTGGACGCTCATGATCGACTGCTTCTCGTCGCCGACCACGAACAGCGTGCGGTTGGCCGGGCGCGCGCCGCTGCCGACGAAGAACTCGGCCGAGAGCGCCTCGATGATCGCCCATTGCGCCGGGCTGGTGTCCTGGCCCTCGTCGACCAGCAGGTGGTCGACCTGCTGATCGAGCTTGTACTGCACCCAGGAGACGGCACCCGGCGCCTGCAACAGCGCGCGGGCGCGCTCGATCAGATCGTCGTAGTCGAGCGCAGCGAGACGCGCCTTGCGCTGCGCTATAGCTTTCGAGCACGGCCGCGCCGACCCGCAGCAGCGCCGCCGTCCGTTCGGCGACACATGCCGCCTTCGTCCTGCTCGGCGAAGCGAGCCAGGCGCTCCTGCTCGGCGGTGAGCGCAGCGATCGCCTCGTCCGTCGCGGCTTTCTTGGTGATGATGCTGCTCTTGGGCGTGCGATCGTTCTTGAGGAACACGGCCTCATAGTCAGGATAGAGCGCCTGGCGCCCGTCGTGATCGGCGTCGAGCCAGGTCCCGATCAGCGCACAGCGCTCGCGATCGCTGTCGCTGCCGAAGTCGAGCGCGCGGCAGGCGGCGATCAGTCCTGGTCGGTCGATCGTCGGATCGGCGCAGGCGGCCGCGCGCACCGTTGCCGACGTGGCGCCATCCGGCAGACCGAGGGTCCGGTAGAGTGCTGTGACCGTCGCCTTGGCATCGGACAGGTCCGCGCCGAACCGCAGGCGCTGCTCGCGCAGGGCGGCCAGCCCCTCGGCCAGCGAGCTTTCGCCCAGCAGCACGGCGAGCGTGGCGAGATCGGCCTGGACCGACGCCTGCCGGCTGCCCAGCACCTCCTCCTGGGCCTCGCGCATCAGGTCCGCGGCGCTGCGCGGCTCGACCACGTCGAAATGCGGCGGCACGCCCGCCTCCAGCGGGAAGCGGCGCAGCAGCGACTGGCAAAAGCCGTGGATCGTCATGATCGGCAGGCCGGAGGGCAGATCGAGCACGCGTGCCAGGAGGCTTCGCGCGTTCGCAAGCTCTTGTGCGGTGGCGGCGCGTCCCAGCAGCTGCCGTAGGTCGTCGCGAAGCGCATCATCGGGCAGGGTCGCGAAGCGGCCGAGATCGGCCTGAGCCCGCGCGACCATCTCGGCGGCGGCCGCCTTGGTGAAGGTCAGGCACAGGATCTGCTGCGGCTCGCTGCCGGCCAGCAGCAGGCGCAGCACCCGATCGGCGAGCACGCGGGTCTTGCCGGTGCCGGCCGAGGCGGTGACCCAGACCGAGGTTTGCGGGTCGGCCGCGCGGCATTGCTCGTCGGTCGGGCTGTTGCGGCTGGCGTGCTGCGCAGCCATGGTCACTGGGCGGCCATCAGCTGGACCACTCGCCGAGGCGCGAGAGGTGATCGAAGTCGCGCTTGGGCGCAGCGCGCGGCTTGGGCCGCGGCGGGTAGGCCGTGTCCGCCCGATCGAAGTGGTCGATCAGATGCTGCAGGCCCGCCAGCGCTGCGGCGGCCAGGTGCTCTGGCGCATCGCCGCAGGCCGCGCGCTGCACGCCGCCCTCCTCATCGCCCTTCAGCTGCCAGAACAGCAGCGAGGCGACCGGCGTCGGCGGCAGGTCGGCAAACGCACCCTGCTCGACCATCAGCGCCTCGAGCGGCAGCTGCGGCTGCAGGCCCGCAGCCACGTCGGCGCGGCCCGGCAATTGGCCGGTCTTGTAGTCGACCATGGTGACGCTGCCGTCCGGATGATGCTCGATGCGGTCGGCCCGTGCGCGCAGCACGAACGGTCCGCCCGGCCGCTCCAGCGTCAGCTCCCCGGAGATTTCTGCGCGCAGTGCCGCCAGCTCTGGCCGCCTTATGCGTTCCTGCTCGATCACCCAGCCCGCGACCTGCACGAAGCGTGGCCACCACAGCGCATAGACCTGCGGCTGATGGGCCAGCTCGGCGAACTGCCGGACTCCCACGTCCAGCAGGCGCCGCAGGGCGTCGTCCGGCAGATCGTCCGGCCAGGCGGCCACGAAGCGCTCGAGCGCGCGGTGAATGATGATGCCGCGATCGAGCGCGCCCGGGTCGGCATCGAGCGCATCGAGCGGCTCCAGCCGCAGGATCTTTCTGGCATAGAGCGCATAGGCGTCCTGCATCCAGGTGCCGATGTCGCTGACCGAGAGCCGGCGCGGCCTGGCGGCGAGCGGCGGCTTGGGCGCCGGCGGCGGGACCGGGCGCGCCACGCCCTGGATGCTGTCCAAAGTCTCGCTCCAGGCGCGCGCCGGGTCGGCGGCAGGTGCTGTGTCCGGATCCTGGGCGGCGAGCAGGGTCTGGAGGCGCACCAACCAGCGCGATGGCACCGTCGGGTTGCCGTCGGCATCCTTGTCGGCGCGCGACAGCACCACCTCGGGCGCGCCGGCGGCCTGGCAAAAATCGTGGGCGGCAAGGCCGAGCCGGCGCTCGACCGGCGGCAGGCCAAGCTGCGCGCGCATGGTCCGGTTGAGCCAGGGGCCGGGGTCGACCGTGCGCGGCCAGCTACCTTCGTTCAGGCCGCCGAGCAGCAGCACGTCGGTGTGCTGCAGGCGCGCCTCCAGCTCGCCCCAGATCGACAGGCGCGGATGTTTCGGGGCGCGGGGCCGAACCATCCGAGACGCCATCAGCCGGGCGAGCAGGGCGGGGTAGGCGGCCGGCACGATCGGCCACGGCTCCGGCCCGAACGCCAAAAGCTCCGAGAGCAGGGCAGCCGCGGCCTCGCCGGCCTCCCGGCTCCAGAGCGCGTGCGCCTGCCCCCTCTCGTCGCGCGCCAGGTTTTCCGCAAACGCCAGATGCGCGCGCAGCATGGCCGCAAGATCGCTTTGCTCCTGCGAGGCCTCGTGCGCGAACGCGTGGGCGCTGCTCTGCAGGCTCTCGACGAACGCGATCAGCCTGGCTCGCTGCGCCTCGCCGAGGCGGACGCGGCGCAATTCCGAGAGGACGCCGGAAAAACCGCCGGCGATGCGCGGGCCGCGCAGGCAGGCCAGCTCCAGCGCGCGCACGCGCTGGCGAAAAGCCGCCTGGCTCATGCCGCCCCTGGCGAGTGGATGCTTCAAGGTCGCCAGCAGGGTCACCGGCTCGACCCGGTCTGCGATCAGGTGCGCGGTCAGCAGCAGGAACGCGCCAGGCGGGGTCTGGTCGAACGGCGTGCCGGCCGAATCGTCGACCTCGATCTGCCAGCGGCGCAACTCGACCGCGACCCGGCGCGCCAGGTGACGATCGGGCGTGACCAGGGCTGCCGTGCGGCCCGGCTGCTCGAGCACGCCGCGCATGCGCACGGCCAGCGCCAGGGCCTCGGCCACAAGATCGGGAAATTCCTCGAGATGGAGCCGCGCGGTCGCCGCCGGCGGGATGGTCTGCTGGTGCCAAGCGGCGATGGTCGCGGCCGGCCGCATCACCTCGCGCAGCAGCACCGCCCTCGCAGGATCAGCGCCCTCGAGTTCCGGCGCGCTCCAATCGGCTACCTCTGTGCGCTCGACCTCCAGCGCTTCCAGCAGCTGCTTCAGGCCATATTGCGGGTGCCCCGCCTCGAGTTTCTGCCACGTCGCCTGATCGAGCGCGCGATCGAGGCCTGGCAGCACCACGCTGCCGCGTGGCAGGCTCGCGATCACCTTCAGCAGCGTACGCGTGCCGGGAATGCTCCCGGTCGAGCCCGCCGCCACGATCCGCTGCTGGGGCGGCTCGCGCTGCCAGTGTGAGGCCAGGGCGGTGAGCAGGCGATGGCGATGCTCGGCCGGGTCGAGCGCTTGTTCCTCGGCCAGGACCGCCGGCCAGGCCTCGGCGATCACGCCAAGGATCCTGCGGCTCGCCTGCCAGTGTTCGGCCAGCTCGTCCGGCACCAGCTGGTCGAGCTCGTCCAGCGAGACCCGCTCGGTCTGCAGCTCGTCCAGCAGCAGCGCGAGCGCGGCGGCGAGCCGCAGCGCATGCTCCTGGCGAGGCGTCACCGCGGCCAGCAGGCGGGCGAGCAGCAGCTGGCGGCGCAAAGGGCTGATGGCGGGCGGCAGCGCCAGGTCGATCGCACCTGCGATCAGCAGCTCGTCGGCTTCGACCTCGCCGATCGGCTGAATGCGCGGCAGCAGCAGTGGCCGGCCGTCGGTCTGGCGGACGAACGCCTCGCGCAGGCTGCGGCAGGCCCGCCGGGTCGGCAGCAGCACCAGCATATCCGCCAGTGCCGGCAGGTCGTCGGCTTCGGCCAGCAGTCCTGCGGCCAGGGCGTCCACAAAGGGCAGGGTCGGCGGGATCGTGGCGACCGGCACCATGCCCTAATCTACCACGGAGTGATGTTTTGGGCGAACCAGTCCTTCAGCGGCGCGAGGGCGGGATGCTCGAGGTCGCGCTTGAGGTGGCCGGCCACGCGCGGCAGCAGGGCCAGATAGGCGGGCTTGCCGTCGCGCCGGGCGAGGCGTGAGAACAAGCCGAAAATCTTGGCGTTGCGCTGGGCGCCAAGCACCGCATAGGCGGTGCGAAACGCCTGTGGCTCGAGATCCGGTCGGGCTGCCAGATAGCGCTCGATCATCGCCTGGGCGAGGTCTGGCGCGACGTCGCGCCGGGCGTCTTCCAGCAGCGAGACCAGGTCGTAGGCCGGCGGGCCGATCCGCGCGTCCTGGAAATCGAGCAGGCCGATCCGGGCGTGACCCTGGCGCTCGGGCAGCCAGAGCAGGTTGTCGGCGTGGTAGTCGACATAGACGAAGCCGTCGGCGCCCACCCGCGTCAGCGGCAGCAGCTTCTCCCAGATCACGCGATAGTCGTCGGCCGGTGTGCCCGGAGCGTACCACTCGGGCAGCAGCATCGCCTCGCGCAGCAGCCAGGCATCGTCATAGGCCGGCAGGCCTTCGGGCGGCGGCTGGCGCTGCAGATCGACCAGAAGGTCGACCGCGGCGTGGTACAGCTGCCGCTCGTCGCCGCCTCGCGCCAGGACGTGGCTGAACAGGTCGTCGCCGAGATCCTCGAGCAGGACCCGACCGGTTTTCGCATCGGCTGCGAGGACTCTTGGCGCACTGGCGGCGCATCGGTGGAGCCAGTCTGCGACATGAAGGAATGGCTCGACCGGGATCTGCGGCGGGCTGTGCATCAGGACGGCGGGGCAGGGCCCGCCGCTCAGGCGCTCGTAGCGGCGCGCCGAGGCATCGCCTGCAAGCGCCGTGCGGGTTGCTTCGCCGAATCCGTGTCCATCCAAGAACGCTTGAGTCTCAACCATCTGGCAGCGAGGTGAGGCGTTTGCGCCAGGTCGGGCCCGCCGAAAGATGCGCGATCCTGGCATCCGGCTTCGGCCCCTGCTCCAGGACGATCTCCAGACTGACCGGCAGATTCCCGCCGGCCCGCTCGGGCCACTCGACCAGCCAGGTCTCGTCGGATTCCGGGGCTTCCAGGCCGACCTCGAGCAGCTCGCCAGGGTCGTTCAGCCGATAGAGGTCGATGTGACGGATCACCAGATCGCCGATCGGATAGTCCTGCACGAGCGTGAAGCTCGGGCTCGGCACCTCGATCGCCGCACCGGCGCGCGCGCGGATCAGCGCCCGCGCCAGCTCGCTCTTGCCTGCGCCGAGCGGGCCGCGCAGGGCGATCACCTCGCCGCCCTGGATCAGCGCCGCCAGACGGCCGCCCAGCGCGTGGGTGGCGCCGAGGCCTTGCAGCTGGATCGTCTGCGATGCCTCAGTAACGGTAGGGTTCCGGCTTGAACGGCCCCTCCACCGGCACGCCGATATAGTCGGCCTGGGCGGGCGTCAGCTGGGTGAGCTTGGCCCCTAGCTTGTCGAGATGCAGCCGGGCGACCTTCTCGTCCAGCGCCTTGGGCAGCACATAGACCTTGTTCTCGTAGCGGTCGCCATGCTGCCAGAGCTCGAGCTGGGCGAGCACCTGGTTGGTGAAGGACGCGCTCATGACGAAGCTCGGGTGGCCGGTCGCGCAGCCGAGATTGACCAGCCGTCCCTTGGCCAGGACGACGATCTTCTTGCCGTCCGGAAACTCGACCTCGTCGACCTGCGGCTTGACCTCGCTCCACTTGTAATTGCGAAGCGCCCCGATCTGGATCTCGGTGTCGAAGTGGCCGACATTGCAGACGATCGCGCCGTCCTTCATCGCCCGCATGTGGTCGAGGGTGATGACGTCGCTGTTGCCGGTCGCGGTGACGAAGATGTCGCCGACCGCGGCCACGTCGTCCATCGTGACCACCTGGTAGCCTTCCATCGCGGCCTGCAGCGCGCAGATCGGATCGACCTCGGTGACCACGACCCGCGCCCCCTGGCTGCGCATCGATTCGGCCGAGCCCTTGCCGACGTCGCCGAAGCCGCAGACCACCGCGGTCTTGCCCGCGAGCATCACGCTGGTCGCCCGCTTGATGCCGTCGACCAGGCTCTCGCGCACGCCATACAGATTGTCGAACTTGGACTTGGTCACGGAGTCGTTGACGTTGAACGCCGGGACCTTGAGCGTGCCGGCCTTTTCCATCTGGTGGAGCCGGTGCACGCCGGTGGTGGTCTCCTCGGACAGGCCGCGCACGTCCTTCATCAGCTCGGGATAGTCGTCGTGCATGATCTTGGTCAGATCACCGCCGTCGTCGAGCAGCATGTTGGGGCGCCAGCCGTCCTGCCCTTCGATCGTCTGGCGGATGCACCAGTCGTACTCCTCCTCGCTCTCGCCCCGCCAGGCGAACACCGGGACACCCTCCAGCGCGATCGCGGCGGCGGCCTGGTCCTGGGTCGAGAAGATGTTGCACGAGCTCCAGCGGACACTCGCCCCCAGATGGCGGAGCGTCCGGATCAGCACCGCCGTCTCGACCGTCATGTGCAGGCAGCCGACGACCCTGGCGCCCCTGAGCGGCTGGCTGCCGCCATACTCGGCACGCAGCGCCATCAGGCCCGGCATCTCCTTCTCGGCGATGGCGATCTCTTTGGAGCCCCAATCGGCCAAGCCGATGTCGGCGACCTTGTAGTCGGTGAAGTCGGTCATGTGTGGTTCCGTGCCGCTGGAATGCGTGTCGATGGGCGACCCGCGGTGAATCAAGGAAATCGGGAGAATCGAGCCCGCGCCACCCGCCGAGGCGCCTTTAACCATATGCCACGGGGCAGGGCAAGTTCGGCCGATCGCGTGTTACGTTCAGGGCCCGGGTCCGATCTCAGGTCTCGTCGAAGCCGCTGCTGACCAGCGCCGTCAGCGCATCGAGCGCAGGCTCGGCCTCGCGTCCGCTTGCCCGGATCTCGAGCTCCGAACCGGCTGCGGCGGCGAGCATCATCAGACCCATGATCGAGGTCCCGCAGACCACCATGTTGTCGCGCGCCACCTCGATGTCGGCCACGAACTGCTCGGCCATGTTGACGAACCGGGCGGCCGCCCTGGCGTGCAGGCCGCGACGATTGACGATGGTCACGCGACGACGTTGCTGGTCATGCCCGTGACCGCTTCGATCGGTCTCGGGTGCGTTGGTCATCGCGCGGCATTGCCCTGCTCGACATTGAGCAGGGTGCTCGCGACGTTGATGTATTTTCGGCCGGCCTCCTGAGCGCTGACCACCGCCTGACTCGAATTCTCGCTGTCACGCACGCTCGCCAGCTTGATCAGCATCGGCAGGTTGACGCCTGCGATGATCTCGACCCGGCCCTTGTCCATGATCGAGATCGCAAGGTTCGACGGCGTGCCACCGAACATGTCGGTCAGCAGGATCACGCCGGAGCCGTCGTCAACCGCTTCGACCGCGGCCATGATGTCGAGACGCCGCTGCTCGATGTCGTCGTCGGGGCCGATCGAGATCGCGCGCATGTTGGACTGCCGTCCCACCACATGCTCGGTCGCTGCGACAAACTCCTCGGCCAGTCGCCCGTGGGTGACCAGTACCAGGCCGATCATACGCTCTATCTCCCGGATGGCGCGCCTGCCGGCCGCTCGTCCTTGTCGTTGGCTTCGGGGGTATCCCTGTGGTGGAGGAGCACCGGCCAGCCGGCCTCGCTCAGCGATCGGGCGATCGCTTCCGCGACCACGATCGAGCGATGGCGGCCGCCGGTGCAACCGAACGCGATGGTAAGGTAGCTCTTGCCCTCGCTCCGATAGGATGGCAGCAGCGGCGTCAGGAACGCGCCGAGACGGTCGATCAGCACCTGATAGTTGGGGTCCGACTCGACGTAGGCCCGTACGTCCGGATCCTTGCCGGTGCCCGCTCGCAAGGAGTTCGACATAGTGCGGATTGGCGAGAAAACGAACGTCGAACACGAGGTCGGCCTCGCGCGGCAAGCCGTTGCGATAGGCGAACGACAGCACGGAGATGGTGAGCTGGTCGTCCGCGGTCTCGGCGAAGTGGCCGACCACGATCCGACGCAGATCGCCCGGCGCCAGCTGCGAGGTGTCGATCACCAGATCGGCCCGGTCACGCAGGGGCGCCATGAGGATGCGCTCCTCGGCGATACCATCGGTGACCCGGCGGTCTTGGGCGAGCGGGTGGCGCCTGCGGGTTTCGGTGAAGCGACGCCGCAAGATCTCTTCCTCGCAATCGAGGAAGAGCACGCGAAGGTGCGATCCGCCCCCCTGCAGAAGTCCGTCTAGATGGCGGTTCAATCCTTGAGAATCAAAGGCATGGGCGCGACAGTCGATGCCGATTGCGAGGTCCCGGCGAGTCTCGTCGCCGGATTTGAGAAGGCTGCCGAGCAGGTCGATCGGCGGGTTGTCGACGGCCTCGAAGCCAGCGTCCTCGAGCGCTCTTAGCGCCGTGGTGCGGCCCGCGCCCGCCATGCCGGTGACCAGGACGATGCGCCCCATGGCGAGCTCAGACGACCTGTTCGGCGGTCAGCGCAAGCCGGACCTTGGCATCGGCCGAGGCTTGGCGCGGATCGAGGCGAAGATGGCGCAGATCGGTGCCGAGGAGAGCGTAGGTAGACGGCTCCGGTTGCCGGCTCACCGAGCCGGCGCGGTCGAGCTCGACCACGAGGCCGAGCGGGCTGACCCGACAATATGGCAGGCGCACGATGCCGAGCCCGCGCACCTCGAGCAACCCCGCCAGGTTGTCTGCCGGCCGCCCGAGCAGGCCGGTCTCCCCGGGTTCGACGCAGAGCTGATCGTCGGCAACCAGCAGCGCGCCCCCGTCGATCAGACGCAGGGCGAGGTCCGACTTGCCGACGCCCGAAGCACCCAACAACACCACACCGATACCGTCGATCTGAACACAGGTCGCGTGCAACCAGACATGCGCAGCCTCCTGCACCGCCGGCCGCGCGCCACATGGGGCTAGTTTGCCGTCTTGAGCTACCACATCACGCGGCATGGCACTCCGGTTTTTGGGTCAGCATGCGGTAGACCGCGCGTGGGTCCTGCTCCTGGCGCAGGCGCTGGCGCAGCCCCGGATCGCGCAACATGCGCGAGATCTTCGCCAACGCCTTGAGGCTGTCGGCCTCCGCGGCACTCGGCGCCAGCAGGAGAAAGATCAGATCGCTGGGCTGCTCATCCAGGGCCTCGAAGTCGACCGGATGATCGAGCCGCACGAACATCCCGACCAAGTGGTCGAGCCCGTCCAGCCGGGCATGGGGAATCGCGATCCCGTGCCCAATTCCGGTCGTACCCAGGCGCTCGCGCTCGGTCAGGGCATCGAGCAGGCCCTGCTGCTCGAGCCCGGCCGCGGCCGCGCCCCGTCGCGCCAGCTCGGTCAGCACCTGCCGCTTGCTGCTGCAGGAGGGGAGATCCAAGATGACACTGTTAGGAGTGATGATATCGGCGAGTTCGACCATGCCACGTCCGTCGTGATCAGTCCTCACTCTTGGGAGCTAGGGACCAAACCAACCACGCCGACCGCACTGGCCGGCTGCTTCGCCAGCGCCCAGGCCCGCTGGCTGGCTGCCGCCCGTTCACCCGCATCCCATGTGCGAGCATCGCTGCTTGGCACAGGCGCGGGAGGATGAGCCCAAAAGCACCATTACGCAAGCCTTAATGCCTTGCTCCGGCGGCGCTCCACCGATGAGGGAATCGCCAGGGATTCCCGGTATTTTGCGATGGTCCTGCGGGCGATCGAAACGCCTGTCGCGCGCAGCGCCGTCACGATCTGATCGTCGGACAAAACGCGCTCCGGATCCTCGCGCTCGATCATGCTCTTGACCTGCTGGCGGATCGCCTCGGCGGCATGGCTCTCCTCGCCACTGGTTCCAGGCAGCGCATTGGAAAAGAAATACTTGAACGGGAAGTTACCCCGAGGCGTGGCAACATACTTGTCGGCGGTGGCACGGGAGATCGTGCTCTCGTGCATCTCGGTGGCTTCGGCGATGTCGCGCAGGACCATCGGCCGGAGCTGCTGGACGCCATGGTTGAGGAAGCCCAGTTGCCGGGCGACGATCGCCTCGGCGACTTTGAGCACCGTGCGCGCGCGCTGATCGAGCGCCTTGACCAGCCAGCTGGCCGACTGGAAGCGCTCGGCCAGGTACTCCTTGGCGCGCTTGTCGACCGTGCGTCCGTTCAGCTCGGTGTAATAGGCGGTGTTGACCAGGACCCTGGGCAAGGTCGCCGTGTTGAGCTCGACCCGCCAGCTGCCGCCCGGGCCGGGCGTCACGAACACGTCGGGCACGACCGTCTCGACCACCTCGTGCGCGAAGGCCAGGCCCGGTTTCGGGTTCAGGGCCTTGAGCTCGGCAATCATCTCAGGCAGGTCCTCGGGCAGGACGGCGCAGGCCTTCTGGAGGCGTTCCAGATCCCCCTGGACCAGCACGTCGAGGTGATCCAGCAACGCCTGCATCGCCGGATCGAAACGGTTGGCGTCGCGCAGTTGCAGCGCGAGGCACTCCTTGACCGAGCGCGCCATCACGCCGGGCGGATCGAAATGCTGCATGCGGGCCAGGACCGACTCGATCTCGGCCAACGGGCTGCCGAGACGGTCGGCGATCTCCTCGAGATCGCTGGCGAGGTAGCCACACTCATCGACCAGGTCGATCAGAAGCAGGCCGATGATCCGCTCGGGGCCCGGCGGCAGGTCGACCTGGAGCTGCTCGATCAGGTGGTCGCGCAGGGTCTTGGCCCGGCTCAGGCGCTCCTCGACGTCGAAGCCGTCGTCGCTGAAGTCGTTGCCTTTGCCGCGCACGGTCGGGCCGGCATTGCTGACGTCGAGCTGACTGAGCGTCGGGGCGCTGCCGGCTTCGGCCCAGCCTTCGTCCGGTGCCGTGGACCAGGCGTCGTCGGCGCCCTGATGCGGCGTCATCTCGGGCTCACCGCTCAGCTCCCCCTCGCGCGGCGAATCGGCCGGCGCCTGGTCGAGCGCCTGCTCCGCGCCGTCCTCCTGGCCCTCGAGTAAAGGGTTCTGCTCGAGCTCGCCCTGGACATAGGTCGTAAGCTCGAGATTGCCCAACTGCAGCAGCTTGATCGCTTGCTGCAGTTGCGGCGTCATCACCAGGGCCTGGCTCTGACGCACATCCAGTCGGAGGGACAAGGACATAGGCGGCGCTGCTAAAGGCTGAAGCGGTCCCCGAGATAGACACGGCGGACGCCTTCGTCCGCGACAATCTCGGCGGGCGGGCCCTCCATCAGGACCCGGCCCTCGTGCAGAATGTACGCGCGATCGATAATGTCCAGTGTATCACGTACATTATGATCAGTGATTAATACGCCGATCCCGCGCTCCCTGAGGTGCACGACCAGATCGCGGATCTCCGCGATGTTGATCGGATCGATCCCGGCCAGCGGCTCGTCCAGCAGCAGGAACCCGGGCTCCGAGGCCAGCGCGCGCGCGATCTCGACCCGCCGCCGCTCGCCGCCCGAGAGGGTCAGGACCGAGGTCCGCCGCAGATGGTCCAGCGAAAATTCGGTCAAGAGCGCTTCGAGTCGCGCTTCACGCTCGCTGCGGACCGGCTCGACCACCTCGAGCACGGCGCGAATGTTGCTCTCGACGTTGAGACCGCGAAACACCGAGGCCTCCTGCGGCAGATAGCCAACGCCGAGCCGGGCCCGCCGGTGCATCGGCAGATCGGTAATGTCGTCGTCGTCGAGGCTGACGGTGCCGTGGTCCGCCTGGAGCAGTCCGGTGACGATGTAGAAGCAGGTGGTCTTGCCGGCACCGTTCGGTCCGAGCAGCCCGACCGCCTCGCCCCGGCGCACCTGCAGGCTCACGTCGCGCAACACCGGTCGGCCACGAAACTGCTTGCCCAGCCCATGCGCGGCAAGGCCGGCCGGACCGGCCACCAGCCTGGGCCGGGGCTTGGCCTCGATCGGCTCCGGCGTGGCCATTCCCATACGGGCATGCACGGCCATCGCGGCTACTCGACCGCCTTGGACGCAGAGGGACTGGTCGTGGCCGCCGTGGCCTTACCGTCCGGGGTGGCCTCGCTGCCCGATGGGCCGGCCGCCGGCTCGACCGGATCGGGCGGCGGCACGAACACCGCTTTGACCCGCTGCTCCGGGGTTCCGCCTGCGGTGCTCGGAACGGCGGCGAACATTTGCGAGCGGCCGGTGGCCAGATCGATCTCCAGGCGTTCGCCGCGCACCACGTTCTCAGCACGGGTCAGCACCACCGAGCCCTCGAGGGTCAGCAGCGCGCCGTCGACGTCGTAGACACCGAACTCGCCTTGGGCGGTTTCCTCGGGCGACGACAGGAAGACGTCGCCGGTCGCCTCGATGCGGCGGATCGAGCCGGCCGTGACGCCGCGCTCGTCCTCGCTCGCCCGGTAGTGCACCCGAAGCTGGTCGGAGCTGAGCACGAGATCGCCCTGGACCGCGTCGACATTGCCGACGAAGGTCGCGATCTGATCCTTCTGCATAACTTCGAGGCTGTCCGCGGTGATCTCGATCGGCAGCTTGCTGTCGTGCTGGAAAGACTGTGACCAGGCGGGCGCACCGGCGACGGCGGTCAGCGCCAGGACGAGCGCGACGTCCCGGCGCCACGAGGTTGCGGCAGCCACAGGCAGACCAGCCGAGATCACGAGGCCGGTCCTCCTTCGGCACCCACCGTCGCCGAATCCGACGCCGGATTGCCCCGCTCGGCCGGCGGCAGGACCGTGACCTTGACCCGACCTTCGAAACGCAGAATGTCGCCGGCGTCCTCGATCTCGAAGCGATCGGCCGAGAGCTTGCCCCTCGGGCCGGCGCCTTCGATCGGCTGCCAACCGCGCACCCGTCCCTGTGCCAGGTTGACCCGCGCGCTCGGCGTCGCGAACTGATAGCCGCTGCTGGTGACCACCTCGATGCCGCCGTCGAGCAACAGCTTTTCGGTATTGCGGTCGTAGGTACCGTCTTGCGCGGTCAGTCGGACGTCTCCTTCGTCGCCCAGCGCGATGTCGGCCGCCGGATGATCGAGGTGGACGATATTGGCCCGGCGCGGATCGAGCGATGCCGACTGTGCGGTCACCTCGTACGGACGCTTCTTCTTCGTCTGGCCGGCGTAGCGCGGGCTGTCCATGCGCAGCTGACCAGACTGGTCGGCATCTCCCGGCGCCAACATCGACACCGTGATGCCGGGGCTGCGCATGATCTGCGGCCATGCCAGCACCAGGCCGATCAGGACCAGCGCGACGGCCGGCAGCAGGACGCGCAGGGCATCGATCAGCCGGCGCCGCCGCTGCGGGCGGCGCGGCGGGCTCGGCCAGGGCCGCGCAGCGCCGAGGACCCGGGCCTGATTCATGCCACCCCCGCCCGAAGGCAGTCGTGCATATGAACGACACCGACCGGTCGCCGCTCCGCGACCACGAACAGGACAGTAATGGGCCGATCCGCCTGGTTCATCATCGCCAGGGCCTCGGCGACCAGCGCCTGCGGCCGGATCGTCTTCGGGCCGGCGGTCATGATCTCGGCGGCGGGGCGCTCGAGCAGGTCGGGCCGCATGTGGCGGCGCAGATCGCCGTCGGTGATGATGCCGGCAAGGCCGCCATGGCCGTTCAGAACGCCGACGCAGCCGAGCCGCTTGGCGCTCATCTCCAGCATGACCTCGGACATCGGCGTGCGCAGCTCGCACACGGGCAGCGCCTCGCCCCGATGCATCAGCTGGTCGACCCGGATCAGCTTCTTGCCCAGGCTGCCGCCCGGATGAAGGACGCTGTATTCCTGCGTGCCGAAGCCGCGTCGCTCGAGCAGCGCGATCGCGATCGCATCGCCGAGCGCCAGGGTCGCGGTGGTCGAGGTGGTCGGCGCCAGGCCCATCGGACAGGCCTCGGCGTGGCGCGGCAGGATCAAGGCGAGGTCGGCGGTGTCGGCCAGCGTGCTGTCGGCGCGTCCGACGATCGCCAGGAGCGGCACCGCGACGCGACGGGTGTATGCCACGATGTCGGCAAGCTCGGGCGTCTCCCCCGAGTTGGACAGCGCCAGGACCAGATCGGTCGGCGTGATCATGCCGAGGTCGCCGTGGCTGGCCTCGCCCGGGTGCACGTACAGGGCCGGCGTGCCGGTCGAGGCCAAGGTGGCGGCGATCTTGCGGCCGACATGGCCGCTCTTGCCCATGCCCGTGACCACCACGCGGCCACGGGTTGCGGCGATCATCTCGACGCAGCGCTCGAACCGTTCGTCGAGCGAGCGGGCGAGATCGAGCAACGCTTCTGCTTCGGCACGCAGCACACGGCAGCCTGCCGCCAGCGCGGCGCTGGTGGCGTGCTCGGATTCGGCGACGGTCGGTGATGGAACGGCGATCATCCTCGGGACCAGCTCACTCTGCCTGTCATTGCGCGCAGCACCCCAGCGGGGCGGCTGCGCAACCATACCTCGGGCCCGCCTTGGGCCAACCCAGGATGCCAAGGCAGAGGCGCCACTTCCCGAACCAGGTGCATTTTTCGGCAATATGGTCACGATGCCATCATGGCGTCAACGTAGCGTGCTACGCACGCTTTCCCCTAGTAAGCGAAGATGTCCACGCCCGGCCAACCGGCCAGGTCGAGCCTGACGCGATGCGGCAGGAAGGCGAAGCAGGTGCTGGCCAACTCGAGGCGCTGCTCGCGGATCAGCATGGCGTCGAGCCGCTCGCGCAGCCGGTGCAGATGCAGGACGTCATGCGCGGCGTAGCTCAGCTGCGCTTCGGACAGCTGGTCGACGCCCCAGTCGGAGCTCTGCATCAGCTTGGACAGCTCGATGCCGAGCAACTCCTGGCACAGGTCTTTGAGACCATGGCGGTCGGTATAGGTGCGGGCCAGCTTGGAGGCGATCTTGGTGCAATAGACCGGCTGGCACATCACGTCGAGATAGTGCTGCAGGATCGCCAAATCAAATCGGGCGAAATGGAAGATCTTCTCGACCGCGGGATCGGTCAGCAGGCGCTTCAGGTTGGGGGCGTGATAGTCATGGCCACGAAACTGCACGAGGTGACAGGTGCCGTCGCCCGCGGACAGCTGCACCAGGCACAGACGATCGCGCGAGGGATTGAGGCCCATCGCCTCGGTATCGACCGCGACGCTCGATCCGAAATCGATGTCGTGCGGCAGGTCCTGCTCATGTTGTGTGATGGACATCGTGCTTCGGCCGGGCCGTGAAGATCCGATGTGTCTGGTCTGACGTAGCAGACCGCGGGTTGCGCGGCGAGATCTAGCCGTGCGCGCGTGAACCCTGAGTTAACGGCTTCGCCGACGGATCGGAGCCCGCAAACCAGCGCCAGCCCATCGAGGCCGGCAACGCGAAGATGGTGCCCAGGAGAGGACTCGAACCTCCACGGCCATACGACCGCTAGCACCTGAAGCTAGTGCGTCTACCAATTCCGCCACCTGGGCCGAGGATCTGCGAGCATGTAAGCCCTGCAAGGCACGTCGTCAACCGGCCCAGGGGAATCGCACAAGGGACTTGATAGTCGTTTACGAAATCCGCGCGACACGCGCCGATGGGTCCGGCTTGGCGGAATTGACAAGCGCATCGGCTACACGCGCCCTCGCTCATCTGGCCATGGCGGCTGGAGTTGGCTGGCGGACGGGGCAGGGCTAGCCTGCCGGCCGACCGGTCAGCCGACGGGCTGCATCATGCCGGTATGGCGGTCGACCTGGAGCCGCCGCACGAGCGAGCCGTCCCGGGTGACGATCTCGGCCAGGATGGTGTCCTCGTCCTTCTCCTCGACATTACCGAGCTTCAGATTGGGATTGCCCTGCCAGGCCAGTTGATGCTCGAGCATGTGGCGGACACTTTCGACCGACAGGTCCTGGGGCAGAGCCATCGTGCCCGGTCCCTGTCCTACCATGCCCCGCCCCATCATCATCCCGGGGCCCATGCCCTGACCCATCATGCCGGGACCCATCGGCGCCTGGCCCATCATGCCATGCCCCGTGCCCTGGCCGTATTGGCCCTGCCCATGCGCGTGCGACGGCGCGGCGGCGCCGATCAACACGGCGGTCGCGATCCCCACCATTCTCAAGCCAGACCGGACGCTGATCGAAGACTTCCTCCCTCGATTGCAGCTCATCCCCAAACCGACCCGCTTCATCACATCGGCACCGATGCGAAGCGTTGATGTGAATCAAGAGCGCGCGCTGGTGGGCCAGGACCGATTGGGACGACTGATGTCCGCCTCGAGCGCACCTTTCGAGCAGTCGCCTGGAGCTGATCGCACAAGCCGGCGACCGACCTAGCCCAGATGTTGCGCCCCTCGCGCTTTCGCGACGCCCGCTCTATACTTGAAACAAATCGAGAGGGCTTTGGGTGTGCGCAATCGACTGATCACGGTGTTCGGAGGCACCGGTTTCATCGGCCGGCATCTGGTCCGCCGCCTGGCTGCACAGGGGGCGCGTCTGCTGGTGGTGGGCCGCAACCCGTCGCATGGCACCTATCTACAGCCGATGGGCAGGGTCGGTCAGATCCTGGTCGAACGCGTCGACCTGTCGAGCGAGCAGGCATTGGCACGGGCGCTCGCCGGTGCCGGCGGCGTGGTCAACCTGATCGGCATCCTGTACGAGACCCGGCACCAGCGCTTCGACGAGGTGCACGGCGCCCTGCCGGGCCGGATCGCGAAGGTCGCCGCGGACGCCGGCATCGAGCGGATGGTGCAGCTGTCCGCGATCGGCGCCGATGCCAGTGCCACGAGCGCCTACGCGCGCAGCAAGGCGGAAGGCGAGCGGCGCGTCCACGAGGCGCTGCCGAGCGCTACGATCTTGCGGCCGAGTATCGTGATCGGCCCCGAGGACAGCTTCTTCAACCGCTTCGCCGAGATGGCAAGGCTGATGCCGGCGCTGCCGCTGATCGGCGGAGGCAAGACCAGGTTTCAGCCGGTCTATGTCGGTGACGTCGCCGATGCGATCGTCGCCGGGCTGGACCGTCCGGACGCCGCCGGCCAGACGTATGAGCTGGGCGGGCCGCAGGTCTACAGCTTCGAGCAGCTGATGCGCTACATGCTCCAGGTGGTTGGCCGGCGCCGCCTGCTGATGCCGCTGTCGTTCGGCATGGCCGCGTTGCAGGCGCGTTTCCTGGAGCTGCTGCCGGTGCCGCCGCTGACCCGCGATCAGGTCGAGCTGCTCAAGACCGACAATGTGGTGGCCGACGGCACCAGGGGGCTCGCCGATCTCGGCATCTCACCGACCCCGATCGAGCTGGTCGTGCCGGACTATCTGGCGCGCTATCGCGCGTTCAGGACCCGCTTCGCCGGCGGCTGAGCGATCAGCCGCCGTAGGCATAGACGTAGACCAGCAGCGCCACGCCCAGCACGCAGCGATAGATCACGAAGGGCGTAAAGCTCGCCCGCTGGAGCCAGCGCATCAAGAGCGCGATCGCCAGCCAGGCGCTCAGGAAGGTCAGCGCGACGGCGAGCAGCACATCCGAGCGCAGGTCCGCCTGGCCCAGCTCGATCAGGTCGAGCGTGAGCAGCGTGCCGGCCGCGATGATCGTCGGGATCGAGAGCAGCATCGAGAAGCGTGCCGCTTCTTCGCGACGGAAGCCCAAGCCGCGCGCTGCGGTCATCGTGATGCCGGAGCGCGACGTGCCGGGGATCAAGGCGAGCACCTGGGCGAGGCCGATCGCCAGCGCGCCGCCGAAGCCCATCTGCTGGACCTCACGCTCGTCCGGGCAGAACCGGTCGGCGGCATAAAGCAGCAGGCCGAAGCCGAGCGTCGCCCAGCCGATCACCGCGGCGCTGCGCAGCTCCTCCGTGCCGAACAGCTTGAGCGCCAGGCCGGCGATCACCACGGGGATCGTGCCGACCACCAGCAGGGCGATCAGGCGACGACCCGGCTGGTCGAGCAGGCCGCCCGAGCGCCAGGCCACCAGGCCGTGCAGCATGGTCGCGAGATCGCGCCAGAAATAGAGGAGGACAGCGCCCAGGCTGCCGACGTGCACCGCGACGTCGACCAGCAGGCCCTGGTCCGGCCAGCCGGTCACCAGCGGCACCAGGATCAGGTGCGCCGAGGAGCTGATCGGCAGGAATTCCGTGATGCCCTGGACCAGCGCGAGCACGGCGATCTGCAAGTCGGACATAGGCATCCAGGGTAGAAGGTGGCAGCGACAGGCGCAGCTAGCACATCTGCTCGTGAACAGCGATAGTCTCAATATGATACTATTTCAGCCAGCTGAGTCGGCACGAAAGAACCTCCGCCCCGGGTTTGTGACTGTCGAGTGTGAAAAAGAAGTCCCATATGTTGACTAAATAACTGAAAACTGCTGGACGCCATGCCCTCGCTGAGGGTATATCGATCTGCCGCAGCGCCGACTGAGGCCAATCCAGACAACCAGACCGCCGGCCGCGTGGTCCCTTCGATCGCTGGGAGACCTGATGACCGCCAAGATGATGGGGTTCGTGTCGACGCCCCAGGCCATGCCCGACAAGCGGGATGCGGCCGAGCGACGACGCGACTTCCGCGAGATCCATCACCGGTTCAGCATGGAAGGTGCGGCCGAGCAGGCGGCGCGTTGCGAGCAGTGCGGCATTCCCTTCTGCCAGATCCATTGCCCGCTGCACAACAACATCCCCGACTGGCTACGGATGACCGCGGAGGACCGGCTCGAGGAGGCCTACGAGCTGGCGTCGGCGACCAACAACATGCCCGAGATCTGCGGCCGGATCTGCCCCCAGGATCGGCTGTGCGAGGGCAACTGCGTGATCGAGAAGGGCTTCGAGTCGGTCACCATCGGCGCGGTCGAGAAGCACATCACCGATACCGCCTTCGAGCGGGGCTGGGTCAAGCCGCCAAGGCCCTTGCGCGAGCGCGCGGAATCGATCGGCGTGATCGGCGCCGGTCCGGCCGGCCTGGCGGTCGCCGACCAGCTGCGCAAGCGCGGCTACCAGATCGACGTCTATGATCGCTACGACCGGGTCGGCGGCCTGCTGATCTACGGGATCCCCAACTTCAAGCTCGACAAGACGGTGGTCGAGCGGCGCACCGAGGTCCTGACCTCGGGCGGCATCCGCTTTCACCTCGACTGCGAGGTCGGCAGCCAGCTGCCGTTCGAGGAGCTGCGCGCACGCCACGATGCGCTGTTCATCGGCACCGGCGTGTACCGGCCGCGCGACATCACCGCACCCGGCGTCGGCCTGAGCAACATCGTGCAGGCGCTGGACTATCTCACGGCCAGCAATCGCAAGGGTCTGCATGACGCCGTGCCGGCGTTCGACTCGGGTGCGCTCGACGCTGCCGGCAAGCGGCTGGTGGTGATCGGCGGTGGCGACACGGCAATGGACTGCGTGCGCACCGCGGTGCGGCAGGGCGCCACCTCGGTGCGCTGCCTCTACCGGCGTGACCGGGCCAACATGCCGGGCTCGATGCGCGAGGTGCGCCACGCCGAGGAGGAGGGCGTCGAGTTCGTCTGGCAGGCGGCGCCCGAGGCGTTTTTGGGCAATGATGAAATCGAGGGTGTGCGCGCCGTGCGCATGCGCTTGGGCGCGCCCGATGCCACCGGCCGTCAGCGACCGGAGCCGGTGCCGGATTCGAGCTTCGTGGTCGAAGCCGACCTGGTGATCAAGGCGCTGGGCTTCGATCCCGAGGACCTGCCGCTGCTGTTCGGGCAGCCCGAGCTGCCGGTCACCCGCTGGGGCACGGTGCGGATCGACTGGCAGACCATGATGACCGCCATGCCCGGCGTGTTTGCCGGTGGCGACATCGTGCGCGGCGCATCCCTGGTGGTCTGGGGCGTGCGTGACGGACGCGACGCCGCCGAGGGTATCCATGCCTATCTCGAGGCCGGCGCGCCGGATCTGGCGCTGGCCTCCTAAGGAGGACGAGGGTGGTGGACACGAGCTCCTGGGCCGATCGCTGGGTCGCCGACTACCGCCGGAATGCGGCACATCTGGCCGCGTACGGCCTGTACGATCCGAGCCTCGAGCACAGCGCCTGCGGCGTCGGCTTCGTCGCGGCGATCGACGGCAAGCCGCGCCGCGAGGTGGTGCAAGGCGGCATCGATGCCCTGCGCGCGGTCTGGCATCGCGGCGCGGTCGATGCCGACGGTAAGACCGGCGATGGCGCCGGCATCCATCTCGAGATCGCGCAGGACTTCTTCAAGCAGCAGATCCGCGGCGCCAAGGACGCGGAGGGACGGATCGCGGTCGGCATGGTGTTCCTGCCGCGCACCGACTTCAACGGCCAGGAGCGCTGCCGGACCATCGTCGAGACCGAGATCCTGGGCTTCGGCTACAGCATTCTCGGCTGGCGCCAGGTCCCGGTCGACACCGCGGTGATCGGCGACAAGGCGATCGCCACGCGGCCCGAGATCGAGCAGATCGTGATCGGCAACCCCAAGGGTGCCAGCGACGATGACTTCGAGCGCGAACTGTTCCTGATCCGCCGCCGGATCGAGCGCCGCGTGCTCGACGAGCATATCCGCGACTTCTACATCTGCTCGGTCTCCTGCCGCTCGGTGATCTACAAAGGTTTGTTTCTGGCCGAGCAGCTGTCGGTGTTCTATCCGGACCTGAACGACGAGCGGTTCGTCTCGAGCTTCGCCGTCTTCCATCAGCGCTACTCGACCAACACCTGGCCGTCATGGCCGCTCGCCCAGCCGTTTCGGATGCTCGCCCACAATGGCGAGATCAACACCCTGCGCGGCAATCTCAACTGGATGAAGAGCCACGAGAACTCGCATGGTGGCGCCTGCCTTCGGCGCCCATAACGAGGACATCAAGCCGATCGTCCAGGCCGGCAGCTCCGACAGCTCAGCGCTCGATGCCGTGGTCGAGACCCTGGTGCGGGCCGGACGGTCGCTGCCCCTGGCCAAGACCCTGCTGATCCCGCCGGCCTGGTCGAACAAGATGGCGATCCCCGAGAGCCATCAGGATCTGTTCAACTACTGCAACTGCGTCATGGAGCCCTGGGACGGGCCGGCTGCGTTGGTTGCGACCGACGGTCACTGGGTGATCGGCGGCATGGATCGCAACGGGCTGCGGCCGATGCGCTATGCCCGCACTTCCGACGGCCTGCTGGTGGTCGGCTCGGAGATCGGCATGGTGCCGATGGACGAGGCGCGGATCGTCGAGAAGGGTCGGGTCGGCCCGGGCGGGATGATCGGCGTCGATCTGCGGACGGGCACGTTCTACCACGATCAGGAGCTGAAGGACCTGCTTGCCGGCCAGAAGCCGTATGGCCAGTGGGTCCAGAACATCAGCCATCTGAGCGACCTGGTGGCGCGGCGCGCGTTCGAGCCTGCCCAGTTCGAGCGTGCCGAGCTGCGTCGCCGGCAGAACCTGTACGGCATCACGGTGGAGGATCTCGAGCTGCTCCTGGTGCCGATGGTGGTCGACGCCAAGGAGGCGATCGGCTCGATGGGCGACGACACGCCGGCTGCGGTGCTGTCGTCGCGCTACCGGGGGCTGCACCACTTCTTCCGCCAGCAGTTTTCGCAGGTCACCAACCCGCCGATCGATCCGCTGCGCGAGTGGCGGGTGATGAGCCTCAAGACGCGCTACGGCAATCTCGGCAACATCTACGACGAGGCGCCGAGCCAGACCACAATTCTGCAGCTCGAGAGCCCGCTGCTGCTGAACACCGAGCTGCTGGCGCTCAAGGAGCATTTCGGCCGGCGTGCCACCACGATCGATTGCACCTTCGATGTGTCGGCGGGTCCCGGCGCGCTGCAAGATGCGATCGCGCGGCTTCGGGCCGCGGCGGAGGACGCCGTGCGCGAGGGCTGCGAACAGATCGTGCTGAGCGACGAGGCGGTCTCGGAACAGCAGGCGCCGATCCCGATGATCCTGGCTGCCGGTGCGGTGCACAGCCACCTGGTGCGCCAGGGTCTGCGCAGCTTCAGCTCGATCACGGTGCGCTCGGGCGAATGCCTGGACGTGCACTATGTCGCGGTGCTGATCGGGGTCGGTGCTACCGCGGTCAACGCCTATCTCGCCGAGGCGGCGATCGCCGACCGGCACGCCCGCGGTCTGCTGTCAGGCATGACCCTGGACGAGTGCCTGGCGCGCTACAAGGAGGCGGTGAACCAGGGCCTGCTGAAGATCATGTCCAAGATGGGCATCTCGATCATGAGCAGCTATCGCGGCGGCTACAACTTCGAGGCGGTGGGCCTGTCGCGCTCGCTGTGCGCGGAGTATTTCCCGGGGCTGCTCACCCGGATCTCGGGGATCGGCCATGCCGGCATTCAGAACAAGGTGCTGGCGCTGCATCACCGCGCGTTCCACGACGACAATCCTCCGCTGCAGATCGGCGGCCTGTATCGCTATCGCTGGGGCGGCGAGCGGCACGCGCTGGAAGGCCACGCGGTCCATCAGCTGCAGCATGCGGTCGCGACCGATTCCTATGCCGCCTACAAGAAATTCGCGGAGATGGTGTATCGGAGCGAGCCGGTGGCGATCCGCGACCTGCTCGATTTCGATCGGCGGAGTGCGCCGGTCTCGATCGACGAGGTCGAATCGATCACCGAGATCCGCAAGCGCTTCGTCACGCCCGGCATGTCGCTCGGCGCACTCGGACCCGAGGCGCACGAGACCCTGACCATCGCCATGAACCGGATCGGCGCCAAATCCGACAGCGGCGAGGGCGGCGAGGGCAAGGAGCGCTATACGCCGCGCGCCAATGGCGACAACGCCAACTCGCCGATCAAGCAGGTGGCCTCGGGTCGCTTTGGGGTTACCGCGGAATATCTGAACGCCTGTCGCGAGCTCGAGATCAAGATCGCGCAGGGCGCCAAGCCGGGCGAGGGCGGTCAGCTGCCGGGCTTCAAGGTGACCGTGGACATCGCCAGGCTGCGGCACTCGACGCCTGGCGTGATGCTGATCTCGCCGCCGCCGCACCACGACATCTACTCGATCGAGGACCTGGCCCAGCTGATCTACGACCTCAAGCAGATCAACCCGGACGCCAAGGTCTGCGTCAAGCTGGTCTCGGAGGCAGGGATCGGCACCATCGCCGCCGGTGTCGCCAAAGCCAAAGCGGACGTGATCCTGGTCTCGGGCCATTCGGGCGGTACCGGCGCCAGCCCGCAGACCTCGATCAAATATGCCGGCACGCCCTGGGAGATGGGCCTGTCCGAGGTCAATCAGGTGCTGACCCTGAACCGCCTGCGCCATCGGGTCGTGCTGCGCACCGACGGCGGCATCAAGACCGGGCGCGACGTGGTGATCGCGGCGATGCTCGGTGCCGAGGAATACGGCGTCGGCACCGCCGGGCTGGTCGCCATGGGCTGCATCCTGGTCCGGCAGTGCCACTCCAACACCTGCCCGGTCGGGATCTGCACCCAGCGGCCGGAGCTGCGTGAGAAATTCGAGGGCACGCCCGACAAGGTGGTCAACCTGTTCAGCTTCATCGCCGAGGAGGTGCGCGAGATCCTGGCCTCGCTAGGGCTGCGCTCGCTGTCCGAGGCGGTCGGGCGGGCCGATCTGCTGCACCAGATCTCGCGCGGCAGCCCCGATCTCGACGATCTCGACCTCAATCCGATCCTGGCCCAGGTCGATTCCGGCAAGCACCCGCGCTACTGCTCGATCGAAGGCCGCAACGAGGTGCCCGACACGCTCGATGCGCGCATGATCCGCGACGCCCAGGCGGCGCTCCAGGACGGTGAGAAGATGCAGCTCGCCTACAATGTGCGCAACGTTCATCGGGCCGTCGGGACCCGGCTGTCGGCGCACATCACGCGCCGCTACGGCATGGATCATCTGCCGCCGGGTCAGATCACGGTGCGCCTGCGTGGCTCGGCCGGCCAGTCGCTCGGGGCGTTCGCGGTGCGCGGCCTGCGGCTCGAGGTGTTCGGCGACGCCAACGACTATGTCGGCAAGGGCCTCTCGGGCGGCACCATCGTGGTCCGGCCGCTGGTCTCGAGCACGATCGTCGCGGCCGACAACGTGATCATCGGCAACACCTGCCTGTACGGCGCGACCGCCGGCAAGCTGTTCGCGGCCGGCCGCGCCGGCGAGCGGTTCGCGGTGCGCAACTCGGGCGCGGTCGCCGTGGTCGAGGGCTGCGGCGACAATGGCTGCGAATACATGACCGGCGGCACCACCGTGATCCTGGGCACGCTGGGCGACAATTTCGCGGCCGGCATGAGCGGCGGCATGGCCTTCCTGTACGATCCCGAGCAGGACGCGCCACAGCGGATCAACCCCGACATGGTGATCTGCCAGCGGATCGAGGTCGAGCACTATGCCGATCAGTTGCGGGCCCTGCTGACCTTGCACGCCAAGAGCACGCAGAGCCGGCTTGCCGAACGGATCCTGGCCGATTTCAGCAGCGAGGTCGGCCAGTTCTGGCAGGTGGTGCCGAAGGAGATGCTGGAGAAGCTGGAGGTCCCGGTCACCCGGGAGGCGCGCGCCCTGACCGCCTGAGCGGCGTCGATTTCGGATCAAGAGCGCGCGGGCAGGCGGGACGATCGCCCCGCCTGCTGCGCTCGAAGCTACTGCGAGGTCTGCGTGTCCTCGGTGGTCGTCTCTGCGGTCGACTGATCGGCGGCAGCCGGCGGGGTCACCGAGCCCTGCTGCTGTTGTTCGCCGCCCTCGGGGGTGGGCTCGCCGCACGCGCCGAGCAAAAAGACCAGCCCCACGCCCAGTGTGACCAGCCGGGCAGCCCGATACGATGGCTTGTTCATGCTACGTTTTCCCTTCTCGCGGCACCCAATCCACGGCGCCCGGCGGGGGCCGCAACAATTCCTCCAGGTTCGATCATCGGAAAAAAAGTGGCCGGCGCACCCGCTTCATGGGGCGATGCGCCGGCCTATTCGATTCAGGCGATGCCTGGATTAGCCTCATGTGGCAGGCCGCAAGCGCGTCCTCATCACCTTCGGTCTGCCCACGGGCACTCCTGCTCGTGGAGCGCCTCCACCTGAACCGCTTCACCGCTACGAGGCTGCGACACGACGAGCGCCAGATCGATCGCATTGGCCGTCACAGCGGTGGACTATCCGGGCCCCAAACCCACGATCACCATCACGGTTCACGCCGGTTTGCCTGCTGAGCATAACTCTTCCCACGGGTGGTGGGTCGATCAAGCTGGCCCTGCCCCGGGACAGTCAATCACGCTAACACATGCGTCTCGGGATTATTCCCCCGTATGGTGCACAACTTCGGCGGTTTTTCACCGGGGTTCTGTGACGGTCTGCGGGCGCCGCGGATTCCGGCCCTGATCGAGCCTGGTCAGCCAGCGCTCGGCGGCCGCGAGGCGCCGGCTCAGCTGCTCGCGCACGTGCTCGGGATGGCGCCGCCAGTCGCGCAGGGTCGCGAGAAAGATCAAGGTCAGGCCGACCTCCGCCATCTGGCGCCGCCGTCCGGTGCTGGCGATCCGCGCGACGTCCAGAAAATCGTGCATCAGGCGCGAAAGGTCGAAGATCATCGGCACCCAGTGATGCGGGTGGCTGGGGTGGAGCTTGGCGTTCAGCATCTGGGCGGTCACCGCATGGTGCGCTGCCAGGGCATCGAACCAGACCATCATGGCGATCTGCAGCCGCTCCGGTGGCGGCCGTCCGTCCAGGGCCGCACGCGGCGTGCGCAGCAGCGCCTGCCGGGCGCGCCCGAACCAGGCATTGGCGATCGCATCGAGATCGCGAAAGCGGCGGCCGATGTCGCCCAGCCCGATACCGAGCCGGTCTGCCACCAAATACAGGCGCACATCGCTCCAGCTGCGCTCTTCGGCCAGCGCGATCGCTGCGTCGACGATCCGATCAGCGAGGTTCTGCGCCATCGGACGGCCTCCTCGTCTACTCGAACAGCTCCTTGCGCAGCTGCTTCATGTTGGGCAGCTGATGGTCTGCGAACGGCAGCGGCCGGCACAGCTGCATCGCGCCGAGGCCGATCCGGGCGGCGAGCACGCCGTTGAGCACACCCTGGCCGGCTCTGCTCGACAGGAAGGAGAGGAGGGACGCGCCGAGCGTCTCGACCACGGCGTGGCCCACCAGGTCGCCGACGCCGGCCGCGACGACGTTGCGCAGCGTGCCGCGCAGCAGGGATGCGGTCGCCGCGAAGCCGGGTCTGACGCCGTAGATCCGTGCAATCGCCCGCAGCATCGCCAGCGTCCGGCTGAGCACGATCAGCCCGTCGAGCAGGCCGAGCGGGCTCAACGCGGTCAGGGCTCCGATATCGCGCGCGCCCGTCTTGACCAGCTGGTAGGCACGCTTGTCGAGGGGCGCCAGGACCGTCTGCGCGAACAGCTGCACACGCTCGCCGTCGTTCAGCGCATCGCTCTCCACGGCGTGGAACTGCTCGATCAGACCGTGGACGTCGGTGCGATCGCGATAGACGTGCTCGACCGACCCGAGCAGGGCTTCGGCCTTGCCATGCACCTGCGAGCCGTAAAGGTGAGCCGCGGACAGGCGCAGCTCACTCAGGCCCGCCAACCGCCGCAGGCTCACGATCTCACTGACGGCAAGGCCGAGCGCACCAGCCGCGGTCAGGGCCAGGAGCACACTGAAGCCGGTGCCGAGAAGGTCCGATCGCTCGAACAGGCCGACCAGGAAGTCATAGGTCTCGAGGCCCAGCAGCCCGATCAGGAACGCGCCGCCGCCGAACCCGAGGAGACGGCGCCAGGGGCGAGGCGCGGGTGCTGGCGGCGGGACCTCGGGAGCCACGACGATCGGCGCCGGCTCCGGCTCGACCAGGGTGATGTGCTCGGGATCGACGTTCTCGGGATCGAGCTCGAACGGCGCGATCGGCTTGCGCTCGCTCATTGCAGGCGATCGCCGAGCAGCACCTCGAGCGCCTGGTCGAGGCGGATGTGCTGGGGCTTGTCCGCGCCCTGCAGCAGTAGCCGGCGCGGGGCGAAGTCGCGAAAGCGAAAGCGGTCTTCGTTCCAGTCGTCGTCGGCCGGCAGGTCCGGCGGGATCTCACCCGGAAACAGCACCGTCTCGCGCTGCTCGCCCTTGAGCACGCCGCGCACGCACGACAGCGACTGGCCGTGATGGTCGGTGTGCACGACATCGGTCGAGCGCAGCGCGGCGAGCGAGACGAAGGCGGGCTTGATGCCCTCGTAGCGCGCGTTGCCGGCGGCCTCGCTCACCATCTGCTCGAGCAGCAGCCGGAGATTGTGGTGCTGGTTATGGGCGACGTGGTCGGCCTTGCTCGCGGCGAACAGCAGCATCTCGATCCGGGGGCGGAACAGTCGCGCGAGCAGGCCGCTCGGCCCGTAGCGGAAGTTGCGCAGGACGGTGGCCAGCGTCGCCTCGACGTCGTCGAAGCACGCCCGGCCGCGATTGAGCGCGCCGAGCAGGTCGACCAGCACGATCTGGCGATCGAAGCGGCTGAAGTGGTCGCGATAGAAGCTGCGCACCACGGTGTCGCGGTACCGCTCGTAGCGCTCCGCCATCAGCTCACCGAGGCTGTTGGCGCGCGCACCCCACGGCCCGCTCCGGGGCACCACGTCGGCCGGAGGCAGGGGACAGAACTGCAAAAGCTCGCTGCCGGCCAGATCGCCCGGCATGGTGAAGCGCCCGGGCTGCACCTGGCTGAGCCCGGCCTCGGTCTGACAGCGCTCGAGATAGCGGGTGTACAGTGCCGCCGCCTGCGCAACCTGGCCGGCGTCGGCAGACCCTGCGGGATCGAGCCCGGCGATGAAGCTGCGCCAGTCCTTAGCCAGCTCGGCGCGCGGCGGCCGCTCGGCCGCGAGCAGGGTCTGCGCCGACCAGTCGGCGTAGCTCTGCTCGAGCAGCGGCAGGTCCAGGAGCCACTCGCCCGGGTAGTCGATGATCTCGAGATTGAGCATCCGGTGCTCGGCCAGCCGACGCCTGAGCACACCCTTGGCGACGAAGCGCAGGCGCAGGCGCAGCGCACTCAGCCGCTCGGTCGGCGCCGGCCAGGCAGGCTTGGCGGCACCGAGCGCCGCACGCGCTTCGGCGAACGGAAAGGGGGCTGGGTCGCCCTCACGCGGCGGCAACAGCTTGGCGCCGAGCAGGCGCTCCTCCTGCACCGCGCCAAGGAACGGCAGCTCGCGGCCATGCAGCAGGTGATGCGTGATCGCGGTGATGAACACCGTCTTGCCTCCGCCGCGCAGGCCCGTGACCGCCAGCCGCAAGGTCCGATCGAGCGCCAGGTTGGCGAAGTCCTGCGCATGCCGCTGGAGCGTCGCCGGCGAGGCGAGGCTCGCCAGATCGCTAAGCCCTGCGAAGTCCTTCAGCCCCGATTTGGCGAAACGGTGCGCCATTACCGCCCGATCGCCATTACCAGTGCGCGGCGAGCAGCGCCACGAGGACCAGCAGGCCCAGCTCGCGATTGCTGCGAAAGCGCCGCAGGCAGGAGGCCGGATCGTCGATGTCCAGGGTCCGGATCTGCCAGGCGAAATGCAGCGCAGGCAGGGCGAGGCCGGGATAGATCAGCATGCCGGCGCCGTTCAGCGCCGCTGCCAGCGCGATCAGGGCCAAGGTGACGCCATAGAAGGCCCACAGCCACGGCACGGTCGCCGCGTCCAGCCGGCGCGCGCTCGATTTGATTCCGATCAGCGCGTCGTCGGCCTTGTCCTGGTGTGCGTAGATCGTGTCGTAGCCGAGCGTCCAGAAGAAGCCTGCCGCATAGAGCACGACGGCGGGCACGGACAGGCTGCCGGCGACCGCGCTCCAGCCTACCAGAGCTCCCCAGTTGAAGGTCAGGCCGAGGCAGGCCTGCGGCCACCAGGTGATCCGCTTCATCCACGGATAGATCAGCACCAGCGGCATGATCGCGAACGCCAGGCCGATCGTGAACGCGTTGAACTGGAGCAGGACCAGAAGGCCGATCAGCAGCTGGATGGCGAGAAACACCAGCGCCTGCGCGACGCTCAGCCGGCCGCTGGCGAGCGGCCGGTGCCGGGTGCGCTCCACTTTGGCGTCCAGCTCGCGATCGGTCAGGTCGTTGATCACGCAGCCGGCGCCGCGCATGCTGACCGCACCGATCGCGAACAGCGCGAACATCCACGGATCGAGCCGGGGCGTCGCCAGCGCCATGCCCCACCAGCAGGGCCATAGCAGCAGCCAGCTACCGATCGGCCGGTCCCAGCGGGCCAGCACGCCGTAAGGGCGCAGGCAGGCCGGCAGCCACTCGAGCCAGCTCCATTGACGGTCGGCGACGATAGGTGAGTCGACGGCTTGCCTCGCCATGGCCATCGTTCTAGCGTTCGCTCCTCTCCAGAACAAGCGAACCACCATGATCAGCTCCGTCAGCCCTCGCATCCGGCTGTATGTCGACCTGCCTCTCGCGCCCGATGTGGTGCTCGAGCCGAGCTCGGCCCAGGCCCATTATCTCTTGAACGTCATGCGGCAGCGGGCGGGCGACCAGGTCGCGCTGTTCAACGGTCGTGAAGGCGAGTGGCTGGCGACAGTCGAGCCGACCCAGCGCCGCCGCTGCCGGCTGGCCGTCCAACAGCAGCTGCGGCCGCAGGCGCCGGAGCCGGGTCCGGCACTGCTGTTCGGACCGCTTCGCCGGAGCCGCCAGGAGTTCCTGGTCGAGAAAGCGACCGAGCTCGGCGCCGCCAGCCTCGAGCCGGTGGTGACTCAGCGGGCGATCTCGGACCGGGTCAACATTGCCCGCCTGGCCAGCATCGCGATCGAGGCGACCGAGCAGTGCGGCCGGATCACCGTGCCTGAGATCCTGCCGACGCAGCCGTTCGATCAGCGACTGGCGAGCTGGCCTGCCGGGCGCTGCCTTTATCATGCCGACGAGACCGGCAGCGGCGAGCCGATTCTCGACGCCCTGGGCAGGCATGGGCCAGGCGACCTGCTGGTCGGTCCGGCCGGCGGTTTCGAGCCTGCCGAGCTTGCAGCGCTACGTGCGTGCGACGATGTGGTGGCAATCAGTCTCGGGCCCCGCATCCTGCGCTCGGAGACCGCGGCGCTCGCCGCGCTCGCCTGCTGGCAGGCGCTGTGCGGCACCGAAACCTCGTAGGCCCGACAGAGCTAGCCGGCGAGGGCCCGATAGCGCACCAGGGAGTTGGCGTGATCGTCGCCCTGCTGCCACAAATGATACCGGTCGCGGCCATCGGCCTTGGCGCAATAGAGGGCGGAGTCGGCTGTCCGGTGCAATGCCTCCGCGTCCGTGGCGTGCTCGGGATAAAGGGCGATGCCGATGCTGACCGTGGCCTTCAGCTCGTGGCCGTCGGCCACCAGTGGCATGCGGAAGGCGGCCAACAGCCGCTTGGCCAGATGGGTGGCGCCGCTCGCCGTGAGCCCGGTCTGCACGATGGCGAACTCGTCGCCGCCGAGCCTCGCCAGGGTGTCGGACTTGCGCAGGCAGGACTGCATGCGTTCGGCGACCGCGACCAGCACCTTGTCTCCGGTCACGTGGCCATAGCGATCGTTGATTCTTCTTGAAGTGGTCGATGTCGACGCAGTGCATCGCCAGCATGCCATCGTGACGGTGCGCCACGCGCAGGGCCTGATCGAGGCGATCCTTGAAGAGCCACCGATTGGGCAGATCGGTCAGCGGGTCGTGGTGCGCGAGGTGCTCGATCCGCACCTGCGCGGCGGTCGCCTCGGCCAGCAGCCGCCGGGTGCGGCGCGACTCACGCAGCAGCATGGCGACGAACACCCCCCCGCTGCCGAGCATGCCCAGCAGATAGAGGATCTGCTGCAAATATAACCATCGCCGCTGCGAGGCCCCCTCCGCGGCGTCCAGGATGAGGGGATCGGGCGCGACCACGATCTGATGCAGCAGCGTCGCGGGCTCGTTCAGCTCGGCTGCGAGATCCGCGTGTCGCGCCGGGTCGCCGGGGCGAAGCGCCAACAGCGACGGTTCGAGTTCGGTGAGGTCCTTGATCAGCCGCGGGACGTTTGCCGCGTCGATTGACATGCCGTTGGGGGGTGCCTCGATCAGGCGATGGAGCGCGTCCACCACCTGCTGATGGCGATCGCGCAGCGTATCGCCGTCGATGTTGTTGCCGCCTAGCGCGTAGAGATCCAGGCCATGGCGCAGCTGCTGCATCTCGTGGTCTGCCTGGAATGCGAGGCGCAACGTTGCGGAGGCATCGCGCAGCACCTCCTCATCATGCAGATCAGCTTGTTTGAAGCTCAGTACCAGACAGGCCCCGAACACGATCACCGCGCCGGACAGCAATACGTATCGACCGATCTGGCCTCGCCAGGCGGCAGAGGGTGCGGACATGCGCGGCTCAGCCGCCAATCCGGGCAGCCTCCGGCGCCGGGATCATCGGGATCGCGACCACCATAATCAGTTCAGCCCCTACGTCCCACAACTGCAATGCCGGCGCGCGACAGCCCGTCCGCAGCGCCGATGCGCCATCATAGCCATCCAAATCTAAAAAGAGAAATGGTGCTATCAAACTCATTCGCGCGGTTGCAGGCAGCCTGATGTCCGGATCAGCCTCTCGTCGCGGTGCCGCCGACGGTCAGGCCGTCGATCAGCAGGGTCGGCTGGCCGACGCCGACCGGCACGCCCTGGCCCTCCTTGCCGCAGGTGCCGATGCCCGGATCGAGCTGCCATGTCGTTGCCGATCGGCGCGACCTTGGTCAGGCACGTCGGGGCCGTTGCCGATCAGGGTCGCGCCCTTGACCGGCGGGTCAGCTTGCCGTCCTCGATCAGATAGGCCTCGGACGGCGGAGAACACGAACTTGCCGATGGTGATGTCGACCTGGCCGCCGCCGAAGTTGACGGCGTAGAGGCCCTTCTTGACCGAGCGCGATGATCTCCGCCGGGTCGCGGTCGCCGGCCAGCATGTAGGTGTTGGTCATGCGCGGCATGGGCTGGTGGGCGAAGCTCTGGCGCCGGCCGTTGCCGGTCGGCTACGCGCCCATCAGGCGCGCGTTCAGGCGGTCCTGCATGTAGCCCACCAGGATGCCGTCCTCGATCAGCACGGTGCAGGTCGCTGGGCGTGCCCTCGTCGTCGATGGTGAGCGAGCCGCGCCGCTCGTCGATCGTGCCGTCGTCGACCACGGTGACGCCGGGCGAGGCGACCCGCTGGCCCAGCAGGCCGGCAGAAGGCCGAGGTCTTCTTGCGGTTGAAGTCGCCCTCCAGCCCGTGGCCGATCGCCTCGTGCAGCAGGATGCCGGGCCAGCCGGGGCCGAGCACGACGTGCATCTCGCCGGCCGGCGCGGCGACCGACTCGAGCTTGACCAGCGCCTGGCGCAGGGCCTCGTCGACCATGTGCCTGCCATTTTGCCGGCTCGAGCAGGCCGTCATAGCAGAGTAGCGGCCGCCGACGCCGTGGCTGCCGGTTTCCATGCGGTCGCCGTCGCCGACCACGACACTGACGTTGAGCCGCACCAGGGGGCGGATGTCGGCCGCGCGCACGCCGTCGGCGCGCACGATCTCGATCTGCCTGCCAGGAGCCGCTCAGCGAGGCGCTCACCTGCCTGACCCGCGGGTCCTTGGCGCGGGCATAGGCGTCGATCTGCTCGAGCAGGGCGACCTTGGCGGCCTGTTGGTGGCCGCGGATCGGGTTGGCTTCGCCGTAGCGGCGGCGATTGGTGCCGCGCGCCGGCAGCGCCAGGACCCCGCTGTGACCCGCCCTGACCGCGCCGATTGCGTCGATCGCGCGCCGCAGCGCAGCCTCGCTCAGCTCGGGACTGTGGGCGCAGCCGATCGCCTCGCCGGCGACCGCCCGCAGGCCAAAGCCCTTGGTGGTGTCGAACGCGGCGCCCTTGAGCCGGCCGTCGTCGAGCGAGAAGCTCTCGGTCTCCCGGTATTCCAGAAACAGCTCGCCATCGTCGACCCCGTGCAGCCCTTCGGCAAGCAGCGCTTCGAGACGTTCCGGCTCCAGGTCGAAGCCGGCAGAGGGCTGTTGGCGCGCAATCACAGGGTCGGTCATGACTGTTTCCCGAGGTACGAACGGTTCCGAAGGCGTGCTCACCCCTCAAATGGGGATCGCTGGTGCTGTGGTCTACACCTTGCGGTTCGGACCAGGGGCCGATATGTCTGCGCTCGCTGGCGTCGACCGGATCTACGGCGACCGGGCGTATCACGGCGCCATCCACAGTGACAGGACGCAGATCAACTCGATGCACACCGGCTGGATGTAAGCGATTCCGCCAAAAATCGCGACAATGTGTCAGCTTGAGCGATTGCGGTACCGCGACGACTTTTCAGCACGTTGACATTGTTCTAGGTTTCCGCAGCGCGTTTGCGCCACCCGATCATCAAGAGGCTCTTTACCCATGTCGCTATGGCTGTTCCTGGGGCCGTTCTGTGCGCTGATCGGTCTCGTCATGGGCTCTGGCGAGGCGATCGCGGCCCACCCCGAACCCTGGGAGCTCGGCTTCCAGCCCGCTGCTACGCCGGTGATGCAGCGATTGGAGTCGCTGCATGATCTGCTGTTGTGGATCATCACCCTGATCTCGATCTTCGTCCTGTGCCTCCTGGTCTATGTGTGCTGGCGCTTTCGGGCATCCTCCAACCAGACCCCGTCGCGGCGCACGCACAATACGCTCCTGGAGATCGCCTGGACGGCTGTGCCGGTGCTGATCCTCGTGGTGATCGCGGTCCCGTCCTTCAAGCTGCTGTACTACATGGATCGGGTCACCGACCCCGAGATGACGATCAAGGCGATCGGCCATCAGTGGTACTGGAGCTACGAGTATCCGGACGACGGCGATTTCACCTTCGACGCCTACGTGGTGTCGGACGAGGATCTGCAGGAGGGACAGCTGCGGCTGCTGACCACCGACAATGCCGTGGTGTTGCCGGTCGGGACTGACATCCGGGTGCTGATCACCGCGACCGACGTGATCCACTCCTGGGCCGTGCCGGCGTTCGGGGTCAAGACCGATGCCGTGCCGGGCCGCATCAACGAAACCTGGATTCGCATCGAGGAGCCTGGCATGTACTACGGCCAATGCTCCGAGCTGTGTGGCGACTATCACGGCTTCATGCCGATCATGGTCCGGGCGGTGAGCAAGGACGAGTTCAAGGCCTGGACCCAGCAGGCAAAGGAAGAGTTCGCACGCGCCGGCACCGTCGACGTCGCTCAACGTGCGCAGGAACTCGGGCGAGCAGCAGAACTAGAGGATCGAGGAGAGGAACATGGCGCACGGCGCAGTCCGGGTCGACGAGCGGGGCGCTCCGACGAGCTTTCTCGTCCGGTGGGTGTACTCGACCAACCACAAGGACATCGGCACGCTGTACCTGACTTCGGCGTTCACCGCCGGGGTGATCGGCATGCTGCTGTCGATCGTGTTCCGCGCCGAGCTGATGGAGCCCGGGGCGCAGATCCTGGGCGACAACTACCACTTCTTCAACGTGCTGGTCACCGCGCACGGCCTGATCATGGTGTTCTTCTTCATCATGCCCGCCTTGATCGGCGGCTTCGGCAACTGGTTCGTGCCGCTGATGATCGGCGCACCGGACATGGCCTTCCCGCGCATGAACAACATCAGCTTCTGGCTGATCGTGCCGGCTTTCCTGCTGCTGGTCGGCTCATTGTTCATGGGTGGCGTCGGCACCGGCTGGACGATCTATCCGCCGCTGTCGTCGGCGCTGGGCCACCCGGGCGTGGCGGTCGACATGGCGATCTTCAGCCTGCACCTTGCAGGCGCCTCGTCGCTGCTCGGCGCGATCAACTTCATCACCACGATCTTCAACATGCGCGCCCCCGGCATGACCCTGCACAAGATGCCGCTGTATGTGTGGTCGATCCTGGTGACCGCGTTCCTGCTGTTGCTGGCGATTCCGGTGCTGGCCGGTGCGATCACCATGCTGCTGACCGATCGCAACTTCGGCACCAGCTTCTTCGAGCCGGCCGGCGGCGGCGACCCGATCCTGTTCCAGCATCTGTTCTGGTTCTTCGGCCACCCCGAGGTCTACATCATGATCGTGCCGGGCTTCGGCATCATCAGCCAGGTGATCTCGACCTTCGCTCGCAAGGCGATCTTCGGCTATCTCGGCATGGCCTACGCCATGGTCTCGATCGGCGTGATCGGCTTCATCGTCTGGGCGCATCATATGTTCACGGTCGGCATGGGGGTCGACGTGCGCGCCTACTTCGTGGCCGCGACGATGGTCATCGCCGTGCCCACGGGCATCAAGATCTTCAGCTGGATCGCCACCATGTGGGGCGGCTCGATCGACTTCAAGACACCGATGCTGTGGGCGGTGGGCTTCATCTTCCTGTTCACGCTCGGCGGCGTGACCGGCGTCGTCTTGGCCAATGCCGGCGTCGATATCGCCCTGCACGACACCTACTATGTCGTGGCCCACTTTCACTATGTGCTGTCGCTCGGGGCGATGTTCACGATCTTCGCCGGCTTCTACTATTGGATAGGCAAGATGAGCGGCCGGCAATATCCCGAAAAGCTCGGCAAGTGGCATTTCTGGATCACCTTCGTCGGTGTCAACCTGACCTTCTTCCCGATGCACTTTTTGGGTCTGGCCGGCATGCCGCGGCGCATCCCGGACTACCCGGACGCGTTCGCCGGCTGGAACTTCGTGGTCTCGATCGGCGCGTTTGTCAGCTTCGCCGGCGCGCTCCTGTTTTTCTACATCCTCTGGAAGACCTTCACGTCGGGTGAGAAGTGCCCGGCCAACCCCTGGGGCGAGGGTGCCACGACGCTGGAGTGGACCTTGCCGTCGCCGCCGCCGTTTCACACCTTCGAGCGGCTGCCCCAGATCCGCTAGGAACACTCGGTAGAAGGGCATGCACGGGGATCCAAGGACACTGGCGAGGACACTCGACGCATCGGTCGCGGGCGCCTCCGATCTCCGCGACTATTGGGTGCTGCTCAAGCCCAACGTCATGTCTTTGGTGGTGTTCTCCGCCGCGGTCGGGCTGTTTCTGGCGCCGGGCAGCCTGCATCCTGTGCTGGCGCTCACCGCGCTGCTGTGCATCGCGGTCGGCGCCGGCGCCTCGGCGGCGATCAACAACGGCTACGACCACGACATCGACCGGCTGATGCCGCGCACCGCACGCCGGCCGACCGCGGTTGGCCGGATCGCGCCGGACGAGGCGCTGGCTTTCGGGGTCACGCTCGCGATCATGTCGGTCATGGTCATGGGACTGGCGGTCAACTGGGTCGCAGCCGCCCTGCTGGCACTGACCATCGCGTTCTACGTGTTCGTCTACACCATGCTGCTCAAGCGCCGGACGCCGCAGAACATCGTGATCGGCGGTGCCGCCGGCGCGCTGCCGCCGGTGGTCGGCTGGGCGGCGGTCACGGGCGACGTCGGGCTCGCGCCACTGGTGCTGTTCGCGATTATCTTCATGTGGACGCCGCCGCACTTTTGGGCCCTGTCGCTTTACCGCGCGCAGGACTATGAGCGGGCCGGGGTGCCGATGCTGCCGGTGGTCGCCGGGCGCGAGACCACCCGCAGGCACATCCTGGCCTACACGCTGGCGCTGCTGCCGGTCAGCCTGCTACCGGTGGCGCTGGGCTTCGCCGGTCCGGTGTACGGCGTGATCGCGCTCGCGCTCGGTGCCGGCTTCGTATGGTTTGCCGCCAAGCTGTGGCGCGATCGCAGCCAGCGGACCGCCACCCGCACGTTCCGGTTCTCGATCGTCTATCTGTTCGGCGTGCTCGCAGCCCTGGTGCTTGATCGGGCGCTCAGCCTCGTCCATCTCGGCGGAGCCCTGTGGTGACGGTGAGCGAGGAGCAGAAGCGTCGGCGGGCCAAGAACATCGCCCTGGCACTGGTCTTGTTGGGCCTCGCCGCGCTGTTCTATCTGATCACGATCGTCAAGCTGACCGGCAACGTGTCATGAGCGGCTCACGAAGGACCACGCTGACCGCGGCTCTGCTGACCAGCATCATTGTCGGCATGCTCGGGCTGACCGCGGCATCGGTGCCGCTTTATCGCCTGTTCTGCCAGGCCACCGGCTATGGCGGCACGACGCAACGCGCCGCGCAGGCGCCGGGGGCGCGGGACAAGACAATCAAGGTCAACTTCAACGCCGATGTCGCGGCGGGCATGCCCTGGTCGTTCACGCCGGAGAGCGGCGAGATCCAGATCCCGATCGGCGAGGAGCATCTCGCGTTCTACCGCGCCAAGAACAACGGCACGCGGCCGATCACCGGCACGGCGACGTTCAACGTCACGCCGGACAAGGTCGGTTACTATTTCACCAAGATCGAATGCTTCTGCTTCACCGAACAGACCTTGGGGCCGGGCGAGAGCGCCGAAATGCCGGTCTCGTTCTTCGTCGATCCGGCGATCCTGGACGATCCCGACGCCCAGGACGTGCGATCGATCACGCTGTCCTACACGTTCTTCCCGCGCGATGACCAGGCAGAACCGGATGCGACGGATGCGCGGCCGTCATCGTAACAAACCTGCGAAACGACCCCACAGGATGGGGCGGGGCGCCGAGGCGAGCTTGAGGAGGATTCGCGATGGCCAGCCAGGCTGACGCGCACGGGCACGGGCACGAAGTTCACCACCCCTACCATCTGGTCGACCCGAGTCCCTGGCCGGCGGTCGGCTCGATTGCCGCGCTGACCCTGGTGACCGGCGGCCTGATGTACATGCACGAGGTCGCCGGCGGCCGCTGGGTCATGCTGGTGGCCGTCGCCATCCTTGCCTTCACGCTGGTCAACTGGTGGCGCGACGTGATCCGCGAGGGCAGGACCGGCCACCATACCGACGTGGTGTCCAAGGGCCTGCGGATCGGCATGGCCCTGTTCATCACCTCCGAGGTGCTGTTCTTCTTCGCCTTCTTCTGGGCCTATTTCTGGGGTGCGCTGAACCACCCCATGGACGTCCCGGACTACAGCTGGCTGCCCGACCGGCAGCCACCCGGTCGAGACCTGGGACATCCCGTTCCTGAACACGATGATCCTGCTGCTGTCCGGCTGCACCGTGACCTGGGCGCATCACCGCGTGCGCGAGGGCGACAACGAGACGGCGAGCAAAGCCCTGCTGCTCACCGTCGTCCTCGGCGTGCTGTTCACCAGCCTGCAGGCCTACGAGTATGTGCACACCATCTACTCGAGCGAAGGCTTCACGATCCACAGCGGCATCTTCGGCTCGACCTTCTACATGGCCACGGGCTTTCACGGATTTCACGTGATGATCGGCACGAGCTTCCTGATCGTGTGCACGATGCGCGCCTGGTACGATCAGTTCCGCGCCGAGAAGCACGTCGGCCTGGAAGCGGCCGCCTGGTACTGGCATTTCGTCGATGTGGTCTGGCTGTTCCTGTTCGTCTGGGTCTACTGGTGGGGCGGCACGATTGCGTTCGCCGGCCACTACTGAGCCAGCCGGATGCGCACGGGACATCGTGTGAGGTGAGGCGTTGAGCGGGGGCGGATCGGGAGCGATCTCGAGGGGCCTTCGCTGCCGCTGCCCGGCCTGCGGCGAGGGGCCGCTGTTCGATGGTTTTCTGCACGTCCGTTCGGTCTGCAAGGTGTGCGGTGCCGATCTGTCCGGCCAGGACAGCGGCGATGGCCCAGTCGCCTTCATCATCCTGATCGTCGGCGCGATCGTCGTCGGCCTTGCGCTGGTCGTGGAGGTCAAGTTCAGCCCGCCGGTCTGGCTGCATCTCCTGCTCTGGCTGCCGCTGACCCTGATCCTGACGCTCGCCCTGATGCGGCCACTCAAATCACTCCTGATCGCGCTGCAGTACAGGCATCGGAGCGAGGATTTCTCCGAGCGGACCTGACCAGGTCACGGCAAACGCCGCCTTCACCAACATAGAGAACATTTAGAAAAACATTTGTAAACCAACACGGCTGCAAGTTGATCGTTATTCTCCACAAATAGGAGATTAACGTTTCTGATACTGTTGTTGCGCGACACTTGTGGCAGCGTCATGGGCTTTGTCGCGATTGATACTGGCGACAGCGAAGCGAGGTCTGCCATGTCCGTATTCTTGCTAAACTCGCCGGCCGCTTGGGTGCTGTGGTTCGTTGTCCTGGCCGTGGCGATGTATTTCGCCAGAACGCCGGCACACCGGGCGATCCTGTCGCTCACCCGTGCGCTCCATCACTCCATGCGTCTTGCCTCGCACTCGCTGCGGCTCGCCGAGCAGAGGCTGGCGGCGCGCAACCGCGAGGTCCTGCTCGCGGCCGGGCGTGAGGCCAAGGAACGGATCATCGAGCGCGAGTTCGAGCGGATCGACGTGAGCGTACGTCGGGACCTGTCCGAATGCCCGACCCTGCACCGCGGGCTGAGCGAGGCGGTCACCCGGCTCGAGGAGGACCACGAGCAGAGCAAGATCGTGCCGCCTGCGCCGCCCGGCTGGGTCAAGGCGGTCAAGGCGGTGGCCGAGATCGACGCCAAGGGCGATCCCATGGTCGCCCAGGTGCTGGAATCGATCCGCGACTCGATGGCCAAGGCGGAGGACCGCGCCCGGGACGAGCATCGCGCCGCCATCCGGGAGCGCCATCTCCGCCTCAAGGCGATGGTGTCCTACTGGCGCAAGGCGATTCAGCTGGTCGGCCAGATCGAAGGCAAGGTCACCCGGCTGCTGCAGCGCACCCAGATCATCGATCGCCACGTCGCCGAGTACGAAGAGATCATCAAGCAGACCGACCGCGCCGAGCGCATGCTGTCGTCCTCGTCGCTGGTGCAGTTCTTCGTCTCGCTGTTCGTGCTGGCGATCGCGATCGGCGGCGCCGTGATCAACTTCAACCTGATCGCCCGGCCGATGGCCGAGATGGTCGGCGGCACCAACTTCATCGGGACCTGGCGCGTCGCCGACATCGCCGCGCTGGTGATCATCCTGGTGGAGGTTTCCATGGGGCTGTTCCTCATGGAATCGCTCCGCATCACGCGTCTGTTTCCGGTGATCGGCGCGCTGCCGGACAAGTGGCGGGTGATCATGATCTGGATCACGCTCGGCCTGCTGACCGCGCTGGCCAGCGTCGAGGCCGGGCTTGCCTACATGCGCGAGGTGCTGCTCCAGGACGAACTCGCGACCAGCGCGCTGCTGCGCGGCGAGGCCGAGGCGGTGTTCGGCAACCAGTTCCTCTGGATCACCACGGCGGCCCAGATGGGCATGGGCTTCATCCTGCCGTTCGCGCTGACCTTCGTCGCCATCCCGCTCGAGACCTTCATCCACTCGCTGCGCACCGTGCTCGGCGTCTGCGTGGTCGGCTTCCTGCGCGGCCTGGCCGCCGCGCTCCGCCTGTTCGGCGCCGGATGCCGCTATCTCGGGCGTCTCATGGTCGACGTCTACGACGTCGTGATCTTCCTGCCGCTCTGGCTCGAGCAGCAGATCAAGGCGCGCGCCGGCAGTCCGCGCCCGGCCGCCCTGAGCCCATCCGCAAAGAGCCCGCCCTTGCCCTCCAGTGGCCCCAAGATCAAGGAGTTGTCCTGATGCGCCGCTTGCTGTTGATCACCGGGCTTGCCGCGGCTCTCGCCGGCTGCTCGGGCGAGGCCGCGCCGACCACGCGCGGGGTCTACCTGCTGATGGACACCTCGGGAACCTACACCGAGGAGCTGTCCAACGCCCAGACCATCATCAATGCCATCCTCGCCAAGCTGGAGCCAGGTAATTCGTTCGCCGTCGCGCGGGTCGACACCGGCAGCTTCAGCGAAAAGGACATGGTCGCCCGCGTGACCTTCGACGAGCGGCCGTCCATGACCAATCAGCAAAAGCGCAAGTTCCGCGACCGGGTCGATGCCTTCGTGAAGAGCGTCAAGCCGGCCGCCTACACCGACATCACCGGCGGCGTGCTGCAGGCGGTCGAGTACCTCAACGAGAAGAACCCGGGTCGCAAGACCATCCTGGTGTTCTCCGACCTTCAGGAGGACCTGCAGGAAGGCTATGTGCGCGACATCCCGCTGACCATGGACGGCTTCGAAGTGGTCGCGCTCAATGTCACCAAGCTGCGCTCCGACAACGTCGATCCGCGCGAGTACATGAACCGCCTCGAGTCGTGGCAGAACCGGGTCGAATCCGGCGGCGGCACCTGGCGCGTGATCAACGATCTGGATCGTCTCGATCGGATCCTCGGGTAGCGCCCGCAACCCATGGCCCCGGCTCTTCGAGGTTGTGCTTGATTGGCCCAAAAGCCTGACGAAAGAGGGCTTGCTTCAAGCGGTTGACAAGAGCCCGCGTGCAAACCGAACCTGCTTCGCGGTTTTGCCATGCCCGATGGAGGCTGGCGGTAGGCCGGATCGTCGGATGGGCGAACGGACTCGCGATGACCTGCGACGAGTACAACGCGTTCTGTGGGGCGCTTCCCGCGACCAGCCATGTCGTGCAGTGGGGCGGCGCCCACGTCTGGAAGGTCGGCGGCAAGGTGTTCGCGATCGGCGGTTGGGACGATGGCCACGAGCCCCGCATCACCTTCAAGGTCTCGGCCATCGCCTACGAGATGCTGAGGGACCAGCCGGGCCTGCGTCCGGCCCCGTATCTGGCGTCGCGGGGCATGTCCTGGATCCAGCACCACGGCCGGCCGGGACTGTCGGATCCGGATCTGAAGGCCTATCTGCGGGAATCGCACCGCATCGTTGCGCAGGGCCTTTCCAGGAAGAGACAACGAGAGCTGGGGCTGCTCCCGGATTGAAGCCTGCGCCGAGCTGATCTTGTGGCTTCGGATGCGGATCGGCGGTCTCGGATCGCTATCGGCGGCGCGGCCGCGCGATCGACGCCCACTCCCCGACACAAAGCCCCCTCCGCCACAAGCATCGGCGGTACGATGGTTGCGAGCGCGCTCATCATCAAACCGTCATCGACGGTGGCCTCGTATCGAGCGATGGGCTGAAGCTGGCATGGGTTGCGAGCGCGCGCGGCGGCCATGCCGAGTTTGCGGGCGACAACCATGGACATCATGATCGGGGCGGCGATCATCGGCCTGGTCCTCGCAGGGGTCAGCCATTTCGGCAGCACTGCGCTGGTGCTCCGCCGGCGGATCGAGCGTGCCAGGCGGCGTGGCATGAGCCCGCCGGACGGCATCTCGGTTCTGCGCCCGGTCTGTGGGCTCGAGCATCGGATCGAGGCGACGCTCGGCTCGTCCTTCCACATCGACCATCCGCGCTACGAGGTGCTGTTCTGCGTGGCCGATGAGCACGACCCGGCGGTGCCGCTCGTGCGCCAGCTGATCGGCGCGCATCCGGAGGTGCCGGCCCGCCTCCTGGTGGGTGTCGAGGGGCAGGGCGTCAACCCCAAGCTCGACAACCTGCTCAAGGCCTGGGACGTCGCCGCCCATGACTGGATCGTGCTGTCCGACAGCAACGTCCTGATCCCGCCCGACTATCTCGATCGTTTGTTCGCCCGCTGGACGGACGATTGTGCCTTCGTCTGCTCACCGATCATCGGCACCGATGCGCAGAGTTCCGCCGCCGAGCTGGAGGAGGCGTTCCTCAATACCCACCAGGCGCGCTGGCAGCTGGTCGTCGACGAGCTCGGCCACGGCTTCGTTCAGGGCAAGACCATCCTGCTGCGCCGCAGCGAGCTTGCCGACTCGGGCGGGCTGGCGGCGCTTGCCCGCGAGCTCGCCGAGGACGCAGCGGCGACCAAGATCGCCCGCCAGCGCGGCCGCGCGGTGCGCGTCGTCAACGAGCCCTTCATGCAGCCCCTGGGGCCGCGCAGCTTCGCCGACGTCTGGCGGCGCCAGCTGCGCTGGGCGCGGATGCGTACCTTGTCCTTCCCGGGCATGTATTGGGCGGAGCTGCCGGCCGGCGGCCTGCTGCCCTTCCTGCTCGCCTGGGGCCTCGCCGGTGCCGGCGTGCTGCCGTGGGGCGCCGCCGCGGCGCTGATGCTGGCCTGGTACGGCGCAGAAGCGCTGTTGGCGCTGGCCTTCGGCTGGCCGCTGCGGCTCCGCTCACCCCTGTTCTGGATCGCGCGCGACCTGCTGCTGCCGCTCCTTTGGCTCCGCGGCTGGGCGGTCAGGCGCTACGAGTGGCGCGGCCACGCGATCGACATTCGTACCATGACCTGAACCCTTCAGGCGCGCTCGACTCTGGCCGCGTAGCAGCCGGGTGCGGCGAAGTGGATGTGCAGGTACGCGGCCCTCGGCGCAGAGAGCTGCCGCCCGATCGCCGCTTCCACCTCGCGCCCGTCGACCAGCTCGCAGCCGACCATCATGGCGTCGGCACCGAACGCGCGCACCGCGAGGGTGCGCAGCCGCAACTGTTCCGGCACCTCGTCGACCGCGTCATAGGTACTGTCGCCCTTGCGGACGTAGACCGCAAAGCGCATGCGGTAGGGCGAGCTGGCCGGATGATGCTCGTAGTTGACCAGCAGCAGCTCGTCGCCCGGGCGCGAGTCGGCAAGGCTCACGCGACAGGGATAGCCAGGCGTCCGCTCGTCGGCAATGATGCGCACGGCGCCCCGCTCGGCGAGCTCCTGCTCGGACAAGGCGAACAGCTGCGAGAAATGCTCGGCCGGCAGGCCGGTGATCCGAAAGCTCATCGTTTCCGCTCCATCGCTAGGATGCAGCGATCGTGCCGTCTCGAAGGGGCCCCGGCCACCCGCTTCTTGCGTGTGAGCCTACTCGGCGGCCGTTGAGGCCGGCCACGCGGGACTTGCTCGAAACGTGGCCAGGGCATCCGATTGACAAGAATCTCGCCGTCCTCAAAGCCGAGAGCGACCCGCTCCTCTGGACGAACGGCATCGTCATCCCCGGCGTCCTGGCTCTGATCATCGAGACGTTCTTTGGCTGACCTGGGTGTGGCGGGCTGGTTGCGCTGCTTCGCCGATCAGTCGCTGGTCAGCCAGACCCGGGCATCAGCCGCCTGGTCGCTCTCGAAATAGCGGATCTCGGCTTTGAAGAACGGCTTCGAGAGTTCGCGTCGCCCATTCCTGCCAGGCCTTCTCGCCGACGATCGCGACCCGACCCAGATCGTCTTGATGGGTCGTGTCGAACTTCAGCTCCTCCCAAAGGGCGGGCAGGTCCCAGCCGCGAAAATCATCGAGCTCGATCAGCATCCGCACCGGCCCGCGCGTCTCGCGATCCGCTCGAATTCGGGCACGAAACGGTCATAGTCCGCCCTAGATAGCTTGCCCGATGCCTTGATCGTCACGACGCCCGTGTTTTCCGTCTTCATCGTGAGCATCATGCTTCTCCTTCAGCACTTGAATGAGACGAACTCTTGCCCGACCGGTTGCTAGGCTAGACCGTGCCCTGGCGGCGCTCGCCGAGCCAGCCGCCGATCACGCCGGCGAGGAACGGTACGAGGCCGCCGGCGATGATGTGGGCGATCGAGAAATTGCCCGAGAGCAGAAGCGCGACCACCACAGCGATGGCCGCCGATATGCCTGGCTCGAGGATCGTTCGCCCGGCCGACTTGATCCCCACGATGAAGCCGCCGATCGCAAAGGCCAGGAAGTTGACCACGCCGGCGAGCGCAACCTGGCCGCCGGTCAACTGGATCTGCTCGGGGCTGGTGACACCTTCCAGCTGAGCGCGGAGAACCAGGGCGAGAATCAGGCCACCGACCAGATTGAGCACGATCATCACGACCACGCCGATACCAATCCACTTCCAGTCCAACTTGCCGCTCATGCAATTCCTCCAAGCCCAAGTGATGTGTCTGTGGATGCTTTCTTATCAGATGGCAGCGACCGGCGCCGTTCCGAGAGCGGCCTCCCGATGGCGCCTGCAGCGACAACGGACGGCGATTTCCTTCACCGTCTCGGCGATCGGCCAGGGCTATTCCGCCGCCTCGGAGACCGGGCGCAGGCGGCCGGGCGGGGTCGTGCCGGAGCGTCGCTGCCACAGCTCGAGGATTTTGCCCAGAATGCCCTTGGGCATGTAGATGATGAACAGGATCAGCATCAGACCGTAGATCGTGCCGTCGAGCCCATGCACCTCGTGGCCGACGACGACCCGCAGGCTCTCCACCAGGAGCAGGGTGATCACGGCGCCGACCGTCGGGCCCAGCTGCACGAACATCCCGCCCGCGATCACGGCGAACACGATCTGCAGCGAGATCGCGATCCCGGATACCGTCTCGGGGTTGATGTACATCTGATACTGGCCGTACAGCGCGCCGCCCATCGCGGTCATCGCGGCGCTGATCAGGGTGATGCCGAGCTTGGTCCGGGTGACATTGATGCCGACCGACGCCGCGGCGTCCTCCTCCTGGCTGATCGCCTCCATGGCGTAGCGCGCCATGCTGCGATCGACCAGCCGCCAGATCACCAGGCCGATCAGCCAGAACACCAGCATGATGTAGAAGAACACCTCCTTGTCGGCGAACTGCAGGGCGGTGAGCGAGTAGGAGCTGTCGGCCAGGGCCGTGGTCGGCGTGACGCCGAGCGAGCCGCCGGTCCAATCCCGCAGCGCGACGATCAGGAGGCGCACGACCTCGGACAAAGCGAGCGTCACCAGCGCGAAATAGTGGCCGGTGATGCGAAAGCGAAAGCAGGGATAGCCGATCACCAGCGCGACCACGCCGGCCAGCGCCAGCGCGATCGGGATGCCGAGCCAGGGGGTCAGGCCGTAGTGGTTCCAGAGCATGGTCACGGTGTAGGCGCCGATGCCGAGGAACGCGCCGTGGCCGAGCGAGACCAGGCCGAACCGGCCCATGATCGACCACGCGGTGTAGATGAACGACCACAGCAGGATCGTGATCAGGACGTGCAGATAGTAGTCGCCGAGGCCGAGCAGGGGCACCAGGCACAGCAGGCCGATGCCGACGACGGTCAGAGCGCGCGTCATCGTCTGGGACATGGATCAGCCCCGCGCGCCGAACAGGCCCTGGGGTCGTGCGAACATCATCATGATGAAGAACACGAACGCCATGACGTAGCCCCATTCGAGGTCGAAGAAGAAGCCGCCGACCGAGATGAACTGCGCGAAGATGAAGGCGGCGATGAAGCCGCCGATCAGATTGCCGAGCCCGCCCATCACGCAGACCATGAAGGTGATCGGCCCGAAGGAGAGGCCGATCGCGGGATGGACGTCGTATTGCAGCACCAGCACGCAGGCGCCGAGCCCGGCGAGGCCGCCGCCGAGCGCCGAGGTGATGAGGTAGATGCGATTCGCATCGACCCCCATCAGCGGCATGATCGCCCGGTCCTGGCTGATCGCGCGGATCGCGATGCCCAGGTATGTCTTCTTGAGGAACAGCCAGACGCCGACCATCGCCACCAGCGCCGCACCGGCGGCGTAGATCCGCGACATCGGCAGATAGATGTCGCCCAGGGTGAGGCTCGGCAGCGAAAGGCCGATGTTGCGGAAGTCGACGCCGAACAGCAGGGTCGCCAGCGCCTGCAGGAAGAACAGCACGCCGCCGGTGACCAGCAGCTGGTTGATCGGCTCGCTGCCCAGGATCGGCCGGATCACCAGCTGGTGCATCACCGCGCCGAGCAGCGCGACCAGCAGGATGCAGACCGCGAACGCCGCGAACAGCGGCACGCCATAGTCGACATAGAGGAAATAGACCGCGTACATGCCGATCATCATCAGCTCGGCGTAGCAGATCCAGACCACGTCGATCACGCCGAACACCAGGTTCAGGCCGAGCGCCAGCAACGCCAGCACCCCGCCGAACAGGATGCCGTTCAGGATCGCTTCGAGCAGAAAGACGTCGAAGATCTGCATGGCTGGGTGCTCACATCAGGATCGTCTGGTCCCGGGTCGCCACGATCGGAGGTCGGCGCAACGTTATGGTCCATCTTCGACCTCGTGACGAAGAACATTGCCGACGCCTGCAACGTGACGCCACCTCGGATAAGGATGACGTGCCTTGAGGTCTTCAGGAAGATGGCGGCTGGCTTCCGAGATGATCTCGACGCCGCGCTCGGCTGCCTTCCTGAGCAGCCAGTCGCGCTGAAAGTCCTCGAATGTCTTGCCAGCGGTCGCGCGCTCGAGCTCATCGACCGTCTCGAGCATGTCCTGAATCCGTGCGACGATGCCCTTGGCCATCAGAACACGCGCTCGGCCTCGCGCAGGATGTCGTCGCGAAGAACCGGGTGAAGGCCGCCACGCGTCGTCAAATCGGTCCGTGCACCCAGGATCTGGTCGATTTGTTCCTTGACTGCAACGAGATCGAGCAGGGAGAAGCCCTGATCGTAGTCGATGAACAGATCGACGTCGCTGTCTGGGCCGGCCTCGTCCCGACGCGTGGAGCCGAACAGGTAGAGCGCGCGGACGCCATGCGCGGCGATCTCCGGCTGATGCCGACGCAACAAGTCAATCGCCTCGCTGTGTCTCAACGTGGGCGTCTCATACTGGTCTTGCTCTGGTTGTCTGCACGTCGATCATGGCAGATCTGCCTGAACTCAAAGGCCGATATAGGCGCGGCGGATGTCGTCGCTGGCGAGCAGCTCCGCAGCCGTGCCGGCCAGCTTGATCTGGCCGGTCTCGAGCAGATAGGCCCGATCGACCACCTTCAGCACCTGCTGGATGTTCTGCTCGACGATCAGCACGGTGAAGCCTTCGGCGCGGATCCGGTGCACCAGCTCGAACACCTGCTGGACGATCACCGGAGCGAGTCCGGCCGACGGCTCGTCGAGCAGCAAAAGCTTGGGTCCGGACATCAGGCCGCGGCCGATCGCGCACATCTGCTGCTCGCCGCCCGACATGGTGCCGGCGAGCTGCGAGCGCCGCTCCTTCAGCCGAGGAAACAGCTCGAACACATAGGCCAAGCGTTCGGCGAAGCGGGCGCGCGCGGTCGGCGGGTAGGCGCCGATCCGCAGATTGTCCTCGACCGTGAGCCGCGGGAACAGCCGCCTGTTCTCCGGCACATGGGCGATGCCCAGCTCGATCACGCGATGCGCGGGCACCGGATTGAGCGAGACGCTCTCGAGGCGGACCTCGCCGGCGCTGACCTCGATCAGCTTGGATATGACCCGCAACAGCGTGGTCTTGCCGGCGCCGTTGGGGCCGATCACGGCGACCGCCTCGCCGGCCTGGACCTCGAGCGAGACCCCGAACAGCGCCTGAAAGGTGCCATAGCCGGCGGCGACCCGCTCGAGCGTCAGCACCGCCGCCCCGCGGTCTGTGCTAGATTGGGGCGTGCGGCCCGGATGGACGAGGAGGAGGAACCGTGGGCGAGCTGACGATCGCAGTGGAGGGTGCCGAGCGCCAGGACGTGCGCGCCGTGTTGCTGACCGTGTCGACCTCTTCGGCGGAGCTCTACCCGCCGGAGAGCCGTCACGGGTTCGACCTCGGCGCCTATCAGCGCCCGGACGTGACGCTGTTCGTGGCGCGCGAGGCAGGCGTGGGGCTCGGTTGCGTCGCCTATCAGCTCCAGGCCGACGGCTGCGCCGAGCTCAAGAGCATGTTCGTGCTGCCCGAGGCGCGCGGGCGCGGCGTCGGACAGGCGCTTCTCGCGGCGATCGAGGACGCTCTGCGCGGCCGCGTCACGACGCTTCGCCTGGAGACCGGGGTCAAGCAGGACGCCGCCCTTCGCCTCTACGAGCGGGCGGGCTTCGACCGTTGCGGACCGTTCGGCGAATACTGGGACGACCCGCTCAGCGTGTTCATGGAGAAGGCTCTCTAGCAGCCGATCAGGCACGCGCGGACACCTGTTCCTGCAGGCCGGCCGCATCGTGGCCGAGGTAGACCTCCACAACGCGCGGATCGTGGGCCACGGCATGCGGCTCGCCCTCGGCGATCTTTTCGCCGTGATCGAGCACAATGCAGCGATCGACCACCCGCATCAGCACGCCCATGATGTGCTCGACCCAGATGATCGTGATGCCCCGATCGCGACGGATCGCGCTCAGCATGTCGGCGGCCTGCTCGATCTCGCTGTCGTCCAGGCCGCCCAGGCTCTCGTCGGCGAGCAGCAGCTTGGGCCGGGTGGCGAGCGCCCGCGCGAGCTCCAGCTTCTTCAGGCCGGCAGCACCCAGACCGTCGACCGGCACGCCAGGCTCGGTCGGCAGCTTGACGGTCGCGAGCGCATCTGCCGCGACCTGCCTTGCCTCGCTGCGCGAGATGTCGCCGTCGTGGCCATAGTGCGCCGCGACCATGACATTGTCGAAGATCGACAGCTTGCGAAACGGCCGCGGGATCTGGAAGGTCCGGGCGATGCCGAGATGGCAGATCCTGGCCGGCACGAGGCCGCCCACCTCGCGCCCCTGAAAGCGGATCGAGCCCTGATTGGGCCGCAAGGCCCCCGAGATCAGGTTGAAGATCGTGCTCTTGCCCGAGCCGTTCGGGCCGATGAGACCGAGAATCTCGCCCTCAGCCAGCCCGAACGTCACCTCCTTGACCGCCGTGAAGCCGCCAAAGCGCTTGGTCAGCCCCTCGACCTCGAGCACCTGCTGTATGCCTCAGGGGGCGTAGGCATGGCCGGGCGGCAGCGGCAGCACCGGATCGGCGGTCTGGATCGAGGTCGGCCACGCGATCTTGGTCTCGCCGTCGATATACTGCATCACCACGGGCGAGGAGCGCTCGTTCTGACCGGCCATCTGGCTGCCGGGCGGATAGAACTTGACGCCATAGCCCTGGATCGTGCCGCCGTCCGGAATGTCGGTCTCGAGCGCGGCCTGACGCAGCGCCTCGGGATCGAAGCCGCCATGGTCCTTGATCGCGCGCGGCAGGACATCGGTCAGGAAGATCCAGGTCTGATTGAAGCCCATGCTGACGTGCGGCGGCACCTCGGTCGCCCCGGTCTCCTCCTTGTAGCGGTCGATCATCTCCTGGGTCAGATCGCCGAGGCCGGGCGCCAGGGTCGCCGGATCGAGCAGCTGCGCGGCGACCGGATCGACGTTGTAGAAGTAGTTGGCGTCGTCGCCGAAGGTCTCGATCAGCTTGTCGATCTGGCCGTAGCCGGCGCCATGGCCGATCAGCGCCTGCAACTTCAGCCCCTGCTCCTTGGCCTGGCGCAGGAACAGCGTGATGTCCGGGTTGTAGCCGGTGTGCAGGATGACATCGGGCCGCGCGCGGCGCAGCTTGGTTACCAGGCTGGACAGGTCCGGCGCGGTCGCCGAGTAGCCCTCCTTGAGCACGATCTCCATGCCGTAGCCGGTGCAGTTCGTCTCGTTGCCCTCGGCGACGCCTGAGCCGTAGGGCCCGTCCTCGTGGATGATCGCGACCTTGAGGTCCGCGGGCGCGATCCCGAGCTTCTTCTCGCTGTACTCATTCAGGAAGCTGCAGGATGCCCAGCCGAACTGGTCGCTGTGCACCTGCGGCCGGAACACGTACTGCAGGTTCTTGTCCTTGAACACCGCCGACGCGACGCAGACGTTGGCCCACATGAACTCCTTTGCGCGTCGACCTTCTGCGCCAGCGGCACGCAGTGGGCGCTCGAGTACACGCCCATGATCAGGTCGACGTTCTCCTGGTTCAGCAGGCGCTCGGCCTCGTTGATCGCGACCTCTGCCTTGGACTGCGCGTCGGCGTACGATCGGCACGATCTTGTAGCCCTCGACGCCGCCCTGCTCGTTGACCATGTCGATCGCGATCTTGGTGCCGATCGCGGCGGCCTCAGAGCCACCGGCGGCGAACGGCCCGGTGAAGTCGTAGATCACGCCGATGTCGATCTCCTTGTCCTGGGCCATGGCATCCTGGGCCAGAGCCTGGATCGACAGCAGGCCGGCGGCGGCAAGTGCCGTCGCCATGCGAAGCCGGGACCGTGCCATGTGGATCTCCCTGAGCACTGCGATTGGTGCCATTTGATACCTCCCTCGCGCCGCTTTCCGCGGACGCCCTGGGACCAAATGAACGGGATGTCCAGGAGTCTGTCAAGCTGAGCGGGATGGCGGCCCGCCGGTTGTGCCGACGGCTTGCCCACTGTTGCCATGGTGTACCGAGTTGTCCCGACGCCTTATCCATGTGGCGGATGTGAAAAATGATTCATACCCGATCCACTCGGGCGTCATCTCCCGCCCTTACATGCATCTCGTCTGACACTGACCAACGGTCGCCCGGCCCGCGAGCGCCAGCGATTGGCCGACCTCGTGCCCGCTTGAACAGAGGGGGCGCGTGGAGACCACGCACATAGGACAGGGCATATGATCGTGCTACCCGAGGAGTATGAAGCCTATCGGTCGGCCTATCTGGCCGGTGGCTACCATGAGGACGCCGCAGTCCTGGATGACGTGCAGATCACCAGGAACTCGGTGCGTGGCAACTTTCGGATGACCGAGCGGTTCGGAGCGCCCGGTGAGCATTTCGAGCTCTCGGCCCCGAACGCGGTGGTCTGGGCGCTGCAGCTGGGCGTGATCTACGGCTGCCTGCAACACGGTTGCTCGGAGGCCAAAAATCTCTCTTTACGCGAGATATCCCTGAAATGCCTGCGGCCGGTGACCGATCCGACGGGCATCTCCATGCGGCTCCGGTTCCGGTTCCGTCGACCGGTGCCGGGCGGCGTTTACTATGTGGGCGACATCGATATCGCCCAGGGTGGTTTCGCCGGCCGGATCGGCTTCACCTTCCCGACTGAGTGACTGCCGAGAGGCGGCCCGCGTCACGCGCGATCTGGGCTCGCGCTGCGGTCCTTGCCGCGCAATAGCGCCCAACAGTCCCTGAGTACGCTCGATCGAGCTCCTTCAAGAGGTCGGGGCGCTGTTGTACGGGCGCCGTCCGGACTAGAAGGGAAGCACATAGAGCGTCGAGCCGGGCGCGGCTCGCGCGGCGACCTTGCGGACCGGTTGCGACCGGTCCGGTCGACCCTGTGGGACGCGCATCGAGCAGGCCGGCCGATCCGACCGGCGATCGACCATAGAGGGATGCCGCAACATGCGTATCAAAGCTCTCGCCATCTTGCTCGCCGTCGCGCTCGCCGGCTGTGCCAGCTCGACGGGCGCACCAATGTCGGAGTCACCGGGAGGGAACACCGCAGTCGCTGTGATCGGCAGCCCCTTCCTGCTGGTGTTCAAGACCGCGACCTGCGCGCTGACGCTGGCCGTGGCCGCGCCTGCCGCCGGGATCCTGGCGCTCGGCGTCGATCCCTACGGCGAGGGCTTCGACTATCTGGGCAGCGGTGTCGCCCACAACTGTGGCCCGCCTTACCTCCTGTCGCCCACTGCTGGCTGAGGCTCTCCGGGCGATCGGCTGGTTGCCGATCGCCTGCCAACCGGCGCGCCGTCGCGGGCTACAGATCGGCTCGTCTGGGTCTACGGGGCGGGGGGAGCGCTTAGGAATTACGATACTTCTTACCCGCACACTTCGTCTCCTGCGCTTCACGCCACGACGCGGCACCGGCAAATCAGCCCGAATTCCCATTTTTTGGGGCGCGGGTGTGACATAGGTCACTTGCGGTTTTCCGCGGGTTCGACGATCGTACGTGCGTGTGGCCGATGGCGGCTGAGGGAGCGATACTTTTGCAGAGCGCATTGCTCGACGTTCGGGATGTCGGCCGCGACACCGTCCTGCGGGAGCAGGATACGGACCGCCGAACTGGCCAAGACCACCCGGGCTGCTCGGCACCCGACCCGCACCACCGCTCCGACTGGCGCCGTCATCGTGCCGCGATCGAGCAGAGCCGCGAGATTCACACGCCTTGGGGCATCCGGCGCGTGCGGCGGTTCTCGGTTGTGAAGAGTGGCTGCGAGCTGGTGCGGGGCAGCCTCGCCAGCGCCGGTCTGCTGCCGGCGATGGTTCGCTCTTCCCTCAACATCCGGCGCACCGAGATCGACCTGGCGTTCGCTCATCTGCCGGCCGCGTTCGAGGGATACCGCATCCTGCAGATCTCCGATCCGCACTTCGATGCGCTCGACGGCATCGCCGAGGCGATCCACGCGAGTGTTGCGGGTGTGTCGGTCGATCTTTGCGTGTTCACGGGTGACTATCGCGCGGCCGAGTTGGGTTCCTTCCGCCAGCATCGGATCCTGGAGCCGATGGCCAGGATCGTCCGGGAGATCGCGGCGCCCGACGGCAGCTTTGCGGTGTTGGGCAACCACGACACCCACGAGATGGTCGAGCCGCTGGAGCAGATCGTCGGCGTGCGCGTGCTCACCAACGAGCAGGCCCAGATCGCGCGCAGCGGGCAGACCATCGGCCTGCTCGGCGTCGACGATCCCTATCGGTTCTATACCGACTCGACCCGGCGCTTTACCGCCTCGCTGTCCAGCTCGTCCGGCGCCAACGGGTCGGCCGATCCGTTTCGGATCATGCTGGTGCACTCACCCGACTTCGCCGAGCAGGCGGCCGGCCTCGGCTGCGCTCTCTATCTTTGCGGTCATACCCACGGCGGCCAGATCTGCCTGCCCGGCGGCCGGCCGATCGTGCAGCATCTGCACAAGGAGAAGCGGCTCGGTCGCGGCCTGTGGCGGCGCCGGCAGATGGTCGGCTACACCAGCCGGGGCGCCGGCGTTGCGGGCTCGCTGCCGATCCGCCTGTTCGCGCCGGGCGAGGTCACCCTGTTCACCTTGCGCCGGACGACCGCCTAGACGCGCAAGCGGTCACTGAGCCGACCGATCGCGCAACTCGGTCGCGCTCGCACCCATCTCGTCCGCGAAAGCGCCCTGCAGAATCGCCTTGGCCAGGCCCGCGATGTCGCGGTGCAGCGGCCGGTCCCGATCGAGGAACGCGCTGTGCTGCCGGACCTTGGTCACGAAGCCCTGCAAAGCGGGGCTGGTCTGGAGCGGCCGGCGCAGCTCGATGCCCTGTGCCGCGGCGAGCAGCTCGATCGCCACGATGGCCGCGGCATTGTCGGTCATCTCGATCAGGCGGCGCGCGGCATAGGTCGCCATGCTGGCATGGTCCTCCTGGTTGGCCGAGGTCGGTCGGCTGTCGACCGATGCCGGTTGGGCGCGATGCTGGTTCTCGCTGGCCAGCGCCGCCGCTGAGATGTGCGCCACCATCAAGCCCGAGTTCAGGCCCGGGGCAGCGATCAGGAACGCTGGCAGGCCGCTCAGATGGGTATCGGTCAGCAGGGCGATCCGGCGCTCGGACAGGGAGCCGATCTCCGCCAGGGCCAGCGCGATCTGATCGGCCGCGAACGCGACCGCCTCGCCGTGGAAGCTGCCGCCCGAGATCACGATCCCATCCTCGGCGAATACCAGGGGATTGTCGGAGACCCCGTTCGCCTCGCGCAGCAAGGTCGCCGCGGCGGTATCCAGCAGCTGCAGGCACGGGCCCATCACCTGTGGCTGGCAGCGCAGGCTGTACGGGTCCTGCACCCGATCGTCGTCCTCGCGATGCGAGGCCCGGATCGCGCTGCCGGCGAGCAGGGCGGTCAGGCGCCTTGCGACCTCGGGCTCGCCCCGTTGGCCGCGCGCCGCGATCAGCCGCGGATCGAACGGCCCGTCGCTGCCGCGCGCCGCGTCGACGCTCATCGCGCCGGCGACCAGCGCGGCATCGAACACCGCGCGCGCCGCAAACACCCCGGCGAGCGCCAGCGCGTTCGAGACCTGGGTGCCGTTGATCAGCGCCAGGCCTTCCTTGGCGGCCAGCGTCAGCGGTGCCGCGCCGATCGCGTGCAGCGCTTTGGCCGCGGGCATCACTTTGCCGCGCAGCCGCGCCTCGCCCTCGCCGATCAGGCAGCCCGCCAGATGAGCGAGCGGCGCCAGATCGCCCGAGGCGCCGACCGAGCCTTTGGCCGGGATCACCGGCAGAGCGTCGTGCTCGAACAGGGCCAGCAGCAGATCGATCGTGGCCCGGCGCACGCCAGAGTGGCCGCGTGCCAGGCTCGCAGCCTTGAGCACGAGGATCAGGCGCACAATCGGGTCCGGCAGGGGCGGACCGATGCCGCACATATGGGAAAGCACCAGGCGCCGCTGCAGCTCCTCGATCTGGTCCGGCGGGATGCGCACGCTGGCGAGCTTGCCGAAGCCCGTGTTGATGCCATAGACCGGAGCATCACCCGCAGCCACGTCGGCCACCAGCCGGGCCGCCGCCTCGACGCCGGGCCAGCAGGCGTCATCCAGCGCGACCCGACGCGGCCCGGTCATCAGCGAGCGTAGTCGCTCCAGCGTGAGCGAGCCCGGCGTCAGGGTGATGGTAGCAGCCTGCTGCATGCGACGATGGTATGGCCGGCGTTTCCGGCCGGCAACATGCAGTGCTGGATCGTAGCCCGATCAACATTATGTATACTCGCGCGGGCTCATGATAATCGAGCCCTGCCGCCCCGCCCGATGCTGCCGAACCGAGGATAAGCTGCATGTCTTCGAGCCAACCTGCGATCCCAAGCGAAACCGAATCCTTCTTCGACCGCTCGCTGGCCGATGAGGACCCGGAGGTCTATCGGGCGATCCAAAAGGAGCGCGATCGCCAGGACCACCAGATCGAGCTGATCGCCTCGGAGAACATGACCAGCCCGGCGGTGCTCGAAGCCCAGGGCTCGGTGCTCACCAACAAGTATGCCGAGGGCTATCCGGGCCGGCGCTATTACGGCGGCTGCGAATATGTCGACGTCGTCGAGCGGCTGGCGATCGAGCGGGCGAAGGAGCTGTTCGGCTGCAGCTATGCCAACGTGCAGCCGCACAGCGGTGCTTCGGCCAATCTCGCGGTCTTCCTGGCGCTGCTGCAGCCGGGCGATACGGTCATGGGCCTGTCGCTCGATGCCGGCGGCCATCTGACGCACGGCGCGCGGCCCAATTTCTCCGGCAAGTGGTTCAACGCGATCGGCTATGGCGTGCGCCGCGACGATCATCGGATCGATCTCGACCAGGTGCGCGGCCTTTGCCGCGAGCACCGGCCGAAGATGATCATCGCGGGCGGTTCGGCCTATCCGCGCATCATCGACTTCGAGCGGTTCCGCGCGATCGCCGACGAGGTCGGCGCCTATCTCATGGTCGACATGGCGCATTTCGCGGGCCTGGTCGCCGCGGGTGTTCATCCGAGCCCGTTTCCACACGCGCACGTCGTGACCAGCACCACCCACAAGACCCTGCGCGGTCCGCGTGGCGGACTGGTCCTGGCCGACGACGAGGAGCTCGGCAAGCGTTTGAACTCGGCGATGTTCCCCGGCCTCCAGGGCGGCCCGCTGATGCATGTGATCGCGGCCAAGGCGGTCTCGTTGGCCGAAGCCCTGCAGCCCGACTTCAAGATCTACGGCCGCCACGTGCTGAACAATGCGCGCGCGCTCGGCGAGACCATGGTCGCCGGCGGGCTCGCGCTGGTCTCGGGCGGCACCGATACGCACTTGGTGCTGGTCGATCTGCGGCCTAAGGGGCTGACCGGCCGCGATGCCGAGCAGAGCCTCGAGCGCGCCGGCATGACCTGCAACAAGAATGCGGTGCCGTTCGATCCGCAAAAGCCGGCCGTGACCTCCGGCATCCGGCTGGGCAGCCCGGCCGGCACGACCCGCGGCTTCGGCGTGGTCGAGTTCCAGGAGATCGGCCGGATGATCGTCGAGGTGCTCGACGGCCTGGCGGCCAACCCGGAGGACAACAGCGCGACCGAGGCGCGCATTCGCGCGCGGGTCGGCGAGCTGTGCGCGCGCTTCCCCGCCTATCCGGAGCGCTGAGCCCCAAATCCGGCTAGCTGGCCGCGCGCAAGGCTTGACCGCAGCGCGCACAAGGTCGACTGTCCCGTGGCCCGTTGGAATGCCGGGCTCGGACGATGCAACGCTTGGGGCGTGAGGTGGCGGAGAGCCAGCCGGGCTATCTGGTCTTTATCAGCCACGCCGCCAAGGATCGCTGGGTCGCCAGGCAGATGGCGGCGATCATCGAGCGCAGGGCAAAGCGCTAGGGCGTGCGGACATTCCTCGATGAGGTCGATCTCGAGGGCGGTGATCGCATACCGGAGACCATCAAGGCGAATCTGCATGCTTGCGAGGAGCTCGTGATCCTCCTCAGCCCGAGTTCCGTCACACGCCAGTGGGTGCTCGCCGAGCTCGGTGGAGCATGGACCTTAGGCAAGCGCATCATGGCGATTACCTACGATCTGGCAGCCGAGAAGATCCCTGATATTATCGATCATGATAAGAGCTATGAGCTCAACGACTTCGATCGCTACGTGGACGAGCTGATCGGGCGCAGGAGGGGCAAAGGGGTGAGGAGATGAGCGCAACCGCGGTTTCGCTAAAGCCAGCGTTCAACGTCTTCATTAGCCATAGCCGCGAAGATCAGCCGCTTGCAGAAAGGATCGAGCGTGGCCTCACGTTTGGCGGCCGTGTGCGCGTACTGACCGACCGGAGGATGTCGTCCGCGGGACCTCACTGGCGGAGCGAACTCAGACGAGCGCTCGAAACGGCCGACGTGTTTGTTGTGATTGGCACCCCTGCGTCTGCCAGGTCGGATTTCGTGCTCCAGGAACTCGGTGGCGCGTGGGCGCTCGGCAAGCCGATCCTCATCGTGACACCTGAAGGCGAAGTCGAATGGGCGCCTCCGATCGAGCCGTCGGCTTACAGGAGGGTGGCGCTCACCGAACTGGAGAAGCCGGCGTTTGCCGAGGGATTGCTTGCGGAGCTGACGCACGAGTTGGCTCAGAAGACGGGGCGATAGGTCATGCGCTGTCCGTTCTGCGGCTCGGATGACAATCAGGTCAAGGACTCGCGACCGGTCGAGGATGGCGGTGCGGTGCGTCGGCGCCGGCAGTGCAATGCCTGCGGCGCGCGCTTCACGACCTTTGAGCGGATCCAGCTGCGCGAGCTGGTGGTGGTCAAGCGCGACGGCCGCCGCGTGGCGTTCGACCGCGACAAGCTGAAACGCTCGATCATGATCGCGACCCGCAAGCGCGGCATCGAGGAGGAGCGCATCGAGCGCCTGGTCAACGGCATCGTGCGCGAGGTCGAGATCAGCGGCGAGACCGAGATCGAGGCCAAGCGCCTGGGCGAGCTGGCCATGAACCGCCTGGCCGAGCTCGATCAGGTCGCCTATGTCCGCTTCGCCTCGGTCTATCGCGACTTCACCGGCGTCAAGGACTTCGAGCGCTTCATCGCGCGCCTGGAGGAGCGCCAGGGCGAGGAGGCCGAGGCCCCAGGTCCGGATGCCGACATCGCCGCCCAGTAACGATCACCGTGATCTGGACCGGCACTGCATGGCCGTGGCGCTGCGCCTCGCGGAGCGCGGCCTCGGCTCGGTCTGGCCGAACCCGGCGGTCGGCTGCGCGCTGGTCAACGGCGGTCGGATCGTCGGCCGGGGCTGGACCCAGCCCGGCGGCCGGCCGCATGGCGAGGTCGAGGCGCTGCGCCGGGCGGGCGATGCGGCGCTCGGTGCCACCGCCTATGTCAGCCTTGAGCCCTGCGCTCATTACGGCCGCACGCCGCCCTGCACCATGGCGCTGCTGCAGGCCGGCATCCGCCGCGTGGTGGTCGCGACGGTCGATCCCGATCCGCGGGTCGACGGCCGCGGCATCGAGCAGCTGCGCCAGGCCGGCGTCGAGGTCTCCGTCGGGCTCGGGCGCGCCGAGGCCGATGCCATCAATGCCGGCTTTATCATGCGCGTGCGCGCGGGCCGCCCCCTGGTCACCTTGAAGCTCGCGACCTCGCTCGACGGCAAGATCGCGACCCGCACCGGCGACAGTCAGTGGATCACCGGCGAGCAGGCGCGCGCCCGTGGCCATCTGCTGCGCGCCCGTCACGACGCGATCATGATCGGCAGCGGCACGGCGCTGGCCGATGATCCCTCGCTCACCTGCCGCCTGCCGGGCCTCGAAGGCCGCTCGCCGGTACGTGTCGTGCTCGACCGCCGGCTGCGCCTGGACCCCGCTGCCAAGCTCGCGACCGGCGCCGGCACGGTGCCGACCTGGCTGTTCACCGGCGAGGGTGGCCCGACGCGCCGTCAGGACGCCCTGCGCGCGCTCGGCGTCGAGATCCACACCGTCGGCCTCGACGCCGACGGCCGGCTGAATCTTCGCGAGGTCTTGGCCGGGCTGGCGGCGCGCGGCATTACCCGGGTTCTGGTCGAAGGCGGTGCCGAGCTTGCGCAGAGCCTGCTGCGCGCTCGCCTGGTCGATCGCCTGGCATGGTTCCGCGGGCCCGTGCTGATCGGCGCCGACGGTCGCGCCGCGATCGGCCCGCTCGGCGTCGAGGCGATCGCCGATGCGTTGGGCGTGGATCCCGCAGGCGGCGCGCTGCTAGCGCGCGACCGCCTGGAGCATTATATCATCGAGGCCGGCTAGGAAGCGTCATGTTCACTGGAATCATCACCGATGTGGGGCAGATCCTCGAGATCGCGGAGGATGACGGCCGCCGCATGACGATCGAGACACGGCTGCCGCTCGCCGAGATCCCGACCGGCGGCTCGATCGCGACCTCGGGCATCTGCTTCACCGCGATCGACAAAGGCGATGACTGGTTCACGGTGCAGGCGTCGGGCGCCACGCTGGAGGTGACCACGGCCGGCCGCTGGGCGAAGGGTGATCAGGTCAATCTCGAGCGCTCGCTGCGGATCGGCGACGAGCTGGGCGGCCACATCGTGTTCGGCCATGTCGACGCGGTCGGCCACATCCTGGCGCTCGAGCCCGTCGGCGAATCGCATCGCCTGGAGATCGAGGTGCCCGCCGCGCTGGCGCCGCTGATCGCGGTCAAGGGCTCGATCGCGGTCGACGGCATCTCGCTGACCGTCAACGAGACCGGCGCCGACCGTTTCGCCTGCAACATCATCCCGCACAGCTGGACCCACACCAACCTGCTGGGGCGCGCCGTGGGTGACGGCGTCAACATCGAGGTCGACATGCTCGCCCGCTACGTGGCTCGCCAGCTTGCCTTCCGCGCCCAGGACTGACCCGGGACCGATCATGTCGTTGTCCGAATATCTCAGCACCATCGAGGAGATTCTCGAGGACGCACGCAACGGCCGCATGTTCATCCTGGTCGATGACGAGAGCCGCGAGGACGAGGGCGATCTGGTCATTCCCGCCGAGCATTGCCATGCCGGGGCGATCAACTTCATGGCCAAGCATGGCCGCGGTCTGATCTGCCTTGCTCTGACCCGCCAGCGGGTCGAGGCGCTGGGCCTGCCGCTGATGGCGCACGGCAACGAATCCCGGCTGTCGACCGCGTTCACACTCAGCATCGAGGCGCGCGAGGGGATCACCACGGGCATCTCGGCGGCCGATCGGGCGCGCACCGTGCAGGTCGCGATCGACCCCAAGGCGACCCGCGCCGATCTGTCGATTCCGGGCCACATCTTCCCGCTGATGGCGCGCGATGGCGGCGTGCTGGTGCGCGCCGGCCATACCGAGGCCGCGGTCGAGGTCGCGCGGCTGGCCGGCCTCAACCCGTCCGCCGTGATCTGCGAGATCATGAACGACGATGGCACCATGGCGCGCCTCCCGGACCTGGTCGCCTTCGCCCAGCGCCACGGCCTGAAGATCGCCAAGATCGCCGACCTGATCTCGCATCGCCTGAGCAGCGACCGGCTGGTCGAGCGCGACATTGCGAGCACCCTGCACACCGAGTTCGCGGGCGACTTCCGCCTGCAGGTCTACACCAACGTGCTGACCGGGGTGGAGCACCTGGCCCTGGTCAAGGGCGATCTCGAGGACCCCGGCCCGGTGCTGGTGCGGGTCCAGGCCTTCAACATCCTGGAAGACGCGCTCGGCGAGAACAGCGATGGTCATGGCGGTCGCCTGCACGCCGCGATGAGCGCGATTGACGAGGCCGGCCGTGGCGTGCTCGTGCTGATTCGCGAGCCGTCGCCGACCAGCGTCTCGGACCGGATCAAGGCGCGGCTCGGGCAGCCGCCGGCCGGCACGCCGCCGCTTCGCGACTACGGCATCGGCGCGCAGATCCTGCGCGATCTTGGGGTCACCGACATGATTCTGCTGTCCAGCGTCGAGCGCCCGATCATCGGGCTCGAGGGCTATGGCCTGCGCGTGGTCGAGCAGCAGCGCCTGCCGGGTGGCCGTCCATGACCGAGGCCGGCGCACCTGTCCCGCCGGGCGGCGATCGGCCACATCTGCTGATCGTCGAGGCGCGCTTCTACGACGACATTGCCAATATGCTGCTGGCCGGCGCCACGCGTGCGCTGGAGCAGGCGGGCGCGTCGTTCGATCGGGTTACGGTGCCCGGCGCGCTCGAGGTGCCCCCGGCCATCCGGCTGGCTTTGGACAAAGGCGGCTACGACGCGTTCGTGGCGCTTGGCAGCGTGATCCGCGGCGAGACCAGCCACTACGACATCGTCGCCGGCGAGAGCGCGCGCGGCCTGATGGATCTTGGTGTCCACCATGGCGCGTTGATCGGCAACGGCATCCTCACGACCGATACCGGCACGCAGGCGCGGCTGCGTGCCGGTCCGAAACCCGAGGGCAAGGACAAGGGCGGCGATGCCGCCAGGGCCGCGCTCGCCTTGCTGCAGGTCAGGCAATGCATGAAGGCATGACCCGGCGGCGCGCGGCGCGCTTTGGCGTGGTGCAGGCGCTTTACCAGATCGAGATCTCGGGCGCCGGTCCTGAGACCGTGATCCGCGAGTTCGAGCATCATCGCTTGAGCGACCTGCTGGGGCCGCTGGAGCTCGCGGACAAGCCGCCGCGGGTCGATCGGACCTGGTTCGCCGACGTCACCCGGGGCGCGTGGCAGATGGCGTCGGAGCTCGATCCGCACATCGAGGCGATGCTCGCGACCGGCTGGAACCTGACCCGCGCCGGCTATCTGCTGCGCGCCTTCCTGCGTGCCGGCGCCTACGAGCTGGCAGCCCGTCCCAACGTGCCGGCAGGCGTCGTGGTCAACGAATATGTCGCGCTGGCGCACGCCTTCCTGAGCAGCGAGGAGGCCGGCTTCGTCAACGCGGTGCTCGATCGTCTGGCCCGCGAGCTTCGTCCCGGGGCGCCGGGCGCGCCGCAGCCCGCCCCTTCCTGAGCCCTTCATGGCGGAAGGTGAGTTCGAGTTCATCGCGCGTCGTCTGCGGCCGCTCGCCGGCGCACCGGGCGCACTCGGGCTGATCGACGATGCCGCCCTGCTCGACCCGCGCCCCGGCACCCAGCTGGTGCTGACCAAGGATGCGATGGTCGCAGGCATCCACTTTCTGCCCGACGATCCACCCGACCAGATCGCCCAAAAGCTGCTGCGCGTGAACCTGTCCGATCTCGCCGCGATGGGCGCCGAGCCGATCGGCTATCTGCTGGCGCTCGCCCGGCCGAAGGTGATCGACGACGAATGGCTCGCCACCTTCTGCGCCGGCCTCGCGGCCGACAACGCGGCCTATCGAGGTCTCCCTGCTCGGCGGTGATACGGTCTCGACGCCGGGACCGCTCACCCTGTCGCTCACCGCCATCGGCGACGTGCCCAAGGGTGCGGCGCTGCTGCGCGCCGGCGCCAGGCCCGGCGACGACATCTGGGTTTCCGGCACACTCGGCGATGCAGCGCTCGGCCTTGCCGTCTTGCAGGCGAAACTCGAGGTGGAGGAGCCCGCGCGGGAGAATCTGATCGAGCGCTACCGGCTGCCGTCGCCGCGTCCGGCGCTGGGCCAGGCCTTGCGCGGCCTCGCCCATGCCGCGATCGACATTTCCGATGGCCTTTTGGCTGATCTTGGCCACATCGTCGAGGCATCGGAGGTGGGCGCGGACATCCACACCGATCTGCTGCCGCTCTCCGACGCGGCCAAGGATCTTGCCGGTGCCCAGGATGCAGCGCTGTCCGGCGGCGACGACTACGAGCTGCTGTTCACGGCGCCTCCGTCGGAACGGGACGCGATCAAGCACCTCGTCCCAAAACTTGGTCTCCCCCTCACCCGGATCGGCGCGGTCCGCACGGGTTCCGATCTTCGCGTTGTCGACGCGAACGGTCGGGCCATCGAGCCGACATCCAGAGGCTGGCAGCACTTTTGAGGGTCAGGTCGCCAGCATCACCTCGGTGGACTTGATCACCACCGAGACCTCGTCGCCCTGCTTGATGCCGAGATCCTCCACGGCGTCGACCGTGACCATCGAGGTCACGACATTGCCGCTGCCGATATCGACCCGCACCTGGGCCGCGACCGCTCCCTTCTTGATGTCGACGACCTTGCCCTTGAGCACATTGCGCGCGCTGAGCTTCATGCTCCCCTCCACCGCTGATGCCAGAGCTGGCAACACGCTGGGCGAGGTCGCATCGCCGGTCAAGCACGGTTGTAATCCTCGGTCATAGGTACGGTTTCGGCAACCGCCCTGAGCCGCCGCTCGACAAGCCTATGACGTGGTCATGGCGATTCGCTCACGTCGGGCAAACGAGACGAACCAAACCATCGCCGTCCCGAGCCGACCGGCTATCCGTGCGCTCAGTCCTCGATGCCGACATAGTCCAGCACCGCCGACCAGTCCTGGCGCGACTGCTCGGCGCGCTTGCCGGACAGATCGAAGATCGACAGGCCGGCCGCCGCGACGTCGTTGTAGATCGTGCGATCGGTCAGCGTGCCCAGATCCTGATGCTCGATCTGGTGCAGGAAGCGGGCGAGGCGCGCCGCGGCGTTGGTGCGCGGCCGGACCCGGTTGCGGATCACCGCGACCGGCTTCTTGCTCTTGCGGATCGACTTCAGCTCGTTGAGCTGGTGCAGGAAAGCGGCCGTGGTGCTCTGGTCGAACGCGGACGCCAGCACCGGCACGACGATCATGTCCACCATCTTGACCAGCTCGAACACGTGCTTGGCTTTCATCGCGGCGGCGGCGTCGATCACCAGCCGCTCGGTGCCGCGCGGCGGGTCGCTGAGCTTGTTCACCCAGTCGAGCGGCGCGATCGGCGCCACGGTGCCGGGCCGCAGACGCGCCCACTGATAGCTGCTGTGCTGCCGATCGGCATCCGCCAGCGCGGTGCGGCGGCCGCTATTGGCGAAGGCGGCGGCGAGGTGGGTCGAGATGGTGGTCTTGCCGCAACCGCCCTTGGTATTGGCCACCAGGACCGCGATCATCGATGGCTCAAGCCCTCAGCCGTGCCAGAAAGGATCGCCGTGCGCGAAGCTGTGCCACGCCTCGATCAGGGCTGGCTCGACGTCCGCGACCCCCTTAGCGTACCAGCCTAGCACCAGACCGGCCGCCATGGGCAGCGATTCTCGCTCGGATGGGGTCGTGGCCTGATCGACCAGGCGAAGGGTCAGCTTGTTGGCGACCGCCACGTCGTTGAGATGGCCGAGGCTGTCCTGCATCTGCTTGAGCGAGGCGAGGTAGGGCTTGGTGTCCTTCTTGCGGTACAGGCCCTGGAAGAACTCGCAGGCATAGCGCAGCTTCTTGAGCGCGATGCGCACGGCGTGGCGCTGTTCGGCCGAGAGCTCGGCGAACTTGCGGCCGAGCTTGCGTGCCTTGCTGTGACGCTTGGCCAACACTTTGTCGGCAAACGCGACGATCGGACGGTCCCACCACGCTTTGCCCTGCTCGGTGGCGTGCTGCCGCCAGCCACTCGCCTCGATCCACAACCGGAGCTCGAGCAGATAACGGGTGTAGGCGTGCGAGGCGATCTCGGCGCGCGCCGCGTCGTAGCCGCGCCGCCGCTCGAGCTGCGCCGCCTCGAGCAGGCGCGCGAGATCCGGGTCGTCCGGCCGCGCGGCGCCGATCGGCGCCAGCAGTTCGGTGCTGAACACGTCCCAGTCGCGCGCCGGCCCGAAGCCGTTGATGATCCGCCCGGCCTCGTTGGACAGGCGGGCACGCTCCTCATGGTCGATCAGATGGCCGAACACCGAGAACGCCGAGCGCAGACGGCGGATCGCGACGCGCAGCTGGTGAACGCCTTCCGGATCGCGGCCGTCGAGTGCCGCCGCCTCGTTGGCGCACCAGTGCTGCACGCAGTTGCGCAGGATCTGGCGAAAGGCTTCCTCGACCGTGGTGCGTGGATCGAGCTCGAGCGCGCCCGCCTTGTGCCAGGCCGGCGCCTCGCCGCTGACCAGCGCGTAGCCTAGCGCGGACTTGCTGCGTGTCTCGATGCGCAACGGCGCCAGCTTGTCGAGCTCCAGCGCCAGGCTGTAGAGCGCGTCCGGCGAGCCTTCCAGCAGCTCCAGCTCGATCTCGGCGATCGGCACGCGCTCGCCATGGGTCTCGATCGTGCCGGAATCCAGCGCGGCCTCGATCAGGCTCTCGCGGCCCTGCTGGTCGACCAGCCGGATGCGACGGACCCGGCGCCGCACCCGGGTGGTGAACTGGCTCTCGAGCTCCTCGGGTGTGACCAGGCCTTGCAGGATCTCCAGGGCACCGACCGGCAGGACCGCGAGATCCGGCTGGCTCGAGGGCAGCGGCGTCTCCCACTCGCCCCGATAGCTGACCAGGCCCTCGGTATCGTTGGACTTGAGCGTCTGGACGTAGCGTCGGCCGTGCCGGCGCACGCGAAAAGCGAGGCCACGAGCCCGGAGGCGCTGGTCGTGCGTGTCGTAGTAGACGTTCTCCAGGCGCCGGGTCACGCCGCGCCCGGTCGACCTTTCGTTGATCGTCGGACTCGCAAAGATCGATTCCAGCGCGTCGGGCTGGCCCGAAAGCTTGAGCTCGATCTCGGCATCCGGATTGATCGGGGTGTCGTTTCCTGCCTCTGTGGTCATCACCGTCTTTGCGATGGCGCGATTGCGGCCACCGGGTGTCCCTCCGTCGTTGTTATCTCAAGGCTTCGAGAAGCCTTTGTTATGATTTCATGACAAAGGCGTGGAAACCCCCGCTGTCAAGCCTTTGCGCTCGCGCTGAGATTATAAATCCAAGGCATTTTGCGTAAATACAGGTACAGGTAGAATGCAGTCGGCGTCGTCATTCTTGGGATTGCTGACTCGCGAGCTGACCGGGAAGGATTCGAGCCATGTAGCCGGACAAGGCTCGAGCAGGCTGCGCGGATCGGTCGTGGCCGGATCCAGCCAGCGGGCGTGATCCTCAGGCGCCAGGATTACCGGCATCCGGTCGTGGATCGGCGCCACCAGCTGGTTGGGCGGGCAGGTGATGATCGTGCACGAGCGCACCACCATGCCATCCGAGGGCTGCTTCCAGCGCTCCCACAGCCCGGCGAAGGGGAACGGCGCCCGGTCCTTGCGACGGAACAGCAGCGGCTGGCGGGTCTTGCCTTCCTTGCGCCACTCGAAGAAGCCGTCAGCCGGCACCAGGCAGCGGCGGCGCTGAAAGGCCTCGCGAAAGGGCCGCATGCTGTGCACGGTCTCGCGACGCGCGTTGATCAGGCGGTTGCCGATCTTGAGGTCGTCGGCCCACCACGGCACCACTCCCCAGCGCACCATGATCAGCTCGCGCGTGTCTCCATCCCGGGTCAGGCGCACGATCGGCACCTCCTGGGTCGGCGCGATGTTGTAGCGCGGCATCAGGTTCGGCCGCTGCTCGAACAGGAACAGCTGGCGCAGGGCATCGACCGGCGAGGTCAGCAAGTAACGGCCGCACATCGTGCCATCCTAGGACGTGTGCGGGCCGTTGGACAGGGCCGGCGCCGGCTGCTCGTGACCCATGACCGTCGCGGCTCATGATCCAAGGTCGCGCGGCTCATTGTCGCTGGCAGAGCGGCTTGTCAGCGCCGTCGAAGCACGGCACAGTTTTGATGAAGGCGAAGCGGTAGCAAACCGCCGGAACCAGGGCGCAGGAGGAAACGCGAGTGGTTCCACGTGTGGGATGGCAGGCGCTCTTCGCCATCATGGCGGCGACGCCACTCCTCATGAACTCGGCAGCAGGTCAATCAACGGCGGATTCTGTGGCCGAAAGCTTCGAGCTGAGCAATGCCCAGGCGCTGGTCACCGCCTGTACCGTGCCCGCCGACAGCCCTCTGTATCAGACCGCCAAGGGTTTCTGCCTGGGCTACATGACCGGTGCGATGCAGCTCTACCGAGCCGCGGCGGCCTCGCCGAACGTCAAGAACTTCGTCTGTCCGGGGCATGTCGTGTCCCGTGCCGAGATGCGCGAGGTGTTTCTCGAATGGGCTGCCGCCAACCCGCACCGAATGAGCGAGCCGGCGATCGACTCCCTGCTGCGCGCAGCGGTCGCCAAGTTCCCTTGCGAGTAAGTGGGAGGCCGGACATGACCTTGATCAGCAGAAAGATCGGCGTGCTCATCCTCGGCGCTCTGTTGCTCGCTGGCTGCGGCGGCAATGTCGGGCGTGGTGCGGCCATCGGGGCCGCCGGTGGCGCCGCGGGTAATGCGACTGCCGCCTTGATCCGGGGCGACAACGTTCTGGAGGGAGCGGCGGTCGGTGCCGCCTCGGGCGCTGCGGCTGGCGCCGCCGGTGGCTTCGTCGCCAGCCTGTTCTGACGCGAGGGCAAGCTTCCACCGGCCTTTCTTCTCCGACACGATCAGCTTCGCCCGCGAGACCAAGGAAGGCCTCTCCCACGGCTGCAGCGGCAGCCGAATGGGCGCCGCCAGCGCGTTGGGCGGGCAGGGGATGGATCGTGTGCGAGCGCACCACCGCGGCGCGCAATCGCGCCCGTATGCTGTGCTGATCGCGACGCGCTCGTGAACATTGGCCCGTCGACCGAGATCTGACGGTCGAGAACCCTCGCGCGGCCGCGCTGCACCTACGTCAGCTGCAGCTTGTTGGTGAACGGGTTGGCGAACACCCGTCCGACCTCGGCGCTCTGCAGGAGCGAGTTGCGGCTGGCGATCCACTGATCGACCGTGGCGCTGCCGTATATACGGCGCACGCGCGCCGGCGTGAGGTGGGCGTTGAACTTGCCCCAGTGCAGGGTGAACGGGATCCCGGCAGCGTCGAGATCGGCCCACACCTTCTGCAGATATTTGCGGGTGTTGGGCGTGTTGATCGCGTCGACCTCGAGCACGGCGGTCGGTGTGAAGCGAGTGAAGCCGAGCAGCGCCTGGGTCCCCTTGACGAAGCGATGCGACAGGATGATGGGCATCAGAACGCCGAAGTCCCGGTAGGCTCTGAACGCGATCTCGAGCGCGTCCTGCGCGCGATCGAGCTCCAGGCCGATGCCGCAGCCGAGCGTCGGGCCCAGCACCCGCTCACCGCGGAACAGATCGCGGATGATGCCGCGCTTGGCGTAGGGCGCATATTGATCGCGCACCTGGTCGTTCAGGATCCCGACCACCGCCGGCGTCAGCGGCTGCGGGATCAGCTCGAGCAGGGTGCCCATCAGCTCGAGCCCGGACGCGCCCGGCCCGGCGTCGCTCGCGTCCCATTGCAGCGGCTCGTAGCTGTCGTCCCAGGGTTCCTCGAACATCACCAACACGATCGCCTCGTCCGGCGGTGTACCCTCGTTCGGGTTGTAGAAGACCTCAAAGTGGTAGGGGTTGTCGCGCGCCTCGGGACGCTCGGGCGGCGGTAGCCGCAGGTCGGACAGATCGAGGGTCGTGATCGCCTTCTTAAGCGCCGCGTCATACGCGTGGTTGAAGCGCAGCGCGTTCAGGATGAACAGCGGGCGCGCCTCGATCATGATGCTGTGGATCACGCCGAACGCGCCGAAGCTCACCAGGGCCGCGTGGAACTGGGTGTCGTCGCGCACCAGCTCCGCGCCGAGCATCCGGGCAAACGACTCTTTCATGACCGGCCGCGAGGCGCGCTCGAGATAGACCTGCTTGTCGGGTCCGACCACCAGATGCAGCCCGACCGCCATCTCCTGGATCGCGCCGACCTTGAAGGCGCCGCCATGGGTGCCGGTCGACATCGCACCTGCGATGGTCTGGCCGTTGTTCGAGCCCGACGCCTTGAGCGAGAGCCCGGCGGCGAACAGATAGCGGTTGAGCGCGTCGATCGAGTTGCCGCATTCGACCAGGCGCAACTTGTCGACCTCGCCGCCTGCTCGGATGTAGCTCTCCTCGACCAGCGGGGCCTGCATCTCGAAGATTTGGCGCAGAGCCTTGGTGTCGATCAGGCGGCCGTCGGTGACCGCGACCGGGCTGAGCGACCACAGGCTGCCGCGTGCGCGCAGCGTCTTGCCGTCTTGCAGGCACGCGCTGATGATCGCCTGCAGCTCTTCCGTGGTGGCATTGTAAGTGTCGAGCGGCGGCCGGTCGCCCTGATCCAGCCGAAAGCCGTATTCGCCGTCCAGCGGCTGCCGGAACGCCTGGTGACGCCCCGTCTCAGTGTCGCGTGACCGGAAGAATCGACGTTGGTTCGGCATCTGTCCCTCCCCGAGATGGTCGAGCGGGTTGCTGACGATTCCTTACCGCCGGGTCATGCCGTCGGGATCATTGTGGATGGGCTGGCTCGGCCGGCTCGGGCAGCGGAAAAACGTCGCCTCTCGGCGGCGGGGCCTTGCAGCGAAAGCGCACGTCGAACGGCATCCAGATGCCGAGCGTGAAGACGCTGATCAGATCCTGGTAGTAGGCTCGATCGACGACCACGTCGTTGATGCCTTGTCCCTGGCATTCGGCCGCCAGGACCTGGGGATCCAGGATGTTGCCCCAGAGGTAGGCGTTCATCGCCTTGTCGACGTATTCGCTCTTCTGGCCCTCGGGCTGGAACGGATCCGAGTCCGGCACCGTGATCCGGTATTCGGCGCACGCCTGCATGGTCAAAACGCCGGCCAGCGCGCCAGCGAGCACGGGGCCACGCACAACAAGGCTCCCGAACCTGATCATGACCTCCTCCCAAATGCGGCCAACGCCGGCTCGCCTCGGCTCTTCGCGTCTTCTGGCGCGAACCCGAGGCCATCTCAAAATCGAGCGTGGTATGTTCCTTTCAGTAGAACAGCACGCTTGGCGGAAGAACGCCAGACTTTACCCCTTGTGCACTCGTAAAGGCTGATGCCTGGGAGAATCCATGAGCCGTTCACGCACCGCATCCACCAGAGCTCAGACCGGCGCGCTCGATCTCGCGCGCCTGTGGTGCGAGGCAGGCGCGGTGATCGCGCTGCGCCTCTGGGGCCTCGGTGGCCGCGACGAGCACCGACGCATGATCGATGACGAAGCGCCGGCCTATGCGCGCGCCTTTCTGGCGGCCTGGCAGGCGAGCGCGCTGGCGGCGTGGTGGGCACCGTACGATCCTTTGCGAGCAGCCTTTGCCGGCACCGAGGCCTGGACCTGCTCGCTCTCCCGCAAGACACGCGCCAACCGCACGCGCCTGACCCGGGGCGCGCCGCGCCCGCCAGCCCACACCGTGCCTCGGAGCCGCCCGTGACCTTCAGTCCGTTCGAGGCCGCCGCGATTCTGATCGTCTTGGCGACCCTGCTCGGTTATCTCAACTACCGCTTCATCGGCCTGCCGCACACCATCGGGCTGACCGTGATGGGCGCGCTCGCCTCGCTCGTGATGGTCGCCGCCGACACGGTCCTGCCCTTGCCCCTGGAAGAGACCGAGAAGTCGTTGCTGAGCAGCATCGACTTCTCCGACACGCTGATGAACGGCCTGCTGTCGTTTCTGCTGTTCGCCGGCGCCCTGCATGTCGATCTCGGCAATCTCCTGCAGCGCAAGTGGACGGTCGGGATGCTCGCCACGCTCGGCGTGCTGGCCTCGACGCTGCTGGTCGGCGCGGGGTTCAAGACGGTCACCTGGGCGCTCGGCATCGAGATCAGCTTCCTGTGGTGCCTGGTGTTCGGCGCGCTGATCAGCCCGACCGATCCGGTCGCGGTCGTGGGCATCCTGCGTTCGGCCGGCACGCCACCGATCTTCGAGGCCAAGATCGTCGGCGAGAGCCTGTTCAACGACGGCGTCGGGGTGGTGGTGTTCACCATTCTGCTCGCCGCTGCGACCGGTGCCGAGCAGTTCTCGTTCGGTCATGCCGGCCAGATGTTCCTGCTCGAGGCGGGCGGTGGCGTGCTGCTTGGCCTGATCGTCGGCTATGTCGGCTTTGTGCTGATGAAGTCGGTCGACGAGCACAACATCGAGATCCTGATCACGCTCTCGATCGTCATGGGCGGCTATGCGCTCGCCCAGCGCCTCCATGTCAGCGGGCCGATCGCCATGGCGGTGGCCGGCGTGCTGATCGGCAATCCCGGGGTCCGGGTGGCGATGAGCGACCAGACGCGCGAGCATCTCCTGGGCTTCTGGTCGCTGCTCGACGAGATCCTGAACTCGGTACTGTTCCTGATCATCGGCCTGGAGGTGGTGGCGATCGGCGGCAATGGCGGCCATCTGCTCGCCGGCCTGCTGGCGATCCCGGTGGTACTCGGTGCGCGGGCGCTCAGCATCGCCTTGCCGCTCGGCCTGATGGCGCGCCTGCGCAGCTTCGCGCCCGGCACCTATCCGATGCTGGTCTGGGGCGGCCTGCGCGGCGGCATCTCGATCGCGCTCGTCCTGACCCTGCCTGGCGGCGACCTGCAGAGCCTGCTGCTGGCCGCGACCTACGTCGTGGTGGTGTTTTCCGTGGCGGTCCAGGGCACCACGGTCGGCCTCGCCGCCCGCCGCCTGCTGCGGCCGGAGCAGGCGGCCGCGTGAGTTCTTCAATGCCGCCGGGCCCAAGAGCATCTCGCCGAACCCTGTCCGACTCGACGATGGTGAGGTCGGCGTGGCAGCATGAGCGCGTCATGATCACAGCATCGCCCGAGCCGACCACGTCCACCCGGACCGCCGAGCGCGAGCATGTGCTCGAGGTGCTACGCCGTCACGCGAGCGACTTACATGCGCGTGGAGTGACCAGCCTTGCGCTGTTCGGCTCGATCGCCCGTGGCGACCGCGGGCCGGATAGCGATGTCGATCTGCTGATCGAGGTCGACCCCTCGTGCCGCTTCGGCCTGTTTGCTTTTCTGGACCTCAAGAACGACCTCGCTGGTCTGCTCGGACGGCCGGTCGATCTCGCCTTTGCCGACGCGATGCGCCCGCGGTTACGCGAGGCGGTCCTCCGCGACGCGGTCAAGGTCTTCTAACGGCGGCGCCGCGCGATCCTCGCATTGTCCTCGAACAAATGCTCGAGGCGATCCTCGACATCGAGCGGATCACGACGGCGAAGACCTTCGAGGCCTATGCCGCCGACCGGGTCACGCGTCGCGCCGTGAAGCGTTGCATCGAGATCGTTTCGGAAGCCTCGCGCCGCCTTCCCGCAGATCTCAGGGCGAGCCACCCGGCGATCCCCTGGGCGAAGATTGCAGGGATCGGCAACGTGTTCCGGCACGATTACGATGTCGTGAACGACGCGACGATCTGGCATGCCGCCACAGTCGACCTGCTGCCGCTCAAGGCCACCGTGCAGGCCCTGCTGCGCGAGAGCGAGGCACACGAACGGTAGCGCTACGGAGCACCTGTCCTCGGTTGCGCTTACTTTACACTCGCGTTCTGGTCCTCGGCGCCATAGGACCCGTACGCTTCGGACAGCGCCTGCCACTCCTCGCAGCTGGCGAGCGCATCGTCCGAGCCGTCGCCCGCCAGCTTGCAGGCCTCGGCCAGGCGCAAAAGCGTGCCCTTGGCATCGTCGAACCGGTCGAGCTCGAGATAGGCCTCGCCCAGATATTCGAGCGCGCCGCGATTGTAAGGATTGAGGGTCAGTGCCTTGTCATACGCGTCGAGCGCCGCCGGGTAGTCGCCGAGCCTGCGGTAGGCAAAGCCCATCAGGTTGTGCGCGTTGTCCAGCCACGGGCGCGCCTCGAGGGCTGTGCTCATGTGATCGAGCACCCCCTGCCAGTCCTCCTGCTCGAACGCGGCCACGCCCGCGGCATACGGATCGTCGGCGGCCGCCGGCGGCGGCTCGGCATCGAAGCCAGTCACCGCACCGGCCGGCCCGGCGCCAAGGGCCAGCAGCGTCGCGATCAGAACCGCCCGGCCCAGTCGTCTTGCCCGCATGATCCCTCTCCCCGGTGGACGCCACCCATTGCGAGGACTACCACAGCTCGGCGCTCAGTGCTCTGGAGCAGACGGATGATTCCTACGTCTGCTCGCGGAGAGCACTAAATTCCAATGAAATAGTGCAGCGCAAGCCGGCCATCAGCGGACTCTTCTGATGGCCTCGCTGCACCAGGCGCCCAACCGGTCGAAGGGAGGTCCCGATGCCCGCCGAGATCCGCAACATCGCCCCGGACATCTTCCGGCAACGCCTGCTGATCGAGGGCTTCTTTTCGCGCAAAATCGACGCGCAGGTCGTGCACGACTACCTGCTGGGCGTTGCTGCTCACCTGGGCCTTCGGACCTATGGCGAGCCCGTGGTGTTTTCGCCCGGCGCGGGCACCGGCCGTGCCGAGAACGCCGGCTTTGACGCCTTCGTGCCGCTGATCGACAGCGGCATCTCGGGCTATTTCTGGAGCGCCCAAAAGTTCCTCTCGGTGCTGCTCTACACCTGCAAGGGTTTTGATGAGCAGGCGGCGGTCGATTACACCGAAACGTTCTTCGAGATCGCAGGCGAGACCGTCACCCACGCGTTCTAGCCCCACGCGGCGGCGGCACGGTTGCGCGGCGCCGGTGCGCTCGGCAGGATGGCGGCAGGCTGGACTATCGCCGCAATCCCGGGAGAGCAGCTGATGACCGACGCCACGGCGAAGCCCACCATCGCCCTGATGAGCCCGGGCGACATGGGCCATGCGACCGGTGCCGTGCTGCGCCAGCACGGGCTGCGCGTGATCACCCGTCTGGAGGGGCGCAGCCCGAGGACCCGGGCCCTGGCCGAGCAGGCGGACATCGAGCCGGTCGCCGACGACGACACGCTGGTGCGCGACGCCGATCTGTTGCTCTCGATCCTGGTGCCGTCGCAGGCGGAGCAGCTCGCCCGGCGAACCGCTGCGGCGCTCGAGCGCACCGGCGCCTCGCTGCTCTATGTCGACTGCAATGCGATTGCCCCGCAGAGCGCACGCCGCATCGGCGCGCTGGTCGAGGCGGCAGGTGGCCGGTTTGTCGATGCCGGCATCATCGGGCCGCCGCCCAAGGCGGGCACGCGCACGCCGTTCTACGCCTCGGGCGAGCACGCCAAAGGCTTCGCGGCGCTGCGCGAGTTCGGCCTGGACATACGGCCGATCAGCCCAAGGCCGGGCGACGCATCGGCCGTCAAGATGTGCTACGCGGCGCTGACCAAGGGCACGACGGCGCTGATGACGGAACTGTCGATCGCGGCCGAGCGCCTGGGCGTCACCGAGGCGTTGCGCCAGGAGTTTTCCGAGAGTCAGCAGCAGGCGCGCGAGCGCATGGCACGCGGCGTGCCGGCGATGATCCCCAAGGCGCATCGCTGGGTCGGCGAGATGGCGGAGATCGCCCAGACTTTCGAGGACTGCGGGCTCACACCCAAGACCTATTTGGGGGCCGCCGAGATCTACGACCTGGTCGCGCACACCGCGCTCGGCAAGATCTCGCCGGAGCAGTGGCGCGAGCAAGGCCGCTCGTTCGAGGAGATCATCGCCGAGCTGGCGAAGGAGCCGTAGGCGCATGCCCGAGCTGCCCGACGTCGAGCTGTACAAGCGCCGTCTCGATGATCACGCGCTGCACCAGGAGATCGCGCGCGTGGTGGTGAGCGATGCGCGGATCTTGGGCGAACTCAAGGAGCGGGCGTTTCGTCGCGCGGCTGAAGGGCAACCGGCTTGAGGGCACGCGCCGGCACGGCAAGCATCTCCTCGTGCAGCTCGCCAACGACGGCTGGCTGACCTTGCATTTCGGCATGACCGGCGACCTTCGCCATGTCGAGCCGCCAGACGCCGAGGTGCCCTATGACCGGGTGCGCCTGGTGTTCGAGCGCGGCAGCCTCGTCTATGTCAACCGGCGCATGCTCGGCCGGATCGGCCTCAGCGAGGACGCCGACGCCTTTGTCGAGGCGGAGCAGCTGGGGCCGGACGCGCTCGATCCCGCGTTCGATCTCGGCGCGCTGTCGGCCGCGCTGGACGGCCGGCGCGACGTCAAGGCTGTGCTCATGGATCAGGCGGTAGTCGCCGGCATTGGCAATCTCTATGCCGACGAGATTCTTTTTCAGGCACGGCTGCATCCCAAGACGCCCGGCAGGAGCGTCGACAAGGCCAGGCGCAGGGCGCTGCTCGGCAAGATCAAGCAGGTGCTCGAGACCGCGATCGATTGCGGCGCCGGCGCCGAGCAGTTTCTGGAGAGGCTCCCGAAAGACTATCTGCTGCCGCAGCGCCACGAGGGTGGCGTCTGTCCGCGCTGCGGCAAGGCGCTGGCGACGCTCAAGGCGGCCGGTCGCACCAGCTACTACTGCCCGCGCTGCCAGAAGGAGCCGGCGTGATGGCCACCTTCGACATGAACTCCTTTCTGGGCAAGCAGGTTCTGTCCCTGGTGCGAGATGGCGATTTTGCCCATGCAGGCGAACGTGAAGCGATCGAGCTTGTCATGGGTCACGTGCCCAAGCGGGCCGATCAGAATCTGCTCGATGCGGGCTGCGGGCGCGGCGGCACGTCGGCCTATCTGCAGCAGCATGGCTGGGGTCAGGTGACCGGCATCGACGTCGAGGCCGACTCGATCGCCTATGCATGCCGCACTTATCCAGACGTGCGTTTCCTGGTGTGCGACCTGCACGAGATCGCCGGCGCAGTCGGCCGGGAGTTCAACGCGATCTGCATGTTCAACGTGTTCTACGCCCTGCCCGACCACATCGCCGCGCTGCGCGCGCTGAGGGCCACGGCGCTTCCCGGGGCTGCGCTGATGATCTTCGATTATGTCGATCGCGGCAGCTATCGGCGGCGTCCGACCGAGGGCGGACATTTTCTGGCCAACCCACCGCTGCGCTCCCGCCTGCCCGAGACGCTGACGGCGGGCGGGTGGCAGGAGCGGGCGATCGACGACATCGACGACGACTACCGGCGCTGGTACGTCGCGCTGGTCGAGCGGATCGAGGCCAAGCGCGCGGCGATCGAGGCGCTCGCCGGCGCGGATGGCTACGACACGGTGCTGCGACGCTATAGCGAGCTCCTGGCGGCGTTGCGTGACGGCCGTCTGGGCGGCGCGGTCGTTCGTGCGGTCGCCGCCTGACGCTCAGGAGAGGCGCTCGCCGGTTTGACTTGCGGTGCACGCAATCGCGCGGCAAGGTTGTCGCTCGGTTGCAATCAGGAGAGCGATCGGCGATGCCAACCTCCTCCGCGCAAAGCGCCGCAGCGCAGACGGCGCGGGCCACCGGGCTTGCGGCCCTGCTCCTCGTCGCGGCCTGTCAGCAGCACTCGACGGCCTGGGACGACGCCTGGGCACATTGCGACGCCACCGCCACCGAGCAACAGGAGTGGGCCGAACCTCGCCCGGGCCAGACCGCGACCTGGCGCGAGCGCTATATCGGCGCCTGCATGCAGGCTAAGGGATTCCACGACCCGCAGTATCTATTCAAGTGAGGCTCGCCTACCTCGCGCCTTCGGATCTCCGCGGGCACGGCGCTGGTGACGAGGGTGCGACGGAGGTCAGACGATGACAAGCCTTACAAGGGCTTGCCGTGCGCCAGCTTGGGCAGATCGGCGTGCGCGCCCATGCCGCGCCGCATCGCCAGCTGCTTGAGCGGCGCCAGCCGGTCGATCGCCGCGAAACCCAGGCCGCGCACCAGCTTGGCGGCGGTGAGATCCGTGGAGAACAGCCGATTGAGGCCATCGGTCAGTCCGACGGTCAGCCACGCGTCGTTGCGCCGGGCGCGATCATAGCGCAGCAGCGTGTCCGCGCCGCCAGGATCGCTGCCGGCGCGCACGCTGTCGACCACCGCCTCGGCCAGGGCGGCGACGTCGCGCACCGCGAGGTTGAAACCCTGGGCATGGATCGGATGCAGGCCGTGCGCGGCATCGCCGACCAGCGCCACGCGCGGCGCGCAATACCGCACCGCCTGCAGCCCGCTGAGCGGATGGCCGGTCGGCCGGCCGCGCAGGCTGGCGCCGGCCAGGTCGATCTCGATCCGGTCCTGCAGCTCGAGCAGCAGGGACCGGTGATCCAGGCTCAGCAGCTGCTCCACGACCGCCTGGCGCTCGACCCAGGTGACCGAGAACAGGTCCGGGCCGATCGGCAGCAGTGCCAGCGGTCCGGCCGGCCGCAGAAACTCGTGCACGCAGTGGTCGTGGGGCATTGCCAGCTGTACGGCGAACGTGATCGCGTCTTGCGGATAGCGCCATCGCCGGGCGGAAATCCGGGCGAGATCGCGCACGCCCGAGCCGCGACCGTCAGCACCGACCACCAGCGCCGCCGGCAGACGCGTGTCGTCGTCGAGCACCGCCACCAGGGCATCGGCCTGACGGTGAAGGCCGGTCAATCGCGCTGGCGCCCGCAAGGTGATGTCCGGGCGTGCCCGGCACAGCTCGAGCAGGCGGCGGCGCAGCGCACGATTCGTGATGCCGTAGGCGAACGCCGGCTCGCCTAGCTGCTCGGCATCGAACTCCAAGGTGGCGCCGGTGCCATGGTCGCGCACGCGAACGCCGCGGACCGGCTCCGCGATGTCGGTGAAGGCGTGCCACAGGCCGAGCTCGTCGAGAACCCGCCTGGAGCCCGACATCAGGGCCAGGGCCCGGCCATCGAAGGGAGCTGCCATGATCGCCTCGAGCGGCTGCGCCTCGATCACCGTCGTCGGCAGGCCGGCACGACCGAGGGCCAGCGCCAGCAGCAGGCCGGTGTGGCCGCCGCCGACGATCAGGATCCGCGCCGCGCGCGGGCGGCAGTGGGAGCCGTTGCGAGGATCCGCCATGCCCGTCAGATGCGGGCTGACGGCGGAAAAGTCCAGCTCAGGACAGGTGGTTGGGGAGTTCGGAGCGCTGGAGGAGGGAGGTTTTGAGCTTCTCGAGCGCGCGGTGCTCGATCTGGCGCACGCGCTCCTTGGAGATGCCGAGCTTGTGGCCGAGCTCCTCGAGGGTGCGGGCATCGTCGCGCAGCCGCCGCTCCTTGATGATGGTCTGCTCGCGCGCCGACAGCTCGTCGAGCGCCTGGGCCAGCCACAGCGAGCGGGTGCGGCCGTCGCGCGCCAGGGTCACGCTCTCCTCGGGCGTCGGGCGCTGGTCCGCCAAAAAGTCCTGCCACTGGTCCTCGCCCTCGGCCCCGATCGGCGCGTTCAGCGACTGATCGGCACCGGACAAGCGGATCTCCATCGCCTCGACGTCGGCCAGGTTGACCGACAGCTCCTGTGCGATCAGCGCCCGGCCGCGATCATCCAGCGCGCCGCTGCCGTCCTCGATCTTGGCGCGCAGCCGGCGCAGATTGAAGAACAGCGCCTTCTGCGCTGCCGTGGTGCCGGTGCGCACCACCGACCAGTTGCGCAAGATGTAGTCCTGCATGGCCGAGCGGATCCACCAGGCGGCGTAGGTCGAAAAGCGCACTTCGCGCTCGGGCTCGAAGCGGGCCGCCGCCTGCATCAGGCCGACAGCACCCTCTTGCACCAGATCGCTCATCGGCAGGCCGTAATTGCGAAACCGGGTGGCGGTGCTGATCACCAGCCGCATATAGGCCAGCACCAGCTCGTGTAGCGACGCCTCACAGCCCTCGTGCCGCCAGCGCCGCGCCAGATCCTGCTCCCGCTCCCGCGTCAGCAACGCCGTGCTCATCGAGCCCCGGATGAACTCGCGGTCCACCCTCTGCGTCGCGGGAATGTCCAACATCGCCATGCTCCTGCCCTTTCTGCGCAGGCCCGGCGCTGAACCCAGATGGCGCCGGACGGCTTGGACCCTTCGGCCTGATCCGGGTTCCCATGGAAACCGCAGGATCGATGTGAAGGTTCCGGTTCGGCGGCTGAACACGCAAGTTAAGAATAGTTTAGTTTCAGGTAATTTAGAGATTCCTTCAGCACAAGGTGAGCGACCGTAAATCCACCAGCGGCCGCCGGTCAGCCGCTTGCCGGCCACCCGCCAGCCGATCGAGGATCCGGTCGAGCGCATCTGGATCGCGCCAGCTCACGGTCACTGGCGAAATCGTGATCAGCGTTCGAAGATCGGCTGGCAGTCGCACCTGATCCTTGGCCGTCGTGACACAGAGCGCATCCGTGCTCGCAGCCTCCGCAAGCAGGGTTTCGACCTCACGCCGTCGATAGCGGTGATGATCAGCAAAGGGATGGTGGGCGATCAGGAGGGCGCCTGCGTCCGCGAGGCTGCGAAAGAATTTTTGGGGGCGCGCGATGCCGGCGAATGCGACGACCCGTCGATCGCGCAGATCGGGCGCATCCGGTGCCGGGCAGAGCCGTGCGCGCAGCCGGGTCACGCGATCGGGCAGAAGGCGGTCGAGCCCGACCTCGTCGGCACCCAGTTGCACCACAGCCTTGGCGCGGGCCAGCCCCGTGGCGATCGGCTCGCGCAAAGGCCCGGCCGGCAGCAGGCGGCGATTGCCGAAGCCGAACCCGCCGTCGACCACCAGCAAGGCAAGGTCCTGATGCAACGAGGGATTCTGAAATCCATCGTCCATGATCAGCAGATCGGCGCCCGCCGCCACGGCGGCCTGCGCACCCCGGACCCGATCGCGCGCGCACCAGGTCGGGGCCAGGTCTGCCAGCAGCAACGCCTCGTCGCCGACCGCTGCGACATCGTGCCGCGCCGGATCGACCCGCACCGGTCCGGGCAGCCGGCCGCCATAGCCGCGGGTCAACAGATGCGGTCGCCGGCCGCGCGCGATCAACCGCGCCGCGAGCGCCAGGGCCACGGGCGTCTTGCCGGCGCCGCCGGCCACGAGATTGCCGACGCAGATGACCGGCACGGCCGCGCGCGCCGGACGTGCCAGCCGCCGGCGCAACCGACCGGCCAGACCATAGGCGTCGCCGAGCGGGCCGAGCAGGCGCGCGGGCAAGCCGTCATGCGCCCAGAACTCAGGCGCTTGCATCGCGGGCGCCGAGGGTGCGATCGAGCAAGGGGCCGAGCTGCACGAGGGTTTCGCGCCCGGCGATCGAAAGCTGGTCGGCGACCGCCCGAGCGCGCGCCGCCATGTGCGCGCGGCCCGGGCGATCCGGCAGCAGGGCGCTCAGCTCTGCGAGCAGGTACGCGCCATCGGCAACCCGGCGGGCGGCGCCCGCTTCGACCAGCCGCTGGCTGGCCTCGGCGAAGTTGTGGGTGTGCGGGCCGAGGAGAGTCGGGCAACCGAGCCTTGCGGCCTCGAGCGGATTCTGGCCGCCATGGGGCACCAGCGAGCCGCCGACCAGCGCGATCCAGGCCAGGCGATAGAACAGGCCGAGCTCGCCCAGCGTATCCGCAAGATAGATCTCGCTGCGATCGCCGAGCGGCTCACCACGGGCCCGCCGGGCAACCCGAAAGCCTTGACGCCGGATGTCGTCGGCCAAGCGGTCGCCGCGCGCCGGATGGCGCGGCGCGATGATCGTCAGCAGGCCAGGCAATAGAGCGCTGAGACCGCGGTGCGCTTCGAGGATCAGCGCCTCTTCGCCGGCATGGGTGCTGGCGGCGAGCCAGACCGGCCGCTCGCCGATGGCCGCGGCGAGCGCGGCCAGCGCCGCCGGATCGGCCGGCAAAGGCGGCGCTGCGTATTTGAGGTTGCCGGCAACCGCCACCTGCGGCGCGCCGAGGGCTGCCAGTCGCGCCCGGTCGACATCGCTTTGCGCCAGGCAGAGCGCGAAGCCGCCCAACAGTTGGGCCGCGCTCGCCGGCAGCCGCGCCCAGCGCCGAAACGAGCGCTCCGACATGCGCCCGTTGATCAGCGCCAGCGGCATCTGCTTCGCGCGCGCTTCGAAGATCAGGTTGGGCCACAGCTCGGATTCGACCAGCAGGCCGAGACGCGGCCGCCAATGCTCGAGAAACCGGCGCCAGGCCTGCGGCCGGTCGACCGGCGCGAACTGGTGGCGGGCACGTGCCGGCAGTTGCTCGGCCATCAGCCTGGCCGAGGTCACCGTGCCGGTGGTCACCAGCACCTGTAAGGCGCGCCGTTCCGTCAGCAGATCCGTGATCAGCGACAGGAGCGAGCGGGATTCGCCGACGCTTGCCGCATGCAGCCACAACAGCGGGCCATCGGGGCGCGCCTGGCCGGCCGTGCCGAGGCGCTCGCGCCAGCGTAGGCGATCCTCCTTGCCGCGCCCGACCCGGTGCCGCAGCTGCGCCTCGATCAGGGGCCCGCCCCACCGGGTTACGCTCCGATACAGCCCCAGGAGCATCAGGCCACCGACGCGTCGCCGCGCTCGCCGTTCCACTGGCCCTGGTCGGCGAACTGCTGGCGATAGAGCCGCGCATAGCCGCCGCCACGCGCCAGCAGCGAGCGATGGTTGCCGGTCTCGACGATCCGCCCGCCCTCGACCACGGCGATCATGTCGGCATCGATCACGGTCGACAGCCGGTGCGCGACGACCAGCGTGGTGCGGCCGCGCATCAGCCGGCGCAGCGCATTCCGGATCGCGCGCTCGGCGTCGGCATCGACCGCCGAGGTCGCCTCGTCCAGCACCAGGATCGGCGCATCCTTGAGCATCGCGCGGGCAATGCCGATGCGCTGGCGCTCGCCGCCCGACAGGCGGGCGCCGCTCGGCCCGACCGCGGTGTCGTAGCCTTGGGGCAGGGCCGCGACGAAATCGTGCGCCGATGCCGCGATCGCCGCGCGCATGATCGCCTCGCGACTGGCGTCGGGCCGGCCATAGGCAATGTTGGCGGCGACTGTGTCGTCGAACAGGTCGACCTCCTGGCTGACCAGCGCGATCGCTCGCCGCAGGCCGGCGAACCGCACCGCGCGCACGTCCTGGCCGTCGATCAGGACCGCGCCCTCGTCGACGTCGTAAAAACGCAGCAGCAGGTTCAGCATGGTCGACTTGCCGGCCCCGGACGGCCCGACCACCGCCACCGAGCGCCCCGCCGGGATCGTCAGATCGAGCCCGCGCAGTGCGGGGCGGCCCGGCCGGTAGCCGAAGCCGACCCGGTGAAAGCGGATCGCGCCGGCGCCGATCGCGAGGTCCGGGGCGCCCGGCTGCTCCGTGATTCGGGGCGCCCGATCGAGCACCGCATACAGGCGGTCCGCGGCGGCCAGGCCCTCCTGCACCTGGGTGTGGATCTTGGCAAGGTTTTTCAGCGGCTGATAGGCGAACAGCAGCGCCGCCACGAACGAGAACAGCATGCCGGGCGAGCTGGCGCCGTCCAGCACCTGCCAGCCGCCATAGGCAATCACCGCCGCGAGTGCGATCCCGCCGATCACCTCCATCACCGGCGAGCTGATGCCGCCGATCCGGGTGGCACGGTCCTTCAGCCGGAACAGCTGCGCGATCATGGCCGCGGTGCGCGCCAACTTGTCGGCCTCGCGGTGGTCCGCCTTGACCTGGCGGATGCCGCGATAGACCTGCTCGGCGCGCGCGGCGAGCTTTGCCGTCTCGATCTGGCTGCGCGCGGCAACAGCGCGGGTGCGGCTGCTCACCCGGCTGATCGGCAAGGCCGCGAGCGGCAGGCCGATCAGGGCCACCATCGCCAGCTGCCAGTCCCGGTAGAACATCAGCCCGATCAGGAACAGGACGGTCAGGAAATCGCGCGCGACCGTGGTCAGGCTCGACGACACCGCGGTGCGCAGCAGCTGCGTGTCGTAGATCAGGCTCGAGATCAGAGGCCCCGGACCGCGCGCCGTGACATCGCCGACATCGGCCCGGATCACGTGGTCGAACAGCCGGCGCTGCAGATCGGCGACGATCCGCTGGCCGGCGCGCGACATCGAGGCGGTCTGGCTATAGCCGGTGGCAGCCTTGAGCACGGCGAGCGCCACCACCGCCAGCGGCACCAGGACCAGCATCTCGCGGTCGCGCTCGAGGAACACGCGATCGAGGATCGGCTCCAGAAGCCAGGCCTGACCTGCGGTGGCGGCCGCGTAGACCGCCATGCACAGCGTCGCGAACCCAAGCCACGGCAGCTGGCCCCGGACATGGTCGCGCAGCAACCGACCGGCCGGAGCCCGTGCGATCTTTTGTAGCGGGGGGAGGCGCGCCATCGTCACCGCGCCGTGGCGCAGCGGGCCCGGATCAGCTCAGGCGACGGCGCCGTCGCGGTCAGCTCCGCGCAGTGGCCTCGCGCCGCCGGTAGCGCCACACAGTCGCCGGCGGCAGGTTGCGCAACACGAACTTGACCAGCTTTGCGTCGACCTCGAGCTTCTTGGCGGGGATCGGCGAGATCGGCGAGTAGGAATACTGCAACATGCAGCCGCCCGGCGCGATCGCGGCCAAGCCCTGCTCGACGATCGCGCGCTGGAACGCCAGCGGCATGTTGACCATCGGCAGGCCGGAGATCACCGTGCCGACCTCGCCGATGCCCTGCTGCCGCAGGATGTCGACCAGCCGGGTGGCGTCACCGTTGACCACACGTACCTCGGGAAACCGCTCGCGCAGATACTCGAACAGGGAGCGATCGAGCTCGATCATCATCATCGCCTCGGGCGGCAGACCAGAAGCGATCAGCGCCTGCGAGATCGCGCCGGTGCCGGCGCCCAGCTCGACCACCACCTGGCCCGGCTGCCAGACGACCTGCCCGGCCACCGCGCGGGCCAGCGCACGCGAGGACGGAATGATCGACCCCATGGATCTGGGGGAGCGCAACCACTGGCGGAAGAAGAGCTCGGTTTCCTTGACCGGCGTCACGTTGGCTTGAATCATTCTCCACTCCTGGCGAGTCGCCCACTCGCATGCGCCACATGCCCGGCTACCGCGATGCGACCTCTGCGTAGATAGACCGCGGGTAGCGGCTCCGCCATCGTCGAATGTCGCTAAGCTCAACGCCAAGCCGTTGCATTTGCACGCGACCATAGCGACGGCCGCGGAGCTTGGCAATCAGCAGCCCTAAGCTAAACACTTTGATCAGCGCCAATATTCATCAATCCAGGACACCGGGCGAAGACTGGTGAGGCTTTTCGGCCACACACCGCGCGCCGCATCGGGCGGTTTCGGATCGCCGTGGAATACGATGACCTTGGCGTCCGCCGGGATCGTTGCCTGCTTGAACGCGCGCAGCGGGCGGGCCGGCAGGCAGTCGTGCTTGAAGCTCCGGCACCAGCTGCGTGGCCAGAAGCTGACCTCGCCGACCGATCGGGTCAGATAGGTCTGCTCGTTGGGATAGCTGCGGATGATGTCCGCCGGGTCGGCGCAAAACCGCTCCAGCACCGCGCGATGCGCACCCGCATGAAAACGGAACACCGACGAGTTGCCGACGCCCCGGCCGGGTTGGGTCCAGTTCTCGATGATGCAAAACGCACCCGGATGCGTGAGCAGACAATCGATCCCGGCGACGATCACCAGATCGAGGTCGAGGAACAGCACCTGCCCGTCGAGGTCGTCGAGCGCGGGCCCGAGGCAGGACAGCTTGCGCCAGCCGGAGTGCGGCGGCGCGTCGGCCAACTCGATCGCCGGCAGCGGCCGGCACTCCACCTCGGGCCGGATGTCGACGGCATTGTCAGTCAGGCAGATGAAGCGATGGGGCAGCGTAAGCGCGCGCGCGACCATCGCAAACAGCCGGTTGACGTAGTCCGGCCCGTATCGATGGCCCCACCTCATGCAGAGCACGGTCGTCAGTGGCAGCGAATTCTCCATCAACGCCGACGGCTACCGCTCAGGGCTGTCGAGATTGCTCGCTTTCCGCGGCCCCGCGCCGCAGCGCAAGGCGCACGATCGGCGGCCCGGCCAGCTGCGTCAAGAGAACGCCGAGCAGGACCACTGCGGTCATCGCGTCGAGCGACTGACGCGCGCCGGGCGTCAGCAGCGCGACTGCCGGCGAGCCGCGATAGGCGAGAATCAGGCCGACCACCAGCCCGCCCTGGATCGCGAGACTGAATCCGAGGTATCGCTCGACCCCGCTCGGCAGATGGAGGCTGCGAGCAGCGGCACGGACGCCCAGATACTTGCCGGCAAAACGCGCCGTCACATAGGCGACGGCCAGGCCGATCGCCAAGAGGCCGTGAGATTGGAAGCTCGGCAGCTCCGCCCCCGCGAGCACGAAGAAGATCACGAACAGGGGCTCTGCATAGGGGCCGAGGAGGTTTCTGAGGCGCTCGGTCTCTTGTGCCGGCAGCGTGTTCGCGACCGTCAGGCCGAACGCCAGTGGCACCAGCAGGAAGGACAGAGACGTCGCCGCGGCGCCGCCGACGGCGACCAGGCCAAAGCCCAATAGCAGCAGCTCGAGGCGTGGTCCGGCAAGCTCGCGCTTGCGGCTGGCCAGCCGGACCACACCGGCAAAGGCTGCGCCGATGGCAGCACCGACCCCAAGCGCCAGCAGCTCGGTTGCCAGGGTCTGAACCGCGGTGGCGAGAAGGGAGGCGTCGCCATGCACCGGATCGAGCCGGTCAGCGACCGCTGTCGACACCACGCTGAAGCCGATCACCGCGAGGCTGTCGTTCAGCGCGATCATGCCGAGCAGATAGCTGACGAACGGGCCGCGCACGCCGGAGTCGCGCACCAATGCCGCCGTCGTCGTCGGGGCGGTCGAGATCGCGATGGCCGCGAGCAGCACAGCGTAGGACCAGTCCAGCCGCAGCACGCGCATGGTGATCAGGACCACGACGAACGCACCAACGAACTGGCCGAAGGTCAGGCCGACGATTCGCAGGCCGAGCTTCTGCAGCAAGGTGCGATCGAACTCGCTCCCGATGCGGAAGGCGATTACCGCGATGCCGACCGTCGAGAACGTATGCAGGTGCGGCAGCATCGCAGCGTCGATGGCGCCGAGCAGGTGCGGGCCGAGCGCGATCCCGACCAGGATCTGGCCGGTGATCGACGGCATCCGGATCAGCTGGGTCAGCCGGCCGGCGGCCGCGCCCAACACCAGCATGATGCCGAGCACGAAGATCGGGTTGTCGATGAGGCGTTGCCAGAGCTCGCCGAACATCACCTCAGGTAGAGCTCTCGCGCGGACACCTCGGACGACCGGGCCGAGGTCACCTGGCCAGCCGGCCCCGCCGAATCACGCCGCCTGTCGGCTGTCGAGACCATTCAGGGCGCGCACGGCCACGGCGAGCATGGCGAGGTCGGCCGCTGGCTGGCTGTCGATCTCGGCCAGTACCTGCTGCCAACGAGCGAAGCCGACGACCTCGTCCGTGAGCCACTGCCGCGCCCGCTGCTCGGCGGCATCCGACGGGCTCGCCTCCTGCGCCACGGCGCGCGCCGCCATCTGGCTGCGGGTCAGTGCCTGGATCGTCAGACGTCTGTGCTCGTCGACCAGGTCGTCGTACAGGCCTATCAGGGCAAGCCGGTCCCATGGCGTTCTGGCGGTCGCAGACTGAAGCAGGTCGCGCAGGTGGCCGAGCTGGAGGCCCGCGTCGAGCGCGAAGTAGACGGCACCGGCTTCGAGCACCTCGACGCCGATCTGGTCGGCCACCGCGACCACTTCGCAGGCCGGAAACATGTAGGGTAAGGCCGCCAGGGCCTGGGCGAGGTCAGGCTCGATGCCCTGCGCGAGATAGCCCTCGACCGCCTCGTCGAAAGCGTGCCGCTGCCCTTGCGCCAGGACACCGTCCAGCGCCCCGAGCACCCGTCGGATGCCAGGCGCAAACCGGTCGACGCCCGCGCGGATGTCGATCGGCGCCGGCAAGTTGCGCAGGAACCATTTGGTGCCGCGCGCCAGCGCCTCGCGCGCCTGATCGAGCAGGATCAGCTCCTGGTCCGAAGCGACCTGGCCGGCAGTTAGCTCGAGTTCGGCCGGCGAGCGGCACCAGCGCGAACGCGTCGCGTGCGACGATGTAGGCGCGCGCGATCTCGTCGGCCGAACGTCCGGTATGCTCACCGAGTTCGCTGACAAACTCGCCCAGGCCCCGGTTGACCAGGCTGTTGGCCACCAAGGTCGCGGTGATCTCGCGCCGCAGCCGATGCGCCTTGATCTGGCCGGCGAAGCGCTTGCGCAGCACGCGCGGAAAGTACTTCACCAGCATGTCGAGCAGGTAAGGCTCGTCGGGCAGTCCCGACGCCATGAGCTCTTCCTTCAGGCTCATCTTGGCGTACGAGAGCAGCACTGCGATCTCGGGCCGGAGCAGGCCCTGGCCGAGCTGGCGGCGCTGCGCCAGCTCCTCCTCGTCGGGCAGCAGCTCGAGCGCGCGGTTGAGCCGTCCGGACGCCTCCAGGCGCCGGATGAACGCCGCCTGGCTGTCCAGCATCTCTTGCGGGCGCGAGCTTGGCCAGCGAGATCGCCTGGGCCTGCAGGATATTGTTGCGCAGCACCAGGCTGCCGACCTCGTCGGTCATCTCGGCGAGCAGCTGGTCGCGCTGCTTGCCGGTCATGTCGCCGGCATCGACCACCGCACCCAGCAGGATCTTGATGTTGACCTCGTGGTCGGAACAGTCGACGCCGGCCGAGTTGTCGATCGAATCGGTGTTGATCCGACCGCCCTTGCGCGCGAATGCGATCCGACCCCTTTGCGTGAGGCCCAGATTGCCGCCCTCGCCGATGATCAGGCAGCGCAGATCCTCGGCGTTGACCCGCACCGGATCGTTGGTGCGATCGGAGGCCTCGGCCTGACGCTCCTGCGCCGCCTTGACGTAGGTGCCGATGCCGCCATTCCAGAACAGCTCGACCGGCGCCAGCAGGATCGCGCGGATCAGGTCGTGCGGGGTGAAGGTCTCGCTTTCGGTGGCGAGCGCGCGCCGTGCCTCGGGAGAGAGGGTGATCGACTTGACGGCACGCGAGTAGACCTCGCCGCCGCGGCTGAGCTTGCTGCGGTCGCAGTCTTCCCAGCTGGAGCGCGGCAGCTCGAACAGCCGCTTGCGCTCCTCGAAGCTGCTCGCCGGGTCGGGATCCGGGTCAATGAAGATATGGCGGTGATCGAATGCCGCGATCAGGCGGGTCTGGCGGGAGCGCAACATGCCGTTGCCGAACACGTCGCCCGACATGTCGCCGATGCCGATCGCGGTGAACGGCTCGGTCTGGCAGTCCTTGCCCAGCTCGCGGAAATGACGCTTGACCAATTCCCAGGCGCCGCGCGCGGTGATGCCCATGCCCTTGTGGTCGTAGCCGGCCGACCCGCCCGAGGCGAACGCATCGCCGAGCCAATGCCCGTACTCCAGGCTGATCGCATTGGCGATGTCGGAGAAGGTCGCGGTCCCCTTGTCCGCCGCGACCACCAGATAGGGATCGTCGTCGTCGTAGCGGACCACGCGCTCCGGCGGCACGATCTCCTCGCCGATCCGGTTGTCGGTGATGTCGAGCATGCCGCGCATCAGGGTCTGGTAGCAGGCCACGACCTCGGCGTGCAGCGCCGCGCGATCCCCGCCCTTGGGCGGTTGCTTGACGACAAAGCCACCCTTGGCGCCGACCGGCACGATCACGCCGTTTTTGACCATCTGCGCTTTCATCAGGCCGAGCACCTCGGTCCGGAAATCCTCGCGCCGGTCCGACCAGCGGATGCCGCCGCGCGCGACCTTGCCGCCGCGCAGATGCACGCCTTCCATGCGTGGCGAGTAGACGAAGATCTCGTAGGCCGGGTGCGGCAGCGGCATGTCGGGAACCGCGGCCGAATGGATCTTGAACGACAGATACGCCTTGTGCGTCGCGCCGTCGGGGCCTCGCTGGTAGAAGTTGGTCCGCAGCATGGCGAGGATCAGGCGCAGATAGCGCCGCAGGATCCGATCCTCGTCGAGATTGGCGACTGCATCGAGGCCGTCTCGTATCCTGGCCTGCAACGCCGCGAGCTTGGCCTTGCGGTCACCTTTGAGGTCCGGATCGAAGCTCGCTTCGAACAGCTGGGCCAGTCGGCGTGCCAGGCCCGGGTTGGAGGCCAGCGTCTGCTCCATGTAGGCCTGGCTGAACGGGCTGCCGACCTGCAAAAGATACTTGCAGCAGGCGCGCAACACGGTGATCTGGCGCCAGTCGAGCCCGCCGCTGAGCACCAGGTGGTTGAAGCCGTCGTTTTGCGCATCGCCGCGCCAGACCCGGGCAAAGGCTTCCTGGAAATTGTCCTTGATCTTGTCGATCTCGATCTCGCCGGCCTCGGTGCGGTGCATCGTGAAATCGTGCATCGAGAAGCTGTGGCCGTCGCTGGTCGTGAAGCGGTACGGCCGCTCATGCAGGACGCGCAGACCCATGTTCTCGAGCACCGGCAGGACGTCGGAGAGCGGGATGCCCGAGCCGGCCCGGCACAGCTTGAAGCAGACCAGGCTCTTGTCGTCCTCGAGCGCTCGATACAGCGACATCTCGAGATCGGTCTGGCCGCCGGCCAGCCGGTCGATCCGATCGAGATCCGGGATTGCGGCGCGCGCCGGCACCTGCTCCTGATAGGCGAGGGGAATGGCTTCGGCATAGGCTAGATAGAGCCGGTTGCCGTCCTCCTCGCCATGGGCATCGATCAGCGCATCACGCAGCGCGTCGCTCCATGAGCGTGCGGCCTCGACCAGCTGGCGACTCGAGCTCCTCCGGATCGACATCGGGCGGGATGCCCTCTGGTGTGCGCACGATGAACTGGATGCGGGCGAGAATCGACTCCGAGAGCTGCGCCTGATAGTCGACCTCGCTACTGTTGAAGGCGCGCATCAGGATCTCCTGATACTTGCGCCGCAGCGCGGTGTCGTAGCGCTCGCGCGGCACATAGATCAGGCAGGACACGAAGCGCGCGAAGGCGTCGCGCCGCATGAACAGTCGGATACGCTGGCGCTCCTGCAGATGCAGGATCTCGTGGACGGTGTCGTACAGCTCGTCGTCGCTGGTCTGGAACAGCTCGTCGCGCGGATAGGTCTCGACGATATTTACCAGCGCCTTACCGGAATGGCTGGCGCCGGGCAGATTGGCGCGCGCGATGATCCGATCGACCTTACGGCGCAACAGCGGGATCGAGCGCGGATTGCGATTGTAGGCGGCGGACGTGAACAGGCCGAGGAAGCGGTGCTCGCCCAGCACCTTGCCTTTATCGTCGAACCGTCGCACACCGATATAGTCGAGATAGACCGAGCGGTGCACCGTCGAGCGACTGTTGGCCTTGGTGATGATCAGCGGCACCGGCAGCCGGGCCATGCGGCGCACCTCCGGCGGCAGTGCCGCGAAGCTGCGCGAGGTGCCGCCCGGGCTCTGGTCGGACTGGCGACGCAGCACCCCCAGCTCCGAGCCTTCGACTTGGCGCAGCTGATCGCCGTCCTTCTCGCGGACCAAGTCGTAGCAGGTATAGCCCAGGAAGGTGAAGTTGCTGTCGGCGATCCAGCTCAGGAACGCCTCGACCTCGGCCAGGTCCGGGGCATCGAGCACCTTGGCGCCGCGCTTGAGATCGGCCTGTGCTGTCTCGATCCTGCCGAGCATCTTGCGCCAGTCCTCGACCGCCGCGCGGACGTCTTCGAGCGCCCCCTCCAGGTCGGCGCGAATCGCCTCCAGCCGTTCCGGGTCGCTCAGCTGGTCGATCTCGAAATGCATGTAGGATTCGAACGTGGCCTCGCCATCGGCCTTGCTTGGCTTGTCCGTGCCGCCCTCGACCGCCTCCAGCATGCCGCCGGCATCGCGCCGGACCCGAATCACCGGGTGAATCGTGAGATGGATCAAAAGGCCCAGCCGATTCAAGGCCATGCTGGCCGAATCGACCAGGAACGGCATGTCCTCGGTGACCACCTCGACCACGGTATGGGTCGACTGCCAGCCATGCTGCTCGATCTGCGGGTTGTAGACGCGGATCTTGGCCTTGCCCGCGTCGCGCTGCTCGCTGAAGCGCAGATGGGCGAGCGCCGCGCCGTAGAGATCGAGCGGATCGCGGGTCACCAGCTCGGCCGGCGGCACCGTGCGGTAGTAGTGATCGAGAAAGGCCTCGGCCAGCGCGGCCTGGGCATCGGCCAGCTTGTCGTGCAGGCGATCGGCCACGCCCTTGAGAAGATCGGCTTTCTTGTCCTGGAGTTGGGCGACCATACCAGAAGCCTCCAACGGGCGATCTTGCTTGTATTTCCCCACGGCCGAGGTGCAGCGCACGCTCGAGCTCTCGATTTCCAGCAGCATAGGCAACGCAGCATGCGCCGCAAAGCCTTCGCGCGCGACCGACGACCGCGCGCCCCGCCGCAGTGGCGGTCGTACGCTGAAATTGCGCGCACATGATGATCAGGCCGGCGGCGCGGTGCGATTAGCCGAGCGGCGCCGTGGCCCGCGCCAGCCAGTCGGCCGTGGCGCCATCGAGCAGATCGATCAGGTCGGCGCGCACTTTGGCGTGATAGCTGTCGAGCCAGGCGCGCTCGTCGGCGTCCAGGAGCTCGGGCACGATCAGGCGGCGATCGATCGGCGCGCGCGTCAGGTTCTCGAACCCCAAAAGCTCACGCTCGCCGCCCTCGGGCACGCCGCGTGGCACCACCACCAAGAGGTTCTCGATCCGGATGCCGTAGGCGCCGGCCTTGTAGTAGCCGGGCTCGTCGGAGAGGATCATGCCGGGCTTGAGGGCTATGGTCGCGGTCTTGGCGATCCTGGCCGGTCCCTCGTGCACGCAAAGATAGCTGCCGATGCCGTGGCCGGTGCCATGGTCGAACTCGAGCCCGGCCTGCCAGAGCGGTCGACGGGCGAGGCCATCGAGCTGCGCGCCGTTGGCGCCATGCGGGAACAGGGCGCAGGCGATCGCGATGTGGCCCTTGAGCACCAGGGTGAACCGCCGGCGCATCTCCTCGCTCGGCTCGCCGATCGCGATGGTGCGGGTCACATCCGTGGTCGCATCCAGATACTGACCGCCGGAATCGACCAGATAGAGCGAGCCCGCTTGCAGGATGCGGTTGCTCTCAGGCGTGACGCGGTAGTGGGCGAGCGCGCTGTTCGGGCCGGCCGCTGAGATCGTCTCGAAGCTGCGGCCGCGATACAGCGGATCTTTCTGGCGCTCCTGGTCCAGCCGCTCCGCAGCCTCGAGCTCATTCACCGGGCGGCGTACGGCCTCGGCCTCGACCCAGCAGAGAAACCGGCAAAGCGCGGCGCCATCGCGAATCTGGGCGTGGCGTGCGCCGTCCAGCTCGACGGGGTTCTTGCACGCCTTGGGCAGCACGCAGGGCTCGTCGCCCTCGATCAGCAGCGCGCCGGCAGCACTGAGCCGCGAGGTCACGCCGACGCTGGTCGAGCCCGGATCGACCAGCACGCGCTTGCCGTCCTGGCCCAGCTGCTCGAGGCCGGCGGCAAAGCCTTCGATCGGCTGGATCGAGACGCCGTTGCCCAGGCTCTGGCCCGGGGCCAGCTTGCGCTGATCCACGAACAGCTCGACCGCCCCGTCCGCATGCAGCAGCGCAAAGCTCAAGGTCAGCGGATTGAACGGGATGTCGCCGCCGCGCAGGTTGAGCAGCCAGGCGATCGAATCCGGCGCGCTCAAGACCGCGACCTCGGCGCCGGCCTTGCCGACCTCGGCGCCGATCCGGGCCCGCTTGTCGGCGCTCGACTCGCCGGCATAGGCATCGTCCTGCAGCGCGATCGGCGCGATCGGCGCCGGCGGCCGGCTGGCCCAGATCGTATCGATCGGATTGTCCTCGAGGGCGATCAGCTCGGCACCCGCCTTGGTGCAGGCGCGGCGGTAGCGCTCGACCTCCGCCTTGACGTGCAGGTTCGGGTCGAAGCCCAGGTGCTGCCCCGCTCGCAGATGCTCGCCGAGCCAGGTCGCGGGCGGCTGGTCGGTCACGTGGCAGCGCTCGAACAGCGCCGGGTCGAGCTCGGCCTCGGCCTGCAGCGTGTAGCGGCCGTCGACGAACAACGCGGCCCGCTCCGGCAGCACGGCGACGATGCCGGCCGAGCCGGTGAAGCCGGTAAGCCAGGTCAGGCGCCTGGCCGAGGCCGGGATGTACTCGCTGCGGTGCTCGTCCGTGAGCGGCAGGATCAGGCCATCTACGCCTCGTGCGGCCAGCTCCTGGCGTAGGCGCGCCAGCCGCTGCGCGACCGGCGGCTCGCTCTGGGCGCCGCGAGGCGAGCTCAGCCTTGAGCGCCCGCAGCGCAACGCGCAGCTCGGTGGCATCGGGCGGTGCGATCAGATCGAGCCAGGCGTCGCCGTCCTCCGCGTCGGGCGCGGCCAGGACGCCGCGCAAGAGGTCGACCACCTCGCCTTCGCCATAACGAGATCCGCTCGCCTCGAGCAGAGGCGCAATCGAGGTCGGCGTCATGGTCGCCCTCCCAAGTGTCCACCCGGCGCGTCAGGATGCCTACGGCCGCACCGCCACGGGAACCCCGTGGGGGGCCGCGCCTATTTGGAAGGGGCCATGACCATCACCATCTGACGGCCTTCCATGCGCGGGAACTGCTCGATCTTGGCCAGCTCGCCGACCTGGTCGCGCACCCGCGTGAGCACCCGCATGGCGATGTCCTGATGCGCCAGCTCGCGCCCGCGAAAACGCATGGTCACCTTGACCTTGTCGCCCTCTTCCAGGAACGAGAAGATCTTGCGCATCTTGATATTGTAATCGTTGTCATCGATGCTTGGCCGCATCTTGATCTCTTTGACCTCGATCACGCGCTGCTTCTTGCGGGCCGCGTTGGCCTTCTTCTGAGCCTCGTATTTGAACTTGCCATAGTCGAGAATTTTACAGACCGGAGGTTGCGCAGTCGGCGATACCTCGACCAGATCCAGGCCAAGATCCTCCGCCCGCGTCATCGCCTCACGCAGAGTCACGACGCCCAGCATCTCGCCGGCATCGTCGATCAGACGGACTTCCGGAACGTCGATTTGCTCGTTGATTCGGTAGTCCTCGCGGACCGGTGCTGCCATTCCGGTAGAGCTACCCCCCCTTAACGTCGGTCAGTGCAATCCTCCTTCAAAGACCACAGGCAACGCGCCGGGTCAGACCAGATCCGGCGGTTGCGCCTGCGCGACAAATAACGCTATGGCCTGATCCAGGGCAAGGGTTTCTTGCGCCTGCTGGCCGAGCCGGCGCACGGATACGGTGCGCTGCTCCGACTCGCGCTGGCCGACGGCCAGAATCAGCGGCACCTTGGCGAGCGAGTGCTGGCGCACCTTGTAGCCGATCTTGTCGCTGCCGAGGTCCAGCTCGTGGCGGATGCCGGCCTTTGCAAGGGCTTCGCCGACCTCGCGGCCGTAAGCGTCGGCATCGTTGGTGATCGACGCGACCACCGCCTGCACCGGCGCCAGCCACAGCGGCAGGTGACCGGCATGATGCTCGATCAGAATGCCGATGAAGCGCTCCATCGAGCCCAGGATCGCCCGATGCAGCATCACCGGCACGTGCTTGCGGCCGTCCTCGGCGACGTAGCTTGCGCCGAGCCGGTCCGGCAGCACGAAATCGACCTGGAAGGTGCCGCACTGCCATTCGCGCCCGATCGCATCGCGCAGGCAGAACTCGAGCTTGGGGCCGTAGAACGCGCCCTCGCCGGGATTCAACGAGGTCTCGATGCCGGACGCCTGGCACGCCTGCCAGAGCGCAGCCTCGGCCTGATCCCAGACCTCGTCGCTGCCGGCGCGGACCTCGGGCCGGTCGGCGAACTTGATCTGGAACTCTTCATAGCCGAAGTCGCGATAGACGCTGGCCAGAAGTGCGCAGAATGCCTCGGTCTCCGACGTGATCTGCTCGGGCGTGCAGAAGATGTGGGCGTCGTCCTGCGTGAACGCGCGCACCCGCATCAGCCCGTGCAGCGCGCCGGAAGGCTCGTTGCGATGACATGAGCCGAACTCGGCCATGCGCAGCGGCAGGTCGCGATAGCTATGGATCCGCTGGTTGAAGATCTGGACGTGGCAAGGGCAGTTCATCGGCTTGAGCGCTAGCGTCTTGTGCTCGGACTCCAGCGTGAACATGTGCTCGCCGAACTTTTCCCAGTGGCCCGAAGTCTCCCACAAGGTCCGGTCGACCAGCTGCGGCGTCCGAATCTCCCGGTAGCCCGCCTGGTCCAGCCGGCGGCGTATGTAGTCCTCGGCGGCGCGGTAGATCACCCAGCCCTTGGGATGCCAGAAGGCGGAGCCGGCCGCCTCCTCCTGGAAGTGGAACCAGCCGAGCTGGCGACCGAGCCGCCGATGGTCGCGCCGCTCCGCCTCCTCGATCCGGTGCAGATAGGCATCGAGCTGCTTCTGGCTGGCCCAGGCGGTGCCATAGATCCGCTGCAGCATCGGATTGCGGCTGTCGCCACGCCAGTAGGCGCCGGCCACCTTCAACAGCTTGAAGGCGCCCATACGACCGGTGCTCGGCATGTGCGGGCCGCGGCACAGGTCGATAAAAGCGCCCTGCCGGTAGGTGGTGATCGCCTCGCCTTGCGGGATCGCGGCGATCAGCTCGGCCTTGTAGTGCTCGCCCAGCCCCTCGAAGAACGCCACCGCCTTGTCGCGCTGCCAGACCTCGCGCTCGAGCGGCTCGTCGCGCTGCACGATCGCGCGCATGCGCGCTTCGATCGCCTCGAGGTCATCCGGGGTGAACGGCTCCTCGCGGGCGAAGTCGTAGTAGAAGCCGTCCTCGATCGCCGGGCCGATGGTGACCTGGGTATCCGGCCACAGCTCCTTGACCGCCTCCGCCATCAGATGCGCGGCATCGTGCCGGATCAGCGGCAGCGCCTCGTCGTCCTGGAAGCCGGACAAAGCGGACCGAGGCGCCGTCGGGCAGCGTGCGGGAAAGATCCCAAAGCGCGCCGTCGACCTCCATCGCGACCGCGGCCTTGGCCAGGCCCGGCCCGATCGCCGCCGCCAGCTGCGTGCCGGTCACCGCATGCTCGAACGTGCGCCGGCTGCCATCGGGCAGGACGATGGTCACGTTGCTCGCACGATCGGCGACGGCTGGCTGCTGCAGCGCGCTGTTCATCGCGGCCTCTTCAAGGGCGACAAGGTCAACAGAAACAGTTTGGCCGTCCGGCTGGGCGTCCCGGTTGCGGACAATGGGGGGCCAGACCTGCGCTGTCAAGGCGACGGCAACTGATCCAACATCCCCGGGGACCCCATTTCGGAGCCGTTTCCGGTCACATCAGGTGGGCGGCCACGGGCTCGGCGTAGCCCTTGAGCGTGCACGCGCGCGCACCCTCGGAGACCTCGCCATCAAGCCTCTCGAAGGTCGCAGCGCTGACCAGGATCTCACCCGGCTGAGCCGCCGCCTGCAGCCGCGCGGCGAGGTTCACCGTGTCACCGATCGCGGTGAAGTCCTTGTGCAGCTGGCCGAACTCGCCGAACGCCGCGAGGCCGGTATGGATCCCGACGCCGACATTCAGCCCGGTCATGTCGAGCCCGTCGCCCGCCAGCGCGGCCTTGCGCGCCGCGCAGCGCTCGCGAAGCTCGCGCGCCGCAGCCAGGGCCTGGCGCGCGTGGTCGGAACGGGCGATCGGGAAATTGAAGATCGCGAGGACCGCGTCACCGATCGTCTTGTTCAAAAGCCCGTCGTGCTCCCAGATCGCCCCGGCGCATTCGTCATAGAAGACGTTGAGCAGCTCGTGGACCTGTGCGGCGCCATAAGTTCTGGAGAACTCGGTGTAGCCGCGCAGGTCGGCGAACAGAATTGTCAGCTCGGCTTCGATGTTGCGCCGGCGCATAACCACCTTGAACATCAGCTCGCAGATCGTGCACAGGTTCGGGTTCATCCGGCTGCGCCGAATGCCGAACAGACGTAGCGGGATGGAAAGAGGGCCCCGGATCGGAACCGGGACACGCATCTGGCACCAGCATCCCTTGCAAATGATCGGCTGCGCCGCGCCCATCCGCCCCTCCCCTCGCCAAGCCAACCAGCAATCATAGCGCCGAGGTGGCATCTGCTCCATCGCAGACTCAACCGGGCGCGGCGCGAGCCGCCGTTTCTCTGGAGATGATCCCCATCGGGCGCTAAGTAGATCCCATGCGCGGCTATTTCGGCATCGGCGCGGAGGGCATCAGCAAGCCGCGGAACGTCGGCAACCTGGTGCGCTCTGCGCACGCCTTCGGCGCCAGCTTCCTGTTCCTGGTCGACGCCCATCACACGATCGAGACGGCGCACGCCGATACCTCGGAGGCTGAGCGCCAAGTGCCGCTGTACCGGTTCGATTCGGTCGAGGCGCTGCTGCTGCCGCGCGGCTGCACCCTGGTCGGCGTCGAACTGCTCGACGAGGCGGCCGAGCTGCCGAGCTTCCGCCATCCGCTGAATGCGGCCTATGTGTTCGGGCCCGAACGCGGCTCGCTGTCGCCTGCCATGGTCGAGCGCTGCGACCACGTGGTGAAGATCCCGACCCGCTTTTGCATCAACCTGGCCGTCGCCGGCGCCATCGTGATGTACGATCGGATGCTGAGCCTCGGCCGCTTCGCGCCGCGACCGGTGCGCTCGGGCGGGCCGACCGAGCCCGCGCCGCGCCACGTCCACGGCAAGGTGATCACCCGTCGGCGGCGGCCACCGGCGCCGGATTGACCACACCCGAAGCCGCCTTCTCAGCCGCGACGATCCAGAACCTGGGATCCCGCTCGCTCGGGTCGACCGGCGGAAACAGCAGGAACATCATCTGGCCGATCAGGCGTTCGAACTTCGGATCGTCGATGCTGTCGACCTCGACCTCACCGGTCACGGTCGAGAGATAGCCCTGCCACCGGCAGAACGCCGCCGTCACCCGCACCGTCCCGCCGAGATCGACCTCGGGCACATCGGGGAGCTCGCGGCAGAGGCGGTTCGGGATCACGGCCTTGGTATTGAACAGAAACACCGCGCGGTAGATCGGCCGTGCGCTCGGACCGGGGCTGGTGGTGAAGTGGGTCGGTTGCAGGATCGGCTGGTTGCGGTTCAAGAGCGCGATGAACTGCTCCTGAAATGCCTGCTCGCCGAGCTGGAAGGGGTCGCCCTGGGTCACCGTCGTGAAATCGCGCCGTCCGGCGCCGTAGCCGTATTCGGTCGGCCGGTAGGCCGGGCTCAGCTGGGCGTCGTAAACCAGCGTCTGACCGGCGCAACCGGCGAGCAGAGGCACCGTCAGCAGACCTATCCACAGGCGTCGCATGGCCACCATGAAATGGCCATGCACACGTACTCCGGCAAGCGACCTTGGCTGGCGATGCAACCCGCAATCCGGCCGCACTATGAACCGCGCGAGGCCGTGACGGCGGCGTGGAACTGCTCGGCCGCGTTGCTCTTTGGATAGGGCATATCCGGCACCGGCTTGCTCAAGAAGCGGCATAGCGGCTCCCAGCCCTCGCCGAGCCGGTAGGTCAGAAGGCGCTCGGGCGGGAAGGCGGCCTGAACGTCGGCGATGTTCTTCTGATAAACCGCAATGGCGTGAGCGCGGTCATCGAAACGGCCGCCGAACACCTTTTCGGCGATCAGTCGCACGCCGATCGAGTTGGGGTCGGTGCTCGCGCGCAGCACCTGCAGGATCGTACGATCCATGCTCTCGTACCAGCTCTCCGCGCTGCGCACCGTCAGCAGGATCCTGGCGTCGGCATAGCAGGCGGCGAGCTCACGCCAGAAGTAGGCAGACGGCCAGTCGACGGTCGATCGGTAGCCGGCGAAAGCCTCGTCCCAATCCGGCAGATCGCCCCGCGCTGCCGCACGCCAGAGCGCAATCTTGGCGGGATCGGACAGGACCTCCTTCATGTGGTGGCACGGGCCGAGGCCGAGAATCTCGAGCGCCAGCTTCATCGATTCCGTGCCGGTGCGGCCGAAACCGGCGCCGATTACCGTCAGAGCCATGGCGCGCCCTCCATCAGAAGCCGATCGCTAGGCCGTTACCGCCTCGTCCTCGAGCAGGCCGGTTAACAGGCCGTCGATGCTGTGTGCATTGTGCTCGCGCCGATAGGCCTCGAGCCCTTCCTCGCCCTTGGCTTCCGCCCACTTGATGAGCGCCGAGCGCTCGCCGCGGTAATCGTAGAGCGGCACGCCGAAGCCACAGGAGGTCTGCACAAGGTCGACTTCGAGCAGCACCAGCTGCCGCGTGCCTGTCGGCTCCTCGCCGTCGAACGCCGAGGCCAGCAGGCGCGCGTAATCGGGCGTGCCGCGGGGCAAGATGCGGCCGCGGCCGTACAGGCGCAGGATCCGGGGCGGCCCTTCGAAGGCACAGAGCATCAGCGTCAGGCGGCCATTGTCGCGCAGATGCGCCGCGGTCTCGTTGCCGCTGCCGGTGTGATCCCGATAGACCACCGTGTTGGCGTCCAGCACGCGCAGCCCGTCGAGCCCCTTGGGCGACAGGTTGACGTGTCCGCCCGCCGCGGCCGTGGCGACGAAGAACAGGTGCTGCCGGAGGATGAACGCCCGGTGCGCGGGCTCGATCTGCGCGAACTGCTCGGCCATCGACGATGCCTTCTTGCGGGTGGTGCCGCCTGCAAGCTATCCGAGTTGACGGAGGTCTCGCAATCACCGCTTCCGGGTGGCGCCGTGTGGGACCTGACAACCCGTTGCCGGAGGAGTGCGCGACCATGGCCGATCAGGTGAGCGACGTCGATCCGGTCACGGTCTCGGTGGTCCAGCACCGCCTGCACGCGATCGCCGAGGAGATGGGCGAGGCGATGCTGCGCACCTCGTATTCGCAGATCATCAACTCGAGCCGCGACTTCTCGACCGCGCTGTGCGATGCCGAGGGCCGGCTGATCGCCCAGGCCGAGCACGTGCCGATCCATGTCGGCGCTCTGCCCTGGGCGGCGAGAGCCGTGCACGACGCGTTCCGCGGCACCATCCGCCCGGGCGACGTCTACCTCCTCAACGACCCCTATCACGGCGGCAATCATCTGCCCGACCTCACCGCCTTCGTGCCGGTGTTCGACGGCGATCGCCTGGCGTTCTGGTCGATCAACCGCTCGCATCAGAGCGACATCGGCGGCGCCACCCATGGCGCCTACAACCCGGGCGCCACCGAGATCTTTCAAGAAGGCATCCGGATCCCGCCGCTCAAGCTGTACGATCAGGGCAAGCTGCGCGACGACGTGATGGCGATGATCGTCCTGAATGTGCGCCACCCGCGCGAGTTCCGCGGCGACCTTGCGGCGATGATCGGCTCGGCGCGGGTCGGCGAGCGACGCCTGCTGGCCCTGCTCGCGGAGTTCGGCTCGGCGACCACCCATGCCGCGATCGAGGCCGTGCTGGACGGCGCCGAGCGGCAGGTGCGCGCAGTAATCGAGGGCTGGCAGGACGGCGTCTATCACGGCGAGGCCGTGCTCGACGACGACGGTCACGGCGATCGAGGACATTTACATCCGCGCCAAGGTCACCAAGCGGGGCAGCGATCTCGAGGTCGACCTGTCGGAATCCGACCCGCAGGTCACGGGCTTCATCAACTCGTCCTATCCCAACATGCGCTCGGCCGTGGTGGTGGCTTTGGCCTATCTGATCGACCCGCAGACGCCCAAGAACGACGGCGCATTCCGCCCGGTCAGCGTGATCGCCAAGGAGGGCACCGTGGTCTGGGCCAAGCCCGGCGCGCCGGTCACCTTGTGCACCAATCACTGTGGCCAGGAGATCCTCGAGGCGATCATCAAGGCGCTGGCGCCGGCCTGCCCGGAGCGGGTCATGGCCGGCTGGGGACGGCGCTTTCGGATCGCGATCCAGGGAACCGACCCGCGCAGCGGCAAGCCGTTCATCTGGCACATGTTCCAGGCGCGGCCAGGCGGCGGCGCCTCGATCGCGGGCGACGGCTGGCCGGCTGCCGGCGAATGGCAGGCCGCGGGCGGCATCAAGTTCGGCAGCCTGGAGGTCGCCGAGGTGCGCTTTCCCCTGTTCTTCCGGCGTCACGAGTTCCGGCCGGACAGCGGCGGCGATGGCCGCTATCGTGGCGGCCCGGGCGCAGAGCTCGAGATGGCGGTCGAGGTCGCCGAGCCCGCCGTCGGCAACACCGCGGGCGACGGCGTGCGCCACGGCGCCTGCGGCATGCTCGGCGGCGAGGACGGCAAGCCGCATCGCTATGTGCTGAAGTCGGCGGGTCGGCCGGACGCCCGCTCAGGACCAAGGAGGTCGGCATCGTGATCCGGCCGGGCGACGTGCTGGACGTCCGCTCGGGCGGTGGCGGCGGTTACGGCCCGCCGTCGGAGCGCAGCGCCGAACAGCGTGCCCAGGACCTGCGCCAGGGCTTCGTCACCGAGCCGGCGGCGGGCTAGATGCTGCGGATCGGCGATCGACGTCGGCGGCACCTTCACCGACCTGGTGGCGGTCGACGAGCAGGGCGGCGTGACGCTCGCCAAGGCGGCCTCGACACCGGCCGACCAGTCGGTGGGCGTCATGGATGGCCTCGAGCGCCTGGCCGAAGCGCTGGGGATCGACGCGCAGCGCCATGCTCGGCGCAGACCGAGCGCATCGTGCACGGCACCACGGTGGCGACCAACGCGCTGCTCGAGCGCAAGGGGGCGCAGGCTCGGCCTGCTGACCACCGAGGGCCATCGCGACGTCTTGGAGATGCGCGAGGGCCTGAAGGACGATCGCTACGACCTCCGCCAGCCGCCGCCCGAGCCGCTGGTGCCGCGCGAGCTGCGCTTTGGCGTTCACGAGCGCATCCGTGCCGACGGCCGGATCGAGACACCGCTCGAGCCGCAGGCGCTCGATGCGGCGATCGAGGCGCTGCAGCGAGCCGAGGTCGAATTCGGTCGCGGTCTGCTTCCTGCACGCCTGGCGCGACGGCCGGCACGAGCGGCTGGCCGGCGAGGCGCTGCGCGCGCGCATGCCCGAGGCGCATGTCTCGCTGTCCTCGCGAGGTGCTGCCGCAGATCAAGGAATATGAGCGGGTCTCGCACCACGGTCGTGAACGCCTATGTCGGTCCGGCGCTGGCGCGCTATCTGGGCCGGCTCGAGACCCGGCTGCGCGAGGCCGGCTTTGCCGGCCCGATCCTGATCATGCAGTCACACGGCGGCGTCGCCACGATCGCCGACAGCGTGCGCCTGGCCGCCGGCGCCGTGCTCTCCGGCCCGGCCGGCGGCGTGGCCGGCGGGCCAGCACGCGACCGACCTGCTCGGCCAGCGCGATCTCGTGCTGTTCGACATGGGCGGCACCAGCACCGACGTCTCGCTGGTCGCGGGCGGCCGTGCACAGGTCGCCTCGGACCGCAGACTGGCCGGCCAGCGGGTCGCGCTGCCAGTCCCTCGACATCGTGAGCGTCGGCGCGGGCGGCGGCTCGATCGCCCGGGTCGATGCCGGCGGCGTGCTGCATGTCGGGCCGGAGAGCGCCGGCGCCGATCCCGGGCCCGCCTGCTACGGCAAGGGCGGCGAGGCCGCGACCGTGACCGACGCCAACCTGGTGCTGGGCTTTCTCGACCCGGACAACTTTCTGGGCGGACGCACGCCGGCTCGATCGTCGCGGCCGCGGAGGCTGCGGTCGATCGCATCGCGCAGGCGATGGGCGTCGGCCGGCTGGATGCCGCCGAGGGCATCCATCGCATCGTCAACACGCGCATGGCCGAGGGCATCCGCCTGGTCTCGGTCCGCCGCGGGGTCGATCCGCGCCGCTTCGCCCTGCTGGCGTTCGGCGGCGCCGCCGCCCTGCACGTCACCGAGATCGCACGTGCGCTCGAGCTGAAGCGGGTGGTCGTGCCGCGACTGGCCTCGGTGCTGTCGGCCTGGGGCATGCTGACCTCCGACCTGCGCTACGAGATCGCGCGCACGCATATCGGCGATGCCAGCGCGCTCGACGCCGACGCGCTGCGCGCGGTCTATGCCGACATGGAGGATGAAGGCCGGCGCCGCCTGGCCGAGGCGGCGTTCGAGGGCGAGGTGCTGGTGCATCGCTCGGCCGAGATGCGCTACGGCGAGCAGATTTTCGAGATCGGAGTCGACCTCGACGGGCTCGACTGGGAGGCGCCCGACCTGCTGGACCAGCTGGCGGCCGCCTTCCATCGGCGCCACGAGGAGCTCTACACCTATGCCCTGCCGGACCAGGAGGCGGTGCTGGTCAACGCCAGGGTCGCGGTGATCGGCAGGCTGCCGTCGCTGCCGCAGCAGCCGGGTCGTGAGGCAGGGCCGCCGACAGCCCCACGTGACCGGCGCCGGCTCTATCTCGGCGGCTGGCACGAGGCGCCCGTGTTCGATTTCGATGCGCTCCGCCCCGGCCAGATCATCGACGGCCCGGCGATCGTCGAATCGGCGACCACCACGACCTTGCTACGCCCGGGCGATCGCGCACGCTCGACCGAGCTCGGCTGGCTGGACGTCACGATCGCGCCCTGATCCGGCGTCCCTCGCCCTGGAGGAAAACCTCGATGAGCCGTCTGTTCTCGCCGATCTCGCTGCGCAGCCTGCAGCTGCCCAATCGCATCGTCGTCTCGCCGATGTGCCAGTACGCAGCTGTCGATGGCTCGGCGAACGACTGGCATCTGGCGCATCTCGGGCAGCTCGCGATCGGGGCCGGCGGCCTGCTGATGGCCGAGGCAACCCATGTGTCGGCGGTCGGCCGAATCACACCCAAATGCCTGGGCCTCTATTCGGACGACAACGAGCAGGCCCTGACGCGGGTGATCGCGTTCTGCCGCCGGTATGGCACCAGCGCGCTCGGAATCCAGCTCGCGCACGCTGGCCGCAAGGCGTCCTCGCACACGCCGCTCGAAGGCGGCGGGCCGCTGCCGCCGGACGAGGGTGCGTGGACAACGCTAGCGCCATCGGCGGTGGCGATCGATCCGTCCTGGCCGGTGCCGCGGGCGCTGGATCAGGGCGAACTCGCCGAGGTGAAGGCTCAGTTCGTGGCCGCGGCCCCGCGCGCCCAACGGATCGGCTTCGATCTGATCGAGCTGCACGCCGCGCATGGCTATCTAATGCACGCGTTCCTCTCGCCGCTCAGCAATCGACGCGACGACGGCTATGGCGGTAGCCTCGAGCACCGCATGCGTTTTCCGCTCGAGGTGTTCGAGGCGGTGCGTGCCGCGTGGCCGGATGACAAGCCGCTGGGTGTGCGGGTCTCCGCGACCGACTGGGTCGTGGGCGGCTGGACGCTCGAGGATACGGTGGTGTTCGCGCGCCAGCTGAAAGCACTCGGCTGCGATTTTGTCGACGTCAGCAGCGGCGGCATCGATCCCCGTCAGAAGGTCCCGGTCGGCCCGAGCTACCAGGTGCCCTTCGCCGCCCGGGTTAGGCGTGAAGCCGACATTCCGACCTGGGCGGTCGGCATGATCACCGAGCCCTTGCAGGCCGAGCAGATCATTGCCAATGACGAGGCCGATATGGTGGCCCTGGCCAGGGCCATGATGTTCAACCCGCGCTGGGAGTGGCGGGCGGCCGAGGAGCTTGGCGTCGAGATTCCCTATGCCGACATGTATGTCCGTTGCCACCCTTCGCGCTGGCCGCGGACCGCGTCCGCGCGCTGACCACGCAATCATCACTGCGTTTTGCGGCGCGATCTGCTAGGAGGTGCGCCCGCAACAGACGAGATGACGCGCCATGCCCTCATCGCCCGACCAGATCGTCGGCATCATCGCCAAGGAGATCGGCTCGCGGCCCGGACAGGTCCAGGCTGCGATTGCGCTCCTGGACGAGGGCTCGACGGTGCCGTTCATCGCGCGCTATCGCAAGGAAGCCACCGATGGCCTGGATGATGGCCAGCTCCGCCAGCTCGAGGACCGGCTGAGCTATCTGCGCGAGCTGGACGCCCGGCGCGAGACGATCCGCAAGTCGATCGAGGCGCAGGGCAAGCTCACGGACGAGCTGGCGGCCAGGATCGCCGCCACCTCTACCAAGGCGGAGCTCGAGGACCTCTATCTGCCCTTCAAGCCCAAGCGGCGGACCAAGGGCCAGATCGCGAAGGAGAGGGGGCTCGAGCCTTTGGCAACAAGCTTGCTGGGGGATCGCAGCAAGGAACCCGAGGCCGAGGCGACGAGGTTCCTTGGAGACGAGGTGCCTGACGTCAAAGCAGCCCTCGAAGGAGCGAAGGACATCCTGGTCGAGCAGTTCGCCGAGCATGCCGACCTGCTCGGCCGGCTGCGCCGGCACCTGATGGCCCGCGCCAAGGTCCAGGCCAAGCTGGTCGGGGGCAAGGAGGAGGTCGGCGCCAAATATGCCGACTACTTCGACTACGCCGAGCCGTGGGCCAAGGTTCCGAGCCACCGCGCGCTCGCTCTGTTCCGTGCGCGCAACGAGGACGTGGTTTCGGTCGAGATCGTGGTCGACGAGGACGACCTGGCGCCGGTCAAGCCGGTTGAGGCGATGATCGCGCAGACCTTCGCGATCGATCCCGGCTCGAGGCGGCCCGCCGACACCTGGCTGATGGCCGTGGTGCGCGCCGCTTGGCGCAGCAAGCTCGGTCCGCACCTCTCGACCGAGTTGCTGGGCGTGCTGCGCGAGCGCGCCGAGGAGGAAGCGATCCGCGTGTTCGCGCGCAATCTGAAAGACCTGCTGCTGGCGGCGCCGGCCGGTGCGCGGCCGACCATGGGGCTCGATCCCGGCGTGCGCACCGGCATCAAGGTCGCGGTCGTCGACGGCACCGGCAAGCTGCTCGAGACCGCAACCGTCTATCCGTTCCAACCGCGCAACGACGTCGAGGGCACCAGGCGCGAGCTTTCCCGGCTGGTCGGAGCGCACGGCGTCGAGCTGATCGCGATCGGCAACGGCACGGCCAGCCGCGAGACCGATCGCCTGGTTGCCGATCTTTTGAAGGATCTGCCTGCGCCGGCTCCCGCCAAGGTGATGGTGAGCGAAGCGGGCGCCTCGGTCTATTCCGCCTCGGCCACGGCGGCGGCCGAGATGCCGGATGTCGATGTCTCGCTGCGCGGCGCCGTCTCGATCGCGCGCCGTCTGCAGGACCCCCTGGCCGAGCTGGTCAAGATCGAGCCGAAGAGCATCGGCGTCGGGCAGTATCAGCACGATGTCGACCAGCATCGCCTGGCGCGCGGCCTGGACGCCGTGGTCGAGGATGCGGTCAACGCGGTCGGGGTCGAGCTGAACACGGCGTCGGCATCGCTCCTGGCGCGGGTGTCCGGCGTCGGCCCGGCGCTGGCCGATGCGATCGTCCTGCATCGCGACACGACCGGCCCGTTTCGCCGCCGCGGCGAGTTGACGAAGGTGCCGCGCTTGGGCGAGCGGGCGTTCGAGCTGTGCGCGGGGTTCTTGCGGATCCGCGATGGCGACGAGCCGCTCGACGCCTCGGCCGTGCATCCCGAGGCCTATCCGCTCGCCCGGCGGATCGTTGCTGCGTGCGGCCGCGACGTGCGCACGCTGGCCAAGGGCGGCAGCGTGCTCAAGGAGCTGAACGCAGCCGATTTCGTCGACCAGCGCTTCGGCCTGCCGACCGTGCGCGACATCCTGGCCGAGCTGGAGAAGCCGGCGCGCGATCCGCGGCCGGCCTTCCGCACCGCGAGCTTTGCCCAGGGCGTCGAGCGGCTCGATGATCTGAAGCCTGGGATGGTGCTCGAGGGCACCGTCTCGAACGTCGCAGCGTTCGGCGCCTTCGTCGACATCGGCGTGCATCAGGACGGGCTGGTGCACGTCTCCCAGCTGGCCGATCGCTTCGTCAAGGACCCGGGCGAGATCGTCAAGGCGGGCGACGTGGTCGAGGTCCGGGTGCTCGAGGTCGACCTCAAGCGCAAGCGGATCTCGCTCTCGATGCGCAAGCAGGGCGGGCCTGCCAAAGCCAGGCCAGCCGAGCGCAAGGCGCCGGCCGTGCGAGCGCCGAAGAAATCTGCCGCCCAGCCGCCGCCTGCGGGCGACGGTGCTTTGGCGGTCGCCCTGTCGGCCGCTCTGGCCCGCAAGACCTGAGCGCGCATGCGGTGCATGGCTGCACCGCATCGGTTACGATTGATCAGCTGCAGCGAGATCCCCATGCCATCCTTCGACATCGTGTCACGCACCGAGCTCCCCGAAGTCGACAACGCCGTGCAGATGGCGATGCGCGAGATCGGGACACGCTACGACTTCAAGGGCAGCAACTGCTCGATCGAGCGGACCGAGACCACGCTCACGATCCGGGCCGACGACGATTTTAAGCTGAAACAGGTGCAGGAGCTGCTGCGCGGCCATCTGGCGAGGCGCAAGGTCGACGCGGGCGCGTTCGATTTCGGCAAGCCGGAAAAGGCGTCCGGCAACAGCTTGCGCCAGACCGTCACGATCAAGCAGGGCATCGAGCGCGACCTGGCCCAGCAGGTCGTCAAGGCGGTCAAGGGCGCCAAGCTGAAAGTCCAGGTCGCGATCCAGGGTGACGAGCTGCGGATCTCGGGCAAGAAGCGCGACGACCTGCAGGGTGCGATCGCGCTGGTCAAGGACCTCGAGATCGAGCAGCCCCTGCAGTATGTGAACTTTCGGGACTAATCCAGCAGCCGGGTCCGCGAGGAGCTGAGCAGCTCGCCGACCCAGTCCGGCGTGATCAGCCCGGCCTCGATGGCAGCACCCATCTCGGTCTCCTTGGCGCGCACCTGCGCGAGCGTCGCGGCGACCTCGTCGATCCGCGCCTGCGGCACCACCACGACGCCATCCCGATCGCCGACCAGGAGATCGCCCGATTCGATCGTGACGCCGCCCAGGCTGACCGCGGTGCCGACCTCGCAGGGGCCGCTCTTATAGGGACTGTTGGGCGACACGCCGCGGCACCAGACGGGCAGGCCGACCTGCAGCAGGCCCTCGACGTCGCGCACCAGGCCATCGGTGACGAACGCCACGATGCCCTTGTTCTTGGCCATGGCGGCGACGTGATCGCCAAGCAGCGAGGTGCCCTCATAGGCGCCGGTCGCGAGCACCAGGACGTCTCCGGGCTGCGCCACCTCGATCGCGACGAACAGGCCGAGATTGTCGCGTGGGCCGCAGTCGGCGGTGACCGCGGGTGCCGCGAACCCGGCCTCCGGCCAAAGCGGCTTGATGCGGTGGTCGATCGCACCCTGGCCGTTTTGCGCATCGACTGCAAAGCCGGTCGGCACGCCGGCAAAGGCGGCGAGCTGGGCGGCTCTCGGCCGGCTGAAGCCGCGCCTAAGCGTGACGACGGGTGGATCTCCGATCATGTGCGTTGCCCCGATGTGTTGGTGTGTTCGAAGGTGGTCGCTGGGCCCCGCTTCAAAAGCGGGTGCTGGAATCCAGTGGCAGATCCCTGCCGCCGGCCCAGGGTGGCGGGGTGCCCGGCCCCTGATAGCCCTCGGCCGACCAGCGATCGCCATAGCGGCGCGACCATCGATCGCCGGTGCCGGCGTCCTGCGCCGCGCGGAAGCTGCCCGGCGGCGCGCCGCCAGGCGCGATGTTGAGGATGTCGACCGGTCGGATGGAGTAATCGAGTCCCAGCTCCTGGGCGGCGCGGAACGACCCAGCCGCCGCGGCGGTGTCCGCGCCGCTATCGTCGTCGTCCGCCCTCAGATCGGGCAATGCAGCCAGCCCCAGGATCAGGCAGGCGGCACGCACCGACCATCGCATCCAGCGCTCGTGCCGCATCCTGCCCCTCCCGCCCCGACGTGAAGCGCGCCACGATGGCGCTCGAGGCGAGCCCTGTCAAACCAACCTTCGAGCGAGGCCCAATCTTCGAGCGAGGCTTCGCGCCCGGGGCATGAATGACGCCGTCGAGTTGACAGGCCGTCGCCGCATGCGCACCTTAGCGGCGTCGTATCATGCCGGGGTGCCCTCACGGGCTGAGATTGACACCCGTCGAACCTGACCTGGGTCATGCCAGCGAAGGGAGCCGATGCGGCCGCGCACACTTCAAGGAGTGCAGCACGCGGTGGTCGGCTCCAAAGGAGTCGTCGATGCGCAGCGTGCAGGCTTCGGATCGCAGCAGCTTTCGGCCGGAGCTCGATCCGACCCTCTATCTGGTGACCGATCCGCAGCTCGGCGACCGCCGCCTGGTCGATATCGTTGCGGCCGCGGTGCAAGGCGGCGTCACGCTGGTCCAGCTGCGCGACAAGCAGGCCGAGGGGCGCGCCCTGCTCGAGCAGGCGCGTGCGCTGAAGGCGCTGCTCGATCCCTTGGGCGTGCCGCTGCTGATCAACGATCGGATCGACATAGCACTCGCCGCAGACGCCGCCGGCTGCCATGTCGGCCAGACCGATCTGCCGGCCGGGGAGGCGCGCGCGCTGCTCGGCCCCGATGCGATCCTCGGCGTGTCGCTGGATGCCGTCGAGCAGGCCCGGGCGGTCGATCCCGAGGATCTGGACTATGTCGCTTACGGGCCGTTCGCGGCGACGGCGACCAAGGGCGATGCGGGTCCGCCGATCGGCGCGATCGGGCTCGCCGCCGTGCGCCGGTTGACGGCACTGCCGCTGATCGCCATCGGTGGCGTCGACGAAGCCAATCTCGGCGATGCGGTCCGGGCGGGCGCCGACGGCATTGCCGTGGTCCGCGCGATCATGGCGGCGGCGGATCCGGCCGCGGCTAGCCGGCGTCTGCGCATTGCTATCGAGTCGGCGCGCAAGGCGCGCGGGGCGATCGAGGCAGCCCGCAAGACGGACGAGGACGGCGCATGATCGCCAACATCCTGACCATCGCAGGCTCGGATTCCGGCGGCGGCGCCGGCATCCAAGCGGACCTGAAAACCTTCTCGGCGCTCGGCGCGTACGGTTGCTCGGTGATCACCGCGCTGACCGCCCAGAACACCCGCGCGGTGACCGCGATCCACGAGGTGCCCGCAGCCTTCGTCACGGCGCAGATCGATGCCGTGTTCGACGACATCGAGATCGCCGCGGTCAAGATCGGCATGTTGGCGTCGCCCGAGATCATCGTGGCGGTCGCCGAAGGGCTCGAGCGCCACCACGCGCGGATCGTGGTGCTCGACCCGGTGATGGTCGCCAAGAGCGGCGACCATCTGCTGCGTCCCGAAGCGGTCCACGCGCTCAAGCAGCGCCTGCTGCCTCTGGCCAGCGTGATCACGCCCAACCTACTCGAGGCCGGCGCGCTGCTCGACATGGAGCCACCGGTCGCCGCGGCCGGCATGGTCGAGGCTGCGGCGAGGCTGCGCAGGTTGGGGCCGCAGTCCGTGCTGCTCAAGGGCGGGCACCTCGAGGAGGTTCACAGCATCGACATCCTCGACGACGGCGGCGAGCCGCTGACCCTGGTGGCGCCGCGCATCGATACCGCCAACACGCACGGCACGGGCTGCACGCTGTCGGCGGCGCTGGCCGCCCTGCTCGGCCAGGGCATGCCCCTGCGCGACGCGATGCAGGCCGCCAAGACGTACATCACCGGAGCAATCCGGGCGGCGGACCGGCTGAGCGTGGGTCGCGGCCACGGCCCGGTCCATCATTTT
>CAVSVZ010000053.1:0-106457 GCA_963731495.1 uncultured Alphaproteobacteria bacterium
GCCAGGTGCGGGGCGTCGCCTGCTCCGGGCCGCTCAGATCGTGTGCGGGCTCGCAAACGGCATGCATCTGGCGTCGCTTGACGCGCTCATGCCCGCGCCGCGACCGGCTCTGCTTGCTCGTCCGGCACCGTGTAGCCGAAGGCGGGCGACAGCCGCTCGGCCATCAGCGCCTCGAGCTCGGCGGCCTGCTCGGCAGAGAAGTAGTCGCGATAGCCGCCGACCTTGGCGCGCCGCACCTTGAAGGTCTCGGGGTCGTTGGGATTGCGCAGGGCCAGCCCGCCCTGGCGGAAGAAGCCCTTGGTCTCGAGCGCGCGCAGATTGTCGAACGAGCCGAAGTTGACCGCCTCGTCGATCTCGTCGTCGCTGAAGGATTCGCCCATCAGCAGGGTGATCTGGCGCAAGGTCGGCCCCGGCCTCGCGCGCAGGTCCTCGTAGCGCACCATGCGCCCGCGCTCGAGGTCCGCGAGGTTGCGCTGCCAGCCGTTCAGGTAGTCGATCAGGAACGGCAGGCCGATGTCGCTGTGGCGCACGAAGTCCCACATGCCGATGGTGCGGCGGTCGATCGGATGGTCGATCGAGGCGTTGATCAGCTCCTGCTTGTGCGCCGACTGCCGCTTGGTGAACTGGAAAAACCAGGAGACCGCGATGTCGCACGGGTTGCGCGCCAGCAGCACGATCGGCTTGTGCCGGAGCGGCGAATCGGGCGCATCCGGGGCCAGCAGCCGGCCGACCGCGCCTTCGTAGCTGTAGTGGCCGTTGGTCGCCGAGATGCGCGGGATCGCAGGGTTGCGCCTTGCCAGCTCGTCCGAGGTCACGATCACCGAGGCGGGGATGCCATGGCGCACCTGGTAGAGGCGCGAGAGCATCACCTTGAGCCAGGTATTGCCGCTCTTGGGATGACCGATGATCAAAAGGTTGGTGCGCAGCGCCTTGCCGACCTCGAGCCGTGAGAGGCCCTCTTTGCGCACCGCCACGCGCCACGGCCGCGGCAGCACGGCCGTGGGCAGCAGCACCGCCCATTTCTTGACGCCGTCACCGACTTGAAGCATCGCGTCTCACCGAATCAGAAGCAGGGCCACGCGCCTCAAGCTGCCAGGGGTGGCGTCCGTTCCAGCACGTCGAAGGCGTCGTGGCGCACGTGGTTGCGCTCCATCTCCTCGCGCAGCATTGCCTCGGAGATCACGCCCTTGTCGAGGCATTCGCGCAGCAGACCGAAGAAAAAGCGCTCCTGGTTGGGGTCCCAGTGCCGCTTGTACTGGCCGAGCAGGGCGTAGCGGCCGAACAGGCTGGCGCGGGCGCGGCGGATCCAACCGAGCGCCCGGAACACGCCCGAGCCCTCGGTCGGCGTGAAATCGACCGGCAGGCCCGTCTTCCAGGGCTGGTTCCAGCGCTTGGTGTTGTGCAAAAGCTTGGTGTTCTCGTCGAGATGATCGAAATCGTTCCACTCGGGCTCGAGCAGGCCGATGGTCTCGCGCGGCTCGAGGTTCAGGCTTATCCAGTCCATGTAGTCGCGCTTGTTCTCGAACATCTCGTCGAACTGCTCGGCCGTGCGCCAGTGGGTGAGCTTGGCGCAGTCCAGCAGCATGACGCTGGAGGCGAAGCTCTTGCGGCCCTTACCCGCGCGCACCATCAGCGCCTTGCCCTGCATGTCGCGCGTCAGCAGCTCGTTGACGTCGCCGGCCGCGAACACGTCGGGATCGATCACCACGGCGCGGCCCTGGTAGCCCATCAGCTCGGGCGGCATGAAGCGCAGGGGCGTGAACGATTGCAGATCCTCGATCAGCCACTGCCGCTGCACGCCGTCGCGCAGGTAGTACTGGCCCTCGCGCGCATGCAGGAACGGCTGATCCTTGGTGTCGATGATCTTGACGTCGAACGCGTCGGGATCGCGACTGTTGCGCTGTGAGCGAGTACTGCGAGACCAGGGCGCCGACCATCTGGCGATGGTTGGTGTGCACGAACACGCAATTCTTCACGGCCGATCATCCCTATGGCTTGAGGCGGGCATTTGGCGCGGGGCGTGAGCTGGCCGGCTCATAGCAGAAAGCGCGGCCGGCCTGCAAGGCGGGCTCAGGCGTTCGCCGCCTGCTGCGGCGCGGAGGTGCGGCTGGCATAGCCGAACACCGGCGCGAGCTGCTCATCGACCAGGCGGTCGATCTCGGCGATCTCGCCATCGTCGAAATGGTCGCGATAGCCGCCGACCTTGCCGCGCCGGGTCTTGAACGATTGCGGGTTCTTGCGATCGCGCGGGCGCATCCGCCCGCCGCTCAGCCAGAACGTGCTGTTGGTTTCCATCTTGCGCATGTTGTCGAACGAGGCGAACGCCACGGCCTCGCGGATCTCGGCCTCGGAGCCGGGCGTGCCGATGAACGCGAGGATCCGGCCCAGGGTCTGCTCGGGATGCGCCCGCATGTCCTCATAGCGCACCACCAGCAGGTCTTGGCTGCCCTCGGCCTCGTCGGCCCAGCCGTTCATGAAGTCGATCGTCCGGGTGAGGCCGGCATACTCGCGCGTGACGAAATCGAAGATGCCGAGGTCCCGGCCGCGCTCGGGATAGCGGTTGAGCGCCACCTTGTTCGGCTTCATGCGAAACTGCCACTGATAGTACTGCGAGACGGCGACATCGGCCGGGTGGCGCACCAGCAGCACCACCTTCTTGCCGGCGTAGTCGGCCTTGGAATCCAGGTTGCCGGTGTAGTCCTTGGTGTAATTGTCGTGGGTGAAGAAGATTTTGGGGATGGCAGGATTGCGCAGATGAAGATTGTCGAAGCCGATCAGATGGCGCTCCGACAGGCCGTGCCTGATCTGGTAAAAGCGCGACATCATGACCCGCAGCCAGGTGCGGCCGCTCTTGCCGAACGACACGACGACGCAGTCGGCGCGCTGCAGTTTTCGATACTGCTCGCGACCACGCAGCCAACGCTCGATTTTGTGCTTCCGGTCCTGCGGCAAGAAGAACAGCGACGTCAGTGCCAGGAGGCGGGTCAGCTTCTTCGCGACGGCGGCCCGCGCCGGCCCCAACACTGCACGCATGATCCTATGTCCGTCCGACCTGTGACACCGATGCATATGCGGCGTCGTCGTCGACTTACAAGAGGCCCTGCGTCAACGCAAGGCGGGTCGGACACATCCCGACCCGCCGTTGCTACCTCCGCAGCGGTTCTCAGCAGGCTCCTTCAGCCGGCCCGCTCAGCCCGCATTGGGCGAGTTCGCCCAGCCGTGGTGTCGCGGCAGACCGTCGTCCGGGATCATCACCAAAGGATGCTTGGAGGCGGTGAACACCCAGCGATCGGGCGCCGTGCCGATGTCGCACTCGCGGTCGACGGTCGGCACGTGCACCAGCACGAAATCCGGGAAGGCGTCGACATAGAGGAACATGTGGCAGCCGCAATCCTTGCAGAAGCGCCGGTGACAGGTCGGCTTGGTGTCGTAGTTGAGGATCTTGTTCTCGCCCTGCGTGACCTTGAAGGCGTTGCGCTCCACGACCGAGATCAAGGCGAGCGCACCGCCGCAGATGTCGGTACAGTCGGTGCAGCAGCAAAAGTGGGTCTCGAACGGTCGCTTGGTGTATTCGAACCGGACCGGGTTGTCGTCGCATCGGCAGCCGCCGACCGCCTTGAAATCGTCGGCCATGGTTTGTTGTCTCCCTCTTGGGGCCTCCGCTTGTGCAGCATCAGCGCGGCTCTTGCGTTCGAGCAGCCCGCGCAACCAATGGAACATGGGCTTGCCTCCCGATTGATCCGACCAGAGAAGCCCGTGCCGCGGTTCTGGTCAAGTACAAGCTGTGAAATGCGGCAAGATGGACCTACCGCTGCGCGATGAGATTCCTTTCGGTTGCTTGGCGCGATCGGCCCCGAGTTTGCCCGGGATCGACCCCAAAAAGGGACCAGGCGTCAGTGGTGCGCGCGCCCGAACTCCGTCGGGATATCAGAAGGGCAGCGGCTCGAGCCAGTTGAGCCAGGTATAGGTGCGGATCACGATCCGGCGGAGGTAGGTGAACCCGCCGGGCCATGCATAGATGGCTGCGGCACCGTGCGCGCCGATCGGCATGCGCATGCCATCGGCATCGGCCATCGTGATCTTGACCGGGAACCGTGCCGGCGGCTCGGGCTCGGCAAAGGTCGGCAAGGTCCCGCTCGGCAGGAACTGGCCCTCGCCGCTCGCCCACCAGATGCTCTCCACCTTGCCCTCGAAGATCTGCCCGGGATACAGGTCGAGGGCGATCTCGACCGGCTGCCCCGGCTCGACGAACTTCAGCCACTCCTGCGGATAGGTGGCCAGCAGGTATCGGCCCTGATCGACAATGAAGCTGGCGATGGCGCCAAACCGGACGATTCCCGCCACCATGCCGGGCTGAACCTGCAAGTTGGTGATGTAGCCGTCCGCAGGCGCCACGATCGTGGTATGCTCGAGATAGTACTTGGCCTGTGCAAGCTGAGCTTCCGCCTCCGCCACGCTCGTGTTGACCCCGTTAATCTGGGACTCGTACGCCAGGCGGGCCCGATGTTCCTCGGCCTCGGCATGGTCAACCGCCGCCTCGGCGCTGGCGAGCTGGTCGGTATGGCGCTCGACCTCCTCCGTCGACACGGCCCCGGAGGGGGCCAGAACGGTGAAGCGCTCGTATTGCTCCTTGGCCAGCTTGAGCTCGGCGTGGGCACGCGCTACGGCCGGCACCGCCGCGTCCAGGTCCGCTTTGAGGACCAGGACGTTCTGCTTGGCTGCGGCCAAGGCCGCTTCGGCCTCCTGCACGGCGTACTCGTACGGGCGCCGATCGAACCGAAACAGCGGTTGCCCCTTCTTGACCGGCTCATTGGGCTCGACCAGGACCTCCGTGACCAGCGCCGGCTGCTCCAGCCGCGGTACGATCTGGATGGTGTGCTGGACGACGCGCAGGTCGGTCGAGTAAGGTGCCTGGAAGCGCATCCCGACCAAGAAGGTCAGGAGGATGTGGGCCAGGAAGAAGGCGCTGATGATGCCCCAGCCGACGTTGAACTTGAGCAGCTTCAGCTTGCCGAAGATCAGCCAGAGGACAAAGAGGAAGATGACGGTGAGCAGGATCGCGGCAAACATCGCGCGACATCCCTAGCCCGTGTGGTCTTCGCTGGCGGCCGGTGGTGGTGGCGGCAGATCGTCCGGCTCCTGCTGCTTCTTGGCCGGCGTCCCAACCAGCCGGGCCATGTCCTCGTCGATCGCTTTCTGTTCCTCGCGCGGCAGTCTGCGGACGTCGACCACATCGGTCGGCTTGAGCGACCAGATCAACGCCTGGGCCCACGGCAGCACCGCGGCGAAGCCGAGCCAGCCCAGAAGGTTGACCGCCTCGGCATCGGGGTGCTGGCGGGCGATGGCAATCTGCCCGGCAGCCCGAGCACGATGACGATCAGCGCCATGAAACCGGCGACGACGATGGCCAGGCACCGAAGGTCACATAGTCCCAAAAGTCGAGCATCGCGAAGAACGCGCTCATCTCTTCCTCCTATGAAGCGTGCCGCCTGCCTCAGTGGCTCTCGCGCGGGATGCCGGCGCCGCGGCAGCCGACGCAGGAAGTCGAGGTCGGCGCCTTCGCTCGCCTGCAGGACGTGGTCGATGTAGAGCTTCTGATAGCCGCTCTTCATCGCGGGCTCGGGCGCGCTCCAGGCGGCGCGGCGGCGCGCCAGCTCGTCCTCGTCGACCTCGAGATGCAGGCGGCGCGCCTCGACGTCGAGCTCGATCATGTCGCCGTTCTCGACCAGCGCCAGAGTGCCGCCGGCCGCCGCCTCCGGGCAGACGTGGAGGACCACGGTGCCATAGGCCGTGCCGCTCATGCGCGCATCCGAGATCCGCACCATGTCGCGCACGCCCTTGCGCAGCACCTTGGGCGGCAGCCCCATATTGCCGACCTCGGACATGCCGGGATAGCCCTTGGGGCCGCAGTTCTTGAGCACCAGGACGCAGGTCTCGTCGACGTCGAGCGCCTCGTCGTTGATCTTGGCCTTGTAGTCCTCGATGTTCTCGAACACGACGGCGCGGCCGCGATGGTTCATCAGGCGCAGACGTCGCGGCCGACGGCTTGAGCACGGCGCCGTCGGGCGCCAGGTTGCCGCTGCAGCACGACCATGCCGCCGTGCTCGGTGTGCGGGTTGTCCAAGCTCGCGGATCACGTCCGTGTTCCAGTTCGGCGCGTCCTTGACGTTCTCCCACATGGTCTGGCCGGTGACCGTGAGCGCGTCCTTGTCGAGCATGCCGTGCTCGCCGAGCGCGCGCATCACCGCCGGCAGTCCGCCCGCATAGTAGTAGTCCTCCATCAGGAATTCTCCCGGACGGCATGATGTCGACCAGTGTCGGCACCTCGCGGCCATAGCGGTCCCAGTCGTCGAGCCCGAAGTCGCACGCCCGGCAGCCGCCCGGCGATCGCGATCAGGTGGATCACGGCGTTGGTCGAGCCGCCGAGCGCGCCGTTCGCCCGCACCGCGTTCAGAAAATTCTCGCGCTTGAGGACCTTCGAGATGCGCAGGTCCTCCTTGACCATCTCGACGACGCGCCGGCCGGTGAGCTGGGCGATCACGCGGCGCCGGCTGTCGACCGCGGGGATCGCGGCGCAGCCCGGCAGGCTCATGCCCAGCGCCTCGGCCATGCTGTTCATGGTCGAAGCCGTGCCCATCACCATGCAGTGCCCGGGCGAGCGCGACATGCAGACCTCGGCGTCCATGAAGTCCTCGAGGCTCATCTCGCCCGCCTTGACCTCCTCGGCGAAGCGCCAGACGTCGGTGCCCGAGCCGATGTCCTTGCCGCGGAACTTGCCGTTCAGCATCGGCCCGCCCGAGAGCACGATCGCCGGCACATCGCACGACGCCGCACCCATCAGCAGGGCAGGCGTGGTCTTGTCGCAGCCGGTCATCAGCACCACGCCGTCGACCGGATTGCCGCGAATCGCCTCCTCGACGTCCATCGAGGCCAGGTTGCGAAACAGCATCGCGGTCGGGCGCAGGTTGCTCTCGCCGGTCGAGAACACCGGGAACTCGAGCGGAAAGCCGCCGGCCTCGTAGACGCCCCGCTTGACCCGCTCGGCGAGGTCGCGCAGGTGGGCGTTGCAGGGCGTCAGCTCCGACCAGGTATTGCAGATGCCGATCACCGGCCGGCCGTCGAACAGGTCGGCCGGGAAGCCCTGGTTCTTCATCCAGCTGCGGTGCAGGAAGCCGTCCTTGTCCGGATGGCCGAACCAGGCCGTGCTGCGATAGGGCTTCTTGGACATGGATGCTTCCCCCGGCGATGCTGCCGACCCCGTCGTTTGTCGCGACCTTTCGGGGTCGATTTCTGCGTGGTCGGCTAGCATAGCGGGTCGTCCGCCGCCAGACCAAGAATCGTTCCAGGGAATCGCGCAGCGCTATGGAATGCGCGATGGACCCCGGTCGCTCAATGCTTCATGGTCGCCTCGAGCAGCGGTCTCGATCGCTGCCACGGGGGAGATCGGAACAGGAAGCCAAGATGATCGTCGACCAACAGGTCATCGCCAGCGCGCGCGAAAAACTCTATGCGGCGGTGCTGTCCGACGTGCTGGACAAGCAGGGCTATCGCCACCAAGTGCTGCCGCCGCACATCCGGCCACTCGACGAGGACCTGGTGCTGTGCGGCCGGGCGCGGACCGGCCTCTATCGCGACGTCTATCACGTGCCCGAGGGCGGCAATTCCTACACCCTGGAGATCGCGCTGATCGACGACCTCAAGCCCGGCGAGGTGCCGGTGCTGGCCTGCGGCGCGTCCGGTCGGATCGCGCCCTGGGGAGAGTTGCTGACCACCGCGACCATGGCGCGTGGCGGCGTGGGCTGCGTCACCGACGGCCTGGTGCGCGATACCAAGGCGATCCGGGCGCAGCGCTTTGCGGTGTTCCACGGCGGCATCGGCCCGCTCAACTCCAAGGGCCGCGGCGAGGTCTGCGCGATCGACGTGCCGATCGAGTGCGGCGGCGTGATGGTTCACCCGGGCGACCTGGTGTTCGGCGACGCCGACGGGGTGCTGGTCGTGCCCCAGCCGATCGTCGCCCAGACCCTGAAGCTCGCGCTCGCCAAGGTCGAGGGCGAGGATCGCACCCGCGACGAGCTCAAGGACGGCGCGCTGCTCGCCGACGTGTTCGAGAAGTACGGCATTCTCTAGGCGAAGGGCTGCCCTCGCCCGCCCGTCGGAAGCGATCGAAAGAGCCTCGATCATGGCTGCGGCTACCGTCAACTATCTCCTGCTCCTGGGCGTCGGCATGATCTGGGGCTCGCAGTTCATGCTCAACGAGGTCGCGATCGGGGCCTTTCCGCCCGGCGTGATCGCGGCGGGGCGCGCCGTGATCGGGTTCTTGACCCTCTGGACCCTGGTGCTGGCCGCACCAGGCGACCGTAACCCGCCATCCGACGCGCAGAGACCCACGTCCGGTCTGTGGGCCCACTATTTCCTGATCGGCATGTTCGAGGGCACGCTGCCGTTTTATCTGGTCGCTTGGGGACAACAACGCGTCGACGGCGCCATTGCGGCCATCCTGATGGGCACCGTCGCGATCTTCGCGATCATCCTGGCCGCCCTGTTCGTCAGGGGCGAGCGCCTCAGGCTGGGCACCGCGTTGGGCGTGGCCCTGGGCTTCCTCGGCGTGGTGGTCCTGATCGGACCGGGGGCGCTCAGCGGGATCTTGGGCAGCGTTCTCGGCGAGCTGGCGGTGCTGGGCGGCGCCTTGAGCTTTGCGATCTCGCTCACCCTCATCAAGCGCCTGCCGGTCGATATCCCGGCAGTCGTGAAGGCGCGCAACATCCTGGCGTGCGCGAGCATCCAGATCGTCCCGCTGACGCTGATCCTGGGTCAGGACTGGGCCTTGCACCCGACCTGGCCGGCGGTGCTCGCCGTGCTGACGCTCGGCATGCTGTGCGCAGGCGTCGTGTACGTCCTGTTCGTCGCCCTGATCGACCGCGCCGGGCCCACGTTCGCCTCGTTCAGCAACTTTCTCGTGCCGCTGTTCGGGGTCCTGCTCGGCCTGCTGTTCCTGGGCGAGCAGCTCAAGGGGACGGACCTGGTCGCGCTCTCCCTGATCATGCTGGGGCTGGCGGCGACGCACCTGCCGGGCACGTTCGCCCAAAGAAATGGCAAACGGCATGTCGCGGACGCGTGACCCGGCAACCCGATGGTTTGTGAACGGTTGGGCCAGAGGAGACCGAGATGGCGCAGGCCGATGATCGCCGGGTGCTGATCCCGCATGTCGACGATTTGGGCGTCAGCCATGGCGCCAATCGGGCGTTCGTCGAGCTTTCCGGGCTCGGCTTCGTGACCTGCGGCTCGGTCATGCCGCCCTGCGCCTGGTTCCCCGAGCTGGCCCTGATGGCGAAGGAGCGCCCGGCGCTCGATGTCGGCGTGCATCTGACGCTCACCAGCGAATCGCGCGCCTGCCGCTGGCGGCCGATCTCGACCGCCTCGCGCACCTCCGGCCTGCTCGACCAGCACGGCTACATGTGGCCGGACGTGCCGACCCTGCGCCATCACGCCGACCGTGGCGCGGTCGAGACCGAGCTTCGAGCGCAGATCGAGGCGGCGCTCGGCGCCGGGCTCGACGTCACCCATCTCGACACCCACTTGGGCGCCGCTGCGGCGCCCGAGTTCGCCGCCATCTACGTCGCCCTGGGTCGTGAGTACCAGCTGCCGCTGATGCTCGCGCGCGACAGCGTGAGCTACGATTCGGTGCTCGGCATGGGGCCGATCGACCGCAGCTTTTACGACCGGCTGATCGATGAGCTCGAGGCAGAGGGCGTGCCGCTGATCGACCAGTTCGCCATGGGCCTGGCGATGCGCCACCGTCCCTGCGACGACGCCTTCCACCATATGGTCGAGCATGCCGCGCCCGGCCTCACCTATCTTTCCCTGCACTGCAATACGCCTGGCGACATCGAGGACATGCACCCGAACGACGCGACCTGGCGGATCGCCGAATACCACCTGTTCCAGGAGCCGGCCTTCCTCGGCTGGGTCGCCGCGCAGGAGGTCCAGCTGACCGGTTTCCGGCCGATCCGCGATCGCTACCGCGAAAGCCGTGCGCAAGCTTGACAAAACGCCGCGAAGCCCGATGCAAAGCTGCAAGGCAGCCATGCGCATATTGGTTCTAGGACATCGATCGCAGCGCGCTTAGATCACTCCTGGTATGGGGCTGTCGCCCCTCTCGGAGTTACACACAATGTGGTCGGCCTTCGCGCGCTTTGGTGGTCTCGTCACGGCTGCCGTGGCGCGACCGCGTCTGGCCGATTCCTCGGCCGCGCTTGGGATCGGTCTGGCGCTGCTCGCGTTCGCGCTGTTCAGCAGCATGGACGCCATGATCAAGTGGCTGAGCGCCGGCTATCCGGTTCACCAGATGCTGTTCTTCAACGCCGCCTTCGGCCTCGTGCCGGTGGCGCTGATGACCTGGCGGGCGGGCGGCCTGGGCGAGCTGCGCACGCGCCGGCTCGGCCTGCATCTGCTGCGCGGCGCCTTCGGCATGACCGCGGCGTTCAGCGCGTTCACCGCCTACAGCCTGATGCCGCTGGCCGATGCCTACGCTTTCATCTTCGCGACTCCCTTGCTGATCACCGTGCTGTCGGTGCCGCTGCTCGGCGAGACGGTGCGCTGGCGGCGCTGGTCGGCGGTGATGGTCGGCTTCGCCGGCGTATTGGTCATGCTGCGGCCGGGTGAAGGCGCGCTCGACTTCGCGGCCGGCGCCGCGCTGCTCGCGGCATCCGCATCTGCTCTGTCGATCATCCTGGTACGCAAGCTCAGCGCGACCGAGACCACGGCCAGCATCGCCTTCTACACCAATGCCGCGGTGCTGGTCGTGATGGCCTGCCTGCTGCCGTTCCACTTCGTGCCGCCGACGCTGCCTGATCTCGGGCTGATGGCGCTGGCCGGGCTTTCCGGCGGCGTTGCCGTCATGTTCCTGATTGCCGGCTACCGGCGCGCCCAGGCGGCTGTGGTGGCACCCTTCCAGTACAGCCAGATGCTGTGGGGGGTGGTGCTCGGCTATCTGCTGTGGGGCGACGTACCGGCGAACGCAGTGGCGGTCGGCGCCACGATCGTGGTGGCGAGCGGCCTCTACATCCTCTATCGCGAGGTGGTCCGCGCCGAGGGCCGGCCCGATCCGGGTATTGCCCCTGCGGCACCCGGTGCCCCGAGCGCCGAGCCCGCCTAGCCGGCCGGTGGCAGGCTGAGAATCGTGCGCGCCTCGGCCGGCGTCGCGATGCTCTTGCCGATCAGCTCGACGATCTGTCGCGCGCGCTCGACCAGGGCGGCGTTGGAGGGCGCCAGCACGCCTCTGCTCATATACAGATTGTCCTCGAGGCCGACCCGGACGTGGCCGCCGAGCAGACAGGCTTGCGCCACGATCGGGAATTCCATGGCGCCGATGCCCATGGCAGCCCAGACCGCATCCGGCGGCAGCAGCGATTTGGCGTAGACCAGGGTCTCGGTACTCGGCACGAAACCGTTGCCGGCGCCCAGCACCACCTGGAAGAACGGCGGCCGCGGCAGCACGCCTGCGGCCAGCAGCTGGTTCGCAAGCTTGATGTCGCCGGAATCGAACACCTCGAGCTCCGGCTTGACGCCCGCGGCCTTGACCGCCTCGGCCATGGCCGTCGACGCTTTTCGGCGTGTTGATCACCACCGAGGTGCCGAACCACATGGTGTTGAGGTCGAGCGAGCAGATGTCCGGCCTGAGCTCCAGCACATGGCCGACCCGCTTCTCGGGCGGCAGCAGGTTGGTGCCCGGAGCGGCGACCTTGGGATCGTCCTCGCCCGGCAGGAAGCGGCCGCCGGGCCCGGTGGTGAGGTTGATGATCAGGTCGACGCCGCTCGTGCGGATCCGATCGACCACCTCGCGATAGAGCGCGAGCTCCATGCTCGGCGCGCCGGTCTGCGGGTCGCGCACGTGGATGTGGACGATCGAGGCGCCGGCCCCCGCCGCCTCGATCGCGGCATCGGCGATCTGCGCCGGGGTGATCGGCAGGCCCGGATGCTGGTCGGGCCTGGTGATGCTGCCCGTCACCGCGCAGCTGATGATGACCTTGTCCACGGCTCCCCCTCGCCAAACTCAGTATTGGGGGCGAGACTACGCCAGGCCGCCGCTTGCCGCCAGCCGGCGCGCCCGGCCTGCGGCGCGGCCCTGCAGCAGGTAGAAACGGCCGATCATCAGGCCGGCTGCGACCGCCAGGCCGGCGAGCGAGCCCGAGCCACACGCCGAGCCCGCCGAGCCCGGCGCCAAAGCCCAGGCCGACCGCCAGGACCATGCCGACCAGCCAGTACGCGATCGCGGCGAACACCATCGGCCAGCGCGTGTCCTTGAGCCCGCGCAGCGCGCCCATCCCGATCACCTGGCCGCCATCGAAGATCTGGAACAGCGCCGCGATCGCCAGGAAGGTCACCGCCGCGCGCACCACGTCGCGATTGGCCGGGTCGGCGGCATCGATGAACAGCCCGACGATGCCGCGCGGCGCCGACCACATGATCAGCGCCATGCCCAGCATGAAGGTGCTGCCGATGACCAGCGCCATGGTGCCGGCGCGCAGCACGCCCGGCGGATCGCCCCGTCCGGCCGCGAGGCCGACCCGCACCGTGGCGGCCTGGGCGAGCCCGAGCGGCACCATGAAGCTCACCGCCGCGCATTGCAGGGCGATCTGGTGCGCCGCCAGCTGCGCGGTGCTGATCACGCCGATCAGGAAGCCGGCCGCCGGCGAACAGCCCGACCTCCATGATCAGCGCCACGCCGATCGGCAGGCCGATCCGGAAGATCTCGCGAAACCGCGACCAGTCGGCGCGCCAGAAGCGGCCGAGCACCTGGTAGCGGCGAAAGCGCCGGTCGACCAGGATGAAGCCCGATCAGGGCCACGAACAGGAAGATGTTGCTGAGCGCGGTCGCGACGCCGGCCCCGGCCAGCCCCAGCGCCGGCAGCCCGAAGGCGCCGAAGATCAGCGCGTAGTCGGCGATCGCATTGAACGCGACCGCGACGAACATGACCACCATGCCGGCGCGCGGCCGCTCGAGCGCGGCGATGAAGTTGCGCAGGCTCACGAACCAGAGCGCCGGCACGAAGCCCCACATGGCGGCGTGCACATAGCCCTCGGCCGCGACGATCAGGGCAGGGTCCTGGCGCAGCAGGGCCAGAATCGGAGCGATATGCCAGAGGATCACGGAAGCCGGCAGGCCGAGCAGCAAGGCGACCCAAAAGCCCTGCCGCACGGTACGGCGCGGCTCGCGCACCGCATGGCGCTGGCGGCCGAGGTCCTGGGCGATCATCGGCGCGGTAGCACCAACCACGCCGATCGAGAACAGCAGCAGCACGAAGCTCAGGTTGACGCCGAGCACGCTGGCGGCGAGCGCATCGGTGCCGAGCCAGCCGATCATCACGACGTCCGTGGTCTGGATCGCGACCTGGCCGAGATTGGTCAGCACGATCGGGCCGCTCAGCGCGACCAGCGCCCGCGCCTCGGCCTGCCATCCCGATCGATGGCTTCCTCCTCGCACGATTCCCTCCGAGCGCACCGCGTTGCCCGCGGCGACAGCATGGTCGCCTTCTAGGCAGGCGATGTTTCAGGATGATGTCTGAGCCACGTCGTCTCGTGAACGGCTCGGTCGCGCACCCGGTACTTCTCGATGATCGCGGGATCCCCTGCCAGTCGGGCTGGGGCGAACGGTCGGCGCTACAGACCGGCTCTTCAAAGACATCATCCCACACTTCGAGCCAGAGGAGACCGGGGCCGACGCCCGCAGTCCTCACCGGCACGAAGAATGAGCCAAGCCGCGCGTCGAACCGATCTGAGACGATCTGCGCCGGCTGCCCTCGTTCACTCTTTGCGTTGCTGCGCGTAATAGGCGGCGAGTTTCTCGATGTCCGATTGGGTCATCAGGAATGACATGGCGAACATCAGTTGGCTCGCCCGCTCGCCGCCATGATAGAGTTCCAAAGCCTTGGCCAGATAGCCCTCGTCTTGCCCGGCGAGCACCGGAAAGCGCGGATCGGTGCTGTTGCCCTGCGGCCCGTGGCAGCGACCACACCTGGCGGTCCATTCGGCGATCGTGAGCGGCTTGCGGATCGGTAGCGCCTGGGGCTCCTTCGAGGCATAGTACGCGGCAAGATCCTCGACGTCCTGATCCCGGAGCGCGATCACCTGATCGCGCATGACGTCATGCTTGCGACTGCCGTCCTTGTAGGCATTGATGGCGGCAATCAGATAGTCGGCGCTCAGACCGGCGAGCCTGGGATTCTTCGGGTCGGTGCTGTTGCCGTCGACGCCGTGACAGCCGGCGCAGGGTGCTGTGACCGCCATTCCCGCAACGGCGTCTCCCTTGGCTGGCGAACCGGCCCGGCGCGGCACCATCGCAGCGTAGAAATAGGCGATATCTTCGACCTGGCTGCGGGTGAGTGCCTGGGTTAGCGCGTGCATCATCGGCTCGGCCCGCGTCTCATCCTCGTAGGCCTCGATCGCGGTGATCAGATAATTGTCGTGCTGACCGGCCAGGCTCGGCGTAGCGGGCGCCTCCGAATTACCATCCTCACCGTGACAGCCGGCGCACATCCCCGTCAGCTGTCTGATAGCCGCGAACGGATCCTGATCAGCATCCGCCATGGACGCGGCCCCCGGCTCCTTCGGTCTTGAGCTGAAGCCCGTCAGACTGGCGTAATAGGCAGCGACGTCGGCAATCTGCTGTTCGCTCAGCGGGGTGACGACTTGCTGCATGACCTCGTCTTTTCGGGCGCCCTTCTTATAGGCCATCAGCGCGCCTTGGATATAGGAGGCATGCTGGCCGGCGATATGGGGAACGCCGGCCTGTGCGCTGACGCCGTTGATCGCCATGGCAGGCGGCGCAACTGGCTGCGACGGCCTTGCCGGCGACGGCATCACCGGCCGGCGGCGCCCCTTCGGCCGACCATGCCGCGCCGATCGGAGCGAGGCAAAGCGCGAATGCAATCACCAAAGGCTTGCGTTTCATGGCACCCTCGAACGATCAAGGCACCGGCGCTTGTCAAAGCGCGGCGATGGCCGCAAATGCCTCGACCTGTCCTGACCCACCTCAGCCGACCGTGGCCTTGGTTGGATGCGCAGCGGCGGCGTAGTTGTAGAACCAGATCTGGTACATCGACACGAGCCACTGAATGGCGAAGCTAAGCCCCATCAGCCCGCCGCCAATGATGACTGCCCACGCGAAGGCGGTATTGATCTTGGTCAGGTACCAGGAGCCGATGTCGATGACGATGGAGAGGAACGGCAAGGCGATGACTGTCGACTTGAACCACACCGGCCGCACATAGGCATGGCTGAAGATCAGACCCATGATGAAGAAGATGAAAGTAATGCCGAACATGTGGATGTGTGAGACGCGCACGAGGGTACTTAGGCTCATGCCCGTATCGATCTGCGCAACGTTGGATAGGTCTTCATAGCTGTTGAGATTGACGATGTGGGGGTTGCTGCCGTCGTGGCAGGCGAGGCAGCGTCTTTCGATGATGGGCTTGATGCTCGCGTCATATTCGGCCTTGTCGAGGCCGCGGTGCACCCAGCCGATGATCGTGGCGCGCTCGTCGGCCGGCAGCATCCCCGACATCGGCCCTGACAAGGCCAACTCCAGTTTGGTCGCCGTCTTGCTGCCGCTATAGGCGATGGCGATGTCCTCGGCCGACAGGCCCGGCTTGCCATCGCGTCCGGCGTGGACGTCGTAAATCTGGATCATGGCGAACAGGTAGGCGATACCAAGCACGATGAGCGTCGCCGTGAACAGCGTGCGCATGCTGAGCGGGAGCTCGCTGTAGTGGAAGAACATCCGGTGCACTTCTGGCATGACCGTGTAGCTCCGATCTTTCGCGCTCCGATCGCGCCAACTCTGCGCACATCACGACAGGCGCGGTCGAGCGGCTTTGCGCGAACCTCTGATCCACGCGAACCTCTATGCGCCCATATCCGTGGCGCCCTGCGGACGCCGTGGTGTCTCTGACGCATCCCCCAAGCGGCGCGTCGGTGCTCGGCGTGATCAGCCTGCCCTCGCAGAACCACGACCAAGCTCACACCGCCGCCAACGCGCAGCAGGGCTCAGACGCTCATAGAGATTACCGACGAGGTGTGCCGAGATGATCCTCGTCGGCAGTCTCACTGCGTATACATCAGCGGCGACGGAGGGGCATCCGGAAGCACGTACTCGATGTAGGGGAAACCCTGGCTGGCGTGACATCCGTTACAGCCCTTGACGCCGGCCTTGAACGCCGCATCGAACTGCTGGAAGATCTTTGGCTTCGATGGCTGCATTGAGCGGCTCCAGGTAAGCCGTCTCGAACGCTTTCAGAGCTCCCGCCCGCGCCGGCCTGGTGGCTTCGCCGACCTCCTGGATCTCGAGCGCCTCCTTGAGCATATAGCCGGCCAGCTCCCAGTTGCCGCCCTTCGCGGCATAGTAGGTGTCGGTATAGCGGTTCGAGTACTCGATCATCACCGTTCCGAGCCCAGGCTGGATGCCGGCGAGGGTCTTCAGTTGCTCCTCGGTGCTGCCCGTGAGCCAATCCGAGGCCGCATAAGCCCCACCTGCTGCGGAAACCATCAGGGCAGCCGCGGCGATCGCTCGGATGCGGATTGAGATCATATCGCTTACCTCCTTTTTGTTATGGGCGCCCGTCCTTGAGAACGGGCGCGGCCGCGAAGGCACGCGGCATCGCAGTGCCCTGTTGCTCGGCAGCTCGCCGTGCTTTCTTGGCGCCTCGCGCGAGGTTTGGTAACACTGCCCAGATTAGCGGACAATGCCCCACGCCGCCAGAAGGGTCAAGTCCGGTCGCTGCTGCGGGAGCACCGGATCCGGGGTGCGGTGAGGGTTGCCGAGGCGACCGGTAAAGTCGCCCTCGAGTTGCTTCTCGATGGCCATCAACTGACGCCGCTCGAACTCGGCCATCTTGCCCTCCGAGGCTCCTCAATGATCAGCTGCGCCGCCAAGCCCTGGCCCTCGATCAGCGCCTTTAATTGCTCGCGCGTGCGCTCGGATGCGGGTATCCTATTCAGCGGAGCGCTTCCTGGCTGGAGGCCTACCGCGGACGATCGGGCGAGGGGGTGGCCCAGCGCTTTTGCCAAAAGGGCTAGGGCTTCATCTGGGAGCGGAGCTATGAACGGAAAACGTCTCTTTGCCGTTGGCACAGCGCTGGCCCTTGCCGCCGTCGGCGTGATCGCTCTCACAGGGCACCCGAATGCGGTATGCGCCGCCACGACAACCAGCTTCCAAGAGGATGTATTCCCAATCTTCAAAGGGCGGTGCATCGACTGTCACCAACCCGGCGGCCAAGGCTACGAGCAGAGCGGGCTCGATCTCAGCACGTATGAGGGCGTGATGAAGGGCACCCAGTACGGTCCCATCGTCATGCCGGGTAATCCCGACACGAGCAATTTGATATGGCTGCTGGATTGGAAGGCGTCGCCCGAGCTGCGCATGCCGCATGGCAAGAAGAAGCTCTCCACCTGCGACCGCGATGCGATCCGCCACTGGATACGAGAAGGGGCAAAAGACAACTAGTGGTCCTGATCGACGCCGCTGACCTCTCGCGATGTTGCCGACCGTGAACTGGATGTCGAGACGGACGATCTCGAGGACTTCTCGACCCGGCTCACGACTGTAGGGACCGATCTCGCCGATCGGCGCCGACCGACCCCTGGTGCCCTCCTGGCGGTTGGCCCTGGGGAGGGTCGGGGGGGGGTTGGTTCTTCATGGCCGTGCCTCAGTCGCGCACCAGGTACTTCTCGATCATCGCGGGGTCGGGCTCGACGCCGAGGCCCGGCTCCTCAGGCACGGAGGCGTGGCCGTCGACGATCGCGATCGGGTTTTTGGCGAGCGAGCGACTGATCTCGGACGGCTCGACGCAGTACTCCATGATGAACGCGTTCGGCACGCTCGCCAGAAAATGCAGCGAGGCTGCGACGTTGATGTCGGTCGTGAAGTTGTGGTTGATCACCGGCCGGCCGCGCTGCTCGGCAAGCGCTGCGATCTTGATCGCCTGGGTCAGGCCGCAGCGGGTCAGGTCGACCTGCGCCACGTCGATCTGGCCCTGGTCGAGCAGCCGGGTGAAGCCGGCCACCGTGCACTCCTCCTCGCCGGCCGCGATCTTGGTATCGGTGCCGGCGGCGATCCGCGCGTAGCCGGCCAGGTCGTCGGGCGGCAGCGGCTCCTCGATCCAGGACAGCTCGTAGGGCTCGAACAGGCGCGCGCGCTGCAAGGTGGTCTTGGCGTCCCAGATCAGGCCGACATCCAGCATCAGGTCCATCTGATCGCCGATCGCGTCGCGGATCGCCTCCAGATAGGCGCAGTCGGTCGCCGGGTCCTGGCCGAACGGCTCCCAGCCGAACTTGATCGCGGTGTAGCCCGCATCGCGCGCCGCCCTGGCCCGATCCGCGGTCGCCTCGGCGGTGAACTGGAACATGTTGGAGGCATAGGCGCGCACCTTCTTGCGATAGCCGCCGCCGAGCAGCTTGTAGACCGGCTGACCGAGCGCCTTGCCCTTGATGTCCCAAAGCGCCAGGTCGATGCCCGCCATCGCCTGGATGACCGCGCCCTCGCGACCGTAATACAGCGTGCCCTGATACATCTTGTGCCACAGCCGGCCGATCTCGAGCGGGTCCTCGCCGAGCAGCAGCTGGCGCAGGCCGGTCACCAGCGTGTGCGACGTCGGCGCCTCGACGATCGCCTTGACGACATGCGGGCAGCCGTCGACCTCGCCCCAGCCGACGATGCCGGCGTCCGTGGTCACCTTGACGATCAGCGCATCCTGCGAGCTATCGGTGCGCGCCTGGATCTCGGGCAGCCGCAGATAGAGCGCTTCGACCTCGGTGATCTTCATCGGTGGTTCCTCCCCCAGGCGCAGATCGTGCTACGGTCGGCACGGACCAGAAGGGACCGCACCCGATGCTCAAGGTCAAGAAGGGCCGCTCACCCCGCGCAGAGGACGATCCGACGACGGCACACTATGTCGATCGGATGGAGCAGGAGGGCCGGCCCATCACGCTGCGCGTCGACGACCGGCCGCCGCTCGTGATCGAGGACGAGCGCGCCTATCAGATGCTTTGGGAACTGGTCGACCAGATCGAGACGGTCGAGGCCGTCCGCGAGGGCCTGAGGCAGGTGGAAGAGGGCCGCACCATCCCTCTCGAAGAGCTCGATCGACGGCTAAGAAAAAAGCATGGGATACAAGGTTGAACTCACCGAGATTGCGGCTGCCGAGATTGATGGTGCCTACGAATAGATTAGAGAACGAGCGCCGGATGCCGCGCAACGGTGGTATCATGGGTTGATGGCAGCGCTGAACGGCTTGAGAGATCATCCGAGGCGGTGCCCTCGGGTTCTCTTGAGCGGTCTCGGGCATTCGGAAGTCAGGCAGCTTGTCTACGGGCGTCGGCGAGGGCGTTATGGCGTCCTCTTCACGATCCATGGAGACACCGTCGAAATCCTCCGCGTCCGACATGGCGCCCGTGCGCCCATCCGTCGCTGAGGACCCGATGCCAAGCACCATGCCAGACGCCCGTTTCCTGCCGGTGATCGAGTGGATCGCCGCGGCCGGCCTGTCGGGCGAGCCCGAGCTTCGCCTGCTGCAGGGCTTTTGTGAGCGTGCGCTCGAGGCCGGGCTGCCGCTGACCCGCGGCGTGATCGGTATCGACACCCTGCACCCGGTGCTGGAGGGCCGGCTGTTCGAGTGGCATCGGGATGGCGACGGCCCGGTCCAGTCCGAGTATGGCCGGCTCGACCCCGAACGCAGCGACGACAAGTGGCTGCAGAGCCCGTTCTACCGGCTCTACGAGAGTGGCGGGAGGTCGCTGCGCCGCCGGCTGGACGATGATGTGCAGGAGTTCCCGCTCCTGGCGGACCTGCGGCGCGAGGGCATGACCGACTACGTCGCGATCATCAACCGGTTCGGCACGAGCGGCGCGATCGGCATGATGGACTGCACCTTCTCCTCATGGTCGACCGATCGGCCCGACGGCTTCGCGCCGGCCGACCTCGCCGCGCTTGATTTTCTGGTGCCGTGCCTTGCGCTTGCCATCAAGAGCGCGTCGATCGCCCGCATCACCGTGACGCTGGTCGAGACCTATCTCGGGCGCGATGCCGGCCATCGCGTCCTGCGCGGCCACATCGAGCGCGGCGTCGCCGAGAAGATCAGAGCGGTGCTGTGGTTCAGCGACCTTGCGGGTTTCACGCGGATCACCGACACGGCGCCGCCGGCGCAGATCATCCCGCTGCTCAACGACTATGCCGAGGTCGTGGTGTCTGCGCTCAGGGGCCATGGCGGCGAGGTGCTCAAGTTCATCGGCGACGGCACGCTCGCGATCTTCGACGCCGCAGCGCCCGAGGGCGCCTGCCGGCAGGCGCTTGCCGCGGCCGACGACGCGATCCGCCGGGTCGCGGCGCTCAACCAGCGGCGCGCTGCCGACGGCCTGCCGGTCACCCGCCTCTATCTCGGCCTGCATGTCGGCGACGTCTTCTTCGGCAATATCGGCAGCCTCGAGCGGCTGGATTTCACGGTGGTCGGTCCGGCCGTCAACGAGACCAGCCGGATCGCGGCGCTGTGCCGCTCGCTCGATCAGGACGTGCTGCTGTCGTCCGCCTTCGCCGCAGCCGCCGGCCCGAGCCGGGAGCGGCTGGTCTCGGTCGGCCGCTATGCGCTGCGCGGCGTGCGCCGTCCGCAGGAGCTGTACACCCTCGACCCGGCCGCGAGCGGCTGAAGCTTTCTCCCGAGCCCGCCAACCCGCCAGAGGAAACCATGCAACCCTCTGGCAAGACGCATCTTCATGCCATCGCGAGGTCGGCGCCAGCGCAGCGCGGCGAGGTTCGAATGGCGTAGCGAACGCGCGAAATTCTCTCCAAGTTGTAACCAATTTGGTTTATGATACCTCGATCGATTATGGGCACATCCGCGCGGCATAAACGCGCATGACGGGAGAGCATCACATGCCAGCTCGGCGCGACGTGTTGAATGCAGCCAAGGCCGCCGTCAGGGCCTACGCCCGCGATCCCTCCAAAGCCAATGCCATCGACGTTGACGCCGCCTGGCGCCGCGTGCGAGCCCTCGATGGCGTCGCCGACTGGCGTAGGGAGGCCAAGCCCGCCGACAGCGTGAGACTTCGCGAGCCCACCTCGCACTGAGCGGCTGCGCGCACCAACGACACTCACCAGGTGATCGGGCGGAGATTGGTGCGCGCGGCGGAAGTCGAACCCGCAAGTCGGTCGATCCAAGGGCCGGCCTCTGAACCTCCAGCTGCGCGCACCCCCTACAATGCAACAATGATGCCATGGTTGGGGCCATCTAGGCTTGCGCAAAGGCGTTGTTGTTGTCGCCTTAGGTGAGAGCAGCCGACCGCCTGGATACTCCGATCGGTCGAGCAGCCCCGGCGCGCCCGTGCTGCCGAGAACTTGACAAGGAGGCCAATCTCGGCACTGCCCTGATAGCTGGTTGACGGGGGGCAGGATGGCCGAGCTCAATCTTGTGGAGATCGGGGACGCCGAGATCGTGATCGTGGGCGGCGGCGCGATCGGCTGCGCCATCGCCTACCGGCTGGCCGAGGCCGGCAAGACCGACGTGCTGCTGCTCGAAAAGAATGCAGCGCTGGCATCGGCGACCACGGCGCAGGCAGCGGGTCTGGTCGGCCAGGTGCGCAGCGCCGAAGACCGCGTACGGCTGGCCATGGATTCGGTCGCGACCTTCTCGAAGCTGCAGGCCCACGACGGTGCCACGCCCAACTGGCGCCAGGTCGGCAGCCTGCGGATCGCGCTGACCGACGCCCGCGCCCAGGAGTTCGAAGGCCTGCTCGGTGTGGCGCGGCGTGCCGGGCTGGAGGTCGAGCTGCTCGACCAGGCCGCGGCCGAGGCCCGCTGGCCGGGCCTGCTGACCGCGGACGTCAAAGCCGTCCTGTGGTGCCCGAGCGACGGCTATCTGCAGCCCTACGACCTCGCCATGGCCTATCGCGAGCATGCCCGCGCCGCCGGCGTGCGCTTCGCGACCGATACCCTGGTCACCGGCTTCGTGCTGGACGCCGGGGCGGTCGCCGCCGTCGAGACCTCGCGGGGCCAGGTCCGCTGCGCCAAGGCGATCGTCGCCACCGGCGCCCATGGCTGGCATGTCGCCGGGCTGGCCGGGCTCGAGCTGCCGATCGTGCCGGTCCGGCACGAGTACTTCATCACCGTACCCGTCGGCGCTGCGGCCCGATCTGCCGACCTTTCGTGTCCCCGATGCGACCCTGTACGGCCGGCCCGACGTCAACGCCCTGCTGCTCGGCGGCTGGGAGCCCGAGGCGCGCTCGTGCGATCCGCGCGCATACGGGCTGACCGACGAGCCGCCGGCGATCGAGCCGGACTGGCCGGTGCTCGCGAACTTCGCCGAGCTGCTGGCGCCGCTCTATCCGCCTGTCGAGCAGTGCCGGGGTCCGCCACGTGTTCCGCGGCTGGCCGACCTTCACGCCGGATGGCCGCTTCATCGTCGGCGAGAGCCGGCGGGTGCCGGGCCTGGTCCTGGCGGTGGGCTGCAACGCCCATGGCGTGTCCGGCTCGGCCGGGATCGGGCGCCATGTGGTCGAGGCCCTGCTCGAGCCCAGACCCTCCGCCTACGTGCGAAGCCTCAGTCCCGATCGCTTCACCGAGACCAGCTGGAGCTGGGCCGAGGCGCGCCGCAAGGCGCAGAGCGTCTACGAGCGCTACTATCACATCGGACATTGAGGGCAGGGAGCGATGAGCGAGACCACGATGGAGCCGGCCGAGCGCGAGGAGATCACCGCCGTACTCGCCGGCATTCCAGGGCTGGGCGCGCCCACAGACCTGGCGATCGAGCGGATCGGCGGGCTCACCAATCGCAACTACAAGATCATGCTCGGGGACCAGCGCTACGTGCTGCGGCTCGCGGGCGCCGGCACCTCGGAATACATCGATCGTGCCGCCGAGCAGCACAATGCAAGGGTCGCCGCGGCGGCCGGCGTCAGCGCCGAGGTGCTCCACTTCGGGGTCGAGGAGGGCACCATGCTGACCCGCTACATCGACGATTCCCTGACCATGAGCGAGGACGCCTTCAAGGACCTCGCCCGGGTCGAGCGCGCCGCGCGCGCGTTCGCGCGCATGCACCGCTTTGCCCAGCCGTTCACCGGTCGGTTCGACGTGTTCGCCCAGATCGACGAATACCTTGCGCTGCTGCGCCGCAACAACGCGAAGATACCCGACGGCTACGACGCGCTGCAGAAGGAGGCCGACGCCGCGCGCCAGGTGCTGGCCGAGCGGCCGGCGGCGTTGGCGCCCTGCCACAACGATCCACTCGCCGAGAATTTTCTGGATGCGCCCGGGCGGATGTTCCTGGTCGACTGGGAATATGCCGGCATGAACGATCCGATGTGGGATCTGGGCGATCTGTCGGTCGAGGCGGGTTTTTCCCCGGAGCAGGACGAGGCGCTGCTGCGGGCGTATTTCGACGGACCGCCGCCGTCCGCGCAGCGCGGCCGCATGGTGCTGGCCAAGGGCCTGTGCGATCTGGTCTGGACGCTGTGGGGCCTGCTCCAGGTCATGAACGACAATCCGGCCGAAGATTTTTGGGCCTATTCGATCAACCGCTTCGAGCGCTGCAAGCGGCTGCTGGCGAGCGAGGAATTTGCCGCTGCAATCGCCGCGGTGCGTGCCGGCTAAGCGCGCTCTACCGCCAATACACGTCACGGCCGTGGACGGCAGACAAAGCTTGAAATCGGCACAGGACGCAGGAAACAATGCAGCCAGCACAACATCGGACAAGATCCGAGGGAGGACGTTTCATGTACGTATGCCGCAAGCTCGGCGCTGCAGCGCTGATCGCCGGTCTGGCTTGGGGCCTTGGCGGCAGCGCCAGGGCGGAGGTGCCGGAATCCCAGGACCCGATCAAGCTCACGCTGAACGACTGGACGGGCCAGTTCATCAGCACCGAGCTGATGGGCCAGATCCTGCAGTCCATGGGCTACAACGTCGAGTACGTGCAGGCGGACTACCTCGCCCAGTTCGCCGGACTGGAATCCGGCGACCTGGATGTCGCCATGGAGATGTGGGAGACCACCGGCAAGGACGCGATGGAAGCCTCGCTCGCCACCGGCAAGACGGTCGATCTGGGCGAGACCGGCATGCTCGCCAAGGAGGAATGGTGGTATCCGGAGTATATGAAGGAGCTGTGCCCGGGCCTGCCGGACTGGCAGGCGCTGAACGACTGCGCCGAGGCGTTCGGCACGCCCGAGACGCTGCCGAACGGACGCTATCTCGGCGGCCCGGTGACCTGGGGCGGCTATGACGACGAGCGGGTCGAGGCGCTGGGCCTCGACTACGAGGTGGTGCACGCCGGCACCGACGCTGCCTTGTTCGCGGAGCTGCAATCCGCCTACCAGCGCAAGGCGCCGTGGCTCGGCTGGATCTACACGCCGCACTGGGCACCGATCAAGTTCAAGGGCGAATGGGTCGAGTTCCCCGAATACGAGGACGCCTGCTACACGGATCCGAGCTGGGGCATCAATCCGGACATGGCCTACGACTGCGGCAAGCCGCACGGCTGGATCAAGAAGGTCGGCTGGAAGGGCGGCGAGGACAAGTGGCCCTGCGCCTATGAGGCGATCCGCAACTTCAAGATCGACAACGACACCATGGGCAACCTGATCGTCGCGGTCGACCTGGACGGCCGCGAGGTCAAGGAGGTCGTCACGGAATGGCTCGACAAGAACCAGGACACCTGGCAGCCCTGGGCCGCCTGCACGGGATGAGCTCGGTGCCGGCCCTGCCGAGCTGAGGCAGGGCCGGCGCACCGTGCCCTCGAGGGCCGCAGGCTCACTCCTCCAGGCGGTTGTATTTCCTCAGGATCTCCTGCAGTCGGTCGTGTGGGATCGCATAGGAAACGTTGTCGTCCCGACCCACCATGGTCTCGGCGGCGATCATGGCATTGATGATCGCTTCCTCGGCAGCAAGCGCCGTCGCCTGAAGAATTGGGTCCATGTCGTCGTTCGACATCACATCGACGATCGTCGTGGCATTGCGGCTGAAGGCCCCGGGATTGGCTGCAGAGAAAGAGATAAAGATATCGCCGCTGCCATTGCGGCCGAAGCCGCCGGTGCGCGCAATCCCGATCGGGACGCGCCGCGACAACCGTTTCAGCTGGTGCGGGAGCAAAGGCGCATCGGTCGCGACCACGGCGATGATCGAGCCGGCCTCAGCCCGGTTCCACGACACATCCGGCATGAGATCAGGGATTTCCGCCCCGACCGGAACACCGGCGACCATGAGATCCTCGCGCGCTCCGAAATTTCCTTGCACGAGTACGCCGACCGTATAGCCGCCGTCCTCCTCGGACAGCTTCCTCGAGGCCGTGCCGGTGCCGCCCTTGAACCGGAACAGATTCACGCCCGTCCCGCCCCCGACATTGCCTTCGGCGATCGGACCGCCGGCAGCGCCGTCAAGAGCCTGAAAGACATGCTCTTTCTTTACGTGCATGCCGTTGATGTCGTTCAGAATCCCGTCCCAGGTTTCGGCGACCACCGGCAGCGACCAATAAAGATCCTCGAAGACTGGTCCGACGAGCCCGCGCTCGATCTGCCAGGAGATCACCGCATCCCGGACGACGCCGACGCTGTGGGTATTGGTGATCGTGATCGGGCCTTCCAGGAACCCGCTCTCCTCGAGCCAGGTCGTGCCCGTCATCTCACCATTGCCGTTCAGCGCGTACCAACCGGCAAAGACCGGGCCGAAGGTCTGGCCGCGCGGCAGGATCGCTGTCACCCCGGTACGAACCGGACCCTTGCCGACCTCGAGCTTGCCGCTGCCCGCGATGAGGGTCGCGTATCCGACCTTGACGCCGAGAACGTCGGTGATCGCATTGCAGGATGCGGGCTCGCCGACGAACGGAATGCCAAGATCCCGCGCTCGCGGCTTACCAGCCGGAGAACCAGCGCCTGAGCTCACAACACTCCCCCCGCGATCATGCTCTCCACCTCTGGCATCCTAGCTTCCACCGAACTCTGGGCCTGGCACAAGAGGCCGCTCTCAGATGTCAGGCGGAAACCCGGAGATGGGATGACCTCTTGATCGAGCGCCGATGACGGTCGATGCTTGGATCGAGTCCACGCGTTGATCACAAAGGCGGACAGCGATCATGACGCGCGCGCGCACCGGGCGGGAGCGGCCCGCGGCTCCGATGCTCCGCGAATTCGATCATTGAGGCGTGACAGGGGCGGGCGATGACAGCTGCGGTCAAGCTCGCCTGCGAGCACGTCTGGAAACTGTTCGGTCCGGCACCGGAGCGTTTCCTGCGGGCGCATCCCGGCGCCGGGCCGGACGACCTTGCCAAAGCGGGGCTGATCGGCGCGGTCCGAGACGCCTCGCTCGCGATCCGCGAGGGCGAGATCTTCGTCATCATGGGCCTGTCGGGCTCGGGCAAGTCGACCATCGTGCGCTGCATGTCACGCCTGATCGAGCCGACCGCCGGACGGATCCTGTTCGAGAGCGAGGATCTGCTGGAAACGTCCGCACCGCGCCTGATCGAGATCCGCCGGCACAAGATGGGCATGGTGTTCCAGCACTTCGCCCTGCTGCCGCACCTGACCGTGCTCGGCAATGTCGCGTTCCCCCTCGAGGTGCAGGGCGTCGATCGGGCGCAGCGCGAGCGCCGCGCGCTCGAGGTGATCGACCTGGTCGGCCTCAAGGGGCGCGAGCGCTACTACCCGCGCGAGCTGTCGGGCGGCCAGCAGCAGCGGGTCGGCATCGCCCGCTCGCTTGCGGTCGAGCCCGAGATCTGGCTGTTGGACGAGCCGTTCTCGGCGCTGGACCCGCTGATCCGGCGCGAGATGCAGGACGAGTTCCTGCGGCTGCAGAGCGTGCTGCACAAGACCATCGCGTTCATCACCCACGACTTCGAAGAGGCGATCCGTCTGGCCGATCGGATCGCAATCATGCAGGACGGCGCGATCATCCAGATCGGCACGCCGGAGGAGCTGGTGACGGCGCCCGCGACCGCCTACGTCGCCGAGTTCACCCGCGAGATCCCCGCGCCAAAGTGCTGTCGGCGCGCTCGATCATGACCCCCGCGCCGACGGGGCGCATGACGGCGCGTTCGCCGGCGAGGTGGCGGCCACGGCCAAGGTCGAAGTCATCGCGCGGCGCGTGATCGACGCCGACCGGCCGTTCGCCGTGACCGACAACGGCACCGTGGTCGGCCAGCTCGAGCGCCGCGCGGTGCTCGACGTGCTGACGGCGCCGCCGGCGGACCGGCATGGCTAGGCCGCTCGCCGCTCCGGCGCAGCCCGCCCTGCCGGGACTGGCCAGCCGCGCTGCCGTGCCCTGGCTGGTGCTGCTGGCGATCACCGTCGCGCTGTTCCTGGCGAGCGACCTGGCGCCCTGGGCGTTCAAGTACCCGCGCGGCTGGGGCGTGCCGCTCAAGAGCTGGATCAACCTGCTGATGGCCTGGCTGCGCGACGACGCCAGCTTCGGCCTGTTCACGTTCCAAGAGCTCACTCGGGCGATCTCCTGGCTGATCGAGCAGCCGTTCCGGCTCGCGGAGAGCGTGCTGTCGGCCGGCTTCGTGAGCGGCTTCGGCCAGACCGCCGATCTGCTCTGGCCGCCGATCCCCTGGTTCGCGCTGATCGCCGCGCTGGTGGTCATGGCGCACCACGCCGGCGGCCGGGGGCTCGCCCTGCTGGTGGCCTTGTGCTTCCTCTACCTCGCGGTGTTCGGTCAGTGGCAGAATGCGATGGTGACCCTGTCCTCCATCGTGATCGCGGTGCCTTTGGGCATCGTGCTGGGCGCGCTGCTGGGCATCGCCGCGTTCCGCCACCCGCGCTTCGACCGCGCGATCACGCCGTTTCTCGATCTCATGCAGACGGTGCCGGTGTTCGCCTACCTGGTGCCGATCCTGTGGTTCTTCGGCTTCAATCCGGTCGCCGCGATGATCGCGACGATCATCTATGCCATGCCGCCGATGGTCCGAAACACGGTGCTGGCGCTGCAGCGGGTGCCGGCCGAGGTGGTCGACTTCGGCCACATGGCCGGCTGCAACCGCCGGCAGATGATGTGGAAGGTGCTGATGCCCTCGGCGCGGCCCGGGCTGATGGTCGGCGTCAACCAAGTCATCATGCTCTCGCTCAACATGGTGATCATCGCCTCGATGATCGGCGCGGGCGGTCTCGGCTTCGAGGTGCTGGCGGCGCTACGCCGGCTCGACTTCGGCGCCGGCCTCGAGGCGGCGATCGCGATCACGCTCCTGGCGATCGCGCTCGACCGGCTGTCGCAGGCGTTTGCCCGCCGGCCGCCGCCGGCCCACGGCCTGGCCGAGCAGAGCTTCGCCAAGCGCCATCCTCATCTGCTGGCGGCGCTCGCGCTGCTGCTCGGCGGCTGGCTGCTGGCCGCGCTCTGGCCCGCGACCGGCCATTACCCAAAAAGCTTCCAGGTGACCACGGGCGATGCGGTCAATGCCGGCATGGAGTGGGTCAACATCCACTTCTTCGATACCATCGAGGCGGTCAAGGCGTGGCTCCTGATCAACCTGATGGTGCCGCTCAAGCGGCTGCTGCTGGGCCTGCCCTGGCCGTCGGTGGTCGCCGCGGTGGCGCTTGCCGGCTGGCAGCTGGGTGGCTGGCGGCTCGGCGCGCAGACCGCCGCATTCGCGCTGTTCATCGCACTTACCGGCAACTGGCTGAACGCCATGGAGACCGTCTATCTGTGTGGTCTCTCGGTGATCATCGCCTGTGTGATCGGCATCCCGATCGGCGTCTGGGCGGCGCGCGACGACCGGGTCGACCGGGTCGCCCAGGCGGTGGTCGACACGCTGCAGACGATGCCCGCCTTCGCCTATCTGATCCCGGCCGTGATGCTGTTCCGGGTCGGCGACTTCGCGGCGATGCTGGCGGTCGTGGCCTATTCGATAGTGCCGGTGATCCGCTACACCGACCACGGCATCCGCCAGGTCGAACCCAGCCTGATCGAGGCGGCCAGGGCCACGGGCTGCACACCGCGCCAGCTGCTGCGCAAGGTGCAGTTGCCTCTCGCGCTGCCGGAGATCATGCTCGGCATCAACCAAACCATCATGATGGCGCTCTCGATGCTGGTGATCACGGCGCTGGTTGGCACGCGTGAGCTCGGCCAGGAGGTGTATATCGCGCTGACCAAGGCGGACGTCGGGCGCGGCCTGGTCGCCGGCACCTGCGTGGCGGCAATCGCGATGACCGCCGATCGCCTGATCGCGCCCTGGGCTGCGGCCCGCAAGCGCCGGCTCGGCATCGGATGATCCCATGAGTGATCAGGCTGCACGCAAGGCCGAAAAACTTGCCTGCTGGCGCGGCCCGGTCGAGCCCGAGCCGCTCGGCGGCGGCATCAGCAACCACAATTTCCTGGTCGACGACGGCGGCAGTCGCTTCTTCGTCCGGATCGGCGAGGATTTCTTGGTGCACAACGTGCTGCGCTCGTTCGAGCTGGCAGCCTCGCGCGCCGCCCATGCCGCCGGCGTCTCGCCCGAGGTCGTACACGCTGAGCCCGGCGCGATGGTGTTCCGCTATGTCGAGGGGCGCACGCTCGCGCCCGAGGACGTGCGCGATCCCGCCATGCTGGCCCGCATCGTGCCACTCCTGCACGCTGTGCATCGTGCGATCCCCAAGCACTATCGCGGTCCGACGCCGATCTTCTGGGTCTTCCAGGTGCTGCGCGACTACGCCGCGCGCCTGGCCGAGGATGGCCATCGCCTGACCGCCGAGCTGCCCCGCTACAGTGCGGCCGCCCTGCGGCTGGAGCAGGCGGTCGGGCCGGTCGAGATCGCCTTCGGCCACAACGACCTTCTGGCCGCCAACCTGATCGACGACGGCCGCCGGCTCTGGCTGGTCGACTGGGAGTATGGCGCGTTCAACAGTCCATTGTTCGACCTGGGCGGCCTCGCTTCCAACAACGAGCTGTCGCCGGCCCTGGAGGCGCGCCTGCTCGAACTCTATTTCGCAGCCCCGGTGACCGACGCGCTGCGCCGACGCTACCAGGCCATGAAATGCGCCTCCCTGCTACGCGAGGCGATGTGGAGCATGGTCTCCGAGATCCACCTGACGATCGACTTCGACTACGAAGCCTACACGACGGAAAACCTCGCTCGCTTCGAGCAGGCCTACCAAGTTTTTGAGCGCGGCTGAGCCCAGAGAGGGATAGAGGTGACCAGCATTCCCACCCATGCCCGCTGCGTCGTGATCGGCGGGGGCATCGTCGGCTGCTCGGTCGCCTATCATCTGGCGCGCACAGGCTGGCGCGATGTGGTGCTGCTCGAGCGCGACAAGCTGACCTCGGGCTCGACCTGGCACGCCGCCGGGCTGGTCGGCCAGCTGCGCAGCAACGCCAACATCACGCAGCTGCTCAAGAACTCGGTCGAGCTGTACGAGCGGCTGGAGGCCGAGACCGGCCAGGCGTCCGGCTGGAAGCGCAATGGCGGCCTGCGGCTTGCCTGCAATGCCGACCGGATGATCGAGATCAAGCGACAGGCCACCACAGCGAAGAGCTTCGGGCTCGAGATGCATCTGCTCTCGCCGGCCGAGGCCAGGGATCTGTGGCCGCTGATGGATGCTTCCGACCTGGTCGGCGCCGCCTTCCTGCCGACCGACGGCCAGGCCAACCCCTCCGACATCACCCAGGCGCTGGCCCGCGGCGCGCGCCAACACGGCGTGCGGATCGTCGAGGACTGCGCGGTCACCGGCTTTCGCATCGAGCCCCGCCGGGTCGCTGCCGTCGTCACCAGCGACGGCGAGATCGGCTGCGAGGCGATCGCACTGTGCGCCGGGCTGTGGTCCAAGGCGATCGGTCGCCTTGCCGGCGTACGCGTGCCGCTGCAGCCCGTGCAGCATCAATACATGGTCACCGAGCCGATCGAGGGCGTCACCCCGGATCTGCCGACCCTGCGCGATCCGGACCGGCTGATCTACTTTAAGGAGGAGGTCGGCGGCCTGGTGATGGGCGGCTACGAGCCGGACCCCAAGCCATGGGCCGAGCACGGCATTCCCGAGGGCTTCGCGTTCGAGCTGCTCGGGCCCGACTGGGACCATTTCGAGCAGATGATGGAGCAGGCCCTAATCCGCGTCCCGGCGCTCGAGACCGCGGGCGTCAAGCAGCTGATCAACGGCCCGGAATCGTTCACGCCCGATGGCAACTTCATCCTGGGCGAGGCACCCGAGGTCCAGGGCTTCTATGTCGGCTGCGGCTTCAACGCGTTCGGCATCGCCTCGGCGGGCGGCGCCGGCCGGTCGCTCGCCGAGTGGATCGTCGCGGACGAGCCGCCGATGGACCTGTGGCCCGTCGACATCCGCCGCTTCGGCCTGCCCCATGCCGACGACGGCTGGGTCCGCTCGCGCACCCTCGAGCTGTACGGTAAGCACTACACGATCGCCTGGCCGGCCGAGGAGCACCGGACCGGCCGTCCGCTGCGCCGCTCGCCGCTCTATGCCCGCCTGAAGGACGCCGGCGCGGTGTTCAGCGAGAAGCTCGGCTGGGAGCGCGCCAACTGGTTCGCACGTGCCGATCGGGACGAGCCGCGCGACATCTACAGCTTCGGCCGGCCGAACTGGTTCGATGCGGTCGGCGAGGAGCACCGCGCCTGCCGCGAGCGGGTCGCCCTGTTCGATGCCAGCTCGTTCGCCAAGTTCCTGCTGGTCGGCCGCGATGCCGAAGCCGCGCTGTCGTGGATCTGCGCGAACGACGTCAGCCACCCGCCCGGTCGTGTCGTCTACAGCCAGATGCTGAACGCGCGCGGCGGGATCGAGTGCGATCTCACGGTCACCCGGCTCGCGCCCGATACCTACTACATCGTCACCGGCACCGGCTTCGCCACGCACGATTTCACCTGGATCGAACGCCACCTGCCGGAAGGTGGCGAGGCCCGCCTGCACGATGTGACCTCCGCCTTCGCGGTCCTGCCGGTGATGGGCCCGCTGGCGCGCGAGCTGCTCGCTAGCGTCACCGGTGACGACGTCTCGAACGCCGCCCTGCCGTTCGGCCGCTGGCGCACGATCGGCATTGCCGGTGCGCCGGTGCGCGCGCTGCGGGTGACCTATGTCGGTGAGCTCGGCTATGAGCTGCACGTGCCGAGCGAGCTGGCGCTCACGGTCTACGAGGCGCTCCTCGAGGCGGGCGACAACCTGGGCCTCGCCCATGCCGGCTATCGCGCGATCGAATCGCTGCGTCTGGAGAAGGGCTACCGCGCCTGGGGCGCCGATATCGGACCGGACCACACGCCGCTCGAGGCGGGCCTGGGCTTCGCGGTGAAGCTGGCGACCGGGCAGCCCTTTCTCGGCCGCGAGGCGCTCGAGCGGCAGCGCGCCGACGGTCTCAGCAAGCGGCTCGCCTGCTTCACGGTCGAGCCTGAGGTCGTGCTGCTGGGACGCGAAACCATCTATCGCGACGGCGTGCCGGTCGGCTGGCTCGGCTCTGGCGGTTTCGGCTACACGGTCGAGCGTTCGATCGGCTACGGTTATGTGCGCCACCCCGGGATCGATCGCGACTGGCTCATCGCGGGCAACTATGAGCTCGAGGTCGCGACCGAGCGGGTCCCCGCAAGGCTGCACCTCGCCCCCCTCTACGATCCGGGCGCCGAGCGCATCCGGCAGTAGGCTTGGGCTGGCCACCTGCGCGCGCTATCTTCGGCCGCAGCAGACCAGGAGGAGCGATGCGAGATCTGTTGGACGCGGCGCTTGCGGCCCATGCCAACGCCCATGCGCCCTATTCGCGGTTTCAGGTTGGTGCTGCCGTGCGCACCGAAGGCGGCCGGATCTTCGCCGGCGCCAATGTCGAGAATGCCTCCTATCCGCACGGCAACTGCGCCGAGGCGAGCGCGCTCGCGGCGATGGTGGCGGCCGGCGAGCGGCGGATCGTCGAGGTCCTGGTGGTCGCCGGCGGCGAGCGCCTGTGCACGCCCTGCGGCGGCTGCCGGCAGCGCCTGTTTGAGTTCGGCGCGCCCGAAACGCTGGTCCATCTGTGTGACCCGGGCGGCCTTCGCCGGACCGTCACCCTGGGTGAGCTGCTGCCCCTGTCGTTTTCCCTTGATCACGGCGCCGCGCCTGCGGTCGGATCCACCGCGTTCGACGTGATCCAGGCGGCCGCGCCGGACTTCCAGCCCCGGGTCGGGCTGGTCCTGGGCTCTGGCTTGGGCGCGCTCGCCCAGGCCCTGGAGGACGCGGTCGCAGTCGCGTACGCTGATCTGCCTGGCTTTCCGCGTCCATCGGTCGAAGGCCACGAGGGCCGCATCGTGCTGGGCCGGCTGGAAGGCCTGCCGGTCGCCTGCCTGCAGGGCCGGGTGCATCTGTACGAAGGCGTGCCGGCGAGCACGGTCAACGTGCTGGTGCGCACGCTGAAGGCGCTCGGCTGCGAGATCCTGGTCCTGACCAACGCCGCCGGCTCGCTGCGCCCCGAGATCGGCGCCGGCACGATTGCCCTGATCACCGACCACATCAACCTGCAGGGCCACAACCCCCTGGTCGGCGTCAATGACGATGCGATCGGGCCGCGCTTTCCCGACCTCTCCGAGGTGTACGACGGCGCCCTGCGCGAGCAGGTCGCGCGCATCGCCAAGGGTCTCGGGATCGAGCTCGGCAGCGGCGTCTACCTCGCGGTGCTGGGCCCGAACTACGAGACTCCGGCCGAGATCCGCGCGTTCCGGGCGCTCGGCGCCGATCTGGTCGGGATGTCGACCGTGCCCGAGGCGATCAGCGCACGCCACGCCGGCCTGCGCGTGGTCGGGCTGTCGCTGGTGACCAATCTGGCGGCAGGGCTGGCTGCGAGCCCGCTGTCGCACGAGGAGACGCTGCAGCAGGCGTCCGGCGCCGCGACGGGGGTGGAGAAGATCGTCCGAGGCTTCTGCCGCGAGCTTGCCGATGGCTGAGAGCGCTTCCGCCGACCTGATCGCGCGCGCCGGGAAGGCGCCGGCCGACGCTACGCTCGCCGCGCGCGCCCTGCCGCTGCTCGAGCTGACCAGCCTGAACGAGAGGGACACCGATGCCGACATCGAGCGGCTGTGCCGGCGTGCGGTCGAGTACGGCACGGCCGCGGTCTGTGTCTATCCACGCTTCGTGCCGCTGGCGCGACCGTTGCTGCGGGGTTCGGGCGTCCGGCTGGCGACCGTCGCCAATTTCCCGCATGGCAGCGACGACATCGCGCGGGCCGCGCAGGAATGCGCCGCGGTCGCGGCCGATGGCGCCGACGAGGTCGACGTGGTCGCGCCGATCGAAGCAATCCGCGAGGGCGACATCGGCATGGTGAGTGAGCTGGTAACCGCCTGCCGGAGCGCCGCCAGCGAGACGACCTTGAAGGTGATCCTCGAGACCGGAGCGCTCGGCGAGCCTTCCCTGATCGCCGGCGCCGCTCGCGCTGCGGTGATGGCCGGCTGCGATTTTCTCAAAACCTCGACCGGCAAGACGCCGGTCGGTGCGACCCTCGAGGCGGCGGCCGTGATGCTCGCGGTGATCGAGGAGGCGGACGGCAAGGTCGGCTTCAAGGCGTCGGGAGGCATCCGAACCGCCCAGCAGGCGGCCTTCTATCTCTACCTGGCGGAGCAGCTGCTCAACCCCTCATGGGCTTGCCCCACGACCTTCCGCTTCGGCGCATCGGCGCTGTTGGACGATCTGCTGCGCCTGCTGCCGCCGGGCTCCGCGGACGAGGACGAATAGCTCACGTCGTCGCTCAGCCGATGCCGAACGCGTTACGCAGCCCGTCGAAGATGTATTGCACGGCGAGGGCGGCCAGCAGAATGCCCAGCAGGCGCGAGATGACGTGCGCGAGCGTCGGACCGAGCAGGCGCTCGAGCGGCGCGACGAACAGGAAGATCACGACGCACAGCGCCATCACCACGAGCAGCACCGCGATGACCACGGCCTGCGCCACGAGATCGCCTTCGTGACGCACCATCAGCAGCATGATCGAGGTGATCGCGCCGGGGCCCGCCAGCAGTGGAATCGCCAGCGGAAACACGGAGATGTCGTCGTGGCCGCCGACATCGCGCAGCTCGTCGGCCGAGCGCGAGCGGCGCGTGGTGCGGCGTTCGAACACCATCTCCAGCGCGATCAGCAGCAGCATCACGCCGCCAGCGGTCCGGAAGGCGGGCAGGCCGATGCCGAGCAGGCCGAGCAGCGGATCGCCGAGCAACGCAAAGCCGAGCAGGATCACGCCCGCGATCAGCGCGCCCTTGAGCGCCATGCGTCGGCGCTCGGCCGCGGCGACACCGATCGTGAGCGCGAGCAGGACCGGCACCAGACCCAGCGGGTCGATGATGACGAACAGCGTCGTGAAGGCGTGCAGCACGACATCGAGCATGCCGACCCTGTGCCCGCGCGCCAGGCTGGCGTCAACGTCGCAGTCGGCTAGGATTGCCCGATGCTGCCCCAGGAGATCATCCGCAAGAAGCGCGACCGCGGCGTGCTCGATGCCGACGAGATCGCGTTCTTCGTCCAAGGCCTGACCGCGGGTCGGATCACGGAGGGCCAGGTCGCTGCTTTCGCCATGGCGGTCTTCTTCCAGGGCATGGCCCGGGAGGAGACGGTAGCACTGACCTTGGCAATGGCGGCGTCGGGCACGCGGTTGCGCTGGGACGATCTCGGGCCGGTGGTCGACAAGCACTCGACCGGCGGCATCGGCGACAAGGTGAGCCTGATCCTGGCCCCGCTTCTGGCGGCCTGCGGCGCCTATGTGCCGATGATCTCCGGGCGCGGCCTCGGCCATACCGGGGGCACCCTCGACAAGCTCGACAGCATTCCGGGCTATGACACGGCACCCGGCCTCGAGCGCCTGCGCGACGCGGTGCGCAGGTCGGGCTGCGCGATCATCGGCCAGACCGCCGAGCTGGCACCGGCCGATCGCCGCCTGTATGCGATTCGCGACGTCACGGCGACGGTCGAGAGCGTGCCGCTGATCGTCGCCTCGATCCTGTCGAAGAAGCTCGCTGCCGGGCTCGACGCGCTGGTCATGGACGTCAAGGTCGGCTCCGGCGCATTCCTGCCCTCGCTCGACCAGGCGCGCGATCTCGCCCGCAATCTGGTCGAGGTCGCCAATGGCGCCGGGCTGCCCTGCCGGGCCCTGCTGACCGACATGGACCACTGCCTCGGTCACAGCGCCGGCAATGCGCTCGAGGTGCACGAGGCGATCGGGATGCTGACCGGTGCGCGCAGGCATTCGCGGCTGCAGGAGGTGATCCTGGCGCTGGCGGCCGAGCTGCTGCTGATGGCCGGTCTGGCCGACGATGCCGGCGCGGCGCGCGCGCGGGTCGAGGGGGCGCTGGACAGCGGCGCCGCAGCCGAGCGCTTCGCGCGCATGGTCGCCGCGCTCGGCGGTCCGCACGACCTTTTGGAGCAGCCCCGGCGACATCTTCCCGCGTGCGCCGTGCAGCGCCCGGTTCACTTGTCGCGCGCGGGCATGATCGAAAGCATCGACGCGCGCGCTCTCGGCCTTTTGATCATCGGCCTGGGCGGCGGTCGGACCCATCCGGCCGATGCGATCGACCACGCGGTCGGTCTCAGCGAGGTGCTGGGGCCAGGCGACCGGGTCGATGCGGCGCAGCCTTTTGCCGTGGTGCATGCCCGCAGCGAAGCCGATCTGGCAGCGGCCGCACGGGCGATCGAAGCGGCCGTGAAGGTGACCCAAGAGGGGCCCGCGACGGCTGCCGCCGTGGTCCTCGAGACCCTTGCGATCGAATGATCTGTCGCCCCCGAATCCGCTTGACCGAAGTCGTGCGCAGGTTCAGGATCACAATGTCTGAAACGAAGCTGGGAGCTAGGGAGAAGTTCTTCTAGTTTCGTCGCAACATCCGGCCAGGAGGGTGCGTCAGCATGAACTCCACCCGACTTTGTTTGAGAGTTCCGAAAACCTGAACATTTATGTAAAATTTGATCCGGCACGAGTGTCGGAGCGGGGAGACTGGCTAGTCTTCCTATAAGAAACCCCGCCAGCGGCCCAAGACGTGGCGGGGTTTCGTCTGCTTGGCACTCCAATCAACCCGGCATCGATCGGGGCGCTGTCATCGATCGCGCAAATCTCACGATCCGAGTTGCGGCGCACGGCCATCTCTCAAGTGCCGGGCTGCGACTATGGTCGGCCCGGAGCGGCTCGTAACCGCCGTGGCGTCGGCGCCGCCCGGCCGAGGGCCTCGAACGCCTCCTTAAAGGTCGCTTGGTAGGCGGGCAGATCGTGGATCGTCGCGTGCGAAGCGCCGGCCAGGGTCCGATCGAACACCAGGTTCGGAATTTGCTTGCGCAGGGCTGCGGTGCGCTGCGGCCGCACCACCCGGTCACCCTCGGCGGCAATCACCGCGACCGGCGTCGGATTGGCCTGCATGTATTCGACACTGGCAAAGCGCTCGTGCAGCAGGAGCCCCACAGGGATCCAGAAATACTGCTCCTTGGCGATCGCCTCGATCGAATTGAACGGTGTCACCAGGATCATGCCCGCCAGCGGACGTTGCTTCGAGAGATAGGTGGCGACGCCGGAACCGAGCGAGATGCCGACCGCGAAGGTGCGCGCCGGCCGCAGCTTCAGGGCCATGGCGTCGTGGATCTCGAGGCCGTCGGCGAGCAACGCCACCTGGCTCGGCTGTCCCGTGCTCGGCCCGTAGCCCCGATAGTGAAACACCACGACGTGAGCATCCGGCAGCCGCGACGCCAGGTCCTGGCCCAGGACCTCGGCATCCTGCGTGTTGCCACCAAACCCGATCACCAGATCGGTCTGATCGTGCGCTGACCGAAATAGCATGCCACGCAGGACGTCGCCGTCGGGCGTCGCCAGCTCCAGACGCTCGGGCGCGCGCGGATGGTCGAGCCGCACGCTCGGCATGCGCGCACCCGGAAAGATCAGCGAGCGCTGGGCAAAGTACAGGAACGCCACGATCCCGGCGTAAGCGACCACCAGGATCGCGAGCACCTTGATCATGACCAGCTGTCCGCAGGCGGACGGTGCACGACCCCGGTCAGTCCAGATCTTTGGGTCGAACGAACGCCTCCAGCCGGCCGGTGCCCGGCGCCACATCCGACCAGCGCTCGACATCGAAATCGATCACCGCCAGGCCCGCGGTCGGAAACTTGACGCTCATCCTCTCGAGCGCCTTTTTCGGGCCGGCGTCACACAGGGCCGTGGCGAACGAGCCGAGGCCCGGATTGTGGCCGATCATCAGGACCATCCTGGCCTCCGCCGGCGCCCGCTGGAGCGTCATCAGAAGCCGGCTCGGCGCGCCGGGATAGATCGTGCGCAGCGTCTTGCAGGGGATGTTTTCGCCCAGCACCGGCGCCATCAGCTGCCAGGTCTCGCGCACCCGCTCGGCCTGCGAGCACAGCACCAGATCCGGGATCCAGCGCTGCTTGGCCATCTGCCGTGCGATCAAGGGCGCGATCCGCCGCCCGCGCGGGGCCAGCGGCCGATCGAGATCGGCGAGCTCCGGCACATCCCAGCTCGATTTGGCGTGTCGGAGCAACATCAGTCTCCGCATTGGCCCCTCCGCCAGCAATGGCGCCTGCGATGCAGGCTTGACCGGGCCTTCATAGCATGTTCCGGTCCGACCGGAATGGCGGTTATCCGCCCAAGACCGGTCGCGTGGAGAACGACGTGAAGATGGGAGCTCTTGCCGCAGACAACGCCGAGCCGGCCGCCGGCGAGGTGATCGCGCCGGAGGCCGAGGAAGAGCGGGACGCAGGCGCACGCTCGGAGCTGATGCAATCGCCCGACCGGTTCTTCAATCGAGAGCTGTCATGGCTGGCCTTCAACGAGCGGGTGTTCGAGGAGGCGGCCAACAAGGCTTATCCGCTGCTCGAGCGGCTCCGCTTCCTGTCGATCTCGGCCGACATCCTCGACGAGTTCACCATGGTGCGGGTCGCCGGCCTGCAGGGCCAGGTGCACGCCGGGGTGCGCACGCTCAGCCCCGATGGCCGCAGCCCGGCCGAGCAGCTCGAGCTGGTCAACCAGGGCTTGGCATCCTTGCTCGACCGGCAGCAGCGCCGCTGGAAGGAGCTGCGCGCCGAGCTGCGCACCGTCGACATCTCGGTGCTCGATCCGGCCGAGCTCACGGCCAAGGAGCGGCAATGGCTCGATCGCTATTTCATGGCCTGGCTGTTTCCGGTGCTGACGCCGATCGCGGTCGACCCGCCCAATCCGTTTCCGTTCATCGCCAATCGCGGCATCAGCGTGATCGTCGACCTGTGGCGTCCGACCGACGACAAGCACATCCATGGGCTGGTGCCGATCACCGGGCGGATCAACCGGTTCCTTCGACTGCCCGGCCCCCGGCAGCGCTGCGTGCCGATCGAGCAGGTGGTCGCGACCTTCTTCGATCGCCTGTTTCCCGGCTTCGAGGTCGCCGGCCACGGCATGTTTCGCGTGATTCGTGACAGCGACCTGGAAATCGAGGAAGAGGCGGAAGACCTGGTCCGCCTGTTCGAATCCGCGATCAAACGCCGCCGCAGAGGTCAGGTGGTGCGCCTGACGGTCGCCGGCGACATGCCGGACGAGCTCAAGGCCTTCCTGATCCGCCAGCTGGTGGTGGCACCAGAGAACGTGTTCCGCCTGAAGGGTCTGATCGGTCTGGCCGACACCAGCAGCCTGATCTCCAATGACCGGCCGGACCTGCTGTTTTCGCAGTACACGGTGCGCTTCCCGGAGCGGGTGCGCGACTTCGGCGGCGACTGCTTCGCCGCGATCCGGCGCAAGGACATCGTCGTCCATCACCCCTATGAGAGCTTCGACATCGTGGTGCAGTTCCTGCGCCAGGCCGCGCAGGACGACGCCGTGATCGCGATCAAGCAGACCCTGTACCGCACCAGCAACGACTCGCCGATCGTGCAGGCGCTGGCGGCAGCCGCCGAGGCCGGCAAGTCGGTGACCGCCCTGGTCGAGATCAAGGCGCGCTTCGACGAGGAAGCCAATCTCCGCTGGGCGCGCGACCTCGAGCGCAGCGGCGCCCAGGTCGCCTACGGGTTCCTCGATCTCAAGACCCACGCCAAGATCTCGCTGGTGGTGCGCCGCGAAGGTCGCGGGCTGCAGTCCTACGTCCACTTCGGCACCGGCAACTACCACCCGGTGACCGCCAAGGTGTACACGGATCTGTCGTTCTTCACCTGCAATCCGGCGCTGTGCCGCGACGCTGCCCGGGCGTTCAATTTCATGACCGGTTACGCGCCGCCGGACCGGCTCGAGCAGCTGGCGCTGGCGCCGACCACCTTGCGCAGCACGCTGCTGCAGCTGATCGACGACGAGATCGGCCATGCCCGCGCCGGTCGGCCGGCGGCGATCTGGGCCAAGATCAACTCCCTGGTCGACAGCGAGACCATCGACGCCCTGTATCGGGCCTCGCAGGCCGGCGTCGAGGTCGATCTGATCGTGCGTGGCATCTGCTGCCTGCGCCCGCGTGTGCCAGGCCTGTCCGATCGCATCCTGGTCAAGAGCATCGTCGGCCGCTTCCTGGAGCACAGCCGGATCGCCTGCTTCGGCGCCGGCCACGGTCTGCCGTCGAGCGAGGCCAAGGTGTTCATCTCCTCGGCCGACTGGATGCCGCGCAATCTCGACTGGCGAATCGAAGACCCTTGTTCCGATCGAGAATCCGACCGTGCACCAGCAGGTCCTGGATCAGATCATGATCGCCAACCTGAAGGACGAGACCAACAGCTGGGAGCTTGGTCGGGACGGCACCTACGAGCGCGAGCCGGCGAGCGCGGACGCGTTCAGCGCGCACGCTTATTTCATGACCAATCCCAGCCTGTCCGGTCGCGGCAGCGCGCTGCGCCGCTCGCGCATCCCGCCCCAGCTGACCGTCGAGGAGGAGTGAGCGGCGCTGGCGTGTTCTCGTCGGACCGCCTACCGGCGCGCCCTCGTACAGCCCGTCGATCAGGTCCTGGTGCAGGCGGCAGATCTGTCGCCGCTTGAGCTTGAGAGTCGGCGTCATCAGGCCGTTCTCGATGCTGAACGGCTCGGGCATCAGCCGGAAATGCCGGATCCGCTCGATCACCGACAGGCCCTGGTTGGCGCGGCCGACCGCCTCGGCGATCGCGTGCTGAAAGCCCGCATCCTCGACCAGGCCGGCCAGATCGAACGGCAGGCGGTGCTGCCTGGCGTAGCTGCGCGCGAACTCGGTGTCGGGCACGATCAGCGCCACCAGGTGCGGTCGGGCATCGCCGTAGACCATCACCTGGCCGAGCTCGGGCTCGAGTCCCAGAATGCCCTCGACCCGCTGTGGCGCGCAGTTGTCGCCGCCGGAGAACACGATCAGGTCGCGCTTGCGATCGGTGATCTGGATGTAGCCCGCATCGTCGACCAGCCCGACGTCGCCGGTATGCAGCCAGCCGTCCTGGAGCGCCTGGGCGGTCGCCGCCTCGTCGCGCCAGTAGCCCTGCATCACCGATTCGCCGCGCACCAGGATCTCGCCATCGTCAGCAATCTTGACGTCGAGCCCGGGCAGCGGGGGACCGACCGTGTGCAGCCTGACCTGCCCGGGCAGGTTGACGCTGATCACCGGCGAGCACTCGGTCAGGCCATAGCCCTGAAAGACCGGCAGGCCGAGCGCGCTGAAGAACAGGCCGACATCGTAGTTTAGCGGCGCGCCGCCCGAGACCAGGGCCTTGATCCGACCGCCGAACCGGCTCCTGACCTGCTCACGCACCAGCCGGTTCAGGCCCCGGTCGAGCAGGCTGTCGAGCATGCCGACCGAATCCGGCTGCTCGATCCTCTTCGACCCCAGCTCCACGGCTTTGCGAAACAGCCTCGGGGCGAGCCCTGCACGCCGCGACAGCGCGTTCAGGATCCGTTGGCGCATGACCTCGTACAGCCGAGGCACGCAGGCCATGATGGTGGGTCGCACCTCGTGCAGGTTGCTGGTCAGGCTCTCGGTGCCCTCGGCGTAGTAGATCTCGCCGCGCACCGCCATCGGCAGGAACTGCCCGACCGTGTGCTCATAAGCGTGCGACAACGGCAGGAACGATAGAAAGATCTCGTTGCCGAGCCCGATCTTGTCGAGCACGGTGCAGGCGCCGGCGACATTGGAGAGAAGGTTGCCCTGGCTCAGGATCACGCCCTTGGGATTGCCGCCGGTGCCCGAGGTGTAGATGAAGCAGGCGACATCGTCACGCGACAGCGCAGCGGCCGGATCGGCTCCCGAATCGGCCTGCCGCTCACCCTCGGCCAGAGCCGCTGCCCAGGTCAGCACCTTGGCCTGCAGCTGATCCGCCTCCGGCAGCGGCTCGATGCTGATCACCAGGTCGACGGTGCCGACCTCGGCGATCGCCGGCATCAGCCGTCTGGCCAGCGCCGCGGTCGAGACGATCACCGCGCGCGCGCCGCTGTGCTCGAGCAGATAGCGGTGGTCGCCCGTCGTATTGGTGGTGTAGGCCGGCACGGTGATGCCGCCTGCGGCCATGATCGCCAGATCGGCGATCGCCCATTCCGGCCGATTCTCGGCGACCAGAAGGACGCGGTCGCCTCGGCTCAGCCCCAGCGCGACCAGGGCCCGCCGCATGGTATGGATCTGCTGCTCGACGTGGCGCCACGACCAGGGCCGATAGACGCCGTCGCGCTTGGCCCAAAGGAACGGCGTATCCGCTCCTTGCTTGGCGGTGCGCTCGAACAGCGCGACCAGATTCGGCCCGAGATCCGGGACCAAGCGCCGTACTCCCAGATATGGCTGTGTTTGCGGCGAGGGGTCGCCGGCTCCGGGATCAGATAACGGGATTTGCCTGGATTGACCAGAACTCGCCTCCATATATCAGCAGGATGCCGCGAGAAAGGAGCCTGTGCATGTCGATTGCGCGTCAGCCCGCCGCCCTGGCCGCCGCAGGGGCGGCCGCCGAAATGCCGCCGGAGTGGGATCTGAGCGACCTCTACCCGTCGCCCGATGCGCCGGCGATCGAGGCCGATCTGGAGTGCGCGCTGAGCGATGCCACGGCGCTCGAGGCGGAGGTCAAGGGTCGGCTCGCTGCGCTCGACGGCGAGGCGCTGGGCGCGCTGATCGAGCGCTACGAGCAGATCGAGGAGCGGCTCGGCCGGCTGATGAGCTACGCCCAGCTGCTGCACGCCGCCAAGGCAGACGACCCGGAGATCGGGCGCTTCTATCAGACCGTCCACGAGCGGGTCACCCAGATCGGCACCAGGCTCCTGTTCTTGACCCTGGAGCTCAATCGGATCGAGGACCAGGCGCTTGCCGAGAAGCTCGATCAGTCGGCGCGGCTGGCGCGCTACCGGTCGTGGATTCGTGACGTCCGCAGCTTCCGGCCGCATCAGCTGGACGACGAGATCGAGCGGGTGCTGCATGAGAAATCGGTCACCGGCCGGAGTGCTTGGATCCGCCTGTTCGACGAGACCATGGCCGGGCTTCGCTTTCCGCTGGACGGCAAGGAGCTCACCAGCAGCGAGGTATTCGACCTGCTCTCCGACCGGGACCGCGCCAAGCGGCAGGCAGCGGCAACCGCGATCGCTTCGGTGCTGACGCCGAGCCTGCGACTGTTCGCCCTGATCACCAACACGCTGGCCAAGGACAAGCAGATCGAGGACGGCTGGCGCCAGTTCGCGCGTCCGATCTCCAGCCGCAACCTCGCCAATCACGTCGAGGACGAGGTCGTGGACGCTCTGATCCACGCGGTTCGCGACTCCTTTCCACGCCTGTCGCACCGCTATTATGGGCTGAAGGCGCGCTGGCTCGGGCTCGATCATCTCGAGCATTGGGACCGCAATGCGCCGCTGCCCGAGGACAGCGACAAGCGGGTCGCCTGGTCGGACGCCAAGGTGATCGTGCTCGACGCCTATCGCGGCTTTTCGCCGCGCCTGGCCGATATTCTCGATCGCTTCTTCCGCCAGGGCTGGATCGATGCCGCCTTGCGGCCGGGCAAGGATGCCGGCGCGTTCTGCCATCCGACCGTGCCCAGCGTGCATCCCTATGTGCTGATGAACTACCAGGGACGCACGCGCGACGTGATGACCCTGGCGCACGAGCTCGGCCACGGCGTGCATCAGGTGCTGGCCGGCCGGCAGGGCCCGCTGATGGCCTCGACCCCGCTGACCCTGGCCGAGACCGCGTCCGTGTTCGGCGAGCAGCTGACCTTTCGCTCGCTGCTGGCGGCCGAGCGCGATCCGGTCCAGCGGCGCGTTCTGCTGGCCGGCAAGATCGAGGATGCGCTCAACACGGTGGTCCGGCAGATCGCCTTCGTCGAGTTCGAGCGCCGGGTGCACGACGCCCGCCAGAAGGCCGAGCTGACCGCTGACGAGCTCGGCAAGATCTGGCTCGACGTCCAGACCGAGAGCCTCGGACCGGCGTTCCGCTTCGACGACGCCTACCGGGCGTTCTGGAGCTACATCCCGCATTTCGTCCACGTGCCGTTCTACGTCTATGCCTATGCCTTCGGCGACTGCCTGGTGAACTCGCTCTATGCGGTGTTCCAGGCCGAGCCGAAGGGCTTCGAGCAGCGCTATCTGAGCCTGCTCGAGGCCGGCGGTACGCTGCGCCATCAGGAGCTGCTGGCACCGTTCGGCCTCGACGCCAGCGATCCTGGCTTTTGGAGCCGCGGCCTCGGCATGGTCGAGGCCCTGATCGATCAGCTCGACGCCGAGCTGCCGAGCCATGACTGACCCCACCCATGGCTGATCCACGTCGTGGCTGACGGGGAGACCGAGAACACGCTGGGCGGGCGGGTGCTCCGCTACGCCCAGGTTTCCGGCGCGATGGGCGGGCTGGCGGCGCGCCTGGCCGGCCAGCGCCTGCTCGGCATCGAGATCGACCAGAGCCGCCATGCCGAGGAGCTGCGGCTGGCGCTTGGCGGCCTCAAGGGGCCCCTGATGAAGGTGGCGCAGCTGCTGTCGACCATTCCCGAGGCCCTGCCGAAGGAATACGCCGCCCAGCTGTCCCAGCTGCAGTCGCAGGCGCCGCCGATGGGCCGGCCGTTCGTGCGTCGGCGCATGGCGTCCGAGCTGGGGCCCGGCTGGCCGAGCAGGTTCAAGGACTTCTCGCTCGAGGCCGCGGCCGCCGCCTCGCTCGGCCAGGTTCACCGCGCCACCGCGCTCGACGGTCGGGCGTTGGCCTGCAAGCTGCAATATCCCAACATCGAAAGTGCGGTGGAGGCGGATCTGGCCCAGCTCAGCCTGATCTTCAGCCTCTATCGCCGCTACGACCAGTCGATCAATCCCGCGCAGATCTACGAGGAGCTGGCCGAGCGCCTGCGCGAGGAGCTGGATTACGATCGCGAGGGCCGGCACATGGCGCTCTATCGGCACATGCTGGGCGACGAGCCCCAGGTCGCCGTGCCCGAGGTCCTGGCCGAGCTGTCGACCCGCCGGCTGCTGACCATGACGTGGCTCGACGGGCAGCGGCTGACCGACTTCGAGGACGCGCCGATCGAGCAGCGCAATGCGCTCGCCTACAACCTGTTTCGCGCCTGGTATGTGCCGTTCTACGACTACGCCGTGATCCACGGCGATCCGCATCTCGGCAACTATACCGCGTCACCCGAGATGCAGCTCAACCTGCTCGACTTCGGCTGCATCCGCGTGTTCCGGCCGGCGCTGGTGCAGGGCGTGATCGACCTGTACTGGGCGCTGGAGCGCGGCGACATGGCGCTCGCCGTGCACGCCTACGAGACCTGGGGCTTCACCGACCTGCGCAAGGACGTGATCGACACCCTCAATCTTTGGGCCGCGTTCATCTATGCGCCGCTGATGGAGGATCGGCCGCGCCTGATCGAGGAGACCAATTCCGGCGCCTATGGCCGCGAGGTCGCGTTCAACGTGCAGCGCGGCTTGCGCAGGATCGGCGGCGTCACGCCGCCGCGCGAGTTCGTGCTGATGGATCGCGCGGCGATCGGCCTCGGCTCGGTGTTCATGCATCTTGGCGCCGAGATCAACTGGCACCAGATGTTCATGGAGCTGATCGACGGCTTCGACGTCGACGCCCTGGAGCGCCGCCAGACCGAGGCGCTCACCGCGCAGGGACTGCCGCTGCCGGGTTGAGCCAAGCCCGCCGGCAGCTCGGCGATCAGTCGCCGCCGGCGAGCGCGAGTGCCGGTGCCGGCACGGCGGGCCTGCTGGCGTGCACCAGCCTCGGGATCTCCGAGCCGAGGACCGGACGACCCAGCAGATAGCCCTGGCCCTCGTTGCAGCCATAGGCGCGTAGCATGGCCAGCTGATCGACCGTCTCGATGCCCTCGGCGATCACGCTGACGCCCAGTCCGTGGGCCATGGCGATCACCGCGCGGGCGAGCGCGGCGTCGCCTTCGCTGATGCTGATATCGCGCACCGACGAGCAGTCGATCTTGAGACGCTTGATCGGAAAGCGCCTGAGGTAGCTGAGCGACGAATAGCCGGTGCCGAAGTCGTCAAGCGCCAGGCCGATGCCGATTGCGGCCAGGTTGTCGAGCATGCCGGCCGTGCCGTCGCCTTCCTCCATCAGCACGCTTTCGGTGATCTCGAGGTCGAGGCAGCCCGGCTCCATGCCCGTCTCGGCCAGCACCTCCTGCACCCGCAACTCCAGCTCGCGCCGCTGGAACTGGCGTGCCGACATGTTCACAGCCATGCGCAGGCGCGGCAGACCGGCTTCGCACCATGCGCGACACTGTCCGCATGCGGTCCACAGCACCCACAAGCCCAGCTGATGGATCAGGCCGGTATCCTCGGCCAGCGGCACGAACTGCTCGGGCCGCATCAGGCCGAGCTCGGGATGATGCCAGCGCAGCAGCGCTTCGACACCGACCAGCTGGTTCGTGGCGAGATCGATCTGCGGCTGATAGACCAAGCCAAACTGCTGCTGCTCGAGCGCCCGGCGCAGATGCTTCTCCAGCGTCATCTGCTCGACGATCCGCGCGTTCATGCTCGGGTTGTACAGCTGCAGGCGATTGCGGCCGCCGTCCTTGGCGCGGTACAGCGCGACGTCGGCGCTCCGCAGCAGCTGCTCGGGTGCCGCGCCATCGTCGGGATACAGGCTGACGCCGATACTGGCGGTGACGTGCAGCTCATGGCCCTGCACATGGAACGGTGGCCGGATCGCAGCGAGGATCTTCTGTGCCGGCTTGACCGCGTCGTCGCTGCTGCGCAGGCCGCGCAGGATGAAGATGAACTCATCGCCACCCATGCGCGCCACGGTATCCTCTTCGCGCACGGTGCTGCGCAGCCGACGGCTGATCGCGACCAGCAGCGCGTCGCCGATCGTGTGGCCCAAGGTGTCGTTGATCATCTTGAACCGATCGAGATCGAGGAACAGAACTGCCAGCATCTCACCGGTCCGCGCGGCATGCCGCAGCGAGGTCTTGAGCCGGTCGTCGAACAAGGCTCGGTTGGGCAGCTCGGTCAGGATGTCGTGGGTGGCGTGGTGCAGCACCGACTCCTCGGCCTTCTTGCGCGCAGTGATGTCACGCACCGCAGCGATGAACGTGCGGCGTCCGTGCAGCTCGATCGAGGTGACCGAAAGCTCGATGGCAAAGGTCGCGCGATCCTTGCGCACGCCGACCTTCTCCAGCAGCGTCTGGCCGGGCAGGTTGGTAAAGTCGGCGCCAGACAGCATGACTGGTCCCGTTGGCCTGCCCGGGCCGGGATGCGCCAGCAGCTCGCTGACGCCCAGTCCGATCATGGCAGATGGGGCGTAGCCGAAGATCTTGGCGGCGGCCGGATTGGCCGATTCAATGGCGCCGTCTTCGGCCAGGGTCAGGATCCCATCGATCACCGAGTTCATGACCGCGCGCATGCGCTGCTCGCTGTGCTTGAGCGCCTGCTGCCGCTCCTTCGCTTCGGTGACATCGGCGTAAATTCCTACCTTGCCTCCATCCGGCGTCCGGAACTCGCGGGTCGACATCCAACGTCCGTCGCGCAACAGGGTCTCGCGCGCGCTCGGCGCATCGCGGTGCCAGGTCAGACGGTCGGCCAACCACGCCGCCAGGGGCGGTCGGTCGTCGGTCGCCACGACGTGCTGGTAAAACGGGGTGCACAGCTGCTCGAAGGTCATGCCGAGCACCAGGCAATTCGGCGCGTCCTCGAACATGTCGGCAAACTTGCTATTGTAGAGCACCAGGCGGTCGTTCGCGTCCCAGAGCGCAAAACCTTCGGACATCGCCTCGGTCGGTTGTATCAGGCGATCGCGCGCCGCCTCCAACGCCTTGACCGTGTCCGACATGCGATCGACCATGCTGTTGAACGCACGGCCGACACGCGCAACCTCGTCGCGACCGGACACGTCGGCCCGCACGCTGGTGTCGTTGGCGGCGATGCGGTCGGCCGCGTCGGCCAGCCTTTGCAGCCGACGGGTAAGGATAAAGCCGATGCCGAGGCTGACCAGGGCGATCAACGCCATCCCGGTCACGGCGATGCTGATGCCGAGATTTCGTATCCTGCCAGACGCCGCCTCGATCGGGCGATTCGAGAACTCGACCGAAAGTCGACCGAGGCGGCCCGCGTGCCCACGGATCTCGACCGCACGCCAATAGGTGTGCTCGCCGTCTCGCAGCACCGGCATGGCGTGGCCCAGCAGCGCGGTGTCGGTTGCGGCGACCACCCGTCCATAGATGTCACCGATCATCACCGCACGAATCCGGGGGTCCCGGCGAGCGCTTTCGATGAACGCCTGCACCTCGGCGAACTCGTCGGTCAGCAGGGCGATCTGACTGAGATCGTGAAGCAGCCGGAGCGTGACCTCTTCCGCGCGCTCGGCCTGATTTCGAACCTGATCCATCAACTCGTCGAGGGTCGTCCACAGGACGGCCGTAATCAGGATCGCCTCCAGAGCGAGGATCGTGACCGCAATGCGGTATCTCAGTGACATCGCGGCCTATCTCTCGGCGAACGGTCGCAGTTCGGAGACGTAGTATCGGAAGTCGTCGTAGTCCGAATCCTTGGCAGGAACGAAACGCTTCCACGGACCGCCAGGCAGGATCGCGGTCGCGTTGGGCGATTCCGACCAAGCCAGGATCGACCTCAGGATTCGCTCGCGCTCCCCTTCGGGAATGCGCGAATGAGCAGCAATCACCATGTTGCTGACCCTGCGGGACTCGAACAGCGTGCGAAGCCCGAGCTCATGCTTCAGGTTGAACTGTGAGGTCATGAAGTCGGGCCCCGCGCACGCATCCACTGCGCCCATGGCAAGTGCCTGCAGGCAGGCTCGACCGGACACCTGACGCTGCAGCACGACATCGCTGGGTGCCAGCCCATGCTCGATCAGCGCCCCCTCCACCAGTCTGCCGATGCCCGAGAACTCTGGAGGCAGGCTGATGGTGCGTCCGACCAGATCGCTCGGCACCTTGGCGGGGTCGTCCTTACGCACCAGCACGGAGGCGCACATCGGCGGCTTGTCCAGGCGCGCCAAGGGCAGATAGTGGAGGCTGTCCACGGCTTCCACATAGTAGAAGCCATGGACCACGAGGATCTCGTAGGCCTCCTCTTGCAGCTCCTGCGCGAAGTCTTTGTCGGTCGACTTGGTTTTCACCAGGACTGGCCGACCGAGGTCTTCCGCCAGCTGCGCGGCCAGCGGGCCGTAGATCCGATCGATCGTCAGCACGTGAGCATAGGGGAACACGCCAAGCCGATAGGGCTCGAACGTGCTCGCAGGCCGCTCGCCGGTGCCCGCCGCCTGCGAAGACGAGGCAAGGATTGTGGCGGTGCTCGGGCCGACTTTGCGCGTCCCTCGGTCGGCCGCTTCGATCGGATGGTCGAAGAGCCGGGCCGCGAGCGAACCTGCGTCGCCGCGCAGGGTGCCCGATGGCACGACCACCAGCGGGATCGTTGCCAGCGCGACGAGCGTCACAGCGATGTGGCTCTTGAGCGACATCGTGATCACCCTTGGGCGAAGCGGTGCAACTTCAGGACCTTTCGCCGAACGTCGTCGAAGTCCTCATCCCGCGCGGGGACGAAGCGCGTCCATGCACCGCCGGCCAGGATCCGTCTCCCCTCGGCCGTGAGCGGCCAGGTCGAAAATCTCTCTCGAGATCCCGATGCGATCGGATTCGAGGACCCTGGTATGGACCGCAAACACGAAACCGCACACCGGGTCGGTCTCGAACACCTTGCGGAGTTTGAGATCGTTGTTGGGATCGATCTGCGACAGAGCGAATCTGGGCAGGACGCAGGCACTCGCCCGCCCGATCGCGACCGCTTGCAGGCAAGAAGGCTTGGACCGATGGTGGACCAACGTGACATCGACGCCGGGCACGAGGCCGCCTTCGAACAAGGCCACCTTGATCAGCTCACTGACCGCAGAAAGCGCGGATGGCAGTGCAATCGTTTTGCCTCGAAGATCGGCCAGTCTCGCGATCGAATCGTCCTCTCGCACCATGACCAGCGCGGTCAGCGGCTCTTCCAGCCGCGCCAACGGCAGGTAATGATGTCTGTCGCTCGCGAAGACATAGAAGAACGGATGGACCAGAATGATGTCGTAGGTTTCCTTCCTCAACTCCTCGGCAAAGCCATCGAATGTGAGCTTTGTCTTGAGCTGTACCGGGCGGCCTAGCTCTTCGGAGAACTGCGCCGCGACCGGACCATAGATCCGCTCGATCTCAAGCGTTGATAGATAGGGGAACACGCCTAGTCGGTAGCCATCGAGCTTGTTGACGACGCGATCGCCGGCGCCGGCGGCTTGCGAGGCGACCAGCGACGCGGCCAACAAGCCGATGGCAAGGGCCGATCGCCGTCGAGCCGGCCACTCCGTCGCGACGCGGCGTGTGCGACCGGAGCCCGAGATGATCGCAGCCCCCGAGATGATCGCAGCCAGCGAGGTCCCGGTCCGGCCAGCAGCGCGCCACAGCCCGCCGCGCTGCCAGGCCGCCACGAGACGGCACCAAAGAGCACCCTTCGTACCCGCCACAGCAAGCGCATGCCGCCCGATCGGCACCAGTTCGGCAAACGCTCTGAACCGAGCCCGGGGCATAGCCATGCCCTCCTGAAAGTGGCGGTGGAGAGGCCAAGGTGGGGATCGCCGGCATCGCGGCCGAGCAATACCACTGATTTCACGCCGCGACCCGAATTTCTCTGTTTACGCGATCAGCGCCGAGCGGTCAACCACCGCCGGTCTGGTGTCTGTCTGGTGTCCGGGGCGGCCGCTGCGCGATCTCCCCCTTTGCGAAGGCGCGGCGAAGCGATAAACACACTCGTCCAAGACAATCTTCGCACAGGGAAGGCCTTTGGCCATGAAGATCGGGGTTCCCAAGGAGCGTCGGCCACATGAGTTGCGGGTTGCCGCTTCGCCCGATACGGCAAAGCGCCTGATCGCGGACGGCATCGATGTCCTGGTGGAGAAGGGCGCGGGCGCCGGCGCCTTGTTGCCGGACGAGGCGTTCACCGCGGTTGGCGCCCACATCGTGGATCAGCCCGAGGCCCTGTACCAGGCGGCCGATCTGGTGCTCAAGGTGCGCCGGCCGCTGCAGCCGGGCGAGGACGAGGGCGATGAGATGGCCTGGCTCAAGCCGGGGCTCGCGCTGGTCGGTCTGCTCGACCCGCTTTTGCATCACGACCAGGTGGAGGCATACGCCAAGGCCGGAGTCACGGCCTTTGCCATGGAGCTGTTGCCGCGTACGACCCGTGCTCAGGCGATGGACGTGCTGTCCTCTCAAGCCAACCTCGCCGGCTACCGGGCGGTGCTCGACGGCCTGGCCGAATTCAGCCGGGTGATGCCGATGATGATGACCGCGGCCGGCACGGTGCCGCCGGCCAAGGTGTTCGTGATCGGCGCGGGTGTCGCCGGCCTGCAGGCGATCGCGACCGCGCGCCGGCTGGGTGCGGTGGTCTCGGCGACCGACGTCCGGCCGGCTGCCAAGGAAGAGGTGGAGAGCTTGGGTGCGAAGTTCGTCGGCGTGCCGGTCGAGGAAGCGGCGACCCAGGGCGGCTACGCCAAGGAGCTTGCCGAGGCCCAGCAGCAAAAGCAGCGCGAGCTTCTGGCGCAGACGCTCAAAAGCCAGGATCTGGTGATCACGACCGCGCAGATCCCGGGCCGCAAGGCGCCGCTGATCGTCACCAACGAGATGATCGAGGCGATGAAGCCGGGCTCGGTGGTGGTCGACATGGCGGTCGAACTCCGGCGGCAACTGCGAGCCGAGCAAGCTCGGCAGGACGGTCCGACGCAAGGGCGTGGCCATCCTCGGGCCGGCCAATCTGCCCTCGCAGCTGGCGCCGGCCTGCTCAGCCCTGTACGCGCGCAATCTCTACAACTTCGTCCAGCTCATGATCGACAAGGAGACCAAGGAGCTGGCGCTCGATCGAGACGACGATCTGCTCGAGGGCACCATGCTCACCAGGGACGGCAAGGTGGTCCATCCGCGCCTGACCGGCGCCCAAGCGGCGTGAGCCGGACCACCTGATTATCCAAGCGCCGCGTGAGGGAAGGGGTACCATGGCAGCGATCGACCCGGGGCTGTACAACCTGATCGTGTTCGTGCTGGCGATCTTCGTCGGTTACTTCGTCGTCTGGAGCGTCACCCCCGCATTGCACACGCCGCTGATGTCGGTGACCAACGCGATCTCGAGCGTGATCATCGTCGGCGCGTTGATCGCGACCGGGCCGGCCGGTCTCAGCTTCTCGAAGGGGATCGGGTTCCTCGCCGTGATCCTGGCCGCGGTCAACATCTTCGGCGGCTTCCTGGTGACCCAGCGCATGCTGGGCATGTTCAAGAAGCGCGGCTGAGGGGGATCGACGCATGGCGAACCTGGTCGCGTTCGGCTATCTGATCGCCGCGATCTGCTTCATCCTGGCCCTGCGCGGCCTGTCCTCGCCGGCGACCTCACAACAGGGCAACTGGATCGGCATCGCCGGCATGACGATCGCCGTGATCGTCACGCTGTTCGCGCTGCCGGAGCCGGGTTGGGGCAGCTATCTTTTGATCATCGTCGGGCTGGCGATCGGCGGCACGATCGGCGCGATCATCGCGCGCCGCATCGAGATGACCGCGATGCCGCAGCTGGTCGCGGCCTTTCACAGCCTGGTCGGCATGGCGGCGGTGTTCGTCGCCGCGGCCGCGCTATACGACCCCGCCGCCTACGGCATCACCCACCCCGACGGCGGCATCAAGACGATGAACCGGGTCGAGATGGGGCTCGGCACGGTGATCGGCGCGATCACCTTCACCGGCTCGATCATCGCCTTCGCCAAGCTCCAGGCGCTGATGCGCAGTGCGCCGATCATGCTGCCCAGCCGGCACCTGATCAACATCGCGATCGGTGCGGCGATCGTGCTGCTGCTGATCCTGTTCGCCTCGACCGAAAGCACCATCGCCTTCTGGCTGATGACCCTGCTGGCCTTCGCCATCGGCGTGCTCCTGATCGTGCCGATCGGCGGCGCCGACATGCCGGTCGTGATCTCGATGCTCAATTCGTATTCGGGCTGGGCCGCGGCCGGCATCGGCTTCACGCTGAACAATCCGCTGCTGATCGTGACCGGTGCCCTGGTCGGCTCCTCGGGCGCGATCCTCAGCTACATCATGTGCAAGGGGATGAACCGCTCCTTCGTCAGCGTGATTCTCGGCGGCTTCGGCGAGACCAGCGCGGTCGCAGGCGAGCAGGAAGATCGCGCGGTCAGGCCTGGCAGTGCGGAGGATGCGGCGTTCATCATGCAGAACGCACGCTCGGTGATCATCGTGCCGGGCTACGGTATGGCGGTCGCCCAGGCCCAGCATGCGGTGCGTGAGCTGATGGACGTGCTGACCGAGCATGACGTCGACGTCAAGTTTGCGATCCATCCGGTTGCCGGTCGCATGCCCGGCCACATGAACGTGCTGCTGGCCGAGGCCAACGTGCCCTACGATGTCGTGCACGAGATGGAAGGCATCAACAACGACTTCCAGACCGCCGACGTCGCCTATGTGATTGGCGCCAACGACATCACCAATCCGGCCGCCAAGACCGATCCCAACAGCCCGATCTACGGCATGCCCGTGCTGGACGTCGAGAAGGCCAAGGCGGTATTCTTCGTCAAGCGCTCGATGGCGCCGGGCTATGCCGGCATCGACAACAGCCTGTTCTTCCATGACAACACCATGATGCTGTTCGGCGACGCCAAGAAGATGACCGAGGAAATCGTGCGCGCCATGGAGTAGGGAGCCGTGGCTGAAGAGAGCGCGGCTGTTCCGGGCCGCCTGTACGGCGTGACGGCGGAGGAAGAGGACGACGATGGCCGTTGGCCGCGCTGGGCCAGCACGCTGTTCATCGTGGGCTCCAGCCTTGCGCTTTGGGCACTGATCATCTTCGCCTTGTGGTGCTGTGTGCTGGCTGTGCTGGCTGTGTGCTGGCTGTTGCTGCTGTTGCTGCTGTTTGCTGCTGTTGCTGCTGTTTGCTGGCTGTTGTGCGATCGAAGGCACCGAGGCAACGTGACGAGGTCGTTGCGGCGGTATGACACAACATTAATTTGAACACGGACGGCACGTTCTTAGATTTGTCTCAGAAAACAACAACAACCGACTGCTGAGCGCCATGGCCAAGACCGAGTTGGCGCCGGGCGATACGCCCCGGCCACCTTTCATGCCTGCCAGAATCCGACCGAGCGAACGGCGCGACGCGGCTTATCGGAATGCCTGGCAGGAGATCAAGGCGCTCGAGCCCGGCGAGGTGATCCAATACCACGAGGGCAACCTCAGCGCCGATGTCGCCAATGACCCCGAGATCGCGGGCCGGGCCGCCGCCTATCGCCACGCCGCCACCGACCTGGCCAAAGGAACGCTGGTGCAGCGCCGGATCAGGTTCGAGTGGTACCAGTATATCTTTCGGCGCTCCGAGGGCTAACCGTGGACGCGGCCGCCACCACCACGGTCACCTTCACGGTGACCGATATGGAGCGGGTCCACGGGGCCGGCCGGCTGACCGCTCTGGCGGCGATCGAGCTCGAGCTGGATGGCATCGGTCTGACGGTGCAAGGGGTCAGGGTGATCCGGCGCAACGGCCGGGTCACCATCGAAGCGCCGCACTATCGCAACCCCAAGACCGGCCAATGGCTGCCGGCGCTGATCCTGCCGGACGAGCTCGGGGCCGCGATCGCGCGTGAGCTCCAGAGAATGCTCACGACCCAGCACCGCGCCGGCTAGAGCGGTTCAGCCGGGAACCAACCTAACCCGCATCCGGGTGGGGCGCGACGCAGCTGGCGCTCAGGCCGCCGTCGACCACCAGCTCGGTCGCCGTGATGTAGCGGGCCTCGTCGGAGGCCAGGAACAGCACGGCGTGGGCCACGTCCCAGCCATCGCCCATATGGCCCATCGGCACCTGACGATGGCGCGCCGCGATCAGCTTGTCGAGGTCGCCCTGGGCGCGGTCGCCGGCAAGCCTCACCGTCACCAGCGGGGTGTGCATCAGGCCTGGGATCACCGTGTTGATGCGCACCTTGTGCCGCGCGTATTTGACTGCGGTGACGCGCGAAAAATGGATCAGGCCGGCCTTGGACGCGGCATAGGCTGCGACGTCGGCGCCGAAATGGCGGAGCGCTGCGATCGAGGCCAGGTTCACGATGGCGCCGCCGCCCTGGCGGACCATGATCGGGATCACGTGCTTGCAGCTGTGGAACACGTAGGTGAGGTTGTGGTCGAGCTGCTGCGCCCAGACCTCTGCCGGCATGCTGACCGGATCGCCCGGCGCCGAGCCGCCGACATTGTTGACCAGCACATCGATCCGGCCGAAGCGATCGAGGCAGGCCTTGACCAGTGCTGCGACCTCGTCCGGCCTGGTGACGTCGGCGACATGCGAGGCGAACGCGCCGGTCTCGATGCTGTCTGCGGTCTCGGCCAACGCGTCCGCGCTGCGATCGACACCGAACACCTGGGCGCCCTCGCGCGCGAACAGCGCCGCCGTGGCGCGACCGTTGCCCCAGCCCGGACCGACCGCGCCGGCGCCGAGCACCAGTGCTACCTTGTCCGCCAGACGTCCGGCCATCATGGCGTCTCCTTGGCCGCCGGTCTGATCCAGAATACCAGCACGAAGCAGATCACGCACAACGGCAGACAGGCCAGCATCGCCCCGGCGAAGCCGTCGACGAAGGCAGCGTGCGTGATCGCGTCGACGTGGTCCTGGATCTCGGTCGACATCGCAGCCAGCCTGTCGCGTGCCGCGCTCGATCCCGCGAGCAGGCCTCGCAGCTCGGGCAGCTGCCCTGGCGAGACGTCGGCACCGCGCGCCTGCAGCAGATCGGCAAGCTTCGCCTGCGCCAGCGCGTTGAAGATCACACCGGTCACCGCCACGCCAAGCCCGTTGCCGACGTGGCGGATGGTCATCAGCACGCCGCCTGCAGCGCCTGCCTTGCTCTCCGGCAGGGCCAGCATGGCGACGACCGTGCTGACGTTGAACGCCAGCGCCATGCCGGTGCCGACCAGCAGCATGCCGATGCCGATCAGCCAAAGCCCGCTGTCGACCGCGATCAAGGCCAGCGCCACCAGGCCGGCGGCATAGGCGATCAGCGAGAGGAACAGGGGCAGCCGCGGTCCCAGTCTGTCGGTCATGCGCCCGGCGACCGGCGAGATCGCCACGAACGGCACCGACAGAAACAAGTACATCAAGCCGGTCTCGATCGCGGACATGGCCCGCACACGCTGCAAATACAGCGTCATGAAGAAGATCACCGCTGCAATGATGTAATTCGTCGCCGTGCCGATCGCGGTCGCCAGCACATAGTCGCGATCGCGGAACAGATTGAGCTCGATCAGGGGATAGGCGATGGCGCGCTCGATCCGGACGAACAGCACCATGACCAGCGCCGAGCCCGCCAGCGAGCCGAGCACCACCGGCGAGCCCCAGCCCAGCGCCGTGCTGCGCTCGATGCCGAACACCAGCAGCACCACCGCCAGGGTCACGGTGACGAACCCGGCCCAGTCGACCCGTCGGTCCGCCTTGTCGTCCCGCGTCTCGCGCACCGCGAACAGCGTCAACGCAATCGCCGGAACCGCCACGCCGCCACTAAAATAGAACAGCACCTGCCAGCCGAAGACCCCGGTCAGCACGCCGGCGATCACCGGCCCGGACGCCGCACCCGTGAGCCCGATCGCGGTCCACAGGCCGATGCCCATGCCGCGTTGCTTGGCGGGAAAGACGTTACTCACGATAGCGAGCGAGCTGGCGAAATAGAGCGCCGAGCCCAGGCCCTGAATCGACCGCCAGAAGATCAGCCAGCCGATGCCGCCGGCCAGGGCGCAGCCGAGCGATGCCAGCGCGTAGATGGCGAGACCGGCCAGCAGAATCTTGCGCCGGCCGATGATGTCGCCCAGCCGGCCGACCGCGATCACCGGCGAAGCGAACAGCAGGATGAAGGCGTTGACCACCCATTCGAGCTGCTCGGTGGGCGCACCGAACTGCTTGCCGATCTCCGGCAGCAGCACCGCGACCCCCCAATAGTCGACGTTGACCGTGAACAGCGCCAGGCCGGTCGCGATCAGTGTCCACCACTTGCGATTGGCGTCGGTAATCAGCGGCATGGCAAAGAGTCAGGCGCCGACGGGCTCACGCGCCGACGAACTGGGGCTTGCGCTTCTCCATGAAGGCGCGACGGCCCTCGATGTAGTCCTGGCTGGCGTAGCAGGCATCGACCAGCGCGGCGCAGCGCGCCAGGTCCCGGTCCTCGGGGTCCTTCATGGCCTCGCCGACGATCGCCTTGATCGAGCCGACCGTGAGCGGCGCGTTCTCGGTGATCCGGCGCGCGTAGTCGGTGACGTAGGCCTCGACCTCGGCGTCCGGCAGCGACCCGGTTGACCAGCCCCATCTCACGCGCCTCGGCCGATGAGAACAGGCGGGCGGTGAAAAAAATCTCCTTGGCGAACGACGGGCCGACCAGCTGGACCAGGCGGTTGACGCCGGCAAAGCCGTAGCCAAGGCCGAGCCTGGCGGCCGGGATGCCAAAGCGCGAGCCCTCGCCGCAGATGCGCAGATCGCAGCACACCGCGAGCGCCACGCCGCCGCCGACGCAGCTGCCGCGTGATCTGGGCGATGGTCGGCTTGGCGAAGTCCGCGAGCTTGGCGAACACGTCGGCGGTGATCGCGTTGTAATGCGCGATCGCCTCGGCGCTCGAGCGCTCCTGCTCGAACTTGGAGATGTCGGCGCCGGACACGAACGCCTTGTCGCCGGCGCCCGAGAGCACCACCACGCGCACCCGCTGGTCGGCCGCGAAGCCGTCCAGGGCGCGGCCGACCGCCTGCCACATCTCGAGCGAGACGGCGTTGCGCCGCTCGGGATTGTTGAACTGGATGTGCGCCACGCCGTCCTGGTGGCTGCTCACGATCTTGTCCGTCATCGCATCTCCACTTTTCGACTGCGCGCGCCGGCCCTCTCCCAACCACCCACGAGGGTAGCCCAAGGCTTTGCATAGGTGGTTGGGAGGGGAGCGGGCCGGCGCCGCAAACCAGGAATCAGATCACGCCCGCGTCGCGCAGCGCTGCGATGCGCGCATCGTCATAGCCGAGATCGGCCAGGATCTCGTCGGTATGCTCGCCCATCAGCGGCGGCGGCATGCGGGATCCGCGACTCGGCGTCCGGCTCATGCCGACCGGCTGGCCGACCAGCTCGGTATGGCCGCGCTCGTGCGAGCGGACCGGCTGGGCCATGCCGAGATGCCGGATCTGCGGGTCGGCAAACACCTGGTCGATGGTGTTGATCGGCCCGCACGGCACGCCGGCCTCGTTGAGAAGATCGATCCAGTGAGCGCTGGTCCGGCGCCGGGTGACCTCGGCGATCTCGCGCGTTCAGCTGGTCGCGATTGTTCGAGCGGTCGGCGCGCCCGTGGCATAAGCCGGCTCCTCCATCAGCTGCGGCTGGCCGATCGCCTCGCAAAAGCGCTCCCAGATCTCCTGGCCGGCGACCGCGATGTTGATGTGGCCGTCGGCGGTCGGGAACACGCCGGTCGGGATGCTGGTCGGATGGTTGTTGCCGGCCTGCTTGGGCACGTCCTGGTCGACCAGCCAGCGCGCCGCCTGGAAGTCGAGCATGAACACCTGGGCCTGCAAGAGCGAGGTCTGCACCCACTGGCCCTCGCCGGACCTCTCGCGCTCGAGCAGGGCGACCAGGATGCCCTGCGCCGCGAACAGGCCGGCAGCAAAGATCGGCGATCGGGATGCCGACCCGCACCGGCCCCTGGCCCGGCAGGCCGGTGATCGACATCAGCCCGCCCATGCCCTGGGCGATCTGGTCGAAGCCCGGCCGCTTGCTGTAGGGCCCGTCCTGGCCGAAGCCGGAGATGCTGGCGTAGAATGATCCGCGGATTGACCGCCTTCAGATCGTCATAGTCGATGCCAGGCGATGCTTGACGTCCGGCCGGTAGTTCTCGACCACCACGTCGGCGCGCTTGGCCAGCGCCATGAAGATCGCTCGGCCTTCCTCCTCCTTGAGGTTCAGGGTCATGCTGCGCTTGTTGCGGTGCAGGTTCTGAAAGTCCGGAGCCGGCGCGCGGGCCGCCCAGCGCATTCGCCGTCGGGAGCCCCGCGCCGGCATCTCGATCTTGATGACGTTCGCGCCCCAGTCGGCCAGCTGGCGCACGCAGGTCGGGCCGGCCCGCACCCGGGTCAGATCGAGCACGGTGAACCTGGAAAGGGCCTCGCTGGCCGGCAGATGGGACATGGGTATCCTCCGCATAGGAGCCGGCAACGCACGCGAGCCGGTGGCTGCTCGGCCATGGTAGACAGTTGACAATTTCCTCGCAAGAAACCTATCGTCCCGCCTTCGAGGTCGATTCGCGAGGACCCGATGGCCGTCGTCGCTGCCGAACGGTTCGATGCCCGTAATATCCAGACCCTGACCAGTGCGGTCCAGCGGGAGATTGAGCGCCGCATCCTGACCGGCGAGATCCCGGCCGGCTCGCGCCTGACCGAAGCGCCGCTGGCCGAGGAGCTGGGCGTCAGCCGCGGGCCGGTGCGCGAGGCGATCCGCGGCCTGATCCAGGCGGGCCTGGTCGACAGCGTCGCCAATCGCGGCGGCGTGGTCCGCAAGATCGGGCTCGAGGAAGCGCTCGATCTGTACGATTTGCGCGCCGTGCTGTTCGGCTTCGCCTGCGAGCTGGTCGCCAGGCGGCGCACCGAGCAGCAGCTGGCCGAGCTGGAAGCTGCGCTCGAGGAGATGACGGCGGCGGTCTCCGCGCCGGACAAGGAGCGCTACTACCAGCTGAATCTGGGCTTTCACGCCACGATGATGGATTTTTCCGGCAATCGCCGGCTGCGCGCCAATTACGAGGGCGTGGTCAAGGAGATGCACCTGTTCCGGCGCCGCGCGCTGTCGCGGGTCAGCAGGATCACGGAGTCCCAGGCCGAGCATCGGGCTATCGTCGCCGCGATCAGGGAAGGCGACACCGCAGGCTGCGTTCCGCGCCGGCCGTGAGCACGTGCAGCACGGTCGCGGCCGCTTCGTCGCGACCCTTGAAGAGGACCCTGGCGCCTGACCATCGGGCGTCCCAACAAACGGGAGGCTTCCATGCTGACTCTACCATTGCGACCGGCGCGAGCGGCACTGCTGGCGACATGGGCTTGCGGCGCGAGCCTGGCGATCGCAGGTGGCGCGCTCGCCCAGGACTTTCCCAGCGAGACGATCAACGTCATCACCCATGCCGGACCGGGCGGCGGCACCGACATCACCACCCGGATGATGATGCTGCGCGGCCGCCGGGCGTTCGATCAGGACATGGTCGTGGTCAACAAGCGCGGCGGCAGTGGTGCGGCGGCGCTGCAATATCTCAAGGGCCAGGAGTGCGACGGCTATACCATCATGACGCTGACCCAGTCGCACATCCTGCAGATCGCCCAGGGCAAGGTGCCGGTCACCATCGACGAGATCGTGGGCCTCGCCCGCGCCACGCTCGATCCGCAGATCATCACGGTGCGCGCCGACAGCGACATCCAGAACCTCGACGACCTGATCGCGAAGTCCAAGGAGGCCGACGGCGGGCTCAAATGGGGCACGACCTTCGTCGGCGGCGCCGACCACCTGGCGATCCACAACTTCACCAAGGCTGCGGGCGGCATCCCCTACACCGTCGTGCCGTTCGAAGGCGGCGGCGACATCGTCACCAACCTGATGGGCGGCGACGTGCAGGTCGGGATCCTGAACTTCGCGGAAGGCGAGTCGCAGTTCAACAGCGGCGACTTCCGCGCCGTGGCCGTGCTGGCGCCGGAGCGGGTGAGCTCGTTGCCGGATGCGCCGACCGCCAAGGAGCAGGGCGTCGACGCCGAGGAGCAGACCGTGCGCGGCTTCGTCACACTGAGCTGCGTGCCCGAGGAGCGTCTGAAAGTGCTCGAGGACGGGCTGCTCGCGGCGATGCACCACGGCGTCTACCAGGGCTACATCCAGACCTCGGGCATGCCCGCCAACAGTGTCGCCGGGCGCGACGAGTGGACCGCGCAGATCCGCAAGATCTACGATCAGAGCCAGTCGGCGCTGAAGGATCTGGGCATGCTCTGAGCCGTCCGATGGCGGCACATGACCGGCGAGCGCGGCTTCGGTCGCGCTCGCCCGGATCTGATCGTCGGCGCGGCGATCCTGGTGTTCTGCCTGGTCGTCTGGCTGATCACGCTGAGCTTCGACCGGGCGCCGCCGGCGCTCGCCCAGAACGTGCAGCCGGCATCGTTCCCGCGCCTGGTGATCGTCGTGATCGCGGTGTTGACCGATCGCCATGATGGTGCTGGGCCGTCCGGTGGCCGAGCGCACGCGCCGTGTACCGCCATGGTCTGGCTGTCGGCCGGCGTCATGGTCGGCTTCGTCCTGGCCTTTCAATGGCTCGGCATCGTGCCGGCCATGCTGCTGGTCTGCCTCGGCCTGCCGGTGCTCTGGGGCGAGCGCCGCTGGTATCTGATCGTACCGTTCGGCATCGGCTTTCCGCTCGCGGTCTACGGCCTGTTCGCCGAGGTCCTGGAGGTGCATTTCGAGCCCAGCCCGCTGGCCTTCTGGTAGCGCGCTGGCATGGACAACTTCGCCGCCGCGCTCTGGCTGTTCGCCGACCCCTATCTGATCGGGCTGGTGTTCGTGGGCACCGTCGGCGGCGTGATCGTCGGGCGCGTTGCCGGGGCTCAGCTCGACCATGGCGACCGCGCTGCTGCTGCCGTTCACCCTGACCATGGAGCCGATCCCGGCGATCTCGCTGCTCGCGGCGCTGTATTGCGCCGGCACCTATGGCGGCTCGATCACGGCGATCCTGGTCAACGCGCCCGGCGCACCGCCGGCGGCGGCCACCGCGTTCGACGGCTATCCGCTGGCCCAGCAGGGCCGGGCCGGCCTGGCGCTCGGCATCGCCACGATCTCGAGCGCGATCGGCGGCATCGTCAGCGTCATCGTGCTGATCACGGCAGCGCCGCTGCTCTCGCGGGTCGCCTACGACTTCGGCCCGCCGGAGTATTTCGCGCTGGCCCTGTTCGGCCTGTCGATGCTGGCCTCGATCAGCGGCGAGGCGCCGATCAAGAACCTGATTGGCGGCGGCGTTCGGCGTGCTGCTCGCCACCGTCGGCATGGACTTCACCACCGGCGTCGACCGCTTCACCTTCGGCTTCTGGGAGCTGTCCGAGGGCATCAACTTCATCCCCGTGATGATCGGCCTGTTCGCCGGCACCGAGTTCCTGGCCCAGGCCGGCAGCCTCGACAAGCAGGTGGTGCGCGCGGCGCTCGATGCGGTCCGCCTGCCGAGCCGCGAGGATTTCCGGCGCTGCGCCTCGACCATCGCCCGCTCGTGCGGCATCGGCACCTTCATCGGCCTGCTGCCGGCCGAGGGCGGCACGGTCGCGGCGATGATCGGCTACAACGAGGCCAAGCGCTGGGCCAGGGACAAGTCGCGGTTCGGCAAGGGCGACATCCGTGGCGTCGCCGGCCCCGAGACCGCCAACAACGCCGCGACCGGCGCCGCCATGGTGCCGACCCTGGCGCTCGGCATCCCGGGCAGCGCCACCACCGCGATCATCCTCGGCGCCCTGCTGGTGCACGGCCTGCGGCCCGGCCCGCATCTGTTCAACGAGACCCCGCTGCTGCTCTACGCGATCTTCACGGCGATGCTGCTGGCCAACCTGATCTTCCTGGGCGCGGGCCTGATCGGCGCGAAAGCTGTTCGCGCGCATCACCCTGATTCCGACGCCGATCCTGTGGCCCGCGGTGTTCGTGCTCGCCTGCATCGGCTCCTATGCGCTCGAGCAGTCGATGCTCGACGTCTGGATCATGATCGTGGCGGCGCTGCTGGGCTCGGTGCTCAAGCGCTGCGGCTTTTCCGCGGCCCCGATCATCATGGGGCTGGTGCTGGGTTCCATGGTCGAGAACACGCTCAAGCAATCGCTGATCATCTTCGACCACAACTGGCTGCGCTTCCTCGAGCGGCCGATCGTGGTGGTCTTTCTGGTGCTGACCGTGATCTCGATCGCGACGCCCCTGGTCAGCAACCGGCTCGCCCGGATGCGCACCCGCAAGGTCGCGCCCTCGGCCTGATTCGCGCTGACGATACGGGCCTGTGCGCTTGCGGCACTGCGGTCCGGATGCAAAGCTGAGCCGGGCGCCCGGTCCGGGGCGCATCCCACCGCATGGAGGCACCATGAACCTGCTCATCACCGGCGGCTCGCGCGGCATCGGCGCCGCGACCGCCCGTCTCGCCGCCCGCAGGGGCTACACGGTCGCGATCAACTACCGCGCCGCGCGCGATCAGGCCGAAGCGCTGGTCGCCGAGATCGAGCGAGACGGCGGCAAGGCGATCGCCGTGCAGGCCGACGTCGCGTCGGGCGAGCAGGTCGAGGCGATGTTCCGCAAGGTCGACGAGCTGGGGCCACTCGATGCGCTGGTCAACAGCGCCGGCATCTCGATGACCGCCAACGCGGCCGAGTTCGAGGAGAGCGCGCTGCAGCGCCTGCTGGGGATCAACGTGCTCGGCACGCTGCTGTGCTGCCGCGAGGCGGTGCGCCGCATGTCGACCCGGCAGGGCGGCAAGGGCGGCGCGATCGTCAACGTCTCGTCGATGGCCGCCGAGGTCGGCGGCCGCGCCGGCCGCACCGCCTACGCCGCCAGCAAGGGTGCGGTCGACAGCTTCACGATCGGCCTCGCCAAGGAGGTCGGGCGCGAGGGCATCCGGGTCAATGCGCTGCGGCCCGGCATGACCATGACCGACATGACCGATGCGGTGCGCAGCAATCCGGCAGCTGTACGCCGAGACCGCGGATACCATCGCCATGAACCGCTGCGCCCAGCCCGAGGAGATGGCCTGGCCGATCCTCTGGCTGTTGTCCGACGAGGCATCGTTCATCTCGGGCGCGCTGCTCGACGGCTCGGGTGGCGGCTTCATGATCGGCCAGACCAGATCGGCATGAGGCTGCGGTTGCCGTGACCTGTCGCGACGGCGCGGGCCTTGTCGGGCGAGGCTCGGCTGCGCGGGTGGGCGACCCGGCTCAGACATTCAGCAGGAGATGCTCGCGCTCCCAGGAGCTGATCACCCGCTGGTAGGCAGTGTGCTCGATCTCCTTGACCATGATCAGCGCCTCGACGAACTCCTCGCCCAGGATCTGGCGCAGCGGCTTGGCGCGACGCAGCTGATCGAGCGCATCGGGCAGGTAGCGTGGCAGGGTCTGGGCCAGGCGGTAGCCGCTGCCCTCGATCGGCTTGGTCGGTTCGAGCTGGTCGACCATGCCGAGCAAACCGCAGGCAAGGGTCGCTGCGATCGCCAGATACGGGTTGGCGTCGGCGCCGGCCACGCGGTTCTCGACCCGTCGCGCGGCCGCCTCGGACACCGGCACGCGCAGGCCGACGGTGCGGTTGTCCCAGCCCCAGTGCAGGTTGATCGGCGCGTCGGAATGGCGGCGCAGGCGACGGTAGGAGTTCACATTGGGGGCCAGACAGCGGCATGGCCGCGGGCAGATGTTTCTGCAGGCCCGCGATGTGCTGGAGGAACAGCGGGCTGATCCTCCCTCGCCGTCGGCGAACAGGTTCTCGCCGGTGGTGGCGTCGATCACGCTCTGGTGGACGTGCATGGCGCTGCCGGGCTCGTTCGTCCATCGGCTTGGCCATGAAGGTCGCGTACATGCCGTGCCGGATCGCCGCCTGGCGCACGGTGCGCTTGAACAGGAAGGCCTGATCGGCAAGCTCGAGCGCGTCGCCGTGGTTGAAGTTGATCTCCATCTGCGCCGCGCCGGCCTCGTGGATCAGGGTATCGACGTCGATCTCCTGCGCCTCGCACTAGTCGTAGACGTCCTCGAAGATCGGATCGAACTCGTTGACCGCCTCGATGCCATAGGCCTGCCGCGCTGGTCTCCGGCGGCCGGAGCGGCCGACCGGCGGCTCGAGCGGGTAGTCCGGATCGTCGTTGATCTTGGTCAGGAAAAATTCCAGCTCGGGCGCCACCACCGGCCGCCAGCCCCGCTCCTGATAGGCCGCCAGCACCCGCTTGAGCACCTGGCGCGGCGCGATCGCGACCTCGGCAGCCGTCGATGCTGATAGCAGTCGTAGATCACCTGCGCGGTCGGCTCGTCGTACCAGGGCACGAGCCTGAGCGATCCCGCATCCGGCCGCATGCGCACATCGCGCAGTCGCCGGATCGATCACCCGGTGCTGCTCGTCGTCCGGATACTCGCCGGTCACCGACTGCACGAACACCGACTCGGGCAGGCGCAGCCCGTCGTCGCTCAGCGAGCGCAGGAATTTCGCGGCCGGCAGGATCTTGCCGCGCGCGATGCCGTTGATGTCGGCCACCAGGCACTCGACCTCGGTGATCTCACGCTCCTGCAGCCAGCGTCCGATGTCGATCATGCGACTTTGGAGCGCTGTCCCCCGGCGGAGCGCTGTCCCTCGGCGACATGCCGTCCCTGGAGATCAAGGCCCTCGATAGGCCGGGCCCGGCCGGCGGCGCGCGCGCGGCAAGCCGCGCCGAACGCCGCGAACAGCGCCCGAGAGACCGGATTGTCCTGCACGCCCGACTCGGGATGCCACTGCACCGCCAGGGCGAAGGCCGGCGCCTCGATCACGCTGACCGCCTCGATCGTGCCATCCGGCGCCACCGCCTCGATCGCGAGACCCTGCGCCAGCCGGTCGATCGCCTGGCCGTGCAGCGAGTTGACCGTGATCTCGCTGGCACCCTCCAAGAGCCCCTGCAGCATGCCGCCCGGGGTCAGCGCGATGCCATGCGCGTCCTTGTAGCGCTCGCGCAGCGGCACCGTCTTGTCCGAGCGGTGATCGAGCCGGCCCGGCAGCGCGTGCACCTCCTGATGCAGCGTGCCGCCGAGCGCCACGTTCAGCTCCTGGATGCCGCGACAGATCGCGAACAGCGGCACGCCTTGCGCGAGCGCCGCGCGGATCAGGGGCAGGTTGGTGGCATCGCGGGCCGGATCCTTAGGCCCGTCCGCGGGCGCCGGCGGGCCGCCATAGTGATGCGGCTCGACATTGGAGCGGGCGCCGGTCAGCATCAGGCCATCGAGCCCCGCCAGCAGTGTGTCCAGGTGGAGCCTGGGCCCCAGCGCCGGGATCAGCACCGGCAGGCCGCCGGCGCCCTCCAGCACGGCGTTGACGTATTTGTCGACCACCCGGTGGTAGCTCAGGGTCTCTTCGACGATCAGGCAGGCCGGCACGCCGATGATCGGCGGACGGCCAGGATGCTCGGCAGGCATGGTCATGGTCCGGTTGTAGCGAAGCCCGCCCGGCCGAACAAGCGGGCCTCAAAGCCAGGGGTCATGGGCCGGACAAGCGGGCGTCCGGGTGAAGAGGAGCCGATCGGCCGTGCTCCAGGGGCGGGGCCGGGGATGTCTGGGATCTTATCAGGACAAGGACAGGCATGACGGTTCAGGAAACGCAGCGCGGCATGGCTGCTTTTGCGCACCTTTGCCCTCACGCCGCGTCGGCTGCCCGCACCTGGCGCGCAATCTCCGCGCCTTTGTCCCGCTCCACCCGTGCGATCTCGTACTGGCTCCGCAGCTCCAGCCAGAATTGAGCGCTGTTGCCGAAATAGCGGCCGAGGCGCACGGCCGTGTCGGCGCTGATCGCGCGCCGGCCGTTGAGGATGTCGGGAATCCGGCCGGACGGCACGCCGAGGTCGAGCGCCAGGCGGTTGGCGCTGAGCCCGCGCGCGGCAAGCTCGCGCTTGAGGAGGCGGCCGGGATGGACAACGGGGGTCACGGTCTAGATGCGGCGACCAGGCCCGATTACCGCATCTAAACGATTAAGAGAACATGAGATCCAGGCGGGTGCAGCCGACGAAGCGCCTCGTAAATGGAATGCCGGCCCTGGGACGTGGTCCACCAAGACCGAGAGGACAGGTCATGCGCATCCTCCTGATCAAGCCGCCGATTCGCGCGTTCCACAAGCTAACGGCCGGCACCCGCGAGGTGCCGACCGGTCTGATGTATCTGGCGCATGCGGTTCGTGATCTGCCCGTCGAGACCCGCATTTTCGATAGCCTTCTGTGGCTGCCGACAGCCATGTCGTCTCTCATTCTGAGTTGCGGGCCCTCGACATCAAGAAAATCAGCTCGAATCCCATCTTCGAGCATCTGATCCACTACGGGGCTTGTTGGGAACGACTTTTCGACGCGGTCAGATCTTTCAATCCCGACGTGGTCGGGATCACCTGCCTGTTCTCACCCTACTACCATTCCGCCTATCAGGCCGCGGAGGTGGTTCGGAGGGCTTGCCCGGAGGCCAAGATCCTCATGGGCGGCCCGCACGCTACGGTCATGTGGCGCGATGTTCTGGACCGCTCGCCGGTCGATGGCATCATCCTCGGCGAAGGAGAGCAGGTTTTCCGGTCGTTGATCACGGAGCTGCTCGTGCATGGGCGTAGCGCGCTGCACGAGCTGGACATCGATCACCATCCCGGTCTCTGCGTCCGGCGAGCCCGGCACGACTACGCGATCAACCCCCGGCGATCCTTTGTCGCGGACCTGGACGGGCTGGGCTTTCCCGCGCTGCGCGACGTCGATTTCGCACGTTATGATGGGGTCGCGCCGATCATCACGAGCCGGGGGTGCCCTTTCTCCTGCTCGTTCTGCTCGGTCCATGCGATCGTCGGCAAGGCCTTTCGGGCGCGTAGCCCGGAGAGCGTCGTCGACGAGATGGCCTATCTACAAAGTCGTGGCGTGCATACGGTCAACGTGGAGGACGACAACTTCACGTTTGACATGGCGCGGGTCGACGCGATTATGGAGTTGATATGCCGACGAGGAATCAATGTCGAGATTCGTTTTCCCAATGGGATTACCGCGATCCGTATGAACAAGGAACGGATTCGCTTGTTCGCAAAGAGCGGGGTCCGACGCCTGTTCTTCGGACTGGAAAGCGCCCAAAAAGAAAGAAGAAAACAAATTCGCAAACCTTGAGCGTATCGAGGAGCTGATTCATCATGCCAAGAGAGAAGGAATTGTACGCGTACTGGCTCTCCACGACCGTCAGGCTGGCGCGGCGACCAGGGCGCGGTAGGTGGTTGGCGGGAGCTGGACCGCGTGCTCGATGACGCGGGCGAAGCGGTGGCTGATGCTCTTGGCGGTGCGGCGGTTGAAGCGGAAGACCAACTCGTCGAGAGAGGCCGGCAGGTGCTTGGCTTGGACCGCGCCGTGATGGGTGCCGAGCAGCCAGCGCTTGGCGAGGCTGAACACCAGATGGATCGCCGGCAGGCGCAGCGCCGCGTCGCCCCATGAGGCGCTGAGGTTGATCGGCGCATGGCGGTAGCCCGCCGCGGCCAGGCCGCCATAGGCGGCCCAGCCGTCGGTGGTCACGGTCGCGGGCCGGGCCGGCGTTCCGGCCAAGGAAGCCCTCGAGGCTCTCGGCCGAGACGTCGGGCACCACCGCCAGCCGGAGCCGGCCCAGGCGGCGGCCGCGGGCCTTGCCACGACCGCTCTCGATGCGCCGGCGACCACACTCTTGCCGCCGCCGCGGCCGGGCTTGCCGGGCTCGGCGCCGCCGCCATAGGTCTCATCCGCCTCGACCTGAGCGGTGAGCGCCGCGCGCCCGGGTCGGACCATCGCGCGGCCGATCTTGTGCAGCCAGGTCCAGGCGGTCTGGTAGCTGCCCAAGCCCATCTGGCGCTGCAACTCCAGGGCCGAGATCCCGCCCTTGCTCGCGCTCACCAGGTAGATCGCCAGGCACCACCTGGCGAGCCCGGACTTGGTCTGCTCGAAGATCGTGCCCTTGAGCAGCGAGTGCTGCTGGCCGCAGGCGGCGCACTCGTAAATGCTGCGCCGGCCGAGCCGCCAAGCCTGGCGGTGACCGCACGCCCGGCAGCAAAATCCCTCCGGCCAGCGCTTGTCGCACAGATAGCGGTGGCACTGCTCATCGGTGCCGAAGCGCTCAATGAACGTCGGCAGGTCCTGAGGCAGATCCTCGGGCAGCATCACGAAACCTCCACGATCAGGTCGCCAGCGCCATTCTGGCCCCCCAGCCAGCCCGGATCAATCCATACCTGACGGTCGTGGAGAGCTAGTTCTACGCGTTTGTCTCGTTGATCGCGGGCATGCCAGACCAAAGCTCACAGGAAATAGCAGATGATCTTGCCTACCTGTTTGCTCGACGGATCGGTTCCGCCACCAATGCATACTACCCTATCGTCGGAACCGAGCTGTTTCAACAGACGCGCGATCTTGGATTGCTGGAAGAAGACGATCTCGAATGGTACGAGCCCATGAATTTTCCGATCCAGGCACAAAATTTTTCGTGTCAGGATGTGGCAGAAGCTTTTGTCATGGGAAAAATACTGGCAGACCCGGCATTGAGGAAATTTCACGAGTTGTTTCTTTTGCAGAACAGCTCGCACACGCGTCACGATGTCAAGCGTGCATTGATCGATCTGGGGCTGTTCGTGGCAGAGAGCGCGGATGGTTGGCTCGTGTCCGCCAATCCATGCTTTTGCGATGACCAGGAAATATCGATGGCTCAGAGGGAAAGAGAATCAGGAGGTGGCGTTTGTCATTATTCGGCAGAGTTTCTCAGGCTCACGCTCCAATTGTGGCGGCGCCGACAACATCGTTGCTGGGAGATCGATTGTCGGGCTGGAGACGAGCGTGCAAGCTGTCGGTTCATGTTGCAGGAGACGGGACCTTTGCAAGGGCTGAGCGCGCAATTCATGCGGCAACTGAAGGTCCATTCCGCCGAGCTGGCAACCGCCTGATGCGCGGGTCGATCGCTTCTGCATCGACGACACCTGACCTCGCGCCGGTGCTGAGCCGGCCGATCAATGCCGTTGTCAAAAGCTGTCCGGCCAGAGGCGGGCGGTATGAATGACGCCGAGTAGCTCGACGGCACGGCCGCGCACCCGGTAGGCCACGATGTAGGGCGTGCCGGCAACGACCAGCTCGATTGACCCGGCCACACGATCCGCTCGCCCCATGCGGGGTCGCGACCAAGCTGGTGATCACCCGGTCGATACGCTTGACCACTGCCCAGGCTGCAGCTGGGTTGTTTGCAGCGATGAACGCGTAGAGGTGATCGACGTCGGCGATGGCCTGTCTGGTCCACCGGATCGTCAGCGCCGCCATCGGGCGTACGCTTCGCGCACCTCGGCTTCGGATGCGAACTCACCCGCGTCGGCCTGCCGCACGCCTTCCTCGATGTGCCTGCACTGCCAGGCGTGCAGATCGAGGTAAGCGTTTACGGCCCCTCGATGACAACGCTCAAGTCACGCTCGGTTTGCGCGGCAATGGCATCGAGCGCCGCCTTCTTCTCGCTCGGGACGCGGACGCTGATGGTTTCCTCAGACATCGCTTTCCTGTTCGCCATGCAATGTAATCTAGCATCGGCCCACGGAATGCGCCACCGAGAGCGCTCCTGAACTTGGCATAGGTCTTGCGTTCGCTCATAGTGCTTGCGAGGCCCAAGACCGAAACGCGCAGGCAAGCGCGCACAGCCCGGAGGGAGATCACAACATGCCAGAAGACAGCGCCCTCGGTGCCTTGTCCGCGGACAGGGTGCGCGCGCATGTCGAGCACATCGCGCTGGAGATTCCAGGCCGCCTCGCGGGCTCGGAGAACGCCAGGCGCATGGCCGAATACAGCGCCCGGGCGCTGCAGGATTCGGGCGCATCGGCGCAGGTGCACGAGCTGCCGGGCCTGGTGAGCTTCCCGGGGCCGGCCGAGTTCCGCATCCTCGCGCCGACCGAGATCACCATACCGGCCAACACCCTCGGCCACAGCCTGCCGACCCTGGAAGAGGGCATCAGCGGCACGCTCGTCGATGTCTATTCCGGCGCGTTCGCCGACTACGAGGGCAAGGACGTGGTCGGCAAGCTCACCATGTCCGAGCTGTCCTACTCGCCGGCCCGGCACGAGAAGCAGCGCATCGCGGGCCTGAAGGGCTCGATCGGCCAGGTCATGATGAACTGGGGGCACCCGGAGAACGAGGCGCTGCCGTTCGGCTCGGTCAAGCCGGTCTGGGGCAATCCGACGCCCGAGAACTACAAGAGCCAGATGCCGACCATCCCCTGCATCGGCATCAGCCGGGTCGCCGGCCTGCAGCTGCGCGAGATGTGCCGGCAGGGCGAGGTCCGGGTCTGGCTCAAGACCCATGTCGAGAACGGCTGGCGGCCGGTGCAGATCACGGTCGGCGAGGTCACGGCGCCGGACAGCGAGGACTTCGTCGCGGTCGGCGGCCATCAGGATTCCTGGCCCGGCCAGGCGGCGACCGACAATGCCGCCGGCAATGCCTGCATGATGGAGCTCGCCCGGGTCTTTCAGCAGCATCGCGAAGAGCTGCGGCGTGGCCTCTTGTTCGGCTTTTGGACCGGCCACGAGACCGGCACCATGGTCGGCTCGAGCTGGTTCGTCGATCGCAACTGGGACCGGCTGCGCGAGCACATGATGGCCTATCTCCAGATCGACCAGCCGGCCTGCGTCGGCACGACCCGCTGGGGCACGTCGTCCAATGTCGAGATGAAGCGGTTTCATCAGGTGGTCGAGCGTCGGATCCTGGGCAACATTCCGACCTACTGGCGGCGCGCCGCCAAGAACGGCAATTCCTCGTTCTTCGGGCTCGGCGTGCCGATGATGCACGGCGAGGGCTCGTTCACCGAGGAGGAGCTGAAGGCGACGGCGCTCGCGACACTGGGCTGGTGGCACCATTCGCTCGAGAACAAGCTCGACAAGCTGGACTGGGCCTGGATGGCCAAGCACCTGCAGGTCTATGGCGCCTGGCTGTGGGAGCTGTGCACCGCACCTGTGCTGCCGTTCGAGTTCATGAGCGTCGCCGAGCAGTTCGAGGGCCGGCTGCGTGAGCTGGCGCCTGCCGGCGGATCGATCGGTCTGGACGGTGCGCTCGCCCGCGCCGGGGCGTTCGGCGAGGCCGCCGCACGGCTCGACGAGGTGGCCGAGCACTGGCGCGCGGTCTATGCCAAGGACGACATCGCCGACGGCCCGGCCGAGCCGCTCAACCGCTGCATGCAGAAGATCAGCCACCTGCTGGTGCCCTTGCAGAGCACGGCGATCGGCGCCTATGGCCAGGACTGCTACGGCTACACGCCGCAGACCACGATGCTGCCCTGCCTGTACGATGTGCCGCGGCTGGCCGAGCTGCCGGACGGCGAGGCGCGCTGGATGCTGGAGACCCAGCTGGTGCGCGAGCGCAACCGCGTGGCCGACGCCTTGGGCGACGCCAGCGCCCTGATCGACGACACCCTGGCACATCTCGGCTGAGGGGCAGCGCAATGCAGATCGTCTACCAGCTGGTCGGGCCGATGGAGCGCACCGTGCTCGGCAAGGAGGAACTGGCCCGGCGCGAGGCGTTCTTGAACGCGCGCGCGGCACCCGGCACCAGCTTCAAGGTGCAGAGCGTGGCCAAGGGGCCGCCCTCGATCGAATCCGCCTACGACGCCGCGATCGGCGTGCCAGCGATGCTGGATGCGGTGCATCGCGCCGAGGCGGAAGGCGCTGACGCGATCATCATCGGCTGCTTCAGCGATCCGGGCATCGAGCCCGCGCGCGAGATCGTGCGGATTCCGGTGATCGGCCCGGGCGCTGCCTCGCTGCATCTGGCGGCCCAGCTCGGCACCCGGATCAGCGTGATCTCGCCGCTCGCCGGCCACCACGGCCGCGCGTTGATTCGCATGCGAAAACTCGGGCTCGAGAGCAGCTTCGCCTCGGTGCGCGGCATCAGCATGGCGGTGCTCGACCTGGCCCGCCAGCGCGACGAGGCGCTCGGGCGGATCGTCGAGGCCGGCACCAGGGCGGTCGCCGAGGACGGCGCCGACATTCTGGTGCTCGGCTGCCTCAGCATGGCGTTCCTCGACGTGACGGCCGAGTTGCAGGAGCGGATCGGCGTGCCGGTGGTCAATCCGGTGATCGCCGCGCAAAAGACCGCCGAGATGGTCGCCGGGATGGGCCTCTGCCACAGCAAGCTCGCTTTTCCGGCGCCGCCGAAGATGGAGCTGCTCTGACGCAGGCTCCAAAATGGAGGGAACCCGAAGGAATTCGGGACAACGAGAGGAGGGTATGATGCGCCTGTTACAAACTGCGAGTGCGATCGCCATGGTGGCGTTGGCGCTCGGCGCGGCCCAGCCGGCCAAGGCGGCCGGCGACGCGTTGGTCTGGGGCGAACAACTACCGGCCGGTCTCGATCCGCACGCGATCTACGACGTGCCGATGCAGCTGATCCTGCTGAACGCCTATGACGGCCTGGTGCGCTACACCGGCAATCCGCCGGAGCTGGTGCCCTGGCTGGCCGAAAGCTGGACGGTCAGCGACGATGGCCTCACCTGGCTGTTCACGCTGCGCGACGGCGCGACCTTCCACGATGGCAGCCCGGTGACCGCCGACGACGTGGTCTACAGCTTCCAGCGCCTGCTGGCGCTCGGCAAGGCACCTTCGGGCGCGTTCTCGCCGGTGCTGAGTGCCGAGAACGTGACCGCGACCGACCCGACGCACGGTGCAGTTCGTGCTGGACAAGCCCTACGCGCCGTTCCTGTCCGCCCTGCCGATCGTGGCCATCGTCAACCAGGAGCTGGTCGAGGCCAACGCCAAGGACGGCGACTGGGGCACCGAGTGGCTGTCCTCGAACGAGGCGGGCTCGGGGGCCTACAGCATCGATCCGGCGACCTATCGGCCCCAGGAGGTGGTCGATCTCGAGCGTTATGACGATTTCTTCATCGGCTGGGACGCGAACCCGAGCCCGATCGACGAGGTCAAGGTGCGGCCCGTGGCCGAGACCTCGACCCGGGTGCTGGCCCTGATGAAGGGGGATATCGACGCGACCGACAGCTATCTGCCGACCGACCAGGTCGAGCGGATCGAGAAGGCGGACGGCGTCCACGTCGCGCGCGACGAGTCCATGCGCATCTTCCTGATCCGCATGAACAACAAGAAGTCACCGTTCGACAACGTCAACGCCCGCAAGTGCTTCTCCCACGCCTTCAACTACGAGGGCTTCATCGGCACCATCCTGAAGAACTTCGCCGAGCGCAACCCGGCGCCGATCCCGAAGAACCTGTGGGGCTATCCGCAGGACATCGTGGGCTACGACTTCGACCTCGAGAAGGCCAAGGAGTACTGCGACAAGGCGCGTGCCGAAGGCGCCGATCTGGATCGCGAGATCGAGATCCACATCCAAAGCGCCCTCGACCAGACCACCCAGGCGGCCCAGCTGTTCCAGAGCGACCTGTTGAAGCTCGGCATCAATATCAAGTTCGTCGCCAACACCTGGCCCAATCTCACCGCGTCGACCGCCAAGCCCGAGACCACGCCCGATATGTGGATCCATTGGGTCAGCACCTATTTCGTCGACCCTGAGAACTGGATCGGCCAGATGTACGACAGCCAGTTCCAGGGCACCTGGAAAGCGTCCGCCTGGTATCAGAACGACCAGGTCGACCAACTGCTGCGCCAGGCCCGCGAGACCAGCGATCTCGACAAGCGCGCCGCGCTGTACGATCAGGCGGCGCGGATCGTGGTCGAGGACGCCGCCGACATCTGGGTCTACAACACGGTCCAGCTGCGCGGCATGAACGACCGGGTCGAGGGCTACACCTTCAGCCCGGTCGGCAGCGGCGCCGACTTCCGCTACATGTCGCTCGCCAGCTAGCCTTTCGGCCTGCCGGGTCGCATGCCACGGCGTGCGACCCGGTGGCCCTGATTGGCTGCCTGAATGCTGCGCTTCGTCGTCCGCCGCATCCTGCTGGTCGTCCCGGCGTTGTTCGGGCTGCTGATCCTGACCTTCGTCCTGGTCCGGGTCGTGCCGAGCGATCCGTCGGCGGCGCTCGCCGGCGAGAACGCGACGCCCGAGCAGATCGAGCAGATCCGCCAGCAATACGGCTTCGACCGGCCGCTGTACGAGCAGTTCGTGATTTATCTCGGCCAGGTGCTGCGCGGCGATCTCGGCTCGAGCGTCTACAGCAACCGGCCGGTAGCGCTCGACATCGCCCAACGGCTGCCGGCGACGCTCGAGCTCACCTTCGTGGCTCTGCTGCTGGCAGCCGGCCTCGGCATCCCGCTCGGGGTGCTGGCGGCGGTCTCGCACAACAGCCCGCTCGATCACGTGCTGCGCGTGTTCACCGTCGGCGGCCTCGCGATCGCCTCGTTCTGGTTCGCGATCATGCTGCAGCTGCTGTTCTCGATGGAGCTCGACTGGCTGCCGCTGCGCGGCCGGCTCGGCGTCGCCACCGACGCGCCGCCGGGCATCACCGGCTTCTATCTGATCGACAGCCTGCTGAGCGGTGAGTTCGACACCTTCCTCGAGGCGCTGCGCCACATCGCCCTGCCGGCGATCACCCTGTCGTTCGGCGCCATGGCGACCATCACCCGGTTCACCCGCAGCGGCGTGCTCGACACCTTGCAGCGCGACTTCGTGCTGTACGAGACCGCGGTCGGCTATCCACGCTGGATCGTGATCTGCGTCTATGTGCTGCGCAACTCGCTGGTCGCGACCGTGACCCAGATCGGCCTGCTGTTTGGTGCGCTGATCAGCGGTGCGATCGTGGTCGAGGCGATCTTCGACTGGCCGGGCATCGGCTCCTATGCGGTCCAGGCGATCTTCAATGCCGACTACAAGGCGATCCTCGCGGTCACCCTGCTGGTCGGCGTGGTCTACGCCGTGGTCAACATCCTGGTCGATCTGGTGCACGGCTGGATCGACCCGCGCGTCGCGGAGCAGCTGTAGTGCTGGTCGTGCGCCGCTTCCTGCAGGACACCTCGGCGGTGGTCGGGCTCGCGATCGTGCTGTTCGCGGTGATCGTCGCGCTGTTTGCCGACCACCTCGCCCCGTATCCGCTCGACGCCTACGAATCGCATCTCCTGCAACGCCTGCAGCCGCCGTCCTGGGCGTTCCCGTTCGGCACCGACAATCTCGGCCGCGACATCTTCTCGCGCGTCATCCTGGGCACGCAGAGCGCCTTGATCGTGGCGCTCAGCGTGGTCGCCGCCTCGACCCTGATCGGCGTGCCGGCCGGCCTGCTCGCCGGCTATTTCGGCGGCTGGCTGGCCGAGGCGATCATGCGCCTGACCGATGTCTTCCTGGCGGTGCCGCAGCTGATCCTGGCACTGGCACTCGCCCAGCTGATGTCGCCCAGCCTCGAGACCGCGATGATCGCGCTCACCCTGACCTACTGGCCGTTCTTCGCGCGCGTGGTGTACGCCGAGACCAGGCGGCTCAAGGTCTCCGTGTTTGTCGAGACGCTGCAGGGGCTGGGTGCGGGCGATCTGCGCGTGATGTTCCTGCACGTGCTGCCGAACTCGGCCTCGCCGATCATCGTGCGCGCCACGATCGGCATGGGCTTTACCATCCTGACCGCGGCGGTCCTCGGTTTTCTCGGCATGGGCGCCACGCCGCCCGAGCCTGACTGGGGCCTGGCGATCGCCGAGAGCCGGCAGTATCTGCCCGAAGCCTGGTGGTTCGCGACGTTTCCTGGCCTCGCGATCTTCGCCGCCGTGTTCGGCTTCAACCTGCTGGGCGATGGCGTGCGCGACATCGTCGACCCGCGCCTGCGGCGCTCGCGCTGATGCACCAGGACCAGCCGCTCCTGGACATCCGTGGCCTCGAGGTGTCGATCCACGGGCTGGAGGGCACGGCGCAGATCCTGGATCACGTCGATCTGAGCGTGCCGCGCGGCAAGATCGTCGGCGTGGTCGGCAAGTCCGGTTGCGGCAAGTCCACCCTGGTGCGCGCCATCCTGGGAATCCTGCCACGCGGCGGCCGGGCCGGGGCCGGCACCATCGACTTCGAGGGCCTCGATCTCCTCAGCCTCTCGGAGAGCCAGCTCAGCCGGACAATTCGCGGCAAGGCGATCGGCTTCATCCCGCAGGACCCGTATCTGGCGCTCAACCCGGTCTTCCGGGTCGGCACCCAGCTCCTGGAGATTCTGGCCTGGCACGAGCTGGAGGACGGCGAGGGATCCGCGCCCGGGCTGGGCCGGCGGCTCAGTCGCAGCGCAAGGCGGCGCCATCGGGCGCGCCTGGTCGAGCTGTTGCGGGCGGTCCAGATCCCCGATCCCGAGCAGGCGCTCGAGCGCTATCCGCACCAGTTCAGCGGCGGCCAGCGGCAACGCCTGTTGATCGCGGGCGCGCTTGCCTGCCGGCCGCGCCTGGTGATCGCCGACGAGCCCACCACGGCGCTCGACGTCACCACCCAGCAGCAGATCCTGGGGCTGCTCAAGGAGCTGGCGGCCGAGTTCCAGGTCGCGATGATCTTCGTCACCCACGACTTCGGCGTGGTCGCAGAGCTGTGTGACGAGGTCACCGTGATGTATGCCGGCCAAACGGTCGAGAGCGGGCGCACCGCCGACATCCTGGAGCGGCCGCGCCATCCCTACACCGAGGCGCTGATCGGCTGTCACCCGGATCGGTCGACGGACCTTGCCGGCATTCCCGGCAGCGTGCCCTCGCCACTGGCGCAGCCGGCCGGCTGCCGCTTCCACCCGCGCTGCCCGTCCGCGCGCCCGGTCTGCTCGAAGGCGCGGCCGCGGGTCGTGGCAACCGGCGACGATCACGACGTGCGCTGCGTGCTGTTCTACCAGGATGCTCGCGAGGCCGCGCTTGGCTGACCCTGCGCCGATCCTGCAGCTCGACCATGTGGTCACGGTGTTCGAGCGCGGCGGCGGTCTGTTGCGCCGCCAGCTGGCGCCGCTGCGCGCGGTCGACGACGTCAGCCTGGCCTTGCAAGAGGGCGAGATTTTGGGGCTGGTCGGCGAGTCCGGCTGCGGCAAGTCGACGCTTGGCCGGACCGTGCTCGGCACCCAGCGCGAGACCGCGGGCGAGATCCGGCTCGACGGCAAGCTGGTCACCGGCCAGCCGCCCAAGCAGGCGCGCGCCCTGCGCCGCGACATCCAGTATGTCTATCAGGACCCCGCCGCCGCGCTCGACCCCTGGTGGGCGATCGGTCGCAGCCTCGCCGAGGCGCTGGTGGTGCACGGCACATCGAGCAGGCGCGAGCGCGAGCAGCGGATCGATCGGGTGCTCGATGCCGTCGGTCTCGATCGCACGGTCAAGCGGCGCTATCCGCACGAGCTGTCGGGCGGCCAGCTGCGGCGGGTCGGGCTCGCGCGCATCCTGATCCTGTCGCCGCGCGTGGTGATCCTCGACGAGCCGACCTCGGGGCTCGATCTGTCGGTCCAGGCGACGGTCCTGCGGCTGATCCGCGACCTGCAGGAGCGCCTGGGCCTGACCTACATGTTCATCTCGCACGATCTGTCGGTGGTCGAGCGGATCTGCCAGCGGGTCGCGATCATGTATCTCGGCCGGATCGTCGAGCTCGCCGACACCGAAAGCATTTTTGCGCGGCCACGCCATCCCTATACGCGCGCCCTGCTGGCGGCCGCACCGCGCCTGCAGGTCGGCCGGCACGATCGAGACCGGACTGATCACCGGCGAGCCGCCGAGCGCCGCGGCGATCCCCTCGGGCTGCGCCTTTCGCACCCGCTGTCCGCATGCCAGGACGCGCTGCGCCGATCGAGGTCCCGCCTCTGGTGCCGATCGCCGACCGCCACGAGGTCGCCTGCATCCGCTGGCGCGAGATCGCCGAACAGAACTTTGCGCGCAGCGCCTAGTAAACCGATCGGGCCGAAACGGCGTCAGATCGACGCTCGGTGGTCGCCCCGCCGCCAGCTCGCCGATCAGCTTGCCGGTGATGCCGGCCAGCGTCAGCCCGATATGGTCATGGCCGAAGGCGAACAGCACGTTGGCAAAGCGGGGCGACCGGCCGATCACGGGCAGCGAATCGGGATGCGACGGGCGCGGCCCCATCCACTCGCTGAAGGGATCGCTGCTCAGCGCCGGGATCAGTCCCTGGGCCTGGCGGCGCACCAGCCTGGCGTTGGCCATGTCGGGTGGCGCATCGGGGCCTGCGAACTCGGCGATGCCGGTAGCGCGGATGCCCTCGCTCATATGGGTCACCGCGATGTAGCGATCGATCGACATGACCGAGACCCGCATGCGCGGTCCGGGGTCGGCGAACATCACGTGGTAGCCGCGCTCGGCCTCGAGCGGCACGGCGTGCCGAGCTGTGCGGCGAGCGGCCGCGACCAGACGCCGGCCGCCAGCACGATCTGGTCGATATCCACAGCACCCTGGTCGGTCAGCGCGCGGCGTGGACCATCGGGCCCGATCTCGAAGCCCCGGACGGTGGCGCGCACGATCTCGCCACCCTGCTGCTCGAAGTCGCGCGCCAGGGCCTCGGTCAGGCGCAGCGGGTCGACCGTGTGGGCCAGGCCCGGAACGTGCAGCGCGCGCACCACCGAGGGCGTCAGCATAGGCTCGATCTGGCGCGCCTCGTTGCCATCCAGCACGTCCATGTGGATGCCGTTGCGGCGGCGGATGTCCGTGGCGTAGGCCGCATCGGCGAAGGCCTGCTCGCTCTCGAAGGTCATCAGCAGACCGCTGCGCTCGATCAGGTGCTGCGCGCCGGCATCGGCCACCAGCGGATCGAGTCCCTCATGCAGCCGCGAGAGCAGGCTGTTGCGCGCCTGGGCGATCGCCTCGACCCGCGCAGGTCGGGCTGCCGCGATGAAGCGCAGGAACCACGGCAACGCCCGCGGCAGATGCCCCCAGCGCAGCTTGAGCGGCGAGTCCGCATCGAACAGCATGCCCGGCACTTTCTTCAGCACGCCCGGCATCGCGGCGGGCGTACAGGAGGCCAGGCCAAGATTGCCGGCATTGCCGGCCGATGCCCCGGCGCCGGGCCCCTTGCGGTCGATCAGCCGCACGCGGAATCCTTCGCGCAGCAGATACAGCGCGCAGCACACGCCGACGGCGCCGGCGCCGATGACGGTGTATTCGCGAGGGACCGTTGCCTGTCGATGCCACCATCACACCACCTGCCGCAACCGCGCAGTGCCCTCACGCCGAGCTGGCCGGAGCGCCTGAGATCGACACATTAGCCGGGTTGCATTCGGCCGACCGGACGCTAACGAGCCGCCCCGACGTTGATCGTGCCGGCGGCGCCGTCGATCTGCAAGAGATCGCCGTCGGCGATCGTGGTCAGCACGTCCTCGCTCGGCTGACACACCACCGGGATGCCGCTCAGGATCGCGCCCTGGACCACCGAGGGATCGGGCAGGGTGCAGGCGACCAGGGCCACCGGATGGGTGCCGTGCTTGTAGAGCTGGTAGAGGAAGCGCCAAGCGCCCGCCGAGCCCATGCTGCCGGGAAACACCAGGACGGTGCCGCCGAGCTTGCGGCCTTTGATGCGCGAGCCCTCGGCGACGATCTCGCCGGTTGCGATCGCGACATCGCCCAGGAACGAGACCGGATCGGGCGAGACCAGCGCCGGGCCCTCCGCCAGGCCGGCGACCAGGCCGCGTGCGCGGATCACCCGCCTGCCCATCACGCGAACCGGGGCACGAAACGGCCGGTCACCGCCGTCTCGATCGCCCTCTCAGTGCTGGTCAGAAGGATCGGGCAGCGGATCATATCGCGCACATATTTGGCCTGCTTGGCGGAATCGACGACGATGCCGCGCAGGTCCGGCGGCTGGACGCCGAGCGCTGGATCGGGCGAGGCGGTGCGCGCGAAGTGGCAGGACATCGGACAGGTATCCGAGATCACCTTGGCGCCGGCGCGCTCCAGGATCGCGACCAGGCCGGCCTCGGCCGCCATGTTGCGCACGCTGCGCGAGGTCGTGACCCACAGCTCGACGCCGTCCGCGACCCGCTTGCCGTCGAGCAGCCGGGCGTAGTCCTTGATCTCCTCGAACGAGGCGTGCGGGCAGCCGACATGGACCAGGTCGAACCCCGCGCCGGGCTCGGTGAAATGGTCGTAGGTCGCGCGGATGCCGGCCTGGTCGGCGACGATCGCATGGTTCGGCAGCCCGTTCGGGAAGCACTGCTCGATGCTGCCATAGGGCGGGGTGACGCCGGGCACGATGAACATCGAGACACCGCCCGAGGTACCCAAGGCCGCGCCCAGCGCATCGAGCTCATCGAGCGTGGGCCGGCCCGCAAACCCCTCGAGCACCGCGACACCGCCGCCGACCTGCGGCCCGATGTGAAAGCCGAGTGCTGAGAAATCGCTGATGCTCTCGGGCACGCACTCGATGTGGACCCGATGGGTGCCCTGGCGCTGCTCGTCCAGATGGTAGCCGAAACGCGGATAGCGGCCGACCATCGCGGCATAAACCGCAAAGAAGCCGTCGCGATTGGAGCGCGCGCCGAGCACCGAGTTGCAAAAGATGGTCACGGTCAATTCGATCGAGACCATGTGCATGTTCCAGGTCGGCCAGTGCCCGGCCCAGTACGGCGTGCAGGTGAAGGCACACGCGCTGCCCATGCGCCGGTGCGCCTCGGCGGCGCGCTGCTGCAGCCGGGCCAGCGGCTCGGGCGCGCCGGTCTGACGCCAGTTGACGGTATCGGCATTGGCGATATTGGCCGAGGACGGCACGGCGACCCTGGCGCCGGCATCGGCCAGCTCTTCCATCAGCTCGACATCGTCCTTGTACATCGCCATGCCGGCGTGGATGTGGGCATAGCCGATGTCGACCATGTCGGCGGCGTCATAGGCCTCGCCGAGCGTCACCAGGCCTTCCATCGCCCGCCGTTTGGCGGCGCCGTGGCGGCCGTCCAGCATCTCCTGGTCGAGGCGCGTGAGCTTCATGGCCGAAGAGCGTAGCAGAGCCGGCCCAAACCATCGAGACCTCCGTGTGCCATCGCGCAACGGATCTGTGAAATAGCTCACAGCCTGCGTTTCGCAGTCCTGATTTCATCACGATGCGCAGGCCGAGCATGGTCCTACCCATGCGCGACAGATGCAGCCGGAGGTTGACGTGAACGCAGAAGAGATTGCCCGAAGGATTGCAGCACTGACCGACCAGCAGAGGGGCGAGCTGTTCCGCCTCTGCGAGGAACGGAAGAGAAAGAACAAGAACGGGGCGGATGTCGCCGTCTACGAGACGGTCGACGAAGACGTGGCCGAGGCCCTGAGGGACCAAGACCTGGTCTGGCTGATCGGGTCGACGCTCGCGGCCGTACGGCACGACGTCTACGCATACTGGGAGAAGCACGATCGGCCACAAGCGCGGCGGGCTGCCAGATCGGCTCGGAGCGCGTGGAGAGCGGCGGCCTCGGTCACTGACAGAAGGCCTTGGCGGAGACCGGTCAGCGAACGGGTTGCGAACGACTAACCGCCGGCGACCAGCGGCGCCACCATGGCGCGCAGCCCCGCCAGAATGCTCGGCGCGACGATCCGGCTGGTGCGCGGATTGGCCGAGGGCCGGTTGCGGCTGATCATTGAAAGGCCGATGTCCTCGGCGTCGACATCGACCTGATGGACCGCGCCGGCGACCTCTGGGTCCGCAAACACCTCGAGCTGCGTGCGATCGAAGCCGATGCCGGCGATGCTGAGCGCGACCGCGACATTGAAATGGCGCGGGAATGCTTTTGCCGCCTCGCGCGCGCTGCCCCGGAACACACGCACCGGCTCGGCTGGCGGGTGGTTGGCGAAGTCGAAGCCGAGGCCCTGCACATAGTCCTCGTGGGCCAGGGAATCGGGTCGCAGGCGCGAGGTCAAGGTGACGCCGTGGATCGTGCCCTCGCGTGCGCAGCGCAGGGCATCCAGCCCCGGCAGCGCGCCATTGGCGATCCGAAGGCGCCCGCCGGCGCGCCGTGCCAGCTCCTCGGCATCCGGCAGGCCGAGCAGGCCGGCGGCGCTGACCACCAGCACGGTCCGCCCGGCACCCAGGCACACGCGCAGGATCTCGGGCAGTGCCTCGGCGGTGGCGCACTCCGCGATCACCTCGGCGTGCTCGGGCAGCTGCTCGAGCGGCACCACGGCCGGCGCGGGGTCGAGCTTCGCAGCGTTGGCGCGCGCCTTGTCCAGATGGCGCGCGGTGACGGCGGTCAGCGTCACGCCGGGAATGGCGCCCGCCACCAGACGCCGTGCGACCTCCTGCCCCGCCGTGCCGAATCCCGCCAATGCGACCCGCATGCCGTGCCCTCCCGATTTTCTGTGGCCTTGCTCGTTGATAGCGGCTGAGCAGCGACGAGGGTAGGCGTCAGGCTTGCGACTGGGCGACGAGACCGCGGATCGCGGCAAGGTCCCAGCCGGCTGCGATCAGGACGGCGAGCGCTGCAAGGGCGCCACTGGTCCACGGCGGCAATGGCGGATCGCCCGGGCTGACTGGCGATCTGCCAGGCCGCCAGCGCGATCCAGAGCAGCGCGCCGATGGCCAGCGCGACGGTGACCAGCGAGGCGCCGAACGCGCCACCGCCGAGCATCCGCCTCGACAGCCAGAGCCGGGTATCGCGATCCTCGGGCGCGGCGCGGCTCAGATCGGCGGCGGCCTGCGCGCCCTGGTGCCGGGCCTGGCCGACACGCCACAGCATGAAGCCGAGCACCAGCCCCACCACCAGCGGAAACAGCCCGATGAAGCTGGCGAGGTCGACCGGCACCACACCGCGCCGTGCCGGACAGGCTGGCGAGCTGCTTGCGCTGCTCGTCGAACTGCTTCGCCAGCTCGTCCTGCTGACGTACCAGCGCATCGCGCAGCTGCTCCTGCAGGGTCAGCGCCTCACGGATCGCCTCGGACGGCGCCTGCGCTGTCTGCATGATCGCGTGCATCTGCTCGGCGACGCTCTGGGCGACCGCATCGGCATAGGCGCCCTTGCCCTCGACGGTGCGCCACCAGTCGGTGCCGAGCGCCTCGTCGACCACGCTGTCGTGGCGGATCTCGATCGCCTCGAGCACGGCGCGCTGCTCGCTCATCCGGTCGGCGGCGGCGCGCAGGGCGGCGGCGGTCTGCGCGGCGGATTGCGGCGCCTGTTCCGCGACCCGCCGAGCACTTTCCATGCTCGCCTCGAGCGCTGTGAGATAGGCCGGGCGGATGCGCTGGCGCCACTCCTGCTCGGCGCGCGCATAGGCCGCCTCGACGATGTCGCGCCGGGCATAGTCGATCAGTCGCTGCCACGCCGGCTCGCCCGCGGCGAGCTCATCGAGAATGCCCTGCAGCTCGGCCGAATCGACGTAGGGGCCGGCGTTGCCCAACGGCGGATAGGGGCCCGGATACCCCGGCGCGTTGGGCGTCGTCTGCTGCATCGGCGGCACCGCCATCTGCTGCATCGGCGGAAAGTCGGGCGGCGGCGCCTGGATCGGCGAGGGCGGCAGGTTGGCCTGCGGCATCCGCATCTGCTCGCGGGATCGGCAGCCTGCGCCTGCATGGGCATCTGCTGCATCGGGGCGAAGGCGAGTGCCGGCGGCACGACCTCCGGCGGCGCCAGGTCGGCGGGCTCGTCCGCCGTGGCACGCGCGAGCAGGATGCGCAGGTCGGCAAAGCGGCCGACCATCTCGGCGGTGACGCCGTCGAGCAACTGGTTCAGCCTGGCACCGGCGCTCTCGCTCGCCTGCTGCAGCTGGTCCATCTCGGGCTTGAGCCGGGCGAGCAGATCGGCATTGGCCGCCATCGTTGCCTCGACGCCCGCGATCTCGCGCGACGCCTCGAGATAGGGGTAGACGGTCAACAGGTGGATCAGGGCCAGCACGCCGGCCACCGGCAGCAGGCTCCGCCTCGCCCTGACCAGGTCGCCATGCGCCGCCTGCAGCGCGTCGCGGGCCACCTGCTCGATGTAGCTCATGCCCTACCGATCCGCCCTGTCGCATGGCGCGGCGTCCTGATCACCGCCGCGGCCACCGCACGGATTGGCCAAAAGCGCGCCGGCCTGGCAGCGGCGCCGGCATCAGGTCTCGATGTTCAGGGGCCATTGGTGGATCTGGGGCGCGTCCGGCTGATATTGCTGCATGAAGTCCACCATCTTGCGCCGGAACGCGACCAACGCCTGGTTGCGCGGATCGGCCAGGCCGCCGGGAAAGAACAGGTCGGCCTCGACGCCGCCTGCCGGGATCAGCGGCACGTAGGGCGCCGAGAACACAAAGGTGTAGTAGAACGTCACCATCAGGCCGATCGTGCCGGTCTTGGGCAGGAAGGCCAGCAGCTCCTTGGTGTCGAGCCTGGCATCCAGCGCCGGGATCGTTCGCGTCCTGCAGGCACGGCGGGAAGTTGGCGACGAAGGTCAGCGCGGGGTTGGCGGTCGCGTTCATCCGCGAGCTGCCGTGCACCACGATCCGATAGACCATGCTGGTCAGCACCTGCTGGAGCGCCTCGCGGCTGGTCATCGGCGGCAGGCCGCGGATGTTGCCCTCGTCGGGATCGGCGGCGGCGGCCATCCAGCGCTGCAACGGACGGTCGGCCGCGACCTCGGCGTCGCTCGCGTAGCTGGCGTCGACCACATGGCCGACGTAGTCCTCGACCGCATCCCAGACGGTCAGAAAATCGGCGACGATCGGATAGCGGTCCCACGGCTGCTGCCAGGAGAAATCCTGCTGCTCGATGCCGAGCGAGCGCAGCGTGCTCTTGGGGTCGTCGTCGAAATAGCTGCGGCCCTTGGCGAACCGGTCGAGCAGCCGCAGGAACGACAGCGGCGAGCCGACCGAGGTCGGCGGCGCGATGAAGTCCCAGAGCAAGAGCAGGATCTCGTCGAACTGGAACAGGTATTTGGACTGCGGCGCCAGCAGCAGGTAGAGCGGATGGTCCTCGGGCAGATTGTTGTACATCGTCATCTGCATCGACGCCGTGACGATATGCCAGTGATAGACGTGGCCGAGCCAGATGCCGTAGACGGTGATCGACGCCTTGGCGGCCTGCAGCGCGTAGAGCCAGGCGGAGCTGCTGGTCTTGGCGCGCGAGAACAGGCGGGCGTGGCGATCGTTGTGGCCGGCGACCCGGACCGCGATCGGGGTCAGCGCCTTCGAGGTCGGATCCTGCTGGAGCAGCGTGATCGTGCTCGGGGTAAAGCGCGTGAAGCCCGAAACCGTGACCGGCCGCAGGCTCGCGAAGAGGGAAAGGTCGATGACGTAGAGCGCGCCGGCTGCGGCGGCGGCGTCCCACGCGTCGTCCCAGACCTCGGCGAACTGTCGCTTGAGCCCGGCCACGTCGCCGATCTTGTGCGCGATCAGGAGATTGTAGGCGAAGCCGTGCGCCGCGATGGTCGGCCAGAACTCGGCCGACGCCGCATCCGGATCGGTCAGCGTCGAGGACCAGGCCGGCAGCAGCGGCAGCGCCTTGGCATAGACGTCCCGCTCGTTGGTCCAGGAGATCGACCACTGATCGGCAGCATCGAGCGACAGCGCGGTCGGCGACGACGCATCGGGCGCTCGAAACCTCTCGTCGCCGGCCGCCAGCACGCCGACCAGCGCGGCCGCCACTTTCGCGGGGCGCTGTTCGCACAGCTGGGCGAGGTTGGCCAGGGCCTCGCGCCGCGCCTGGTCCGACTGGTCGCCGAACAGGAAGGTGATCGCCTCGGCGGTCTGTCCGCCGATCGTGTAGGTGTTGGACAGGCCCTGCCGGGCCGGCTCGGTCTGCTCGGCGCGGTCGACGCAGCTTGAGCGCGGTGTCGATCAGGCCATCCAGCTCGATCGGCACCGCCGGGATGTGGTCGAGGCCGATCAGCCGTAGCGGCAGATGGTCGATGTCACCGAAGATGCTCATGGCGTCCTCCCTGAAGCCACCCGACCCGATCCCGTCCCGGCCGGCTCGAGCGCAGCGGCAACGATCGGCCTTCGACGCCACCGATGCAAGTCTAGGTTGAGATCAGGCCGTCGCGCCACGGGAGCGGAGGCCTTGCCGATCGCGTCACTCCGTTGCAGGCTTGCGTAAGCCCGATGCGCCTGGCCAGGTGACCGACAACATAGCGGGCTCAACATGGCGGTCTGGCGCACGCGCCGAGGAGGATGGCGGACATGACGCGCGATGCTTCCCCGACTCCCAGCACGCTTCCCGCCACGACTGCCGGCACGCTTCCCGCCACGACCGGCGATGCCGGCTTCGCGGGTCGAGCGGTCGATGCGGCGATCAAGATCGGCCTGGTCGCGCTGCTGGCGGTCTGGTGCCTGGAGATCGTGCGTCCGTTCATGCTGCCGCTGATCTGGGGCGCGATCATCGCAATCGCGAGCCACCCGGGCTTTGTGCGCCTGGAGCAGGGGCTTGGCGGGCGCCGCCGGCTGGCGGCGGCTGTCTGGACGATCGTCGGGTTGATCCTGGTGCTCGGCCCGGTCGGCATGCTGGCGACCGTCCTGGTCGACAACGTGCAGACCCTCGCAGCAGACATCGGCGCGCGAGGGCTGCACGTGCCGGCGCCGCCCGACACGATCGCTACCTGGCCGATCGTCGGCGAGCCGGCCCACAAGTTCTGGGCGCTGGCCTCGACCAATCTCGGCGCGGCGCTGGCGCAGATCGAAAGCCAGATCCGGGCGCTGAGCGGCTGGCTGCTGACGGCGGTCGCCAATGCGGGCCTCGGCATGCTGCAGTTCGTGATCGCCGTGATCATTGCCGGCGTGCTGCTGCCGCAGGCCGACGGTGGCGCCCGCGCCGCCTACGCCGTGGCGACCCGTCTGGCCGGCGAGCGCGGCCCCGGCCTGCTCCGGCTGGCGGAGAGCACCATTCGCAGCGTCGCAAGGGGCGTGCTGGGCACCGCCATGATCCAGTCGCTGCTGGCCGGCATCGGCCTGGTGGCCGCGGGCGTGCCGGCCGCAGGCCTGCTCGCGTTCATCTGCCTGATCCTGTGCACCGTGCAGATCGGGCCCGGCCTGGTGCTGATCCCCTCGATGATCTACCTGTTCACCAGCGCCGATACGATGACGGCGGTGCTGTTCACGGCCTGGAGCATCCCGGTCATGCTGATCGACAATGTGCTCAAGCCCTACCTGATGCGCCGTGGTGTCGACGTGCCGACCGTGATCATCCTGATCGGCGTAGTCGGCGGCCTGCTGGCCTATGGCCTGATTGGCGTGTTTCTCGGCCCGGTGGTGATCGCGCTGGGCTTCGAGCTGCTGCGAGCCTGGGTCCGCGGCGAGCAGGCGGTTTTGAAGCAGGCCACGCCGTGACCAGCCATGGTCTGTGTCCGCCGGAGAACAGCGCCCCTGACCTGGCTTCCGGGCGGCCGAAAAAATGGTGGGTTGTGACCATCGTCACAGACTCCAGCCGCGCCAGGGTCAAGAATGGCCGTCATTGAATTGCAGGAGTTGCTGCAATGAGCATGAATCGGACCCTCGCCTTTGAGTCACGCGGATCCAGGCGGTTTCGCCGGGTCGCACCGCTGCTCGTCACGCTTGGCTTGGCGGCGGCGAGCATCGCCCCCAGCATCATGCTCGGCTAGCAGGGCCCCGCGAGCCCGGCTTCGAGCGGCCCGGCCCGGCCAGGTCCCTCTACGCGCCTGGCCCAGGTCGACGACACATCGATCCGGCCGGAGTTGCGCGTACGCGCTCGCGCAATGCGTGCGAGGCTGTGCGCGCTGGTGTGCGGACGGCCTCGGCGCGTCCGGACGCCATCGGAGGTCGCGGGCGCTAGAGCGCTTCCCGCGATCACGGCGTGAGTGGAGCGGGGCAGCTCTCGGGTGCCGCGGGGCCGCATCGGACCGCGCGGGGGCTCATGGCGACGTAAGAGGGCACCATCCGGCTCACCTGGCCCGAGGGGTTCGGGCGAATCATCCCACCAACTTCTCGCCCGGGACACTAGCCGCCGAACAAGCCTTTGAGCGACGAGCCGATGCCCTGGATCAGATTGCCGATCGCATCGCGCACGACCGCGACCGGGATCTCGCCCGGCGTGCTTGGTGTCGGCTTGGCAGGCGGCGGCTCCGGCCGGAATGGCGCATCGCCCTGGGCGCGCAGCACGAACTCGCGAAAGATCAGCGCCGGCAGGCCGCCGCCGGTCACGCCCCGCATCGGCCGGCCGTCGTCATTGCCGACCCAGACCCCAACCACGAGCTCGTCGGTAAAGCCGATGAACCAGGCATCGCGATGGTCCGAGCTGGTCCCGGTCTTGCCTGCGGCGAACCGGCGCAGCGCCGCCTGGCGGCCGGTGCCCCGCGAGACCGCCATCTCCAGCATGCCGGTCATCGCGCGTACCACGGCCGGCTCCAGCACCCGCCCGTCGACCGGCCGGCGGCGATACAGCACCTCGTCGCCGGCGCTCACCTGCTCGATCCCCTCCGGCCACACCAGGCGGCCGCCGTTGGCGACCTCCGCATAGGCCGCGGTCAGCTCGAGCAAGGAGACCTCGGAGCTGCCCAGCGCCAGGCTCGGATCGTCGCGCAGGTCCGACGTGATGCCCAGCCGCTCGGCCATGGCGATCACCTTCCGCCGCCCGACATGCTCGGCCAGACGCACCGAGGCGGTGTTGACCGACCTGGCAAAGGCGTCGACCACCGGGATCTCGCGAGGGTAGTCGTCGTCGAAGTTATGGGGTTGCCAGCCGTCGACCTCGAGCGGTTCGGCCGACACCCAATCCTCGGGCATCACGCCTTCCTCGAGCGCAGCCAGGTAGACGAACAGCTTGAACGCCGATCCCGGTTGGCGCAGGGCCTGGGTCGCCCGGTTGAACTGGCTCTGGGCATAGGATCTGCCGCCCTGCATCGCGCGGATCCTGCCGTCCAGGGTCATCGCCACCAGCGCCGCCTGATCCGCGTGGCGACGCTCGCCATGCTGCGCCAGGGTGTCCTTGACCGTGGTCTCTGCGGCCCGTTGCAGGGTTTGATCGAGGGTCGTGCGGATCACCAGGTTGGTCTGGGGTGCATCGGTGTGCAGCCGGCCGTCGACCACGACCCAGTCGGCGAAATAGCCGGCGGCGCGCGAGCGCGGCCGGGCGAGCGTGGCGGGATCGGCCTTGGCGTTCGCCGCCTGTTGGGTGGTCAGCACGCCGTTGCGCACCATGCTGTCGAGCACCACCGAGGCGCGCCGCTGGGCGAGCCTCAGATCGCGGGTCGGCGCATAGCGCGAGGGCGCCTGGATCAGGCCGGCGATCATGGCCGCTTCGGGCAGCGTCAGGGCGCTCGCGGGCTTGTCGAAATATTGCCTTGCGGCGCCGTCGACGCCGTAGGCGCCGCTGCCGAGATACAGACGGTTGAGATAGGCTTCGAGGATCTCGTTCTTGTCGAAGCGCGCCTCGATCCAGACGGTGTAGAGAGCCTCCTTGATCTTGCGGCTGAAACTGCGCTCGGGCGTGAGGAACGCCAGCTTCGCCAGCTGCTGGCTGATCGTGCTGCCGCCTTCGACGACGCGCCCCTGTTCGAGATTGTGCATGAACGCCCGCGCGACGCCCAGCGGGTCGATGCCCGGATGCTGATAGAAGCGCCGGTCCTCGATCGCGACCACCGCCTTGGGCAGCCAGGGCGACATCTGGTCGAGATGCAGATACTTGCCGTAGCGATCGCCGAAGCTGGCGAACACCTTGCCCTCGCGATCCAGGAGCGTGATCTGCGGCCTGGCATCGCCCGGCCGCGGTCGCTTCAGATCGGCGATGTCGAGGCTCGCATACCAGCCGACGCCGATCAGCAGCAGCACCAGGCCGAGCGGCCCGGTCAGCCGCCAGCGCAGCCCGCGCCACAGGCGCGACAGGACGCCGGGCTTGCCTCGCTTGGATTTCCTTCTGGCGCGCTTCGCTTTGGCCAAGGTCCGATGCCGGTGCTAGCAGTGCCCATGGGCGGGGTACGGTGCGCCCTGCCAGATGAACGTCATCTGTCTAGATCCCGGGCGCGCGCCGGGGCCGCTCGATCACCTCGAGGTCGACCACCTCGGCGTTGATCAGGACCTTGCCCTCTTCCTCGAAATTGACGGTCACGCGCTCGCCGATCACCGACTGGACATGCCCGACGCCCCAATCGGGCTGCGTCGGATGGCGTACCGTGGCGCCGGGCACCAAGAGCGGATTCATCATGAATGGTCCCCGCTCAAAGGGTTGGACGTGGCTCTTGATGTAGCGATCCAGGCGCGGCGAAGCAATGCCGCCGCAACCTCGGCGTGCCTGCTTCGGGAACGGTGTGCCGAATCCGGCACACCGCGCCCGGCCGTGCTATTCCGCCTCGACCCGGATCAGGAACACCTCGTAGGGCCACATCTCGCCTTCCTCGTCCGTCGCGAACCCGGCGAGCAGGCCCGTGCGCGTCGTCATGCGGATTCTTCCCCCCGTTCGTTTTGCTGAAACAACGATACGTCGCTCGGTCCAGACCGTTCAACCCGCGCGCTTCCTGCGGATCAGCAGATACAGCGCGCCGGCGCCGCCGTGCTTGGGCTGGGCCGGCGTGAACGCCAGGACGCGCTCGCGATTGGCGCCCTCGTTGAGCCAGCGCGGCACCATGTGGCGCAGCACGCCGCCATGCAGCAGGCCCTTGCCGGTGACCACCAGGACGCAGCGCAGGCCGGCCTGTTGGGCGTCCGCGAGAAAGCGGCCGAGCCGGTCGTGCGCCTGTTCCTGGGTGAGGCCGTGCAGATCGGCCGCGTCCTCGATCTCGACCTGGCCGCGCTTGAGGCGAAGCCAGCTGCGCCGGTCGATGCCGATCGGCCGATCAGGGTCCAGGGCAGTCGGCGCGTGCGCGACCTGCGGCGCGCGGGCGAGTTCCCTCGGTACGGGCACTGGCCTGGTCGCCGGCGGCTTTTCAGCCAGCGTCTCGGCCTCGGCCATGGTCCGTCGCCACAGGTCGATCTCGGCGGGCGTCGGCTGGCGCTGGCGTCGCATCCGGCTCACGCCCCGTTCGCGTCGCCGACCAGCACCACCAGCAGCCGCTTGGGACCATGCGCGCCGAGCTGGATGGTCTGCTCGATGTCGCCTGAGCGCGACGGCCCGGTGATCAAGTTGATCGAGCGCGGCAACGCGCGGTGCTCCTCGCGCATCAGGCGCAGCCCGTCCTCATAGGCCCGCAGCACCCGGCTCGCCGGCAGCGCCACGATCGAGGTCTCCGGCAGGAACGCAAGGGTGGTCGGGTGGTCGGTATCGGAGAGCAGCATCAAGGTGCCGGTCTCGGCGATGCCGGCAAACGCGGTGGTCAGGCCGACCGGATCGGCGTCCTCCGCCCGGCCGCGCCGGATTTCCAGCATGCCCGGCCAGTCCGCTCGATCGAGCATCGGGTCGTTCGCCATGACCAGGCACATCGGCAGATTGTGCTCGCGCAGGTAGTCGACGACGGCATCAGGCAGGTGCCCGTTGCCTTGCACATGCCGGACCGTGGCCTGCACGGCTTCGGCCTGGCGGACGAACAGCGCGATCCGGCCGGCGAGGTCGAGATCGGCGCGCGCCGGGATGATGCCCCCGGGTGCTGCCATGTGCTGGGCCACGGCCTGCGCGGCAGCCGTCCGGTCGTCCGTGCGGCCTAGCGATCGGCGCAGGCGGGCCAGGATGTCGCCGCGCGGATCATCGCTCATCGGCCGGACCCGCGTTTTCGCCACTGCGCCTGAAACGTCTTGCCTTGCGGTGCCGGCAGGTCGCGCGAAACGGTCCAGCCGCCGGCCAGCGGCAAGCGGCGAAACCGGCCGGTGCGCCGGCCCATGGCGCCGAGCAGGCCCACGACGAGGCGCGCGCCCAGGTGGTACAGCCGGGGCCGGCTGGCGAGGAACGCCCAGAGCCGCGTGGCGTAGCGGCCGGCCGGCGGGCTGAGATGCTTCTGGAACTGCTGCTCGCGCCAGTAGCGCATCATGCGCGGCAGGGGAATGCGCATCGGGCAGACCTGCTCGCAGCGGCCGCAGAAGGTCGAGGCGCTCGGCAGGTGCTGGCCCTGCTCGATGCCGATGAACGACGGCGTCAGGACCGCGCCCATCGGCCCCGGATAGACCCAGCCATAAGCGTGGCCCCCCGTCGCCAGATAGACCGGGCAATGGTTCATACACGCGCCGCAGCGGATGCAGCGCAGCATGTCCTGCAGCTCGCTGCCGACCATGGCGCTGCGGCCGTTGTCGAGCAGCACCACGTGCAGCTCATCCGGCCCGTCGAGATCGGCCGCGCGTTTCGGCCCGGTCAGCACCGTGGTGTAGGCCGAAAACTCCTGGCCGGTGGCCGAGCGGGCGAGGACGCGCAGGATCGTGCAGGCGTCGTCCAGGCTCGGCACCAGCTTGTCGATGCTGGCGATCGCGATGTGGGTCCTGGGCAGGCCCTGGGTCAGCTCGGCGTTGCCCTCATTGGTGACCAGCACGATCGAGCCGGTCTCGGCGACCAGGAAATTGGCGCCGGTGATGCCCACGTCCGCCTCGAAATAGCGCTGGCGCAGGACTCGGCGCGCCTCGCCGAGCAGTGCTTCCGGCTCATGCTGCGGCGGCGCGTGGTGGTGCTCGGCGAACAGCTGTGAGACTTGCTGCTTGGTCATGTGGATCGCCGGCGCCAGGATGTGGCTCGGGGTCTGACCGGCCAGCTGCACGAGATATTCGCCGAGATCGGTCTCGACCCGCCGGATGCCCTCGGCCTCGAGCGCCTCGTTGAGGCCGATCTCCTCGGCGATCATGCTCTTGCTCTTGGTGACCGAGCGGGCGCCGGCCTCGCGGCAAAGCCGCAGCACGATCGCGCGCGCCTCGCGGTCGTCGCGCGCCCAGTGCACCTGGCCGCCGGTCTCGACCACCTTGCGCTCGAACGCCTCGAGATAGAGGTCGAGGTTGCCGAGCGTGTGATCCTTGATCTCCTTGGCGGCATCCCGCAGTGCCTCGAACTCAGGCAGCCGGGCCGCGGCGTCCGCACGCTTTTGCTGAAAGCCGGTCCTGGCGAGCCCCAGGGCCTGCTGAAGCGTGACGTCGGCCATCGCCCGGTGGGCGTTCTGCTTGAAGGCGAGCGAGGTCGGCTGCATCGGGTGGGGGCTCAGCGCGGCGCTGCGATCGGTGGCTCGTCGAGGGCGCCCGCCAGCACCTCGGCGACGTGCCGGGCCTCGACCTTCGAGCCCAGCCGCTTCAGCCGCCCGGCCATGTTCATCAGGCAGCCGAGGTCGCCGGCCAGCACCAGATCGGCGCCGGTCGCCTCGATGTCGGCGGCCTTGTCGCTCACCATCCTGGTCGAGATCTCCGGATATTTGACGCAGAACGTGCCACCGAAGCCGCAGCAGACCTCGGCGTTGGGCAGCTCTTCCAGCTGCAGCCCGCGCACGCTCTCGAGCAGCCGGCGCGGCTGCTGCTTGATGCCGAGCTCGCGCAGGCCCGAGCAGGAATCGTGATAGGTGGCGCGCATCGCCAGGCTGGCCTCGACCGCCTCGACCCCGCGCACGTCGACCAGGAAACTGATCAGCTCGAACGTCCGGTCCGCCAGGTCGCGGGCGGCGGCGCCATCGGCCGAAGCCTCGTCGAACAGCTGCGGATAGTGCTTTTTCAGCATGCCGGCGCAGGAGCCGGACGGCACCACCACATAGTCGAAGCCGGCAAGGGCGGCGATGGTCTGGCGCGCGATCGCAACGGTATCGGCACGATCGCCTTGATTGTAGGCCGGCTGGCCGCAGCAGGTCTGATGCGGCACCGCGACCCGGCAGCCGGCCTGCTCCAAGAGCTTGACCGCGGCGAAGCCGATCGAGGGCCGGAACAGATCGACCAGGCAGGTGACGAACAGGGCGACGTGCGGCTGGCTCATGGGCGGCAGGCTCGGGGGGTTGGAACTGGTCCGAGTCTAGCCGATCCCGCGACGCCTGAGCAAACGCGGCGTCGGCGTGCCGGAAGGCCGGGGCTCAGCTGGTCGGGATCGCCGCCTTGGGCAGGAGCACGACGTAGCGGCCCTCGCTCCGCATGCGCCCGGCGATCGCTTCGGCGCGCGCGCCGGTGCCCCAGAAGACGTCGCCGCGCACCGGCCCGTCGATCGCGCCGCCGCTGTCCTGGGCGACCATCAGCCGCCGAAGGGGTCCCTCGCCTTCCGGCCAGGGGGCGGTGGTGTCCAGCCAGACCGGCGCGCCGAGCGGGATGTAGCGGGGGTCGACCGCGAGCGAGCGGCCGGCCGTGAGCGGCACGCCCTGCGCGCCGATCGGCCCTTCGTCGGCGTTCAGCTCCGGCCGCTCGCGAAAGAACACATAGGAGCCGTTGCGCTCCATGATGGCGCGCGCCTGCTCCGGGTGCGCGATCAGCCAGTCGCGAATGCTCTGCAGCGAGACCTCTTCCAGCGTCATCGCGCCGGACGCGACCAGATCGCGCCCGATCGCATGGTACTCGTGGCCGTTCTGGCCGGCATAGCCGACCCGGATACGCGTGCCGTCGTCGAGCTGGATCTGGCCCGATCCCTGGATCTGCAGGAAGAATTTTTCGATCGGATCGTCGACCCAGACCAGCTCGAGGCCGCGCCCGTCGAGAACGCCGGCGTCGATCTCGGCGCGCACGTAGTAGGGCACGAACTGCTGGCCATCGACCCGGCCGGCGATCGTCTGACCGGCGAGATCCGGCTTGAAGCGGCCGAGATCGACCCGGATCAGATCGTCGGGCGCGCGATACAGCGGCACCGTGTAGGCGCCGCCATAGCGGCGCGAGCCGTGCAGCAACGGCTCGTAGTAGCCGGTGAACAGACCGAAGGCGTTGCCGCGGTCGGTCACCTCGAAGGGCTGAAACCAGTCCTCGAAGAAGGCGCGCGCCTGCTCGGGCGAAGCGGGCTGGTCGGCGGCATCGCACGCCCCGCGCCACGCACCGAGCGTGCCCGCGACCTGCGCCATGGCCGGGTCCTGGGCCATGGGTTGCGCGTCGGGCTGGTCGGAAAGCTCGGCGCAGGAGCGTCGAAAGGCGCCAAGCGCCGCACTCGGATCATCCTGATGCCAGCCTTCGATCTCGCCAAAGGCGATCGGTCGGAGCCGAAGCATCGGCTCGCTTGGTGGCGCCGGTGGCGGCTCTGCGCCGCAGGCTGCCAGGCTCAACACCAACGCCAGGGCCGGCGTGCGTCGCGTGATCTGTGCAGGAAGCCAGGCCGGGAGGCGATGCAAGAGGGCCGGTCCCGTGCGGGATCTCAGCTCGGCGTGCGGGTTTCGACCAGGGTCCAGTTGGGATCGGTGCTCTGGGTGTCGCGCTCGAAGGTCCAGATGTCGACCACCTCCTCGGCCGTGCTCGAATCGCCCTCGATCTCCTTGCCGTCGGTGTCGCGTACGACGTTGATCTGCTCGCTGGTGAACCGGACCGAGACCCGCGCCAGGTTGTCATGCATGCCGGCGTCGACCACCTCGGCTTCCTGAATCCCGATCAGCTGGGTGTCCAGGGTCTGGCCGTCGGCGCGGCGCTGATCGATCGCGCCACCGAAGCCCGCGAACACGTCATCCGCCAGCAGCGGACGCAGCGCCTTCTTGTCGCCGGCCGCATACGCATGGACGATCATCTCGAACGCGGCGCGCGCGCCGGCCAGGAACGGGTCGAGCTGAAAGCTCGGATCGGCGAGTCGAATCTGCGTGAGACCGGTCTTCACCTTGCCCTCTGCCAGGTCGGCGATGGCGGCATCCGCTTCGCTCGACGCCTCCGAGCGGTCCGGTAGCGAAACCACATTGTCGCTCGCGCTCTTGCGATTGGCCGCGCCATTGGCATTCGAGGCGCCCGGAAAGCCGCCAGTCCGACGCCGCTCATGACCTGTACGCCGGCCCAGCACGCTGCGCAGGCGCAAAGCAATGAATGCCGCGACCATGGCGAAGAACAGGATATCGATATAGGCAAAGCCGTCAGACATTCTGGCTCCGTGGACGCCCGGGTTGCAGCGGCGGGCGAATTCGCGGATGGTGCCCGCAGGAGCAGCTGGCGCAAGCTACGAGTAGGATCTCAACAATCATATAATGATGCTGTCGGAAAAACAAACCGCCCGGCACGCGCGGCGGCCGATTGGCGTGATCTTGGTGGCGGCCTTCATCATCGTGCCGCTGGCGGAGATCGCGGTGCTGATCGAGGTCGGCGGCTGGCTGGGGCTCGGCCCGACTTTGGCGCTGATCGTGCTGACCGCGGCTGTCGGCACCTGGATGCTGCGGCGCCAGGGCTTTGCCGTGCTGCGTCGCGCCCAGCAACAGATGCAGCAGGGTGCCCTACCGATCGCCGAAGTGTTCGAGGGCTTTTGCCTGGTGATCGCCGGCGCTTTGCTGCTGACACCCGGCTTCCTGACCGATGCGGTCGGTGCGCTCCTGCTGCTGCCGCGGGTGCGGGCGCTGTTGTACCGCAAGGTGCGGCACAAGCTCGAGGAGCAGGTGCCGCCCGGCCCTACTTCCACCCACGATGACTCGGCCGACCGCCGGCGCGACAGCAGGCCGCAGGACCAGCCGCCGGTGGTCGATGTCGACTTCGAGGAGATCGAGCCGGGCGACATGCCCGAGCCGCGCGGCAGCTGGACGCGACGCCCATGATCCTGGTGAGGCACGCCGAATCCGAGTGGAACTTTCACTTTGGACGCACGCGGATCGATCCGGGCATTCCTGATCCGCCGCTGACCCGCGCCGGGCGCGCCCAGGCCCTGCGCCTGATCGACGCACTTGCTGTCGAGGGCGTCTGCCGGCTCGTGTCGAGCCCCTATCGGCGCGCTCTGGAGACAGCATCGATCATCGCGCGCGGCCTCGACCTTCCGATCACCGTCGAGCCGCTGGTGCGCGAGCGGCATGCCTTTTCCTGTGATGTCGGCACCCCCTGCAGCCTGCTCCGCGGGCACTGGCCCGCGCTCGATTTCGCGCATCTCGAGGAGATGTGGTGGGGCCAAGCAGAAGAGAGCACGGCGAGTGTGATAGAGCGTTGCGCGGCCTTTCGGGCCAAGACCGCCGATCTGCCGGACCGCGCGCAGACGGCGGTGATCACTCACTGGGGCTTCATCCGGGCGTTAACCGGCCACGAGCTGAGCAATGCCCGGTTCGTGCGGCTCGAGGCCGCCGATTGCGCCCCGCTCGTCCATCCCATGTCCTGAGGAACCTCCCATGGCCGAAGATGCTCCGACGCCGCCCGGTGGCGCGCCAGCAGGCGGCGCCCAGCAAGCCGGTGCCCAGCCCCCCCGCATGACCATCCTGAGCCAGTACATCAAGGATCTGTCGTTCGAGAACCCACGCGCGCCGGGCAGCCTCGAGCCGGGCAAGAGCCGGCCCGAGATCCAGATTCGGGTCGACGTGCGGGCGCAGGATCTCGGCGCCGAACGCTATGAGGTCACCTTCCAGCTGCACGTCGAGGCCAAGACCGGCGACGAGCCGGTCTTCATGGTCGAGCTGACCTATGGTGGGTTGTTCTCGCTGTCCAACGTGCCGCAGGAGAACCTGCAGCCGGTCCTGCTGATCGAGTGCCCGCGGCTGCTGTTTCCTTTTGCCCGGCGGATCGTTGCGGACGTCACCCGCGATGGCGGCTTCCCGCCGCTGATGATCGACCCGATCGACTTCGTCACGCTGTACCGGCGGCGCCAGGAGCAGCAGGCGCAGGCAGGGGCGGCTGCCGAGCCGCAAGCCAAGCCCCAGGCCAGTCCCAATGGCGGCGACGCGCCCGCCTGACGCAGGCGTAATCCCACGCCACCGTCAGGCTGATCGATCCGAGCTTCAGCCGAACCGCGCATTTGAACCGCTAGTCGGCGCTGGCGACCTGTAGGGGCGCGCGAGGCGGCGCCGCGATGCCGAGCGCCGGCAGCACATCTTCGACCGAGGAAACGGTGCGATACAGGGTGCGGGCGCTCGGTGCGGCGAAGCCATGCTCGATGATGCGCTCGACCAGCTCGTTGAACAGGTCCCAATAGCCGCCCAGGTTCACCAGAACGATCGGTTTGCCGTGATAGCCCAGCTGGCGCAGGGTCAGCACCTCGAGCAGCTCGTCGAGCGTGCCGAGGCCGCCAGGCAGGATCACGAAGGCATCGGCGCGGGCGATCATCTGACCCTTGCGGTCGAACATGTCGCGCGCGACGATCAGCTCGGTGATCGCCCGGTGGCCGACCTCGCGCTCGAGCAGGCGGGCCGGGATCAGGCCGACCACCTCGCCGCCAGCTGCCATCGCCGCGTCCGCGGCGGCGCCCATCAGGCCGACCCGGCCACCGCCATAGATGACCTTGAGCCCGGCTGCACCAGCCAGCTCGCCGAGCTGCCTCGCTGCCTCCCCAAAGCGCGGGTCGGCACCGTGCTGCGAGCCACAGAAGATGCAGATGCTCGTGACCATCCGAAAATCGCTCCAAGCGCGGGCAAACACCTCAATGTGAGGTGTCGCCAAAGCGCACGCAAGACGACAGCCGGGCGGCACGCAACTGTCGGATTCGTGGCTCTGGTAAGTCGCGCCGTTTGGTCCTATTTTGTACGTGTAAGGTTAAGTGAATGTTCACGTGCCATGGTTCGACGTAGACGTAACGGTCGCGCCTTTTGGTTGTTCCTCGTGCTGCTTGCCCTGGCTGGCGGTTGGGTGGCCAATCAGGAATGGCGCTGGCCCTTTCTGGCGCTCTTCGACCGGCCGAGCGAGCCGGAAGCCCAGGTGGCGGCGCCCGACGCCGTGGCCGAGCAGCCGCTTGGCGAGCAGCCTGCGGTTGAACAGCCGTTGGTAGAAAATCCGGTCGCAGAAGAGACGCCTTCCGGAGAATCTGTGACGCGGCAAGCCGATACCCTGCCGCCGGCCGCCGAAGCCGACCCTCCGAGCGACGCCCTGGCCACTGACGAGACTCCGGCGGCCAGCCGGGTCGAGGGGCCGGTGCCCGCGGAGCAAGAGATCGCGCAACAGCCGAGGCGGTGTGGTGAGCGAGCCCGTCGAGCGAACCTCGGAGCCGGCCGAGCTCGAGGTTGCGGCGATTGAGCCGGACGAGACACCGGCGCCGCAGGCCACGCCGGCGACCGAAGGCGTCAGCGAGCCGCCGCGCGAAGCGCAGGGGCAAGGGGGCGACACGCCTGCCGGGGCCTTGGCAGAGGGCGACGTCGAGCAGGCGGCCGTCGCGCCTACAGCGGCGCTGCCGGCAGGCGCCCCGACCGTGGTCCGGCCGAGCTTCGATATCGTCCGGGTCGGGCCGGACGGTCGCGCGGTGATCGCCGGCCGCGCCGCGCCGGGCGCCGAGGTCGAGGTGCGCTCCGGTGCGCAGGTGATCGACCGGGTGCGCGCCAGCTCGCGCGGCGAATGGGTCGCCATTCCCGGCAAGCCGCTCGACCCGGGCGATCAGCAACTGACCGTGGCTGCGTCGCGCGAGGGCACGCCGCCGGTCGAATCCGAGCAGGCCGTGGTCGTCGCCGTGCCGGGGCCGAGCTCGCCTGCGCCGGTCACCGCAAGCGCGCCCGCCCCGTCCGAGGCGAGCGCGCCCGCGCAGCCGCTTGCGGTGCTGGTGCAGCGCGATGGCAAGGGCGGGGGACGGGTTCTGCAAGCGCCGGGCGGCCTCAGCGCCAAAGGCACGCTGGCCCTGATGACGGTGAGCTACGACGAGGCCGGCCAGATCCTGCTGTCGGGCGAGGTGCCGCCGGGCGTGCCGGTGCGCATCTATGTCGACAACCGGCCGGCGGCCCTGGTGGTCGGCGATGCCAAGGGCGCCTGGTCGTCCGGGCTCGATGAGGCCCTGGAGCCCGGCACCTACACGCTCCGCCTCGACCAGCTGGATGCCAAGGGCCAGCCGGTGGCGCGCATCGAGACGCCGTTCACGCGGGTCGGTGAGCCGCCGATCGCAGGTGAGATCCAGGTCGACTATGTGGTAGTGCAGCCGGGCAACTCGCTGTGGCGTATCGCGCGACGCCTGTCCGGCACAGGCCTCGACTATGTCTATATCTACGACGCCAACCAGGCGCAGATCCGCGACCCGGATCTGATCTATCCGGGTCAGGTGTTCGAGATTCCCTCGGAGTTCGGTTCCGCCGGCTGACCCGGCGGTTCGATGGGCCCGGGAAGCCGTCTAGCTGGCCTGCTTGGCGAGCTGACGCGTCAGGCCGTCGAAGTCCGCGATCAGCTGCCGGGTGATCGGACCGACCTCGAACCGGTACTGGTCGATCTCGCGCACCGGCGTCACCTCGACCGCCGTGCCGGTAAGGAAGACCTCGTCGGCGTCGGCCAGCTCCTCGGGCTCGATATGGCGCTCGATCACCTCATAGCCGCGTGCCTTGGCCAACGCGATCACGGTGCGCCGGGTGATGCCGTCGAGGAAGCAGTCGGGCGTCGGCGTGTGCAGCTTGCCGTCGATCACCAGGAACAGATTGGCGCCGGTGCCCTCGGCCAGATAGCCTCGATAGTCCAGCATCAGCGCGTCGTCGTAGCCTTTGGCCTCGGCCTCGTGCTTGCTCAGCGTGCAGATCATGTACAGGCCGGCCGCCTTGCTCTGGACCGGTGCGGTATTCGGTGCCGGCCGGTCGTAGCGACCACGCGTCATCCGGATGCCCTTCAAGCGCGCCTCCGGCGTGAAGTAGGCAGGCCAGGGCCAGGTCGCGATCGCAAGGTGGATGCGGCATTTCTGCGCCGAGACGCCCATCATCTCGGCGCCGCGCCAGGCCACCGGCCGCACATAGCCGTCGTCGATCTTGTTGGCGACCACCACGCGCTTGCAGGCCTCGTCGATCGCGGCGGCATCGTAGGCGATCTCGAAGCCCATGGTCTTGGCCGAATCGAGCAGCCGCCGGCTGTGCTCGGTCAGCTTGAAGATCTGGCCGCCGTAGACCCGTTCGCCTTCGAACACGCAGCTGGCGTAGTGCAGGGCATGGGACAGAACGTGCAGCTTGGCGTCGCGCCAGGGCACCATGGCGCCGTCCAGCCAGATCAGGCCATCGCGATCATCATACGGAACCAACGACATGGGACCTGCCCTTCCCCCGTGCGCCGTGATAAGAGGGAGGCGGTAGCACTGCGAGTGCACGAGTGTCAACGTGACCGAGACCAAGACCGCCCGGAGCCTGCCGCCGACCGCGCCCAACCCGCTGTTCCTGCGCGACCAGGAGTTGACCAAGGGCGTCGAGCTGCTGGATTTCGCCTATCGCGCGCTGACCGCCGAGCCCGATCGGATCCTGGGCGGCTTGGGGCTGGGCCGTCATCACCGGCGGGTGATCCACTTCGTCGCGCGCCAGCCCGGGGTCACCCTGGCCGATCTGGTCGACATCGTGCGGCTGACCAAGCAGAGCCTGTCCCGCGATCATCAAGGAGCTGGAGAGCAAGGGCCTGGTCGCGCGCACGGCCAGCCAGAGCGATCGGCGGCGCCGGCCGTTGCGTCTGACCGAGCGCGGCGCGGAGCTGGAGGAGCGCCTGAACGGCGGCCTGCGCCGGCGCCTGGCGCTCGCCTATCGCGCCGCCGGCGCCGATGCCGTGGCCGGCTATCATCAGGTGCTGCTGGGCCTCGTGGACGAGCGCGCGCGCCGGCACCTCATGGGTGCCGGCTGAGGCGCGTCCCGCGAGGCTTGCCATGACCTCTGCCACGACCACATCGAGCACGACGACAGCGAGGATCGCGAGCTCTTTGACGACCATGTCCGAGGACTCCGAACGGCACATCCTGGTGGTCGACGACGACGCCCGCCTGCGTCGCCTGCTGCAGCGCTATCTGACCGAGCACGGCCATCGCGTATCGACCGCAGCCGACGTCGCCGAGGCCAAGGCGGCGCTCAAGAACTTCGCGTTCGACCTGATGATCCTCGACATCATGATGCCCGGCCAGGACGGCGTCAGCTTCACCTCGGAGCTGCGCGGGAGCATGGACCTGCCGGTCCTGCTGCTGACCGCGCGCGGCGAGATCGAGGACCGGGTCAACGGGCTTGCGGTCGGTGCCGACGACTACCTGGTCAAGCCGTTCGATCCGCGCGAGCTGTTGCTGCGGATCGCGACCATCCTGCGCCGGGCGGCACCGGCGACGCCGGAGCGGCGGCCACTGCGCTTCGGCCCTTTGTCCTACGATCCCGAGCGCCAGGAGCTCAAACGCGGCGAGCAGCCGATCCACCTGACCGACGCCGAGCTGTCGCTGCTGCAGATCCTGGCCGAGCAGCCGGGGCTGGCGATCAGCCGCTATCAGCTGGGCGAGCGCAGCCGGATCAGCGGCTCGGAGCGCGCCGTGGATACCCAGATCGCGCGGCTGCGCCGCAAGCTCGAGCCGGAACCGCGCCAGCCGCGCTATCTGCTGACCAAGCGGGGCGAGGGCTATGTTCTCCGGCCTGGCGGATAGCCAGCCGGCGGTCGCTCGGCGTCGAAGCCTGGCTCGCAAGCTCGGCTTGGGCAAGCTCGGCTTGGGCAAGCTCGGCCTGGGCAAGCTGAAGCCGCGCAAGCTGTGGCCTCGCAGCCTGTTCGGTCGCTCCCTGCTGATCGTGATCCTGCCGCTGCTGATCCTGCAGGCCGTGCTCGCCTACATCTTTTACGAGCGCCATTGGGACACAGTGACCCGCTGGCTGGCGGTCGGCCTCGCCGGCGATGTCGGCATGGTGGTGGACCAGCTGGAACGGGCGCCGGACATGGCGGCGCGCGGCCGGGTGCTCGAGGCGGCGCGCGAGCATTTCGGCATCGCGGTGTCGCTCGAGCCCGGTGGCGCGCTGGCGCCGGCGATCGAGGCCAGCGGTCTGGCCACCGTCCAGCCGGCTCGATCGGACCCTGACCGAGACCTTCGCGCGTGCGCTCGACCGGCCTTTCGTGATCGACACGCGCCTGGCGGACTGGCCCAAGCGGATCGCCGTCTACGTGCAGATGGACGATGGCCTGCTGCGGGTGCTGGCGCCGCGCATGCGGGTCGACAGCGGCACCACCCAGGTGTTCATGGGCTGGATGATCGGTTTGTCGCTGCTGCTGCTGATCGTCGCGATCTTCTTCCTGACCCGTCAGCTGCGGCCGATCCGGCGCCTGGCCTGGGCCGCCGACAATTTCGGCAAGGGCCGCGATGTCGGCGACTTCAAGCTCGAAGGCGCATCCGAGATCCGCAAGGCCGGCACCGCCTTCAACCTGATGCGCAAGCGGATCCTGCGCCACATCAGCCAGCGCACCGACATGCTGGCCGCGGTCTCGCACGATCTGCGCACGCCGCTCACCCGGATGAAGCTCGAGCTGGAGATGCTGGCCGGCGAGCAGCCGCAGCCGGGCGACCTCGAGGATCTGCGCACCGATGTCGAGGAGATGGCGAGCGTGGTCGACGGCTATCTCGACTTCGCCCGCGGCGAGGGCCGGGAAGGCATCGTGCCGGTCGACCTCGGCGGCCTGCTGCGGGAGGTCGCCGGGCGGGTCGGCCGCGAGCGCGCCCGTGTCGAGGTCGAGCTGGAGCAGCCGATCACCGTGCGGCTGCGGCCGGTCGCCATGCGGCGATGCCTGTCGAATCTGATCGACAACGCCGCAGCCCAGGCGCGCTGGGTCGGGATTCGCGCCACCCAGCACGGCAATCAGATCTGGATCGCGATCGACGACGACGGGCCGGGCATTCCCGCCGACCAGCGCGAGGCGGTGTTCAAGCCGTTCTATCGCCTCGACCCGTCGCGCAATCCGAGCACCGGCGGGGTCGGCCTGGGCCTGACCATCGCGCGCGACATCGTGCTCAGCCATGGCGGCGACATCGAGCTCGCCGATGCGCCGGGCGGCGGTCTGCGCGTGCTGATCCGGCTGCCTCGCTAGCGTGGCTGTGTCCCGAGCCTTGCTGCAGCGGGGCGCTGCGTCTGTGATCCTGGCATCGGCCAGCCCGTCGCGCGCGCAGATGCTGGCTGCGGCCGGCGTGCCGGTCGAGCAGCGGCCGGCCGCGATCGACGAGTCCGAGCTCAAGGACGCCCTGCGCGCGGACGGCGCGGCGCCCGGCGATGCCGCGCTCGCCCTGGCCGAGCTCAAGGCCCGGCGGATCGCCGGCCAGGCGCCGGAAAGCCTGGTGCTCGGCGCCGATCAGATCCTGACCTGCGAGGGCGAGTGGTTCGACAAGCCGCGCGATCTGGCCGAGGCGCGCGCGCCAGCTGGCAACGCTCGCCGGCCGGCGGCACGAGCTGTGGACCGCGGCGATCGTGCTGCGCGGCGACGCTCGCATCTGGCATGAGATCGCGCAGGCGCGGCTGTGGGTGCGGCCTTGCTCGGATGCGTTTCTGGACGCCTATCTCGACGCCGTCGGCGACGTGCTCTGGGTTCGGTCGGCGCCTATCAGATCGAGGGCCTGGGCGCCCAGCTGTTCGCGCGCGTCGAGGGCGATCGTTTCGCGATCCTCGGCCTGCCGCTGATCGGGCTGCTGGAGTGCCTGCGGGTGCAGGGCGTGGTGCTGCGATGACGGGCGAAGCCGAGATGAGCGATTACCTGTCGGGCAGGGCGGCGCTGGCCGGCGTGATGGGCTGGCCGATCGGCCATTCCCGCTCGCCGCGCCTGCACGGCTTCTGGCTGCGCCAGCATCGGATCGACGGCGCCTACGTGCCGCTGGCGGTGGCGCCGGACAAGCTCGAGCAGGCGCTGCGCGCGCTGCCGGCGCTCGGCTTTCGCGGCGCCAATGTGACCATGCCGCACAAGGAGCCGGCGCTCGCCGTGGTCGATCGGATCACGCCGGCCGCGGCGCGGATCGGCGCGGTCAACACGCTGATCGTCGAGGCGAGCGGGCTGCTCGGCGACAACACCGATGGCTACGGCTTCATGGCCAACCTCGCCGCCGGCGCGCCGCGCTGGCGGGCCGGCGCAGGGCCGGCGGTGGTGCTCGGCGCGGGCGGCGCCGCGCGCGCGATCGCGGTCGCCCTGATCGACGCCGGCGTGCCGGAGATCCGCCTGGTCAACCGGACCCTGGCGCGCGCCGAGACGCTGGCCGCGGAGCTCGGCGAGACCGCGCGCGAGCACGGCACCGAGCCTGGGTGCTGCCCTGGCAGGATCCGGACGCGCTGTCCGAGCGCGCGCTGCTGGTCAACACCACCAGCCTCGGCATGACCGGCCAGCCGCCGCTGGAGCTCGACCTCGCGCGGCCTGCCGCGCGCGGCGCTGGTCACCGACATCGTCTACGCCCGCTCGAGACCGCCCTGCTGGCGGCGGCGCGCGCGCGCGGCCATCGCGGTGGTCGACGGGCTCGGCATGCTGCTGCACCAGGCGCGCCCGGGCTTTCGCGCCTGGTTCGGGGTCGACCCCGAGGTCTCCGGAGGCCCTGCGCGCGACCGTCGCTGGCCGGCCTCGGGCATGAGATGTCCTCGTGCTCGGCCTGACCGGCTCGATCGGCATGGGCAAGTCGACGGCGGCCGGCGATGCTTTCGCCAGCTTCGGCATCCCGGTGCTCGATGCCGATGCCGCGCGTGCACCGCCTGCTCGCGCCGGGCGGCGCGGCGGTCGCGCCGGTCGAGGCGGCCTTTCCCGGGCTGTCGTCGATGCGGCGGCGGCATCGACCGCACGGCGCTCGGCCGCGCAGGTGTTCGACGATCCGGCGCGCGCTGCGCGGCTCGAGGCGATCGTGCATCCGCTGGTGCGCGCCGCGCAGCGGCGCTTCCTGGCGCGCTGCTGCGCCGCCGGGCCGCCGCTGGTGGTGCTGGACGTGCCGCTGCTGTTCGAGACCGGCGGCGAGCGCGCGGTGCGACGCGGTCGCCGTGGTCAGCGCCGGCCGCCGTGCAGGCGCCAGCGCGTGCTGCGCCGCCCGGGCATGACCGCGGGAGCGCCTGGCAGCGATCCTGCGCCGCCAGATGCCGGATGCGGAAAAGCGCCGCCGCGCCGAATTCGTG
>CAVSVZ010000054.1:0-128616 GCA_963731495.1 uncultured Alphaproteobacteria bacterium
TGGACTAGCGGAGGAGGGATTTGAACCCCCGACCCATGGATTATGATTCCACTGCTCTACCGCTGAGCTACTCCGCCACACCATGGACGCCGCCCACATAGGGCGGGGCCCGATCGATCGTCAAGCCACCGTCTCGGTCGCCAGCGCCGGGCCTGGCGCCTCCTCGAGCGCCAGCGGCGCCCGCTCGATCCAGCCACCACCCAGAACACGGGTGCCGTCATAAAACACGCAAGCCTGGCCCGGGGCAACAGCTGCCTGCGGCGTCGCGAACAGCACGCGGGCGCGGCCGTCCGCTTCCATCACCAGCCGGGCATCCACGGCTGGCTCGCGCGCCCGATGCTTGACCTGCAGGTCGATCCCGTCGGTCGGCACCGGTGCGTGGCCGAGCCAGTTGACATCGGTCAGCTCCGCATGAGCGCAGCCGAGCGCTGCCCTGGGTCCGACGATCACCCGATTTCGCGACCGCTCGAGCCTGACCACGTACAGCCGCTCGCCGGTCGCGACGGTGAGCCCCCGCCGCTGCCCGACCGTGAAATGGATCAGGCCGTCATGCCGTCCAAGGATGCGGCCATCGACATGGACGATCTCGCCGGGCTGCGCGGCGTCCGGACGCAGCTTCTCGACCACCCTGGCGTACGATCCCTGCGGCACGAAGCAGATGTCCTGGCTGTCCGGCTTGTCGGCGACCGGCAGGCCGAAGCGCGCAGCCAGCCGCCGGGTCTCGTCCTTGGCCAGCCCGCCGAGCGGAAAGCGCAGAAAGCCTAGCTGATCGTGCGTCGTCGCGAACAGGAAGTAGCTCTGATCACGCCAGGCGTCGGCCGCCCGATGCAGCTCCGCGCCGGCGGCGCCGACCTCGCGCCGGACATAGTGGCCGGTGGCCAGCGCCGCGCCGCCCAAATCACGTGCGACCCCAAGCAGATCGGCGAACTTGATCCGCTGGTTGCAGCGCACGCAGGGCAGCGGCGTGCGTCCGTTGGCGTAGGTCTGCGCGAAATCCTCGATCACCGCCTGCCGAAAGCGTGCCTCGAAATCAAGCACATAGTGCGGGATGTCCAGCTGCTGCGCGACCCGGCGCGCGTCCTGGATGTCCTGCCCGGCGCAGCAGGCGCCGCGCTTGCCGAGCGCAGCGCCGTGGTCATACAGCTGCAAGGTGATGCCGATCACCTCGTAGCCGGCCTCGACCAGCAGCGCGGCCACGCAGGAGCTGTCGACACCGCCCGACATGGCGACGACCACGCGGCCATCGCCAGGGTCCAGCTGCAGGTCGATCGACATGGTGCAGGGCGAACCGGCCGGCCTAGTCGGGCAGGCGCACGGTGAGGCCGTCCAACTCCTCGGTCAGCACGATCTGGCAGCCCAGACGCGAGGTCGGACAGACGCCGACTGCGAGGTCGAGCATGTCCTCCTCCTCGGCAGTGGCGATCCCGAGACGCGCGGCATGCTCCGGGGCGACGATCACGTGACAGGTGGCACAGGCGAGCGAGCCCTCGCAGACGCCCTCGATGCCCAGATCGTGCTGGCGCGCGATCTCCATGACCGACTGGCCGCACTCGGCTTCGATCTCGTGCCGCTCACCCGCGGCGGTGATGAAGGTCATCCTGGGCATGGCATCGGGGACCGGCATGGCGGTCGAGCCGTGCCGGCGACCTCTAGACCTTGAACGATTCACCGCAGCCGCAGCGGCTGGCCTCGTTCGGATTGTTGAACTTGAAGGCGGCGCCGAGCTTGTCCTGGACAAAATCCATCTCGGTGCCGACCAGATACATCACGGCCGCCGGATCGACCACGATCCTGACGCCGTCACGCTCGATCACCTCGTCGCCGTCCTTGATCTCGTCGACGAAGTCGATGGTGTAGGTCAGGCCCGAGCAACCGGCGGTCCGAACGCCGATCCGGATGCCAGGCGCACCGTCACCACGGCTGTCGAGCAGCTGGCGCACACGGCCGACCGCTGCGGGCGTCAGGGACAGAACCTGTTGACCCATGCCAAAAAATCCTCTCGAAGGCGTGGTTTCCATTATGTCGGCGGAGTCCGGCCAAATGCAAGGCGGGCGCTCGGTCAGGCGGCAGCCCTGCCCCGCGTACGCTCGTACAGCTGGCCCCAGGCATCGACCAGGCGATCGACCTCTTGCGCGGTGCTCGCCCAGCCGAGGCTCACGCGGATCGCGGTCTGCGCCTCCTCTGCTTCGATGCCCATGGCAGCGAGCACGTGCGACGGCCCGACCTTGCCGGACGAGCAGGCGGAGCCGGCGCTGACCGCGATCCCGGCGAGATCGAGGTCGATCAGCTGGATCTGGCTGCTCACCCCGGGCATGGTCAGGCAGGAGGTGTTGGCCAGCCGCGCCGCGTCGCCCCCCAACACACGGGCTTCCGGCGCGATCCCGGCAATGCGCGCCTCGAGCCGGTCGCGCAGGTCACCGACCCGGGTCTGCCAGTCCGTGTCCGCAGCCGCCAGCTCGCAGGCCCGGCCGAAGCCGGCGATCCCCGGCAGATTCTCCGTGCCCGGCCGCCAGCGGCGCTCCTGAGCACCGCCCCGGTGCAGCGCCACGGGCTCGATCCCCGCGCCGAGCACCAGCGCCCCGACGCCCGACGGGCCGCCCAGCTTGTGCCCAGACAACGTCAGAAAGTCGACGCCTAACGCTCTGACATCAATCGCGATTTTGCCGGCGGCCTGGACCGCGTCGCAATGCACCAGGGCGCCATGGCGCCGGGCGCAGGCGACCACGTCGTGCACAGGCTGGATCACGCCGGTCTCGTTGTTGGCCAGCATCACCGAGACCAGCGCCGGACCGAGCGTTTGCAGTTGTTCCTCAAGGCCTTGCAGGTCGATCACGCCATGCCGGTCGACCGGGATGCGCCGGGCTTCGGGGGCTGCCGCCAGGACCGAATCGTGCTCGATCGCCGAGATCAGCTTCGGGCCGCTAACACTTTGCAAAGCCTGGTTGTTCGCCTCGGTGCCACCGCTGGTGAAGACCACCGCATCGGGCCGCGCGCCGACCAGGGCCGCGACCAATTCGCGGGCCTGCTCGAGCACGGCGCGCGCCTTGCGGCCGGCCTGGTGGACCGACGACGGGTTGCCCGTCTGGCCGAGCACCGCGCACACCACGTCGACCACCTCGGGCCGCACGGGGGCGGTCGCATTGTAGTCGAGGTAGCTCAGGGTCGCCGCAGATCTGCGCCGGGTCATGACCGATTCATGCGCCGTTGATGCGTCGGGGCGACGCCGATCTGCGTCGCCTGTCGCAGGGCCCTCAGGAGGCGCGCCGGTCCTCGACCGAGCGGCAGGATTTCGAGCCGGATTCGAGGTCCTCGAGGCGGGTCGTGAGCTCCTCGACCTGGCGCGCCAGCCGATCGATGGTGCGCGCCGTCGGGTCGATCTCGGCGCCCGGTCCGACACCGTAGGCCGGGAAGTAGGTTTCCTTCGGCAAAGCCTGCGGCCCGATCGGACGAGCCGGAATGCCCACCACCGTGGTGCCCGCCGGCACGTCCTTCAGGACCACCGCATTGGCGCCGATTCTGGCCCCCTTGCCGACCGTGAACGGTCCCAGCACGGCCGCACCCGAGCCGATCACGACCTCATCCTCGACCGTCGGATGGCGCTTGCCGGGCTCGAGCGAGACGCCGCCCAGCGTGACCTGGTGATACAGCGTGACATCGTCACCGATCACCGCGGTCTCGCCGATCACCACGCCCATGCCGTGATCGATCAGCAGCCGCTTGCCGATCACCGCACCCGGGTGGATCTCGATCCCGGTCAGAAAGCGCCCGACGTGCGAGATGAACCGGGCGGTGACCGTCCAGCCCCGGTTCCACAGGACGTGCGACAGCCGGTGGATCATCCGGGCGTGGACGCCGGGATAGCACAACAGCACCTCGAGCTTCGAGCGTGCTGCCGGGTCGCGCTCGACCACCGCCTGGATGTCGCCTTTGATGTCCTCGAACATAGCCAAGTGCCGCAGTTCGGGATTGCAATTTGAACTAAGTTCACGCTAAACAGACAGCTCGCAACAAGCGGCCCGTTGAGATGCTCTCCTCAACAGTCCCGTGTGTCGCGGCGCAAGCTCGAATATAGACGGCTGCGGGTACGGGTCAACCAACTATCATACCGAGGTCGTTCGCTCCGGCGGCATGGTGCGCCGGCAGGGTTCGTCATCGGTCCCGCAGAGGATCCGCGGAGGGATACGATCATGCCGGAGGTCATCTTCAACGGTGCAGACGGTCGCCTGGAAGGGCGATACCATCATGCGCGTGGCCCCAATGCACCGCTGGCGTTGATCCTCCATCCGCACCCGCTGCACGGCGGCACCATGAACAACAAGGTGGTGTTCGACGCGTTCCACATCTTCGCGCGCCGCGGCTTCTCGGTGCTGCGCTTCAACTTCCGCGGCGTCGGCCGCTCCCAGGAGAGCTTCGACCACGGCCAGGGCGAGCTGCGCGACGCCGCCGCCGCGCTCGACTGGATGCAGCAGCACAACCACAACAGCAGCGCCTGCTGGGTCACCGGCTTCTCGTTCGGCGCCTGGATCGGCATGCAGCTCCTGATGCGCCGCCCGGAGGTCGCGGGCTTCATCAGCCTCGCGCTGCCGGCCAACATGTACGACTTCACCTTCCTGGCGCCCTGCCCGTCCTCGGGCCTGATCGTGCACGGCGAGAAGGACGTCCTGGTGCCGACCAACTCGGTCGAGCGCCTGGTGCAAAAGCTGCACCAGCAGCGTGGCATCAAGATCGACCTGGAAGTGATTCCGGGCGCCGACCATTTCTTCAATGGTCGCCAGGAGCAGCTCGAATCGGTGATCGAGGGCTATCTGGACCATGCCCTGTCGGCCGTGCCGCAAAAAGCCGTCGCCCACGCCCGCTAAGGCACTTCCGACCTACGTCGATCCGATCCTGGTTGACGTCACCGCGCCAAGCAAAGGTTGATGGCGCCGGCGGTTCCGGCTAGACGGAACCGCCCCGGCCAGCCGCCACATGGCGCCTCGGCGCCGCCGTCCGGGCGATCCGAAACCCGGCGCTTCAGCTGATGACCGCAAGAGACATGTCCCATCGTTCCGAGCTCGTCCGCCAGCTGGTGGAGCGCGGCTTCCTCCACCAGGCCACCGACCTCGAAGGCCTCGATGCGCTGGCCGCCGAGCAGCCGATCACCGCCTACATCGGCTTCGACTGCACCGCCGACAGCCTGCATATCGGCAATCTGGTGGGCATCATGCTGCTGCGCCTGGTGCAGCGCACCGGCCACCGGCCGATCGCCCTGGTCGGCGGCGGCACCACCAAGGTCGGTGATCCCTCGGGCAAGGACGAGAGCCGCCAGCTGCTCGATGATGCCACGCTCGCCAGCTACGCCGCCGGCGTGCGCCGCTCGCTCGAGCCGTTCCTGGCGTTCGGCGACGGCCCCGGCCATGCGCTCATGGTCAACAACGACGACTGGCTGCGCGAGCTGCGCTACATCGATTTTTTGAGGGCATTACGGCCGGCATTTCACGATCAACCGCATGCTGACCTTCAATTCCGTACGCCTGCGGCTCGATCGCGAGCAGCCGCTGACCTTCCTCGAGTTCAACTACATGGTCATGCAGGCCTACGACTTTCTGGAGCTGGCGCGCCGCCACGACTGCCGGCTGCAGATGGGCGGCTCCGACCAGTGGGGCAACATCGTCAACGGGGTCGAGCTGGCGCGCCGGGTCGATGGCAAGAACCTGTTCGGCGCGACCACGCCGCTGATCACCACGGCGACCGGCGCCAAGATGGGCAAGACGGCGGAGGGCGCGGTCTGGCTGAACCCCGAGCGCCTGCCCGCCTTCGACTACTGGCAGTACTGGCGCAACACCGCCGATGCCGACGTCGGCAAATTCCTGCGGCTGTTCACCGAGCTGCCCCTGGATGAGATCGCCCGGCTCGAGGCGCTCGAGAGTGCCGAGCTGAACGAGGCCAAGGTGGTGCTGGCGAACGAGGCCACCCGACTATGCCGCGGCGAGGATGCTGCCAGCACCGCGGCCGAGGCGGCCCGCGCGATGTTTTCCGGCGGCGCCGGGTGATGCCGCCGGCCTGCCGACCACCGACGTTTCCCGCGCGGAGCTCGGTCGGGCATCGACATCGTGGACCTGCTCAACCGCACCGGCCTCGCCGCCTCCAAGGGCGAGGCCCGCCGGCTGATTCGCGGCGGCGGCGCGCGCCTCAACGACGAAAAAGTCGAGGACGAGGCGCTGGTGGTCGACACCGCCTACCTCCAGGACGACCAGCTCACCCTGTCCGCCGGCCGGAAACGGCACGTCAGGGTTAGGGCTATGTAAATCCCCATTTTTCGAGCAGTTCGCTCGATCCAGAGTCTGCGTCTGGAGGCGGCCCGGTCGCGCGTCTGCCGTGCGAGATTCCTTGAAGAGTGCCGCGTAAAAGGAGCACTTCGCACCGTCCCCCGTGCCTGGGGACGGAGGCCGCGAGCGAGCGCCTCGATTTAGGGAGGCGCTTCGGCCGGCCCCGCACCCTGCTGGTGCCGGGTTTGCTGCTCAGGTGCTTTGGCGTATAAGGGCAGGTTATTGAGGAGGCATTTGGGGAAGCTCGTGAAAGCCAAACCAATATATCCGCTGTTCATGGGATTGGCACTGGCGGTCCTGGCCGGCGGCTGGATCCTGCTCTCCGAGGTTCAACACCCCGTCCAAGCCGAAAGGGTGGAAGCGGCCGACCTGAGTGGCTCGGGGGTCCTGGACGGTGTGACGTTCGCAGGCGAACTCGGTCCGCGCGGGAAGCCCGCCGACGTCAAAGATACCCTGGTTTTTGCCAACGGAACGTTCGTCTCGACCGAGTGCAGGAGGCGCTGCAACTATCCGGCAAGTCCATACTTCGTCCGTCAGAACGGTGACACGATCGAATTCGTGAGCGAAATCCCGATGTCCGGACAAGGACGCGAAGATCGTGTGGCGGGGCACGGTCGACGACGAGACCGTCAAGGGAACCTTCACCTGGACCGTGGTCCGCTGGTACTGGACGATCGAGAAGGAATTCTGGTTCGAAGGCACAATGATGGAATCCGGCGCGCCGGTCGCACGCCTCTAGGCGGATGCCAGCCCGCTTCCCAGCATTTGCGCCCTACTGGCCATTCCTGCTCAAGGTTTCGGCATTCCTCCTCCTGATCGTTGGCGCAAACGTCGTGGCCGGTGTGGTCACCGACGCGTTGCAGATGGAGATCCGGCCCAGCAACGAAGATCTCGCTCACCGGATCATCATGGTCTCCGCGATCCTCTACGCAGCGCTGATCGCCATACCGTTTGTTCCGGGGATCGAGGTCGGACTCGCGCTGATCGGCGTGCTGGGGCCGCGAATTGTGCTGTTGGTCTATCTGTGCACCGTGGCAGGGCTTGCCATGAGTTTTCTGGTCGGGCGCTTGGTGTCGCTACGAGCGCTCATCAAGCTGCTCGAAGAGATCCGCTTCGCGCGGGCTAGCGAGCTGTTCGGTACGATCGAGCCCATGGGCATGGACGACCGGCTCAGGTTCCTGGTGCAAAAAGCGCCAAATTGGGTTGTCCCGTCTCTGCTTCGCCACCGCTATCTGGCGCTGGCGATCGCGCTGAACCTGCCGGGAAACTTCGTACTTGGCGGCGGCGGTGGCATCGCGCTGGTCGCCGGGATCAGCCGGCTCTACTCCGTGCCAGGGTTTCTTGCGACCGTGGCGTGCGCGGTTGCGCCTGTGCCGCTGGCGGTCCTTGTGTTCGGCAGGAACGTTGTGTCAGCTTGACAGCGAAAGCACATCGCCCGCGTCGAGGGCGACCAACTCACCCTGTCCACGGCCGCAAGCGACATGTGCGGGTGTGCGCGGTGTAGCGTAGGAGCGCACGGCCTAGGTGCACGCCTCGAACGCGCCGCCTGCGTGTGATACGCGACGCGCCGGTCTCGTGGCCTCTTCTAGACCTGACCTCGAACCTCCGTTGGCGCCAAACACAATTGAAACGCTCGGCAACATCGTAGCGAAACACGTCCTTGGCATTTTGTGAGCATATTGACTTTCGTTCCTGTGAGGTCACGTTCGCCGACAGGGCGATCGATGAACATCGTCGCGCGGGCGCGCGCCTGTCGTGCAGCTCGGAAAGGAAGGGCGCTCCGCTCGCATCAAGCCTCACCCAGCGGGCGATACGGGAGCCGCGAATGCGCCGCTTCACCTTGTGCATCTTGCTGCTCGGCATGATCCTCGGCGCGGCTTTGCCTGCCGCAGCGGCCAAACGCGTCGCGCTGGTGATCGGCAACGGCGCCTATCAGAACGCCGGGCTGCTGCCCAATCCGGTGAACGACGGGCGCGCGGTCGCAGAGGCACTGCGTCGTCTGGGGTTCGTCGTGATCGAGGCGACGAACCAGGACAAGGCCGGCATGCAGACGCTGCTTCGCCAGTTCAGCGCGGAGCTCGAAGGCGCCGATGCCAGCGTGTTCTTCTATGCCGGGCACGGCCTGCAGGTGCAGGGCCAGAACTATCTGGTGCCGGTCGATGCGGCGCTGGAGTCCGAGGTCGATCTGCCGTTCGAGGCGGTTGCGGTCAACGTCGTGCTCGATCTGATGGAGCAGACCACCCCACAGCGCCTGGTGTTCCTGGATGCCTGCCGCGACAACCCGCTCGCCCGGCGTCTGGCGCGCGCCGTCGGCAGGAGCCGCTCGCTGGGAATCGGCCGCGGCCTCGCCCGCATGAACAACCGGGTCGGCACGCTGATCGCGTTCGCGACCGAGCCGGACAAGGTGGCACTCGACGGCCAGGGCGAGCACAGCCCGTTCACCCAGGCCCTGCTCGAGTATATCGAGACGCCCGGGCTCGAGGTTCGTCAGATGCTGTCCCGGGTTCGCGCCACCGTGATCGATGAGACCGGCGGCCAGCAGTTGCCGCTCGACACCTCCGCGCTGGTCGACGACTTCTACTTCGCATCGCCGCCCCAGCCGGAGCCCGCCCCGGCACCGTCGGCGGCCGTGGCACCAGCGCCCGCGAGCACCGAAAACCTGTTCTGGCAGTCGATCCAGGCCAGCACCGACCCGAACGATTTTCGGGCCTACCTCGAGAGCTATCCGAACGGAGCCTTTGCATCCCTCGCCCGCAACCGCCTGAACGCGCTGGGCGCGGCGCCACGGACCGAGGTCGCGGCCCTGACGCCACCGGTCGGGACCGAACCGACCGAAACGCCGCCGGCCGCCCCGGCGCCTCCGGTCGCGACCCTGCCCGCGCCGCCCGTGGCCGAGGCCGTCGAGATCGAGCCGCTCGACGCCACCATGGTTGCCACCCGCAACGTCAACATCCGCGGCGAGCCCAACACCGATGGCGATCCGCTTGGGGTCGTCGCGCAGGGCACCGAGGTCGCCGTGGTCGGCAAGGTGATCGGCGCCAACTGGTATCGGATCGAACGCCCGGGCGGCGGCGAGGCCTATGTCTATGCGCCGCTGCTCTCGCCACCCGAGGCGATCGTCACCGCAACAGCTCCCGCGCCCGTCCAGGCCGCGTCGGCGCAGGCTGCGGCAACCGGGACCGAGCCCGCGCGGGCCGCGCAGGCCAAGCCCGTCGAGATGGCGGCGGTCGCGCCCGGTGTCGCGGCGCCCAGCGCCACCATGCAGCAGGCGACCCGTGCCGGCGCGATCCCGGTGCCTCGGGTCGACACCGACGCGCTGCTCCAGACCATCGGCCAGCGCCGGCGCCACGCCCTGCTCGACTTCACCAGCCGGATCAGAGGGCGCGGCGACTTCGTGGCGTTCGACCGGTGGGACGAGGTCGGCTCGAGCGATGACGCGCCCCGCTGGGCGTTCGGCGACGCCGGTCGGACGCTGGTGCGGAGGTCAAGCGAGCCCTTTGGCGAAGCCATCATGGCCAGCCAGGTCACGCCCGAGGTCTTCGGCGTGCTGATGTTCAGCCAGCTCACGACGGGCGGCCGATCGAGCTTCAAGTTCGTCACCGCTGCCAGCGCCCTCAAGCAATGGTCTTTCCTCACGCAGCACGGTGCCCGCGTGCAGGGAACCTCCAGCCTGATCTTCGACGGTGTCCAGTTCGAGGTCGCGGACCTGACCCTGAGCCCGGGCGCCCCTGCCAGCAGCTGTCTCGGCTTGGTCGGCATCCAGGTCGGCAAACGCGTCGATGGCTTCGTCTGCAGGATCCAAGGTCCGGCCTTCGTGGCCAGCCAGGCGAGCGAGGTGCTGAGCCAGATCGATGTGCCACGGTTCATCGAGCCCTGATTTCTCGCGCCAGGTGCCCTGATCGGCCCTGGCAGCTCGGTGCAGCGGTTCGCCAGAGCCTGGCGAGCCGGTCAGCCCTGCCCCGCCTGGTCGGTTGACGAGGGCGCCGCGTCGTCGTCCGGGGTTTCGCGAATCGCGGCCGCGGCCCGGTTCAGGAGGCCGGCGATGCGCCGCTGCTCGGACTCGGGCGCATCGAGCCGCTCGGCCAGCGCACGCTTGAGCGCGCGCCGCGCCTCGTTCAGCTCGGCGATCGCGCCAGGCATCTCGGTCTCGTCGTGACGGTGAAACCAGGTGCGCGCCCGGGCCACGCGCTCGCCGTAGCGGGCCATGCCCTCCAGGAGCATGTCGGCGACGTCGCGGTTGGCCGCCAGATGAACGCGCCCGTCCTCGGTGATCGCGTAGACCTTCTTGCTGCCTTCGCTGGCGGCGGTGACATAGCCCGCTTCCTCGAGATAGGTGAGGGTCGGATAAACCACGCCGGGACTCGGGCTGTACGCGCCCGATGAGCGCTCCTCCAGCGTCCTGATGATGTCGTAGCCGTGGCGCGGTTTCTCGGCGAGCAGCGCCAGGACGATGACGCGCAGATCGCCGTCGGCGAGCATCCTGCCGCCGCCGAACGAGCCGCCACGACGGCGGTGGAAGCCACGCCCGGGCCAATCCTCGTCGAACGCGTCTCGAGACCGCCGGCGACCGGGCATGGCGTGTGCCCTCCCGTGAGAGCAATGATGGTGATGATGCATAGCTTAGCTTCTTTTACGTTATATCGCACGATGTATCTAATGGTCCTTTCCGTCGAGTCAAGATATATCTTACGATACATCGAAATGCTCGCCCCCATTTCGCAACGATCGGATTGTGGAGATCGTGTCGTGGGCTGGCAAAGATCACTGCGGCGCCGCTGCGGTCGGGTAAGAGGAGCCCCGGGAGACGAGACTCTCGCGGTGCGTCAGTTGCGGTCCTCGCGCATCTGCGGCGGCTCTGCGGTGCCCTCCAGGATGCCGCTGAACAGCTCGCGGATCATGCCGGGCGCCAGCACCGAGAGCGGATTGACCAGGATGCGCGGGTCCTCCAGGTCGCCCGACACGGAATAGGTCAGGGCGAACGCCCCCTCGCCCTCGCGGCCGCGCAAAAAATCGCCGAGCACCGGGATCTTGCCGATCGCCCAGTTCAGGCCATAGATCGGCACGATCGTGCCCGACAGGTCGAGCTGGTCGCGGCCGAGATCGATCGTGCCCTTCGAGGTCAGCCCGAGCTGCGAGCCGGACAGGCGCACGCGATCGACCGAGAGCATCTGGTCGCGATAGGTGAACGGCATCTCGAAGCGATCGAAAAAGATGCCCTCGCCGGCCAGCAGATTGCCGATCCCGGTGAGCGAGGCGACGGTCAGGAGGCGCGCCAGAACCGGCGCCTCGAGCAGGGTGAAATCGTTGACCGTCAAGGTGCCGCCGAGATCGAGGCTCGGATATTGCTGGCGCACCGCGGCATCGAGGTTGAGCGTGCCGCCCGAGATGCGTGAGGTCTGATCGGTGGTCGCCAGCAGGTCGCCGGCATCGGCGCTGATCACCTGCAGGCGCCGGTGATCGCCGCTCGGCGCGAGGGTGACCTGCATCTCGCCACCATGCGGCAGCAGCGCGCGGATCAGGGCGGATCGCCAGCCCCGGGCATCGCGCTCCAGGTCGGCGCGGGCCTCACGCAGCTCCTGGCCACCCAGGAGCAGCCGCCGGGCCCGCATCTCGATGCGAAGCGGCTCGGGCGGCCCCTCGTCCTCGGTCGCATCGGCGCCATCCAGCAACGGGTCGAGATCCAGCGTGCTGGCATCGATGCTGACCGCATAGGCCTGGTCGACGTCGCGGCGCACCGTGAGATCGCCCTCGGTCTGGCCGATCCTGAGGCGATCCAGCGTCAGGTTCTCGAGCGCCATGGACTCGGCCTGCAGCCGCAGGCTGCCGGTGGCCTCGAGCGCCGGCGCTGACAGGGCGAGATCCTCGATCCGGATCGACGCACCCTGCGCCAGGGTCAGCGAGGCGTTCAGGCTGCCGGCCTCGCCTGCCGCCTTATGCCAGCCGAGCCGCGGCACGGCGATCGCCAGCGGCGCGAGGTCCAGGGCGGCCTCGACCTGGCGCACGCCAGGGTTCTCGACGATCGTGGCATCGACGCCGAGCGCACCGGCCAGCTCGAGCGGCAGATCGCCCACAAGTCGCGTGATCGCCTCGACATCGACCACGCCCTGCGCCTGGTAGCGCCGCTCGAACGGCGCGTCGTCGGCAAAATTCTCGCGCACCGCGATCTGCAGCGGGACACCCTCGACCGCCGCGTCGCCGGCCAGATCAAAGCCGGTATTGTCGACCTCGAGGCTGAGGGTGCCGTCCGCCAGCGAGAACGACGGCGTGCGAATCGCCGCATGGGTCAGGGTCGCGTCGGCAGCGATCCGTAGCTCCTCCTCGGTGACGTCGCGATGCAGCGGCAGCCCGATCGCCAGGTCGACGCTCGCCATGCCGGCGGCATCGTCCGGCAACACCTCCGCCTTGCCGGCGAGGCCCAGCGGCGGATGATCGATCAGGGCCAGGATGTCACGCACGGCGCCCTTGGCGCTGGTCCTGACCTCGAGCTGGGTCGCCTCGCGCCCCGGAATCCCCATGCCGGTGATCACCACGCTGCCGCTCTCGACCACGATGTCGCCGATCCGGCCGGCATCGATCGCGAAATCCATGTCGCGCGCGGTGAACGTGGCGCTGCCATCGACCCCGGTGAGCGGCGGCAGTTCCTCATAGTAACCGACGGTCAGGTCGTCGAAAGTGAAGCGGCCTTCGACCACGCCCTCGGGCACCGGCCGCTGCGCCAGATCGCCCGGCTGGATGGTGATCGTTGCCGACGCCTGCGGCACGATGCCGTCGGTGATGTGCTCGATCACCCAGGCGCGCGCCTGGTCGCCCGCCTCGGGCGGCCAGAACAGATCGAGGTCCCGGGCGGCGACGTTGTGCGCTTCGACCTCGGCGCTCGCGACCAGCTGCCGGTCGGGCCAGGACAGGGCGGCCGTGCCGGCCAGGCTGGCGTCCATCGAGGTCACCTCGAAACGGTGCACCGCGAGGTGCTCGAAATCGCTCGCCAGCTCGCCCTGGACGCGGGCGGTCGCGACCGGCAGGGGTCCCGCCAGGACATCGGGAAGATCGACCTGGCCGGCCTCTCCGGTCACATGGAAACTGACCGGTGTCGGCTTGCCGTCCGGCTCGATCCCGCCCAGCAGGCGCCCGCTCAGCGGCAGCCCGATCCCGGCCAGAGGCAGGTCGGGCGCAAGGCTGGCGAGCGAGGACGGCACCAGCCCTTTGACATCCAGGCCAAAGCGGGTCCATTCGCTCGAAGCGTCGTAGCGGCCGGTCAGGCGTATGGTCGCGGGGGCGGTCGCCTGCTCGAGGGTGAACGCCAGATTGCCGCCCAGCCCATCGACATGGCGCATCAGGACCAGCTCGGCATCGTGTGCCTCGAGCTTGTGTCCACTGACCTGATCGGCGAGCGTCAGGCGCCCGCCTACGATCTCCAGCTGCTCGAAATAGCTGGCTCGATCGTTTGCATCGGGCGGGCTGCGTAGCGCTGCGATCAGTCGACCGAGCTCGATCTGGCCCTGCGCCTGACCACTGTCGACGCCGCCCTGCAGCCCGATGCTGCCGTCCTCCCTGCGGATCAGCACCAGCTGCGGCGCCGTAGCCTTCAGGCGCGCCACCGCGACGAGGCCGTGGAAAAGGGCGCGCACGCTGAGGCCGACCTCGACCTCGGGCAGCTGGGCCAGCAGCGCGCCGTCCTCGCCGGTCACGCGCATGTCGACCACCACCAGCTCGAGCAGGTCGATCTCGTCCGAGAGGCGCAACTCGGTACCGCCGATCGCGACCCGGATGCCCTCGTCCTGGGCGCTCAGCGCATCAGCCAGGTATGGCGTCAGCCAGTCGAGCGTCAGCGGCCCGGACGCGATGCGCCAGGCGAACAGCGAGATCGCTACGGTCAGCGCGGTGACCAGCACCGCCAGCAGCCGCAGCAGCCGGTCCGACAGGGTACGGATCAATGCAGGCTCGAAACCCTATGGCACTTTCGCTAGTGTGCGCCCACTCAGGTAAAGACCGAATGTGACACAACGTTCCCGATTCGACACGGCTGCATTGCCGCGCGTCGGCGATCCGAGCGCCGCGGAGCGAGGTATCGCCCGCTGGGCCCGGCTCGGCCAGCCTCCAGATGACGGCGGTGCAGCGGGCACGGCTTCGATCGATCTCGACCGCGCGCTGCCGGTGATCTTCGGTAACAGCCCCTATCTCGGGGACTGCGCGCTGGCGGAGCCGGATGTGGTGCGCGCCGTGTTGACCGACCGGCAGGGTCACATCATCGAGAGCCTGATCGAGCAGGCCCAGGAGACGCCGCTCGGCCCCCGACAACGCTTCATGGCGGCGCTGCGCAGGCACAAGCGCCGGGTCGCGCTGGCCGTGGCACTGGCCGACATCTTCGATCTGTGGTCGCTCGAGCAGGTTACCGGCGCGCTCTCGCGCTTCGCCGACCTGGCGGTGCGCCAGGCGCTGAACCAGGCGCTGCTGGAGGCCGGCCAGCGTGGCGAGCTGGAGGTCACCGAGCAAACCGATCCACAGGCGTCCTCGGGTCTCGCGGTGCTCGGCATGGGCAAGCTCGGCGCCTTTGAGCTGAACTACTCCAGCGATCTCGACCTGATCGTGCTGTTCGCGCCCGACAGGCTGCGTTATCGCGGCCGCGATGGGCCGATGGCGTTCGCCGTGCGCGTGACCCGCGCGATGGGCTACCTGCTCGAGCAGCGTACCAAGGAGGGCTACGTGTTCCGGGTCGACCTGCGGCTGCGGCCGCATCCGCCCGGTCAGCCGCTCGCGCTGTCGATCGAGGACGCCGCGGAATACTACGAGCGCCACGGCCAGAACTGGGAGCGCGCGGCGCTGATCAAGGCGCGCGTGGTCGCCGGCGAGCAGGCGGTCGGCGCGCGGCTGCTCGGCTGGCTGCAGCCGTTCCTGTGGCGCCGCCACCTGGATTTCGCCGCGATCCGCGACATTCATTCGATCAAGCGGCAGATCAACGCCCATCGCGGCCACAGCAGGATCCGGGTCGCCGGCCACGACCTCAAGGTCGGCCGCGGCGGCATCCGCGAGATCGAGTTTTTCGTCCAGACCCAGCAGCTGATCCTGGGCGGCCGGCTGCCGGAGGTACGGGCGCCGGCGACCTGCGACGCCTTGCGCGTCCTGACCGAGGCGCGCTGGATCGACGGCAAGACCGCGGACGACCTGATCGCCGCCTACCGCTTCCTGCGCCGGCTCGAGCACCGCTTGCAGATGGTCGCCGACAAGCAGACCCATGCCCTGCCCGCGCAACCACCCAGCTGGAACGGTTTGCCGCGTTCATGGGCTTTGCCGATACCGATGCCCTGGCGGATGCCGTGCGCGCCTGCCTGGAGACGGTCGAGCAGCATTATGCGGCCCTGTTCGAGAGCAGCATCGATCTCGGTGCGGGCGGCGCGCTGGTGTTCACCGGCACCGGGGACGACCCGGAGACGATCGCGACCCTGGCCGACATGGGCTTCGCCCGGCCGGAGCTGGTCGCAGCACGGGTGCGCGCCTGGCACCACGGCCATATCCGGGCATCTCGCGACGCCCGCGCGCGCGAGCTGCTGACCGACCTGATGCCGCAGCTGCTGCGCGCGCTGTCGGCCCAGGCCGAGCCGGACGCGGCGTTCGCCCGCTTCGACGAGTTCGTCAGCAGCCTGCCGGCCGGGGTGCAACTGTTTTCGCTGTTGCGTGCAAATCCGCGCCTGCTGAGCCTGGTCGCCGATCTGATGGGCATCGCACCCAGGCTGGCTGGCTATCTCAGCCGGCGTGTGAGCCTGTTCGATGCCATGCTGGCACCCGATTTCTTCGAGCCGATACCGGAGGTCGAGACTTTCTCACGCGCGCTCGATCAGGCGATGGCACGGAGCGGCGACGTGCAGGACGTGCTCGATGCGGTGCGCCGCTGGGCGCACGACCGGGAGTTCCAGGTCGGGTTGCACGTGCTGCTCGGCCTGATCGACGGCAATGCCGCGAGCGCCATCCTCACCGGCATCGCCGAGAGCGTGATCGGTGCGCTTCTGCCCAGGGCCGAGCGCTGGCTTGCCACGCAGCACGGCCGGATCGTGGGTGGCAGCTTCGTGGTGTTCGGACTGGGTAAGCTCGGCAGCCGCGAGCTGTCGATCGGCTCGGACCTCGACCTGATCTTCGCTTACGATGCCCCGGATGATGCCCGCTCGGACGGCGCGCGCCCCCTGCCCGCCCCGACCTATTATGCCAGGCTCGGCCAGCGCCTGATCAGCTCGATCACTGCCAAGACGCCCGAGGGCAGCCTGTACGAGATCGACACCCGTCTGCGACCCTCGGGCCATCTCGGGCCGGTCGCCTGCTCGATCGAGAATTTCGAGCGCTACCAGCTGGGCACGGCGCAGACCTGGGAGCATCAGGCACTGACCCGGGCCCGGTTCGTCGCCGGCGATCCCGCGCTCGGTGCCCGGGTCGATGCGATCGTGACGCGAGCGCTCGAGATCAGGCGCGATCCGGCGACGCTCGGCCGGGAGGTCGGTGCGATGCGCGAGCGCATCTTCCGCGAGCACGGCGACGACGATCCGTGGAACCTCAAGCATGCGCGCGGCGGCTTGGTCGAGGCCGAGTTCCTGGCTCAGTATCTCCAGCTGCGCCTGCTGCCCGAGCATCCCTCGATGCGGACCGTCGGCACCGAGGAGACCTTCATCAAGGCAGCCGCGATCGGCGCGCTAAGCGGCGCCGATGCCAGGCGCCTGGCCGACGCGGTGCGCCTGTATCGCCGACTCCAGGCGGTGCTGCGCCTGTCGGTCCAGGACGGGTTCTCGGCGGATACGGCGCCCGCCGGTCTGCGCCACGCCCTGCTGCGCGCCGCGCACGGTGCTGCCGCCGACATACCGCACGACGAGCTGAGCGGCCTGGAAGAGGAGCTGCGGACCACCCAGGCCATGGTCAGCAGGATTTTTCGACGCTTCTGTCCGGCCGACCCCTGAGCCTGCCGCCGCACACCGGGCGCGCAGCGACAGCCGGCGAGCGGCAGACCCGCCGCTCGCCCAGCCGAACCCCGATCAACGGGTTGTTGGGGGATGCCCTAGCAGGCGACGCAGTTGGTGCGCGCCTCGTCGATCAGGGCGGTCAGACGTTCCTGACTGACCGCGCCGGGAATCAGCTGCTCGCCGACCACGAAGGCGGGCGTGCCTTCGATGCCGAGCTCACGGGCGAGCGCATAGTTGGCGTCGATCTCGGCCTTGATCTCCGGCGATTTCATGTCCTTCGCGAGCTGCTCGGTATCCAGGCCGACCTCGGCGGCCGTCTGCATCAGGCCTTCCATCGAGAAGTCGGTCGATGCCATCAGCGCGAAGTGGAAGGGCATATAGAGACCCTGCCGGTCGGCCGCGAGCGCCGCGCGCGCCGCGCGCACCGAATCGTCACCCAGGATCGGGAAGTCCTTGAACACGATGCGCAGGTTGTCGTCCTGCTCGGACAGCGCTCGGACCGCCGTGACCACCCGGCGACAGTAGCCGCAATGATAGTCGAAGAACTCCACCAGGGTGACATCACCGTCGGCATTGCCGCCGACCGGTGTGGACGCCCTGTGGAACAGCTCGTCCCGCTTGGCGGTCAGCGCCTCCTTCTGGCGTTCCTCCTTGGCCGCGGTCTCACGCCGCTGCAGCTCCTGCAGCGCCTGGTAGATGACCTCCGGCTCGCGCATCAGGAAGTCGCGCACGATCGCCTCGACCTGGTCGGCCGGCAGCTCGACCTTGGTCGCCGCGTCCTGGGCCGACACGCTCGTTGCGCTCACCACGGCGATGAGACCCGCCGCAATGCAGCCTCCGATCCATCTTTCCTGCCATTGCGGCATGGTCTGCTCCATCACTGACCCCATTACTCACAAAGGTAGTGCACGGCTACGCCGGTTGCCACTCACATCCTTGTGGAAACCAGCGACGCGCGCATCCGAGGGCTCGTCCGGCCGTCCGGGTTGGCCGGGCGGGCCCGCGCCAGGCCACGCGCTCAGCTCTCCTCGATCACCCGCAGCACGTCCTGCAGGCGCAGCCAGGCCGGGTCGCCAGGATCGATCTTGCCCTCGGCGCGGTGCGCGTACAGGCGCGCATCCTCCGGCTTGCCGACCAGCAGCGCGTATTCGGCAAGCGATAGATTGGAGAGGCCCTCCTTGCCTTCGCGCCCCTGGGCGATTCCCAACAACCGCCAGCCGAAGGCATTGGTCGGCTCGGCCTGCATCGCGTTGTCGAGGTAGCCGATCGCTTCGTGATTCCGCTCCTCGCCACCAGCCTCGACCAGGGCGCGGGCGAGGCCGATCTCCAGCAGCGGCGAGCCGGGCGCCAGGCGAACCGACTCGCGATAGGGGTCGATCGCCGCCTCGATGCGGCCGTTTTCGAACAGCATCTGGCCCTTGAGCTCGTGAAAGTACGGATCGTCCGGATATTCGGCGAGCAGCGCCATCGATCTCGGCCAGCGCCTGATCGAGGTCGGGCAGGCGATAATTGGCGATCGCCTGGGCGTAGCGGCCGGGCAGGCTCTGATCGCCCTCGTAACGTTGCAGCACCTGGCGCGGGTCGCCGAGGAACGCCTGCAGCTTGGCGACCATGCGGGCATGCGCCAGGGCCCTGCCGGGCGGCTCCTCGGCGATCGGGTGGCTGGCGACGTGGTTCTCTACGAAGTTGATCCGGTCCCGGGTCAGCGGATGGCTCTGCAGATAAGGGCTCATCGAAGACACCGCGAGCACGTTCTCCTTCTCGAGGATATGGAAGAACTGAGCGAGGCCCTCGGACGAGATGCCGACCCGGTCCAGATAGGTGACCCCGGCCTGGTCGGCCGCCTGCTCCTGGCCGCGATTGAAGCGCATGAAGTCGCTTTGCGCGTAGGTCTGGCCACCGGTAATGATCGCCGCACCGAGTTCCGGCGCGCCGACCACGGCGGTCGCCGCACCCAGCAGGGCGGACAGGATCATCTCGGCGGTGGCGCGCTTTGCCGCCAGGGGAACCCGGCTCAGATGGCCGCCGGCGATATGTCCGACCTCGTGCGCGATCACCCCCGCCAGCTGGTCGGAGTGCTCGGTGCGCATCAGGAGGCCGGTGTTGATGAACAGGTTCATGCCGCCGGCGACGAAGGCGTTGAGGGTATTGTCCTGGACGATGTAGATGTCGACCGAATCGCGGCCCAATCCCGCCGCCTCGAGGATCGGGTTGGTCAGCTCGTACAGGTAGTGCTCGATCTCGGCGTCCCGGATTAGGCCGACCTCTCTGGCAGCCGGCGACGATGCCGGCGCCAAGAGGAGCGCCCCCGCCAGGAGCGGGACGAGGCCAAGGGTCCGGGCGAGACGTAGCGAAGGTCGAAAGCACATCAGACGGTTGTCCATCCCCAATCGCGATCGCCGGCGGCCACCGCCACCATCCCGGCATCAGTAGCAGATCCGCCGCCATTGTGACAGAACGAGGGCGAAACCGAGGAGGTTACCGCTTCGATGATCAGCCCGCGCGACACGCCGCGGCCCAAGGTCGCCCGCCGTGCCAGGATCGATCCGTTCATCGTCATGGACGTGTTCGCCGCCGCCAACGCCCGCGCCGCCGCCGGGGCCGACGTGATCCACATGGAAGTCGGTGAGCCGGGCAGCGGCCCGCCGGAGCCGGTGCTCGAGGCGGCCAGGCAGGCGCTAGGACGGATCCCGCTCGGCTACACCGAAGCACTCGGCCGGCCGCCGCTGCGCGCCGCGATCGCCGAGCACTACGAGCATCTATATGGGCTCGCGGTCGATCCCGGCCAAGTCGTGGTCACGGTCGGCGCCTCGGGCGCCTTCGTCCTGGCCTTCCTCGCGGCGTTCGACGCGGGCGACCGCGTGGTCGTGCCGGAGCCCGCATTTCCGGCCTACAAGAACACGCTGCGCGCGCTCGGCGTCGAGGTGGTGCGCCTGGGCCTCAGCCCGGAATGCGCGTTCAAGCCCACCGTCGCCCAACTCGAGGCGCTCGAAGGGCCGATCCACGGCCTGCTGATCGCCAGCCCCTCGAACCCGACGGGAACCATGCTGGAGGCTGACGAGCTGGCCGCGATCGCCGGCTTCTGCAAGGCACGCGGCATCCGGCTGATCGCCGACGAGATCTATCACGGCATCACCTACGAGCACGCGGCGACCAGTGTGCTCGCCTATGATCGCGATGCGATCGTGATCAACGGTTTCTCGAAGTATTTTTGCATGACCGGCTGGCGCCTGGGCTGGCTGGTCGCACCACCGGATCTGCTTCGGCCGATCGAGCTGGTCGCGCAGAACCTGTTCATCTCCGCGCCGACCCTGGCGCAGGAGGCGGCGGTCGCGGCCTTCGCCTGCCGGGACGAGCTCGATGCCCGGATCGAGCACTACCGGCAGAACCGCGCGACCCTGCTCGAGGTGCTGCCGCCGGCCGGCCTGACCCGGTTCGCGCCGGTCGATGGCGCGTTCTATCTGTACGCCGACGTCAGCCACCTGACCGGCAATTCGAGCGCGCTGTGCAACGAGCTGCTCGAGACCATCGGGCTGGCGCTGGCGCCGGGCCTCGACTTCGACAGCGAGCAGGGCCACCGCTTCGTGCGCCTGTCGTTCGCCGGGACCCACGCGCAGGTCGCCGCCGGCGCCGAGCGCCTGGCCCGCTGGCTGCGCGCGCGCTGAGACAGCTTCGAGGGGCGTCGAGGCTGCGCTAGTCGTCCTTGCGCACGAACCGGCTCCACCAGCCCCGGCGCGGTGCTTCCTCGGAATCCCGATCGACCACGGCGGCCGGCGGCACCCGGTGCTCCTGGTGCTCTTCGTCCTCTTCGCTCGGTGCGGCCGACAGCTCGGGCGCCTCGGCGAGCGATGGCGTCAGCGGCACCGGCTCCAGCGCCTCCGGCTCCGGCAATTCGGCCTCCGGCAGTTCGGGCTCCGGCTGGGGCTCAGGCGGCATAGCCTGCTCGACATCGGCGCCGTTGGGCGATGACGTCGCGATCTCGGCAGGCGCCATGCCGGACTCTGCCGCAAGCTCGGCTTGTGTGCCGGCACCCGCCGGCTCGGCGAGCGGCTCTGGCAGGGGCGCCTCGGCCGGCTCGCTCCGAGCCGAGCGCCGGCGGCGCCGGCGCGGCCGCTTCTCCGCGGCTTCGGCTTCCGGCTCTTGTTCGGCCGGGCTTGCCGGTGCTTCTGCTGCCAGCGGCTCGGCGGCAGGCTGCTCGATTGGGGGCTGTTCGACTGCCGGCTGCCCGGCCGCCTCGCCGTTGGGCCGCGGCCCGCCTGCGGCGGGATGGACATACGGCTGCTCGGTCGGCGGCTGGTCGGCCGGCGGCTGCTCGACCTCGCCGTCGGCCCCGCCACGGCGCTTGCGCCGGCGGCGCCGACGCCGCTTGCGGCCACCCGCATCGGCTTCCTCTTCGGCACCCTCGGCCGCTTCGACAGCCTCGGCCGCCTCGGGCGCCTCGGGCGCCTCGGCCGCCTCGGGCTCGGCCGCCTTCTGTTCGGTGCAATCGAACCCGATCTGATCGCCGGTCATCTGGCGATCGATCAGCACGTCGACCCGCAGGCCGTAGCGTTGCTCGAGGTGCACCAGACGATCGCGCTTCTGGTTCAGAACGTACAGCGCCACCGCCTCGGGCAGGGTCAGCGCGATCGCCGCCGTGGTGTCCTTGAGACCCTCCAGCTCGATGCCGCGCAGCGCGCGCAGGGCAGCCAACTCGACCGATCGCACCACGCCGGTGCCGGCACACGCCGGACAGGCCTGGGTGCTCAACTCCTGCAGGCTCGGACGCAGCCGCTGGCGGGACAGCTCGAGCAGGCCGAACGGCGAGATCCGGCCGAACTGGACCCGGGCGCGATCCGTCTTGAGCGCTTCGCGCAGGCGCCGCTCGACCGACTTCTGATTGCGGCCCTCGACCATGTCGATGAAGTCGACCACGATCAACCCCGCGAGATCGCGCAGCCGAAGGTGGCGCGCCGCCGCATCGGCAGCCTCGAGATTGGTCTTGAGCGCGGTCTCCTCGATGTTGCGCTCGCGGGTCGAACGGCCAGAGTTGACGTCGATCGCGGTCAGCGCCTCGGTCGTGTGGATCACGATCGAGCCGCCCGAGCGCAGCTGCACCACCGGGCTGTGCAGGGCATCGAGCTGATCCTCGACGGCGTACTCCATGAACAGCGGCAGCTCCTCCTTGTAGAGCTTGATCCGCCTGACGCGCGACGGCATCAGCATGGTCATCACCTTCCTGGCCGAGCGATAGCCTTCCTCGCCCTCGACCAGGATCTCCTCGACGTCGGCGCCGTACAGATCGCGCACCGCGCGCTTCACCAGCGAGCTTTCCTCGTGGATCGTGCACGGCGCGATCGACTGCAGGGTCAGATCGCGGATGTCGTTCCACAGGCGCAGCAGATACTCGTAGTCGCGCCGGATCTCGAGCTTGTTGCGCTCCTGGCCCGCAGTCCGGATGATCAGCCCCATGCCGTCGGGCACATCCAGGGTGCGCGCGATCTCCTTGAGCCGCGAGCGATCGCTCGCATTGTCGATCTTGCGCGAGATGCCGCCGCCGCGCCCGGTATTGGGCATCAGCACGCAATAGCGTCCGGCGAGCGAGAGGTAGGTGGTGAGCGCCGCACCCTTGTTGCCGCGCTCCTCCTTGACGACCTGCACCAGCAGAATCTGGCGCCGCTTGATCACCTCCTGGATCTTGTAGCTGCGCAGCAGACGCGCGCGCCTTCGGGCCTGCTCGGCGAACACCTCCGAGGTCTCCTCCTCGGGATCGGGGGAGCCTTCACCGTCGGGCTGATCGTCCCCTTCGGCCTCGCCGTCGGCCGTCTCGGCGTCGATCCGGTTCGCTTCCTCGAGCAGCTTCCGATCGGCCTGCGGCACCTGATAGTAATCGGGGTGGATCTCGCTGAACGCCAGGAAGCCGTGGCGCTCGCCGCCATAGTCGACGAACGCCGCCTGCAGCGACGGTTCGACGCGGGTGACCTTGGCTAGGTAGATATTGCCCTTGAGCTGCTTTTTGGTCGTTGTCTCGAAATCGAAATCAACGAGCTGCTGTTGGTCGTTGATGACCACCACCCGGGTCTCTTCCGGCTGGGAGGCATCGATGAGCATGCGTTTCGTCATTCGGAACATTCTCCGTGGACCGGTGGCCGGGCCGCGACGCCAGCAGGCGCGCAACCCGTCGACGGTCACCAGGGCACCGGAGGATCGACCTGTGGCGACGACCGCCGAGGGCGGCCATGCCCGCGCAGGGATCCTGGGCGAGGTATGGGGGATCGTATCGCTTGGCGTGTGTCATGACGCTGGCGACTCGCAGATACGACGCGGCCCCGGATGATGACCCGCCGAGAAGATGACAGTGAGCCGACCGGTGGCAGGCTGGCAACACGCGCCAGCCAAAAACCGCCACCATCGACGACAAACCTTTGGTTGTTAACTATAGTAGCTCCCGCTAGACGCTACAATCCGATTGTCGGCATCGAGTGCTCACGTTGAGATCGAGTGCTCACGTTGAGGAACGGTATCGAGATCACATGGGCAGTCACCACCGTGGTCGGCCTGTGCCGCTGAGACCCGCAGCACGCCGGTGCGGGCCCACAATCGGATGGCTCTGGCGCAGCTGGTGCGCCCTGGCCTGGCTCGCCGCCGCCCTGGTGCTCGGCGCGGCGCCGGCGGCCGCGGCGGACGCGACCGTGCGCGACATCCGGATCGCGCGCCACGACGACGGCGTGCGGGTCGTGGTCGAGCTCAGCCGAGACGTCCCGTTCCACTACGTGACCCTGGACGACCCGCCGCGGCTCGCGGTGGATCTACCAGAGGTAGCATGGCTGGTGCCAGAGAGCGAAGGGATGCGACAGATCGGCATCAACGGCTATCGCTTCGGCCGCTTTCGTCCGGGCGTCTCGCGGCTGGTGGTCGATCTCGCGCAGCGGTTCTCGGTAGCCCGCGTGTTCGAGCTGCCCGGCACGCCTCGCGGCCATCGGATCGTGTTCGACCTGGTCATGGACGCGCCGACGCCGCGCGTCACCCTGGCTGGCGCCCCTGCCACTGCCACGGGCACGCTCGACGGCTCGGCCAACGGTGCGGCTGGCGGCGCCGTGAACGGCGTGGCCGGCACCGAAGCGACCGCGCCCGAGCAGCAGGTCGCGTCGATCGCCGCCTTCAAGCTGCCGGTGATGAAGCCGCGCCAGCGGGTGATCGTGATCGATCCCGGGCATGGCGGGGTCGATCCGGGCGCGCTCGGCGTGACCGGGGTCTTCGAGAAGGACGTGGTCATGGCGATGGCCCTTGAGCTGCGCCGCCAGCTCGAGGCGACCGGGCGCTACGAGGTGGTCATGACCCGCTCGGACGATCACATCGTGCGCCTGCGCGACCGGATCCGGATCGCCCGCGAGCATGAGGGCGAGCTGTTTCTCTCGCTGCACGCCGACAGCCTGGTGCGCAATCGCGCGATCGACGGCGCACAAGTGTACGCCCTGTCCGAGAAAGCTTCGACCCGGGAAGCGGCCCGGCTTGCCGCCAAGGAGAACCGCGCCGACATTCTCGCCGGGGTCGATCTTTCCAACCAGGAGGACGTGGTGACCGCGATCCTCATTGATTTGGCGCAGCGCGATACTAACAATAAATCAATGCGGTTCGCCGATATGTTGATGGGGAAGCTTGGGTCGGTGACCGAACTGACCCGCCGCCGGCCGGCGCAGGCCGGCTTCGTGGTCCTGAAGTCGCCCGATATGCCGTCGGTGCTGGTCGAGCTGGGCTATCTCTCCAACCGAGAGGACGAGCGCAGATTGACCGACCCGCAGCACCTCGCCAAGCTCGCCAGGGCGTTCGTCGCCGCGATCGACCGCTATTTCGAACCCACGGCCGCCCGCGGCTAGACCCGGCGGCCCCTGCCTCGCTGGCAAGAGGACCCGATCTCAAGAGGAATCGCGTTGCGCAAGCTCCGGAAGCTTCTGATCGTAGCCCTGAGCGGTATGCTGCTGCTGGCCATCGCCGGGGCCGGTGGCGCGCTCTATGCGGTGCATCGCTACGGCACCGATCTGCCCGAATATCGCCAGCTCGCGGACTATCGACCGCCGACTGTGACCAGGGTCTATGCCGGCGACGGTCGCCTGATGCAGGAATATGCCCAGGAGAAGCGCGTCTTCGTCCCGGTCGAGGCGATCCCCAAGCGGCTGATCCAGGCCTTCCTCGCGGCCGAGGACAAGAACTTTTACAGCCATCCGGGGGTCGACTCTCTCGGCATCGTGCGCGCGGCGGTGACCAATGTCGAGCGTGTGATCACCGACCAGCGGCCGGTCGGCGCCTCGACCATCACCCAGCAGGTCGCCAAGAATTTTCTGCTCACCAACGAGGTCACGCTCGAGCGCAAGATCAAGGAAGCCCTGCTGGCGTTTCGCATCGAGCAGGCGTTCACCAAGGATCAGATCCTCGAGCTGTATCTGAACCAGATCTACCTCGGGCTCGGCTCCTACGGCGTCGCCGCGGCGGCGCTCAACTACTTCGACAAGTCGCTCGACGAGCTGAGCACCGCCGAGGCCGCCTACCTGGCCGGCCTGCCCAAGGCGCCGTCATGGTATCATCCGACCCGCCAGCCCGAGGCCGCCAAAGGGCGGCGCGACTGGGTGATCGGGCGCATGGAGAGCCTGGGCGTGATCAGCGCGCAGGAGGCTCAGGAGGCCCGCGCCGAGCCGCTGGTGATGCGTCGCCGCGCACCGACCGAGATGGCGGTCGCCGAATACTTTACCGAGGAGGTGCGGCGCGCGCTGGTCGAGCGAGCACGGCGAGCAATTTCTCTACGAGGGCGGCCTGTCGATCCAGACCACCCTGTCGCCGCGCCTGCAGACGCTGGCCGACCATGCCCTGCTCGATGGGCTGCTGGCTTACGATCGCCGGCACGGCTGGCGTGGTCCGGTGGCGCACCTCGAGCTGACCGAGGGCTGGCAGAGCAGGCTGGTCGAGATCGATCAGACCGACGGGCAGGACCAGTGGCAGCTGGCCGCGGTGCTGGAGGTCGGCGCGGACGCCGCGACGCTGGGCTTTCCCGACAGCAGCACGGGCGTGTTGCCCTTGGACCAGCTGAAATGGGCCAGAGCCGCGGATGGCAACGGCAATCTCGGCCCGGCAATCGAGCGTCCCGGCCAGGTCGTGGCGCAGGGCGACGTGGTCTGGGTCGAGCCGTTGCCGGTCGAGCAGGACGAGGCATCGAACCACGAGGCGGCTGCGGACAACGAGGCCACGGCGGACGACGAGGCCGCTGCCGTGCAGAGCGATGCGCCGCGCCGCTTTGCGCTGCGCCAGCCGCCCGAGATCGAGGGCGCGGTGGTTGCGATCGAACCCGCACACCGGCCGCGTGCTCGCGATGAGCGGCGGCTACAGCTTCAAGCGCAGCGAGTTCAATCGCGCGACCCAGGCGATGCGCCAGCCCGGCTCGGCGTTCAAGCCGTTCGTCTATCTGGCCGGCCTCGACGAGCGGCTTCACGCCGTCCAGCATCATCCTGGATGCGCCGATCGTGATCGATCAGGGGCCGGGGCTCGGCAAGTGGAAGCCGGTCAACTACAGCAACAAGTTCTACGGCCCGAGCCGCTGCGCCTGGGCCTCGAGAAGTCGCGCAACCTGATGACCGTGCGCCTCGCCCAGACCATCGGCATGGACCGGGTGGTCGAGATGGCCGAGCGGTTCGACCTGGCGCGCGGCATGGGCCACAATCTCGCCTCGGCGCTGGGCGCCAACGAGGACGACCTGCTGCGAGCTGACCACCGCCTACGCGATGCTGGTCAACGGCGGCAAGCGCATCCATCCGGCCCTGATCGAGCGCATCCAGGACCGTCACGGCGAGACCGTGATCCGCCGTGACGAGCGGGCCTGCCCGGACTGCCAGAACGTCGCCTGGCACGGCCAGGCGACGCCGGTCCTGCCCGACCAGCGCGAGCAGGTGATCGATCCGGCCCTGGCCTATCAGATGGTCAACCTGCTGCAGGGCGTGGTCCAGCGCGGCACCGGCGTGCGGGCACGCGCGATCGGCAAGCCGGTCGCCGGCAAGACCGGCACCACCAACGACAGCCGCGACGCCTGGTTCATCGGCTTCACGCCCGACCTGGTGGTCGGCGTCTATGTCGGCTTCGACCAGCCCAAGAGCCTGGGCCGCAACGAACAGGGCGCGTCGCCGCGCTGCCGATCTTCGTCGAGTTCATGACCAAGGCGCTGGCCGATCAGCCGGCGACGCCGTTCCGCATGCCGCCTGGCGTCCGCCTGGTCCGGGTCGACGCCGCGACCGGTCTGCTGCCGGGACCGGACACCGAGACCGTGATCCTGGAGGCGTTCCTGCCGGGCACCGAGCCGACCACGGCGAGCCCGCCCAAAGGTGCGACCGCCGCGATCGCTCAAGAGGTCTATCTCGGCCAGCAATCTGGCCGCAGCCGCAATGGCGGCGCGGTCGGGCCCGCCCCGGTCATCGCGCCACAAAGGTCGCCCGAGCTGCGTCAAGCGCCATCCCGCAGCAGGACGCGCCCGAACGCCCCGTCGGCGCCGGCACCGGCGCCGAGCGGTAATCCGAACACCGGCGGGCTCTACTGAGCCAGGGGTTACCGGACCGGCGCGGCCGTGCTAAACGGCCGGCCGGCACACCGCCGGGACAGCGGAGGAGGTCGCCATGCGAGCCGAGACGGCGCATATCGCGCAGGAGATCGAGCAGGGTCTGGCCCTGCTGAGGAGGCATCTTTGACTGGGACCAGGCGGTCGCGCCGCCTGGCCGAGCTGAACGCGGCCGCGGAGGACCCCGAGCTCTGGAACGATGCCGAGCGCGCCCAGGCGGTGATGCGCGAGCGCACCCGGCTGGCCGACGCGATCGAGCGCAGCGGCGCTGGAGCAGCGAGCTCGAGGACGGTGTCGACCTGGCCGAGCTGGCCGAGGCGGAGGACGAAGGCGAGCGCTGGCCGAGGCCGAGGCGGCGCTGCGCGGCACTCCGGGCGCGGCTCGGCCGGCTGCAGCTCGAGAGCCTGCTGTCGGGCGAGGCCGACGCCAACGACTGCTTCCTCGAGGTCCATGCCGGCGCGGGCGGCACCGAGGCCCAGGACTGGGCCGAGATGCTGCTGCGCATGTACGCGCGCTGGGCCGAGGACGCGCGGCTACAAGGTGGAGTGGCTCGAGGAGAGCCCCGGCGAAGAGGCCGGCATCAAGTCGGCCACGGTCCGGTGCTCGGCCACAACGCCTATGGCTGGCTGCGACCGAAAGCGGCGTGCACCGCCTGGTGCGGATCTCGCCGTTCGATTCCCAGTCGCGCCGCCACACCAGCTTCGCCAGCGTCTGGGTCTACCCGGTGGTCGACGACACCATCGAGATCGAGATCGAGGACAAGGACCTGCGGATCGACACCTACCGCGCCTCGGGCGCCGGCGGCCAGCACGTCAACAAGACCGACAGCGCGATCCGCATCACCCATCTGCCGACCGGCATCGTCGTGCAGTGCCAGAACGACCGCTCGCAGCACCGCAACCGCGCCCAGGCGATGGCGATGCTGCGCGCCCGGCTGTACGAGCTCGAGCTGCAAAAGCGGCGCGAGGCGGCCGAGGCCGAGGCCGCCGGCAAGAGCGACATCGGCTGGGGCCACCAGATCCGCTCCTACGTCCTGCAGCCCTACCAGATGGTCAAGGACCTGCGCACCGGGGTCGAGAAGGGCAACGCCCAGGGCGTGCTGGACGGCGACATCGACGCGTTCCTCGAGGCGGCGCTGGCCCAGCGCATGGGCGCCGGCGGCCAGCAGGTCGCCTGAGCCACGGCCGCGAAAGCGGCGATCGGTTTTCCGCGCGACCCCGCGTGGCCGCAGCACGGCTGGCTGCGCCCCGCTTCCGTTGTTGAGCCCAGACGGCCTACCGACTACAAGTCGCACAGGGAAAGCAGCGGAAATGACGTACGTTCGATGGAAAAAAAGACGTTTATCGATCTGATCGGCAACACGCCGCTGGTCACGCTGCGGCGCGCGTCCGAGGAGACGGGGTGCACGATTCTCGGCAAGGCCGAGTTCCTCAATCCCGGGCAGTCGGTCAAGGATCGGGCGGCGCTTGTGGATCGTGCGCGATGCCGAGCAGCGCGGCCTGCTGCGGCCGGGCGGCACGATCGTCGAGGGCACCGCGGGCAACACCGGCATCGGCCTCGCCCTGGTCGGCAACGCGCTGGGCTATCGCTCGGTGATCGTCATGCCCGAGACCCAGAGCCAGGAAAAGAAGGACATGCTGCGCTGTGCGGCGCCGAGCTGATCCTGGTGCCGGCGGTGCCGTACAAGGACCCGATGAACTATGTGCGCTATTCGGGGCGCCTGGCCGAGGAGCTCGCCGCCAAGGAGCCGAACGGCGCGATCTGGGCCAACCAGTTCGACAACACCGCCAACCGGCAGGCGCACATCGAGAGCACCGGGCCTGAGATCTGGCGCCAGACCGAGGGCAAGGTCGACGGCTTCGTCTCGGCGGTCGGCACCGGCGGCACGCTGGCCGGCGTCGGCATGGCGCTCAAGGAGCGCAACCCCGAGGTGGTGATCGCGCTGGCCGACCCGCTCGGCTCGGCGATCTACAGCTACTTTGCCCACGGCGAGCTCAAGGCGGAGGGCAGCTCGATCACCGAAGGGATCGGTCAGGGCCGGATCACCAAGAACCTCGAGGGCGCGCCGATCGACGCCTGGTTCCAGATCCCGGACCAGGAGGCGTTGCCGCTGATCTTCGACCTGGTGATCGAGGAAGGGCTGGTGCTCGGCAGCTCGACCGGGATCAACGTCGCCGGCGCGATCCGCCTGGCCAAGCAGATGGGGCCGGGCCACACCATCGTCACGGTGCTGTGCGACTACGGCAACCGCTACCAGAGCAAGCTGTTCAATCCCGCCTTCCTGCGCGAGAAGGGCTTGCCGGTGCCGCGCTGGCTCGACAAGGATTGAGTGCGCACCGCTAGCTACCGGCGCCCGCTCCACTTTCCGGCCCCAGGATACCGCCGAACATGCGTGGCGGGCCGGCAACGCAAAACCGAGGGATTCGAGCACCGTCATGAGATCCGATGCCCTGGTCAGCACCGACTGGCTCGCCGAGCGTCTGGGCGCGCCCGACGTCAAGGTGGCGGATGCCACCTGGTTCCTGCCGCCGATGGGCCGCGACGCCAAGCAGGAGTATCGCGACGCGCACATCCCGGGCGCGGTCTACTTCGACATCGACGACATCGCCGACAGCGAAAGCCCCCTGCCCCACATGCTGCCGGACGCCGCCAAGTTCTCGAGCCGCGTGCGCCAGCTCGGGCTGGGCGACGGCGTGCGCATCGTGCTCTACGACAACAACCGTTACTCGGCGAGCGCCCGCGCCTGGTGGATGTTCCGGGTGTTCGGCCACAACGATGTCGCGGTGCTGGACGGCGGCCTCGCCAAGTGGCGTGCCGAGGGCCGGCCGGTCGACGATGCCGAGGTGATCCCGCGCGAGCGCCACTTCACGGCGCGTCAGAACCATCTGCTGGTGCGCGATCTCGAGCAGATGCGGGCCAATCTGGTGAGCCGTCGCGACCTGGTGATCGATGCGCGCTCTGCCGGCCGCTTCGCCGGCACCGAGCCCGAGCCGCGCGCCGGGCTGCGCAGCGGCCACGTTCCGGGCAGCATCTGCGTGCCGTTTCTCGAGGTGATCGGACCCGACGGGACCCTGGCACCGGCCGAGGAGCTGCAGAAGAAGTTCGCCGAGGCCGGCATCGATCAGCGGCCGATCGCGACCACCTGCGGCTCGGGCGTCACCGCCTGCACGCTGGCGCTCGCGCTGTATGAGATCGGCCGGCCCGAGGTCGCGGTCTATGACGGCTCCTGGACCGAATGGGGCGGGCGTGCCGACACCCCGGTCGAAACCTGATGGCCGCCGGACCTGAGGTGACCACGGGCGCAGCGCCCGCTCGCGAGGGCTGGCGCGAGGACGATTCGACCCTGTTCATCGACTATGGCCGGGCGTTCACGCCGGAGCGCGAGCGCCAGCAGGCGATCATCGGTGAGCTGGTCGCATCGGTGGCGCCATCGCGGGTGGTCGAGCTGTGCTGCGGCGGCGGCGAGCTGGCCAGGTTGATGCTCGAGCGCCTGCCAGAAGCAAGGCTCCTGGCGCTCGACGGCTCGCCGACCATGCTGGCGCAGACCCGGGAGACCTGCGACGCGCACGCCGGCCGCCTGGAGCTGCAGGCGTTCGACCTCGCGGCCCGCGACTGGCGCGCTCTGCAGCCGGCACCTGATGCGATCTGCTCCTCGCTCGCGGTGCATCATCTCGACGGGAGAGCAGAAGCAGGAGCTGTTCGCGGATCTGTTCGCGGCGCTTTCCCCGGGCGGCATCTTCGTGCTGGCCGATCTGATCAGGCCGGACAGCGATGCCGGCTGGAAGATCGCGGCCGAGGACTGGGACCACGCGGTCGCCCTGCGCTCGCCGCAAATCTACGGCGACGACCGGGCGCAGCAAAAATTCGCCGAGCTGCGCTGGAACTATTTTTGGTGGCCGGGCGACAACAACATCGATCACCCGTCCACGGTCGCCGAGCACATCGCATGGCTTGCGGCCGCCGGCTTCGAGGCGATCGAGCTGCACTGGCTGCTGGCCGGCCACGCCATCTTCTCGGCGCGCAAGCCGAAAGCACCGGCATGAGCGAGGCGCCCGGCTTGAGCGAAGACAGCGCCGATCGAGACGCTGGTCACCTATCTCGAGATGACCGGGCCGCCGGGCGGCGCGCCCCTGCTCGCGCCGCGCGCCGGCCTCGAGGTCCGCCGCGCGACTCCGCCCGACCATCGGGTTCTACCGCTATCTGTACGATGCGATCGGGCGGGACTGGACCTGGTACGAGCGCAAGCTGCTGGACGACGTGCAGCTCACGGCGGTGGTCCACGATCCGCGGGTCGAGGTGAACGTGCTGTGGGCCGATGGCGTGCCGGCCGGGCTGGCCGAATTGGATTTTCGCGCACCGCCCGACGTCGAGCTCGGCTATTTCGGCATCGTGCCCGAGTTCATCGGCCAGGGGCTCGGCCGCTTCCTGCTGGACTGGGCGGTGCGCCACGTCTGGCGCGGCCGGCCGCGGCGCTTTTGGGTGCACACCTGCGATCTCGACCATCCGCGCGCGCTCGGCGTCTACCAGAAGGCCGGCTTTCGGATCTACGACCGGCAGATGACCCTGGCGACGCCGCCAAGTTAGACTAACGGCTGGAAATCCCCCTATAGCAGACATGGCACGTGGTGCGCTTGAACGGCTGGGTATAGCCACAACCGGACTTAGTGTGCGAGATCAGCTTTCCTAGTCGACCACATCAGCAGCGAATGGCACCAAGGCACGAACAAGAGAACCTTCATTCGCGCAACGTAGGCAAGAGCCCGACTAATTGGGAATTCCGGCTTGTTCAAGAGCTTCCGCGATCGGCTCGACTGTCGCCTCATCAGGGGCGACAAGGAACTGCTTCAAATAGCGGGTGCGAAACTCCTGAGCGAGTCCATGACTTCAAGCGCAGCAATCTTCGCCTCGCTCAACCGGTTCAGACGAACGAGAAGCGCAGCCTTGAGAAGAAAGGCCTGAAAGTAACGCCGATCCTTGGCTATCGTCCGGTTCGCAAGGTCGAGCGCCTCTTCGAAAGCGGCCTAGCCCTGCGAACGCCCGAGCGAGGCTGGCTAGGATACCAAGTAGGATGATGCGGATTGAGGGCCATCGCCGCCCTGGTTTGTTCGATCGAATCCTCAAATCGGCCAACCAGAAGGAGTACAAAGCCGAGAAAGGCACGGAGGTGAGCGCTCCCCGGGTGGCTAGCTACGCCCTGCCTCGCATTAGCGATTGCGTCGTCGTACCTGCCCTGAGAACACAATACCATTGTACGAAGCCCAATTGCCCAAGACACGGTGTTGTCCAATTCACAAGCGTGTTCTGCAAGTTCAAAGGCGCGCCGAAACCTTTCCTCCGAACGTCCTATGTAACCTAACCTACCCTCCCACCAATATGTCCAACCAACAACCGCGTGTGCATGCGCATAGTTTGGGTCTAAGGCAATGGCCTTTTCCGCAAGTGACCGTGCTTCCAAGTAGTCCGAAACACTGAAACGCAGCCATATGTCGTTTGCTCGAACACAGTATTGCCAAGCATCGACATTGTTGGTGCCTCGCGCCCAAATCAGTGCTTCCTCGCCGTCAGTGAGCTGAACGCGGAGAGCAGTGACGATCTCTTTGGTGATTTGATCTTGAATATCAAAAATATCGCCGAGCACGCGATCGTATCGATCCGCCCATACATGGCCCCCGTCAATGGCGTCGACGAGCTGCGCGGAAACGCGAATCCGGTCGCCTCGGCTGCGAATGCTGCCTTCCAGTACGTACCGGACGCCCAACTCTGCGGCGATCTTGCGGAGCTCCGGCGACTGCCCTTTGTAGCCAGAGGTGGAGTGGCGCCCGATGACCCGCATGCTCGATATCTTTGACAAAGCCGTGATGATCTCCTCGGCGATGCCGTCGGCAAAATACGCCCCCTCGGCATCGGCCGACATGTTGTTGAACCCGAGAACGGCAATCGACGGCTTTTCAAGAAGCGGGAACGTCGCCGGCTCGGCATCCGCCGTCCGTGTGACGGTGCGATCCTGGTCTGCCCATTGCCATACGCGTACGGGTCGATCGATGTTCTTGAGCGCGCGCTCTCCCGTATCCTCGAACTCGAGACCGAGCCGATGCCGCACCTGGTCGTGGACGGCGCCAGAGACGCAGATACCTCCGGGCTCGGCGAGCGCCTCCAGGCGCGCCGCCACGTTGACGCCGTCGCCCTGGATGTCGTCCCCGTCGATCACCACGTCGCCGAGTTCGATGCCCATCCTAAATGCGATGCCGGCGGTTTCGGGAACGTTGGCTTGGTGTTCGGACACGGCGCTCTGCACCTCGACGGCGTTACGGACAGCATCGACTACACTGCCGAACTCGGCGAGCATCCCGTCTCCCATGAGCTTGACGACGCGCCCATGGTGCTCGGCAATCTTTGGGTTGACGATGTCCTCGCGAATCGTCTTGAGGGCCGCAAGAGTGCCCTCCTCGTCGGCTCGGATCAGCCGCGAATAGCCAACCACGTCAGCAGCCAGGATCGCAGAGAGCTTCCGCGTGACCATGTCTGTCACCACGTGGTTTCTTCCCTCGAAGCGAGGAAGCACAGAGTATAGCTTCCCACTAGGTGACGCGACAATGGCCGAATTGGGTCAGCGAACGAACCCGCTTCGCGGGAGGGGCGCGAGCTTGGAGGTGGTCGGGTTCTCGGTGATGTCGGTGAGGGCTTGAACGTTCAGGCGTGACGGAGCGGGGCATCCGCTCCCGAGCATCGAAGGTCCTGCAACCTTCGGCTCGAGAGGATCTGCCCGATGACGTCCCATCCTTCGCCTTCGTCCGTCAGCGCGCTCCGTGCGCGCATGATCGAGGACATGACCGTGCGCGGCTTCGGCCAGAAGACGCGCCACGATTACGTCCGGCATGTCAGGACGTTCGCGGCTTTCATCGGCCGCTCGCCCGACACGGCGACCGCCGAGGAGGTGCGCCGCTTCCAGCTGCATCAAGCCGAGACCGGTGTCGGCGCGCCGAGCATCAACAGCGCGGTCTCGGCCCTGCGCTTCCTGTTCAGCGTGACGCTCGAGCGGCCTGACCTCGCCCGCCGGCTCACGGTCGTGCGCCAGCCGCGCAAGCTGCCGCTGGTGCTGAGCGCGCAGGAGGTCGCCCTTCTGCTCGAGGCGGCACCGGGGCCGAAGTACAAGGCGGCGCTCGCCACGGCCTATGGCGCCGGGCTACGGGTCGCCGAGGTGGCCGCGCTCAAGGTCGGCGACGTCGACAGCACGCGCATGATGCTGCGGGTCGACCAGGGCAAGGGCCGCAAAGACCGCTACGCCATGCTCTCGCCCCAACTGCTCGCGCTGTTGCGCGCCTGGTGGCGCGAGGGACGCCGCCGCGGCGTGATGCTGCCGCAGGGCTGGCTGTTCCCTGGACGGGACCCCGTCAACCCGCTGTCGACACGTCAGCTCAACCGCGCCGTCCACGCCGCCGCCGAGGCGGCCGGGATCAACAAGCGGGTGACGCCGCACACGCTCCGGCACAGCTTCGCCACCCACCTTTTGGAGCAGGACATCGACATCCGGGTGATCCAGGTTTTGTTGGGCCACGCCAAGCTCGACACCACGGCGCTCTACGCCCGGGTCGCCACCACCACGATCCGCGCGGTGATCAGCCCGCTCGACCGGCTCGGGCCGCTCGCCGAGGGGAGACCACGAGCGGAGGCCTGACCCGGCGGCCGTGCGCCGCCCGAGGCTGGAGGTCGCCGACATCTTGCGTCGCCACGGGGCCGCCTGGCGCCGGGCCAATGCGGGGCATGTGAGCCTCGGCCAGCTCCAGGTGATGTCGGCCGTCGTAAGCTGCCGGACCGCGGCGCTCGGCGGCCACGTCGAGCGGTGCGAAGACTGCGATCACACCCGGATCGCCTACAACTCCTGCCGCAACCGCCACTGCCCGAAGTGTCAGGGAGCCGCCGCCAGGGACTGGCTGGCCGAGCGCCAAGCCGAACTCTTGCCGGTGCCCTACTTCCACCTCGTCTTCACCCTGCCGGCCGCGATCGCCGACATCGCCTACCAGAACAAGACGGTGATCTATGATCTGCTGTTCAAGGCATCGTCCGAGACGCTGCTGACGATCGCGGCCGACCCGAAGCATCTCGGCGCCCGGATCGGCGTCACCGCCGTGCTCCACAGCTGGGGCTCGGCCATGACCCATCATCCGCACGTCCACATGATCGTGCCCGGTGGCGGGATCGCGCTCGATGGATCCAGTGGGTCTCCTGCAGGCCGAGCTTCTTCCTGCCGGTGCGCGTGCTGTCGATGTTGTTTCGCAGGCTGATGTTGGACAAGCTCGCCGTGGCGCATGCCGCCGGCAAGCTGCAGTTCTTCGGCGCGCACCGCCATCTCGGCGACGCCGACGCCTTCGCCGCCTTCCTCGCGCCGCTCCGGACGACGAGGTGGTTCGTCTACGCCAAGCGGCCGTTCGCCGGACCGCAGGCGGTGCTCGCCTATCTCGCGCGCTACACCCACCGCGTCGCGATCGCCAACAGCCGCCTGATCGCAGCCGACGAGAACGGCGTCACCTTCACATGGAAGGACTATCGGTTCGAGGGCCGCGATCGGTACAAGACGATGACGCTCGCGCCGGACGAGTTCATCCGCCGCTTCCTGCTCCACGTCCTGCCCAAGGGCTTCCATCGCATCCGCCACTACGGGCTCCTCGCGAGCGCCGCCCGCAGGGCCAACATCGCCCGTGTCAGGGCGTTGCTCGCCGCACCCGAGCCGCCAACGCGACCCGAGCCGACGGCCAGGGCCGCCGCTACAGCGCCAGCCGACCATCGCCCGCCGTGCCCGTGCTGTGGCGGGCACATGATCGTCGTCGCGACCTTCGAGCGCGGCGGCAGCCCGCGCGCCCCGCCGCCATCCGAACCCGGGATCAGGACCGCGGCCGCATGACCCCCAACAACGCCTCATCACCGCGCAAGCCCGCCGCAGCCCTTCGCCGCCGGCGACCACCCGCGCACACCCTCGCCCGACCGATCGTGCGCCCCGGACCGCCCATCACACCGACATCGACCGGCCTGCGTGCCCGCGCCCGCACGCTGTGCCACGCCCGTCGCGATCTCTCTGCCGCCCTAGCGGCCGAGCGCCCCCGTCCAACACGTCTGCGCCTCCGACCTCGACCCCGACCCCAGCCAACCGTCAAATCCCCATAGATCCGAACGCCGCGTCCGGCCCCCGCGGGTTCCTTCCCTGGAGGCTTTCGGACGCCGGCCCTCGGCGCTGCTCGCTACGTCGCGACCCGCCGGCATCCGAAACCCTTCACAACTCCCGCCCTTCTGGCCCGGGAACCATCGCGTCCGCTGCTGAGGTTGAAGCGGCCAAAACGGCATCAAAGCGGACCTTGGCGTCCCTGACGACCGGAATGCGCCCTAATACGCGGGGTTGTAGTTGCTATAAGGCCTCGTTCACCTCAGGTCATCCTCTCTCGTTCTGCTGCACGATACTAGACCGTGTGCCGGGCCAGGTCGCGCAGGAACGGCACGCCTTCGCGCAGCACCTGCTCGGCCGAATCGGCGACCGGGCGCCAGACCGACAGCGCACGGGCGATCTCGGGCGGCAGGGTGATGAAGGATTCCATCACCATGTCGCCATCGAAGCCGGTCTCGGCGAGCGCCGCAAACACGGCCTCCCAGTCGATCGTGCCGGTGCCCGGAATGCCGCGATCGCTTTCGGACAGGTGGATGTAGCGCAGGTACTCGCCGGCATTGCGGATGCCCTGGGCGTAGCCCTTCTCCTCGATGTTCATGTGATAGGTGTCGAGGTGGATCATGACGTTTGGCTCGCCGATCCGCTCGATCAGCCGGACCGCCTGCTCGGCGGTGTTGAGCAGGTGGGTCTCGTAGCGGTTGCAGGGCTCGAGCCCGAGCGTCATGCCGAACTCGGCGGCGCGGCGCGCGACCGGCCGGAGCGCGGTCGCGATGTTGGCGTATTCCTGCTCGGTGGGCGGCGCGCCCGTGGTGTACCCGATGCTGCCATAGGTGACGCCCGAAAGCGTGTTGGCGCCGAGCCCATGGGCGACCTCGAGCGCGCGCAGCAGGAACGCTTCCGCCTTGTCGGGATGCAGTGGCGGCGTGGCGGCCAGCGGCACGCCGAGCGAGCAGGTCGGCGCGATGCCCTGCTCGCGCAGGATGCTCCGGCTGTGCTCGACGTCGATCTCGTCGGGCGCCAGCAGCGCGATCTCGATCACCTCGAGGCCGTGGCGCGCGGCCTCCGGCACGAGGGCCTCGACCGCCGCCGGCGTCCAGCGCGCCGTCCAAAGGCTCGAATGTATGCCAAAGCGCACCATGCCCATCCCCTCCCCGGCCTCATCCTCATGGAGGTAATCGTCGCCGACCACGATCTGGCAGGTCAACCCACGGGGTCAGCACCGTCGTGTCGAAAATCGCACGCTCGAGCTTGTCGTGGAACTGGCGCAGCGCGACCACCGGCCGCGCGCACGGTAGGCGCGCTGGCGCGCCACCTCCGATTGGTGCGCCGGCCGCAAAACATCTCCGACGGTTCTCCTGCGTTGACGGACCGGATCGTGTGGCGCACGGTTGCGCCAACAACGAAGCTGGGAGGATTTCAGATCATGACAGTTGCAAGCGCGACGCTTCCCAATGGGATGGTCATCTCGTGCCTGAAAAGGCAGGAGGTGGCGATCGTGCATCGGGAAGTGCTGAGTTACTTCTCGAAGAACCTCAAATTGCTGCCAGGAGACACCGTCTTCGACGTCGGCGCGAACATCGGCCTGTTTGCTTTGGAGGTTTACGAGCGCTGCCAGAAGAACGTGCGTCTCTATGCGTTCGAGCCGGTCGACGCCATCTTCAATGTGCTGCGGGCGAACATAGCGCGCTGCAATTCCATCGATCAACTGAAGATCTTCGCTTTCGGCCTCTCCAGCAGTTCAGAGCAGGCCGACTTCGCCTACTATCCCCACGCCCCCGTGCTGTCTACAGCCTACCCGGACGAGGCCGCCGACCTCGAGATTGCCAAGAGAGCCACGCTCGACAACATCATGCACTTTCCTGATGCTCCCGCGGCACTGCGCTGCCTTCGTCGGGTGCCGGCCCTCCTGCGCGCTCCCATCATTCACTACGCCATCAAGAAAATGCTCCACGCGACGCGGGTGACCTGTCAGATGCAGACCTTGTCCGGCGTGGTGTCCGATCACGACATCCAACGCATCGATCTTCTCAAGATCGATGCCGAGAGAGGCGAGCTCGAGATTCTGCGCGGTATCAAGGACCACGACTGGGCCAAAATCAGGCAGGTGGTCGTCGACGTGCACGATCTGGACAGCCAACTCGACACGATCACGTCGTTGCTGCGGGCGCATGGGCTGACCGAGATTGTGGTGGATCAGCCTCCCACCCTGAAACAATCGAACATCTACAGCGTGTTTGCGATGCGCCCGTGAGGGCGTAGCTACCTTCGGGCGCTTCCTAGAGGATCAGAGTGGGTCGCGCCGCCCGTCTGCGCGGCCGGCGCGGGCTGACCGACCGGCTCGCGCGCGAAGGCGGCGAGGCGCTTGAGCGCCCGGACCCGCTCCGAGCGATCAGCTTTTTTCGCACGGCCGAGCGCGTTGCGCAGCACCTCGATGGTCTGGTCATAGGTCGACCGGTCGACCGGAAACGGCGTGCCGTCCTTGCCGCCGTGGGCGAAGGAGAAACGCGCCGGATCGCGCGCGCTCGCCTTGGCCCCGAAGATCAGCTCGGCGGTCAGGACCAGGGCGCGCAGCGACTTCGGGCCCAGCCCCTCGGTCGACAGCACGGTCTCGAACCGCTCCGGCGCTGCCTCGTAGGTCCTCAACAGGATCTTGCGCAGCTGACGCGGATCGACGTCGGTGAGCGAGACCGGGTGACGCTGCGGCATGAACAGGGTCGGTGCGCGTTCGAACAGGGACAGCATGGTCTCGGGCGGCTGCGCCGCCAGCTCGGTCACGGCAGCGCGCGACGCTGCGCTCTCGGCCGCGACCATGTTGAGGCTGGCGCCGCGGCGATCGCAGCAGATCGCGGCATGCGGCTCCTCGACGAAGCTCGTCACGGCCTCACTCAGCCAGTGGTAGCGGCGCGCGGTCCTGGAGGCATCCGACATGCCCTGCTGGACCACGCACCAGCTGCCAGCCGGCGTGAACACGAAGCAGTGATGGTAGAGCTGGTAGCCGTCCTGCAGCGCGGTGTTGTCGACCTTGGCGGCGAGCTTGCTGGCGCCGACCAGCGCGCCGGGCTCGCGTGAGAGCGCCTCGCAGGTGGCGGTGATCTCGGCCGGCGTCTTGCGCGAGGTGGCACCCTTGCCGCCGGCGACATAGAAGCCGTAATCCGCCTCGCGGCCGCGCACCGCCTCCTTCAGGGCACCGCAGGTGGTGGTCGTGACGCCGCTCGAGTGCCAGTCGAACCCGAGCACGCAGCCTAGCGCCTGAAACCAGAATGGGTCGGCCAGCCGGCGCAGCACCTCATCGCTGCCGTGCTCGGCGACCAGATGCCCAAGAATCTCGCGCGCGAGCAGGACCATGCGGCCGAACAGCCAGGGCGGGGCGCGGCCGCCATGCAGCGGCAGCTCGGCAAGCCCGGTGCGTTTCGAGCCGCTCACGTGACGTCGTCGCCGATCAATCCGGCTCGTCCTCGAGGATCGCTGACAGAGGGTAAGGCAGCTTCGCAGGCAACGAGTCCCGCTTGAGGTCGGTCTCGATAGCGGCGCGCTTGACCGCCACCGCAAACGCCTTGCTTGCGACCTCCTCCAGGCCGTTGCGGAGGCTTGGGCTTTGCTCCAGCAAATCCTCGATGCGAGCGCGTTGCTCGACGATGGTCGATTGCCAGCTGCGCGAGCGGCGTCGCGGCTGCGCCTCGCGCTTGAGCATGTGCATGAGAAGGATTTCCAGCCGGCTCTTCAGCTCCCGTCGCTGGCTCCCGCCCATCTCCTCCAGCTCCTCGATCAGATGGACGACGTCCAGGCGGTCGAGCTGGCCGGCGCGCAGATAGCCGACCTGCTGCTCGAGCCATGCCAGCAGGTCCGCATCGTACAAATTCCCAGGCCGCTCCAGCACCTTGGCCATGCCAGCACCCTTCCGCTCGTGCCCTTTCGAGCATGCGCCGCCCGGCCAAACGCCGCAAGCCTCACGCCGCGAGCTGGACCAGCTCCTGCATCAGGCCGCGCACGCGCTTGAGGCGCTCGGCCGGGGTCCTGGTCTCGCCGCTGATCACCAGGCGGTGGTCCGAGCGCAGGCGCATGTGGTCGCCATGCTCGGCGATGAAGCCGACCAGGCGCTCCGGCCGGGCGAAGGTGTTCTTATGGAACCCCAGCAGCACGCCCTTGGGGCCGGCCTCCACCTTGTCGATGCCGGCCTTGCGGCAGAGCTGCTTGATGCCGACCAGCTGCAGCAGCTGCTCGGTCGGCTCGGGCAAGGGGCCGAACCGGTCGATCAGCTCGGCCGCGAACGCCTCGATGTCGTCCGGCGTCTCGAGCGAGGCGAGCCGGCGGTACATCTGCAGGCGAAGGTCGAGATCCTCGATGTAACTGTCTGGAATCAGGGCCGCGGCGTCGATCGTGATCTGCGGCGTCCAGTCGGCCGCCTCGGGCTCGGCCTGACCGTCGTGGCGGGCCAGCCTGACCGCCTCCTCGAGCAGGTGGTTGTAGAGCTCGAAGCCGACCTCGCGCACCTGGCCCGACTGCTCCTCGCCCAAAAGGTTGCCGGCGCCGCGGATGTCGAGGTCGTGCGAGGCCAGCTGGAAGCCGGCGCCCAGCTCGTCCAGGCTCTGGATCACGTGCAGGCGGCGCTCGGCCGCCTCGCGCAGCGTGCGCTGCGGCGGCAGGGTGAAGTAGGCATAGCCGCGCGCCTTGCCGCGGCCGACCCGGCCACGCAGCTGGTAGAGCTGCGACAGCCCGAAGCGGTCGGCACGGTGCACGATCAGGGTGTTGGCGGTCGGGATGTCGAGCCCGGATTCGATGATGTTGGTGGTCACCAGCAGGTCGACCTTGCGGTCGTAGAAGGCGGCCATGACCTCCTCGAGCTGCTTGGCCGGCAGGCGGCCGTTGGCGACCGCGATCCTGACTTCCGGCACCAGCTTGCGCAGCTGCTCGGTCAGCTTGGGCTGGTCCTCGATGCGCGGGCAGACGTAGAAGGTCTGGCCGCCGCGATAATGCTCGCGCAGGATCGCCTCGCGCAGCACCACCGGATCGGCCGGCAGCACGAAGGCGCGCACCGCCAGGCGATCGACCGGCGGCGTGGCGATGATGCTGAGCTCCTTCAGGCCGCCGAGCGCCATCTGCAGGGTGCGCGGGATCGGCGTCGCGGTCATGGTCAGGACGTGCACCTCGGCGCGCAGCTGCTTCAGCCGTTCCTTGTGCACCACGCCGAAATGCTGCTCCTCGTCGATCACCACCAGGCCCAGGTTCTTGAACGCGATCTTGCGCGACAGCAGCGCATGGGTGCCGACCACGATGTCGACCTCGCCGGAGCTGAGACCGTCGCGGATCTTGGCGGCGTCCTTCGCCGTGACGAAGCGCGAGAGTTGCTCGATGCGCAGCGGCAGGCCGGCGAAGCGCTCGCGCATCACCTGGAAATGCTGGCGGACCAGCAGCGTGGTCGGGGCCAGGATCGCGACCTGCCGCCCGGCGGACGCGACCACGAACGCGGCGCGCAGCGCCACCTCGGTCTTGCCGAAGCCGACATCGCCGCAGATCAGCCGATCCATCGGCCGGCCGGAGCCGAGATCGTCCAGCACGGCGTCGATCGCCCGGTCCTGGTCGTCGGTCTCCTCATAGGCAAAGCGCGCGGCGAACTCGTCATACAGGCCGGCAGGCGGCTCGAGATGCATGCCCTTGCGCATCGCGCGGCGCGCCGCGATCTCGATCAGCTCGCCTGCGATCTCGCGAATCCGCTGCTTGACCTTGGCCTTGCGGATCTGCCAGCCGAGGCCGCCCAGCTTGTCGAGCGGCGCAGCACCCTCGGCCGAGCCGTAGCGCGACAACAGGTCCAGGTTCTCGACCGGCACGAACAGCTTGTCGCCGCCCTGGTAGATCAGGCGCAGGCAGTCGTGCGGCGCGCCGCCGATCTCGAGCGTGACGAGGCCGTCATAGCGGCCGATGCCGTGGTCGTTGTGGACCACCAGGTCGCCCTCGGCGAGTGCTGCGACCTCGGCGATGAACTGGTCGGCCCGACGCTTGCGGCGCGCCGGCCGCGCCAGCCGATCACCGAAGATGTCGGGCTCGGAGAGCACGCAGTGGCTCGCGGTGACGAAGCCATGGTCAAGCGGCAGGACCGCGAGCGCGCTCTCGGACCCCTGGTCGATCTCGGCCCAGCTCGCGAGCCGGCGCAGCTCGTCGACGCCATGATCGGCCAGCACCATGCGCAGCCGCTCGAGCGAGCCTTCGCTGGCCGCGGCGATCACCACATGCCGGCCGGCCGCGCGCTCGGCGCCGATATGCTGGGCGACCACATCGAACAGATTGACGTCGGGGCGGGCACGCTCGGCGGCAAAGTTGCGCGCCGGCCTGGCCGCCAGATCGATCACCTCGATGCCGACCTCGGGTGCGGCCGGCGGCGCTGCGAAGGTGGAAAGGTCGTAGCGCTCGCGCTGCTCGGACAGCGCCGCAATCTGCCGCTCGCTCAGATAAAGCTCATCAGGCGGTAGTGGCCGATAGGGCGTGGCGCCCATCGCGCGCGCCGCCTCGGGCGGGCTTTTGCGGGCGTCGTAGTGATCGCCGATCAGATCGAGGCGCGCGGTCATGACGTCCTCGGCCTGGTGGTCGAAGCTGATCGCGCAAGCCGGATCGAGATAGGCATCCAGCCCGACCAGGCGCTCATGGAACAGCGGCAGCCAGTGCTCCATGCCCGGGAACGGCCGGCCGGCGCAGACCGATTCGAACAGGGGGTCGCCGGTCGCCGCGCCGAAATGCTGCAGATAGCCGACCCGAAAGCGCGCGATCGCCTCTTGGTCGAGCAGCACCTCGCTGACCGGGCGCAGCTCGACGCGGGAAACCTTGGCGAGCGAGCGCTGGGTCAGCGGATCGAAGCCGCGGATCGCTTCCAGCATGTCGCCGAACAGGTCGAGCCGCACCGGCTGCTCGCTGCCGGTCGGATAGACGTCGATGATGCCGCCGCGCACCGCGTACTCGCCGGGCTCGACCACGGTGCCGCTGCGCCGGTAGCCGTTGCGGGCGAGGCAGACCAGGAGCTGCTCGCGATCAATCCGCTCGCCCGCCGCGGCCGCGAACAGGCCCGAGCGCACGACCTCGGGCGGCGGCAGCCTTTGCAGGAGCGCATTGACCGTGGTGAGGACCAGGCGCTGTCCCTGCTGCGGGCGCCGGTCCAGCAGGCGGGCCAGCGCATCCAGGCGTTCGGCCATGATGTCCTGGTTGGGCGACACCCGATCGTAGGGCAGGCAGTCCCATGCCGGCACCACCACGACCTCGAGCCCCGGCGCATAGAACCCGACCAGCTCGGCCAGATGGCTGGCGCGCGGGCCGTCGCGTGCGACATGCAGGAGCTGACCGGTCGGCTGCGTCGTTGCGAGCTCGGCCAGAAACAGGGCATCGCGCCCCTCGATCGCCGAGGCGATCAGGTGTCGGATCGGCGGCACCTCGAGCGGCGCCGGGACTTCGGCTTGAACGGCAGATTTCGCCACGCAGACGGCCTCGATATGACGACGGGAGGTGCGATGCTTAGCGCTGCACCCGCCGGTAGTTGCGCAACAGGTGGAACACGCTCGTGATCGTGTCGGGGCGGCACCGGGTGGCGCTCGAACAGCCAGGCCAGCAGGTCCTGGTCGCTCTCCTCGATCAGCGCCTCGTAGCGATCCAGCTGGCGCCCGTCGAACGTCATGAGGTAATGATCGGCGAATCCACCGAACAGCAGATCGCTCTCGAGGCAGCCGCGATAACGACTCCGATACAAGAGACGCTTGCGACGGACGGTGATCGGCTCGCTCATCGCGCCTGGTGCGGTGGTGGTGATGCCCGATAGATCGTCGGCCAAGCATGTAGCCGACCGAGCGCCGATGTCAAAGGGGGGCGTGCCGGCGGAACGCTCGGAATCGGCATCCACGGCGGCGGCCGACGACCTCGCGACGCTATTCGCGCCGGTGCGCAGCCTGCACGGGGTCGGCCCGGGGCTGGCCGCCACGCTCGACCGGCTGCTCGGGCGCGGCGAGCTCGGTGCGCGCCTGATCGACCTGCTGTGGCACATGCCGCACGGCATCATCGAGCACCGCCTGGAGGGCGAGGTCGCGGAGGGCGCCAGGGTTACCCTCGAGGTCACGATCGAGCGGCACGAGCCGACGGCGCCGCGCCGCTATCGCCGCCAGGCCTTCCAGCGCCCCTACAAGATCCGCTGCTGGACCGAGATCGGCTGGCTGGAGCTGGTGTTCTTCCAGGCCCGTGGCGCGTATCTGGAGAACACCTTGCCGACCGGCGCGGTCCGGGTCGTGAGCGGCACGCTGCGACGCTTCAAGAACACCTGGCAGATCGCCCATCCCGAGCTGGTGACGACGCGCGAGGGCCTGCTCGCCGAGGGGCCGCTGCGACCGGTCTATCCCCTGACCCAGGGGCTGGGCCAGCGGCAGCTCGGGCGACTGATCCGGGCCGGCCTCGACGCACTGCCGGCGGTGCCCGAATGGCAGGATGGCGCATGGCTGGACCGGCAGCGATGGCCGAGCTTCGATCAGGCTCTGCGGCGCATCCACCGGCCGGATTGCGAAGCGGAGATCGTGCCGGATTCGCCGGCGCGCCGGCGGCTCGCCTTCGACGAGCTGCTGGCCAATCAACTGGCGCTCGGCCTGCTGCGCCGACGCACCGACACTGGCCGCGGGCGTGCCCTCGAGGCGCCGAACCGGCTGCGACGCGCGGTGATGGCCGCCCTGCCCTTTCGCCTGACCGCGGCGCAAAGGCGCGCCCTGGCCGAGATCGACGCCGATCTGGCGGCGCCGACCCGGATGCTGCGCCTGCTGCAGGGCGACGTCGGCAGCGGCAAGACGCTGGTCGCGCTGCTGGCGATGCTGAGCGCGATCGAGGCCGGCTACCAGGCGGCGCTGCTGGCGCCGACCGAGATCCTGGCGAGGCAGCATGCCGGCGACCCTGGCGCGCCTGCTGGCGCCGGTCGGCCTGGAGCCCGCTGCTGCTGACCGGGCGCGAGCGCGGCGCGCGACGCAAGCGTCTGCTGGCCGATCTGGCGAGCGGCGATGCCAGGCTGGCGGTCGGCACCCATGCGCTGTTCCAGGACGACGTCGCCTTCGCCGATCTGGCGCTCGCGGTGGTCGACGAGCAGCATCGCTTCGGCGTGCAGCAGCGGCTCGAGCTGGCCGCCAAGGGCCAGGCCGATCTGCTGGTGATGACCGCGACGCCGATCCCGCGCACGCTGGTGCTCTCGCTCTATGGCGACATGGCGGTCTCGGAGCTGCGCGCCAAGCCGCCCGGCCGCCAGCCGATCGACACCCGGGTGATGCCGCTCGCCCGGATCGGGGCGATCGTGAGCAAGGTCGAGGCGGCGCTGGAGCGGGGCGAGCGGCTGTACTGGGTCTGTCCCCTGGTCGCCGCCGACGAGGACGGCGACCTGGCCGCCGCCGAACAGCGCCATGCCATGCTGCGCGCGCGCTTCGGGGATCGTGTCGGCCTGGTTCACGGGCAGATGGCGGCCGCAGACAAGGACGCCGCGATGGCCGCGTTCGCGCGCGGCGACCTCCGCCTGCTGGTGGCGACCACGGTGATCGAGGTCGGCGTCGACGTGCCGGAGGCAGGCGTGATGGTGATCGAGCATGCCGAACGCTTCGGGCTCGCCCAGCTGCATCAGCTGCGCGGCCGGGTCGGCCGCGGCACGCGCCGCGCGAGCTGTCTCCTGCTCTACGGCGCGCCGCTCGGCGCGAACGCACGGGCACGGCTCGAGATCATGCGCAGGACCGAGGACGGCTTCGAGATCGCCGAGGAAGACCTGCGGCTGCGCGGTCCTGGCGAGCTTCTGGGCAGCCGCCAGAGCGGGCTGCCGGCGCTGCTGCTGGCCGATCTGGCGGCGCACGCCGACCTGCTGGCGCCGGCGCGTGACGATGCCCGGCTGATCGTCGCCAACGACCCCGAGCTCGCAAGCCCGCGCGGCCGGGCGCTGCGCCAGTTGCTGCGGCTGTTCGAGCGCGACCTCGCGGCGCGCTATCTGGGATCGGGCTAGCGGGCCGCGATGCGCGCCGGCTCGTCTCTTGCCGGCTCGTCTCTTGCCGGCTCGGCTCTTGCCGGTGTGTCCGCGGCGGCGGTCTCGGCCCCACCAGCGGCCGTGCCGCGATCGCGCGGCCGGTCGGACCCGGCCGGGCCATGCCGTTCGTCAGTGTCCTCCGGCTGATCGGCGCGCACCCTGCCTCTGGCAGCTTTGGCCAAAGCGTCGAGCTGGCTCGGCGGCGCCACGATACCGCCCGAGATCACCAGCTTGATGCCCTCCTCGATGGTCATGTCGAGATGCACCAGGTCTCGCTTCGGGACGAACAGCAGGAAGCCGGAGGTCGGGTTTGGCGTGGTCGGCAAGAACACGTTGACCAGCTCTTCCTCCGAGCGCGTCTGGACCTCGCCGCGGGTCGGCCCGGTCACGAACCCGATCGCACCGATGCCGCGACGCGGATACTCGACCAGCACGACTTCGCGAAACGAGCGCGAGGACTGCGCCAGCACGGTCTCGAAGATCTGCTTCAACGTGCCGTAAACACTGCGGATGACCGGCATGCGGGACAACAGGCGCTCGCCGATGTGCACCAAGGTCCGCCCCGCCAGACCGGCCGCCAGGAATCCCACCAGCGTCAGAAAGGCGAGCATGATCAGCAGGCCGAGGCCCGGCACGCTGAACGGCAAATAAGACTCTGGATTATAGCGCGCGGGGATCAGTCCGCCGACTTGGGTGTCGAGAAACGTGACGAACTGCCAGACCAGGAGGACGGTAATTCCGATCGGGGCGGTGACGATCACGCCGGCCAGAAAATAGGCGCGCAGTCGTGCCAGGAGGCTGATCCGACCAGGCCGATCCGCACCGAAGCTGGGCGCGGCAGCCTTGCCGTCCTCCTGAAGCTGCTGCTTTTTGTCGCGTCTCAACCACATCCGAGCGGTCTCACCATCAAGGGGCGGCATGCCGCCGACGGATGCCGCCTCATCGCCCCGAACAATAGGCTTCACAGACGGTTGCGTCCAGGAGCCATCCCATCAGTAGAGCAAGTCAGAGATGTAAAAACAGTAATCTTTGCATGACAATCACGTGACGCACACTCATGCGCAATCGGGGCGGTCTACGCCGACCGGATTCCGGACTCCGATCACAATTGAGTCGAACTGCGGCCTGCAACATACTGCCTTGTCAGCGTCCTTCGCGGTTGTCACGACACGTCTGCTTCGGAGCGAATTTGGATCAAATTTTTTGGAACTTTTACTAAAGCGTGCACAATAAAACATGGTTCAAGAAATTTCTTGACAAGTTGTTACAACAGCATTGATTAGGGATACAGTAGGTTCGTGATGTTGACCGCCCAGAAAGCTCTGGCTCATGTCTTGCCGGAGTGTACGCGGCCAGTCAGAAGCGGGCCAGCCAGCCTGGAGGCTGGCCCTGGCGGGCCGAGGGAGTTCAGCGCTCGAGCCAGTGCCCACACCGGCGGGAGGATTGATTTGCCATGACCATCGCGAAAGAGCGGCCCCGTAGCGGCATGGCGCCGGAGCCGATCAGCGTGATCACCAATGCGACCCTGCTTGCCCGTCGCATCCGCGAGCTCCAGCGGCGTCGGCGCGGGATCGCCGAGCAGCAGGAGCAACTGCGCACCCAGCTGCCGGATTGGGCGGCCGAGCCTCTTCGGCTGATCGGCATGACCAACGACGAGATCCAGGGCCTGGTGGCCGATCTGTCGATGGTCGAAGCGGAGGCCGGCCTGGACGAGGTCGAGCAGCGCATCGACGAGATCGACCGGCAGGTCGAGGAGCTCGAGAGCTTGCTGGCATCGACCCCTTCCGGCTCGCTCGACGAGATCGAGGCGATCACCAGCGTGGCGGTCAACCGGTTTCGCGAGATGGTCGTGACCGACCCCAATGACGTGTTCTACGACCATGGCGAATGCCGGTTGCTGGGTCTGATCGAGCGGATCCACGAGGATTTGAGCGGGCTGGTCAGCCACTCGCGCCTCGACGCCAGCTGATCGTCACAAGCCCACTCCCGACGGTTCGTCACCGTCCCTGAGGGGCAGTCCTCACCCCTCGCAGGGGATGGCGGAATTGTGAAGGGCGACCGCGCGGCGTTGCGCCGGCGCGGCGATGGGCTTTGGTCTTGACCCGGTCGAGCAGCTCCCCATACGCTGCATGATGTCCTCTCGGGGCACGATTGAAGACGTCGATTGCAGGATGGGGAAGGGTCTGTGGCGGTCACCGCGCGATCGGCGGGGCCTGGATTTGAGGTCCAATGACCGGCTCGGCGCCAACCAGGGCCACCAAAGGATATCGCCGCGGCACGCATCGCTTGGTGCCGCCTGGCGCGACCATCGAGCACCTTGCACCGCTCAAGACGCGGATGGGCATCACGCGCGTCGCCAATGTGACCGGGCTCGACCGGATCGGCATGCCGGTGGTCATGGTCTGCCGGCCCAACTCCCGCTCGATCGCGGTGTCCCAGGGCAAAGGCCTGGACCTCGATGCCGCCCGCGCCTCGGGGCTGATGGAGATCGGTCGAGACGTGCCACGCCGAGCGCATCGATCTGCCCCTCAAGCTCGCCAGCCTGCAGACCCTGCAGGAGCGGCACCGCGTGGTCGACGTCGAGCGCGCTGACGAGGGTCAGCACGGCCGAATTCGCCCGAGACCTGCGGATCTTGTGGATCGAGGGCCAGGACCTGGTCTCGAAGGCGCCGGTCTGGCTGCCCTACGAGACCGTGCACGGCGACTACACCCTGCCGCAGCCTGCCGGCAGCGGCTGCTTTGCCGCCAGCACCAACGGCCTCGCCTCGGGCAACCATCTGCTCGAAGCGATCAATCACGCGATCTGCGAGGTGGTCGAGCGCGACTCGACCAGCCTGTGGAATCATCTGCACCCGGCATGGCGTGATCCGACCCGGCTGGATCTCACCACGGTCGACGATGACGCCTGCCTGGAGGTCATCGACCGGCTGGAGCGGGCAGGTATCGAGGTCGCGGTCTGGGACACCACCAGCGACATCGGTATGCCGTCGTTCTACTGCCTGATCCTCGACCGTCTGCACGAGCGCGCCCATTCCGGCGGCGGTGCCGGCGCGCACAGCGTGCGCGGCGTGGCGCTGCTGCGCGCCCTGACCGAAGCCGTGCAGGTGCGCACCACCTACATAGCGGGCTCGCGCGACGATCTACGCCCTGACGAGTTCGCGCCGCCAGCGATCGAGCAGAAGCTGCGGCGCGCCCGCACCCTGATGGCCAGGCCGGGGCCGCGAGCGGGACTTCGGCCCGATCCCGAGCCATGACGGCGACAGCTTCGCCGACGACCTGGCCTGGCTGCTCGAGCGTCTGCAATCGGTCGGCATCGAGCAGGTGGTGGCGGTGGACCTCACCCGCCCGGATCTCGCGGTACCGGTGGTGCGCGTGGTGATTCCCGGGCTCGAGGGCCCGGACGACCATCCGCGCTACCTGCCCGGCCCTCGGGCGCGCGCCGCCGCCGAGCGTCGGCCGTGATCGTGGTGTTCGTAGGGCCAACCCTGCGCGCGGCAGAGCTGCCGGCGATCCCGGACCTGGTCGCGCTGCCGCCGGTCGCCCAGGGCGATCTGTACCGGGCGGCGCAGCGCAGGCCGCGTGCGATCGGCATCATCGATGGCTATTTCGAGGGCGTGCCCGCGGTCTGGCACAAGGAGATCCTGTGGGCCATGGCGCAGGGCATTCATGTGTTCGGCAGCGCCAGCATGGGTGCTTTGCGCGCGGCCGAGCTGCACGCGTTCGGCATGCGAGGGCGTGGGCCGGATCTTCGAGGCCTACCGCGCGGGCGCGCTGCCGCCCCCCTTCGAGGACGACGACGAGGTCGCGGTGATCCACGGGCCGGCCGAGACCGGCTACGTCGCGCTGTCCGAGGCGATGGTCAATATCCGCGTGACCCTGGCGAAGGCCGAGCTGGAGGGTGTCATCGACGGCGCGACCCGGGATGCGCTGGCGGCGCTCGCCAAGGGGCTGTTCTATCACGATCGCAGCTATGAGCGCCTGCTCGCGCTGGCCGCCCGGGCGCCCCTGCCCGCGCCCCAGATCGCCGCGCTGCGCGTGTGGCTGCGGGGTGGCCGGATCGATCAGAAACGGCTCGATGCGCAGGCCATGCTGGCCGCGATGGAGGATCTGCTGGCAAGCGATGCCGAGCCCAAGCAGGTCGACTACCAGCTCGAGTGGACCGAGGCGTGGGATGATGCGACCCAAGCGGCGGCAGGCTCTGAGATCGCCGGACGTGGCGGGCAGAGGGCATGGCTGGTGGCCGAACGGATCCTCGAGGAGCTGCGCCTGGACCCTGCGGCCTATTCCGTGGTGCGCGATCGTACGCTGCTTCGCTTGCTGGCGCGTCGAGAAGCCGAGCGCCGACAGCAGAGGGCTGATGCGGCCGCGCAGCGGGTGGCGCTCCATCGGCTGCGCTCACGTCACGGTCTGCTTCGGCGCGCCGATCTGGACCGCTGGCTGGAAGCCCTGGACCTCGACGCCGAGCGGCTTGAGCAGCTTCTGATGGACGAGGCGGATCTCGACCGTCTCGTCGAACGGACCACCGACGAACTGGACGATCGCCTGCTCGACGATCTGCGCCTACGCGGCGACTATCCGTACTTGGCCGAGCGCGCGCGCGCCAAGCAGACGCTGCTGGCATCACGCGGCCTCGACCAGCCTCGGCCCGAGGATGTTGGCGTCACCCCGTCCGGCCTGCTGGTGTGGTATTTCGAGCAGCGCCTGAGGGAGCCTCTACCCAACGATGTCGACCGTGCGGCACATGAACTCGGCTTTCGAAGCCGCGAGCATTTCTATCGCGTGCTCCTGCGCGAGTGGTTATATTCTCGGGACAATTCCGCACCACACGTCTAGCGAACGGTGGGGAGAGAGGTTTGCTGGAGGAATTTGAGAGCCGGCACGTCGGAACGCGCTTTCGACTGTACCCGCAGCCCCCGATCAGCGATTCCGAGCAGGAACCCGAGACAGTCTGGGTATCGTCGCCCGCGGGCAGCCTGGGGCCGGGTCCCTCCGATGACAGGATGTTCGTCATCACGCCGCTGGGCGAAAAGGTACCTTACGGAATCGGCCAGGACCGCTACGGCCGGCCTTTTGCCACCATTCCGCCTTTTCGCGGGCCGACAGCACCGCCCGCCCTACCCGATGACGAGGGCCACTTCGACTATCTCGATCCGGGGACACCCGCCTTCGAGGAAGCGCATGTCTTTGGCTGCATCCGACTCGTCCTCGACGCCTGGGAGGGTTATTTTGGCCAAACCATCCCATGGCACTTCGAGCAGGACCTCGACCGCCTCGAAATTACGTTGATCCCGCAGTACGACAACGCGCAGGCAGGCTACGGATTTCTGGAGCTCGGCTCGTATTTTCTCGAGGACAGGGCGCTTCCTTTCACCCTCAATTTCGACATCATCGCCCACGAGGTCGGGCACCTGATCATCGCCTCGGAGGTGGGGCCACCGACCAACCAAACAGCACAAGGCGAGTACTTCGGGTTCCATGAGGCAATTGCCGATCTGGTGGCCCTGCTCGCCTGCGCGCATTTCGATTCGGTCATCGATCCGCTGTTCGAGCAAACCTCGGGCAACCTCTACGTGCTCAACCGCCTCAATCGCATCGGAGAGCTGACCGACAACAAGCAGATCCGGATCGCCAGCAACGGCGTCCATCTCTCGGCGTTCGCAGAGGGGTGGGTCGATGAGCATGACCTTTCTCTGCCACTGTCAGGCGTCATGTTCGACATTCTCGTCGACGTGTTTCATGAGCTGCTCTTGGCGCGGCGCCTGATCAGCCCGGAGCTTGAGGACCTGGCTGACCAGGTCGAACGGGTGCCGGAATATCAGTATCTGATCCAGGCCGGGTTCGATCAGGCCTATCCGCGCGATCCTGACGGTTTCAAAGAGGCACTGCTGGGAGCGCGCGACTATCTGGGTTACGCGCTTGCCGGTACGCTGCAGAGCCTTTCGCCTGACTATCTGAACTATGACGATGTCGCTCGGACGTTTCTCGAAGTCGATCGCCGCCTGAGTGGTGGCGACTTTGAGCGTCTCATCGTACGGAACTTTGAGCTGCGCGGGATCGGTTCGGTGAAGGTCGGGCCGCGACTTGCCCCGCCGGATGAGACAAGCCACGCATTTTCGGCGCGTGCGCTTGTCCCCATGCCGGAAAGGCCGCGGACTTCTCTCTTCCTATCGCGAGCGCATGGAATGTGCACGAGGGCGGCGACGCTAGAACATCGACCTCAGAATCAGAATGGGCGCGGTTGCATTCGGCTCAAACAAGCGTAAAATGCGGGCTGATCGCTAGGGGGAGGTATCGCTATGGCCGAAACATTACTGACGCCCTCGAATATTCTCCTGTACGGACGCGAACTGCTCGATTTGCAAATCCTGCTTCCTGGGCAAAGGAATCCTTCGCGTAAGCCGGTGTCCGGACCGGACCAGAAGGAGGACGACCCCGGACCGGAGGAGCCGCCACCTGTGCCACCGGTCAAGAGCCAGAACAGGTTCCTGGAACGGCAACTGTACGACGAGCAGAAGAACCCGGTGGAAGCGGTGCTGGCTCGCATCTATGGTTTCAGCTACGAGGGCTGTTACTACGATCTGGCGAGGCCGGCGATCTTTCTCGTGCACGGTCCAGGCAGTGATCCAGAGGCGATCCGGCCAAGCCCCCTGCCTCACTCCCGGCTGAGGCGAGCGCCCGCGGATGTTGATCGAACCGGAGTTGCGTACACGCCCAGCTCCTTCTCGGAGGACATTCGAGTTTGGTCCTACGATCAGGCTGATTTCTCGATCCGGCTCGATACCATGTCCGGGCCGCTCGAGGACATCCTGCTCGAGGTCGAGTTGATGGCCGACGACATGGCCTACGGGGGCGGCTATGGCGGCGGCAAAGCCTATGGCGGCGGCAAAGCCTATGGCGGTGGCAAGGCCTATGGCGGCGGCAAAGCCTATGGCGGCGGCAAGGCCTACGGCGGCGGCAAGGCGCGCATCAGAGGGAACGGCGACTAGGTCTCTGCGGCGATCGACGCCGCTACAGATCCGATCACGTCAGGTGAGGCCGGCTTTTCTCAGGCCCTCGAGGTAGCGCTCGCGCGGTTCCGGATTGCGGTCCGGGGGAACCTCACGCCAGCGCTCCAGTGTGAATCCCGGCTGCAGGACGAGCACCTGCTCGGCGAAGTGGTGTGCCTGCTCCATCTGCCCCAACAGCGCGTGGGTGGCGGCTAAGAGCCGGTATGCGTCGGACTGATCGCGCATCCGGTTGAGCGTTCGAATCGATTCGTGGTAGTCGCCGAGATCGAAGTGAACCTCGCCCAAATTCCAGAGGTACCAGTCAGGGTAGTACGGATTCAGACGCATGGCCCGATGCAGAAGCTGGATCGCTCGCTGTGGATCGCCACAGCTGGACACGCAGTGGCCGGTGTCAGCGAGCACATCAGCATCGTTCGGGTTCAGCTGAAGCGCGCGCTCGAAGGCGGCAAGGGAGTAGTCATGCTGCCTCCTGAACAGCCGCGCCTGGCCGAGGGCAGCATGGCCTCGGGCATCCGACGGATCAAGCTCGATGGCGTGTTCGGCCGAACTCGATCGCCTGACCTAGACATTGATCGGGAGTGTCCGACCAACGGTAGCGCCACGCCTCCTGAAAGCTCCGGGCCAGTCCGGCGTAGCTCCGCGCGTAGTTCGGATCCCAATGCGTCGCTTCCTCGAACAGGCGACGAGCGTGGAAATTGGCCTCCCGCGCGACCAGCAGACTGAGCTGTTGGCCACGCAAGATGAGGCCGTACGCTCGCAGGTCCGGAGGCGCCTGCGACAGGAGGCGACGCTGCTCGGCAGCATCAATCTGGATCGCTAGCCGCGCGGCGATCACGGCCGTCACGTCGTCCTGAAACTCGAACACGTCGCCGAGAATGCCGCTGTAGCGGTCGGACCAGACGACACGTCCGGATGCAGACTCGCAAAGCTGCACCCGTAGCCGAAGCTTGCTCCCACTGCGCTGCAAACCTCCTGTCAACAGGTAGCGAACGCCCAACTGGCGCCCAATCTGCTCGGGGGGCAGGCTCTGCCCCTTGAAAAGGAAGGCGGAATGCCGCGCGATCACCAACAGATCGCGAAAGCGGCTGAGATTGGTAATGATGTCGCCAGTGATTCCGTCACACAGGTGCTGGTCACGCGGATCCCCAGAGTGATTCTCCAGCGGCAACACCGCGACCGAAGCCTGATGCGGCGGGTCGATCAGTGGGGTTTGGCCGGACGGCGCCGGCGGCAGGCGTGGAGTTGGCGCTGGCAGCTGAGGGCCGTTGATCTCGATCGCGAAGATCTCCACCGGCTGGGCGATGTTCTTGAGGCTCTGAGGGCCAAGAGAGTGCATCGGAACACCAAGCGTGTCCCGGACGGCGCGCTGCACCGCCTCGGAGACGCAGATCCCCCCGGGCCGCGCCAGGGCCTGGATGCGCGCGGCAATGTTGACACTGTGCCCCTGTACATTGGCGTCTTCATCGACCAGCACCTTGCCGACGTTGATGCCGATCCGAAAAGCCACCGGCTCGTCGTCGGCGTTCCAGACCGTCTCGTTGCGAAATTCCCGCTGAATGGCAACCGCGAAGCTCAGAGCCTGGGGCGCGCTGTCGAACAGGGCCAGCACGCCGTCCCCGGCCACGTTCATGACGCGGCCGCCGTAGTCCCCGATCAGCGACTTCATCAGCCTGATCGCGCGCGTCACCCGCTCGTAGGTGCGCTGCTCGTTGCGATCCATCAGCTGAGCGTAGCCATGCACATCGGCAAACAGGATTGCCGAGAGATCCTGCGGGGCGTGTGCTGGCGGCAAGGCAGGCATCCTTGAGGCTCTTGTCAGCGTCCAGCAGCTTTGTTCTTACAGCTATCATACATGCCACATATGTGACCAAGCTCACAGAGCGGCTGAAGGTCGCGCGATAACCGCTCTCGAGTGTTCTTCATCAACGTATCCTAGTGGCGGATCATCAGCGCCCTCCGGCGGGCCCTAGCGCGGTATCAGGTAGCCGCAGGTCGCGTCGTCGGGATCGAGAGCCATGATCCGCTCATAGAGCGCGCCAGCACGCTCGACCAGCGGCGCCGCGTCGCCCGCGAGTAGGAAGCCGGCGTCGACCAGCGCTTGGGCGGCCATCGCAACCTGTGCCTCGTAGTCGGTGCGCGAGCGATAGCGGGCCTCCAGTGAGGTCCGCGGATCGTCCGAGGCGCGACGCTTGGCCTCGGTGCGCGCGAACGGGACGAACGAGCCTGACCAGCGGGCCAGCTTTTTGGGCGCCCCGACCTCGGGCCGGCGCAGGTTCCAGCCGGTGTAGGTGCCAAGCGGCGCTGCGATCTCGGGCAGGCGGATGCCGCCGAGGTCATTGCCGTCGGCATCCGGCAGCGGCACGCGCGTGATGAACGGCGGTCCAAACTCGGGTGGCTGCTTGTCGGCGATGCCTTCGGTCGCAAAGCGCGGACCAAGGTCGAGGCGCGGCGGCTGCAGATTACCCCGCGGCAGCGCGAGGCCGGGAATCTTTGGGAAGCGCGCGCGATAGGTTTCGACCGACCCCAGGGTACCGTCGGCGATGTGGGGATAGACGCTGGCGGGCGGTTCCCTGCCCTCGCTCGCCCAGGCATCGAGCGCCAGCAGGAGCGCGCGCAACGGCGGCCGATGGTCGAGCGGATTGCCGCAGTTCTGGTATGGCCCGCGCGTCGGGAAACGCCAGTTGCCGTGCTGCGCGCCCGCCAGAAAGTAAAGGCGTGCGTGAGGATCCAGCGGCAGGTCGCGGATACCCGCGACGTCGGTGTGCACGAGCGAGGCGGCGCGGGTCCAGTACTCGGTCGAGGTGGTGGTGTAGAACAGATCGGGCAAGCGGCCGGCGGCGCGCGCCCGCGCCAGCACGTCGCCTTCCCCCCGGTCACCGGATCGCGCTCCGGCGTGGTCGTGAACGGGAAGAAATCGACGGGATACTGGTGATCTTCCAGGTGGCTCGGATGGCGCGTGGTCTGGGCGAAACGGTGGTTGAAGCTGCCCTTGCCGGCGCCCGCGACATGGATCAGGGCACCATCGAACACCGCGCGCTCCAGCTCGTCGACCTGCAGGCCTTCGTACAGCAGGTGCTGGATCACGCGCCCCGACTGCGAGATGCCGAAAATCAGCGATGTCTTTGGGTCAGGGCACCGTCGCCGCCAGCGGATTAGGCGTGCCGTCCGCATCCGCCGGCGCGTGGCGGAAGAAGGAGAGCGCATCGCGGATCGCCGCAAGCCCGAGGCCGACCACGCGGGGATCGCGTGCGGTGTAGCGCAGCTCGTAGATGCGGCCGGGCTCGAAGCCGTCGCGAAAAAAGACCTGGGTCGGATCGGGCACCAGGCGCCCCTTTTCGATCCGCGCAAACTGCCAGGCGTCGCGCGGGATCTCCTGGCGTGGATCGCGCTGCTCGTCCCCCACGGTCAGGCGCGCGCCGGGCTCATCGAGCGATACCGGCGGGTAGCCGCGCGAGTCGCCCCACATGAACGGCGCCGCCTGGGTCCAGCGATTGACGATGAACTCAGCAGCGACCGGACCGGTGATGGCAGCGCCCTGCTCGGTCGCGATCGGCAGCTCGATCTGTAGTCGGTCGTCGCCCGGCACGACGTCCCAGTTCCAGGCACTCCACAGCAAGCTGTAGCCTTGCGCCATCAGGAAGCCGCTGCCGGCATCCGCTGCGCTGGTCGGATCGTTGCTCCAGTCCGCCTCGTTGAAGGTGGCGAGCATGCCGAGATTGCCCCGGTTGTTGACCTCGTACAGCAGCCGGTGATTGCCGCGAGCGAGATCGATCGGTCGCAGCAGCAGAAAATCGCCGGAAAAGATCACGAGCCCGCGCGCATCGCGCGGCGCCAGCTGCAGATCGACGATGCGCGTATTGGCCGCGGCTGCGGGGTCGATCGCGTAGTGCAGCCGCCCCTTGATCTTCTCGTAAGGGCCGGTCGTGCCGAACGCACGGCCGCTCGCAAACGGCGTCCGCTCCAGGATCTCGACCCGCTCGACCGCGGCGCAAAGGGGCGCTGCCCAGAAAGCGCCGAGCAGCGCCAGGCCCAGCAACGCAAAGCACGACCGCGCCTTTTGCAAGGTTCGCTCCTTGACCATTGCTGCGAAGTCAGCCTGGATGCGCCCACGCTCGGCGTCAACAAGGGGGAGACGATGGCCTACGCTCTGACCGACGACGGGGTGCGGCTGTACTACGAGGAGGCCGGCACCGGCGAGCCGATCGTCTTCGTGCACGAGTTCGCCGGCAGCCACTGGAGCTGGGAGCCGCAGATCCGGTTTTTCAGCCGGCGTCATCGCTGCCTGGTCTACGCCGCTCGGGGTTATCCACCCTCCGACATCCCCGAGGAGGCCGAGCGCTATTCGCAAAAGCGCGCGGCGGCCGATATCGGCGCGGTGATGGACGCCGCCGGCATCGAGCGCGCGCACATCATCGGCCTGTCGATGGGCGCGTTCGCGACCCTGCATTTCGGCATCGACTATCCGTCGCGCGCGCTCTCGCTGGTCTGCGCCGGCATCGGTTACGGCGCGCACAAGGATCATGAGCCGACCTTCAGGCGCCAATCCGAAGAGGTCGCGCGCGGCTTCGAGACGCAGGGCAGCAAGGCGTTCGCACAGGTCTATGGCAGCGGCGCTGCGCGCGTGCAGTTCGAGGGCAAGGATCCGCGCGGCTTCGCGGAGTTCATCCAGCGGCTGGGCGAGCACTCGCCGAAGGGGGCCGCCAACACCATGCGCGGCGTCCAGGCGCAGCGTCCCTCGCTCTATGATCTCGAGGACCAGCTGGCCCGGCTGACCGTGCCGACCCTGGTGGTGGCCGGCGACGAGGACGATCAGACCCTGCTGCCCGGCATCTTTCTCAAGCGCACGCTGCCGGCCTGCGGCCTGCTGGTGCTGCCCAAGACCGGCCATCTGATCAACCTCGAGGAGCCCGAGGCGTTCAACCGGGCGGTCGCCGAGTTTCTGGCGCACGTCATCGCTGGACGCTGGGGACCGCGCGATCCCAGGGCACGGCCGGACGAGCTGCTCAAGACGTCCTGAACCCACACCCCGCTGAATCGCCCGAGGACCCTCGCGCCATGTTCGAATCCGCCGAGCTGAGCCACGTCCTGGACAAGGAAACCTTCAAGAAGGAGCAGCCGCAGCTGCGGGAGGCGCTGCTGGCCGCCCAGTTCGAGGTGGTCGAGCAGAAAGAGCTTTCCCGTGATCATGCTGGTCGCCGGGGTCGATGGCGCCGGCAAGGGCCAGGCCATCCAGCGGCTCTACGAGTGGCTCGATCCGCATCATCTGCGCACCCATGCCTACGCCGAGCCCGACGAGCACGAGCGGACGCGGCCGCGCCTGTGGCGCTACTGGCGTGACCTGCCGCCCAAGGGCGAGTTCGCCATCGTGTTCGGCTCATGGTACAATCAGCCGCTCAAGGATCGGATCCTCGAGACCATCGATGATGCCGAGTTCGAGCGCGAGCTGGAGGCGATCAATCGCTTCGAGCTGATGCTCGCCAATGAAGGCGCGCTGGTGCTCAAGTTCTGGTTCCATCTGTCCGCGGCACAGCAGAAGCGCCGCCTCAAGAAGATCAAGGCAACGCCCGGCAGCGGCCGCCACGTGCTCGAGGAATGGAGCAACGTCACGCGCCACGGTCGGGTCGTCACGGATGGTCAGAAGATGGCACGGCGCACCAGCACCGGCCATGCGCCCTGGATCGTGATCCCGAGCGGCGACGGCCGCTATCGGGATACCGCGATGGGCCGCACGATTCTCGAAGCGCTGCAGAAACGCCTGCAGAACCCTTTGGGACCGGCGTTCGCGCCGGCGCCGGCGGTGATCGCCAGCCCGGATCGCAAGACGGTGCTCGATGCGCTCGACCTGAAGCAGACTGCGACCGACCAAGTCTATCACAAGGGCTTGAAGGCACTGCAGAACCGCCTCGCGGAGCTGGTCGATTCCGAAGCCCTTCGAGCAGCGGGCCCTGATGGTCGTGGTCGAGGGGGCCGATGCCGCCGGCAAGGGCGGCACGATCCGACGGATGACCGCGACGCTCGATCCACGCCGGTTCCGGATCTATCCGATCGCCGCGCCGAGCGACGAGGAGCTGGCCCGGCCCTATCTGTGGCGCTTCTGGCGCCACGTACCGCGGCTGGGCACGGTCGCGGTGTTCGATCGCTCGTGGTACGGCCGCGTCCTGGTCGAGCGGGTCGAGGAGCTGTGCGACGAGGCGGAATGGCTGCGCGCCTACAGCGAGATCAACGATTTCGAGCGCCAGCTGGCCGCGAGCGGGCTGGTGGTGGTCAAGTTCTGGCTGGCGATCAGCCACCAGGAGCAGCTGCGCCGTTTCAAAGAGCGCGAGACGATCGCCTTCAAGAAATACAAGATCACGCCCGACGACTGGCGCAATCGGCAGAAGTGGGACCAGTACAAATTCGCGGTCGGCGACATGATCGATCGCACCAGCACCCAGGCAGCGCCCTGGACCCTGGTTGAGGCCGAGGACAAGCACTATGGCCGCCTCAAGGTGCTGAAGACGATCTGTGAGCGGGTCGAGGCCGCGCTCTGAAGGCAGCGTGGCACGCGCTCTGGCCAGCATCGGTTGCCCGCGCCTTGTGCGACCCGCCGATCCGCGATAGTCCAGGCGGACCGGCCGCACGAAGCGCACCGTCCACGCCCGGTCGCCAGGCCGCCCGCGCCGCCTGCCCGAGACAGCTTGCAAGGCAGCGAAGGCCGCTGCCGCACCGCCAACCCGGAGATCGACACTCATGCCGGACGACCTGGACCCTTTGCTCGCCCCGATGAAATTCGGCGTTGGTCAGTCGGTGCCGCGCAAGGAGGACCCGAAGCTGGTCACCGGCCGCGGCCGCTACACGGACGATGTCGATCTGCCGGGGCAGGTGTTCGCCCATCCGCTGCGCTCGCACCACGCGCACGGCATGATTCGCCATCTGGACGTCAGCCAGGCGCTGGCGGCGCCGGGCGTGCTCGCGGTCTACACCGCGGCCGACATGGCGGGCTACGGCCTCTTGCGTTGCAAGCTGCCGCTGAAGAGCGCGGACGGCAGCGCGCTGTTCGCCCCGCCGCGCCCGATCCTGGCCGACGGAAGGGTCCGCTATGTCGGCGAGATCTTTGCGGTGGTGGTCGCGAAGACACGTCATGCGGCCCAGGAGGCGGCCGAGCATATCGTCGTCGAGATCGATCCGCTGCCGATCGTGACCGACCCCGAGGTCGCGGTCCGCGACGATGCGCCGCGCCTTCATGACGACCACAGCAATGTCTGCCTCGACTGGCGCTTTGGCGACGTCGAGGCGACCGAGCGGGCGTTTGCCGAGGCCGCCCACGTCACCCGGGTCAAGATGGTCAACAACCGGGTCGTGGTCGCCGCGATGGAGCCGCGCGCCGCGGTCGCGGCGTATGACCAGGAGGCCGGCCGCTTCACGCTGCATGTCGGCTGCCAGAGCGCATTCGGGCTGCGCCAGGCGATTGCGCCAGGACATCCTGCAGGTGGAGCCTGAGCGCCGTGCGCGTGCTGGCCGACGACATTGGCGGCTCGTTCGGCATGAAGTCGCCGCCCTACCCGGAGTACATCGCGTGCCTGCACGCCGCGCGCGCGCTCGGCCGTCCGGTCAAGTGGCGCGACGACCGGCACGAGAGCTTCCTGTCCGACCAGCACGGCCGGGCGGCGATCACCGAGGGCGAGCTGGCGCTCGACGCCGAGGGCAACTTTCTCGCGGTGCGCGTGCGCTCCATCAGCGACATGGGCGCCTATCTCACCAATGTCGGCCCAATGCCTTCGACCGTGAACATCCAAAAAAACATGCCGAGCGTGTACCGCACGCCGTGCATGGTGGTCTCGACCCGCTGCGTGTTCACCAACACCACGCCGACCGGCCCCTATCGCGGCGCCGGCCGACCGGAGGCGAACTATTACATGGAGCGCCTGGTCGACGCGGCGGCGCGCGAGACCGGCCGCGACCCGGCAGCGCTGCGCCGGCAGAACATGATCCCGCCCGATGCGATGCCGTACACGGCGGTATCGGGGCTGCAGTACGACAGTGGCGAGTTCGCGGCGGTCCTCGATGCCTGCCTGGACAGGGCCGACTGGCAGGGCTTCGAGGATCGCCGCCGGACCTCGGCGCAGCGCGGCCGGCTGCGCGGCCGCGGCCTCGCCTGCTATCTCGAGGTGACCGCACCGCCCGGCAAGGAGATGGGCGGCATCCGATTCGAGCCGGACGGACGGGTCACGGTGATCACCGGCACGCTCGACTACGGCCAGGGCCACGCGTCCGCCTTCGCGCAGGTGCTGTCGGACCGCCTGGGCGTGCCGTTCGAGCTGATCGACCTGATCCAGGGCGACAGCGACCAGCTGCTGATCGGCGGCGGCACCGGCGGCTCGCGCTCGATCATGGCGAGCGGCAAGGCGATCGTCGAGGCCTCGGCCGAGGTGGTCGAGAAAGGCCGCGCCCTGGCCGGCCATTTCCTCGAGGCGGCCGCGGTCGACATCGTGTTCGGCGAGGGCGCGTTTCGGGTCGCCGGCACCGATCGCGCAATCCCGCTCCTGGAGCTCGCCGCGAAAACCCGCGACGCGCGCGGCCTGCCCGACGACCTGCCCGACAGCCTGGACGTCGCGCTGATCTCCGACACGCCGCCCTCGAGCTTTCCCAATGGCTGCCACATCGCCGAGGTGGAGATCGACCCGGAGACTGGCCTGGCGGCGTTGCAGCGCTATACCGCGGTCGACGACTTCGGCGTGCTGGTCAATCCGATGCTGGCCAGCGGGCAGGTCCATGGCGGAGTCGCGCAGGGCATCGGCCAGGCGCTCATGGAGGCGACGGTCTATGACCGTTCGGGTCAGCTGGTGAGCGGATCGTTCATGGACTACACCATGCCGCGCGCCGAGACGGTTCCGCCGATCGCGGTCGACTATCATCCGGTGCCCGCGACGACCAATCCGCTGGGCGTGAAAGGTTGCGGCGAAGCCGGCGTCACCGGCGCGCTGCCGGCCGTGGTCAATGCCGTGCTCGATGCTCTCGCCGGGCGGGGCGTACGCCGGATCGACATGCCGGCGACACCGGAGCGAATCTGGGCCGCGCTCCGGGCCGGCGAAGCGGCGTGAGCTCCGCCGCGCCCGAACACTGAGCGCTATTGGCCTGCTAGCGAGCCCGTTTGGCCGGCGCGGCCTTGGCGCGGCGCTGGGTCCCAGGCTTCTTGGGCCGCCCCAGGCCTACCCGCCTGGCGATCTCGGCACGCATCTCGACATAGCTCGGCGCCGTCATAGGATAGTCGCGCCGCAGACCGAACGTCTCGCGGTACTCGGGCGGCGTGAGATTGTGGGCCGAAGCCAAATGACGCTTCAACAGCTTCTGTTTCCTACCGCACAGCAGGCAGGTAATGTGGTCTTTACTGAGCGATCTGCGTATCGGAACGACTGGTTCGGGCTTGGCGGCCCCCGCCTGTTCTTGCTCGCTCCCCAGCGTCGCCAGCTTGCCAGCGATAGAACCGATCAAGTTCGGCAGATCGGCAGGCAGGACTTCATTGTGCGAAACATATGCCGAAACGATTTCAGCCGTCATCTCTGCCAACTTCGAACGATCTAGCTCTTCGGTCACGCGCGTCACCTCCAGCAAAAGCAAGCTTGTTGTTAAATATGCGAAATGTCAGATTTTGCAACTGCAATGCGATCGAGATCGCCAGCCGCTCCACAAAACGGCCCCATCCGGCGCAGTCAATGCTACACCAGAGCGCGAGCAGATCGAGGGCGAGCAAGTCGCATGTGCAATCGGATGCCGGCGATTGTCTGTTCATTGGGCAGCGTTTGACTTGCAGAGCCGTGGACATGAAGCTGAGCCGGAGTGCGGGCGAACGAGTGGAGAGCAACGCGTGAAGGCGGTGGTACAACGGGTGAGCGAGGCGAGTGTCACGGTCGATGCACGCAGGATCGGAGCGGTCGGGCCGGGGCTTCTGGTGCTGCTGTGCATTGAGCATGGCGACGGCCAGCGCGAGGTCGACTTCGTCGCACGCAAGATCGCCCAGCTGCGGATCTTCGAGGACGATGCCGGCAAGATGAACCGTTCCGTGGTCGACGTCGGTGGCGGCGCATTGGTGGTCAGCCAGTTCACCCTGGCAGCCGACCTCAGCCGGGGCAACCGCCCGGGCTTTACCGGCGCTGCCGACCCGTCCGAGGCGGTACCGCTCTATGAGCGCTTCTGCGCGCGTATGGTCGAGCATGGCGTGCCGACCGAGACCGGCAGCTTCGGCGCGCGCATGGCGGTAGCCCTGGTCAACGATGGGCCGGTGACCATTTGGATGGACACACGGACCCTTCTGGCGTAACGAGCGGCTCGACTTCGAGGGCACCGACCATGGCCGACGTGATCTGTCTCGGAGAGTTGCTGATCGACTTCGTGCCGACGGTGACGCCGACCACCCTGATCGACGCGCCGGCGTTCAAGAAGGCGCCGGGCGGCGCGCCCGCCAATGTCGCGGTCGGTCTCGCCCGGCTCGGCGTGAGCAGTGCCTTCATGGGCAAGGTCGGCGATGATCCGTTCGGCCACTTCTTGGCCGACACGCTGGTCGATGCCGGGGTCGATGTCAGCTGCCTTTTGTTTACCGACGAGGCGCGCACCGCGCTCGCCTTCGTCTCCCTGCGCGCCGACGGCGATCGCGAGTTCATGTTCTACCGGCACCCCAGCGCCGACATGCTGTTCACGCCCCAGGAGGTCGACAGCGCCTCGCTCGGAGACGCGCGCGCGCTGCACTACGGCTCGATCAGCATGATCAGCGAGCCGTCGCGCAGCGCCACCCTGCATGCCATCGATGTTGCCCGCCGCGCAGGCTGCCTGATCTCGTGCGATCCCAATCTTCGCCTGCCGCTGTGGCCTGATGCCGCGAGCGCGCGCGACGGCATGTTGCAGGCCTTATCGAAGGCGCATCTCGTCAAGATCAGCGACGATGAATTGAAGTTCTTGACCGGCAGCGATGATCCGTCGGCTGCGCGCGCGCAGTTGTGGTCCGAGACCACCGAGCTGATGATGATTACCGGCGGCGCCGAGGGCTGCATCTACCTGACCGCTCACGACGAAGGTCACGTCGCCGGTCTCGAGGTCGAGCCGGTCGATGCCACCGGCGCGGGCGACGCGTTCGTCGCCGGAATCATACAGGGTCTGGTGCATGACCGCGCGATCTGGCGCGATGAACCACGGCTGCGCGAGCTGTGCCGGTTCGCCAATGCGGTCGCTGCGCTCGCCACGACCGAACGTGGCGCGATTCCTGCTATGCCAACCCCGGACCAGGTTCATCGGTTGCTGAGCGCCCAGCCGAGTCGCTAGACAGGGTGACGACGCCGTCGCCGCACCAAGGTCGAAGGGACCAGATTTGTCGGCAAAGATCATTCCGGTCGAACCGTTCGACCTTACCGTGTTCGGGGCCACCAGCGACCTGGCGCGGCGCAAGCTGCTGCCCGGCCTGTACCACCGCGATCGCGACCGGCAGCTGCCACCGGAGTGCCGGATCATCGGCGTTGCGCGCCGCGGCCTGGATCGCCAGGGCTACGTCGCGCAGATCGAGGAGAACCTGCGCCGTTATGTCGCAGCGGACGACCTCGAGGACAGCTGTCTGGAGCGCTTTCTCCAGCGCCTCGACTATGTCTCGGCCGACGCCTCGCAGCCGGAGAGCTGGTCCGAGCTGGTCGCCAAGTTCGAGGACAGCGATCGCATTCGGGTGTTCTATCTGGCGACCTCGCCGGAGCTGTTCGGCCTCACCTGTCAGGCGCTGGGCACGGCCGACCTGGTGACGCCGAACACGCGTGTGGTGCTCGAGAAGCCGATCGGCCACGATCTGGCGTCGGCGCGGGCGATCAACGACCAGGTCGGCTCGGTCTTCGAGGAGCGCCAGGTATTCCGGATCGATCACTATCTCGGCAAGGAGACGGTGCAGAACCTCACCGCGCTGCGCTTTGCCAACATGCTGTTCGAGCCGCAGTGGAACGCGAGCTTCATCGACCATGTCCAGATCACGGTCGCCGAGAACATCGGCGTCGAGGGGCGCGGCACCTACTACGACGGTGCCGGCGCGCTGCGCGACATGGTGCAGAACCACATCCTCCAGCTGCTCTGCCTGGTGGCGATGGAGCCGCCGACCCGTCTCGACGCCGACAATGTGCGCAACGAGAAGATCAAGGTGCTGCGCGCGCTCAAGCCGATCAGCGGCGACGACGTCGGCCTGAGGACGGTGCGCGGCCAGTATCGCGCCGGCGCGGTCGGCGGCGATCCGGCTCCCGGCTACGTCGACGAGATCGGGGCCGAGACCAGCGGCACCGAGACCTTCGTGGTAATCAAGGCCGAGATCGAAGGCTGGCGCTGGGCGGGCGTGCCGTTCTATCTGCGCACCGGCAAGCGCCTGCCGTCGCGCGCATCCGAGATCGTCATCCAGTTCCGCACGATCCCGCACTCGATCTTCGAGCCGAACGTCGGCCTGATCAGCCCCAACCGTCTGGTCGTCCGGCTCCAGCCGGATGAGGGCATCAAGCTGTTCCTGATGGCCAAGGATCCGGGCCCGGGCGGCATGCGGCTGCGCGAGGCGCACCTCAATCTGAGCTTCGCCGAGACCTTCCGGGTGCGCTATCCCGATGCCTATGAGCGCCTGCTCATGGATGTCGTGCGCGGCAACCCGACCCTGTTCATGCGACGTGACGAGGTCGAGGCGGCATGGGCGTGGGTCGAGCCGATTCTCGAGGCCTGGGGCGAGGCGCCCGAGCCGCCCAAGCCCTACACGGCAGGCACCTGGGGACCCTCGGCGGCGATCGCCCTGATCGAGCGCGAAGGCCGCACCTGGTACGACGACGTCGCCTGACCGCACGCCTGACCCTGGCCGTCGCGGCGGCGACCGACCTGTTCGATATGTCCTGAATCCACCCTCAGCGTGAGGTGATGACCATGCATTTCCGGGTCGTCGAAGTCACCCAACGGCTGGCCCTGCGCAGTGCTGCGCCGCGCTCGGCCTATCTCGAGCACATCAAGCGCGCCGCTCGCCAGGGCCCGCACCGCAGCGCCCTCTCGTGCAGCAATCTCGCGCACGGCTTCGCCGCCTGCGGCGATCACGACAAGGGCGCGCTCAAGGGCACGGCCCACAACATTGCGATCGTCTCGTCCTATAACGAGATGCTCTCGGCGCATCAGCCGTTCGAGCGCTATCCGGCCCTGATCAAAGAGGCCGTGCGCGAGGCCGGCGCGGTCGCGCAGTTCGCCGGTGGCGTGCCCGCGATGTGCGATGGCATCACCCAGGGCCAGCCGGGCATGGAGCTGTCCCTGTTCTCGCGCGACGTGATCGCGCTCGCGACCGCGATCGCCCTGTCCCACGACATGTTCGACGGCGCCCTGTATCTCGGCATCTGCGACAAGATCGTGCCGGGCCTGGTCATGGCAGCGCTGAGCTTCGGCCACCTGCCTGCGATTTTCGTGCCGGGCGGCCCGATGGGCTCGGGGATGCCGAACAGCCACAAGGCGGCGGTGCGCCAGCGGTTCGTCGAGGGCAAAGCCGAGCGCAGCGAGCTGCTGGACGCTGAGTGCCAGTCCTATCACAGCCCGGGCACCTGCACCTTCTACGGCACCGCGAACTCCAACCAGATGCTGATGGAGATCATGGGGCTGCACCTGCCGGGCGCTTCGTTCGTCAACCCGGACACGCCGCTGCGCGACGCGCTGACCCGGGCCGCCGCCAGGCGAGTCACCGAGATCACCGCCCGTGGCAACGACTACACGCCGATCGGCCTGGTGGTCGACGAGCGCGCGATCGTCAACGCGATCGTCGGGCTGCACGCGACCGGCGGCTCGACCAACCACACGATCCATCTGATCGCCATGGCCAGGGCGGCCGGTATCGTGTTGACCTGGGAGGATTTCGCAGATCTGTCCGAGGTCGTGCCCCTGCTCGCCCGGGTCTACCCCAATGGTCTGGCCGATGTGAACCATTTCCATGCCGCGGGCGGCATGGCCTATCTGATCGGCGAGCTGCTCGATGCCGGGCTGCTGCATGCCGATGTGCGCACCGTGTCGGGCCTCGGCCTCGAGCGCTATCGCGAGGAGCCCTGTCTCGAGGGCGATCGGCTGGTCTGGCATGCCGGCGCGCGCAGCAGCGGCGACCCCACCGTTCTCGCGCCGACCAGCAAGCCGTTCAGCGTCAATGGCGGCCTCCGGCTGCTGGCGGGCAATCTCGGCCGCGCGGTGATCAAGGTCTCGGCGGTCAAGCCGGAAGCGCAGCTGGTCGAGGCGCCCGCCAGGATTTTCCACGACCAGAGCGAGTTTCTTGCGGCGTTCGAGCGCGACGAGCTCCTGGGCGACATGGTCGCGGTGGTCCGCTTTCAGGGCCCCAAGGCCAACGGCATGCCCGAGCTGCACAAGCTGACGCCGGCCCTTGGCGTGCTGCAGGACAGGGGCTTCAAGGTCGCCCTGGTGACCGACGGGCGCATGTCCGGCGCCTCGGGCAAGGTCCCCGCCGCCATCCACGTCACGCCGGAAGCGGCCGACGGCGGCCCGATCGCCAGGCTGTGCGATGGCGATCTGGTGCGGGTCGATGCCGCTGCCGGCCGACTGGACGCGCTGGTCGATGCGTCGACCTGGCAGGCGCGCGTGCCTGCCATCGCCGATCTTTCGGCCTATGGCCAGGGCGGGGGCCGGGAGCTGTTCGCCGGCTTCCGGCGCTCGGTCAGCGCCGCTGACCAGGGTGCGGCCGTGCTCGATTTTCTACCGGCCGCCTAGAACCTCCTCTCGGGAGAGCACGCATGTCCGCAGAGCAAGCTGGACTGTACGAGCTGCTGAGCGCGACGTCGGTTGTGCCAGTGCTGGCGATCGATTCGGTCGGAACCGCCCTGCCGCTGGCGCGGGCGTTGGTCGCCGGCGGACTTTCCGTCCTGGAGATCACCCTGCGCACGCCGGCGGCGCTCGAGATCATCCGCGCGATCGGCGGCGAGATCGAGGGTGCCGCGGTCGGCGCCGGCACCGTGTTGACCCCGGCCCAATACGAGGACGCGGTGCGGGCCGGCGCCAGATTTGTGGTCAGCCCGGGCGCTACGCCCGCACTCTTGGATGTCGCCGAGGCGAGTTCCGTGCCATTCTTGCCGGGAGCGGCGACCTCGAGCGAGGTCATGCGATTGCTGGAGCGAGGCTATGACTGCCTCAAATTCTTTCCGGCGGAGCCGTCGGGCGGGGTGGCCTACCTCAAGGCCCTGGCCGCGCCACTGCCGGATGCCCGTTTTTGCCCGACCGGCGGCATCGATGCGGCGCTGGCACCCACCTATCTGGCGTTGCCCAACGTCATGTGCGTCGGTGGCTCCTGGATCGCGCCTCGTGACGCCGTCGCCGCCGGAGACTGGCCATCGATCACCCGGCTATCGCTGGCGGCCGCAGGACTCGGCCCCCGCGCCGGGCCGGAGTCGATCGGTGCCTGACAAAGTCGATCATCGAGCGCAACACCAAAGGTGGCGCCCGCCGTCACCGTTGTAGAGCCCCGGGGAGGCATGCACGATGACCACGCAGCAAAGCTTGTCGCGTCCGCTCGCCCGTCACGCCATGGCCTACGTGCTTGCCGGCGGTCGGGGCAGCCGGCTCATGGAGCTGACCGACAAGCGCGCCAAGCCCGCGGTGTTCTTTGGCGGCAAAACCCGGATCATCGACTTTGCTTTGTCCAATGCGATCAACTCGGGGATCCGGCGGATCGGCGTCGCGACCCAGTACAAGGCGCACAGCCTGATCCGCCATTTGCATCGCGGCTGGACATTCTTCCGGCCCGAGCGCAACGAGAGCTTCGACATCCTGCCGGCTTCGCAGCGAGGGGCCGGGGATCAGTGGTACGTCGGCACGGCGGATGCCGTACATCAGAACACCGACATCATCAGCAGCTACGGCCCGGAGCTGATGGTGATCCTGGCCGGTGATCACATCTACAAGATGGACTACGAGCTGATGCTCGCGCAGCATGTCGATGCCGACGCCGACGTCACGGTCGGTTGCCTCGAAGTGCCGCGCATGGAGGCTACCGGTTTTGGCGTGATGCATGTCGACGCTAAGGATCGGATCGTCGACTTCCTCGAGAAGCCGGCCGACCCGCCGGGCATTCCGGACAAGCCCGACATCGCGCTGGCCAGCATGGGCATCTATGTCTTCAGCACGGCCTTCCTGTTCGAGCAGCTGCGGCGGGATGCCGAGAATGCCGCGTCCAGCCACGATTTCGGCAAGGACATCATCCCCTATCTGGTCAAGCACGGCAAAGCGATGGCGCATCGCTTCACCAACTCCTGCGTCGGTGTCTCGGAACGCGGCGGGGCGTATTGGCGCGACGTCGGCACGGTCGACGCCTACTGGGAAGCCAATGTCGACCTCACCGACTTCGAGCCGGCGCTCGATCTTTACGACCACGACTGGCCGATCTGGACCTATGCCGAGATCACGCCGCCGGCCAAGTTCGTGCACGACGAAGACGGAAGGCGCGGCATGGCGACCAGCTCGCTGGTCTCCGGCGGCTGTATCCTTTCGGGCTCGCGCGTCGACAAGTCGCTGCTGTTCACGGGCGTGCTGGCGCATTCCTACAGCCAGCTCGAGGGCGTGGTCGCCCTGCCCTATGTGCAGATCGGTCGCGGCGCCCAACTCAAGAACGTGGTGATCGATCGCGGCGTGGTGATTCCGCCCGGCCTGGTGGTCGGGGAGGATCCTCAGGACGACGCGCGCCGCTTTCGCCGGACCGACAAAGGCGTGTGCCTGATCACCCAGCCGATGCTGGACCGGCTGCGGAGCTGACGTGTTCGGTTCAGACAGAGCGGCCGGCGCTCAGCCTTTCTTGGCGTCTTCCAGCTCGGCACGCCTGCGCTCGTGGCGGTCGAACAGCGCCTTCAGCCCCGTGGTCTCGACTTCGCGCTCTTCGAGGCGGAGCGCAATGCCGTTCAGCACCAGCAGTCCGTCCTCGATCCCGCCAAGCCGCTCTTCGACCCGGTCGAGCCGCTTCACCATCGATCGGCCGGTACGCGCCGCGAACCGCCTGGCCGGGTGCGTAGACGTCGTGGTAGCAGGCCCCGCCGCGGGTTTCGTGGCAAGCTCGCCAACCTGACTCGCGCCGGCTCCTGGCCGAACCATCGCGCCTTGCCGTCCCGCGCGGAATGGGGCTTTAGTGCGATGGCGGCGCCCGGATGTCGCCCAGGCCCGCAGGAGATCAATCATGACCAAGCCTGCCCTGGTGTTCGATCTCGATGGCACGCTGGTCGACAGCGTCTATCAGCACGTCCTGGCCTGGCACGAAGCGCTGCACATCAGCGGCATGGAGCTATCGGTCTGGCGGATTCACCGGCGGATCGGCATGAGCGGCGGTCTGTTCGCCCGCGCGCTGCTGCGCGAGACCGGACGCGAGCTGGACGAGGCGCTGCGTGAGCGGCTGCAGGAGCTACATGCCAAGGCGTATCGGCGACGGATCAATCAGGTGCGTCCGCTGCCCGGGGCTCGCGAGCTGCTGCGTCGCCTGAGCGAGTTGGACTGCCCGTGGGCGATCGCGACCAGCGGCCGGATGGAGGGCGCCGGCCCGACCATCGCCATGCTTGAGGTGCCCCGGGATATCCCGATCGTCACGCGCGATCAGGTGACGCACGCCAAGCCGAACCCCGATCTGTTTCTCGAGGCGGCGCGCCGGCTCGGCGTCGATGCCATGGACGCCGTCGTGGTCGGCGACAGCGTGTGGGACCTGCTCGCCGCCAGGCGCGCCCGCATGCTCGGCGTCGGGGTGCTCTCGGGCGGCTACGGCAAGGACGAGCTGGAGCGCGCCGGTGCGTACCGCGTCTATGAAGATCCGGCCGACCTGCTGCGTCATCTGGACGAGGTGGGCGTGCGATGAACACGCGCTCAGGCCGCCCAAGACGTGCATATCGACCCCACCTCCCGATCCGGGTCGATGTCAGCGACAAGGATTGATCAGGGGGATCCAGCGTGGCCGAAATCAAGAAGGCAGCGTTGTTCACCAATGAGTATCCGCCCAACGTCTACGGGGGCGCGGGTGTCCACGTCGAGTATCTGAGCCGGGCGCTCGCCAGGCGGATCCCCGTCGAGGTGCGCTGTTTCGGTGATCAGCGGAGCGAGAGCCCGAACCTTCTGGTCCGGGGCTACCCGGCCTGGGCCGAAGCCAAGCAGAACACGGATACGCGCTTTGGCGGCGCGCTCGATGCCTTTCAGCGTTCGCTTGCCATGGCCAAGGACACCATCGATGCCGACGTCGTCCATTGTCATACCTGGTACACCGACATGGGCGGCGTGCTCGCGAGCCGGCTCTGGGACATCCCCTTCGTGCTCAGTATCCACTCGCTCGAGCCGCTTCGCCCGTGGAAGGTCGAGCAGCTCGGCAATGCATACCATCTCAGCACCTGGATGGAGCGGATGGCCATGGAGCACGCGGATGCGATCATTGCCGTATCCGAGCAGACCCGCGAGGACGTGCTCCGCCTGTTCGACGTGCAGCCGGCGCGGGTCCATGTGATCCACAACGGCATCGATCCGGAGGAGTACCGGCCGACGGGGACCACCGATGCGCTGATACGCTACGGTATCGACCCGACACGGCCCTACCTTCTGTTCGTCGGCCGGATCACACGGCAAAAGGGCATCATCCACCTGGTCGACGCGATTCCCGAGATCGACCCGGGTCTGCAGGTGGTGCTGTGCGCCGGCGCGCCCGACACGCCGCATATCGGTCACGAGATGGAGGCGCATGTGGCCGCAGTGAAGGCCAAACGCCCGGACGTGATCTGGATCCGCGAGATGCTGCCGCGGTCCGACGTCATCCAGCTGTACGAGCACGCAGCAGTGTTCTGCTGCCCATCGGTCTACGAGCCGTTCGGCATCATCAACCTCGAGGCCATGGCGTGCGAGACAGCCGTTGTGGCCTCCCGGGTCGGCGGCATTCCCGAAGTGGTAGCGCACGAGGAGACCGGGCTCCTGGTCGATCTGACCCTCGAGCCCGGGACCTTCGAGCCGACCGATCCCGAGGCGTTCTCGTCGGGGCTGGCGGCGGCGATCAACCGTCTGGCCGCGGACCCGGCCCTACGGGAGACCATGGGCAAGCAGGGCCGCCGTCGGGCGCTGCACTCCTTCAGCTGGGACGCGATTGCCGAGACCACGCTCGAGCTCTACCGCTCGCTTCGATGAGATCATCGATCACCGCGAGCGAACGGCGCAATCGGCTCCATCGCCTGGCCCGACTGTACGGCATCGAGCGCAGCTACCGGGATATCTGGAACCGGCAGCATGTGACCCCGGCCGCGAGCGAGCGCGCCCTGCTGGCAGCAATGGGCGTGCCCGTGGCCGACGATGCCGAGATCGAGGCGAGCCTGGCGCTGGCGGAAAGCGCACCGTGGCGAAGCGTCCTGCCACCGGTCATCGTGGCCCGTGCCAGGCCTTCGGCCATCGTCACCCTGCCGGAGCAGGCGGCTCGACGGATCGCCTGGCAGGTGCACACCGAGGCCGGCGCCCTCGAACGCGGCGAGGCGGATCTGACCGCGCTCGACGCGCTGGCTGGGGCGACGATCGATGGCAGCCGCTATCGGCGCTACCGCCTGCCGCTGCCGAGCCTGCCGATCGGCTATCACCAGCTCGAGCTGGAGAATGAGCCCACGGGCACGCGCCTGATCGTGGCGCCTCGACGGGCGTTCGGGGTCGCCGATGTGCAGGCAGGTGAGCGACTTTGGGGCATGACGGCACCCCTCTACGGTCTGCGCTCCGAGGCCAGTTGGGGGATCGGCGACTTCGGTGATCTGAGCCAGCTGGCCGAGCTCGGCGGCCGGCTCGGCGCCGCCTTCGTCGGCATCAATCCGATCCACGCCCAACTGCCAGCAGCGCCCGAGCGGTACAGCCCCTACTCGCCCTCCAGCCGGCGTTTTTTGAATGTCCTGCTGATCGCAATCGAGCGGGTGCCCGAGCTGGCGCACAGCGAGACGGCCCGGGCGTTGCTGGCACAAGCGGACGTCCAGGCCCGCCTGAAGCGGATGCGCGGCACCCGGATGATCGACTATCCGGAGGTCGCGGCGCTCAAGCTCGAGGTCCTGGGGGTGCTGTTCGAGAGCTTATGGGCGCGTCGCTCCGGGCCGAGGTGGCAGGCGTTCGAGGCGTTCCGGCGCGAGGCCGGAGAAGGCCTGGAGCGGCAGGCGCTGTTCGATGCGCTGTTCGAACATTTCCGGGCGCAGCACCCGCCTCATCACACCTGGCGGACCTGGCCCCTGCCCTATCAGGCCGTTGCCAGTCCCGAGGTCGCGCGCTTTGCAGCCGCGCATCGAGAGCGGGTCGCGTTCTTCGCCTATCTGCAGTGGCTGGCGCACGACCAGCTCGAGGCCGCGCAGCGCCAGGCGGCCGCCGGCATGCCGATCGGGCTCTATCTGGACCTTGCGGTCGGCGTCACGCCTGATGGCGCCGAGGCCTGGGCCGATCGCGACAGCGTCGCGGCCGGCGCCAGCCTGGGTGCGCCGCCCGACGAGTTCAACGAAGCCGGCCAGAACTGGGGCCTGGCGCCGCTCGCGCCGCACGGGCTGCGCGCGCGCGGCTATGCGCCGCTGATCGAGATCCTGCGCGGCGGCATGCGCCATGCCGGGGCGCTTCGGATCGATCACATCCTGGGCTTGCAGCGAACCTTCTGGTGGCCGGCCGCGGACCGCGTGCCTGGCGCCTATGTCAGCCAGCCGGTCGAGGACCTCCTGGGCGTGGTGGCGCTGGAGTCGCATCGTCAGCGCTGCGTCGTGGTCGGCGAGGATCTCGGCACGGTGCCGGGCGGCCTGCGCCGGATGCTCGACGACGCCGGCGTGCTCGGCTGCAGCGTGCTGTATTTCGAGCGCGAGCAGGACGGCAGCTTTCGCGCGCCGGCCCGCTACCGGCCGCGCTCGGTCGCCTCGATCGGCACCCACGATCTGCCGACGCTGGCAGGCTTTTGGGCCGGTCGCGACATCGACTGGCGCGACAAGCTCGGCCTCTACGGCACACCGGAACAGGCCCCACAGGAGCGCCGGGCGCGCCAGATCGAGCGCGGCGCCTTGCTCCGCCTGCTGGCAGACGAGGGCCTGCTGCCGGAGGGGATCGATCCGAGCGCGCCGCCTGAAAAGCTGCCATGGCCGGTGGTGGTCGCGCTGCACCGCATGCTCGCCCGCTCTCCTGCCTTGCTGATGGTGCTGCAGCTCGAGGACGCGCTGGGCGCGATCGAGCAGGCCAACCTTCCCGGCACCATCGACCAGCATCCCAACTGGCGCCGCCGGCTGAGCCGCGCCATCGCCGAGCTTGGCCGCTCGCGCCGGCTCGAGGAGCTTGCCGGAATCATCGCCAGCGAGCGCCCACAAAATGTGCAATTCGTGCCAAAACAGACCAAGCCTTGTGTTGATCCATCGTCTGATCGAGGTCTGCCATGAACATTCGCACCGTCTCGACCCGACCGATCGAAGGCCAGCGGCCGGGCACTTCTGGCCTGCGCAAGAAAGTGCCGGTCTTTCAGGCGCCTGGATATCTGGAGAACTTCGTGCAGGCGATCTTCGATTCGCTCCACGGGTTCGAGGGCAAGACCCTGGTGCTGGGCGGCGATGGCCGCTTCTACAATGACCGGGCGGTCCAGACGATCGCCAGGATCGCAGCCGCCAACGGCTTCGGGCAGATCCTGATCGGGCGGGACGGGCTGCTGTCGACGCCGGCCGCGTCCTGCGTGATCCGAAAGCGCGAGGCGTTCGGTGGCATCATCCTGTCCGCGAGCCACAATCCCGGTGGGCCGGATGGCGACTTCGGGGTCAAATACAACACCGCCAATGGTGGCCCGGCGCCCGAAGGCATCACCGAGGCCATCTTCGCCAGGACCAAGGAGATCGACCGCTATCGCATCCTGGAGGCGCCCGATCTCGATCTCGGACGGCTCGGCACGCTCCAGCTGGATGGCACCAGGATCGAGATCATCGATCCGATCGCCGACTATCTGGCCCTGATGCAGCGCCTGTTCGACTTCGATCGGATCCGCGATCTTTTCGCGGGCGGCTTTCGGATGCGCTTCGATGCGATGAGCGCGGTGACCGGCCCCTACGGCCATGCGATCCTCGAGCAGACGCTGGGCGCGCCGGCCGGCACGGTGGTGAACGGCGAGCCGAAGCCGGATTTCGGCGGCCATCACCCGGACCCCAATCCGGTGCATGCGCACGCGCTGATCGAGACGATGATGGCGCAGGATGCGCCCGACTTCGGCGCCGCGTCCGATGGCGATGGCGATCGCAACATGATCGTCGGTCGCGGCATCTACGTGACCCCGAGCGACAGCCTGGCGGTGCTGGCCGCCAATGCCGAGCTGGCGCCAGGCTATGCCGCGGGGCTTGCCGGGGTCGCGCGCTCGATGCCGACCTCGCGCGCGGTCGATCGGGTCGCCGACGCGCTGGGCATCAACTGCTACGAGACCCCGACCGGCTGGAAGTTTTTCGGCAACCTCCTGGATGCCGGCATGGCGACCTTGTGCGGCGAGGAGAGTGCCGGCACCGGCTCCAACCACGTGCGCGAGAAGGACGGCCTTTGGGCCGTGCTGCTGTGGCTCGACATCCTGGCAGCTCGCCGCCAGTCCGTGGCCGACATCATGCGGGACCACTGGGCCCGCTTCGGCCGCCACTATTATTCACGTCACGACTACGAAGAGGTCGATGCCGACGCGGCGCAAGGCCTGATGGGCCACCTGCGCGACCAGCTCGGCGGGTTGCCGGGCAAGGCCTTCGGCGACATGCGCGTCGAGCAGGCCGACGACTTCGCCTATCACGACCCGGTCGACGGCTCGACCAGCGAGCATCAGGGCATCCGCGTGCTGTTCGAGGACGGCGCGCGGATCGTCTACAGGCTCTCGGGCACCGGCACAGCCGGCGCCACGCTAAGGGTCTATCTGGAAGCGTACGAGCCGGATCCCGCGCGCCACGACCAGGACCCGCAGGTGGCGCTCCGTCCCCTGATCGCGCTTGCCGATGCGATCGCCGGGATCATGGAGCGGACCGGCCGCGATGCACCCAGCGTGGTCACCGATCGTCGCCTCAGGCGGTCGCCACCTGCCAGATGTCGCGCGCGTAGCCCGGATCGCCCGGTCCGACGAGAACCAGCCGACCCGCGCGGTGTTGAGCACGGCGCGCCGCGTCCAGTCCGCGTGATCGGTAAAGGCCCGGTCGATCTGGCGCTGAGCCGCGGCATAGCTCGCGAAGTCGGCGGCGACCATGAAATAGTCGCGCTGCCAGAGGTCGTCGAGCAGGGCGCCGAAATGGTCCGGGCCGAAGGCGCCACCGGCAATCTGGTGCAACGCGCCGCCAAGGTCCGCCTGGGCCTCGATCTCGGCGCTCGGGCGATAGCCGTTGGCACGTCTGGCGGCGACTTCTTCTGCCGTCAGGCCGAAGATGAAGATGTTGTCGTCGCCGACCCGCTCGCGAATCTCGATATTGGCGCCATCGAGCGTACCGACCGTGAGCGCGCCGTTCAGCGCGAGCTTCATGTTGCCGGTGCCCGACGCCTCCATGCCTGCGGTCGAGATCTGCTCGGACAGGTCCGCAGCCGGGATGATCACCTCGGCCAGCGAGACGTTGTAGTTCGGCAGGAACACGATCTTGAGGCGATCGCCTACCACGGGATCGGCATTGACCACCCGCGCGACGTCGTTGATCAGCTTGATGACCAGCTTGGCCATCACGTAGCTGGGCGCGGCCTTGCCGGCGAAGATCTTTACCCGCGGCTGCCAGTCGCGATAGGGGTCGTCGCGGATGGCCCGGTACAGCGCGACCGCCTCGAGGATGTTGAGCAGCTGGCGCTTGTACTCGTGGATCCGCTTGATGTGGATGTCGAACAGGGCGCGCGGGTCGACCGTGATGTCGAGGCGACGCTCGATCTCGGCCGCCAGCCGCTCCTTGTTGGCGAGCTTGGCGTCGGCAAAGGCTGCGCGGCATGCCGGGTCGTCGGCGTAGGGGGCCAGTGCCTCGATGTGCTCCAGATTCGCCACCCAGCGGTCGCCGATCACCTCGGTGATCAGAAGCGCGAGACCCGGATTGCACTCGTACAGCCAGCGTCGCGGCGTGATCCCGTTGGTCTGATTGACGATCCGGTCGGGAAACAGCTCGTGCAGGCCGCGAAACACGGTCTGCTTCATCAGCTCGGTGTGCAGGGCGGAGACACCGTTGACCTTGTGGCTGCCGATGAACGCCAGCTGGCCCATGCGCACGCCACGATCATTGATGATGGCGAGCTCGTGCGGGTCGGCCGCGTTCGGCGGCAGGCTCGCCAGGAACCGCTCGTTCAGCCGCTCGATGATCTCGAGATGACGCGGCAGGATCCGGCCGAGCAGGCGGACTCGGCCAGCACTCCAGGGCCTCCGGCAGCAGCGTATGGTTGGTGTAGGAGATGCACGCACGCGTGGTCTCGATCGCGGCGTCAAACTCCATGCCGTGCTCGTCGACCATCAGGCGGATCAGCTCCGGCACGGCGATCGCGGGATGGGTGTCGTTGAGCTGGATCGCGACCTGATCGCCCAGCGCCGAAAGATCCTCGTGGTCCTGCAGATAGCGGCGGACCAGATCCTGCAGAGACGCCGCGGTGAAGAAATACTCCTGCTTGAGGCGCAGCTCCTGCCCTTCGGGCGTCGAATCGTTCGGGTACAGGATGCGCGATATGGTCTCTGCCAGGACCCGCTGCTCCGCCGCCTCCACGAACTCGCCGCGATTGAAGAGATCCAGGTCGAGCGGTGCTGCGGGCTTTGCCGACCACAGGCGAAGGGTGTTGACGTGCTCGCCCTGCCAGCCGGGGACCGGCGTGTCGTAAGCCTTGGCGAGCACCTGCTCGCTCGGACGCCACAAGGTACGCCCGTCCGAGCTGTCGAGCACACCGCCGAAACCGATCGGATAGACCACCTCCGGCCGCTCGAACTCCCAGGGATGGCCCATGGTCAGCCAGTCCTCGGTGTGCTCGGCTTGCCAGCCGTCGCGGAAGCTCTGGCGGAACAGGCCATGCTCGTAGCGGATGCCATAGCCGTAGCCGGCGATGCCGACCCGCGACATGCTCTCGAGGAAGCATGCGGCGAGCCGGCCCAGGCCGCCATTACCCAGCGCGGCGTCCGGCTCGCTCTCGAGCACGTCCTCGAGCTTCACACCGAAGCTCGCGAGCGCAGCCCGGCAAGGCTCGATGATGCCGAGATTGGCCATCAGTCGCGCAGAGCCGCCCGATCAGGAACTCCATCGACAGGTAGTAGACGCGCTTGCGGCCGTCCTGATAGGCCCGCCGGGTGCTCGGAATCCAGCAGTCGACGATCCGATCGCGCACCGCCAGCGACAGCGCCACGCCCCAGTCGCGGGCGACCGCGTGGGCCGGGTCCTTGCCGACCGCATAGATGAGCTGCTCGAGGATCGACTGCACCAGGGTTGCTTCATCGAGGCCCCGTTGGTCGACCCGCCCGAGGATTCCATCCATGTACCACTCCATTCCCTGGCCGTTGGTCGGCCATTGTCCGCATGCAATGAACGCGCCAGCCACGCCGTTGCAACCTGCTCGCCCCGTCAGCGACCCCTCGCATCAAGGGGGCGCAGGAATCTCCAGGACCATCCCGTCGTAGGCCGGCTCGACCCCTTCCGGTAGACTCTCTCTCAGGTCCCAATAGTCGAACTCGTGGTTCATATGGGTTAACACGGCATGCTTGGGCTTGATCTCTGCGATCCATGCCAAGGTCTGCTCGAGATGGGCGTGGGTTGGATGCGGCCGGTCGCGCAGGCAGTCGACCAGCCAGACCTCGATCCCGGCAAGGGCCGTCAAAGCCGGCTCGGGCAGCTGCTTGACATCGGGCGAATAGGCGAAGCCGCCGACTCGAAAGCCCCAGCTCGGCATGCGGCCGTGGACCTGCTCGAACGGCTCGATCCTGAGGTCGCCGACCTGAAACGGCCCTTCGATCGCGATCGGGTTGAGGGCCGGCCGCCACCAGCCTCGCGCGGGCTCCGCCGGCTGAAAAGCGTAGTCGAACCGCTCGCGGATCCGCGCCAGCACCGCGGCATCGGCATAGGCATCGATCACCCGGCCCATGGCGATGTTCAGCTGGCGGATGTCGTCGATGCCGTTGATGTGATCGGCGTGCGCATGGGTGTAGAAGACGGCATCGATCCGATCGACCGCCGCGTCCAGGCACTGGCAGCGCAGGTCCGGCGGCGTGTCGACCAAAGCGTGGTCGAGCCGTGCTCGATCAGGATCGCGCAGCGCCGGCGCCGGTTGCGTGGCTCGTCCGAGGTGCAGACCGGACAGCGGCAGGCGATCACCGGAACGCCCGACGAGGTGCCGCAACCGAGGACGGTCACCCGCATGCAGGCTCGTTGGCGCATGCCGCCGGCTCGAGCAACGCCGCCTTGGCGAACAGGCGAAAGAAGTTGTCGGTGGTCGCGCGCGCGATCTCCTCCACCGGCAACGACCTCACCTCGGCAAGCGTGGCCGCGACGTGCGCCACATAGGCCGGCTCGTTGCGCTTGCCGCGAAACGGCTGGGGCGCCAGGTAGGGCGCATCGGTCTCGAGGATCAGCCGGTCCAGCGGCAGGGCCTGCACGGTAGCGCGCAGCTCGTCCGAGCGCTTGAACGTCAGGATGCCGCCGAGGCCGAGATAGAGCCCCATCTCGACGGCGGCAAAACCCAGCTCCGGCGACGAGCTGTAGCAGTGGATCACGCCGGTGAACGGCGCCTCGGCCATGGCCGCGCGCAACAGCGCGATGGTGTCGCGATCGGCATCGCGGGTATGCACGATGAGCGGCAGCCCGCTGTCCTGCGCCGCCTGGATGTGAGCGCGGAAGCTGCGTTCCTGTCCGGCTCGCGAGCTGTTGTCGTAGTAGTAGTCGAGGCCGCTCTCGCCGATGCCGATGACCCTGGGATGGCGGGTCCTGGCGATCAGCGGCTCCGGATCATCGACAGCCTCCTGGTCGGCGCGATGCGGATGCACGCCAACCGAGCAGAAGACGCCGGCATGGGCCTCGGCGATCGCCAGCACCGGCTCGAACGTGCTGAGCCGCGTGCTGATGGTCTGCATCACCTCGACGCCCGCGGCATGGGCGCGCTCGATCACCTGGGCGCGCTCCTCGGCGAGCCCGGGAAAATCCAGGTGGCAATGGCTGTCGACGAGCATGGGGCTACGCGGTTTGCTCAGCGAAACGAGGAAACACCCCGCTCGGCGGCGGCAGGGCCGCGCCCGGCTGCAGGGCGGCAGCGCTATCCTCGAAGCTCGCCAGAGTGCGCGCGTCTTCGGGCACTGCCAGTTGATCGAGGATCTTTGCGGACGCTTCGGGCATGAAGGCCTGCGTGACCAGCGCCAGGCGCCGGATCGCCTCGGCGAGGACGTAGAGCACGGTGGCCATACGTTCGGGATCGGCCTTGCGCAGCGCCCAGGGCGCCTGTGCGTCGACATAGCGGTTGGCGGCACCGATCACCTCGAACACCACCTCCAGCGACCGGCTCAGCGCTTGCTCCGCCATCGCGGCGCGCACCCGGACCAGCATCTGGTCGGCGGCTTCGATCAGGCGATGATCGTCGTCGCTACAGGCACCCGGCGACGGTATCTTGGCATCGCAGTTGCGCTGGATCATCGACAGCACGCGCTGGACCAGATTGCCATAGTCGTTGGCCAGGTCGTGGTTCATCCGGGTGACCATGGCATCGCGCGAGAAGTCGCCGTCATTGCCGAACGGCACCTCGCGCAACAGGAAATAGCGGGTCTGGTCCAGGCCGTAGGTCTCGATCAGCTGCACCGGATCGATCACGTTGCCGAGCGACTTGGAGATCTTCTGGCCCTCATTGGTCCACCAGCCATGGGCGAAGACGCGCCTGGGCGGCTCGAGGCCGGCCGCCAGCAGGAACGCCGGCCAGAAGATCGCGTGAAAGCGCAGGATGTCCTTGCCGACCACATGCACGTCGGCCGGCCAGAACGTCCGGTAGGTTTCGGCGCCGGTGTCGGGGTAGCCGAGCGCGGTCATGTAGTTGGTCAGCGCGTCAAGCCAGACATAGACCACGTGACCGGCGTCGTCCGGCACCGGGATTCCCCAGGCGAAGCTGGTGCGCGACACCGACAGGTCCTGCAGGCCGCCCCTGACGAAGCTGATCACCTCGTTGCGGCGCGAGGGCGGCAGGATGAAATCCGGGCGCTCCTGGTAGAGCCGCAGCAGCGTCTCCTGCCAGGCCGAGAGGCGAAAGAAATAGCTCGGCTCCTCGACCCACTCGACCGGCGCGCCGGTCGGCGCCATGCCGTCAACCAGCTCGCTCTCGGCGAAATAGGTCTCGTCGCGGACCGAGTACCAGCCGGCGTAGCGACCGAGATAGATCTGATCGCGCGAGACCAGCTCGCGCCAGAGCGCCTGCACGCCCGCCTTGTGGCGGGGCTCGGTGGTGCGGATGAAGTCGTCGTTGGAGATCCGCATGGTCCGCGCCAGATCGCGGAAGCGACCGGAGACGCGGTCGGTGAACGCCTGCGGCTCGAGGCCGGCCTCGGCGGCCGCCTTCTCGACCTTCTGGCCGTGCTCGTCGGTGCCGGTCAGAAAATGGACCCGGCGGCCGTCGAGCCTTGCGAACCGGGCAATGCTGTCGCAGGCAAGGGTGGTGTAGGCGTGCCCGATATGCGGCACGTCGTTGACGTAATAGATGGGCGTGGTGACGTAGAACGCGTCAGCCGAAGCCATCGGGACCTCCGAGCGCCGACCCCGCGCCCTGGTCCTCCTCGGATGCGAGCGCCAGCAGGGTCAGAATGTGAAGCAGCGCCTGCCGACGATCCAGGTTCAGGCTGTCGACTGCGGTCGCAAGGCGTGCGACCTTCTCCCACAAGGAACCCCAGCGATCAAGAGGCCGGCCGCCGGCGAGCCGGTCGAGCGCTTGGCGCTCGCCCTCGAACAGCGCGGCAGCCTGGCGGCCGACCGCAGCGCCCACGATCCGGCTCAGCAGCTCCTGCACCAGCCACATCGGCGCGGCAAAGTTTCTCGCGTCGGCGTAGCGCGCGAGCTCGCCCGCCAGGGCATTGATGCCGAGCCGGTCGAGCGGGTCGCTCGCCAGGCAGGTCGCGAGGCGCCGATAGAGCGAGACCCAGTCGTCGCCCGCAAGCTCGAGCGCGCGGCCGATGCTGCCGCGTGCCAGCTGCGCCAGCGCGTCGTGCTGCTCGGCCGGCAGATCCGGCGCATGCTGCGCCAACGCGGCCTTGACCTCGGCATCGAAAAGACGCGCCAGCGCCAGCTTGGCGCAACGGGAGCGCAAGGTGGGCGCCACGCGTCCCGGATGGTGGCTGACCAGCAGCAGGACCGCGCCCGGCGGCGGCTCCTCGAGCGACTTGAGCAGGGCGTTGGCAGCATTGCGATTGAGGCTCTCGGCGCCGTCGACCACGACGACGCGATGGCCGCCGAGCGCCGCCGTGGTGTTCAGCGATGCGGTCGCGGCGCGCACCAGATCGACCGTGATCTCGGACTTGACCTTGCCGGTCTTGGGGTCGCGCAGCGGCTCGATCACCTTGAGATCGGGATGACTGCCGCTGGCGACCTGGCGAAACACCGGATGCTCGGGATCGACCGCGAGGCTCCCATCCACCGCTTCGGAACCGGCCAGCAGCGCGCGCGCAAAACGGTAGGCGAGCGTCGCCTTGCCGATGCCGGGCGGCCCGGTCAACAGCCAGCCATGCGGCAACCGTCCGGCACCGAGCGCTGCGCGCAAGGCCGCCAGCGCGGCTTCCTGGCCGAGAAGCTCGGGATTGGCGCGAGGCTCCGGCGCAACCACGCTCACGCCCGCCCGTCGGTGTCGCCGAGATCGAGCGCGAAGCGCGCCTCGACCGCGCGGCGGACGTCGCGGGCGACCGTATCGGCATCGCGCGCGCCATCGATCACCCGGCAACGCGCGGGCTCGCGCTCGGCCAGCCGCAGGAACCCGTCGCGTACCTGCTGGTGGAAGATAAGCCCCTTGTGCTCGAAGCGATTGGCCGCCGACACGCCCCGGCGCGTCAGGCCAATCTCGACCGGCACGTCCAGGATCAGCGTGAGATCGGGCGCCAGATCACCAATGGTCGCATGCTGCAGCCGGTCCACCAGCTCGACCCCCACGGTGCCCGCGATGCCCTGGTAAACCCGGGTCGAATCGCTGAATCGGTCGCACAGCACCCACAACCCCGCCGCCATCGCCGGCCTGATTCGCCGCTCGACATGGTCCAGACGCGCCGCCAGCAGCAGCAGGGTCTCGCCGAGCGGCAACCAGCGCTCCGGCGGCCCGTTCAGCAACAGCTCGCGAATCGCTTCGGCACCGACCGTGCCGCCAGGCTCGCGGCTCACGGTCACCTTAACTCCGGCCGCGCTCAGCGCTGCCGCCAGGCGCTCGATCTGGGTCGACTTGCCGGCCCCCTCGCCGCCCTCGAAGGTGATCAGGCGGCCCTGGCTCATCCTCGCCCGATCGAGCGGGGCGGCGGACTCACGCACCGCCCCCAGATCAGATAGCCGATCGCGCTCGACATGCGGCCGAGCAGACCCGCTTCCTGAACCTCCTCGCCCGCCACCAGGGGCACACGGCGCGGCTCGACGCCCGGCGCGCTGATCTCGAGCTGGGCGAGCTCGGTGCCGCGCGGCACCGGCGCCGGCACCGGCCCGTCATAGACGACCTTGACCTCGAGCTCGCGGCGCGCCTCGGGCGTCAGGGTCAGCACCACGCGCTGATCGGTGACCAGGGGTACTGTCTCCTGATCCCCCAGCCAGACGTCTGCATTGTCGACGATCTGGCCAGGGGCGAACAGCTCGTAATCCTTGAAGTCGCGAAAGCCGTGCTCGAGCAGGCGCTCGGATTCGCGGGCGCGCTGGCCCGGTGTCTCGAGCCCGGCGACCACGACGATCAGGCGCCGGCCATCGCGCACCGCCGAGGCGGTCAGACCGTAGCCTGCGGCATCGGTATAACCGGTCTTCAGCCCGTCAGCGCCGACGTCGCGGCGCAGCAGCGGGTTGTGCGCATACTGCTTGATGCCGTTGAACTCATAGTCGGTCTCCCCGAAGATGTGGTAGTACTCCGGATATTCCGAGATGATGATCTCCGCCAGCTTGGCCAGGTCGCGGACGCTCATCAGGTGCTCCGGATTGGGCCAGCCGCTGGCGTTCCTGAAGGTTGCGTTGTTCAAGCCGAGCTCGTGCGCCCGCTTGGTCATCTGCTCGGCGAAGGCCTCTTCGGTGCCGGCCAGGTTCTCGGCAACCACGATGCAGGCGTCGTTGCCCGACTGCACGATGATGCCGTGCAGAAGATTTTCCACCTTCACCTTCTTGCCGACCTCGACGAACATCTTCGAGCCGCCCTTGCGCCATGCCTTCTCGCTCACCGAGAACTCGTCGTCGAGCTTCACGCGGCCGTCCTTGAGACGCTCGAACAGCATCAGGACGGTCATCAGCTTGCTCATCGAGGCCGGCGGCAGCGGCTCATCGGGATTCTTGGTGTACAGGACCTGACCCGTCTCGTGGTCGACCAGAATGGCTGCTTTGGCCAAGGTCTCGTACGCGTTGGCTGCGCTCGAGGCCAAGCCCGCCAGCAGCACGGCGAGCAGCCCGAAGACGAGACGGCAATCATACCAGAGCTTCAGCATCAATCCCTCGCGATTTGAGGTTCTACGGTCTGTCGCGGCTTGCCGGGCACGGCCCCGATTCGACGGCTCCGACATCGCCCGATCAGCACGCGACCGAGGTGGCGACACCCGGCTTGACCATGAAGGCGTTGGGGTAGCCGGACTGATGGAGCCAGCGGAGCGCCGCCGCGGCCTGTTGCTGGTCACCGATCGGGCCGAGCCGGACGCGGGCATAGCGATCGACCGAGGGCATGTCGGCGCTCACCGGCATTGCCATCGCCGCATCGAGCTCCTTGGCCAGGCGCAGCGCGCGCTCGGGCTCGACGAACGCGCCGACCTGGATGAAGCCGACGCTGAGGCAGCGTTTGCCCAGGCCGTCGTCGAGCGCGCCGCGCGCCGCGGGCGGAGCGGGATCTGGTGCCGCCGCCGTGCGGATCAGAAGCGGGCCGACTCCGTCGACCGGCCGCGGTGGTGCCGGCTCGGTGGGAACAGCCTCGAACACCGGTTGCGGGGCCGCGTCGGCCCGGTTCTCTTGCGCCGCCGCGGCCCGCGCCACGAGAGGCGAGGCCAACGGCGGTGAGCTCGGCTCGGGCGGCGTCCCTTCGGCGTCGGCCAGGCGCACGAACTCGACCCGGACCTCGGTGGTGCCGCGACGCTCGAAGCCCAGCGCCCGCGCCGCCGCCTGTGAGAGATCGATGACCCGGTCGCCGACAAACGGGCCGCGATCGTTGACCCGCAGCTCGAGCTGGCGCTGATTGGTGAGATTGGTCACGCGCACGATGCTCGGCAACGGCAGCGTCGGATGCGCCGCGCTCACCTTGTTGCGATCGAACACCTCGCCATTGGCGGTCCTGCGGCCGTGGAAGGCTTGGCCGTACCACGACGCGACGCCGACCGCCGCATAGGCCGGATCGTAGCTGGGATAGTACCAGCGGCCGCCGACCTGATAGGGGTTGCCGAGCTTGTAGTGGCCACCGCCCGGCAGCGCATGATCCGACGTGGTCGAGCCGCAGCCCGCCAGCAGCAGGCAGCCGAGGACGACCAGCCAGCACCCGAACCTTCCGTTTCCAGGCCTCATGCCACTGTTCTTACGATCCAGTGGTATCGGTTCGGTTAACCATGGTTGATCAGATCGGACAGTTGTCCCACGGTCAGTCCAAAATAGGTTGAGCGGTTCCACGCCATCAAGACCCGGAAGTTCTGGTACACCAGATAGGCCGGGCCGAGGCCATCATCGGTGCGCAGCAAGGAAGCATCCAGCGCGACCGCCGGCAGCGGCGAACCGTCGGCACGACGCACGCCAAGGTCGTGCCAGGCCGGCAGGGACCGGCGCACCTCGAGCCCGTCGAGCCCGTCGCCCAGGGCCGCCGGCAGCCCGACCTCACGCCCCCAGGTGTGCCGCACGTTCCAGCCGGCCCTGGCCAGATAATTGGCGATCGAGGCAAACACGTCGGGCAGGCTGCCCCAGATGTCGCGCCGGCCATCGCCGTCGTAGTCGACCGCATTGCGCAGATAGCTCGACGGCATGAACTGGCTCTGCCCCATGGCGCCGGCCCACGAGCCGAGCATGTTCTCGGGCTCGACATTGCCCTCGTCGAGGATCCGCAGCGCGTGCATCAGCTCGCTTCGGAAGAAGTCGGCGCGCCTGCCCTCATACGCCAGGGTCGCCAGCGCGCCGATCACCGGCGTGCTGCCTGACCACCCGCCGTAGTTGGTCTCGATGCCCCACAGCGCCACGATGAAGCGCGGCTGGACACCGTAGTCGGCGGCGACCCGATCGAGCAGCTCCTTGTGCTCTCTCATCAGCTCGCGACCCCGCTCGATCCGCTTCTCGGAGAGCACCCGGTCACGATATTCGCGATAGGTCATCCGGCCTTCGGGCTGACGCCGATCGAGCTCGATCACCCGCTCGATCGGCTCCAGGCCGTCCAAAGCCTCGGCCACGGTCTCGGGCGAGATCCCCTGGGCGAGGGCCTCCTCGCGGACACCCTCGAGCCAGACCGGGAATGGCTGCGTCTCCGCGCTCGCTGCACCGGAGAGCAGGACGATCGTGCCCAGGATCGCGCTCGCAATGATCTGGCACGGCGCCCGAAATGGCATGACGCGACGCTCCTCGACCCCTTTTTCGACCAGCCAAGCGCTCGAACTGGCAACCTGCAGTAGCATAAGCCAGCAAGCCGCTGGAGAACAAGCAGAAACTGCCGGTACGGGTCGGCTCCGCGGCGAGGACCATCCACCGGCAGGCAGTCCATAGGTGCCAGCGGGTGGTGAACGGAGGGTTAATAGGTGATGGTGATCAGCACGACGTCGTGCCGTGTCGGGTGGCGCGCCTCGTGCACGCGCGGGTTGTCATGTCGCGAAGGGGACCGGAAGCGATCGCGCACCTGCTCGAACAGCACTCTTCGGGCATCGACCCAGAAGGATGGCTTGCCGTGGCAGCGGTGATGGACAAAATGCCGCGGCCGATCCCGCCAATCCCGCCAGACCCATGGCGGGACCCGGGGCGGCACCTCGACGGTGCAACGATCTTCGACGCGCGCGGTGACCTTCAGCGTGGCGCGTTGGCCGGCCATCGCCGGCGCGAGCGTGAAGGCCGCCACGACCACGGCCGCCGCAAACGCGGCCCGAGCATGGCGCAACATGACAGGCTGGAACCTCTGACCGACATGGGCATTTCTGGTTGCCGGCGATCTTAATCGACCACCATGAAGCAACCATTAGTAGCTATGTTGAACGGCTTGTAAATGCGTGTGCGCAGGGGGCCAGCCGCGGGCCGTCCCGATCCGGCCGCGCCAGGGCGGGATTGCAGCCGAAAATCGCCGGGAGCAAGGCCGGCGCGCTACCGGGATCGCGCGGATCGGCGCTTAGGACGAGCAGGAGCGGTCGACCGCCATGTCCTCGCCGGACCGAGGCGGCCGGCCACGCCGGTCAGCGCGACACCGACACCTTGACCGAGTTGCGATAACGGCCCGAGCGAACCGACTGACGATCGTGGATTCGCCCGTAGATCGTGTAGTTGGCGGCCTTGCGGCCGTCGCTCTTGCCGGCGATGGTGGCGGTGCCGCCGGCTTCGCCGTCGCCCCAGACGCGTCGGCGTGCCGGGTCGACGTAGAGATTGTAGCGCAGCACATCGCCCTCGGGGCCGACCATGGTGCGCTGCCGGTAGCTGCCATAACCCGGTGATGCCGACACCTCGAAGCTGGTCGGGCCGTCGCAGGTCACGGTCAGCTCGCCGGTGATGTCCTCGCCCTCGTCGAACTCGGCCTGACCGAAGTCCACGAGGCTTACCCGGGCCTCACACGCGGGCGCCGCCTCGGCCTGGGCGGCGAGCGCGCCAGTCAGCGCCAGCAGCGCGAGCGTGGCGGTGAGGGCTGGCGCCGGACGGCCGGTTACTGGCATCGGATCTCGCCCAGCTGCGCCATCGGCTCGTCCGGCCACGCCGGCAGGGCGCAGCGGAATGGCGGCTGTCCGGGCACGCTTTGCAGCTCGACGGCCGCGTCGCCGTCACTGGTAATGTAGGCAAAGCCACGATCGGCGACCTGCGCGCTGACCCGGCCATCGCCACCGGTCATCTCCAGCCCTGCGGGCAGCGGCTCGCCGTCCCGATCGAGCAGGGTGGCGAGCGCGGTCCGCTTGTCGTGGACCTCGAAGGTGACGCCCACGCCGCTGCGATCGAACGGCACCGCGATCTTCTCCTCGTCGTTGATCTGGGCGGTCAGGGGCAGGTCCTCGGGACGGATCCGCACGTGGTTCTCCTGATACGGATTGAGCCTGGGCAGGAACAGATGGCCGTTCTCGTCGGTGCGCCCGACCTCGCGGTTCTCGACGTACACGGTCACGTCCGGATAGCCCGGCAGATCGACCACGCCGAACGCACGGCCGAGCTGTCGGGTCAGGCCGGCATGGCCGTCGACATAGGCGAGCGCGCCATCGAGGCTCGCGCGCATTGCCTTGTCGCCCTTCTGGTAGCTGGCATCGACCCGGCCCGATGCCATGCTCGCGTCGTAGCGGAAGGTGGCGTCGACCAGGCGTGCGTCCTTGCCGGTCTCGCTCGCGATCCGGTAGCTCGGACCGATGTCGGAGGCGCCGCGCGTGCGGCTGTATTGCGACCGGGTGCGCAGGCCGTGGTCCTGATAGCCGACCGTGCTGCTCATCGAATCGACCGGCGTGAGCGAGATCGAATAGCTCGCGGTGATCGCGAACTCGGCATCGGGCGCGAGCGTGCGCACCGCATTGATCAGGAAGGAGCCGGGGCCGATCGGGACGCTGTAGTTGGCCGACGCGCTGAGCCGGTCGGAGGCGTCGCGCAGATCGGCATGGACCAGGAACAGACCAAGCCGGCCGTAGGGAAAGATGTTCAAGCCGAACGACGCCTGGTCGAGCCGGCGCGCCGGCGGCCGGTCCAGCCCGAGCTGGCGGAAATCGCTGCTGCTGTAGCGGCTGCGCAGACCGACGTCGAACCGCCTCGCGCGATACTCGTAGTCGGCGAAGGCCTGGAAGCCGAGGTCGTCGCGATGACGGCTGCCGACCACGCCGCCGCTCAGCAGACCGTAGGTGCCGAGCAGCACCGAGCCGCCGCCGCCCAGGGTCTGCTGGCGCTCGGACAGCTCGAGCCGGCTCTCGCCGGTCAGACCATCGGTGATGCCGTAGCGCTGGGTCGCGGCAGCCAGCGGCTTGCCGTAGTCGAAGCTCTTCTCGTTGAATTTTTGGCGCTCGAAACCGAGCTCGTAGGAATAGTCGGACAGACCGGCCCGCAGCAGACGCGGGCTGACATAGTAGCTCTGGGTGATCAGCTGCTCGCGGCCGAGCAGATCGGTGACCTTGAGCTGGAGCTCGCCGGCGCCGGTCAAGGCCGGCAGATTATCGATCGCGAACGGCCCCGGCGGCACGCGCTCGGTGACCCGGCGGGTGTTGTCCAGGAACACCTCGGCGACCGAGGGCTGGTCGGCCAGCCCGCCGATCGTCGGCAAGGGAAACGTGACGAAGCTCGGGTCGGTCGAGAAGTCGGTCGACCACTGGATGCCGCCAAAGCGCACCGGCCGGCCGAGCGCACCGCCCGCGGTCAGGCTGTCGCCCACGCGCAGCGTGGCGCGCCGGTCCGGAAAGTCCCTGGTGAAGGTGGTGTCGAGGCGGGCGAACTCGCGCTCGCCGTTGGCGATATCGCCGGCGCGAAAGCCGCTGATCAGCACCCCGATCTGGTCGAACAGCCCCATCTCGAGCAGCGCGTCGAGGCGCGTGCGCAGCTCGTCGCCGGTCACGAACAGCAGGTCGTAGTCGAGAAAGCCGCCACGCCCTGCGACCGCGGCCAACGTGGTCGGCCGCCTGGCCTGCAGGTCGGTCGGCTCGAACGCCTCGGCGGGCAAATTGAGCTCGATCGTCAAGGTCGCGGCATCGTAGTGCTGCTCGAGCCCCTTCAACGCCTCGAGCGGATAGAACGCCTCACCGTTGAAGGTGATGATGCGATCGTCGTCGAGGCGCACCCGCCAGACCCGAAGGTCGAGCACCTGGACCGCCCATTGGTCGTCGCGGTTGCGGATGAACAGGGCGCCGTCGCTGACCAGCTGGCCGTTCAGGACCACCGAAAGCAGCCACTCGCGCCACTCGTCCTGCTCCAGCAGCGGTGGCTCGATCGGGTCGCGGCGGCGCACCGCGCCGGGCTCGGCCATCACCACGCGGGCCGTCGGCGGCGCCTCGATGAACGGCAGCAGGTCGGGCGGCGGGCCCTCGCCGAGCCACATGACCTCGACCACCGGGCCGCCGTCGAGCGGCTTGACGGCGGTGCGCAGCTGATCCGCGGCACCCGCCGGCACGGGCGGGCCCGGCGTCGGGGCGACCGGCGGGATGTCCGCCGTGCCGGCCGCGGCCAAGGCCGCCGCGCGGGCCGGCAGCGCGGCCGGGCCGCGCTCGGTGACGGGCGCCCGCACCGGTGGATACGGCTGGCCGGGCGAGGCTTGCGCTGCGGCCACGGTGGCGCCCGTTGCGGCAGACGGCCCGGCCGGCCCCGGCGACAGGCCGGATGGTGGCGCCAGGGCTGCCACACTACCGGTCATGAGTGCTGGTGCTGGAGGCGGCGCATAGGGTGAGCGAAACGCGGGCGTGGCCCCGGGCGCGGGCCCGGCGAGTTTGGCAACACCCCCGACCGGGTCGGGATAGGCCACGCCGATGAACGTCAGCAGCCCGGGCTCGAGCCTGACATGGTCGCGGATCGGGTCGAGCGGCAGAAACGGCTCGCCGCCGCGCTCGATCGGGGCGGGAGCCGGAAGACCGGGCGGCAAGGCCCCCAGATCGCGCATGCGCAGCAACAGGCCGCGCTCGGTGCTCTCGATCAGCAGGGCCGCCTCGGCCAGGATCCGGCCATCGGCCCGAACCTCCACCAGCTGCTTGTGCTCGTCGCCCTCGCGCGCCTCGAGGGCACCCCCGGCAGCCACGCCGACGACCAGCCATAGCGCCGCCAGGACGAGAAGCCGCAACCGACGGCTTCGGGACCAGGCGGCCGACCCACGTGCTCGCTGCCTTGCGAGCTACACACCGGAAGCGCCTTTCGGTCTGTGTCGTCGAACCGATGAGCCCAACCATTCGATGCGGATCACCAGCGCAGGTCCGACCCGTGATGGCGGCGAGCCCGCCCTCTCCCGTCCACCCACGGCGTAAACCAGTGCTGGCTGGGGCGGGCGATGGCCGGGAGGGTGTCGGTGCCGCGAGCGCGAAAAGCGCGTCAACCCGATGTTCGCTTGCGTCGGACCGGCCCGCTCGCCCTGCCGGCGACCGATCGCGCCGAAGGCCTTTGGGGTAACCTGCAGGTGGCTGGGAGGGAGAGGGGGCCGGCACCGGAACGATTGTAAGTCGGAAATGCGTCAGCCCCGGATGTCGACCGGCGCCTCGATCTCGCCGAGATTGGTGTCGGCCTTGACCTTCCACGACGCGCCCGCCTTCAGGCGGCCGAGATCGAGTTGCCAGCTGCGCTCGCGGCCGGCCAGCACATAGCCACCATCGTCGCTGACGAACACAGGCTCGACGCCGTCGTCCGCGAACAGCGCGACGCTGCGCACGCGGACATGGGCGCTGCCCTGGTTACCCAAGGTCAGCCTGCCGCCGCCGCCATCGCGCTCGAGCGACCAGACGGGCGCAGGTGCCGCGCCTTCGGGCGTGACGAAGATCGGCAGGTTGAGCCGGACCACAAAGCTGATTCCTTCCTCGCGGTCACCGACTTCGCGCGGAACCTCGGTGATCACGAGCCGATAGGTCGCCTCTCGATCCGATTCGAGCGGCTTGCGGAGAGCGACACGGATGACCTGGGAGGACTGCGGACCCACCTCGAAGACCGGCGGCACGGCAAGAATGTCGTGCGTCGGCTCCATGTCCTCGACATTGGCGTCATCATGCCAGGCAAACATCTCGACCTGCACCAGGGTGCCGGCATCCCCCTGATTGGACAGATTCACGACCTGGGCCTTGCCGTTCGCTCGCAGGGTCACGCCCACCGGCCAGACCGTGAGCGCGCCCGCCATGGCAGAGCCCGTGAAAGCCATGCTCACGAGCCCCACCAGGACCGTAGCTAACAGACGCATTGCGTTCGATGCTCCAGGCCAGTCGCCACCAAGTCCGCTGCCGGCATTCCGCCGTCGGCGGGCGTTCGCTAGTTGAAGGTCAGGGTGATTTCGACCGTATCTGAATACGCGCCGCCGGGCACCGTTTGACTCTCATCGATGATACCGTTGACGGTGATTATGTTCGACCCGCTGATCAGCGAGAAAGGCACACCCACACCAGGTGCCCACCCCGTGGAGAACCCCGGCGCCTGAAAGAGACCATAGTCCAGGAAGTCGTCCCCCGAGCCTTTCATGGCGCGCGTATTGGTGCCCGCGCCTTCGTGCAGGCCGCCATTCAGCTTGATCTCGACCGATGCACTCGACGAGCAGTCCACGGTAAACGTACCACTTCCCTGCACCTGCGGCGCGCTTGGGCCCGCCTGATACTCGCCGAACTCGAGCGCGCCGCTGTTGACCGTGCACGCGTTCGGCACGGTTGCGGTCACCTCGAGCGTCGCCGCCGAGACCTCTCCTTGCAGGCTGGCGAGCCCAGCGACCACCGCCAGCCCCCACCCTGTCCGCACACATCGGTTCACCATCATCTGCCTGCTCCTTTCTTTCTTGCGATCCGCCGTTCGACGGCGTCTCGAATAAAACAATATCTCCAGTCCTTCTCACCTGGCTCCCGGCTGTCGTGGGCTCACGGCGCAATAATATTCAAGGTGATCTGGACCACGTCGGTGTAGGAACCCGCGAGCTCTGGCTGGTCGGGGTCGATCAAGCCGAAGACCTGCACCGTCTCCTCGGCCGCGCTGGTGCCGTTGATCGGCACCGCGTCTGAACCGGTGCCCCAAACGGTGCCGTACCCGGTATCCGTATACAGATCGTAGAGCAGCGTTCCGCCGCCGCCCTGTCTCAGCATCGCTCGCCTGCCGCCGGCCCCTTGCTGTTGACCACCGCCGCCAAGGCCCACCGTGATGTTCGTGCCGTTGGTGCATTGGTAGCTGATGTTGGCACTCCCTTCGGCGCCATTCGAATCCGCGGCGTCGTAGTTGCCAAGATCCAACGTATTTCCGCTGAGCGTGCACTCCGCCACGATACTCGCCGTCACGTTCAGATCGGCGGTTTCCTGGGCCAGGACGACGTGCCCGGTGGTGGCGACGAGAAGCAGCGCCACGGCGCCGACGATCAAGCGAAGGTTCGATGAGAGAGACACGTGGCATCCTCTTGTTTTAGCTACATCAACGATCCGCCACGATGAAGATCGCGGCGAGGTTCTGGTACGAGCGGTTTCTACTGACACGGGATTAACTACCAAACAAAAATCATTTTTCAAGCGAAATTTTCATCCATTAGTTGAATGTAATTCAGCATTTGGAATCTAAAAGTTATCTTCACTCTTTGCTCTAGCATGTTGTGAAACCATCATTTTTTTCATATCTTGCCCATGGCGCTGTCCGTACGATCGGCGGGCTGTGCGCGATTGCCGCAGATCGACCGGCGGTCTGTCAACTCGCGCGCGCATGGCCCCAGCGGGCGACCGTGCTCAGCAGGCGCGCCCGGTCGATCGGCTTGGTGATGTAGTCGTTCATGCCTGCTGCCAGGCAGCGCTGGTCGTCACCGGCCATGGCGTTGGCGGTGATCGCGATCACCGGCACCCCGGCCTGGGCGATCGGCAGCTGACGGATCCGCCGGGTCGCCTCGAGGCCGTCGACCTCGGGCATCTGCACGTCCATCAGCACGAGGTCGTAGGGCTCGGCGCGCACCGCCTCGATCGCGGCGGCGCCATCCTCGACCACGTCGATCACGTGCCCGGCTTTCTCCAGCATCAGGACGGCCAGGCGGCAATTGAGCGGATTGTCGTCGGCCAGCAGGATGCGCAGGCTCGGGCGCCGCTCGGAGATGCTGTGCACGGTGATCAGCCCGGAGCCCTCGTCGAGCGCGCCGCCGGTCACGACCGGCAGTTGCAGAAGGCACTCCAGCAGCATGGTCGCGCTCAGCGGCTTGGGCAGGTAGGCGGCAAAGCCGATCTTCCGCACCCGTGCGGCGTCGCCGCGCAGGCCCGATGAGGCGGCCATCACCAGCTCGGTCGCGCCAAGGCGCGCGCTCGCCTTGATCCGACGGCCGAGCTCCTCGCCGCTCATGTCGGGCAGCGAGCGATCGATCAGGGCGATCTGGATCGGCCGGCCGGAGCTCTCGGCCTCGCTCAGCGCCGCGAGCGCCTCGGCGCCCGAGCCGACGCCACGCGGCTCGACCGCCCAGCTCACGGTCTGCTGCTCGGTCATGGCACGTGTGGTCGGGTTCGGGATCGACGATCAGCAGGCGCAGCCCCGCGATCGACCCGCTTGCCCCGGCGCTTGCTCCCTCCCCCGCCTGGCAAGCGGCGGCACGGACAGCGGCGGCCTTCTCCAGCACCAAAAGAATCTCGAAGCGGGTACCCTCGCCCGGGCGGCTGCACAGACGGATCTCGCCGCCCATCAGACCGGCCAGACGCTTGCAGATCGTAAGCCCGAGGCCGCTGCCGCCATACAGCCGGCGGACCGACGGATCGGCCTGCGCATAGGCGGTGAACAGCCGGGCCTGGAGATGCTCCGGAATGCCGATGCCGGTATCGCTCACGGTGATCTCGAGCCGTACCGCGCCGCCCTCGTCCTCGACCAGGTCGACCGCGAGGTCGATCCGGCCCTCGGCGGTGAACTTGATCGCGTTGCCGAGCAGATTGAGCAGGATCTGGCGCAGGCGGCCCGGATCGCCGTGCAGCGGCGCGCGGCACCTCGGGCGCGAGGCGCACGGCGAACTCGACCCCCTTGGCGCACACCCGCGGCGCCACGATCGCCGCCACCCGATCGATCAGCTTGTCGAGCTCGAAGTCGATCCGGTCGAGGGTCAGGCGCCCGGCCTCCATCTGAGAGAGGTCGAGGATGTCGTTGATGATCGTGAGCAGCGCCTGGCCGGAGTCGTGCACGGCCTCGACATGACCGCGCTGCTCGTCGCTGAGCGGGGTCTCCAGCAGCAGCCGGGTCATGCCGATCACGCCGTTCATCGGCTCGCGGATCTCGTGGCTCATGGTGGCCAGGAACAGCGACTTGGCCTCGTTGGCGGCTTCCGCCGCGGCGCACCGGCGGCGCAGCTCCTCGACTTGCCTCGCGGCCCCTTCGGCCGGGGCTGGAGACGGGGGCTCCGTCCCAGGCTGCGTGATCGGGGGCTGCGTGATCGGGGCTTTCGACATCGAGCAGGGATCCTCGAGCGCCATGGCGACGACCGACCTCCTGGCGCCGCCACGGCTTGGCACCGCATCCCGTCGGGCGGCGCATCCCCTCTTCACACAGGTTGGTTAATTTCGCGTTAAGCGCGATTGCCTGCGAAGCCCGGCGCGTCTAGCAGATCACGGCCGGCAGCCGCAAGGGGCTGGTCAGGTCTTGACATTAGGTATTTTTTCTTATATCAATGGTCACCCGGGTCGGTTTGCGCCCTCTGCCCGGATTCAGCCGGAGATCCACGACATGACTGCTGCCCCCGAGGCCGGCAAGCGCGCCGCGCCTTCTGTCGACTGGCGTCGCGCCGCCCAGCTGCTGGCCCATGGCGAAAGTGTCGCCGACGTCGCCAAGGAGATCGGCTGCTCACGCAGCCAGCTGTCGCGCAAGCGCAACCACAGTGAGATGTTCCAGGGCTGGATCGAGGAGTTCCGCCAGATTCCGCCGGACGAGCGCCTGACCCGGCTGCGCGAGAGAGTGTACCAGAAGATCGAGGCGGAGGTGGCCAACGGCACCGTCCGGGTCCTGATCTGGCTGGCCGATCGCCTGAACATGTTGACGCCACCGAGCGAGCGGACGCCGGCTCGGGAGCTGCGGGAGCTTCTGGACGGCCTGTCGCCGGAGGAGCTGGACGAGTTTCAGAGCCTCGGTGACTCCGCTGACCCGGCGCCGGAGAAATGAGGATTCCTTCGCCGGAGCCGCGTGGTCGGCTCAGCGCGCGCCGCGCACCACGACATCGAGGCCGGGCTGGTAGTAGAGCGTGAGGCCGTTGTCGAAGCTCAGGAAGCTGAAGCCGCTGACGTCCTCGCCGGCGGCGGTGCAGTGCGAGCCTGCCCGGCCGTCGGCCACGACGGTGGCATCGGTCGCGATCGAGAGCCGCCGCAGACCGGAATCGTTGAAGAACACGACCTCGCCATTGCGGTCACCGACCAGGTCGCTCATCGCGAGCTCGACCTCAGCGGCCATCGCCCCGGCGGCACCAGCCTCCCGATCAACGCCGGCCGACCTGGCCGCATCGCTCCCGGGGTCGTCGTGGTCGCGACCCGCGCCATGCTCGGGTCGATCCGGGTGAGGCGTTCTCGTGTACGTGTTCGACATCTTCCACGCCGTGCCGTTTCAAGCGATCACGCTGCTAGGTAAGCGCAGTTCAAACATGGTGACAAGGTAGCTGCCGCGCCACCATGCTGCGCCGGACTGCACCCAGAACACAATCCCTTCACCCTGGGGTATGACCTTCAGACAAATTTGGCCGCCCGGTCTCGCATCAAACGCGGCGAGACAAGCCTGCATGCGTCGCTCCGAGCCCTTCGCAGCGTATAAGGGTGCTGCTGGTTGACGGACTGGGCAGCCTGGTGCCGACCCGGCAAGGACAAAGCGAACGTCAGCCTTTGGGCTGGCCGGCGGCTGCCAGCCATCGCGGCAGGACGAAGGCGGCGGCATGGACCGCCGGCGTGTAGTGGTGCAGCCCCGCTGGCGTTACGCGGCCGGCCAACTGCTCACTGGTCAGGCGCCGCCTGGCCGGATCGTCGCTCGCGAACCCAAAGCCGTATGTGCCGACACCGAAGGCCGGCACGCTCGCCGTGTACAGGCCGACATCGGCAAACACGGCCGCGAGCCGCTTTTGCTTGCGCGCCAGAAGCTCCAGCTCGCCAAACGGGTTGCAGGAACCGATCTGGCAGACCAGCACGCCGCCCGAGCGCAACCGGGTGCTGCAGTCGGCATAGAACGCCTCGCTGAACAGCACCTCGCCTGGGCCCAGCTCATCGGTCGAATCGACGATGATCACATCGAAACGCTGGTCGGTCTCGGCCACGAACCGGATGCCGTCCGTGTACAGGATGCGCGTGCGCGGATCGTCGAAGGCACCTCGGCTGACCGAGGGCAGATGCGTCCGGCAGCAGGCCACCACGGCCGGGTCCAGCTCGACCATGGTGACGCTCGCGATGTCCGGGTGCTTGAGCACCTCCTCCAGCACGCCGCCGTCGCCGCCGCCGATGATCAGGACCTCGCGCGCCTCGCCATGGGCGGCCAGCGGCACATGGCTGATCATCTCATGGTAGATGAACTCGTCCCGCTCGGTGACCTGAACGATCCCATCCAGCACCAGCACCCGGCCGAACTCGGCCGTTTCGAAGATCAGCACCTCCTGATAAGCGGTGCACTCGCGATGCAGCACGCGCTCGATCGCGAACTTCTGGTGCCAGTGCGGATAATAGGCCTCCTCGAACCAGTCCATCAGAGCACGCCGCGCATCTGCTCGCAGATGGCGATCCGGCCGGCCTCGAACGCGTCCTTGAGGATCGGCACGACCTTGTGCGGCTCGGTCGCGCCGCACATGAAGACATCGATCGCAGCGTAGCCGCGCTCCGGCCAAGTGTGGATCGAGATGTGCGATTCGGCCAGCACGGCGACCCCGGAGACGCCGCCATTGGGCGTGAACGCGTGCAGATGGAGATGCAGCAGGCTGGCGCCGGCCGCCCGGACGGCGTGCCGCAAGGCGTCCTCGACCACCTCGAGGTCATCGAGATGACGGGCGTCCCACAGATCGATGATCAGATGGCTGCCAGCGTAGCGCAGCCCGTTGCGCTCGACGAAATAGTCGTGGTGACGGTCCTCGACCACCTCGACCCCGGCTGCGGCATCGTCAGCTCTCGTCTCCGTATCCAACCCGATTTGGGCAGGAGAGTGGCGCGGCATCGCTCTCCCCCAAAGAAACCGCCGTCAAAAAAACCCGCACTGGACCCGAAACTCGTGCCCGACATCCGCCCGAGGTATCTGCAGGCGATATGTCCCCTCCGCCTGATGGTTGCAAGGCGGGGTGCGCCGGCAAGATCCCGGCGCGCTTCACGCCCTGGACGCTCAGATGTCGGCGTAGGCCTTGACCTCCGCCTTACCGCCCGGATGGGTCACCGCGCCTTTGTAGGCCGGTCCGGCGGTCTGGGCATATTTCCACAAGGTGCCAGAGGCGTACATGGTCGGGACCGGCTGCCACGCCGACCGGCGCGCCGCCAGCTCCTGATCCGACAGCTCGACGTCAATCGTGCCCTTCTCGGCATCGATCACGATCATGTCGCCGTCGCGCAGCAGGCCGATCGGTCCACCGACCGCGGCTTCCGGCCCGATATGGCCGATGACGAAGCCGCGCGAGCCGCCCGAGAAGCGGCCGTCGGTGATCAGCGCGACCTTCTCGCCCTTGCCCTGGCCGTAGATCGCACCGGTCACCGACAGCATCTCGCGCATGCCGGGGCCACCCTTCGGTCCCTCGTAGCGGATCACCAGCACGTCACCGTCGTCGTAGTGGCGCCCCTGGACCGCAGCCATGCAGTCCTCCTCGCTGTCGAAACAGCGCGCCGGCCCGCGAAACCGGAGGTTCTTCATGCCGGCGATCTTCACGATGCCGCCCTCGGGCGCGAGGTTGCCCTTGAGCCCGACCACGCCGCCGACCGGTGATAGCGGCGCATCGGTGGTGCGGATCACCACCTGGTCGGGGTTGAACGTCACGGCCGCCAGATTCTCGGCGATCGTCTTGCCGGTCACGGTGATGCAGTCGCCGTGCAGGTAGCCGCCATCCAGCAGCGCCCGCATCAGCATCGGCACGCCGCCGGCATCGTGCAGGTCGCGCATGACGTACTGGCCGGCCGGCTTCAGATCGGCGATGTACGGTGTGCGCCGAAAGATCTCGCAGACATCCTGCAGGTCGAAGTCGATCCCGGCCTCGTGCGCGATCGCCGGCAGGTGCAGCCCGCCATTGGTCGAACCGCCGGACGCCGCGACCACGGTCGCTGCGTTCTCGAGCGCGCGCCGGGTCACGATGTCGCGCGGCCGGATGTTCTTGGCCAGGAGCGCCATGATCGCCTCGCCCGAGGCCTCGGCATACTGATCGCGGGTCTCGTAGGGCGCCGGCGTGCCGGCCGAGCCCGGCAGTGCCAGGCCGATCGCCTCGGACACACAGGCCATGGTGTTGGCGGTGAACTGGCCGCCGCAGGACCCGGCCGAAGGACAGGCAACCCGCTCGAGCTCGTCCAACTCCTCGTCGCTCATCGTGCCGACCGCATGCTTGCCGACCGCCTCGAACACGTCGACCACCGTGACGTCACGGTTCTGGAACCGGCCCGGCAGGATCGAGCCGCCATACATGAACACGGACGGCACGTTCAGGCGCACCATCGCCATCATCAGCCCGGGCAGCGACTTGTCGCAGCCGGCCAGGCCGACCAGAGCGTCATAGGCGTGGCCGCGCACGGTCAGCTCGGTGGAATCGGCTATCACCTCGCGCGACACCAGCGACGACTTCATGCCCTGATGGCCCATCGCGATGCCGTCGGTCACGGTGATCGTGGTGAACTCGCGAGGTGTGCCGCCAGCCTTGGCGACCCCGCGCTTGGCCGCCTGGGCCTGGCGCGACAGCGAGATGTTGCAGGGCGCGGCCTCGTTCCAGGTGGTCACCACGCCGACGAAGGGCTGGGCAATATCGGCCGCGCTCAGACCCATGGCGTAGTAGTAGGACCGGTGCGGTGCGCGATCGGGACCCACCGTCGCGTGCCGGCTCGGCAGTTTGGATTTGTCGAAGATCGTGTGTGTAGCCATCAGCCGGCCCTCCCCAACCTTGCAGCGAACCTTAACTTTGCGCCACCATAAACGCCTGCCGGACGGCTGACCAGCGGGTCGGCCGCGAGCAGCGGCGATGGAGCAAGGGAACATGCTGAAGCGTTTCGATCCCGGTGCGGTGTTGTTCCGGCAGGGCGATCCGAGCAACGACGTGATCCTGATTCAATCGGGCAGCGCGGACGTGCTGCGTGAGGCCGGCGACGAGGCGATCGTGCTCGGCACGGTGCATGCCGGCGAGTTCGTCGGCGAGATGGGCGTGCTCGAGGGTCGCCCCCGCAGCGCCACGGTGCGCGCCGCCGAAAGCGTCGAGGCCGAGATGATCGAGCGCCAGGCGTTCCTCGATCGGGTCAGCACCGACCCCGAGCTGGCGAAGAAGCTGCTGCTGCGCATGAGCGCGCGGCTGCGCGACGTCGAGGACATGCTGACCCAGCTCTATGCCGCCCATGACACCGGCGAAGCCAGCCGGGAGCTGGTGCCGGCCCCGCCTACGGCCGACGCGGTGCCGGTGATCACGCTGTCGGGGTCGACCTATGCGGCCAAGTTCTTCATCGGCCCCGAGCCGATCGCGATCCCGCATTTGCCGTTCACGGTCGGCCGCCGGCACGACGCCCACGAGCCGCCCTCGGTGATCACGCCGGATCTCGCGATCGGGGAGGACCAGCCGCATCGCCTCTCGCGCGCTCATTTCAGCCTGATCCGCGACAATGGCGGCGTCTTGGTGCGTGATCTCAACAGCACGCTCGGCACGATCGTCAACGGGCAGCCGCTGGGCCGCGATTTCCCGATCGACAGCACACCGCTGCGCCACGGTGAGAACAGCCTGGTCGCAGGCGGCGACGGCTCGCCGTTCGCGTTCGTGGTGACGCTGGCCTGATCGCGCGGCGGTGCCTGCCGCGTCGGCCCGGCCAGCCGCCAACCTGCCGACGGCCGGCGCCAGCGTTCTCGATCACGTCGGCCTGTTCGTGCCGGACATGGCGCGCGCGGCACGCGCCATCGAGCGGCTGGGCTTTGCGCTGACGCCCTATTCGCCGCAGCGCCACACGCTCGGCTCGGGCGAGCTGGTGCCGGCCGGTACCGCCAACCGCCTGGCCATCCTGAAGCTCGGCTATATCGAGCTGTTGGCGGCCATCGGCGAGACCCCGATCGCCGACCAGCTGCGGCGCGCGCTCGCCCGGTACACCGGCGCCCATCTGATCGCGTTCGGCACCGCCGATGCCGAGGCTACCCACGATCGGCTCGCCCAGGAAAGCTTCGAGCCTTTGCCAATGGTCCGCCTCGAGCGGAGCGTTGCCACCGCCCGGTGCGAGCGCATCGCCCGCTTCTCGGTGGTGCGCGTGCCGCCGGATCGGATGGCGGAAGGCCGCATGCAGTTCTGCCGGCCACCACACGCCCGAGCTGGTCTGGCAGCCCGAGCACCAGAACCACCCCAACCACGCGCACAGCCTGACCGACGTCCTGCTATGCGTCGAGGACCCGGCCGAGGCCGCCGACCGCTATCAGCGGTTCCTGGGAATCCCGGCCCAGGCGCGCGATGGGTTTTGGCTGTTCGAGCTGGAGCGGGGCCGGCTCCACATCTTCGATCCGGGCAGCTTAGCGCAGGTGACCGGCATCGCGTGCCCGACCATCCCCTTCATCGCAGGCTTTGCGCTGACCAGCGCCGATCTGCCGGCCACACGTGCGTTCCTTACGAGCCAAGGCGTGGCGATCCGGACGCTTGCCCCGGACGTGATCGCCGTGACGCCCGACGAGATCGCCACGACAATCGTGTTCACTGCTCCGGACGCCACGTTGCCCTGGCCCAACGCCTAGCCTGTCGCCCTCGCCGCGCCTCAGTAGCCGGGTTCCCGTCCATGGCGCACCGCGAGGATCGGTACCGTCTCGCCGTCGTAGCGATAGAGCGCCAGATCACCGCTTTGCCCGAAGGGAATGAACCATTCGCGGAACTTGGGCGGCATCTCATCCATCGGCCGACCGATTTCGGGATGCTCCGCAAGCATTCTCACGCCACGGCGAATTATGTGAGGCGAGCCATGCCTCACGGATGTGGCGGAGGCGGTTCGACATCCTCGCCAGCTTCGAGCCGGGCCAGCCAGGCGTCGGCCTCTTCTGCCGTGACATGCTCACCGCTCTCCTGATAGGCGGCCCACGCCGCCAAGGAATCCTGTCGGACCTGCTCGCGCCGCTCCTCCCGCTCGAGATACTGCTCGATCGCCTCGCATCAGCCAATGCGACGAGCGGCGGCGCGCCTCGGCAAGCTGGCGCAGTCGGCGCTTGGTCTCGCATCGAGCTTCAGGCTGGTGGTGGTGCCTGTCATGGGGTAATCCCTGGTGTTACCAGACGCCATTTTAGCAGGTTTTGGCATACCCGCCACGAGCCCCACGCCAAGATTGAACGGAGCTTGACGACATATACGCGAAGGATCATGCTGCAACGCAGCATCAGCCCTGATCGAGACGGCCCATGGCCAAGCGGACGGGATCCTTCGGTGTTGGACTTGCCATCACGGTGCTCGCCGTCGAGGCGTTCGCGGCCGAGCCGCTGCCCTCCTTCACCGTCGACCTCGCACAGACCTCGGTCTCCGGCCTGTCCTCTGGCGCCTTCATGGCCGGCCAGTTCCACGTCGCCTTCTCCGAGACCGTGGTCGGCGCCGGCATCATTGCGGGCGGCCCTTATGACTGCGCCGAAGGCCAGCTGGCGACGGCGCTCAATCGCTGCATGCAGACGTTGACCGGTCCACCCGATTCCGCGCACCTCATGCAGCGGGCCGAACAGCTGGCCGAGCAGGGCGCGATCGATGCGCTCACGGGAATGCTGGGCGATCGTGTCTACGTCTTCTCGGGCAGCGAAGACGACACCGTGACCCCGCCTGTGGTCGATCAGACGGTCGCGTTCTATCGCGCGGCCGGCGTGCTCGACGACGAAATCGCCTATGTCCACGAGATCGCCGCGGGCCATGCGTTCATCACCGCGGACCATGGCTCGGCCTGCGCCGCGACCGCCAGCCCCTACATCAACGACTGCGACTACGACCAGGCCGGCGCCCTGCTCAACCAGATCTATCCCGGCCTGAACCCACCTTCACCGACGCCCGACGGCACCATGATCGCGTTCGACCAGAGCGCCTTCCTGGACGACCCGACCGCGCACGGCCTCGACGAGACCGGCTTCGTCTACGTGCCGCCGTCGTGCATGCAGGGTGCTGCCTGCCGCGTTCACATCGCCTTCCACGGCTGCCAGCAGACCGACGAGCTGATCGGCGATCGCTTCCGGACCGAGACCGGCTACCGTCGCTGGGCCGATACCAACGAGCTGATCGTGCTCTATCCGCAAGCCCATCGGACGCTGCTCAACCCGAATGCCTGCTGGGACTGGTGGGGCTACGATGACGCGCAATATGCGACCAGAAACGGTCGCCAGATGGCAGCCGTGCGCGCCATGCTCGACCGGCTGGCCGGAGCCCCGTCGTTCTGCGAGGCGCACGCCACGAGCAACTACGCACACTGGCAGGCGGGGCGCGCCGAGATCTGCAACGTCTGGCTGGTGTGCGCCGCAGGCTCGGGCGATCCTCTAGGCTACCTGTTCGGCGCCAGCACCCTCTATGAGCGGCCGCAGGGCTACTTCAGCACCCAGAGCTGTGCCGGCTGAGGAACCCGCCCTCAGCCCGCCTTGACGCAGGCGCCCCGCCCTCGCAACGCCAGGTCCGACAGAAAGCCGTGCGCGACGTAGCGCTGCTCGGGGCGCGCACCGGCAAACATCGCGCTCATGAGCTCGGCCGTGGTCCATTCGGGGTTGCCGGCGAGCAGGCATGCCGCCAGGGCGCTGACCCGGGCCGCGGCGTAGCTGGAGCCGGACACCCGGCGGCGCCGACCGTCGAAGTCGCGCACCACGACGTTCTCACCCGGCACCATCAGGTCCACGGCACTCGGCCCCCAGTTCACGCCAAGCGTCAGATGGCCGTCGACCGTGGCGGAGGTCACCACCACCATGTTGGCCAGGCCCGCCGATGCCGGATAGGCCGGCCGGAGCTCGATATTGTGGCCAAAATTGCCGGCCGCGGCGACAAACAGCATCTCGCTGTGGGCGCGGGCTGCCTCGATGATCGCGTGCCACTCCTCGCGATCGGCGCTCGCCAGGGACAGATTCATCACCCGGATGCCATGACGGGCGGCATCCTCGACCAGGGCGGTCATGCGCGACATGTCGCTGCGCGGATAGCGGTAGGGGATCAGCTTGGCGACCGGCGCTTCCTCGAGCAACAGGCTCGCCGTCTCGGTGCCGTGGTGGTCCGGAAAGAACGGATCGGCCGCCAGCGAGACATCGAAGGGACGACCGTCCAGGTCCCAGAAATCGTAGCCCAGGATCCGGCCGCTCGCGTCGCGCGCCAGCCGCACGGCGATCTCCGGCAACAGGTAATTGACGCCGGTATCCACCAGACCGACCGGAATTCCGGTCGGATCGGCCCCCGCCGGCACCTGCGGATTGAGCGCCTGCACCTCACCGGTCGGGTGCAACGCGCTGTCCAGGATCTCGAGCCGCTCGGGCCGGCCCTGCTCGTCATAGTGCAGGAGTCGCGCCGTGTGGATCATGCATCCGCCGCCGGCTTCGGCCAGGACCATCTGCCGCTCGCCACCACCGGCGACATAGCGGGCGCTGACCTGGCGAGGATCCCCGATCGCACCTCGAAAGCGGACGGTCAGCTCGTCGGCCCCGACGCTGAACACCATGCGCCGCTCGACGATCCCGGCCCGGGAAAAGCTGACACCGTTCCTCTTCGACTGTGCGAACGGCAGCGCATCCGCAAGCGAAACCAGGGCCGTTCCCGCCTTCGCCTCGCAAGGCAGGCGCACGGCGGCAGCCATCAGTTCTGCGATGTCGACCCGGGGGACCGCTGCGACCGCCGGGTGCAACGCAAAGGCGGTGAGGACCAGACCTGCAGCGCCCAGCTTGATATGAGCCATGCGAATCACTCCAAAGCACGTCCCGCTCATGAAGATGCAATATGCGCGCCATCATACGCCCTATCGTCCTGCGAAACTAGACAAAATGTCTAGTAGCCGGCCTGCGCGGCTTGTGCTAACCAGGTCATCGAAACACGAAAAAGAGCGCGAACGCGCTCAGCGCACGGGGCGGCTCGCGATTGCCGCCAAAGCGCTGAACGGCTGTGACAGGGTGGGCCGCAGACATGAATCCGACAGGGGAAGTGCGAAGGGCATTCGGTGATCGCCTGAGGAGCACGCGCGCCGTGCTCGGCTACACGCAGGAGCAGATGGCCTACGCGCTCGGGATCCGGCCGGCGCGTTACAGCAAGTACGAGATCGGCCGCTCCGAGGCGCCCTACGATGTTCTGATCGGGATCGCCCGGCTGGCCGGCACCGACCTCGACTATCTCATCGCGGGCGACCCGTCGGGCGATTCTGCGGGATCACCCCTCGAAGGGACCGACGCTCTGCTCGAGGCGCTACCGCTGCCGGCGGTGGTGTTCGACCGGGACGACAAGCTTATGTCCCACAATTCCCTCTATCCGGGGCTCTTTCCACGCGAGCTTCGCAAGCTGCTGCGCCGGGGCACACCGCAGGAGGTCCTGCTGCGTGCCTGGGCTCATGCCGAGGGCTGCACGACGGACGAGGTCGAGGCGCTGGTGCGCGAGCGGCTGAGCCGGCGCAACGGATCGCACATCGAGCTGCGTGCCGGATCCAGGCGTCTGCGCATTGCCGAGCGCATCGAGGGCAACCGCAGACTGGTCGTGATCAACGACCTGAGCGACGCCTAAGGCGCGCTCTCGCCGACGATGCGCCGGCGGTGAAAGGCCTCCGCCGAACCTAGCCTTCCGCCCGGCCCGTCAGCGCCCGGTGGCGCAGAAGATGGTCGGCCAGGACCACGGCCATCATCGCCTCGCCGACCGGCACGGCTCGGATGCCCACGCAAGGATCGTGGCGACCCTTGGTCACCACCTCGACCTCCTGGCCGAAGCGGTCGATCGAGCGGCGCGGCGTCAGGATCGAGCTGGTCGGCTTGACCGCAAACCGCAGCACGACATCCTGGCCCGTCGAGATCCCGCCCAGCATGCCGCCGGCATTGTTCGACAGGAACAGCGGCCGGCCGTCATTGCCCATGCGGATCTCGTCGGCATTGTCCTCGCCCGAGAGCGCGGCGGCGCGAAAGCCCGCACCGATCTCGACGCCCTTGACCGCGTTGATGCTCATCATCGCCTTGGCAAGGTCGGCATCCAGCTTGTCGTAGGCGGGCTCGCCGAGACCGGCCGGCACCCCCGAGGCGACCACCTCGATCACGGCGCCGAGCGACGAGCCGCGCTTGCGCACCTCCAGCAAGAGGCTTTCCCAGCGCTCGGCGGCTACGGGGTCGGGGCACCAGAAGGCGTTGTCCTCGACCGCGTTCCAGTTCCAGTTGCTGCGGTCGATGCGGTCGTCCCCTACCTGGATCAAAGCACCCTTGATGGTCACACCTTCGCCCAGCACCTTGCGGGCGATCGCGCCTGCCGCCACCCGCATCGCGGTCTCGCGTGCGCTCGCCCGACCGCCGCCCCGGTAGTCGCGGATGCCGTATTTGGCCTGATAAGTGAAATCGGCATGGCCCGGCCGGAACTGGTCCTTGATCGCGCCATAGTCGCGCGAGCGCTGATCTACGTTCTCGATCACCACCGCGATCGGCGCACCGGTGGTCACGCCCTCGAACACGCCGGACAGGATCTTGGCCTGGTCCGGCTCGCGCCGCTGGGTGGTGAACTTGGATTGGCCCGGGCGGCGCCGGTCGAGCCAGTGCTGCAGGTCCGGCTCGGCCAACGGCAGCAGCGGCGGCACGCCGTCGACCACGCAGCCGATCGCCGGGCCATGGCTCTCGCCCCAGGTGGTGAAGCGAAACAGGGTGCCGAAGCTGTTGCCGGCCATGGTCGAGCGTGGTCAGACCGTGGCGATGTCGGGCGCGTCGACCGCCTTCATGCCGACCACATGGTAGCCGCTGTCGACGTGCAGCACCTCGCCGGTGGTGCCGGCGCCGAGATCGCTCAGCAGATAGAGCGCAGCACCTCCCACGTCCCCGAGCGTGGTGTTGCGCTTGAGCGGCGAGTTCAGCTCGTTCCATTTGAGGATGTAGCGAAAGTCGCCGATGCCCGATGCGGCCAGGGTCCTGACCGGTCCCGCGGAGATTGCGTTGACGCGGACGCGCTCGCCGCCGAGGTCGACGGCCAGATAGCGCACGCTCGCTTCGAGCGCCGCCTTGGCCACGCCCATCACATTGTAGTGCGGCATGACCCGCTCGGCGCCGGCATAGGTCAGGGTCAGGAGGCTGCCGCCATCGGTCATCAGCGGCGCGGCGCGCCGGCATAGCTCGGTGAACGAGTAGCACGAGACCATCATGGTGCGGGCGAAGTTGTCGGCCGAGGTATCCAGGTACTTGCCTTTCAGCTCCTCCCTGTCGGAGAACGCGATCGCGTGGATCACGAAGTCGAGCCGCCGCCACTGCTCCGCGACGGTCGCGAACAGCTGGTCGAGACTGGCCGCATCGGTGACGTCACAGGGCAGCAGCAGGGATGCGCCCACGCTTTCGGCGAGCGGGCGGACCCGCTTGGCCAGCGCGTCGCCCTGATAGGTCACGGCAAGCTCGGCGCCATGCTCGGCCACCGCCTTGGTGATTCCCCAGGCAAGCGAGCGATCGTTGGCGATCCCGAGGATCAGCCCCTTCTTGCCGGCCATCAGCGGACCAGGTTGCACCATCCGCGGCGACTCCCGTCAGGCAAGTTGAAAACGGCCGGCATGGTAGCGGCGGTTGAAACGATTAGCCAGATACTGGCCTCCCGGTCGGGCTCTGCTTCGCAGCATCGGCCTCTTGTCGCTCGGCGCGCGCCGCCCGTTGGGCACGCAATCGGGCTGCGACATCACGTCGCCATGCGCCGTTGACCTCGGCGCCGAAGATGAAGATCGCCGCGCTCAGGTAAAAGAACATCAGGGTCACCACGATGCCGCCGAGGCTGCCGTAGGTCACCGAGAAGCGCCCGAGATTCTGCAGGTAGAGCGAGAACAGGCTGGCCGTGCTCAGCCAGGCCACGACGGTCACCGCTGCGCCCGGCAGGATTTCGTGCCAGCGGAGCCGGCGATTGGGCAGCCACTGATACAAGAGCGCGATCACGGCATAGAGCAAGAGCACGGCGAGCAGATAGCGCGTGGCGGTGTAGGTCCAGCCCCACGACGGCGGCACGTTGAACAGATCGACCAGGAAGCTCCAGATGAAGGGGCCGGCGACCACCACGATCATCAGCACCAGGATCGCGACCGTCATGATGATCGTGAAGACGATGCTCTGCAGGCGGCGCCACCAGATGGCCCTGGGATCATCAATACCATAGGCATAGTTGAGCGCCGTGCGCAGCGCCTCGACGCCCGAGGACGCGGTCCACACGGCCACGAGGATGCTGACCGTCATCAGGCCGGTGCGCCGGACATTGACCACCTGGTCGATCGCCGGCCTGATCGCGTCGACGACCTCGGGTGGCAGACCTTCGAGCGAGAGATCGATGAAACGCTGCGCCGCCTCCTCCTGGCCGAACTGGCCCGCCAGCGTGGTCAGGAAGATCAGGAACGGAAACAGCGCAAACAGGCTGGTAAACGCGATCGATCCGGCCAGCACCGTGCCGCCGTCGTCGATGAAATGGATGATGGCGCGCCACAGGATCGTGCCTGGAACCCGCAGCTTTCTCCAAATGCGCTTACGCCAGGCCAAACGGACGCTTCCTCGAATGCGATGATCGCGCCGCTCGCAGGTCAGCTGTCTTCGAGGTCCGCGCGGGGATCATAGCCGTGTGTTTGGGCCCAACGCCTGATGAAGTCGTCGAGTTCCGGGTCGGGTCGCTCCGGCAACATCACCACCAACCGGACGTACTGGTCGCCCCGCACTTCGCCCGGCAGCGCCACGCCCCTGCCCTTCAGCCGCAGCGAGCGGCCGCTGTTCGAGCCGGGCGGCACGTTGATGCGCACCGGACCATCGATGGTCGGCACGGTGACCTTGGCGCCCTGCACCGCCTCGGGCAGGCTGATCGCCAGCTCGACGTGGACTTCCTTGCCGCGCAAGGAGAACCGCTGGTGCGGGCGCACGTCGATGGTGACCAGCAAATCGCCTGGTGATCCGCCGAGCGACCCCGGCCCGCCCTGGGCCTTGAGGCGCAGCACCCTGCCGTCCTCGGTGCCGGGTGGAATGTCGACTTCGAGCACCCGCTCGCCGAGCTCGAGCCGCTGCTTGCCGCCGCGCGCCGCGAGCAGGAAGTCGACCTCGAGACGACAGCGCCGGTCCTCGCCGCGAGCCGCCTGCCGAGCGCTCCCTCGCGCCGCGCGCTGCAGGTCCTCGAACGACGCCCCGGCGCCGGACCCGCCACGGCCGAACGCACCGCCGAAGATCTTGTCGAACAGGCCCTCGCCGCCGCCAAACGCATGAGCCTGCGCTTTGCCACCGGCGCCGAAATTGCCGAAGCCATGGCTGCCGAAGCCGAATTGCGGCTTGCCGTCGGCGTCGATCATGCCGCGATCGAACTGCGCCCGCTTGGCCGGATCGCGCAGCAGCTCGTAGGCCTGCGTGACCTGCTTGAAACGCTGCTCGGCGCGGGGATCGCCGGGGTTGCGGTCCGGATGCAGGCGCTTGGCGAGCTCACGATAGGCGGCCTTGATCGCCGCCTGGCCCGCCTCGCGTGATACGTTCAGAATGCGATAGGGATCTTGCATGCTCACCCGTTACCGCCGATGCGACCGTGACGCAACTGGCGCCTGGGCGGCGCACAGCACAGCACTTTCAATGCCGCCACCAAGCTTTTGGAATCATGCCGGAACACTCCCCGGGCGTCCACGTTTCGGTGGTGACGTGCCGGGTCCACCCTCGGGTTCTTCCCAAACAACATCAGCCACCACATCATTGTTCCCTCTGGCCAACCAGTTGGCGTCACCACCTGACATCAGCAAGAGGCCGCAGCGCACGCAAATCTGCGCCACCGTCGTGCCACCCATCCACCCATATGGTATGGACTCACTGTTACGGGATCTCGCCATGCCTACCACCAAGATCGACCGCGTGCTGGAGACCGTGCTCTACGTCGACGATCTCGACGTGGCCGAACGTTTTTACGGCGGCGTTCTGGGTCTCGAGCTCGACAGCAAGAAGGCGGGCCTGTTCGTGTTCTTCCAATGCGGCGACGGCATGCTCCTGCTGTTCGAGCCGAACGCCGCCGCCACCGGCCGCCAGGTGCCCTCGCACGGCGCCAGGGGCCCCGGGCATGCCTGCTTTGCCGTGGCAGAGGATGCGCTCGAAGCCTGGCAGGCGCGCCTTGCCCTGGCCGGCGTGGCGGTCGAGCAGGAGGTCGCATGGCCGCGCGGCGGCCGCTCGTTCTATTTCCGCGATCCGGCCGGTAACAGCCTGGAGCTGGCAACGCCCAGGATCTGGGGCCTGGCGGAGGTCGACTGAAGCCTACCTGCCGAGCACCGCGATCAGCGCGTCCGCGAACCGCTCGACCTCTTCTTCCGGCAGGCCGGCGACGTTGATCCGGCCGGCGCCGACCATGTAGATCGCGTGCTCGTCGCGCATGCGGGCGACCTGCACGGGCGTCATGCCGAGCAGCGAGAACATGCCCCGGTGGCGGCCGATGAAGTCGTGGCGGTCGCTGTTGGTCCTGGCGCGCAACCCGGCGGCGAGCGTCCGCCGCAGGCCCAGCATGTGTGCGCGCACCTCCTCCAACTCCGCGCGCCAATCCGCGCGCAGCGCCGCATCGTCCAGAATCATGCCGACCAGCGCGGCCCCGTGGGCGGGCGGGCTCGAATAGCTGGCGCGTGCCACGCTCAGAAGCTGTCCGAGCATCAGGTCCGACCGCTCGGGCGAACCACCAAGCACGAAGGCGCAGCCGACCCGCTCCCGATACAGCCCGAAATTCTTCGAGCAGGATGCAGCGACCACCATCTCCTCGACCCGGGCGGCAAGGCGGCGCACGCCAACAGCATCCTCCTCCAGGCCATCGCCGAAGCCCTGATAGGCGAAGTCGACGAACGGCAGGAAGCCGCGCGCCTCTGCCAGCTTTGCGATCGCATCCCAATGCTCGGGCAAAAGCTCCGCGCCGGTCGGATTGTGGCAGCAGCCGTGCAGCAGCACGACGTCACCGGGTCCGGCCGCGCCGAGCGCGTCCAGCATCGCGTCGGCCCGGACCTCGTTGGTCGCGGGATCGAAATAGGGATAGCTGCGGATCTCGAGGCCGGCGGCGCGCATGATCGCCGGATGGTTCGGCCAGGTCGGCTCGCTCAGCCACACCTTGGCATCGGGGCCGGCGCGCTTGACCAGCTCGGCCAGAATCCTGACGGCACCGGTGCCGCCCGGGGTCTGCGCCGCCCGGATGCGCTCGCTCGCGGCGGCATCGCCGAACACCAGCCTGGTCATGCCGGCGTTGAACAGCGGGTCGCCGGCGAGCGGCAGATAGGACTTGGTCTGCTCCGTCTGGAGCAGACGGCGCTCGGCCTCGCGCACCGCCCGCATGATCGGCGTCCGGCGCTCGCGATCGTGGTAGACGCCGATGCTGAGGTCGATCTTGTCCGGTCGCGGGTCGGCCCTGACCGCGGCCATGACCGCGTAGATCGCATCCGGCGGCGCCGTCTCGAGGGTCTCGAACATCATGCACCTTTGATCTGCTTGCCGACGAAGGTCTTGGTTCGCCGCTCCTGCTGCCCTAGTTTGCCCAAGATCGAGCCGAATGTCTCGTGCGGGAGAGCAGCCATGGCCACAGAGATGGACGGCGGGCACCGGCCGCCGATCGAAGTCGATCTGATCGCCGATCTCGCCTGCCCTTGGTGCTATATCGGGCTCGTGCAACTCGACCGCGCCCGCGCGATGCGTCCCGACTGGCCGGTTCGCCTGCGCTGGTGGCCGTTCCTGCTGAACCCTCATCTGCCGCCCGAGGGCATGGACCGGGCCACCTATCTGCGCGCCAAGTTCGGCGGCGATGACGCTGCACGCCAGGTCTATCAGCGGATCGTCGAGAGCGCGCGCGACGACGGCATCGCGTTCGCCTTCGAGCGCATGAAGCGCACGCCCAACACCGTGCTCGCCCAGCGCCTGATCTTGTATGCCGAGCGGCAAGGCCGCGGCGAGGACCTGATCCGCGTGCTGTTCCGGGCGCTGTTCGAGGAAGGCCGCGACATCGGCCATCTGGAGACCCTGCTCGAGCTGGCCGAGAGCGCCGGCTTCGATCGGGCGGCCGCCCTGTCGTTCCTGCGCTCCGAGGACCAGGCCAAGGAGATCATCCTGGCGCACCAGCGGGCCGAGCGCCTGGGCGTGCGCGGTGTCCCTGTGTTCGTGGTCGACCGCGAGCAGGCGATCGCCGGTGCCCAGCCGCCGGAGGTCCTGGCCGGGCTGCTCGACGTTGCCGCCTCGGCGCGACGGGCGACCGCCGCCGAGTGATGCGGGTCGTGGCGACCGAGCCTGCCCATGGGTGTCCTGGACGTCGCACAGTGGCTGCAATCGCTCGGCCTCGAGCGCTACCAGCAGACTTTCCGCGACAACGACATTGACGGCGAGATCCTGGCCGACCTCGACGACGCCGACCTCGAGAAGCTCGGCGTCACGCTGGGGCATCGCAAGAAGCTCCTGAAGGCGATCGCGGCGCTCGGCTCGACCTCGGGAGGCGCTCCTTCCGAGACCATAGCGACAACGCCGGAAGCGACAGGTGAGCGGCGCCAGGTCACCGTGCTGTTCGCCGACCTCGTGGGCTACACCCGCCTGACCCACGAGCTTGGCGCCGAGGCCATGCACGACATCACCGACCGGTTCTTCGCGCTGGCGGATGGCGTGATCGAGCGCTTCGGCGGCACGATCGACAAGCATATCGGCGACTGCGTGATGGCTGTGTTCGGCGCCCCGGTTGCGCATGGCAACGACCCGGAGCGGGCGGTGCGCGCCGCCCTGGCGATCCAGGATGCCATGCCGGACCTGAGCCGCGCCCTTGGCAGCGACCTGAAGACGCATATCGGCATCGCCAGCGGCCAGGTCGTCGCGAGCCGCGGCGCTGGCCACAGAAGGTACAGCATCACCGGCGACTCGGTGAACCTTGCCTCGCGCCTGACGGATCAGGCGACGCCGGGCACGATCCTGGCCTCGGAGCCGGTTCGCCGCCTGCTGGCCGATCGGCTGGCGTGCGTCGAGGTCAACGCGCTGGCGCTGAAGGGCATGTCGGCCCCTGTCCGTGCCTTCCGGGTGCTCGATCTGCATGCGGCGATCGGCCCAGGCGAGCGCCCCTTCGTCGGCCGCAGCGCAGAGCTGCAACAGCTCGAGAACGTGCTCCGGGCGTGTCTTGCCCATCGCAGGGGACAGGCGGTCCACATCCGGGGCGAGGCGGGGATCGGCAAGACCTGCCTTGTCGAGGAGCTCCAGCGGCTGGCGCTCGGCCTGGGTCTCGCCTGCCATAAAGGCCTGGTGCTCGATTTTGGCACCGGCGCCGGCCAGGACGCAATCGGTTCGCTCGTGCGCAGCCTGCTCGGGCTCGGCGCGGCAAGCGACGAGGCGGCGGACCTGGCCGCGGTCGAGGCCGCCCTCCGGGATGGATTGGCATCGGAGGATCGCAGGGTTTTCCTGAATGCGCTACTGGATCTGCCGCAACCGACCGCGCTGCGCGCCATGTACGATGCGATGGACAACCGGGCGCGCACGCAGGGCCGACAGGATACGCTCGCCGAGCTGGTCGAGCGCGCCGGTCTGCAGCGGCCGTGCCTGATCATGATCGAGGACCTCCACTGGGCGGACGGTCCGACGCTGGGCCATCTCGCGCGACTCGCCCAAACGGTGAGCGCCAGTCGCGCGGTACTCATCACTACAGCGCGGCTGGAAGGTGACCCGCTCGATCACGTCTGGCGATCGAACGCCGGCGGCAGTTCCTTCTTGACCTTGGACCTCGGTCCTCTGGGCGAGGACGAAGCGAGCGTGCTGGCATGCGCCTATGTCGATGCCAGCGCTGAGCTGGTCCGCCGTTGCATCGCCCGCGCTGCCGGCAACCCGCTGTTTCTCGATCAGCTGCTGCGACACGCCGAGGAGAGCGCCAAAGAGGGCGTCCCCGGCTCGGTGCAGAGCCTGGTGCAGGCGCGTCTCGACCACCTGGCGCCCAGCGACCGTCAGGCGCTGCAGGCGGCGTCGGTGCTGGGGCAGCGGTTCAGCCCGGACGCGCTCGGCCACCTGCTCGGCCAGACGACGCACGATTGCGCCAATCTCGTGCACCACCTGCTCGTGCGATCGATCGGCGACGAATATCTGTTCGCGCACGCGCTGATCCGCGATGGCGTCTACGACTCGCTGCTGACCAGCCGGCGTTCTGCATTGCACTTGCGCGCCGCACAATGGTTCGTGTCGCGCGACCCCGCTTTGCACGCCGAGCACCTCGACCGGGCCGGCAATTCGAGCGCGCCCGAGGCGTATCTGAAGGCCGCGCGCGGCCAGCTCGCAACCTATCGCTACGACGCCGCGCTCGACCTAGCCGAGCGCGGCCTGGCGATCGCGCGTACGAGCGAGCAGACCTTCGCTTTGACCTGTTTGCGCGGCGAGATCCTGCACGATCTCGGTGCCATGGCCGAGGCGGGCGAGGCCTACCGCGCAGCGCTGGAGGCCACGAGCGACGAGGCGCAGCGCTGTCGCGCCTGGCTCGGTCTGGCTGCCGTCAAGCGGGTCACGGACGACCTGGACGGAGCGTTCGCCGATCTGGAGCGGGCTGAAACCGCAGCGCAGACGCAGGGCCTCAAAGAGCAGCTGGCCCGCATCCACTTCCTCCGGGGCAATCTGCATTTTCCGCGCAGCAACCTCGCGCGCTGTCTCGAGGAGCATCGCAAGAGCCTGGCCTTCGCGCAGGAGATTGGCGCGCCCGACCTGGAAGCGGCAGCCCTGGGCGGCCTCGGCGATGCCGAGTATGCGCGCGGTCGCATGCTGAGCTCAGGCCGATATTTCCGGCGTTGCATCGAGATCTGCCGACAGCATGGCTTCGGCCGGATCGAGGTGACCAACCTGGCCATGGCGGCGGTCACGCGGTTCTACGCCGGCGAGCTTGAAGGAGCCTGTGACGACGCGATCTCGGCGGTGCGGGCCGCCGAGCAGGTGGGTCACTACCGCGCGGCGATGATCGGCTGCCATATCGTTTATTTTGCAGCGATGGCGCGGAGCCAGCCGACGATTGCCCGGCGCTATGTCGACCGTGCGCTGGAGCTGGCCCGCCAGCTCGGCGCGCGCCGCTTCGAGGCTGAGGGTCTGTGGTTTCATGGCGAGCTCCTGCGTGCTGACGGACGGCGCGCCGAAGCGACCGCCACAATTCGCGAGGCGCTGGCGATCAGCCGCGCGACCGGCATGGCCTATATCGGGCCGTCGATCCTGGGCGCGCTGGCACGCACCACGGATCGCGACGACGAGCGGCAGGCGGCGCTGGTGGAAGCCGAGCAGCTTCTGGCGGCAGGCTCCATCAGCCACAACTATTTCTGGTTTTTCCAGGACGCGATCGAGGCCTCGCTGGAGCGGCGCGACTGGGATGGCGCCGAGCGCTACGCGCAAGCGCTCGCCGACTATATGCGCGCCGAGCCGGTGCCGTTTGCCGACGTGTTCATCGAACGCAGCCGCGCGCTGGCAGCCTTTGGCCGCGACCCGCATGATCCGGAGGCGACGCGCCAGCTGACGAGCGCCCGTCGGCATACCGCGGGCATCGGCTGGCTGGCCGCGCTGCCCGCCCTCGACGTGGCGCTGGCTGACACCGCCTCCCTCCCCAGCAGTTAGGTCCTGGCTCAGCGCTCCGTACGCGAACCTGGGTCATCGCCGTCCCAGGGGATCACCGTGACCTCGGGCCAGATCGCCTGGGCGCGCGCGGCTTTCACTTGGTGCGAGGCTTGATTGTCGAGCGCCCGGTTCGGCCGGATCACCATGGCGAACAGGTCGCCAAGGCCGAACGGCGCGGCCACGTCGAGGCGTCCGTCCGGCTCCAGGCGCACGCCCACGGTATGCACCACCGAGGCGTAGCGCTCGAGCGCTTCGTCCGCACAGCGCAGCGGCGGATAGGGCGTACCGAAACGCTGCTCGAACCAAAGATGCACCCGCGCCTGGTTGCGGACCTCGACCGGACCCACAAAGCCGCGGGTCGCGGCCGCCAGCCGGCGGATGACCCTGTCCTCGGCTGGCCACGACAGGTTGGCAGCATCGAAATAGCTCAGGTCGTAGTCCTTGATCCCGGTGCGCGGCAGGCGCCCGGTGAGCACGTTCCAGACCGTCTGGTAGAGGCAGCCGGCGACCAGCCGCCATTGCGGCAGCTCAAGGCCTCGAATCCTCACAAGCAGATGCATCAGGTCGGGATCGGCCCGGATGATCCGCTCGAAGCGCTGCCGGTACTGTTCTTCGGTCTGCAAGACACGTGGGCTCCGCTCGCGCCCTTGCCGCGCGCAACCTCGGACGTTCTCAGTCGGCGACCGCCGCGGCGGCCTTTGGAGCGAGCTTCTTCGGCCGGGTCTCGGGCATCGCCAACAGGACCAGCAGGAACGCCACCAGCGCCAGAGCGCTCTGCGCCGCGAACGCGATGTCGTAGCCGAACCAACCCGCCAGATCCTCACCGAGCAGCGAGCCAAAGGCAGCCCCCACCCCCTGGATCGTGATCACCACGCCCTGAGCGAGGTTGAAGGTTCCGGTGCCGCGGGTGACATCGGCCACCACCAGGAACAGGATGACGCTGTAGATGCCGGCGCCCACGCCATCCAGGATCTGGATCGTGAGCACCAGCTCCGGATCGTGGGCCAACGAGAACAGCACGCCGCGCAGCGGCAACACCCCGAAGCCGATCAGCAGAAACACCTTGCGACCCCAGCGGTCGGCGCGCATTCCGACCAGCGCGGAGACGGCGATCATGACCAGCTGCGCGACGATCACACAGCCGGCCAGAAACAGCGTGGCGAGCTGCTTCTCGCCGAGCGCCAGCTTCTGGCCGGCCAGCGGCAGCATCGGCGCATTGGCGAGGTGGAACAGGCCGACGCAGATCATGAAGGTGACCAGCGGTCGGTTGGCGAAGACCGTGCGAAAATCCTCCGCGCCTGGCTCGGTGGCGCCGGTGTCGGCAGCGCCCCGCGCGGCGTCGTGGTCGATCGCGCTCTCGGAAATGCTGAGCACCGTAATCACGGTCGCCGTGGCCAGGAGGCCCACGATCACGAACATCGCACCCGACCAGACATAGTAGCTCAAACCGCCGATCAGCACGGCGGCGACCACCGTGCCCGCGTGGTTGAAGGCCTGGTTGGCGCCGGTCTGCAGCGTAAATCGGGCGCGTTTCACGATGCCGAGCGTGACCGCGGCGAGCGCTGGGATGATGATGGCGGCGGCGACGCCGATGAGCGCCGAGGCGCCGAGCACGCTCGGAAAATGCGGCACCAGCGGGATCACGATCATGGCAAGCCCGATGGCGCCGGCGGCGAGCGCGATCAGCAGGCGCTTGTAGCGGGTGTGGTCGATCAGCCAGCCGGCCGGCGTCTGCGAGACCACGGTCGCCAGGTTGATGACCAGCAGCACCCAGCCGATCGACGCCTCCTTCCAGCTTGCGGTCGCGATCAGGTAGGTCGCCAGAAACGGGCCGACCGCGTTGCCGACGTCACCGGAAAAGAAATTGAGCACATTCAACTTGGTATACGTGCCGCGCAGCATGGCTCTCACTCTCGATCGGACAGGTTCATGGGCCGTCTCACAGGACCTCGACGCGAAGCCACAGCCAAAGCGCGGCAATCACGAGGCTGATCACCCCGACCGGCAGGCCGACCCGGGCGTGCTCTGCCAGGGTGATCTTGACCCCGAACTTCTCGGCCTGCCCAAGGACGATCAGGTTCGACAGGCTGCCGATCAGCAGGAGATTGCCGGCAAACGTGCTGGAGATCGCAAGGATGGGAGCGGCCAGCGTCGATTTGCTGGCATTGGCGAGCAGCATCACGGCCGGCACGTTGGAGACCAGATTGGACGCGACGGCCGTCGTCACGTAGAGGTCGGCGGCGTTGTCGAGATTGACGCCCGCGCTCCTCACTAAGCCGAGCAGGACGTTCAGGGTGCCGGTGGCGCTCATCAACTCGTTGACGATGAACAGGCCGATGAAGAGCAGCAGCAGCTGCCAGTCGACCATGTCGAGCATGCGCCGCGATTGCAGCGTCCGCGACATCAGCAGCACGCCGGCGACGGCCAGGGCGACGATCTCGTGCGGCCAGTCGGTCAGGATGTAGGCGAACACGATCGCCCCGATCGCCAGGACGCCCTTCAGCGCCTGGTAGGGCAGATAGGTCGGCAGATGCTCTTCCGGGACCTGCACGTCGCCGTCGCGCCACGACCCGCGCAGGACCAGGCAGATCGTCAGCCAGGCCACGACCAGCGACAGCAGCACAGGGACCAGCGAATCCAGGAGATAGGCGTTGAAGCTCAGATCGAAGTGCTGGCCGACGAAGATCACCTGGGGATTGCCGATCACGGTCGCCGCCGAGCCGAGGTTCGCCGCGCACATGTGACCGAGCAGAAACGGCACCGGATTGAGCCGCCGTTGGCCGCAGCCGGCCACCAGCACCGGGGTCATGGCGAACACCACGATGTCGTTGGTGAGCAGCGCGGACAGCACGCCGGTGACCAGGATGACCACTAGCAGCAGCATCCGGTCGCTGACCTGCAGCCCGCTCAGCCGGCTGGTCAGGCGACCATAGAATCCCGACGAGCCGAACTGGGCCGAGACGATCATCAGCCCGAACAGCATGCCGATGGTCGGGATGTCGACGCTGGCCCAGGCCTTCTGCGACGACATGTGACCGGTCGCCATGATCGCGATCGCGCCGACCAGCACGACGCCGGTGCGGTCCAACGCGAACCCCGGCAGGCGGCCGAGAATCAGGCTCAGATAGACGACGACGAAGATCGCGAGGACGACAGGATCGAAGACGAAGCACTACCGGTACATGGGTTGCGACCTTCCGAACATGGCCTCTAAGGGTTAACGGTCGCTTAAGGTTAACCGGCGCCGCACCCTATTTCGGCCGCCAGGCTTCGTAGTCGCCGGTCGCCGGCGCCCGCTGGCCGCCACGCTGGATCGCGCCCGGCGGCAGATAGGCGGCGTCGGTGCCGGTCAGGTTCGGCATCCGCTCCTGCTCCCAGCGCGGTGCCGGCAGCGGCACCTCGCTCGGTGGCAGCTCGATGCGCTTGTGCAGCCAGCCGACCCAGCCAGGCGGCACCTCGGTCGGCTCGGCCACACTCTTGAACACCACCCAGCGGCGCTCGCGGCGCCACGGCTCGTCCTTGCGCCGGCGCTCGCGATAGTAGCGGTTGCCGTGCTCGTCCTCGCCGACCAGCTCGCCGCGCAGCCAGGTCCTCAGGATCGTGAAGAAGTGGTTGGTCCAGAGCGCGCTCAATCCGCCTATCCCCCAATTCTGCGACCCGCGCTTGCCGGGTTGCGATCGGTCCCGGCTCCGAAGGTCAGCACAGTCCAGGCCGTGGTGCCGGGCCCGCCGAGCGCACTATGGCCACGAACCGCAACCCGGTCCAGCCTCCGCCGTTATCGACCTGGCCGCCGGCACCTGGGTGCACCGGTCCTTGCAGCTGGCACACCCCCGCCACCCGCATCACGCAGCGCAACCGGCGACTCCAGTCGCTACAGGCGGGATGTGACGATCTCGCGGCAGTCTCCCAAGCGCCGAGCCTGGGGATAACTCGCCTTCTTTGTTCCCCGTTCGTTCCATCTCCATCGAACTCCATCCGGATGGAGGCAGTCTCCATGGAGGTTTTTGGCGGGCTTGCCTGATCTCCATCTCCATCATGCGTTGCACGACCGCAACAGCCGTCGCGCTCCCGGGCCCGCTGCCAGGCGCGCTCGGGAGGCAATACAACATCCTGTTGCGCGCGCCACAGAAACCTCTATATATAGATGCCTGCGCTTCCAACCGCCCCTCCCGAAGGGCTGGGCGCAGATCCTCTGGCACAGGCCTAAAGCCTTGCAGGTACGGGGGTTTGCCGTGTGCGAGGGAGAAAATCGGCAGGTGTTGACACGATGGACGTTGCTGCAGTGGTTCGAATGGGGGTAGTAGAGTTGAGTGGAATGAGGTGGAGAGCAACCACGCTGATGCCCCTTGATCCGCACGGCCCCTGGCCGGCCCTGGCGTTGCGGTTTCGTTCCGCGGCGATGGGGACGGCGAACGACTGCGCGCTGCGTCCGGAGAAGCCGTCTGCAGTCCATCCGCTATGTGAAGCCGTGCTGGAGTGTGGTTGATGAGGATTGAGCGTGCGTTCACGACCGCCGGGCGGTCGCCTTACGAAGCGATCGGGTTTCGCACTGCCTGTAGCGAGATCCGCAACCCGGACGGCTCGGTGGTCTTCAGGCTCGACGACATCGAGGTGCCGAGCGCTTGGTCCCAGGTCGCGGTCGACGTGCTGGCCCAGAAATATTTCCGCAAGGCCGGCGTGCCGCATCACCTCACCCCGGTCGAGGACAAGGGCGTGCCGGAGTGGCTGCGCCCCAGGCGTGCCGATGACCAGGCGCAGGGCGCCCTGCCCGAGGATCAGCGCCATGGCGGCGAGACCTCGGCCAAGCAGGTGTTCGACCGCCTCGCCGGCACCTGGACCTATTGGGGCTGGAAGGGAGGCTATTTCGACTCCGAGGAGGACGCCCTGGCGTTCTTCGACGAGATGCGCTTCATGATCGCGAGCCAGTACGGCGCGCCGAACTCGCCGCAGTGGTTCAACACCGGGCTGCACTGGGCCTACGGCATCGACGGGCCGGCGCAGGGCCACTACTTCGCCGATCACAAGACCGGCGAGGTCCAGGCCTCCAATTCGGCCTATGAGCGGCCCCAGCCCCACGCCTGCTTCATCCAGAGCATCGGCGACGACCTGGTGAACCCGGGCGGGATCATGGATCTGTGGGTGCGTGAGGCCCGGCTGTTCAAGTACGGCTCCGGCACCGGCACCAACTTCTCGGCGTTGCGCGCGGCCAACGAGCCGCTCTCGGGCGGCGGCAAGTCGTCCGGACTGATGAGCTTCCTCAAGATCGGCGACCGGGCCGCCGGCGCGATCAAGTCCGGCGGCACCACGCGGCGCGCCGCCAAGATGGTCACGGTCGACGTCGACCATCCGGACATCGAGGAGTTCGTCAACTGGAAGGTGCTCGAGGAGCAGAAGGTCGCGGCGCTGGTCGCCGGCTCCAAGCTGCTCGCGCGGCATCTGAATGCGATCATGACCGCCTGCCATGCGGCCGGCCTCGACGGCGACGAGCGGTTCGACCCCAAGACCAATCGCGAGCTGCGGGCGGCGCTGCGCGCGGCGCGCCAGGTGATGCTGCCGGATGCGGCCCTGCAGCACGGCATCCTGTTCGCCCGCCAGGGCTACACCCGGATCGACATCCCGACCTATTCGACCGACTGGGATTCGGACGCCTATCTCACGGTCTCGGGCCAGAACTCGAACAACTCGGTGCGGGTCAGCAACGATTTCCTCGAGCGCGTGGTCGAGGACCGCGAGTGGCAGCTGACCCGACGCACCGATGGCCGGATCGCCAAGACCATGCCGGCCCGCCAGCTGTGGGACACGATCAGCCACGCTGCCTGGGCCAGCGCCGATCCCGGCGTGCAGTACGACAGCACGATCAACGAGTGGCACACCTGCCCGGCCTCGGGCCGGATCAACGCGTCCAACCCGTGCTCGGAGTACATGTTCCTCGACGACACGGCGTGCAACCTGGCGTCGTTGAACCTGATCTCCTTCCTCAAGGACGACGCGTTCGACATCGCCGGCTTCGAGCACGCGGTGCGGCTGTGGACCATGGTGCTCGAGATCTCGGTGATGATGGCGCAGTACCCGTCGCACAAGATCGCCGAGCTGTCCTACCGCTACCGCACGCTGGGCCTGGGCTACGCCAATCTCGGTGGCCTGCTGATGGCCTCGGGCATCGGCTATGACAGCCATCAGGCGCGTGCGCTGGCCGGCACCATCACCGCGCTGATGACCGGCACCGCCTATGCGGTCTCGGCCCAGATGGCCAAGGAGCAGGGCCCGTTCGCCGGCTTCGGCCAAAATCGCGATGCGATGCTGCGCGTGATCCGCAACCATCGCCGCGCCGCGCATGGCGAGAAGCGCGACTACGAGGAGCTGTCGGTACGGCCGGTCCCGCTCGATCCATCGCGGGTGCCGCTGCCGGCGCTGACTGAGGCGGCCAGGCGCGCCTGGGACGAGGCGCTCGAAGCGGGCGAGCGCTATGGCTACCGCAACGCCCAGACCACGGTGATCGCGCCGACCGGCACGATCGGCCTGGTCATGGACTGCGACACCACCGGCATCGAGCCGGACTTCGCCCTGGTCAAGTTCAAGAAGCTGGCCGGCGGCGGCTACTTCAAGATCATCAACCGCATGGCGCCGCGGGCGTTGGCCAAGCTCGGCTACGATACCGGGCAGACCGAGGACATCGTGCGCTATGCGGTCGGCCGCGGCACCCTGATCGGCGCGCCCGAGATCAATCACGAGAGCCTGGCGGCCAAGGGTTTCACGCCCGAGATCCTGGAGCAGCTGGAACGGGCGCTGCCGAGCGCGTTCGACATCAAGTACGCGTTCAACCAGTACACGCTCGGCCAGGCGTTCTGCCGCGACGTGCTGGGGCTCACCGACGAGCAGCTGGCCGACCTCAATCTCGATCTGTTGAGCACGATCGGCTTCTCGCGCGCGCAGTACGAGGCGGCCAACCTCTACTGCTGCGGCGCGATGACCCTGGAGGGCGCACCGCACCTCAAGGACGCGCATCTGCCGGTGTTCGACTGCGCCAATCCGTGCGGCCGGCTCGGCAAGCGCTATCTCTCGACCAGCAGCCACATCCGGATGATGGCGGCCGCCCAGCCGTTCATCAGCGGCGCGATCTCCAAGACCATCAACATGCCGGCGCGTGCGACCGTCGAGGACTGCAGCCAGGCCTATATGGATGCCTGGCAGCTGAGCCTGAAGGCGCTGGCGCTGTATCGCGACGGCTCCAAGCTGTCCCAGCCGCTCTCGGCGATCGCCCTGGCCGAAGAGCTCGAGGACGAGGAGCACGAAGAGGTCGCCGCCGAGCGCGTTGTCGAGGTTGCCGAGCGGCTGGTCGAGCGGGTGATCGCCAAGCGCGACCGCCTGCCGAGCCGGCGCAAGGGCTACACGCAAAAGGCGGTGGTCGGCGGCCACAAGGTCTATCTGCGAACCGGCGAATATATCGATGGCCGGCTCGGCGAGATTTTTATCGACATGCACAAGGAAGGTGCGGCCTTCCGCTCGCTGATGAACAGCTTCGCGATCGCGGTCTCGATCGGCCTGCAGTACGGCGTGCCGCTCGAGGAGTTCGTCGAGGCGTTCGCCTACACGCGGTTCGAGCCGTCTGGCCCGGTGCAGGGCAACGATACGATCAAGATGGCCAGCTCGGTGATCGACTACATCTTCCGCGAGCTGGCGATCTCCTATCTCGAGCGGAACGATCTCGCCAACGTCGATCCGACCGAGTTGCACCACGACAGCCTCGGCCATGGCGCCAAGGAGCGCCATCTGAGGCGGGATGACGCGATCAAGCAGCTGGCCAGCAGTGGCTATGTGCGCGGCAATCTGCGCCTGCTGCATGGTGGTGGTCCCACGGGTCCTGGTGGTGGTGAGCGTTCCGAGGCGCCGGCGGCAGCGTCCGCGATTGGCGCATCGATGGGTGGAGGCGGCAGCGCCAGCGCCGCCGTCCGCCCGAGCGAATCGGCTGAGGCGGCCTTGCTCGATGAGCGGCTGGCTCAGGCGAGGTTGGCGCGGCTCAAGGGGTACGAGGGAGACCCGTGCCCGAACTGCGCCAACTTTACCCTGGTTCGCAGCGGCACCTGCTTGAAGTGCGACACCTGTGGCTCGACCACGGGCTGCTCGTAGCGTGCTGAAGGCAGTGTCTGGCGAATCAGGCAGTAACCTTCCTCCTCCCAAGCCTGCGGCCCGGCGGTTCTCCGCCGGGCCACTTTTTTGACCGGGCGGCACACTGTGCCATTGAACGACTCGTTCATTGAACTATAAGAAGGGCATCATGCAATGGAATTTGAATGGGACGATAGCAAGAGCACGCAGTGCCTGCGCAAGCGGGGATTTTCATTCGCCTACGTGGTTTCGGCCTTCGCTGACCCTGGCAGGTGGGTCGAGCTCGATGAGCGCCGAGACTATGGCGAGGCACGCTATCGCTTGCACGGCCGGATCAGCGGCCGGGTGTTCATCATCGTTTACACGATGCGCGGTCGTGCCGTCCGAATCATCTCCGCGCGCAAGGCCAACGCTCGCGAACAGGAAGACTATGATGACAAAAGCACGTCTGAAGAACGACGGGACGGTGGTCGAGATCCTCCGTGACGGTTCGGAGCGGCCGCTGGCGGCACAGGCCGACTGGTCAAAGATTGATGCCACCACCGAGGAAGAGATCGCGGCCCAGATCGCAGAGGATGATGCCGAGGCGATGCGCGATGCGGCTGCCTATGCGCGCCGCGTCCGTCGCAAGGTCGGCTTGTCCCAGGTCGCCTTCGCCAGACGCGTCGGCGTTCCGGTCGACACCGTGCGCAACTGGGAACAGGGCCGACGGGCACCACAGGGTCCGGCTCGCGCGCTGCTGCGCATCATCGACCGCGCGCCCGAGACGGCGCTTCATGCTTTGAATAAGGCCTGACTGCCAAGGCCCCGACCGCCCTCGCCAACCCCTGCCGACAGCCCGGCCTGATTCGCTGATGACGCCCCGCCCCATATTTGCATTTGTTCCTACATTCGGCTATACTTCCTTGTCCAGCGCTCTTCCTCGTACCGCGCCTACCCCCAAGGAACGCGACATGCTCAGCGTAGTCGGCCGCCCGGCCGGCGAGCGATCGTCACAAGAACCGAGCAAACCCAAAACCCGCAGAGATCCACGCGGATTGGTGTCTCGCGAACGGCAAGCGAGCCTGCGCCGTCGACCCTTCCGCTGTGGCCCGATCGCGGCACGCGTCGCTCCCTGCTGCATGCGCTCGCGCGTCGGACGTGCTTGGCGCCTCAAACGCCGAACGAACCCACCACCCCCGGAAATTTTGGAGAATGATGGGATCGCACGTTGCCGACGATCACGCCGCTGAAGCCGGGCACATCTGCGCCGATCGCGACGCGCTCTGCCGCTTCCACGCGAGATGCGAACCCGCAGAGCCAAACGAACCCAACAACTGCGGAAATCCTGGAGAGTGATCGGATCGCACGCTGCCAACGGTCACGCCCTGGGGTCAGCGGCACCGGGGCCAATCGCGACGCGCAATGCCCCCGTTTTCGCGTGCATGCCGGGTCGAGAAGCTTGCACTCAAGAGACCGAACAAACCCAACACCCGCGAGAATGCTGGAAGAACCGGTGCGTCGCCACCGGCCAGGGGCCCCACCCCCGCAATGGGGCGCAGCCCTGTGTGGCGTTTGGTATCTGGTGCCGGCGGCAACGGCCTAGTATCTGAAAGATCTGCACGTGCTTGGCTGCTCGGGCGGCCTTTCGCGACGCCCATCGATCGTAGGTGCCCATGTTCGACGTCGACCCGACCGCTACCCACAAAGAAACACATTCCGTCGAAGGCCAACAGCCGCCGGAGGACCGGCTGGTCGAATGTTTTCATGCCGGCGGGCGCGCGCCGTGCCTGTTGGTCTGCGATCATGCCGGTCGGTGGATCCCGCCGTGCCTCGACAAGCTGGGCCTGCCCGAGCAAGAGCTCGGCCGCCATATCGGCTGGGACATCGGCGCCGCCCATGTCACCCGGCAGCTCGCCTTGGCACTGGATGCGCCGGCGGTGCTGTGCCACAACTCGCGCCTGGTGATCGATCCCAACCGCAAGCCGGGCGACCCGAGCTCGATCCCCGAGATCAGCGATGGCACCTTCGTGCCCGGCAATCAGAACCTCGATGCCGCCGAGGTGCAAAGGCGCCTGAGGCGCTACTTCATCCCCTATCATCGGGCGGTCGCGCGGCAGATCGCGCAGTTGCGCCGGCGCGTCGGCGTGCCTGCGATCGTCTCGATCCACAGCTTCACGCCGATCATGCAGCGCGGCTGGCGGCCCTGGGAGGTCGCCGTGCTGTGGGACGAGGACGACCGGCTGGCCGGGCCCGTGCTCGAGGGGCTGCGCCGCGATCCGGCGATCCGGGTCGGCGACAACGAGCCCTATTCCGGCCGCTACCCGGTCGGCTATACGATCCCGTTCCACGCCAGGCGGACCGGCCTGCCCCACGTCACCTTCGAGCTGCGCCAGGACCTGATCGACACCGGAGCGCGCGCGGCGGCCTGGGCCGAGCGCATCGCCGAGGTCTTGCGCGAACCGCTGCGCGATCCCAAGCTCTATCGGCTCTGGCAGCGATGAGCTCGGCCCGACCATGCCGCTGACCGCCCCGTCTCTCACGCTTGGCGTCGAGGAGGAGTATCTCCTGGTCGATCCCGACACCCGCGACCTGGTTGCCGCACCACCCAAGGGCTTCATGGAGCGTTGCCAGAAGCTGCTCGGCGAGCACGTGACCCACGAGTTGCTGCAGGCGCAGGTCGAGGTCGGCACCGGCGTCTGTCGCGATATCGCGCAGGCGCGCCGCGAGCTGACCGAGCTGCGGGCGACGATCGCCAAGACCGCCGAGGCGTTCGGCATGGCGCTGATCGCCGCCTCGACCCACCCGTTCGCCAACTGGCGCAACCAGCGCCGGGTCGACAAGGAACGCTACATCGTCCTCAGCCGCGACATGCAGGCGCTGGCCCAGCGCATGGTGATCTGCGGGATGCATGTGCACGCCGGGATCGAGGACAACCAGCTGCGCATCGACCTGATGAACCAGGCGACCTACTTCCTGCCGCATCTTCTGGCGCTGTCGACCTCCTCACCGTTCTGGATGGGGCAGGCGACCGGGCTCATGGCGTATCGGCCGTCGGTGTTCGGCAACTGCCACGCAGCGGCCTGCCGGAGTACTTTGACAGCGCCGAGGAATGGCAGCACATGCTGGAGCAGCTGGCCCAGACCGGCCTGTGCGACGACGCCACCAAGATCTGGTGGGATCTCCGGCCGAGCGCGCGGTTGACACCCTCGAGATGCGGGTCTGCGACGTCTGCACGCGGCTCGACGATGCGATCACGATCGCTGCGCTGTACCAGGCGATCCTGTCGACGCTCTATCGCCTGCGCTCGCGGAACCAGACCTGGCGGCGCTATCGCTCGACCCTGGTCGAGGAGAACAAGTGGCTGGCCCAGCGCTACGGCATCCAGGGCGAGCTTGCGGATTTCGGCGCGCTGACGCGCAAGCCGTTTGCCGCATTGGCGGAGGAGCTGATCGAGCTGGTGCAGGACGAGGCCGATCGGCTCGGCTGCCTGGCCGAGGTGCAGAACGTACGCGAGATCCTGCGGCGCGGCACCAGCGCCGATCGGCAGCTGAAGGTCTACGAGGAGGCGCGCGCCGCCGGGGTAAGCGAGCAGGAAGCGCCTGCCGTGGTGGTCGACTGGCTGATCAGCGAGACCGGCGTCGGCGTGACCCACTGATGGACCGCGCTATACGACCCAGAAAGAGGAGCTGACCATGACCGATGTCGCGGAATTGGACGAGCGCACCCGGACCGAGCTGGAGGCCGCGGCCTTTCGACGCTGGTCGAGCATTCCGGGCGCATCCCGAGGTCGAGAACATCGACCTGATGAGCAAGACCAACCGAACCAGTAGAGGACAAGTAC